>NZ_JAMTCT010000065.1 GCF_024171995.1 Promicromonospora umidemergens | reverse complement strand
GGTATCGAGGGTATGGCCTCGTTCCTGGAGCAGGCCGCTACGACGCTGCAGGACGCCGACTCGCAGCTCGCTGCCGGCATCTGAGAACCAGCGCGTTCAGCAAGGCTTCGCGGGGGCGGTCCTGGACTTCGGTCCGGGACCGCCCCCGCCGTCGTCCCGGTACGGCGGCCTGGCCGGTGGTACGAGAGGATGCCGGACGCTAGCCTTGCGCACCGGCGGCACGGGCGAGGTGGAGGAACGATGGCGGAGCTGGTGGCTGGAGACCCTGACCGGTCGACGAACGACGGAGGGCGGCCGAGCCCTGCCGTGCTCGCCCTGCGCCCCCTCGGGTATCTGTCGATCGGGCTGGTGTGGACGGTGATCTGGCTGTTCGCCGTCGCGCTCCTGGTGGGGTCGGTGGGCTACCTGGCGTTCGACGATCCGGAGAGCCTGCTGCGCGGCGACGACCGACCGCCGGTGGGCCAGCTCGTCGTCCTGCTGGTCTCCGCGCTGTTCCTGGCCTGCGTCATCGGGCCGGGTGGCTGGCACGTCCTGACTGCGTCCTGGCCGCTGGCCGTGCTGTCGTTCGTCTACGCCGTGCGGTCGTTGCGACCGTCCTACGCGAGGGAGAAGCTCTCGTTCACGGCCTACGGGGCCCGGGGGAGCACCTTCGGTCCGCCCACCGCCGGTGACATCGCGCTCTCGCTCCAGCCCGTGCGGCCCGGCCCGTTCACCGATCGAGTGATGCGCTTCTATCTGGCCGGCTGGGGCTGGAACGGGCGCCTGCTGCTGGCCATGCTGCCGGCAGGGCTCGCCTGGTCGACGGCGATCGGTGCGCTCATGTCAGGGCTGTCCGACGCCGTGCACCTGGTCTTCGGCATCGTCACCGTCGTCCTGCTGGTGGTCTCGTGCGTGCTGGGAGTGCGTGCGTTCCGTGCGGGTCCGCCGCGCCGCGGGGACCAGGACGAGCAGGCCGGCGGTGTCACGGACCTCTCGGCCGACGAGCGCGCGCAGCGCCTCGAGGAGCTCAAGAAGCGGCGGGCGAAGCGCCTGCGCGACCGCTAGGGCCCGATAGCCGATCGCCAGGTCATGGGGACAAATACCCATCGACCGGTGGGTCGGTGGCCGTTAGGGTCTGGGTAGTCGGATCGGCCGTGGGGGCCGGCCGGGATCTGAGAAGGGGAAACTTCATGGC
>NZ_JAMTCT010000064.1 GCF_024171995.1 Promicromonospora umidemergens | reverse complement strand
CGTTCCAACCCGTGACAGCCCCCCGAAGGAGACGCACCAGGCGTACTAGCAGCCACCCCGGACAGGGAGACCCTTCGTCAATGTTCCACCCATGAGCAACCACCCCAGACACGTACGGCCTGGGCCTGGCCTCTGCCACCAGCACCCACCACACCCTCCCCCGAGAGGGAGGACCGCTCCGAAGAGCCGGTCGGCGTCCCCACTATGTGGGGCCTGATGGAGATGAGCTCCTTAGAAAGGAGGTGATCCAGCCGCACCTTCCGGTACGGCTACCTTGTTACGACTTAGTCCCAATCGCCAGTCCCACCTTCGACCACTCCCTCCCTTGCGGGTTGGGCCGTGAGCTTCGGGTGTTACCAACTTTCGTGACTTGACGGGCGGTGTGTACAAGGCCCGGGAACGTATTCACCGCAGCGTTGCTGATCTGCGATTACTAGCGACTCCGACTTCACGGGGTCGAGTTGCAGACCCCGATCCGAACTGAGACCGGCTTTTTGGGATTCGCTCCACCTCACGGTATCGCAGCCCTCTGTACCGGCCATTGTAGCATGCGTGAAGCCCAAGACATAAGGGGCATGATGATTTGACGTCATCCCCACCTTCCTCCGAGTTGACCCCGGCAGTCTCCCATGAGTCCCCGGCATAACCCGCTGGCAACATAGGATAAGGGTTGCGCTCGTTGCGGGACTTAACCCAACATCTCACGACACGAGCTGACGACAACCATGCACCACCTGTGTACGAGTGTCCAAAGAGTTCGTTATCTCTAACGCGTTCTCGTACATGTCAAGCCTTGGTAAGGTTCTTCGCGTTGCATCGAATTAATCCGCATGCTCCGCCGCTTGTGCGGGCCCCCGTCAATTCCTTTGAGTTTTAGCCTTGCGGCCGTACTCCCCAGGCGGGGCACTTAATGCGTTAGCTACGGCACAGAACGAGTGGAACCCGCCCCACACCTAGTGCCCAACGTTTACGGCATGGACTACCAGGGTATCTAATCCTGTTCGCTCCCCATGCTTTCGCTCCTCAGCGTCAGTAACTGCCCAGAGACCTGCCTTCGCCATCGGTGTTCCTCCTGATATCTGCGCATTCCACCGCTACACCAGGAATTCCAGTCTCCCCTACAGTACTCTAGTCTGCCCGTACCCGATGCAAGCCCACAGTTGAGCCATGGGATTTCACACCAGACGCGACAAACCGCCTACGAGCTCTTTACGCCCAATAATTCCGGACAACGCTTGCGCCCTACGTATTACCGCGGCTGCTGGCACGTAGTTAGCCGGCGCTTCTTCTGCAGGTACCGTCACTTTCGCTTCTTCCCTGCTGAAAGAGGTTTACAACCCGAAGGCCGTCATCCCTCACGTGGCGTCGCTGCATCAGGCTTTCGCCCATTGTGCAATATTCCCCACTGCTGCCTCCCGTAGGAGTCTGGGCCGTGTCTCAGTCCCAGTGTGGCCGGTCGCCCTCTCAGGCCGGCTACCCGTCGACGCCTTGGTAGGCCATTACCCCACCAACAAGCTGATAGGCCGCGAGCCCATCCCCCACCGAAAAACTTTCCAACACCCACCATGCAG
>NZ_JAMTCT010000063.1 GCF_024171995.1 Promicromonospora umidemergens | reverse complement strand
GCCAGATCGTTGGAGTACGCATACCCGTTGTAGTAGTACGTGGACCAGGTGCCGCCACCGCTCACACCCTCGCCGCGGTCGAACCAGGCGACCTCCCGCGGGTTCTCCGAGTCGGTGAAGTCGAACACGGACACGCCGCCCTGGTACCAGGACTGAACCATCAGGTCCTTGCCCTTGACCGGGATCAGCGAACCGTTGTGCGCCACACAGTTCTCCTCGGCGGTGTTGATCCGAGGGATCTTGTAGTACGACGCGAACTCGAGCTCCGTCTTGCCATGGCGCTTGCGCTCGATGTCGTAGATGCCGTTGGCGCCGAGCTCCGGAGCGAACTCTTCGGTGCAGGTCGCGAGGCCACCGCCGCCGAGCTCGTCGGTGAAGACGACCTTGCTCGCGTCGTTGTTGAACGTGGCCGAGTGCCAGAAGGCGAAGTTCTCCGTGTCCCGCACCTGGCTGATCACCCGGGGACGCTCCCGGTCCCTGATGTCCATCAGGATGCCGTCACCCATGCACGCACCCGCAGCCAGGTCGTACTTGGCGTAGGTGGTGATGTCGTGGCAGCCGCTCGTGGTGGAGGCGCGGCGCTCCGGGTCACCCTCGTAGCCACCGTCCGGGAACAGGTTCGGCGTGGCGACCAGCTCGGCCGACGTCGGGTGCTTCACCGGGATCTTCACGATCGAGACGAAGTCGTGCGGCGGCTGGCAGTCCGGGTATGACGCGTTCGGCGCGTAGGACGACACGTACGCGTAGACCGTCCTGCCGTTCTTCGACGGAGCCAGGGAATGCGTGTGCGACCCGCACTCGGTCTCGATCGACTTGACGTACTCCGGCGCGAGCGGGTTGGAGATGTCCCAGATCTTGATACCCTCCCACGCCGCCTTCTCAGTGGCGGGCATGGACGTCGACGCGCACGAGTCGTCGCTGCGCGACGAGTCCGTGGAGAGCACCAGGATGTCCTTGTAGACGGAGATGTCGTTCTGCGAGCCCGGGCAGGAGACCTGCACGACCTGCTCCGGGTTCTTCTTGTCCGACAGGTCGTAGACGGTGAACCCGTCGTAGTTGCCGGCGAACGCGTACTTGCCCTGGAACGCGATGTCCGAGCCGGTGCCCTGCAGCGCGCCGTTCTTGGGCTGGTTGCTCAGGTGGGTCATGTTCGAGGACGCTGTCTCGCCCGGCGGTACGTCCGGCTCGGCGGCGGATGCGGCCACGGGTCCTGCGAGTGCCACTGCCGCCGCAGCAAAGAACGCTGTCAGGGCGACGCCAGTGGCACCCCGAGCGCGAGATCGAGTAAAGGTTGGTCGACGCACGGGCGTCACACCTCCTAGGTCGGTTGAGGCAGTGTCACGCACAGGATCCGCTCAGCACCAGACTTTTGGTGACGTTTTACACAGTGGTGACAATTGCCCCAAGCGACACAGCACTGCCCGACGACGGGCGGGTCACCTTCCGTACGGAAAGCACCCCGCCGTCGTCGGGCAGCCTGGCGTGCCCGGGACGGGCACATCTTCTGGCCGCGGACGCGTCAGCGGCCGAACGACTCCTGCATCTGCGGGTTGAGCGACCTCATCCGCACGCGCTCGGCGCGGCGGTCGATCGAGTCGTCGATGTCGAAGGTGTCGAAGCCGATGGCCAGATCGTTGGAGTACGCATACCCGTTGTAGTAGTACGTGGACCAGGTGCCGC
>NZ_JAMTCT010000062.1 GCF_024171995.1 Promicromonospora umidemergens | reverse complement strand
GTCCGAATAGTCCTTCATGGACATAAATCTGACTCGCTTCCTCCGGATCAAGCAGATCCAGTATCAGCGTGTCCACCAAACGGGGGGAGCCCCCCTACCCCTGAGCAGCCTGTAGCCGCCGCCATTGATCTTGCGGCTGGGCAGCCCCGGACCCCCGTACCACTGCCCGGCCGCAGGCCTGCCCCATGGCGGGTGCAGGTACAAAGCACTACCCCGTACAACGAGGAGGAAGCACATGACCATCATCACCGCACACGACCTGCGCGAGGGCAGGTCGCTCGTGGACCCGGCGTTGTTCCAGAAGCTCACGGAGCGTGTCGCCACCGAGCACGACCACGACCTGGGCATGGCGGCACGGATCGTGGACCAGGCGCTGGCGTTCCTGGGCACCACCGCCACCCACCAGGGGCGACCCTTGTCGCCGTCGGACGAGGTCGACCCGGGGTGGCACGAGTTCATCCTGCACACCGTTGACTACGCTGCGTTCTGCGAGCGGATCGCGGGCCGGTTCCTGCACCACGTGCCCACCGACCCCGAAGACCCGGCCACCCTGGGTGAGTCCGCTCACGAGGCGATCCAGTACACCGTAGACGCCATCGCCACCGCCGGGTTCTACGTCGACACCGACCTATGGCCCACGGCGCACTCGGTCGCCTGCTCGCAGTGCCACCAGGGCTGCACCAGCTCCACCGCACCGTGACCAACCACTAGGAGAACACGATGCACCGCCGCTCATGGGAGGAACTACCCACCGAACTCCGGCAGGCCATCGAGGCAGAGTGCGGGACGGTGCTCCGCGCCGAAGCGCCGTCGGCCGGCCGCAACTCGACGTTCGCCGCGTTCCTGCACACGGTCGACGGGACGGTGTTCGTCAAGGGCGTTCCCGACTACGACCGGCTGGTCACCGTGCACGAGCACGAGATCCAGATCAACTCCCGACTACGGGACGCGGTGCGTGATGCGCCGCGTCTGCTGTGGACCGTGCAAACCGAAGGATGGCTGCTCGCCGGGTACGAGATCGTGCCCGGCGAGCACGCCGACCTCACACCCGGTTCACCCGACGTCCCGGCCGTGGTCGAAGCCCTCTCCCGCCTCGCTCAGCAACTCACCCCGAGCCCTGCTCCTGGTGTGTCGCCGCTCAGCAAGCGATACGCGCGCCTGGCTGGATGGCAGTGGCTCGCGGACCATCACGTGGACCAGCTCGACGCGTGGGAGAAGCAGCACTTGGACCTGCTGCTCCACTTCGACGACGAAGTGCCGAGCATCCTGCCCGGGTACTCCTTGGTCCACGGCGACATCCACCAGCTCAACTTGCTCGTGCACGGCGACCAGGTCCGTCTGATCGACTGGGCCTGGTCCCGGACCGGACCACCCTGGGTCGACGCCGCGCTGCTGGTTCCCCGGCTGATCGCTGAGGGACGTGAACCAGCCGAGGCCGAGCGGCTCGTGTCCGACACCTGGGGCATGCAGCACACAAAAAGCGCAGTTGAGTCCCTGATAGTGGTGTAGCGCGGTCGCCGGGATCGTCGTCTTCGACGAGACGTAGTGCGGCCACCGCGTGATCCTTCGAGTGAACCCTTCACAGCACTCTCGAACGGAAACATCACGATGACCGCACCTCATATTGTTGACCCTGCCGGCCTGCTTGGCGAGGCACTCTCGGAGGCCTCCCCGGACCTGATGCGTGACCTGCTGCAGACGATGATCAACGCCCTGCT
>NZ_JAMTCT010000061.1 GCF_024171995.1 Promicromonospora umidemergens | reverse complement strand
GCGGCACCTGGTCCACGTACTACTACAACGGGTATGCGTACTCCAACGATCTGGCCATCGGCTTCGACACCTTCGACATCGACGACTCGATCGACGGACGGGCAGAACGGGTCAAGCAGCGGGACCTGAACCCGCAGATGCAGACGCCGTTCCGCGGCTGACACGCAGCAACGGGTCTGAGGCCCGCCGGCGACCACCGCCGGCGGGCCTCTGGTCTCCGTGCTGGTTCGACTCTGGCGCCTCCTAGGGTTTGTATGGGAACCTCCCGGACATGACGCCCCAGGACTCGACGACCGAGGAGACCACGCCGCCGTCGGGTGACGCGCCGGACCAGGAGGCCGCGGCGACGCCGTCGGCCTACGGGCTGGGGCGGCGCCTCCGGATCATGGGGGCCGTCCTCGCCGGCGGGCTCGCCGTGGTGCTGGCGCTGCTGCTCTGGCTCGGCGTGCTGGTCCCGGCAAAGCAGGAGGCGGCGGGGTACTCCGCCGCGGACTCGGCCTACGCTGCAACGGCCATCGAGCACAACGCGCAGGCCGTGCAGCTTTCCGCGCTCGCGCCGGGGCGGTCCACCGACGACGCAGTGCTCGCCCTGGCCGTCGAGGTGGGCGAGGCCTCGGCCGGACGGGTCAGCGAGCTCGCCGGATGGCTCGAGGACCGGGAGATCGCGGTGCCCGCCGCGGGCAGGGAAGCGCTCGCCCTCGCAGCGGACGGCCTCGACACCGAGCTGCCCGACAACGGCAGCGGACCGCGTGCCGGGGCCAGTGCGCACTCCCACGAGGGCGGCAACCACGGCATGCTCACCGACGAGCAGGTCGACGCACTCGCCGCACTCGATGGTTCGGAGTTCGACATCGCGCTGTTGTCAGCGCTCGTCGAGCACCACTACGGCGGGCTGCAGCCGGCCGACGAGGAGATCGCGGAGGGCAAGGACGCCGATGCGAAGGCGCTGGCACAGGCCGAGGCCGACGCGATCCGCATCGAGGTCGAGGAGGTCCGTGAGGTGCTGGCCGCTATCGGAGGTCCGGGTTCCAACGACGGTTCCGGCTCATAGCGGAGCGGGTCAGGGCGCGGTGATGAAGATGTCGAACAGCTCCGGGTGGTGTCCGTGCACCAGGACGGCGAACACGACGGCGTCGAACAGCAGGTGCACCGCCACGACGTAGCTGAGCGACTTGAACTTCGCGAAGATCCAGCCCTGGACCAGCGCGAAAGGCACGGTGAGCAGCGGGCCCCACTCGCGGTAGCCGAGCTCCCACAGGAACGACACGAAGATCATCGACTGCAGCAGGTTGGCCTGCCACATCGGGAAGTGCTTGCAGAGCAGGGCGAACACCACGCAGATGAAGAACAGCTCGTCCCAGATGCCGACGGCGTTGACGCCGACGAAGAGCCGCCAGATGTCCTGCGTCCCGTCGAGGTCCGGCCAGTTCAGGTAGGCGCCCGAGCCGAGGAAGTAGAACGGCAGCAGCACGTACCCGAGCGCCACCACGGCGGCGAGGTAGACCCACTGCCCGCCGGTCCAGCGGCGTCCGGTCAGCACCGGGAACTGGATGGTGTCCTGCTTCAGTACGAACCGGGAGAGCGCCCACGGCACCAGTACCGATCCGCCGAGGGCCAGCGTGAAGCGCAGCATCCCGGCGTCGGACAGGTCCGCCTGCAGCGAGATCATCGAGATGATCCCCAGGCCCACGCCGATCAGGGCCAGGTCCCGGCCCAGGGCACGGTCGGCCCACAGGCCCAGCGCTATGCCCAGCACCAGCGGCAGGTACGCGACCGGCCGGATGTGAATGGCGAAGAGCAGGATCGCCGACGCCGAGACGAGGAAGGCGGCGGTGAGGCGCGCTGGGCCGACGAGCGGGTCGGGCAGGGTGAGGGTCACGGGGTCGAGGTTCCCACATCCCGGGTCAGCCGTGTGGCGCCGGTTGAGTGTTCGGCAGTACGTCACGTAGTCGGCATTCCGAGCGACCGACCACCTGACGTTCTGCCGACCACGCCTGGCGAGCCGACCACCCGGCCCGGTCACGTCAGGTCGTCGTGGTCGCCTCGCGTCCAAGCCGCGTGGCGGTTCGCTGAGCGTTGCAC
>NZ_JAMTCT010000060.1 GCF_024171995.1 Promicromonospora umidemergens | reverse complement strand
GTGTGAGGTCGGCCAGCGGCGCCCTGTCCCGGTCTCCCGGGGTGGGTCTCCGCTGGCCGCCTCCCGAACCGGACGTGCCCATTCCTGAGCATCCGGCTCTCCACGTGGTCATGACGTTGCGGTCGCTGCGCTGGTCCAGGGCGTTGGGATCTTCGCTCCTCGATAGCGGTATCGGGTCACGGTGACCTTCCACGCCCTGAAGAACTCGATCCCGCCGTCACGGATCTGCCAGCCAGGCAGGTGACGTCGGACCAGGGTGTGCATGTTCAGTCGGGGATGTCGTTTCTTCAACCAGCCGACGATCCGCCAGAAGGCGAATCGATCGAGGTAGGAGAACGTCGACTTGGAAACCCCGTGCTGGAAGTATGCGCACCAGCCCCGCAGCGCTGGGTTGAGCCGGCGCAGCAGGTCAGCAAGAGTGCGGTGCGATGCTCGGCGGGTCAGGCGACGGACCTTGTCCCTGACCCTGGCCAACGACGTGGCCGAGGGGTAGGTATAGACCGCCGTCTTGCCGCCACGACCCCTCATCCGGCGGCGCTGGATGTGCCACCCGAGGAAGTCGAACCCGTCATCGATATGGACGACTCTTGTCTTCTCGGCCGACAGAGACAACCCCATCGGCGCGAGGACCGCTGCCACCTCGTCCCAGAGCGCTTCGGCATGGTGACGTAGCCCGTGGACCATGACCACGAAGTCGTCCGCGTAGCGGATCACTTTCATGACCGGTCCACCGGCCCGCCGGTGCTTGGCGCGCGTCCATTCCGGGCCGAGAGCCGCCCACTTGGCGGCGAAGTACTCGTCCAGGACAGACAGGGCGATATTGGCCAGCAGCGGCGACAAGATTCCGCCCTGCGGAGTGCCGGTGATCGTCTCACGGCGGGACCCATCCTCGGACAGGACCCCGGCCTTGAGGAACCCCCGGACCAGGCGCAGGACCTTCTTGTCCTTGACCCTCATCCTCACCCGGGCCATCAGCGCAGAGTGGTCGATCATGTCGAAACACTTGCTGATGTCCGCCTCGAACACCCACGAGTAGTCGCGGGTGCCCGAGCCGAGGTAGTTGATCTCGGCGATCGCGTCCTGCGCTCGACGCCTGGGCCGGAACCCGTAGGAGGACGGCTTGAAGTCCGCCTCGAAGATCGGTTCCAGCACCAGCTTCAAGGACGCCTGCACGATCCGGTCCGCCGTCGTCGGAATCCCCAGCGTCCGGACCTTGCCGTTCGCCTTGGGGATCGACTTCGCGCGCACCAGTTCCGGGCTGAACGTCCCAGCCCGGATCTGCTCACGCAGGCGGGCCAGGCCGACCAGCACCCGGTCGCCGGGAACGTCGCGCGGCGCCAGGCCGTCGACTCCGGCGGTGCGGGCGCCCTTGTTGTCCCGCACCCGCGTCCAGGCAGCCACCAGGAACGCGGGATCATGGACAAGGTTGAACACATCATCGAAACGACGACCCGGATCGGTCGTCGCCCAACGGTGCAGCCGCGTTTGCATTGTCAGTACCCGCGCCCAAGCCTCGGAAGGCTCTGGCCATGGAGCGTCGATGTTCACCGGCGCGTCTCCCTTCGTGCTCACACAGTTGCTGATCACGCTGGACCCCTTCGCCAAGTGGACGGCTTTCCCGCCCTCGGACTACTACGGGTCCTCCGCCCCGTCCCGGCCCGGTCGGCAGGCCATGCACCCAGCCGGGTCTCCTGCCGCTGGTCGCGGCACGATCCCGGCGGGACCAAGACGGTTCCTACGTTCACTGCAGAACCCTTCGACGGGATCGGCACCCAGTTATGCCCCAGCACCATCGCCACGACTACGCCGCAGTCCTTCACCGTGGCCTCCCGACCGGCGACATCACCCAGCCCAGGAGTTCCCCGACGTCGCCGCCGAAGCGCCGACGCGGGTACGCAGTGCAACCCGACCCATACCCGCCAGGCTCGGGGTCGGTGGTCTCGACTTGAGGGGCTTTCAGCCACTGGTTCCTCTCGTATGCCTCTCCGTCTTGCTAGCCGGACCCGCCCCATCTGGCAGTGCTGGGACGTCCCGTCGTTGTCGAGGACTGCTCCGCCACCCGAGCCCATGCCGACCCGGACGACCGTCCTCCAGCTTCCTCAGCCCGCTGCGACGGACCGAGAGCGGTGCCCTTCCATCACCGCAAGGTTCAGCAGCGCTTCGCAGCGCTCGA
>NZ_JAMTCT010000059.1 GCF_024171995.1 Promicromonospora umidemergens | reverse complement strand
TGTGCGACGTGAGGTCGCACATTTTCAGTGGTTGCATGGAGTGGAGGTGGCGCCCTTCGGGACGTCGCATGTGATCCGGGTCAGTGTCCATAAGACCCGTCCCCACCGTGGCGTGCGTCGTTGGTGACGACGGGGTGCGAAGCCCACGGGAAAGCCGAAGCCGTGCTGTCAGTCTGCCGACGAGCGGCGGGTGAGGGGAAGGCTTGGATGGGTGAACGTAAGTGAACCGTCGATGAGCTCTCGTTAGCTTTAGGCCCCCTCATGGCAGGCGTCGGGGGTTTTAGGAGCAAGCCGGTGTGAGTCCGGCAGGTGGCATCCGCGGCATGCTGCGTGGGTGTGAGGACACCACCGCTCCCGGGGGAAAGGCGGCACCCTGCCAGGCCGTATCTGGAAGGTGCGGAACACGGAAACCCCGTCGCGCGCCGAGCATGCTCGGTGGGCTTCCTCGTGAGAGGGGTTGACGCGCGCGGCGGGAACAGGATGGCTCAAGAAGCGAAGGCCGGGACGCCGTAAGGCACTGGGAAACGCACGGCGAGTGGCCGCTCCTCCAGCGGTCGTCGGACGATAACCACCCGGATACCGGACCTTGTGTCCGGACGCGAAAGCGGGGCTGACGTGAGCCAGGTGAGTCGTGGAAGGAAGGTGAGGATGCGTAGGGAACTGCGGGGGATGTTGGACGCCACGGCGAACAGATCCGCAGACGTGGACGCCGACTGGTGGGCCGGGATCGACTGGCCGAAGGTCGACGCAGACGTACGTGCGTTGAGACAACGGATCTTCATGGCGGCGAAGGACGCGAACCCCCGGCGGGTTCGTAGTCTGCAGCGCCTGATGCTGCGGTCACGGGCCAACGTGCTCGTGGCGGTGCGGAGGGTGACGCAGACGAACAAGGGACGCGGCACTGCTGGGGTGGACGGCGTCGTCGTGCTCGACGACGAGTCACGGGCCGCGATGGCCGTGTGGCTCATGGAGAACGCGATGACGACGACGCCCTCGCCGGTGCGGCGAGTGCACATCCCGAAGGCGAACGGCAAGCGCCGACCGCTCGGTATCCCCACGTTGACCGACCGCGCCGTCCAGGCGATGGTCGCAGGCGCTCTGGAGCCTGAGTGGGAGGCCCGCTTCGAACCGGACGTCTACGGCTTCCGGCCAGGACGCGGCTGCCACGACGCCATCGAGGCGATCTTCGTTACGTGCGCAGGAAAGACCCGGCACCGCATGTGGGTGCTGGACGCGGACCTGACAGCGGCGTTCGACAACATCGACCACGACCACCTGCTGGCCATGCTCGACGGGTTCCCGGCCAGGGAGCACGTCGCCGCATGGCTGAAGGCCGGGGTCATGGAGCACGGCGAATATCTGCCCACCGAGGCAGGAACGCCCCAGGGCGGCATCATCTCGCCGTTGTTGCTGAATATCGCGCTGCACGGGATGGAGGAAGCCGCCGGGGTGCGCCGACACGCTCCGCACAAGGTGGACGTCGGCGACCGAGTGGTCAAGGGAGCACCTGTGCTCATTCGCTATGCGGATGACCTGGTAGCACTGTGCCACTCGGAAGAGGAGGCTCTCGCGGTCAAAGAATGGCTCGCAGCCTGGTTGCGGCCTCGGGGCCTGTCGTTCAACGAGGACAAGACACGGATCGTGCACCTGTCCGAGGGGTTCGACTTCCTGGGGTTCAACATCCGCCGCTACCCGAACGGGAAGCTGCTGACGAAGCCGTCCAAGACCGCGATGCTCCGGATGCGCGCTCGGCTCGGTCAGGAAGTCGCGAGACTCAACGGCCTTCACGCTCAGGCGGTCATCGGGACGCTCAACCCGATCATCAAGGGGTGGGCGAACTACTACCGCACTGGAGTCTCGCAACGGTCGTACAACCTGATCGACAACTGGCTGTTCCAGCGCCTGTGGCGCTGGGCGCTGCGACGCCATCCGAACAAGGGCCTGCGCTGGATCAAAGACCGCTACTGGGGTCGCTACCGCATCACGCGCAGCGACCGCTGGGTCTTCGGCGACCGGGACACCGGTCAGCACCTCACCAAAGCCGCATGGACGCCGATCGTCCGCCACATCAAGGTCAAGGGCCGGGCGTCACCAGACGATCCTGCTTTGACCGAGTACTGGCACCGACGGCGTCGACGACCACCATCACTCCCTATGCCTTCCGCTGCCCTCGGGCTTGCTTGAGCCGGATGCTCGGAAACGGGCACGTCCGGTTCTGAGGAGGCCCCGGCACAGCAATGTGCCGGGGCTATCCGACTCTTCGCGAAGAAACACCGGTGAGCGTG
>NZ_JAMTCT010000058.1 GCF_024171995.1 Promicromonospora umidemergens | reverse complement strand
GCCCCATCGACTACGAACACGAAACCGACCCGGCTACGCTACGGCTGGCCGCCTGACCACACGAAGACGTGTCCACTTCTCGGGGCGAAGGCCCCGGCCCCGCTCGTCGGGGGTGTGGTCGTCCAGCACCGCAAGCAAGGCCTTGATCATCGGTCCGAGCTCGGAGGACGCCACAAGGGCCAGGGATGTCTCGTCGGCCTGCTGGACCAGCGCGTGCAGGTAGTGCAGGCGGTCGACGACGGTCTCGCCGGTCACGCGGGCCATCGATGGCCTCCTGGGTGAGGTAGTCGTGCGCGTCTGCGGTCTCGGTCAGGCGCTCCACCTCTGGTGGTTGCCTGGACTTCCCCTGTGCCGGGCGGGCCGGTTTGCGGTTCGGGGCCAAGGACGTGGGCGCGGATGGCGGCGGTGATGTGGTCTGGCCAGCCGCTGGTCAGGTACCCGCCACACACGCAGCGGTACAGGCCGACCCTGTGGTCGTACTCGTACCGGCTGTGCGCGGTGATCACATCGGCCAGCTCGTCCGGGTCGAGGGCGGCCTCCAGGGCGCGCCGGGCGGCCCAGGTCCAGTACGCCTGCCGGGCTGGTGGGCGCCGCTCGAACGGGATCGAGGTGCCGGTCCGGGTGTAGGCGGCCCGGGCAGCGCGCCGCAGCGAGGTGCTCACCGTCGGCTCTGCGTTCTTGGCCGGTCGCGCGGCTTGCCGGGGGCGGGGGCTGCTGGTCCGGGCGTGGCGTGGCGTGGTCGCCATCGTTCAGTCCGCTTGTCGGGGCCGTTCGGCCTCGCCCTGGTCGGTAGGTCCGGTCGTCCCGGTCTGTTCGTCTCCGGCCTTTACCAGCAGTGCGATCGCACCAGCAAGGGCGTCGACCTGGTCGGCGAGGTAGTCGCTGTCCCAGGCCAGACCTGGTACACCGGCCTGCCTCAGCTCGGCCGAGAGGTCGACCAGCGCTGCCGCGGCGGTGCCGGCGTTGGAGAGCGCCTGGCGCAGGACGGGCAGTCGTCCGTCCGCAGGTACCTGCTCGGCATCCGCCGACATGATCGTGGCACCGCCGTGGGTGCTCACTGCTGCGACCTGCGGCGTCGCGGCCTGCGCAACTGAGGTCGGGTGCTGTGCACGGCCGGACGGCACGACCGTCGTGCGTGCCGTTGCATGGTTCAGCGGGTCCACACGCGCACCGCCCAGCCAATGAAGCCCGCCGCGATCAAGGCTTCGATGGTTGTGACGAGTGTCAGCAGGTCGGTGGCGTTCATCGGACGTCCCCGGGCTGCTCGCTACCGCGTTCGGCGAGCCGCCGCCTTCGCGCGGGGGCGAGGTCCACAATCCGCTTCTGTGACATCACTATCCTCTCCCAGTGATACCACTTGCTGGACTTGTACCAACAAGTTGCGTACCACCGTGACACCCGTCACGTCCGGTGTCAATAGATGTACGCGTAGGCTTGTTCCAGTTGTTGGTACAACCCGATGGAGGGCAGATTTTCATGGCCAGGGCCGGAACGCTGTTTCGCGGGATCGCGGACGAGATTCGCAACCGGATCACGACGGGCGAGCTCGCACCGGGAACGAGGCTGCCGACCGAGAGCCAGCTGATGGACCAGTACGGCACGTCGCGCAACACCATCCGCCTGGCCCTGGCCGCGCTGGAGAACGAAGGCCTGATCGCCACCGAGCAAGGGCGCGGCAGCTTCGTGCGCGAGTGGAGCTCGCTCACCCATCACGCGACACGCGCCGAACGCGTGGACCGGCCGTCGTCGAGCACCGACGCCTTCGTGGCCGAGGCGCGTGAGGCCGGCTTCGAGCCGTCGACCGCATTCTCCATGCGCATCGAGCCGGCAGTCGCCGAAGTTGCAGACCGGCTCCAGATCCCCATCGACACGTTCGTGGTGCTCCGGCGCGTCGTCCGGTACATCGACGGGCAGGTCTCCTCCCGCCAGGACTCGTGGTACCCGATGGACGTCGCCGAGAAGGCCGGACTCAACGTCCCGCACGACATCAAGGAAGGCACCGTCCGGGCGATGGCCGCAGCGGGGTACGTCGAAGTCGGCCACATCGACGAAGTGACGTCACGGATGCCTTCGCCCGACGACCACCAGACGCTCGACGTCGCCACGGGTGTCCCGGTGATCGTCTACGTCCGCACAGCGTGGACCGAGGAGCGGCCGACACGCGTCACACGCGTCACGCTGCCCGCCGACCGCAACCGCATCGTGTACGAGCTCGGCAACATCGACGCGTACGAAGCCACCCAGAAGTGAAGATCTACCGAGCCACGGAAGCCGACGTATCGCTCCTGCTCGAGATCAGGCGCGAGTCGATCGACTGGCTGGCAACGAGGAACACCGACCAATGGGCGTCAGACTTCCCCGACGAAGAGCAGATGCTCGCCGGCTTCGCCGCAGACGCCGGAAACGGGAACGCCTGGCTGATCGACGACGGCGACGTCACCGTGGCCACCGTGACCCTGGACGCCGCCGCCCAACCCGCGATCTGGACACCGCAAGAGACCGCCGAACCGGCGCGATACGTCCACCGCCTCACGGTCCGCCGCCCCGCCGCCGGACAGGGTCTAGGGCGTGTTTCGGATTGGTGGTTTGACCTGCGGGTTCGGCATGCTGCGGGGTCGTGGTGGACATTGCGGGACGACATGATCTGAGTGATGAG
>NZ_JAMTCT010000057.1 GCF_024171995.1 Promicromonospora umidemergens | reverse complement strand
GCCAGATCGTTGGAGTACGCATACCCGTTGTAGTAGTACGTGGACCAGGTGCCGCCACCGCTCACACCCTCGCCGCGGTCGAACCAGGCGACCTCGCGCGGGTTACGGGAATCGGTGAAGTCGAACACCGAGACGCCGCCCTGGTACCAGGACTGGACCATCAGGTCCTTGCCCTTGACCGGGATCAGCGAACCGTTGTGCGCCACACAGTTCTCGTTCTCCGAGTTGGTGCGCGGGATCTTGTAGTAGGACTTGAGAACGAGCTCCTTCTTGCCGAACCACTTGCGCTTGATGTCGTAGATGCCGTTGGCACCGAGCGTCGGGCCGAACTCGTCGTTGCACGTGGCCAGGCCGCCGCCGCCCAGCTCATCGGTGAAGACCACCTTGGTGGCGTCGTCGTTGAAGGTCGCCGAGTGCCAGAAGGCGAAGTTCTCCGTGTCCCGTGCCCGGCTGATCACGCGGGGACGCTCCCGGTCCCTGATGTCCATCAGGATGCCGTCACCCATGCACGCACCCGCAGCCAGGTCGTACCTGGCGTAGGTGGTGATGTCGTGGCAACCGGTGGTCTCCGTGTACGAGCCACGGTCGTCACCCGCGTAGCCGCCGTCCGGGAACAGGTTCGGCGTCGAGACCACGCGTGCCGACTCCGGCGTCCGCAGCGGGACCTTCACGATCGAGATGGTGTCGTGGGGCGGCCGGCAGTCCGGGTACGTCTCCGACGGGAAGTACGAGGAGACGTACACGTACAGGTCTCGCTTGTTCTTGGACGGCACGAGCGAGTGCGTGTGCGAACCACAGCTGGTCTCGACGGACTGGACGTACTCGGGCTCCAGCGGGTTGGAGATGTCCCAGACCTTGATGCCCTCCCACGCCGCCTTCTCGGTGGCCGGCATGGACGTCGACTCGCACGAGTCGTCGCTGCGCGACGAGTCCGTCGACAGCACCAGGACGTCCTTGTAGACCGAGATGTCGTTCTGGCCGCCCGGGCAGGACACCTGGACGACCTGCTCGGGATTCTCGGGATCGGACAGGTCGTAGACGGTGAACCCGTCGTAGTTGCCGGCAAACGCGTACTTGCCCTGGAACGCAAGGTCCGAGCCCGTGCTCAGCAGTGCGCCGTTCTTGGGCTGGTTGCTCAGGTGGGTGATCTTCGACGACTCCGTCTCGCCCGGGGGAACGTCCGGCTCGACCGCGGACGACGACGTCGACTTCGACATCCGAGGAACGAATGCGACCTCACCGTCGCCTGGCTCGGCCAGGCTCGGTGCCGCGAAGGCGAGCGTTCCCGCCGTAAGAGCGGCCGCGAGGGCGGCAGCAGTGGCGCCCCGTACATGCGAACGGGTAAGCGTTGGACGACGCAATGGCGTCACACCTCCTTGGTAGGGTCCATCCCGAGTGTTGTGCATCACACCAACACCATGCCAGATCCAAGTCAAGAATTTACACAGCAGTGACAAGCCGTCTGGGAGGATCTTCGCGTGGAGACAGAGATCGAGGCCGGTTCCCCGAAGGTCCAGCGACGCGGCCCGGCACACGAGCGTCGTGCGGTACGGCGTCGGTTCCTGCCGCCGCGAGCAAGCGTGTTAGGCCTGGTCATCCTGGTGCCGCTCACGCTCGGCCTGGCCGGCTGCACCGGCTCGGACGACGAGCCGGAGGCCGTCTCGACGCCCAGCTCCGTCGTCCTGCAGCCAGGGGGACCCGGCGAGAAAGCCGAGACGATCGCCCCTGAGGACTACGAGGGCCGGCCGGCCCAGGCGCCGTTCTCGGAGGCCGACGCCGCATTTCTGAGCGACATGATCCTCCACCACGGGCAGGCGACCGAGATGGCCGGCCTGGTCCGGGAGCGCAGCGAGTCCGAGCAGGTGACGAAGTTCGCGGCCCGCATCGACGTCGTGCAGGACAGCGAGATCGACCTCATGTCCGGCTGGCTGGAGGAGAACGACTATCCCGTGCCCCTCGACGTCGAGGGCGGGGACGGCTCCGGCCCGCGGGCGCCGGAGCACGGGCACGATCCCGACGACATGCCCGGGATGCTGACCGACGCCGAGATGGCGTCGCTCGAGAAGGCGTCCGGAGCGGAGTTCGACCGGCTGTTCCTCGAGGGCATGATCAAGCACCACGAGGGTGCGCTGACCATGTGCGAGGAGGTCGCAGGCTCGGGCAGCGAGGAACGTGTCATCGAGCTGGCGACCAACATCGCCGCCGATCAGATGGCCGAGATCGACCGGATGGCCAACATGCGCGCCGACCTGTGACGTGACGATCGCCGGGGCGGAGTGCTCCGGCCCCGGCGATCGATCGGCTCAGGTCAGGCGCGGCGCCGGTTCAGCAGGATCAGGCCCGCGAGGGCCGCCAGCAGGCCGAGTGCCGCCACGACGACGACGCCGATGCCGATGGGGCCCGCCGGTGAGCTGTCCACGTCGGTACGGAGCTTGCCGGTCCCGGCAGACAGCCGTTCGGTGCCGGACGCCACCTCTGTGGTGCCGGACGCCAGCTTGGCGGAACCGTCGGCGAGCTGCTGGGTGCCGTCGGCCAGGTCCGTTGCGCCTACCGCGAGCGTCTGGGTGCCGTCGTCGAGGGCGCCCGTGCCCTTGACGAGAGTGCGGGTGCCCTGCCGGGCGTCCTTGAGACCGTCGCGGAGGGTGACCGACCCGTCGGCCAGTCGCTGCGACTTCTCGACCTTCGGGACCACGCGGTCGCGCACCTCGATGATGCCGTTGACGAGCTGCCCGGAGCCGTCGACCAGACGCCCGGACCCCTGGTGCAGCTGCGCGACGCCGGAGACGAGCGTCGGCGTCTTGCCCGCCAGCCCGGCATTGCCGTCGGCAACCTGCGTAGCGCCGGCGAGAAGTTCCGGCAGACCACCCTTCAGCTCACCCGTCCCAGCAGCCAACGTCGC
>NZ_JAMTCT010000056.1 GCF_024171995.1 Promicromonospora umidemergens | reverse complement strand
ACCGTCCTCCAGCTTCCTCAGCCCGCTGCGACGGACCGAGAGCGGTGCCCTTCCATCACCGCAAGGTTCAGCAGCGCTTCGCAGCGCTCGATGTCCGTGAGCCAGAGCTCGTTCGGTGCCTCGGCGGCGAACACATGCCGAGTCCTGCCGTCCTCGTCGACCACCGCGCAGAGGTCGTCGTGGACCGGCGGGCCGGGCCGGCGGCCCTTACCCCGCTTGTGCTTCCCGAACGCGCTGAACCAGCCGTTGCTCGACGCGATCCGCCACGCGGTCCGGTCCGACATCGCCTCACCTGCGTCTGCGGCTTCATCGGCGAGGAGCCGGTGCCCGAACTCCGGGTCGTCCTTGTGAGCATCGAACAGTGCATTCGCGCGATACGCCTCCACCACCTCGCTCTCGGTGATGGGGTTCGCCAGCCACCGGTAGTAGGGCTGGCGAGAGAGCTTGAGCACCCGACACGTCACCGTCACAGGAATCCCTGCGGTGGCGAGCTCCGTCACGAGCGGGTAGAACCTTTTCCCGGCAGGTTCGCCTGCGACAGATACGCCGCCGCCCGTCGCAGCACCTCGTTCTCCTGCTCCAGCAGCCGGTTCCGCTTCCGCAGCTCACGGATCTCCGCCGCCTCGGACTGGGACTGACCCGGCGCCGTGCCCTCCTCGACCTTGGCGCGGTGGAGCCACTTCTGCAGCGTCATCGGATGAACACCGAAGTCTTTCGCGATCTGCTCGATCGTGACTCCGGGCTCGCGGTTCTGAGCGACGCGCACGACGTCGTCACGGAATTCACTCGGGTAGGGCTTGGGCACAGCAACATCCTTCCAGGCCCACCACGCGGGCAAGCCAGATCAGATGTCACCTACTCGTGCAGCAGTCCCGGCGGCTTGGGTGCAGAGCGTTCCGCATCGGCGGTAGAAAGGTGGTTGTCATGACCGAGAGTCGGTGGATTGCCCATGGCTTGATCGTTCGAGATGGAAAGTTGCTCGTGTTGCGCCGGGAGCACGGGTCATACCTCGGCGGCCAGTGGGATGTGCCCGGCGGGAGTGTGGAGAATGGCGAAACCTCACGTGAGGCCGCCGAACGTGAAGTCCTTGAGGAAACTGGTATCCACGCGAGCGCTGGCGAAGAGTTGAGTCGATTCACAAATCTAGACACGAAAGGCCGTCAGATCACGTTCACAACTGTCACGTACATGATGACAAGTGAGCTTGACTCACCGGTGGTGATTAACCCGGAAGAGCACAGCGATTGGCGTTGGATCTACCCCAGCGACGATGCCGATGGACTGGAACTGGTTTGGCATCTGAAGAAGACGCTACTGACCTACTTCAGGCCGTCAGGTGGGTGACTACTACTCCGCGGTCGCCGTTGGAATCGCCGCGCTTGTGACTGTTGGGTTCTCCTATCGTGCAGTGATTTGGGTGATGAGAGTCCGCGATCGCCGGGATGCTTCACCGCCCCCTTCGCCACTCGCTGCCCCAATCGGTCGCGCCGTCGTTGTGATCCCGGTCATGGACGAGGTGCCCAGGGCCGGTCGGTTCTCGGTAGGTGAGATGGGTCGGGCGTGGCCCTGACCTGCGAGGATGGCAGTTCCTACGCTGACCGTCCCGCCGAGAGGACCACGCCCGGTGCTGCCATCTTCCCTGATTCGTGCTGCTGATCGCTACCAGCTTGAGACCGATCGGCTTGGTGAGGTTCTGGAGGTTCGGGCGGCGGTGTCTTCGCTGGTCGAGGTGCTGGAGCGGGTGAGCGATCCGCGGCGTCCGGAAGGGCGTAGGTACCCGCTGGCCTCGATGCTTGCGCTGCTGGTGCTGGCCACGCTGGCCGGGTGCCGCACGATGCGCACGACGGTGGCCTGGGCTGGTGATCTGGAGGTAGCGGTCGTGGTCGGGCTCGGGTTCGCGCGCGGGCTGCCGGCTCGCTCGACGCTGACGGACCTGACCGGCCGGGTAGACATGGGGTGCGTGAGCGAGGCGATGCTGGCCTGGATGGCCGATCGTCTGGTCGCGCAGGCTGATCCGGACCAGCGGGTGCATGTCGCCCTGGACGGCAAAGCGCTGCGTGGTGCCCGGCACGACGGCGACCGGCGGGCGCCGATGCAGCTGGCGGTCTTCGCGCCGGACCCGGGCGTGGTTCTGGCCACGGCCGAGGTCCCGGCCGAACAGGGCAAGGGCGGAGAGATCGCCGCTGCGGTCACCGCGCTGGACCAGATCGGCTCGATCGCGGGCTGGGTCGTGACCGGCGACGCCCTGCACACGGTCAAGGCGTCTGCCGCGTATCTGAGGGCGCGCGGCGCCCACTACATCGTGCCGGTCAAGGCCAACCGCGCGATCCTGCACGCCGAGGTCACCGACATCCCCTGGAAGCAGGTCCCGGTCGCGGCGCGCACTCGCGAACGTCGGCACGGGCGGGACGAAGACCGCGTCTACCAGGTCGTGGAGATCACCCGCCCTGCCACCGGATCGGCCGGCCGCCTCTCGCTGCCCGACGCGCGGCAAGCGATCCGGGTGACCTCGACGCGCCAGGCCACCACGCCGGGAGGTGAGACATCGACCGCGACGCTGTTCTACGTGACCAGTCTCGGACCCCGCGACGCCACCGGAACCGAGATCGCCGCCACGATCCGGGCCCGGTGGGGCATCGAGAACCGGCTGCACTGGATCCGCGACGTCGTGTTCAACGAAGACCGGCACACGACCCGCCGCGAGAACACCACTCGCTTGTGGACCCTGCTGCGCTCGGTCGCGATCGGCCTCATCCACCTCGCCGGCCTGCCGGTCACGGACACGACAAACGCCTGCTACCGACATCCAGAACGGCTATTCGCCCTGGTCAAATAACGAAACCGAAACGAACCGACCGGCCCTGCGAGGTGCCGCGCATGGGTGGCTTGATGGCTCTTCCCAGATGAAGGTGTAGGTCGGCCGGGCGCGTCGGTCCGCAGATAGACGTCGAGGTCTCCCGACGATGGAGGTTCCTACGCCATCCATCCGAAAGACCTCGACGT
>NZ_JAMTCT010000055.1 GCF_024171995.1 Promicromonospora umidemergens | reverse complement strand
CTCTCGGCTTCCGAAACCTCACGAACTATGTTGCCCGCAGCCTGCTCGAAAGCGGAGGATTCAGACCCCACCTACACCCTCGATTGCGATGAGCCCCATAAATCTTGTCGTGGATGGGTGCGCCGGCTGGGGCGTGTCGTTCAGCAGGAGGAGCATGATGGGTCCTAACCTGGCGGCGTCAGCGTCACCTTCTTGAACGGGCGATTTGCCCAGGAAGGGGTTGTGCGGTGGTGTCGACAGTGGAGGTTCCGCCTCTTATGGCCGGCGCCGCGCACCCGCAAGTGGAATTCACCATCGATGGTGTGGCGCATCGGGTGGACTGCTGCGACGTCGGCGATGCGGCGCTTGAGCAAGCCGCGGCAGTCCGAGACGCGGAGTCTTGACAGCACAAACTGAACTACTCCGGTTACTACTGGGCAGCAACGGTGCGACGGCATGTCTGGTTCGAGTCGTTGTATGAGCGGTCGGCCTTGATGCGCATGGACCGAGATCGCACCGTGGCAGGGATCGCCGCGCAGCCGATGTGGATCCATTGGCCAGGGGGGTCTGGGGAGGCACGCGCCGGACTTCTTCGTGCGGTTCGCGGATGGTCTGGCAGCGGTAGTTGATGTGAGGCCCGCGGAGCAGATCGACGACAAGACCGCGGCTGTTTTCGAGCGCACCGCGAAGTTGTGCGACGCACTGGGCTGGGGTTACGTGGTGGTCAGTGATATCAGCGCGGTGGAGCAAAGGAACTTGCGGTTCCTGTCGGGCTATCGCTTTGATCGGCGGTCCGCCGAGGCCACGGAGCTGTTGCAGAACTGTTTGCTGAAGACGGGCGCGATCTCGGAGTGGGTCAGCCGACTGCGCGGGTCCGCCCCCGACCCTCTGGGCGCCGTGTTCTGGGGATACTGTCATGACGGACCCCGACCACAGCGGTGCACGCCCGATGCCAAGCCCTGGCGCAACCGGATTCGGACCAGCGATCGCGGGTGCTCCCCAGCCGCGCCGGCGGGTGTCAGCTGGACCGCTGCCCGACGGCGTCCGGGCTCGGCGACCATGAATCGGACGCACCTTGACTGCTGCGGAGCGATGGACGACGCTCGAGGAATGGACACCCATCGCGGCACAATCTGCGCTTATGCGGTCCGATGACACGTTCGCCAGAGGTCGCGGTGATCGGGGGCGGGATCGTTGGCCTCTCGACTGCGTACGCGTTACGTGAGCAGGGCGTCGCGGTGCGCCTGTACGAGGCCGGTGTGCCCGGCGAGGGCCAGTCCGCCGGCGAGTCGCGGATCTTCCGGCATGCGCACGACGACCCGCGGCTCGTCGCGTTCGTGCGCGAGAGCCGCGGAGTGTGGGCTGAGTGGGCCGAACGGTTCGACGTCGAGCTGGTCTCATCTGATGGTGCGGTCGCGATCGGCGAAAGCGCGCTCGCGCGGCTGCGTGTGCTCGACCGTGTCGGCGGCGTGGCCGCGCGCGCGATCGATTCAGACGAGCTCGCCGAGCGAATGCCGCTGCTCGCCGGGTACTCCGGACCAGCGATGTTCGACGAGGCGGGCGGCGCGATCCGTACGCGCGCCGCCATCAAAGCGCTCGCGGGTCAGCTCGGGGACGCCGTCGTAACTGGCGAGGTGGTCTCGATCGAACCCCGCGGCAGTGGGACGGTTGAGGTGCGTAGCGTCACCGACTGCGCTGTCTACTCGAATGTGGTCGTGTGCGCCGGCCGCGAAACCGCCCGCCTGGCGCGGAGCGTCGGCCTTTCGTTGCCAGTCCGCCTCGCCGCACACGTGCGGCTGACTTTCGCCGTGAAAGCCCCCGCCCCGGCGCGGGTCGCGTGCCTGCAGGACGGCAGCGGCGACTTCGGCGAAGTCGGCGTCTACGCGACGCCGCTGCCGGGCAACAGCCGCTATGCGGTCGGACTCAGCGAGACTGTCGGCGTCCGCGACGACGGGACGTTCATCGACCCGGCGGCAGTTCGATCACTAGACGAACGTGCGCGCGAATACGTGGCACGGGCGCTGCCCGGCCTCGACCCTCAGCCGCGCGAGTTTGTCCACTGCTGGGTGACCGACCTCCCGTGGAGTGAGGACGGCGTGGCCGTCTGGGAGGCAGGTCGAATCCTTCTCGTGGCCGGTCACAATCTCTTCAAGCAGGCACCATCGCTGGGTCGCGCCCTCGCCCGAGCCGCAACCGGCGACGGTCTCGCCGCCGAGCTCATGCCCGAGGCGCGCCTCGGCGAACCCCAGCAATAGTTCCCGGTGACCCCTTCGAGCGCCGCACTCAGGGGGTCGCTGCGGACCGCTTGCTCCCACTGGCGAGGCCGTGCGGATCCGGCGTGTGTGACCGTAGAAGTTCTCCTGAGGTCGCGCCCCGTGAAGGCCCCGATCCACCGGGCTTGCGGGTCACCGACGGGGGTGCGTTACCGTCGTCCAACCATGGCCGCCAAGGGATCGGCTTACGGAACACTTCCGCGGACCAATGCAGGGCGCCCTATCCGCCAGACTTGAGTGAGACGCCGGGATTCCCGGAGGTTTGGCTGGGGCGTTGCCCGTGAAGGAGCGCACTGATGACCACGACGACGATCCCGATCGAGGTGCCGGCGCCGGCCTCGCCCGTGGCGCCTGGCCCGGACGACGCGTCGGCCGAGTCGGCCGACGAGGGCCCTCGCGCCGGCCGGCCGGCCCGCCGGTCGTTTACGGCCGAGTACAAGCGAGCGATCGTCGCCGAGTACGACGCGGCACCGGTCGGCCAGAAGGGCGCGGTGCTGCGTCGGGAACGGCTCTACGACTCGCACGTGCAAGAGTGGCGGGCCCACATCGCGGCGGGCACCTTGGGAGCCTCTCGCCGTGGGCCGCGCCCTGGCACCCCGGCGCGCACGGCCGAGATCGCCCAGCTGCGTAAGCAAGTCCAGACGCTGGAGAAGACCGTCGCTGACCGCGACGCGAGGCTCGCCCAGACTCAGGGAGCGTTGGACGTGCTGGGAAAAGGAGTCGCGTGTGCGACGTGAGGTCGCACATTTTCAGTGGTTGCATGGAGTGGAGGTGGCGCCCTTCGGGACGTCGCATGTGATCCGGGTCAGTGTCCATAAGA
>NZ_JAMTCT010000054.1 GCF_024171995.1 Promicromonospora umidemergens | reverse complement strand
TGTTGTGAAGTTATCGGCAGTTAGTACCGGTCAGCTCCGACAGTCGTTAGTCCTGTCTTCCACATCCGGCCTATCAACCCAGTGGTCTGCTGGGTGCCTCTCACACCACAAGGGTGTCTGGAAACCTCATCTCGAAGCAGGCTTCCCGCTTAGATGCTTTCAGCGGTTATCCCTTCCGAACGTAGCCAACCAGCCGTGCTCCTGGCGGAACAACTGGCACACCAGAGGTTCGTCCGTCCCGGTCCTCTCGTACTAGGGACAGCCCTTCTCAAGTTTCCTGCGCGCGCAGCGGATAGGGACCGAACTGTCTCACGACGTTCTAAACCCAGCTCGCGTACCGCTTTAATGGGCGAACAGCCCAACCCTTGGGACCTACTCCAGCCCCAGGATGCGACGAGCCGACATCGAGGTGCCAAACCATGCCGTCGATATGGACTCTTGGGCAAGATCAGCCTGTTATCCCCGGGGTACCTTTTATCCGTTGAGCGACGGCGCTTCCACAAGCCACCGCCGGATCACTAGTTCCGACTTTCGTCCCTGCTCGACCTGTCGGTCTCACAGTCAAGCTCCCTTGTGCACTTGCACTCGACACCTGATTGCCAACCAGGCTGAGGGAACCTTTGAGCGCCTCCGTTACATTTTAGGAGGCAACCGCCCCAGTTAAACTACCCACCAGGCACTGTCCCTGATCCGGATTACGGACCGAGGTTAGACATCCGAAGCGATCAGAGTGGTATTTCAACAATGACTCCACCCGAGCTGGCGCCCGGACTTCACAGTCTCCCACCTATCCTACACAAACCGCACCGAACACCAATACCAAGCTATAGTAAAGGTCCCGGGGTCTTTCCGTCCTGCTGCGCGTAACGAGCATCTTTACTCGTAGTGCAATTTCGCCGAGTTCGCGGTTGAGACAGCGGAGAAGTCGTTACGCCATTCGTGCAGGTCGGAACTTACCCGACAAGGAATTTCGCTACCTTAGGATGGTTATAGTTACCACCGCCGTTTACTGGGGCTTAAATTCTGAGCTTCGCCTTACGGCTGACTCGTCCTCTTAACCTTCCAGCACCGGGCAGGCGTCAGTCCGTATACATCGTCTTGCGACTTCGCACGGACCTGTGTTTTTAGTAAACAGTCGCTTCTCCCTGGTCTCTGCGGCCCTCCCCGCGTCCCCCAGCAAGTGGGTTAACAGTTCAGGCCCCCCTTCTCCCGAAGTTACGGGGGCATTTTGCCGAGTTCCTTAACCACGATTCTCTCGATCGCCTTAGTATTCTCTACCTGACCACCTGAGTCGGTTTAGGGTACGGGCGGCTAGTCCCTCGCGTCGAGGCTTTTCTAGGCAGCATAGGATCACCAGTTTCCCGCATACACGGTCACTATCAGCTCTCACCCTCGTGCCCCACGGATTTGCCTATGGGACGGGCTACAACCTTGGACGTGGACAACCATCGCCACGCCTGGCTACCTTCCTGCGTCACCCCTGTTAACACGCTTACCTACTACCGGATCAGGTCCCACGCCTCGCCCACGATGACACCCGAAGGTGTCGGTGCAGGTCCGGGGTGGTTAGTATCACCGGGCTCGGTATGGGCGGTACTTCGCCGGTAGGAGAATATCAACTCCTTGTCCATCGACTACGCCTGTCGGCCTCGCCTTAGGTCCCGACTTACCCAGGGCGGATGAACCTGGCCCTGGAACCCTTGGTCATTCGGCGGACGGGATTCACACCCGTCATTCGCTACTCATGCCTGCATTCTCACTCGTGTAGGCTCCACCGCTGGATCACTCCGCGACTTCACTGCCCACACGACGCTCCCCTACCCACCCACACACCTGAACACACAGAACAAGTCTGGTGCTGGGCTAACGTGTGAGTGCCACGGCTTCGGTGGTGTGCTTGAGCCCCGCTACATTGTCGGCGCGGAATCACTTGACCAGTGAGCTATTACGCACTCTTTCAAGGGTGGCTGCTTCTAAGCCAACCTCCTGGTTGTCTGTGCAACTCCACATCCTTTCCCACTGAGCACACGCTTGGGGACCTTAGCCGGTGATCTGGGCTGTTTCCCTCTCGACCACGGAGCTTATCCCCCGCAGTCTCACTGCCGCGCTTGCACTTACCGGCATTCGGAGTTTGGCTGACGTCAGTAACCTGGTGAGGCCCATTAGCCATCCAGTAGCTCTACCTCCGGTAAGAAACACGCGACGCTGCACCTAAATGCATTTCGGGGAGAACCAGCTATCACGAAGTTTGATTGGCCTTTCACCCCTAACCACAGGTCATCCCCCAGGTTTTCAACCCTGGTGGGTTCGGTCCTCCACGCCGTCTTACCGGCGCTTCAACCTGCCCATGGCTAGATCACTTCGCTTCGGGTCTAGACCCGGCGACTCAATCGCCCTATTCGGACTCGCTTTCGCTACGGATACCCCACACGGGTTAACCTCGCCACCGAGCACTAACTCGCAGGCTCATTCTTCAAAAGGCACGCCGTCACCCCTACCATGGAGGCTCCGACGGATTGTAGGCACACGGTTTCAGGTACTATTTCACTCCCCTCCCGGGGTACTTTTCACCTTTCCCTCACGGTACTTGTCCGCTATCGGTCACTAGGTAGTATTTAGGCTTAGCAAGTGGTCTTGCCAGATTCACACGAGATTTCACGGGCCCCGTGCTACTTGGGATCCCCTCCACCAGGCCACACCATTTCGTCTACGGGACTCCCACCCACTACGGTCCGGTATTCAACCCGGTTCGACTATGACGTGACTTTCTTACTGGCTGGAAGACTGTCAGATCTTCCCAGAAGGTCCCACAACCCCGCACACGCAACGCCTGACAGCTTGACACGCATACGGTTTGGCCTCATCCGCTTTCGCTCGCCACTACTCACGGAATATCTCTTCCTGTCGGTACTGAGATGTTTCACTTCCCGACGTTCCCTCCACACGCCCTATACATTCAGGCGCGGGTAACCGAACATGACTTCGGCTGGGTTCCCCCATTCGGAGACCCTCGGATCACAGCTCGTCTGCCAACTCCCCGAGGATTATCGCAGGCTACAACGTCCTTCTTCGGCTCCTAGTGCCAAGGCATCCACCATGTGCCCTAAAAAACTTCAGGCAACACTACAATCACAGAAACCAAGATGACC
>NZ_JAMTCT010000053.1 GCF_024171995.1 Promicromonospora umidemergens | reverse complement strand
AAGCCGTCCATCACCATGCCCCACGCCAGGGATCCGGCGACGAAGATCCCGCCGTAGGCGGCCAGGATGCGGCCGAAGTTGGCGTCGGGCTGGAGCGTGGCAACGAAGCCGTAGATACCGAGCGCGATGACTCCGGCTCCGATCCAGATCCAGCCGCGGTGCTCCCGGACACCTTGCCAGACCAGCCAGGCGCCGCCGATCTCGGCGATGGCGGCCACGATGAAGAGGGCGATCGAACGCAGATTGTCCACAGACAAGAGCGTGTCACGCACCCGCGCCGAGCAGGTGGCGCTCACGCATTGCCGCTCCTCTCGTCGGTCGTCAGCTCGGCGAACGGGATGGGGCAGCAGTCGGTCGTCGCGCAGAGTGTGATGTCGTCGCATCCTGCGTCGACGGCGGCCTGGAGGTTGGCCTTGATGATCTCCAGGTCGTGGATGCGCTGGTCGACCTCTTCGATCTTGCGCCGCGCCTGAGCCTGAAGGCTCGGGTCGACGACGCGTCCGTGGTGGTGTCCGCCGGTCAGCAGGTCGGCAACCTCGTCGAGGGTGAACCCCAGGCGTTGCGCGGTCTTGATGACTCGCAGCGCGGTCACTGCCTTTGCGGGGTACAGACGATGTCCACCGTTGGTGCGCTCGGGTTCGTCCAGCAGTCCCCGGCGTTCGTAATAGCGCAGCGTCTGCTGATTGACGCCGGCCGCCTGTGCGACCTGTCCGGAACGGAGAAGGGCGGTCATCCTGCGTCACCGGCTGCTACAAGCCGCGCCCGCTCGACCAGGGCGGTCAGAACGTCCGCGTGCGCGGGCGGCACGTTGACGGCCAGCCGGACGGAGTTGTTGTCGTCGGTCAGCTCGAACTCGAAGAACGAGCAGCACTGGGACTCCCGAGCAGTCAGGTCAGCGAGCGTTGCGCTCACGTCGTCACCACCGGTGAAGTGCAGGGCCGCGCCGGTGGCCGACTGCTCCGTCACCTCGACCAGGTGATCGGCAAAGACGGCGTCGAACTCCGCCAGCCGTAGCGGGCGCTCGACCGTGGGAAGGATGCACGCCTGGACATCGACCCAGGCCAACTCGACAGACATCGCATGCTCCTGATCTACGGGGGCCGTTCACCCCGCGCAATTCCACGCTAAGCCTGTACCTGGGTACCGGATGCAACCCCCAACTTCTGGTCGCGTCACCGCATCGAAGCTGTCCCTCAGGACGTCGGCTCGGTGGCCGTCACGTCGGTGAGCAGCACCCCGAGCCGGTTCAGCGCACCCGGCACCACCGAGTAGTAGCCCCACTTCCCGCGCTGCTCACGAGTCAGCAGACCGGCCTCGACGAGCAGCTTGAGGTGGTGGCTCACGGTGGGCTGGGACAGGCCGACCGGTTCGGTGAGGTCGCACACGCACGCCTCGCCGCCGTCGTGCGCGGCGACGATCGAGAGCAGCCGCACGCGGGTGGGGTCGCTCAGCGCCTTGAACACATGGGCGATCTCGATGGCGGTCTGCGGATCGGCCGCCTCGCGGACCAGCGGTGCACAGCAGGCACCGGACGCTGACACCGGGATGGTGCGCGGCGGGTCGGCCAGGGCGAGAGTCGTGGTCATGGACTCCATCTTGCCACGCATCGAAGAGTATGGATATGTTGCTCCCGTTGATCCATCGAAGACCTTCGATCTGAGGAGTCGGTCATGACCGAGACGTCCCGCGAGAACCTGCCCGTCGTCGTCATCGGCGCGGGGCCGGTCGGCCTTGCCGCCGCGGCACACCTGCTGGAACGCGGCCTCGAGCCCCTGGTGCTGGAAGCCGGGAGCGGTCCGGCCGCCGCCGTCGCCTCGTGGGGACACGTCCGCCTGTTCTCCCCGTGGCAGTACGACATCGACGCCGCCGCCCGCCGTCTGCTGGCCGGGACCGGCTGGACCGAGCCGAACCCGGACGCGCTGCCCACCGGCAGCGACCTGGTCGAGAACTACCTTGCCCCGCTGGCCGCAGTCCTGGGCGACCACGTCCGCTACGGCGCGCGAGTCTCCGACGTCGCCAGGGACGGGGCCGACCGGTCCCGCTCTCTCGGCCGCGAGCGTCGGCCGTACCTGGTGCGGTACACCGCCGGGGGAGAGGTCCACGAGACCCGCGCCAGCGCGGTGATCGACGCCTCGGGTACCTACGGCACGCCCAACCCGCTCGGACTGTCGGGCCTGCCCGCGATCGGCGAGGAGCACGCCGCCGAGCACCTGACCGGCGCCCTGCCGAACGTGCTGGGCTCCGACCGCGAGCGGTTCGCCGGCCGGGCGACACTCGTGGTCGGCATGGGCCATTCCGCTGCGAACACCCTGCTCAGCCTGGTCGAGCTGGCCAAGGACGAGCCGACCACGCGCATCGTCTGGGCCATCCGCGGGGGGTCGGCACGCCGCCTGTACGGCGGCGGTAGCGACGACGAGCTGCCCGCCCGCGGCCTGCTCGGCACACGCCTGCGCGACGCCGTCGAGGCCGGGCGCGTCGAGCTGCTGACCCGCGTCGCGATCGAACGGCTGGAGCCCGACGCTTCTGGCACCGTGCGTGTGCTGGGCACGGCACGCAAGGACGGCACCGACGGCGTGCTCGACCTGGCCGTCGACACGATCGTCAACGCGACCGGCTTCCGGCCCGACCTGAACATGCTGCGCGAGGTCCGTCTCGATCTGGACCCCGTCGTCGAGGCGCCGCGCCAGATCGCCTCCCTCATCGACCCCAACCACCACTCGTGCGGCACCGTGCCCGCGCACGGCGAGACCGAGCTGACCCACCCGGACGACGGGTTCTACCTGGTCGGCATGAAGTCCTACGGCCGGGCGCCCACGTTCCTGCTGGCCACCGGCTACGAGCAGGTGCGATCCGTGGTCGCGGCCCTCGCCGGGGACCGGGCAGCGGCCGACGCCGTCGAGCTGAACCTGCCCCAGACCGGCGTCTGCTCCTCGGACCTGGCGTTCGCCGCCGACGCGGACGGTGTGGTCTCCGCCGAGGCTCTGGCCGGGGCGACCAGCGGCGGATGCTGCGCGGCGCCGCCGGGCCCGCAGACGGTCACGCTCGGACTGGGCGCACCCGCCGAGGCGGCGTCCGGCTGCGGTAGCACGGCCGAGTCGGCCTCTGGATGCGGCAGCGCGCCCGAGCCGGTCAAGGTCGGCTTCACGACCGGGATCGAGCACGGCCGCTCCGGCGACGAGTGACCGAACGCTTCCGCGAAGTAGAGCGCCTGTCCGAGTCTCCCCGGTGCCGCCAGGGAGACTCGGACAGGCGCTCTACTTCGCGGAAGGGTGCTGGGTCGAGGCCCAGGCCTGGTAGTTCTTGTTGCCGCCGGACAGGTTATAGACCTGCTCGAAGCCGAGGTTGCGCAGCACGTTCTGTCCCGCGTTGCCGGTGACGCCCTTGTTGCAGTACGTCACGGTCAGCGCGGCCGGGTCCAGCTCACCGGCCCGGGCGCGCAGCTCGGCCAGCGGGATGTGCAGCGAGTCCTCCACGAAGCCCTTGGCCCGGTCCTTCGCCGAGCGGACGTCGACGACCTGGACCTTCTCGCCGTCGGCCCGGTGCCGG
>NZ_JAMTCT010000052.1 GCF_024171995.1 Promicromonospora umidemergens | reverse complement strand
GCGCTGGACAACGCGATCCGTGGCAAGGCACGGCTCATCACGCCGGCGGAGCTGGACCGGCACCGGGCCGACGGCGAGAAGGTCCAGGTCGTCGATGTCCGCTCGGCGAAGGATCGGGCCAAGGGCTTCGTGGAGGACTCGGTGCACATCCCGCTGGCCGAGCTGCGCGCCCGGGCCGGTGAGCTGGACCCGGCGGCGCTGACCGTGACGTACTGCAACAAGGGCGTTACTGGGAACGCGGGACAGAACGTGCTGCGCAACCTCGGCTTCGAGCAGGTTTACAACCTGTCCGGCGGCAACAAGAACTACCAGGCCTGGACGTCGGCTCACTAGTCGAAGCGGCTACGGCCAAGGGGGTGTGAGTCCCGGGCACCTGCCCGGGACTCACACCCCATTTTGTGCGGTCCGGTCGTCAGTCGCTGGAGCGGCCGTGCTCGACGCCGGTCGTGAACCCGATCTTGACGGGCTCGGGTGCGCTGCCGCATCCAGAGGTCGGCTCGGCCGTGCTACCGCAGCCGGTCGCCGCCTCGGCGGGTGCACTCAGTCCGAGCGTGACCGTCTGCGGGCCTGACGGCGTCGCGCAGCATCCGCCGCTGGTCGCGCCGGCCAGAGCCTCGGCGGAGACCACGCCGTCCGCGTCGGCGGCGAACGCCAGGTCCGAGGAGCAGACGCCGGTCTGCGGCAGGTTCAGCTCGACTGCGTCGGCCGCTGCCCGGTCCCCGGCGAGGGCCGCGACCACGGACCGCACCTGCTCGTAGCCGGTGGCCAGCAGGAACGTGGGCGCCCGGCCGTAGGACTTCATGCCGACCAGGTAGAACCCGTCGTCCGGGTGCGTCAGCTCGGTCTCGCCGTGCGCGGGCACGGTGCCGCACGAGTGGTGGTTGGGGTCGATGAGCGAGGCGATCTGGCGCGGCGCCTCGACGACGGGGTCCAGGTCGAGACGGACCTCGCGCAGCATGTTCAGGTCGGGCCGGAAGCCGGTCGCGTTGACGATCGTGTCGACGGCCAGGTCGAGCACGCCGTCGGTGCTGTCCTTGCGTGCCGTGCCCAGCACACGCACGGCGCCTGAGGCGTCGGGCTCCAGGCGTTCGATCGCGACCCGGGTGAGCAGCTCGACGCGCCCGGCCTCGACGGCGTCGCGCAGGCGCGTACCGAGCAGGCCGCGGGCGGGCAGCTCGTCGTCGCTGCCGCCGCCGTACAGGCGGCGCGCCGAGCCCCCGCGGATGGCCCAGACGATGCGTGTGGTCGGCTCGTCCTTGGCCAGCTCGACCAGGCTGAGCAGGGTGTTCGCCGCGGAGTGGCCCATGCCCACCACCAGGGCGGTCCGGCCGGCGAACCGCTCGCGGTCGAAGCCCAGCACGTCGGGCAGGGCGCCGGTCAGGTGCTCGGCGGCGTGCTCCTCGCCGATTGCGGGCAGGCCCGACAGGCCGAGCGGGTTGGGCGTGCCGTAGGTGCCCGAGGCGTCGATGACTGCGCTGGCGCGGGTCTCGTGCACCTCGTTGCCGGCGGTGTACCGCACCAGGTACGGGCGACGCTCGCGGCCGAGGGACCGGGACCGGTCGGCGCCGTCCCTGGCGACGTCGGAGACCCGCGCGCCGTAGCGGACCTTGTCGCCCAGGACTGCGGCCAGGGGTGCCAGGTAGTTCTCGACCAGGTCGCTGCCGGTGGGCAGCGCGTCCGGGTTCGGCTCGGTCCAGCCGGTTCCGGTGAGCAGACGGCGGGCGGCGGCGTCGATGTCGTACTGCCACGGGGAGAACAGTCGGACGTGGCCCCACGAGGCAACGGCGGCGGCCGGGCCGTCCCCGGCTTCCAGCACCAGCGGTTCCAGGCCGCGCTCCAGCAGGTGTGCCGCGGCGGCAAGGCCGACCGGCCCGGCGCCGATGACGACGACAGGCAGGTTCTCGCGGGACGTCTCGGTCATGACCGACTCCTCAGATCGAAAGTTCTCGATGGATCAACGGGAGCAACATATCCATACTCTTCGATGCGTGGCAAGATGAGAGTCATGACCACCACTCTCGCCCTGGCCGACCCCCCGCGCACCGTCCCGGTGTCGGCGTCTGGTGCCTGCTGTGCACCGCTGGTCCGCGAGGCGGCTGATCCGCAGACCGCCATCGAGATCGCTCATGTGTTCAAGGCGCTGAGCGACCCCACCCGTGTGCGGCTGCTCTCGATCGTCGCCGCGCACGACGGTGGCGAGGCGTGCGTGTGCGACCTCACCGAACCGGTCGGCCTGTCCCAGCCCACGGTGAGCCACCACCTCAAGCTGCTCGTCGAGGCCGGTCTGCTCACCCGTGAGCAGCGTGGCAAGTGGGGCTACTACTCGGTGGTGCCCGGTGCGCTGAACCGGCTCGGGGCACTGCTGACCGAGGTGACGGTCACCGAGCCTACGCACTGAGGACAGCACCGATGCGGTGACGCGACCAGAGGTTGGGGGTTGCATCCTGTACCCAGGTACAGGCTTAGCGTCGAAAGTGCGCGGGGTGAACGGCCTCCGTAGATCAGGAGCATGCGATGTCTGACGAGTTGGCCTGGGTCGATGTCCAGGCGTGCACCCTTCCCACGGTCGAGCGCCCGCTACGGCTGGCCGAGTTCTACGCCGTCTTCGCCGATCACCTGGTCGACGTCACCGAGCAGTCGGCCACCAGCGCTGCCCTGCACTTCATCGGTGGTGACGACGTGAGTGCAACGCTCGCCGACCTGACCGCACGGGAGTCCCAGTGCTGCTCGTTCTTCGAGTTCGAGCTGACCGACGACAACGACTCCGCCCGACTGGCCGTGAACGTGCCGCCCGCACACGCCGACGTCCTGACCGCCCTGGTCGAGCGGGCGCGGCTCATGACTGCCGGTGGCGTGCGATGACGACCCTTCTCCGCTCCGGACAGGTGGCGCAGGCCGCCGGAGTCAACCAGCAGACGCTGCGCTACTACGAGCGCAGGGGCCTGCTGGAGGAACCCGAGCGCACCAACGGTGGACATCGCCTGTACCCCGCAGAGGCGGTGACCGCGCTGCGAGTCATCAAGACCGCACAACGCCTGGGGTTCAGCCTCGACGAGGTGGCCGACCTCCTGACCGCCGGCCATCATCACGGGCGCGTCGTCGACCCGGGTCTTCAGGCTCAGGCACGGCGCAAGATCGAAGAGGTCGACCAGCGCATCCACGACCTGGAGATCATCAAGGCCAACCTCCAGGCCGCCGTCGACGCAGGATGTGACGACATCACGCTGTGCGCGACGACCGACTGCTGCCCGATCCCGTTCGCCGAGCTGACGATCGACGAGACGAGCGCCGATGCGTGACCGCCACCTGCTCGGTGCAGGGGCAGCGGCATGCGCCGTCTGCTGTGTGCCACCGCTCCTAGCACTGGTCGGTATCGCGGGCGGCGGAGCCGCCGCCACAATCGCGACGGCTGCCTTCGCCGGGATCGCGTTCGGACTCGTCATCCTCGTCGCGGCTGTGTTCGCGTTGCTGCGCATGCGGCGGGTCAAAGCGACGTCGTGTACTCCCGAACCGGAGGTCTTCCAGATCGCAGTGGGCCCGAGGCCGGCCACCGACCTCACCAAGGGGGCGTGACACGCTTTGCCTGTGGACACTCTGCGTTCGATCGCCCTCTTCATCGTGGCCGCCATCGCCGAGATCGGCGGCGCGTGGCTGGTATGGCAAGGCGTCCGAGAGCACCGCGGCTGGATCTGGATCGGAGCCGGAATCATCGCCCTGGGCATCTACGGCTTCGTCGCCACACTCCAGCCCGACGCCAACTTCGGCCGCATCCTGGCCGCCTACGGCGGGATCTTCGTCGCCGGATCCCTGGCGTGGGGCATGGTGATGGACGGCTT
>NZ_JAMTCT010000051.1 GCF_024171995.1 Promicromonospora umidemergens | reverse complement strand
CTTCACCGTGGCCTCCCGACCGGCGACATCACCCAGCCCAGGAGTTCCCCGACGTCGCCGCCGAAGCGCCGACGCGGGTACGCAGTGCAACCCGACCCATACCCGCCAGGCTCGGGGTCGGTGGTCTCGACTTGAGGGGCTTTCAGCCACTGGTTCCTCTCGTATGCCTCTCCGTCTTGCTAGCCGGACCCGCCCCATCTGGCAGTGCTGGGACGTCCCGTCGTTGTCGAGGACTGCTCCGCCACCCGAGCCCATGCCGACCCGGACGACCGTCCTCCAGCTTCCTCAGCCCGCTGCGACGGACCGAGAGCGGTGCCCTTCCATCACCGCAAGGTTCAGCAGCGCTTCGCAGCGCTCGAAGTCGGTGACCCACACACGATTCGGTGCAGAGGCCGTGAAGTCACGACCCAGCAGGTCACCGGCACGTTTCCCGTCCGAACTAGGGACGGTGGTGCGCAGCGTCTTCGCCCGGACGACACCCGCAAGACCCAGGGTCCGCATCGCCCGGTCGACCGCACCACGAGACGTGCCAACCAGACCGTGCCGGCGGCGCAGCAGGGCGAGCCACTTGCGTCGCCCGTACAGCCCCTCCGGAGTCATCTGCTTGCGCCCCGTGGTCTCGTTGAACGTCCACGCCAGATCGCGGATCGTGTCCTCGACCACCGCGTCGGTGATCGTGCGGTCCGCGATACGGGCCGGACGCTTCCAGGCCCGGTAGGTCCTCGCAGCGATCTGCAGGCCCTGCTGACGCAGGACCCTCAGGATCGGCTCGACTGCATAACCCTGGTCCCTCATCTCGTCGATGAACGCGCAGATCAGCGGTTTCGGGGGTCGAGCTCCCCCGCGAAGAAAATCGAGGCCTTCCGCAGGATCTCGTTGTCCTCCCGCAACCGCTTGACCTCGACCTTCAACCGCCGGACCTCGGCAGACTCCTCGCTGGTGACACCGGGCTGGGTCCCGTCATCGACGTCGGCCTGGGCCAGCCAACGCCGCACCGACTCCTTCGAGACACCTTCCTGACGGGCCACCGCAACCACCGCCGCGGTCAGGGTGGGGTACTCCTGCTGGTGCTCGCGCACCAGCCGCACGTACCTCGCACGCAGCTGGGGATCGATCTTCTTCGGCATGCTGTTCATCCTTCCGGACTCAAACAGCAGCGGCATCAAACCCGGGCCGGTTCAATACGCCACGGCATGCCCATGAGGTTCTTCGCAGAGAGACCAGCAGTACGAGTGCGAGGGACCTTGGATGAGTCGGCCTTATGACCGCTTGCGGTGCCGAGCCGCTCTCCGAGCTCTGCCAGGTTCGCCTGGCCGCCATCCCCGCTGGAGTACGAGTCACCGAGGTTAAGCCACAGTGTGCCGTCGTTGGCGAGCACCCGGTGGGCCTGGCGGAACACCTGGGCAAGAGCATCGACGTAGTCATTGGGCAAGGGCTCAGCGCCGAGCTGCCCATCTACGCCGTAGTCCCGCAGGCCGAAGTAGGGCGGCGAACTGACAATGCAGTTGACCGACCCTGGTTCGAATTGCGCCAGGGTTGCCGCCGCGTCCCCGTGGTACAGCGTGACAGCGTCGTCGGTGTAATAAGGCGTCACCATGCTCTGGCCACCGGGCAAATGGGCGCCGGACCGGACAAGGGCGACGGCGTCCGGTCGGCGTGAGCCGTGCGAAGGTTGCCGATGTTCGTCATGCTCGCGAGGTGCCGCGCCGTCCCCGCGACACCTTTACCCAGAGCTCCCGGTGGCTGCCGTGGTCTGGGCTTCCATCGACGGTGTCGGTGGCGTGTGGGAGCCTTGGCCCGGTCGTGTTGGTGTTTTTCTCGGGCGGGGGCCGGTGTGAGTGACCAGGTAGGGGCCGCTTCGGGCGAGGTTGTGGAGTCGCCAGGGACGGTCGAGGAGCGCATGCGGGCGCTGGCCGGTGCCGCACGCCGGCTCGTGGTTGATGCGCGGTCTGTTGCCATGCAGGAGGAATCCGCCGCGGTGGCGAGGTTGTCTGCCGCGAAACGCGCTCAGGCCTCCGTCGCTGTCCTGCCCGTCCAGCAGCAAGCGAACACGCTCGACGCCCAGGACAGGCGCCAATTGGCCGAACAAGCCGCCGTGCTCGCGCCGGGTGCTGCAGGTTGGGAACCCGGCGACGGTCGCTGGCGGCGAGGAAATCTGGCCGCTGGTGCGCGGTGGGCGGGGTTCGTCCGGGTCGGTACTGCCGCGGGTACCGGCGTCCCTGTGGTGTTGCCGCTGCTGGGCACCACCGGGTGGTGTGTCCTGCCGTCGTCAGCGGTCACGGAGGACGACTTCGCCGAGGTCTCCACCGACCAGGTCCTCCCGGATGGGAGGGCCGTCCGCGAGGGCGTAGCGGCACGCGCGACGGACGCTCCTGACGACCTGGCCGGGCGGCTGGGACAGGACCGGTCGGCGTGCCTGACGGTGGTGCAGCAGGCGGTGCTGCGTGTGGTTGCGGCTTCGGAGCCGTTCGGGGTGCAGGTCGAGACGTTCGATCCCCAGGTCACCGGTGTGATGGGAGTCTTAGGTGCGGTCACGTCTCGTTTCGGGCAGGTCGTGTCTAGGCCGGTGCACGACGCCGCGGGCTTGCGTTCGGTGCTGGCGGGGCTGGGTGAGGTGTCATCGATGCGCGCGCATCGCATGGCCCAGGCCGGGCTGAGCAAGTTCGAGCAGCTCCAGGCCAGGTCCCGGTCCTCGGACGCGCACCGGGTGCTGGTGGTGCTGGACTACCCCCGCGGCGTCGACCAGACCGCACAGGCCGACCTGGTCCGCCTGGCGCAGTCTGGGCAGGCACGTGGGATCAGCCTGCTGGTGACGTTCGACCCGACCGCACAGCCTGCCCCGGGCGTGAATCCCGATGACCTGCTTGGTCCGCTGTCCACGGTTGTCGCCGGCGGTGACGAGCTGTGGGCCGAGGCCCTGCCCGGTGTCTCTGTCGTGCCCGACGGTCCGGTCGTGGACACCGAGGCCGTGTGCCGGGACGTGGTGGAGCGGACGAGCAAGGCCGCACTGCCCACGATCGGGTTCACCGAAACTTTGCCCCCGCGCGAGACGTGGTGGGTACCGATCGAGCAGGGTGAGGGTCTGGAAGCGGCGATTGGGTTCACCGACGCCGATCCGGCTGTCGTTCGTCTGCGGTCGGGGAACCCTCCACTGCCACACGTGCTGGTGGCTGGCGCGATCGGGCAGGGCAAGTCCAACCTCCTGCTGGCCCTGATCCACAACCTGGCCGTGCGGTACTCCCCGGACGACCTGGAGATGTACCTGATCGATATGAAGCACGGCGTGGAGTTCGCCCGGCTCGGTCCAGGACCGGGTCGGAAGGCGTTCCTTCCGCACGCGAAGGTGCTGGGGATCCACGCCGACCGCACCTTCGGCGTCGCGGTCCTGCGCCACCTGAACCAGGAGTTGGTCGCGCGCTCGCAGGTCTTCAAGCAGATGGATGTCACTGACATCGCGCAGATCCCGCCCGGCGGCCTTGCGGGCCTGCCCCGTCCGGCGCGGATGCTGGTGGTGCTGGACGAGTTCCAGGTCCTGCTGGACGGCGACGACGACCTGGCGACCGAAGCGGTTGGACTGCTGGAGCGCATCGCCCGGATCGCGCGCAGCTACGGCGTGCACATGGTGTTGTCGACGCAGACGCTGGACGGCACGCCGAAGCTGACGGCCAAGCGGGACTCGATCTTCGGGCAGGTCCCGGTGCGTATCGCGTTGAAGACCACCAGCAACGACTCCCAGGTCGTCCTCGGCGCGGGCAACAGCGCCGCAGCAGGTCTGCAGTTCCGCGGGCAAGCGATCCTGAACGACAACTACGGCGCTACCGGTGACAACCGGCAGATCCAGGTCGCCCACGCCGACCCGGACGTCCTGGCGGACCTGCGGCGCGAGCTGTGGGAACGCGCGGGTGGGGAGCGGGTGTCCGTCCCACGGGTGTTCCACCTGGCCGAACCCGCGAACCTACGGACGACGGTGGGCTCCATCGAGCCCGGGCGTGATGTCACGGGCGCCCCGAACGCGTGGGCGGGTTTGCCGGTTGCTGTGACCGAGCAGCCGGCGACAATCCCGGTCCGGCACGAGCCGGGCGCCGGGGTGTTCATTGTGGGCGACGGGCCAGCTGACGCTCTCGGGGTGATCACCGGTCTCACCCTCTCGACCGTCCTCGCCGCAAGGGGTGCCGCGGCGGAGATTCCGAAGGTGGTGCTCCTGGACGCAACGGCCGCCGACCCGGCCACCACCGTGGGTAAGCGAGCACTGACGGACGTGTTGTTCGCTGCGGGGTGCTCGGTGGAGCACGTGACGTCGCACGAGTCGATCACCGCCCGGATCTTCACTCTGCGTGACCAGATCCGTGACCGGCAGGTCCCCGGTCCGTTGCTGGTGCTCGGGCACGGGCTGCACGCGGTGGCCGGGATGACGCAGAACCCCGAGGGGTTGATGGAGAGCCCGGCCAGTGCCCTGGACGACGTCCTCAAGCACGGCCCGGGTGCTGGGGTGGTGACGTTCGCTTGGTGGAACAGGCTGCACGTGGTCACCGAGCAGCTCGGGTTCAAACGCTCCAGCGTCAGCGCTTACATCTTCCTCAAGCACCCGCAGGACGGCGTCCGGTCTGCGCTGGGGCAGCCGCTGCTGCGCTGGGCCTCCGACCCCGCGCGATGCCTGGTCTGGGACGGCATCGGCGTTGACCCCGTCCTCGCCGTGCCGTTCGCACCGCTGACTGCGTCGGAGGGCGAACAGCTCGCTCTTCAAGTACGCCCCACGACCGGCCGGACGGAGGCGACCCGATGACCACCAATCTCAACCCGTGGGCAACGCCGGACAAGGGCCCTGATGACCGGGCCGGGCGCGAGAACGTGAGCACTCCGCCCGCACACGTGCCTGCCCCCGATCACGGAGCGGTGTGGGAGGACTACCGGCAGTCGGTCACCCAGCTGGCACACGCCCAGGCCACTGCCCTCCAGGAGACCGACACCGCGACGCAGGAGGCGGAGGTCGCTGTTGCGCGGGCGCAGGCCGACGTCGACCAGGCCCGAGTACACCGTGCACGGGTCGAAGAGCGGGTAGGGCCGTTCGAGGCAGAGATCGCGCAGATCCTGGCCGATGCGGGGGTCTCACCCGACGGCGCCGGCTCCGGCAGCGCCGAGCTGCCTGTGGAGACCACCCAGCAGGCGCTCACCGCGATGGACGGCCTGACCGAACAGCTCCACCAAGCACACCGCGAGCTCGCCCAGGCCCGGCGACGCCGGGCTGCCAGCACAGCCCGATGGATCTCCATCGGTGTGGTGCTCGCCGCCGTCGCGATCACCGCGGGCGTACTCGGGCTGCTCGGCGCTGCCGGGTACGTGCAAGCAGCGGGTGCGGTGATTGCGTTCTGCGTGGCGTGGCCGGCACGGACACGTGGCTGGACAGCTGCCGCGATCAGCGGCGGCATCGCGGCCGGTGTCCTGGTCGCGGTCGTTGCCCTGACCGGGCCGGTGATCTCGGCGATCCTCCTGCTTCTGGGAGCCGTAGTCGCGGTGATCCTGGCGGCCAGGGCGGGCATGATCCGCGCCGCCCGCGTGAAGCCGCCCACTGGTCCGTCCGGGTTAGGTCCCGCGTGACCAGGCTCGATGCAGTGAGTTCCAGTCTGGCCCGTACCGGGCCGCAACAAGGGGGTATGTGAATGTCCAAGGTCGAGGACCTGAAGACCGCTGTATCGGTGGTAGCGAGCAATGCGCAGAACACGGCCAACAGTCTGAGCGGTTACAAGGCGAAGCTTTCCGACCAGATAGGGGAGATCCAGGAGCTCATCGGCGGCACCGCCACGCAGACCGACCGCGAAGTCATCGCGTCGCTGTCCGCCGCGGTGCGGTCTGCCGAAGAGACCGTCAACTCTCTCCTGGACGCAGCTCGCAAGGCCAGCGCGTACACCAACCAGATCTGACCGTCCACCGCCGTCGTGCCGCGCGGGAACAAGGGGGTGAGCACCTGTGGCGATGTCCAGGCTGCAACGCATCGCCGCGGACCTGCTCGAGTTCTACGAGCAGACCGACAAGGACCTGCAGCTGATCGCCGAGCTGGCGCAGGCCACGCAGGGCGACGCGAACCTGCTCGGGTCCGTCTCGGCCTACGAGGCCGCGGTCAAGGCGGAGCTGCTCGAAGAACGCGGGCAGGTGATCGAGTCCTCCGTCGAGCATCTGACTGCGCTCCTGCAAGGCGCTGTCACCAGCCTGACCACCACCTACGACCACGTCAGGGGGCCTTCGCCCCGAGAAGTGGACACGTCTTCGTGTGGTCAGGCGGCCAGCCGTAGCGTAGCCGGGTCGGTTTCGTGTTCGTAGTCGATGGGGCTCTGGTTCCCGAGCCGGGAATGCGGTCGGCGCAGGTTGTAGCGCGTGATCCAGCGGAACACTGCGAGGCGGCAGGCGCGGGCATCGTCGAACGCGGGTGCGCCGGCCAGGGTCTCGCGTTTCAGCGTGGCGTTGAACGACTCGGCCAGGGCGTTGTCGGCGCTGGTGCCGACCGCGCCCATGGACTGAGTCACCTGCAGCCGGCCGCACAGCTGCGCGTAGTCCT
>NZ_JAMTCT010000050.1 GCF_024171995.1 Promicromonospora umidemergens | reverse complement strand
TCCGGCTCTATGGCCTGATCAAGAGCGTCGCGGTGGGCGAGACCGATACCGCCCCGGACGGCGTCACGCTGAGCCAGATCGTCGCGGTGCTCGAGCGCGCCGAGGAGCAGGCGCAGGAGCAGGGCCCCGACTTCAGCCCCACCGTCGCGCAGGCTGCCGCCGAGCTCGGCATGCTCTACACGACGTACCAGATGCAGCAGCTGGCATCCGGTGAGAACGACGAGGGCTCCCGCGTCGACGGCGACGACGCCGAGAAGGACGCGGACACCGAGCGGGACGACGCCGAGAAGGACTCCGGCCAGGACTCCGACCAGGACTCCGACAAGGACGCCGACCCCGAGCGCGGCAAGGCCCCGCAGGGTCCCCAGCCCGAGGACGACGGTCCGCCCGCCGTGCCGGTGTCGAACGAGCGCACCTCGGTGGTCGACCGGCACGACGACGACCAGGCCGGCTACATCACCTACGACGAGGTGGTCATCGCGGCCGTGCGGCTCGCGAACATGCTCGACCCAGCGGTGCCCAACGCGCTCGTCGAGGTGCAGGGCGAGGGCCAGGGAGCCGGAGCCGGGCAGCGCCAGGGCTTCTCGCTGCGGGAGAACCTGCTCGACGTCGTGAGCAGGTTCGGCGGCACCACCACCGGATACGCCAACGGCCGCATCCCGGCCGGCGTGCTGTGCCCACTCGACTTCGCCCCCGGGCACATGCTGCGCTGCGACGCGGCCGAGCGGTTCACGGCTCTCAGCGAGCAGTTCGAGCAGGAGTTCGGCTACCCGATCCCGATCACCGACTCTTACCGGTCCTACGAGGCCCAGATCACCCTGGCCGGTATCAAGCCGCATCTCGCCGCCATCCCGGGCACCTCGAACCACGGCTGGGGCCTGGCCGTGGACCTGGGAAACCCGATCGCGGGCGGCAGCTCTCCTGAGTACGTCTGGCTGCGCGTGCACGGTCCGGACTACGGCTGGGAGAACCCGTCGTGGGCCCAGCTCGGCGGCTCGAAGCCCGAGCCGTGGCACTTCGAGTTCTTCGCGGCGGGGTCGATCCCCAACCGTGCGATCGACCCGTCCGACGTCGGCACCTGGGAGCCGACGGACTCCGCGAGCCCGCGGTACAAGCCGGCACTCGACCCGAAGCCCAAGGAGGACGGCTCCGACGACGGCCCGCGCAAGCCGGGTTCCAGGCCTGGGGACCGGCCGAGCGACAACCCGCCCTCGCAGAAGCCGACGAAGCCCGCTCCGAAGCCGGAGAAGCCGGAACCGGAGAAGCCAGAGCCGGAGAAGCCAGAGCCGGAGAAGCCGGAACCGGAGAAGCCAGAGCCGGAGAAGCCAGAGCCGGAGAAGCCGGAACCCACGCCGAAGCCCACTCCGACGCCCAAGCCGACGCCCAAGCCGACGCCGACGCCGACACCGACACCGACCGAGCCTGGGGAGGAATCCCCGACGTGTCCTGACGGGACCGAGGCCGAGTCGGCCGAGGCAGGTTCGGCGCCGGCTGCCGACTCCGCGGCAGATGCCGACACGAAGCCGGAGGCCGAGGATTCTGAGGAGACCGACCCGTGCCCGAGCGGCGGCGACGAAGATCCGAGGCCGAAGCCAGGTAGCTCACCGTCCTCCAGCCCGACAGCGACCCTCCCCGAGGAGAAGCTCGCGCCGGTCGACGACCAGCCGGAGGAATGACGAGCGGTTCGTGACAGCTGTGCAGACGCCGCCCGGGCCGGCGACGGCAGGCGCCGCGGGGCCCGAGGCGGACCCGCGGCGCTTCCTGCGTTCCGGTCCCCTGGAGTCGATGCCGCGGGCGCGACAAGACGGCTGTGCCGGGGCCGGACCTGCACCCAGGCGATATCTTGACCATACTGCGAGACAACGAAGACTCGCGTTTTCAGGATAGGAAATTTCATGAGCGAAGAACGCGCCGTGGCCGCGCTCGAGGCGGCGGGTATCCCGTTCGAGGTGACGCGGCACGGCCAGGTCGCTACCCTCGCTGAGGCCGCTGACGCTCGCGGGGTCGACCCGGCACGGCTGATCAAGACGATCGTCGTGCGTCGGGCGGACGAGGACTACCTGTTCGTGCTCGTCCCCGGTGACCGGCAGATCTCGTGGCCCAAGCTGCGTGCGCTGCTCGGTGTCTCTCGGCTGTCGATGCCGAGCAAGGAGGTGGCTTTCGAGGTCACAGGCTATGAGCGGGGAACCATCACCCCGTTCGGGTCGTTCCACAGGTGGCCCGTCGTCGCGGACTCCCGGCTCAGCGAGCCGGGGCCGGTGTCGATCGGCGCAGGTGCTCACGGTGTGGGCGCCACGGTTGACGCCGCCGATCTCACGGCGGCGCTCGATGCCACGGTTGCGGACGTGACCGACCCTGCCTGAGGCCTCCTCGGACGGGTGCGAGCAGGCCCGCGAGGGTGCGGAGGCCGGCATTTCTCCTCCGTGCAATGTGACCGTAACGCCCTGGGGGTGGACGGAAGTCGGGTCGCGGGTGAACACTCGCCCTAGGCAATTCTTGCCCCTCCCGACCAAGGAGCGGTCAGAGAGCACCAAGAAGCGTCCAAGTCGCCAGTGCAAGTCAGTGTGTAGAAGTCAGTGTCTAGCGAAGTCGAGGCTCGACCAATGCAGGACGGAGCGAATGACCCCATGGACCCTCTCCCGTCAGACTCAGCGCAGGACCTGGTTCCCGGACGCCCGGGCTCGGGTATCGCCTGCCGGAACACCTATGAGGGCACGGTGCTGACCCTCTGGGGCGACATCGACGCGCTGCTGCGCGAGAACGCGAGCGAGGCGATGGCCACGCTCGCCGCACGACCCGATCCCGAACCCGTCATCGTCGACGCGCGGGATGTCACGTTCATCGACTCCTCCGGGGTGGCCTTCATCCTGCAGGTGTTCGTGCTCGGCGAGGAGACGGGTTCACCCGTCCTGCTTCGTGAGCCGTCCGCCGTGGTGATGGAGGTCCTGGACATGGTCGGTATCAGTCAACGGATCCCAGTGGTCCGCAAGGCCGCAGCCAGCGCCTGAGTCGGCTGCGTCCGACCCGAAGAAGGAGTGGCACCCTTGTCCGGTGAAGAACTGGGCAGCGAACCTCACCTACTCCTCCGCGCGCACAGAGCGCCCCCGGAACCTCGCGGAGCTCACCGGCGTCGTCGCCGGTGAGCCCCGCGTCCGGGCCCTCGGCTCGCGCCACTCGTTCTGCGACGTCGCCGACACGACGGGCGTGCACGTACAGCTCGACCTGCTCGACGACGGCAGGCCGGCCCTCGAGGTCGACCCCGAGACCGGAGTGGCGTCGGTCCGTGCGGGCCTTCGCTACGGGGAGGTCGCGGCCGACCTGCACGCCGAGGGTCGTGCGCTGGCCGCCATGGCCTCCTTGCCGCACATCTCCGTCGCCGGAGCCGTCGCGACGGGCACCCACGGCTCGGGTGACGGGACACGCTCGCTGGCGGGAGACGTCGTCGGGGTGGACCTCATGACCGCCACCGGCGAGCTGCTGACCCTGCGCCGGGGCGACGCCGACTTCCCCGGGTCCGTGGTGGCGCTCGGCGCCCTCGGCGTCGTGACGCGCGTGGAGCTGGCCACGGTGCCGACGTTCGACGTGCGCCAGGACGTCTTCACCGGGCTGCCGTGGCAAGCGCTGTTCGAGAACCTCGATGCCGTCATGGGCAGCGCCTACTCCGTCAGCGTCTTCACCAGCTGGTACGAGCCGGACGTGCGCATGGTGTGGTGCAAGTCGCGGGTCTCGACAGGCTCGGCCGGCGGAGCGGCAAGCACGACCAGCGGGCCCGCCGCAGACCTGCTGACGCGCCTGGGCGCCCGACCCGCCGTCGGGCCGATGCATCCCCTGCCCGACGTCGCAGCGGTGGCGTGCACGGAGCAGGGCGGGGTGCCGGGACCGTGGTTCGAGCGGCTGCCGCACTTCCGGATGGACTTCACGCCGTCCCTTGGCGAGGAGCTGCAGTCGGAGTATCTGCTGCCGCGCACGGCGGGGCCCGACGCCGTCCGCGCCGTGCGGGCTCTCGGGGACCGGATCGGGCCGCTGCTGCTCACGTCCGAGATCCGGACGATCGCCGGCGACGACCAGTGGCTCAGCACCACACCAGAGGACAGCCTCGCGTTCCACTTCACGTGGAAGCAGGACTGGCCGGCCGTGCGAGCCGCGCTGCCCGAGCTGGAGGCGGCGCTCCTGCCGCTCGGTGCACGCCCGCACTGGGGCAAGCTGTTCACGGTCCCGGTGGCCGACCTCCCGGGCCTGTACCCGCGGTTCGGCGACTTCGCTGAGCTGGCCGGGCGCCTCGACCCGACGGGCAAGTTCCGCGGCGGATACGTGGCAGAGCTGCTCGCCGGATGAGCCCCTCGGTGCGCGCCCGGTGAAATTTCGGTGAATCTCCCGGCGAGCCGATTTCCCACTCGGGGGGATTTTCTCGGAAGATCAGGGTATGAGCGACGCGCAGAGAACTACCGCGGAGCCCGAGAAGCGTGAAGAGTTCAGCGGACAGCTGGGATTTATCCTGTCCGCGATCGGATCCGCTGTCGGGCTAGGGAACATCTGGCGCTTCCCGGGGGTGGCATACGAGAACGGTGGGGGCGCGTTCATGGTGCCCTACCTGATAGCGCTGCTGACGGCAGGCATACCGATCCTGTTCCTTGACTACGCGATCGGTCACCGGTTCCGCGGTTCGGCACCGCTGGCCCTTCGGCGGGTCAAGCGCTGGCTGGAGCACCTGGGCTGGTTCCAGGTGGCCATCTGCTTCGTCATCGCCGTCTACTACGCGGTGATCATCGCGTGGGCGCTCAGCTACTTCGTGTACTCGTTCGGCCTCCAGTGGGGTGACGACACGGCAGGCTTCTTCACCGGCACCTACCTGCAGCTGGCCGACGTCGGCGGCGCGGACCCATGGTTCACCCTCGACTTCGTACCGGCCGTGCTGATCCCGCTGGTCCTCGTGTGGGTCGCCACGATCATCGTGCTGGCCGCCGGGGTGGCCAAGGGGCTGGAGAAGGTCAACTTCGTCTTCATGCCGCTGCTGCTGCTCGCGTTCGGCACGCTCGTGGTGCGGGCCCTGTTCCTGCCGGGTGCCGCCGACGGGCTCAACGCGCTTTTCACGCCCGACTGGGGTGCGATGACCGATCCGAACGTCTGGATCGCCGCCTACAGCCAGATCTTCTTCTCGCTGTCCATCGCGTTCGGCATCATGATCACGTACGCCTCCTACCGGAAGCGCCGTGCCAACCTGACGTCCCCCGGCTTCGTCGTCGCGTTCGCGAACTCGGGCTTCGAGGTGTTCGCGGGCATCGGCGTGTTCGCGGCGCTCGGCTTCCTCGCGAACCAGCAGGGTGTCGCCATCGCGGAGATGGATGGGCTCAGCGGCCCGATCCTCGCGTTCGTCACGTTCCCCGCCCTCGTCTCCCAGATGCCGGCGGGTGGGCTCTTCGGAGCGCTGTTCTTCGGGTCGCTGGTCATGGCCGGGTACACGTCGCTGCTGTCGATCCTGCAGGTCGTCTCGGCGTCGTTCCAGGAGAAGTTCGGCTGGACGCGGGCGCAGGCCGCCATCCGGATCGGCCTGGTCGCCGCGGTGTTCTCCGTCCTGGCGTTCTCCACGACCACCGGCCTGATCGCGCTCGACACCGTCGACCAGTGGGCGAACAACATCGGCATCGTCACCTCGGCGGTCGTGACCACCGTGGTCATCGGCTGGGTGCTGCGGCGGACCGAGGAGATGCGGTTCCACCTGAACGCGGTCTCCACGATCAAGGTGGGCCGCTGGTGGTCGTTCTGCATCATCGTGCTCGGCCCCGTGGTGCTCACCTACATGCTCGTCTCGCGCATCGTCAGCCTCGTCGTGGACGGGTACGAGGGGTACTCGGGGACGTACCTCGGCGTCGCGGGCTGGGGCACCATCGCCCTGCTCGTCGTGGCGGCGATCGTGCTGACCCGGATGCGGTGGCGCGTCGAACCTGACGTGTTCAGTGCGTGGCCAAGGAACGGAGACAAGTCATGAGCGGCGAAGCAATCGCACTGCTGGTCGTCTCGCTCGTCGTGGTGTGGGGCGGCCTGGCCGTGAGCATCGTGGCGCTGGCGAGGCGCCCGGAGCGGACCGACTGGCCGCAGGGCTGGCAGCACGAGGGCGGTCAGGAGGACCGGCCCGACGAGCCGGTCGAGCACGACACGTGAGCGGCCCCCCGGCAAGTCGGCGCCTTGCCGGCTTGCCGGGGGCGTTTACGCAGGCCAGTCCATACGGACGCGGGTGAAACGTTCACGAAGCACGTAATACATTACGATGTGACATCGGTCTCGATCTTCCGGGTTTACGTCAGCGGAACGTCACGGTTAGGTGAGACTCGCACACGAGGCGCCATGTGCGCCGTCGGGTCCTCTGCTCCCCCTTACGACGGAGATCTGCCGGGTCGTACCGCCTCGTGACACACCAACGATCCGACCCAGGAGACCCCTGATGCGCAGGCTTCCCGCCCTCACCGCTGCCTCGGCACTGACCGCTGCCGCACTTGTCCTCACCGCATGCACCGACGCGTCCCAGCAGACCGCCGGCGATGCCGCCACCGACGAGGCCAGCGCCGAGGCATCGTTCGACCCGTCGACCATCGAGGCCGACGAAGAGATCGCCGCGATGCTCCCGACGGAGATCGCCGAAAAGGGCACGCTGTCCGTCGGCTCCGACACGGCGTACGCGCCGGCCGAGTTCATCGACGTCGACGGCAAGACGCCGGTCGGGTTCGACATCGACATGGTGACCGCCGTGGCCGCGGTGCTCGGCCTGGAGGCCGAGGTCCAGTCGGCGGCGTTCGACGGGATCATCCCCGCCATCGGCTCCAAGTACGACCTGGGTGTCTCGGCGTTCACCATCACGGACGACCGCACGGCCCAGGCCAACATGATCAGCTACGCCGTGGCGGGCTCGCAGTTCGGCGTCGCCGCCGGCAACCCGGAGGACTTCGACCCAGAGAGCCTGTGCGGCTCCACCATCGGCGTGCAGACCTCGACCATCCAGGACGAGGAGCTCACCGCGGCCACTGAGGACTGCGAGAAGGACGGCGAGGAGCCCATCGAGCTCGTGCGCTACGAGTCGCAGGCCGACGTGACCACCAACCTCGTGGGCGGCAAGCTCCAGGCCATGTACGCCGACTCGCCGATCACCGCCTACGCCGTCGAGCAGACGGCCGGTGAGGTCGAGACGGTCGGCGAGATCAACGACGCGGCGCCGTACGGCATCGTCGTCGCGCAGGACGACAAGGAGCTGACCGAGGCCGTGCAGGCCGCCGTGCAGAAGCTCATCGACGAGGGCACGCTCGAGGAGATCTTCGCCGGCTGGGGCAGCGAGGACGTCGTCGTGGACGAGGCCGAGCTCAACCCGGCCGAGTGACCCGCCCCCCAGGAACGAGAAGAGGGGTCAGATGAGCTCCAGCAACGCTCCGGCGTCGGGCCGCGACCCGGTGCCCAACCGGATCCATGCGCGTCCGGTGCCTCGGCCGGGCCGCCTCGTCGCGGCCGCGGTCGTGCTGGTCCTGGCCGCGATGGTGGCCAACGCGCTGATCACCAACGACAACTTCCGTTGGGACATCGTCTGGCTGTACCTGCGTGACGTCGTCGTGCTGCGCGGCGTGCTGTGGACCCTGATCCTGACGTTCGCGTCCATGGCGATCGCCGTGGCACTGGCCGTCACGCTCGCGATGATGCGCCGGTCGGACAACCCGGTCATGCGCTGGGTGAGCTGGGTCTACATCTGGTTCTTCCGCGGCACACCGATCTACACGCAGCTCATCTTCTGGGGACTGATCGCGGTGCTCTACCCGCGGCTGTCGCTGGGCATCCCCTTCGGGCCGGAGTTCTTCACGTTCCGCACCGACGATGTCATCACCGCCTTCTGGGCGGCCCTCCTGGGCCTCGCGCTCAACGAGGCGGCGTACCTCGCCGAGATCGTGCGCGCAGGCCTGACCTCCGTGGACCCCGGCCAGACCGAGGCAGCGAAGGCCCTCGGGATGAAGGACGGCAAGATCATGCGCCGCGTGGTCCTGCCGCAGGCCATGCGCGTCATCGTGCCGCCGACGGGCAACGAGACCATCTCGATGCTCAAGACCACGTCCCTCGTGGTCGCCGTGCCGTTCACGCTGGAGCTGACCTACGCGACGAGCGCGATCGGCAACCGCAACTTCCTGCCCATCCCGCTGCTGGTCATCGCGGCGCTCTGGTACCTGCTGATCACCTCGATCCTGATGGTGGGCCAGCACTACCTTGAGCAGTACTACGGGCGCGGGTTCGGCACGGTCACCCGACGCCGGAGCGGCGGCAAGGGCCCCGGCGGTGGCAGGCAGGGCGCCATCGCAGCCGCCGGGACCGTGAGACAAGACGTCAACAGGGAGGTGACGCCATGAGCGTCGTCGCCGGCTCCGCTGCCGCTCCGGCGGACTCCACCGACATGGTCTCCGTCCGCGCCGTGCACAAGGTGTTCGGTCACGGGCACGACGCCGTGCACGTCCTCAAGGGCGTCGACCTCGACGTCGCGCGGGGCGAGGTCACGGTGATCCTTGGCCCGTCCGGGTCCGGCAAGTCCACCCTCCTGCGGTGCATCAACGAGCTGGAGGAGATCACCGGCGGCTCCGTCGTCGTCGGCGGAGACCTCATGGGCTACCGCAAGGACGCCAAGGGGACGCTGCACCGGCTGCACCCAAGGGCCGTCGCCAAGCAGCGCTCGCGGATCGGCATGGTGTTCCAGCGGTTCCACCTGTTCCCGCACATGACGGCGCTCGAGAACATCATGGAAGCGCCGGTGCAGGTGCGGGGGATGTCGAAGAAGGCGGCCAAGCAGCGCGCGCTGGAGCTCATCGAGCGCGTGGGGC
>NZ_JAMTCT010000049.1 GCF_024171995.1 Promicromonospora umidemergens | reverse complement strand
CAGAAGCTGGGCATCACCCGGTCCGTGGGACGCACCGGGATCTGCTACGACAATGCGTGGGCCGAGTCGTTCAACGGCACCTTGAAGAACGAGCGTGTTTACCGCACTGAGTATCCAACTCGCGATCACGCGTGTTTTGACATTACCCGCTACATCGAACTACGCTACAACACCAGAAGGCTCCACTCCACGCTCGGTTACCGTACACCGAACGAAGTCGAAGAGGCCTGGCATACGGCGAATATCGCGGCGTAAGAATCATCGGAATCAACTGTCCGAAATTCTTAGGGCCCCTCACACCATCACAGCAGGACCAGGACTGGTTGGTCGCCGCACATCAAGGCAACCTGGCCGAGATCGCGGCGGGCGAGGCAGCCGTCGAGATGGCCACGACCGAAGCCGTGCGCACGCACGGTCAGATGCTGATCGACGACCACAAGAAGCTCGATGCCGACCTGATGGCGGTCGCCGAAGAGCTCGGTGTCACGCTGCCGTCCATGCCCACCGAAGAGCAGCAGGCGACCCTCAAGTCCGTCTCGGCACAGTCCGGCGAGGCGTTCGACATGGCCTGGGTCGAGTCTCAGATCACGGCACACCGGCACACGCTCTCCATGGGCGAGGAAGAACTCGCGCAGGGCACCGAGCAAGCAGTCATGGACCTGGCGGACACCGCCGCTCCCGTCGTGCAGAAGCACCTCGACACACTCATGGACACAGCCCAGGACCTCGGTGTCCCGACGTCCGTTCCCGCCGGTACGGGTGGGCAGGCGGCGACGTCACCCCATGCGCTCGGCTTCGCCCTGGTGGGGACCGGCCTCGCCGGGATCATCGTGGCCGGCCTGTTCCTCGTGCGGCGCCGCCAGGCATGAGCCCCAGACAGCGCGGAACCCGCACACGACGTCCTGGGGCGGCTCCTACCGTCCTGCTGTCCGTCGGAGCACTGTGCCTCGCCGCCGGCGGATGGTTCCTCGCTCAGCCTCCAGCGCTGCCGGTGTCGGACGTCGCCGCCGCGGCGACATCCGACACCGGCAGCGCACGACGCGCCGCAGGCGATGCCGGTCCAGCGCCGTCCGCGCGAACTGCCGTACGGCCGCTGGCGGTGGAGGCACCCGTGCGTGTGAACGTGCCGACCATCGACGTAGCGGCCGACGTCGTCCCTGTCGGGGTCGACGCCACCGGTGTGCTCGAGGTTCCCGAAGATCCGAGTGTCCTGGGCTGGTGGTCCAGCGGCGCCGTTCCCGGCTCCCTCCGAGGAACGACCGTGGTCGCCGCTCACATGGACGCGACCGGCCGCGGCACGGGCGCGATGGCACGGCTGATCGATGCCCCGATAGGTACCCGGATCGACGTCGTCACGGCTGACGGGGCGCACGTCAGCTACCAGATCACAGAACGCCGCTCGTACGCCAAGGACGAGGGCCTGCCGCGCGATCTGTTCCGGTCCGACGGCGCGCCGCGGCTGGTCCTGATCACCTGCGGGGAACGTTCGACCGGGCCACGCAGCACTACACCGACAACGTCGTGATCCTCGCCACGTAGCCCAAGCCGTTCTCCGCTGGGCGGTGCCCCCAGTGGTGGCGTCCTCCGACGCCGCGCCGGGCGGACCGGGAGCGTGGGCACCCCCCACTGGCGGACAGGGACGGTCGAGCCGCTGTCAGGGTTTCGCCCCCTGAGCACGGCGTATCGAGATCCCGGTGGTGAGCTTTGTCGAGGCGTTCAGGCCTGCGTCGTCGTCGACGCCGACACCGAGCCGATCCACCAGCTCCCCTCCGAGCCACGCGGTGCCGACCGTAAGGACCACTGCGGCCAGCGCGAGGATGAGCGCCGCGGCATCCGGGACGTTGCCCACAGTCCCCGCACGCACCAGCCAGCTCAGGGTGAACAGGACGAGCACGACGACGTTCCCCCCGCCGTGCAGGATGCCGACGCGCCTGGCCCGAGTCCCGCGCGGGATCGCGAGGTAGTCGATCAGGCCGAACACCGCCGCGACCACCCCCATCAGGACACCTGCAGCGATCATGAGATACGACGCGGAGGCGAACCGGATATCGTCGGCCAGAAGGCCGATCACATCGAACACGACCGCTGTGGCGAGCAGCCCGAGCGGGAAGACGATCAACTGCTGATGGACCGCATGTCCTGCGGCCTTGGCCCTGCTCTCCATCTCGCACCTCTCCCGACTTGGGACGCCTGCCGGTTGACGGCCGGCGTCACTTCCTGCAGAACTGCCACGCTAACCGCGTCTGCCATCACTCGCTCGAAGCCGTGAGGCGACCATGAGATCCCCATCAAAGGAGGTGCGTGGGCCGATCACCCGTGCCTAGAGTCGCCTCGGCATCGCTGTCTCGCGATTGTTTGTCTGCTGACCCGTCGCCGCACGGCTACTGCGCCATGTGAGCGCCGGTGTTATCCGGCGCAGTGACGCTGCTGACCTCGGTGTCCGGACGTGCCCGCACGAACCGCAGGATGTGTCGAAAGCTCTGTCCGTCCCACGCCACGTCGGCGCTCACCTCGACGACGACCGGATCCACGAGTGTGAGGTCGACGGGGCCCTTGCTGGTATTGAAGCGGGCGAGCGCCGTGGGCGACACCTGCGCCGGCCACGGATGTTCACCGGCCGGTGGGACGAGCCACTGTGCCAGGGCGCGTCGAGCCGGCGGCGACAGCGGACCGGTCCGTCCCACGATCCGCAGGGCCTCGCCGACCGGCAGGCCTGCCACCACCTGCTGTGGTGAGGAGCGTGTGCCGATTACCGCCCCGCACACGACGTCGAGTGTGGTGCGGTGCTTCACCTTCAACCAGCCGCGCTTGCCGGTCGGGTAGGGCTGCGCTCCGCCCTTGATAACCAGGCCCTCGATCCCGACCAGAGCGTAGTTCTCGAACCACTCGGTGGCTGTCGAGCGGTCGTCGGTGACCGGTGAGAGGTTCAGGGGCGGCTCCCAGGCAGCAGCGAGCTCTTCGAGAACCCTTCGACGGTCGTCGAGCGGCAGGTTTCGGATGTCTCGACCGGCATGGGCCAGAACGTCAAACGACGCGTAGGACGCGGGGTGGCGCAGCGCGTGCACCGCGGCGTTCCGAGAGCCGCGGCCCATCCGTGTCTGGAGCGCCGCGAAGTCAAGACGGCCACCGGACCAGATGACCACCTCGCCATCCAGCACGGTCCCAGACTCGATCTGGTCGCTCGCCGAAGAGGTGATCTCCGGGAAGGTCGATGTCAGGTCCGTGCCTCGGCGCGACCACAGGTGAGCGCCGCTGTGGTCGCGCGTGACGACCACACGGAAGCCGTCCCACTTGGGCTCGAACCTGGCCCCGCCGGGCAACGCGCCGACGTGCGGGATCTGCTCGACCGCGCGAGCGAGGGCCACCTGGACCGGGCCGGTGAGCCCGCGAGGCAGTGCCATCTCTCAGCCCTGACTCTGACAGTACGTTCCGATGGTCGTCGGCATCGTGGACCCCCGTTTCAATGAGTCCACATTCACCCACCAGCGACCAGACCGCATGCGGGCGCGGCACAGAGGGCGTTTTATGCGTGTTGCGAGCATGGTCATGGCGGGACTGCCCAAGGAACGCTCGACCCGTCTTCGTTGATGAGTCAGACCGCGAGGGCCATAGGGCTCTGACTAGCGTAGACAGTCTCGGGCTCGATGGGCATCATGCAGGTCAAGGATCTTGCGACGGGGCTCCGGCGGATAGCCCCCTTCCGGCATTGCTTTCCTGATGTCAGGTGCGACTTTCGTCTTTCGGTGGCGCGTTGTGCTGGCGGGTGGCGCGCACTGGCCTCGGAAGAAGCCGTTCTTTCCTGAGGCGGGGGTCCCCCGGGAGCGGCAGCACTGACCTCGCTGTTACGGAAGCTGGTGAGTGCGGTCAGTATCTGCCGGGCTGTCGCGCTGTTTCCGGTGCTTGGCTGTTCATCGCGCCCATGGCGGCTTCCGTGGCGCTCTCGTGTGCGGTCTGCCGGCGTCAAGTTGCGTACCCGCCTGGTGCCTCGGAGTCTTGCAGTTGAGGGCAACCGAAGGTAGAGATGCCATGAGCGAGCAATCGATGCGGAGCGAGCCGCGCGAGGCGCGGGTCAGGGATATGCCGAGCTCCGGAGACCAACTCGAGGTGCGGCCTCCGAGCCACGACACTTCTGGTCCACAGCGGCCGATTGCGGTTGAGATGGTGTTGGGCGCGGTCGCTGGAGCCGCCGGGGTCTGGGTGATGGACCGTCTCGGTTGGTTCATGTACAACTGGGAGGACCCCTCGGCGCTTGCGCAGGAGCACCGTGCTCGACCGGGCGGCCGTGACGTAGCACACGCGATGGTCGCGAAGGCCGGTGAGGTGACCGGCCTGCAGGTACCGGCAGAGCAGCCCAACGCCGCTGGGCTCGCGGTCCACTACGGATTAGGTGCGGTGCCCGGCGCGCTCTACGCGGTGGCGCGACGGGAGGTACCGGGCGTGCGGGCGGGCAACGGTGCGCTGTACGGGTTCGGGCTGTTCGCGATGAATGACGAGGTGGCCGCGCCGCTGCTCGGGGTAGCCAGTGGTCCCACCGCCTACCCGTGGCAGGCGCACGTTCGAGGGCTGGTCGCCCACACTGTTCTGGGTGTCGTGACCGAGAGCTTGCTGAAGCTGTTCGACCGGGCCCGATAGCCTCCAGTCGCACGCTGGACGGAGGACTGCCCGCACGTCAGCGTGCCGATGATCAAGCAGCCTGTCGGCCGAACGGGCCTGGCCGCACTTGCTAGCGGCGGCGTTCTGCCTACGGTGGAGGAAGGTCCAGAACAGGCGACGCCGACAGGCGGTGCTGCGTCACGCACCTGAGCGGAGTGGCCGCAGCGCCACGCACGACGCGACGGAGGATCGATATGACATCACGCGAGAAGGTCATCGACTGGCTGAACGACGCGCACGCGATGGAGCTAGCCCTGGTCGAGGTTTTGGAGCGGCACGTGAGGGACGCCGACGGCGATGCGGAGGTGCAGTCTCGCATCGATCGGCACGTCGAGGAGACCCGACGTCAGGCCGAGACCGTTCAGAGTTGTATCTATAGTCGCTCGACGGGAAGGTCTCTGGCGGCAAGGAAATGTTCGGCAAGATGTACGGCGCGATGCAGGGAATGGCCAACAGGCCGATGGCCGACACCATGGTCAAGAACGCCCTCGCCGACTACGCAGCGGAGCACATCGACGCATGCGATCAGATCGGCGCCGAGAACGCGGCCGTACGTCTGACGGATATCTTGCGCGAGGAAGAAGCCATGGCGCGATTCCTCGAGCAGAAGCTGCCGGGCACGGTCAGCGCGGCACTTGCGGCCGCTAACTAGCACGGGAGGCGACATGTCTGACTCGAAGAGCAAGACCACGACGGACCACGACGAGATCCGCAGCTGGGTGGAGCAGAACGGCGGTACCCCGGCGAGCGTGCGCGGCACGGACGACGGCGGCGAGGCCGGTGTGTTGCGCATCGACTTCCCCGGCGGCGCGGGCGAGGACCAGCTCGAACCGATCAGCTGGGAGATCTGGTTCGAGAAGTTCGAGGATGCGGGGCTGGCGTTCCTCTACCAGGCAGAGCGCTCGGGCGGTGGCGGTAGCACCTTCTTCAAGCTCGTGCGCAGATGAGCTTGTAGGCCCGCGAAGGGTCGGCTCCCGCCCGGCGCGCCGGGCGCAGGAGACGCACAAGCGAAAGAGGGGCCGCGTGGTAGTGGCCGAAGTTGTCGGTGGCGTGCACCGCGTCGAACGCGCCTACGTCGACTTCCACCTCGTCCGCGACGACGGCGGACACCTGCTGATGGTCGACACAGGTCTTCCGGCTACCTGGGCCCTATTCGGCCAGGCGCTGCGCGAGCTTGGGCATCGCCCTGCGGACATTGCGGCTTGAAGTGCGAGCGTGGCGGGGCGACCTTAGCGTCGAGAAGCGGTGGCGCGGTCCTCCTCTCGATGGCGCCGCCGCACCGCATCAGACCAGGCGAGAGGTGCGTATGACGGGCAGTTGCGGTCGCAAGCACTACACCGGCCAAGGCTTGCTGCCGCCGCCCCACCGAAGGCTCACCCGGTGGTAGCGCACGACGCCCTGTCCCTGGCGGCGGCTGTGGACCCGGCCGGTCTGCTTCCCGCCCGCCAGCAGATGGCGCTCACCCTGGGATGGCACATCATCCTCGCGTCGTTCGGCGTGGCCTTCCCCGCCATGATCTTCGTGGCGCACTGGCGGGGCCTTGTGCGCAAGGAGCCGATCGCGTTGGTGCTGGCACAGAGATGGGCCAAGGTCTCGGCTGTTCTGTTCGCGATCGGAGCGGTCTCGGGCACGGTGCTGAGCTTCGAGATGGGACTGTTGTGGCCGGGCCTGATGGGTACCTTCGGCGATGTCCTCGGGCTGCCGTTCGCTCTCGAAGGGCTGTCGTTCTTCGTTGAGGCGATCTTCCTCGGCATCTACCTCTACGGGTGGGGGCGCATGCCACCGCGCCGCCATCTGCTCATGGTGGTGCCGATGGCGATCGCCGGAGTGGTGGGCACGTTCTGCGTCATCTCCGTCAACGCGTGGATGAACACCCCGGCGGGCTTCCGCATCGTCGACGGCGAGGTCACCGACGTCGACCCCTGGGCCGCGATGTTCAACCCCATCGCCGGGTTGCAGTTCGCTCACATGTGGGTCGCGGCCTACATGCTCGTCGGCTTCACGATCGCGGGCGTCTACGCCGTCGGCATGCTGCGCGGACGCCGCGACGCCCACCACCGGCTCGGGTTCCTCATACCGTTCACCTTCGCCAGCGTGGCGGCCGTCATACAGCCGGTCATCGGGCACCTGCTCGGCGGCGGCCTGGGTGACCGGCAGCCCGCCAAGCTCGCCGCGTTCGAGCTCGCCACGACCACGGAGAGCCCGTCACCGCTGCGCCTCGGCGGTGTGCTGGTCGACGGCGAGGTCTACGGGGCCATCGATATCCCGGTGCTCGGGTCGCTCATCGCCCAGAACTCCTTCACCGCCCCGGTTCGGGGGCTGGACACCATCCCGCTGGAGGACCAGCCACCAGTGAACATCACGCACTGGGCGTTCCAGACGATGATCGCGATCGGCACTCTGCTCGCCCTTGCCGTGGTCGTCTACTGGGCCGTCCGGTGGTGGCGCAAACGTGAGCTCCTTGACCACACGTGGTTCCTGGGGTTCTGCGTGGCGACCGGCCCCCTCGCCGTCGTGGCCGTGGAGGCGGGCTGGATCGCCACCGAGGTGGGGCGGCAACCGTGGGTCGTTTACGGAGTCATGCGCACCTCCGAGGCAGCTGGCGACTACCCAGGCCTGTGGTGGCTGCTGGCCGTCACAGCGGTGGTCTACACCTGCATGACCGTCGGCGCCGTGCTGGTGCTGCGATCGATGGCGCGGCGCTGGCGGCAGGGAGAGCACGACCTACCCAGCCCGTACGGGCCCGAGGCAGGACTGCAGGACAAGACGGCCGGCAAGGAGCGACCGGCATGACCATCGAGCTTGCGGTAGCCATGGCCATGTTCGTCGGTCTGGTCGCGTACGCGGTCTTCGGCGGTGCCGACTTCGGCTCCGGGTTCTACGACATCACTGCGGGAGGCGCCGCCCGCGGTGCAGAGCTGCGCACACAGATCGACCACAGCATCGGCCCGGTGTGGGAGGCCAACCACGTCTGGCTGATCTACGTGCTCGTGACCTGGTGGACCGGCTTCCCGTCAGCCTTCGCGGCGGCGATGTCCACCCTGATCCTGCCGCTGCTGTTCGCGCTGCTCGGCATCGTGCTGCGTGGCGCGGGTTTCGCGTTCCGCAAGTACTCCCCCACTCTGTCGCAAGCCCGCGTGCACGGCGCGCTCTTCGCCGGCTCTTCGCTCATCGCCCCGTTCTTCCTCGGGACCGTAGCTGGTGCCATCGCCTCGGGGCGCGTCCCGGCTGACGGCCAAGGCGACCTGTGGTCGTCGTGGTTGAACACCACCTCGCTGCTGGCCGGCGTCATCACCGTCGCCTGTTGCGCGTTTTTGGCCGGCACGTTCCTCACTGCCGACGCGACCCGTGCCGGCCACGACGAGCTCGCCGCCCGGCTACGCCGTCACACGCTGATGGTGGGAGCGGTCACCGGTGCCCTCGTGCTCGGGTCGCTCGTCCCGATCACGCAGGACGCACCCACCCTGGCGCAAGGGCTCACCGGGCGGGCGGCCCCCCTCATCGCGACCTCGATCCTCGGCGGGATCGTGGCCCTTGTCCTCCTCGCCCGGAACCGGCCGAGCGCGGCGCGGGTCAGCGCTGTCGTCGCCGTCGCGTCCGTCATCGTCGGCTGGGGCGCCGCCCAGTACCCGTGGCTGCTCGTCGACGAGGTCACCATCAGTGACGCAGCAGGCGCGCCAGCGACCCTCCGAGCCCTGCTGCTCGTCGCAGCCATCGCCGGGATCATCGTGGTCCCGCCTCTGGTGTACCTGTTCCGGCTGACCCAGAGCACGGAGTGGGCCCAGCACTAGGGCGTGTTTCGGATTGGTGGTTTGACCTGCGGGTTCGGCATGCTGCGGGGTCGTGGTGGACATTGCGGGACGACATGATCTGAGTGATGAGGCGTGGGCGGTCCTGGAGCCGCTGTTGCCGGTCAAGAGGCGAGGGCGCAAGGCCCGGTTTCTGCGGCGGCAGATCGATGGGATCCGGTGGCGGACCCGGGCGGGTTGCTCGTGGCGAGACGTCCCGCAGGACCGGTACGGGTCCTGGATGTCGGTATATCGGCGGTTCCGGGACTGGCAGCGCGACGGTTCGTGGGCGTTGCTGGCCGACCGGTTGCGGACCGTGGCGGACGGGGCCGGTCTGATCGAGTGGGACCTGAACGTGGACTCCACGATCGCTCGGGCGCATCAGCACGCGGCCGGCGCCAGGAAGCATCCGGAGCTGCAGAAGGAACCGCCTGGTGGTGTGAGTACCGAGCCGGATGATCACGGACTGGGCCGCTCGCGGGGCGGGTTGAGCACGAAGGTCCATGCCGCTGCGGAGCAGGGGCAGAAG
>NZ_JAMTCT010000048.1 GCF_024171995.1 Promicromonospora umidemergens | reverse complement strand
CTCCAGGCGAGCGTTGGCTGCCTCGAGCTCGGCGACCCGTGCCTCCAGCTGCCCGACCCGGCCACCGGAACGCACCGCCGGCTCGCCGGGCGTCGTGCCCGCTGCCGGACCGGCCGTCACGGCGGCCTGCCCGCGCTGCTCAGCCGCGCGGCGCACCCATAACCGCAACGTCTCTCGCGAGACGCCCAAGTCCCGGGCGATCCCCTTGATCGTCGCCCCGGGTGTGGACTCGTACAAGGCCACAGCATCGGCCTTGAACTCCTCCGGATAGTTCTTCATAGCCATGCGGATCAAACTCGCTTCCTCTGGATCCACGATCCAGTATCAGCGTGTCCACCAAACGGGGTGAAGCCCCCTTGATGGCTTGATCAGAAGCATGCCCGACCTGTGTCCTGCACGGGTTGTGGCCCATGACAGTTACGCCTCCAGGTGACTCCTACCCAGGCCGACGCCGGTCACGACGTCCACGCTCGGGAGGAACATCGCAGTGTCCATGCTCGCAGAAGCAGTACCCGTCGCGCAGGTCTACCTGTTCGTCGTCGGGATCGATACCCATGCCCGTAACCACGTCTACGCGATCATCGAGACCCTCACGGGCGCGGTGGTCGACACCCAGGAGTTCCCGACCACCGCGGCCGGCCTGGCCCGCGCGTCGGCTTGGGTCGCCCGCCGCACGATCGACACACCGCAGGCTGTGCTGATCAGCATGGAAGGTACCGGCTCCTACGGGCGCCTGGCCGCCGGGCACCTCGCGGGCCTGGGCTACCGCGTGGTCGAGGCGCCCACCCCGGTCCGCGGCAAGGGGAAGGCCAAGACGGACATCCTGGACGCCCAGGCCGCGGCGCGTTCCGTCCTCGGCCAACCCGCTGACCTGCTGCGCGACTACCGGGCCGGGGAAGTCGCCGGCGCGATGCAGGTCCTGACCACCGCCCGCGAACGGCTCGCCAAGGACAAGACCGCGCACCTGAACGCGCTCACCGCGCTGCTGCGCACCCATGACCTGGGCATCGACGCCCGCAAGCCGCTCACGATGGCCCAGATCCGCGCCGTCAAAGCCTGGCGCAGGCGCACCACCGACCCCCTCGACCAGCAGTACGCCCGGACCGAAGCAGCCCGTCTCGCCGCGCGCGCCCTGGAACTGCACGACGAGCTCAAGGACAACGAGAAGACCCTGCGCGACCTCGTGGCCGCACACGCCCCCGACCTGCTCGACGAGCCCGGCATCGGCCCCTACTGCGCCGCCGTCATCCTCGCCGCCTGGGCCTACCCCGGCCGCGTCCGCTCCGAAGCCGCGTTCGCCCGCATCGCCGGCACCGCGCCGATCCCCGCCGCCTCCGGCAACCACAGCGACTACCAGCGCCTCGACCGCGGCGGCGACCGACGGCTCAACCACGCCCTGCACGTCGTGGTCATGACACGACTACGCATGCACGACACGACCCAGGACTACGCCGCACGCCGAACCGCCGAAGGCAAGACAATCCGGTCAATCCGCCGCCAGCTCAAGCGCTACCTCACCCGCAACCTGCACAGGCTCCTGACCAGGACAAACGCACTCGCCGCTACGGCTTGACGAACATAGAAGCGTCTTTGCAACGACCCTGGATTTCATGTGAAGTAGTCGGGTCGGCTGACATAGGTGTCGGTGACGAACATGACTCCGGAGGAGTTCTCGAGCAGAGGGCGTAGGCCGGCGATGAGGGCGTCGGCGCGGTGGTCGGGGATGACGGTGATGAGCAGGGCGAGGGTGTCCTGTTCGTTGAACAGCAGCCGTCCTTCGTGGTATCCGCTGTGGCCCAGACCGGAGACGCCGGAGATAGTGGTGTATCCGGTGGCGCCGGAGTGCTCGATGATGCGGCGAACGTCGGGGGCGTCGGTTCCCGAGACGATGACCTCGATTCTGGTCATTTTCGCGAGGTTGGTGCGGGTCATGGCTGCACTCCGTTCGAGGTGGGGTAGGGAATCCATCCCCCGCGGGCGCGGTGTTGCCAGGGGGAGCTCTGGTCGGTGCGGGCGAGGAGAGTGATCCAGTGGTTGTCGACGAGATCGCGCACCTTGGGGTTGCGGGCCACGATGGTGTCGATTCGCTCGTGCGGGGCGTGGACGAGGACGAGCAGGCGCATCGGTTCGTGCACGAGGCGGTTCCCGACTGCCACCGATTGCCAGGGCAGGCCCGTTCGCAGGTCTCCGGACGGGCCGGTGAGAACGCCGATTCCGCCGACGACGTTGTGGGTTGTTTTGGTGCCGGCGCCGAAGATGTCGGGGGCGACGGTGGAGAAATAGTATTGACAGTTGATCCATTGCGCGACGATCATCGCTGCGGTGAAGATCGTTTCCAGCGCGGTCGCGGTCGGGTCGTCGTCGGGGTTGTAGGAGTGCAGGAAGCAGCGGCTGCGCAGATCGACGCCTGCGGACAAGGTGCGTGGTCCGATGATGAATGCCGCGTTGCCGGCCAGGCCCCATTCGGGATACACCTGTGCCCAGTCCGCGCTACGGGTCCCGGCGTGGCGTGCCGCCGTGTGCGGACTCGGTCGGTCGGGCGCGCCGGGAAGCAGGGTGGTTCGTTCGGCAGCGAGGCGACGTCCGGCTTCGGCCAGGTCGGCGGTGAGCCGATCGAGGTCGTGCCGATGTGTGTCGGGCACCCGGTAGCGATCGAGGATGGTGACGCGGTCGCTGGTGGTGTCATGCTCGGCGGCGACGAACCAGCTGTCGTCGGGAATGTCGATGCCGCGGCTGGCGAGCCTGTCGCGCACTTCGGTGTCATTGAGGATGTCCACGGCGGCGCGAGCGTTCGGCCCGCCAGGGTTGCCACCGCAGGCGCCGCAGGCCAGGGCCGAATGGAAGGGGTTGTTCTCGGTACTGGCGCTGTGTCCGCAGAACACCACCAGCCGAGCGAAACCCTTGGTGAGTCCCATGACCGTGAGGGCGGTTTCGGCGATCTGCACACGCTGGTCGAGACCGAGCCCGCCGGCGGTGTCGATCACGGTGCGGGCAGGGGGCGCGATCCGGGTCCGGGTGCGGGTGCGCCATCGCCGGTAGCGGCGAGGTGCCAGGGTTTTCGCGGCGGCCACGGGCCCGCTCGCCCAGCCGAGGATCTCGGCGAGAGCGAACGGTGCCGCCAGGTCGGCTTTGGCGGTGTGGACCGCGTCCGCGGTGGCTGCGAGGGTGTGCAGTCCGGCGATGTGGCGCTGCGCCGCGACGAGCGCTGCCGGGTCGGGTTGTTCATATAGGTCGATGTGAGGTGTCACCAGAGCCGGCGCCGCGATCGCGGGATCGCCGTTGGCGAGGGCGTGGATGCGGCTGGCCACAGCGAAGAACCCCGCGAATCCGAACGTGTCGTAGCTGCCCAGCGCCTCGAGGTGCCGGCGCAGTCCTTCCGAGCGGGGATCGATACACAGCACCAACTGCGCGTCGGCGCGGGTGAAGTTCGGGGTGGGGACGGGTTTGTCCAGTTCCTCCAGCAGACCGCGGCGATAGTGCGTCTCGTAGGCGTCCAGCCACACCAGTGGCCGCGAATCGACGGGCATATGGTCGAGAATCCGGAGGATCGACGCCTCGCCGGCGGCATCGAGACCGGTCGTGCCCAATGCCTGTGCCGCGCGATGGGCACGGTCTGTGGCCGTGCCCGATGGGTGAGCGGGACCAGGAGCCGTCCTCGCGGGTAGTTCGGTGGTGTCGAGCAGGTGCGCCTCGTAGCTGAGCCGGACGGCGAGATAGTCGACCAGGTCGATTGTGGAGCCGGGTGTGTTGCTGTGCCACAGGATGTGGCTGGCCCAGCCCGGCAGCCGCGTCAGGTGGGCGCGCAGGTAGGCGATGCGTTCACCACCGTGTCCTACACCGAGTCGTGCCAGTGCGTGCGAGATGGCATCAGCGGGATCGGAGGGGAGGTCGCGCAGCGCGCGGCGAGCGGCTGCGGGGAGCCGCGGATCGCGTGGCGCCAGATCGGCCCAGGCCGGGTAGAAGCCCCGGTCGCGGCCGGGCATTGTCCAGCTGGCCTGGCCGGGATCCAGATACGCCGAGCACCATTTGACGGTTTGAGCGTCGATCGCTGCCGCGGTGCGCGCGCACACGCGTTCGCTCAGAGTGAGCAGCCGGCGGGTGGGGGGTGGCGGGGTCGATCCGTGGACAAGGTCGGCCAGAAGGATCTCGGCGGCGGTGTAGACGCGTCCGTCGACCTCGACAGGTGCCGCGGTGACGGCGTCTGGGAGTCGGCGCTCGAGAGCCTCGCTCAGATCGGCCTTCGTGATTCGGCCGGTGGTGTGGGCGGCGCGGAACTCGGCCTCGTCGAGGGTGCCTCGGAGGCCGTAGAGGTCACCGGCGATGGCGAGAGCGTCGTCGAAGGGCCGATGTTCCAGCCCGCCGAGTGGGTTGACCGCGATAAAACTGCTCAACGGCCATACGGGGGTGAGGACGCGGGCGGCCACACTGATCTCGGCTCGCAGCTGTGCGCGCTCGATCGCGCGCTGATCGACGGGGACCGAATCGACGGTGACTGTCATGATTCTCCTACCACAACGGGAACGAACGATCTGGTAGGCGCGGCACTGCGCGCGCCCCTGGTGAACGCGGTCCTGCGAGCGCGCGGACCGAGATCACCGAGACTCAGACACACCACATACAGGGTCTTGTGCAGCGAGGTCAGAGCGGGGACGGTGGTGACCCGTACGGTGGTGAGCGCCGCGACCACCACGAAGACCGGGATCAGCGTCCACGCGCTCATTACCGCGGGGCCCGCGGCCCGCAGAGTGGGTTCGGTGAAGGCGCTGAAGACCGACAGCGCACCGAGGTAGGCAACCATCACGGCGATGAGCACTGCGATGAACGCGCTGGCGGGCCCCGGTTTCGTCACGCGTCGGGCCCAGCCCCACATCAGGCGGGTGCCCGTCACCCACGCGAACGCCAGCAGCAACACCGTCCCGGAATGGGCGAGCCCGAACACCGATTCCCACAGCCACACCGCACCGGCGAGCGCCACCGTGGGCACCAGGAGGGCGAGCGCTCCGAAGGCGCGCCGCGCACCCGGACTGCCCAATGGTCGCGGTGGTGCGGTGCGTTCTTTGACGTGATCGCCGACCGCGGACCCCGACCCCAGGAAGAGCGTGGCCTTGTACATGCCATGTGCGATCAGGTGGAACAGCGCGGCGGAGTAGGCGCCGAGAGCGCACGTCATCACCATGAATCCCATCTGGCCGACGGTGGAGTAGGCCAGTGCGGACTTCACGTCGGGCCGGGTCAGCATGAGCGCGGTGCCGTAGACTGCGGTGAGCGCGCCGGCGAGGAAGGCCAGACCCGTCGCCGTGGCGTAGGAGTCGATCATCGGGTGCAACCGCAGCAGCAGCACGCCGCCCCCGTTGACGATGCCGGCGTGCAGCAGAGCTGACAGCGGTGTCGGCGCGGCGACGGTGGCCGGAAGCCATCCCGCTATCGGGACCAGCGCGGAGCGAGCCACCGCCGCGATCACGAGCGCTCCCGCGATGATCGAACCCGCCGCCGATGTGGTCGTCGGCAGCTCGAGAGCGCGCAGGTCCACGTTCCCCCACTGCACGGTGGCCACGATCACCGCCGTCCACAGCGCGATGTCGCCGACGAGCACCATGCGTGCGGTCCGCGCGACCGCCACCGGCACCCACGCATCGGCGCGGTACACCCGCAACAGCCACCACAACCCGAGGCCGATCGCCGACCAGGCCACAGCCAGCCCGATCAGCGTGGCGGCGGTGACCATCGCCGCGGTGGCCGTGGTGAGCAACCCGGTCAGCGCGGCGAAGCGGGCCGCCCGAGCGTCTCCGCGCAGGTACCGCGTGGCGAAACCCTGCACCACGGCACTGACGCCCAGCACCAGCAACAGCAACAGCACCGACACTCGATCGGCATAGAACCCGGCCACCGCCGACCCGTCCGGGCCGGTGGTCATGACCGCGGCGACCGGGCCGCGCACCGCCACCTCTATGGCGACCACGACAGCCGACACGGCAGCGAACGTCGTCACCGCGACACCGCAGCGACCGGTGCGCCATCCCGCGAGCAACAGCGGACCGGTCATCGCCGGCAGCAGTACCGATACCAGCAGCAGCACACTCACTGGCCTCTCCCTCCCAGCGGACGACCCGCTGATCACTCACCGACGCGATCACCTGTTGTCGGCGACCACCCGAACACCGCCCGGTTGCCACCGGATTGCCGGGAGCGGTCGGGGAACGCGATCGGACGCCGTCGATCACGACATAACGCGACTCACAATACACGAAATATAAAACACGTTCTCGGATGTGTTAAATCACTGTCGCATGTTGTAGCGTGTGATGCGTGACGGACTGGACGTTTCTCACCAACCACGCGCGGGTGCTGCTGTGCATCGCCCGCGACGATCAGATGCGCCTGCCCCAGATCGCCGACGAGGCCGGCATCACCGAGCGGGCGACCCAGCGCATAATCACCGAACTCGAACGCGCGGGGTACCTTGAGCGCAACCGCGACGGTCTGACCGGTCGCTACCGCCTCAACGGCGAGCTACCTTTCCGGCCACGGACGGACCGGGACGTCGCCGTGGGCGAGGTCCTCGACCTGCTCGAACACCCCACCCGAGACGACGGGTCCGTGGCCTCGGTAGCCCGACTGGAGCCGCGGCTGGTCGGCACGACGTCGGCGTGGATGGTGCTGCTGGTGCGCAGCGTCGACGATCTGGACGCGGCCGTGCCCGCGGTGAACGACTACCTGAACCACCTGCGTGAGGGCCTCTCGCCTGCCAGTCGGCACGACAGCACGCTGCTGGGCATCTGGGTCCGCGGCGACCTCGAAGAGGGACTGCCCGAATGGCTGCACTACGAGTCGGCCACCCCTGCGGCGGCCCAGGACGAGACCTCGCAGGCGGCCGTGGCTGAGGCCATGGTCGGGGTCCGCAGGTCGGTGTCACTGTCGGGACTCTGGACGCTGTGCTGGATCGACGGTCCCCTGCTGCGTGCGACCGACACCACCGATCAGGCCCGTCGGCACGTTCTCGACACGTTCGTCGCGGCTACCTCCGAGCCGCGAGGGTCGCGCTTGGGCGGCATCTTCTACGCCAGCTTCGCCGCGAGCCGCCCCTCGAAGTTCATGGCCGCCGAGGTCGCGGATCTGCGTGCCCGCCATCCGCGTCTGGTGGCCGATCGGTGGTTCGTCGTCGACGACGATCAGGGCATCCAGAGGCTGATCACCTACTCCGGAGTCGACCGATGACGCACACAGCCCGACCGACGACGTTCACCGGCCCTGGGACGATCTCCCCCGCAGCCGCCGCCCGGCCCGCTCCGGCCCAGGTGCAGGGGGTCGTCCGCGGCGCTGCGGAAATCCTGCGCCGAGGCGGTCTAGTCGCCTTCCCGACCGAGACCGTGTACGGGCTCGGTGCCGATGCCGAGAACGCCGAGGCGGTCCGCCGAGTCTTCGAGGTCAAGCGGCGGCCCGTGACGCACCCGCTGATCGTCCATCTCGCCGACTCCGGCCAGCTCGGCGACTGGGTCACGGGAACACCGGGTTACGCTCGGGTGCTCGCCGAGTGGTTCTGGCCGGGGCCGCTCACCCTGGTCCTGCCGCGTAGTCCCCGCATTCCGTCCGTTGTCACCGGTGGATGCGACACCGTCGCGGTGCGGGTCCCGCATCATCCCGTCGCCCAGCGCCTGCTCACTGCATTCGGCGGGGCGATCGCGGCGCCGTCGGCCAACCGTTTCGGTGCCGTCAGCTGCACCAGCGCCGAACACGTCGCCGACGAACTCGGCCCCGCCGTGGACCTCATCCTCGACAGCGGCCCCTGCCCGGTCGGGATCGAATCGACGATCATCGACGTCACCGGCGACGAGCCGATCCTTCTCCGCCCGGGCGCGGTCGGGGTGGATGATCTCGCCCGGGCACTGGGCCGGCCGATCCGAACAACCACACCATTGCCCGGGCACCGCGCGCCCGGGCAGCATCCTTCGCATTACGCCCCCCGCGCGCGCGTGGTCCTGGTCGAGGAGAGCGAGATCGTCGCCGAGGCCGATCGACAGCAGTCACACGGCCTGCGAGTCGGAGTCTTGCGACCACCCGCGAGCACGGCATCGATCACCATCGACAGCGCGCTGGTGATCGACGTGCCGACGGCAATCGGCGACTACGCCCGCGATCTGTATCGACTCCTGCGCGAATTCGATCGTCACGACTGCGAGGTCGTCATCGCCTCACTCCCTACCCCCGCGGGTGTCGGTCTGGCCATCGCGGACCGCCTCACCCGCGCATCCGCCCCTCGCCCCGCAGGAACCGCGTCGACCAGCGCATGCGCCGAGTAGGAGAGGATCTGTGTCAACGACGCGAGTCGAGCGCGACCAACTACATGTGCAAATGAACTCACGTAAGACAAAATGGCAAACAGGGATCGTAGATTGTAGGGTGATCACGGTGGCGGACTGGACGTTTCTCACCAACCATGCGCATGTCTTGTTGTGCATCGCACAAGACCCCGGGATGCGGCTACGCGACGTCGCCGACGCGGTCGGCATCACCGAACGCGCGGCTCAGCGGATCGTGGCCGAACTGGAACAGGCAGGCTACCTCGAACGCGTCCGCGACGGGCGCCGCAACCGCTACCGATTGAACCAGGAACTGCCACTGCGGCACCCCCTCGACCGCGACCACGCGGTCGGGGAAATCCTCACCGTCCTGACAGCCGAGCCGAAGACCGCCCCCGGCCGTAGCGCATGAGCGCACCACACCCCTACCGCGACCGCGAAGTCGCCCTAGCGACCAAACATGGCAAGGAGCGGGTGCTGGCCACCGCCCTGGCCGAGCGGCCCGGCCTGATGGTCCAGGTCGCTACCGAGGTCGATACCGACCAACTGGGCACTTTCACCGGCGAGATCGAACGCCCGGCACCACCACGCGAGACAGCGCTGAGGAAAGCCCGCCTCGCCATGCAGGCCCTGAGACTGCCCCGTGGCCTGGCCTCCGAGGGCGCCTTCGGCCCCCACCCCATCGCCGGATTCATCCCCGCAGGACTGGAATTCCTCGCCTTCGTCGACGAGGACCTCGGCCTCGAACTCGTCGTGCACCATCTCGAGTGTGACACCAACTTCGGCCACACCGTCACCGACCAACTCGACGAACGAACCTCACAGTTCCTGCAATCCGCCCAGTTCGGCAGCCACGCGGTGACCGTGCGGCCGAACACCGCCACAACCGACGAGGCACTCTACAAAGGCATCCGCACCAGCTCCGCCCTCGCCGCAGCCCTCGCATGCTGCGCGGCGGCGTCCTCGGACGGGCACGCGCGCATCGAAACCGACATGCGCGCCCACCTCAACCCCACCCGCATGCGCAGCATCGCACGACTGGCCACCGAACTGGCCGAACGCCTCGACCGGCTCTGCCAGAGCTGCGGCGCCCCGGGGTTCGGTCGCGTCGCCACCGAACCCGGCCTCCCCTGCAGGCTCTGCCTCACCGCCACCCCGCAGCCAGCCGCAGACATCCACGGCTGCGCCCGCTGCGAACACCGCACCAGAATCAAGCGTCACGAACTCGCCGACCCGGCGGGCTGCCCCTTCTGCAACCCCTGACACCCACGAGACAGCCACCACCACCCACCATGCAAATCGCGAAACTCGATTCGCATATCAACTGACATGTGTTCGGGCATGTGGCAGCCTCGCGACCGAGGCTCAACCTGGCCCCATGCACGAGCGTCGGTCGGCAGCAGGCACCCCTACTCCCCCAGGGTCATTTCAAAGTTTATCTGGGTAGTGAGTAGCCGGGAGGAGCTTCACCTCCCGGCTACTCACGAGGAGACTGCTGAAGAACCGGTGTTTCTGTCCGCAGGGGATGTGGGCGGCGGGCGGATCGCCACGATACGGCAGTCTGTGCGGCATCAAGGTCAGCACCCCGAGGGTGCGACTGCGTGGGTCGGTCCGCCCGCCTGAACCCATCGTGAGCCCGTGACGGGACGGTTGTCCACAGGTTGCGGGCGGCGGGCCGGCTGTCAGGCCAGCGCCCAGGTCCCGGATCGGTGTTCGAGGCCGAGGGCGAGCAGACGGTGCAGGTTTCAGACCGGCGGTCCGGGTCAGCAGCCCCCTTGCTACGCATTTTCGGCAGGGACCGTCTCGTCTATGGCAGCGTGCGCTTGTCGATGGGCGGGGTTTTGGTCGCGCAACGGCTGGTGCCTGCCTGCGGGTGCTGCCCTTGGGCCTTCGCCCCGAGAAGTGGACACGTCTTCGTGTGGTCAGGCGGCCAGCCGTAGCGTAGCCGGGTCGGTTTCGTGTTCGTAGTCGATGGGGCTCTGGTTCCCGAGCCGGGAATGCGGTCGGCGCAGGTTGTAGCGCGTGATCCAGCGGAACACTGCGAGGCGGCAGGCGCGGGCATCGTCGAACGCGGGTGCGCCGGCCAGGGTCTCGCGTTTCAGCGTGGCGTTGAACGACTCGGCCAGGGCGTTGTCGGCGCTGGTGCCGACCGCGCCCATGGACTGAGTCACCTGCAGCCGGCCGCACAGCTGCGCGTAGTCCTTCGATCCGTACTGGGCTCCGTGGTCG
>NZ_JAMTCT010000047.1 GCF_024171995.1 Promicromonospora umidemergens | reverse complement strand
GTCCATCCGGCGGGTCGAGACTCCGGCGAGGTAGCAGTCCGCGACCACCGTGATCAGCGCCGACTCGGCGCGCTTCCTGCGCTCGAGCAGCCAGTCGGGGAAGTAGGTCCCGGTGCGCAGCTTGGGGACCGCGACGTCCAGGGTGCCGACCCGGGTATCGAGATCGCGGTGGCGGTAGCCGTTGCGCTGGGTGACCCGGCCGGGGCTGCGCTGGCCCCATTCCGCGCCGACCACGGCATCGGCGTCCGCGGTGAGCAGGGCGTTGATCATCGTCTGCAGCAGGTCACGCATCAGGTCCGGGGACGCCTCGGCGAGTGCCTCGCCAAGCAGGCCAGCAGGGTCAACAATATGAGGTGCGGTCATCGTGATGTTTCCGTTCGAGAGTGCTGTGGAAGGTTCACTCGAAGGATCACGCGGTGGCCGCACTACGTCTCGTCGAAGACGACGGACCCGGCGACCGCGCTACACCACTATCAGGGACTCAACTGATGCACCTGCACCTCCCTGCCTCCATGCTCGCGATTGTGCACGCCGCCTGTACTCGTCGAGGTACCAGTTGACGTCCCCCATGCAGCCTTTCCGGCAGGTTCCGGGTGGGGAACATAGCGATGAACAGGGCGAACGGATGTCCCCCAACTCGTGAGGATTGCTCACAAGCGGAACGTGGAAAGTAGAGAGTGTTCGTGCGTGGGCATCGCCCCACGACTCGGCCAGCCGGCTCCGACCACTGGCCTCCGCTGGCCGGCCTGCGCGTGAGTACACCTTCATGCGCCGATGGTGACAAACGAGCGCACGCTCTCCGCACACCAGGTTCGCCGCGCACCAGGGTGTGCGGCGGTATCAGCGCAGGTCAGATGCGCACACCAGCCCAACGCCCGCTGGTACCCCGCGGCACTGGCGACGGATGTCAAGCTACGGGTTCGATGTCTCCATCGAACCCGGGGCGCGACAGTGTCAAGAAACGTTCCCCGGCCATTGGTCGGTTCACCCGCCGAGAGCTCCGTCCGGTGACAAGGTCACCGATGCCAGCGCGGAGTCTGCTCAGCTCGTGCTACCTCGATCTGAGCGATCAGGCTTTGAACGTCCCCGTCAGTCAGCGGAAACGGACCCTGCGCTAGTACAAGCTCGCCTGGGACGTTTAACTCCGATTGAGTGCGCCGCCACCATGACTACTCAGATCACACTCGCCGCCCAAGACCGCCTGTCACCTATCCGTGCAGCAGCCCCCTTCGTGCGCTCCTCCGCGAGAGCCGTCGGTCGCACCGGACGAGTGGGGTGAGTTTTGCTCCGCAGGTGTGCCGCTGCGGGCAGCCCGCTCTAGGGTTCATCCATGCCGTTGATGCAGGTCATGGGCTACGTGCGAGCCCCTGGGCGCACCGAGTCTCAACGTCGCAGGGGGCGGGTGGCCACGGCCATAGCGCTGTCTCTCATATCCTGCCTACCCGGCGGCGTGGTCGGGTACTACACGGCATTCACCCTGACGTACTACGAGCCAGGCAAGTCCGAGTGGATTGTCCTGCTGTTGGCTGCCATCGTCGGTGCCCCCGTCGTCTTTCTCCTGGTAGTGCTCAGGAAGGAAGCCATGACCCGGTTCGCGACGTCCTGGCTCCTGGTCGCCGCCGCAGGAACGTATCTGTGGACGTCGACTACCTTCGACTACGACGTCCGCCAGCTCGCGGAGACTGCGGAGTTCGGGGCGTTCACTGTCGACGACCCAAAGAACATCGACGATGTAACCCGTGTACAGCTGACCGTCGACGGCACCGACGCTGTGCTCGAAATAGGAGCCGCCCCGGACTCGGAGCCATTGGTCCTGATTGTCGCACCGGTGCCGCCCGAGTACGGATGCTCCGAATACGGCACCTTCGGCGGGTCGCCGGCATACGCCTGCTCGGCACCCGCCGCACTCCAGTTCAACGACGCCGTGCGTTACTCATGGTCGGGAGCTGCCCTGGAAGCTGGCGGTGTTTCCATCACCACCGATGATACCGAGAAGATCGGCGAGTTGCCGATCGCCGCCGTCCCCGTAGACGTCACCTTCGCGACATACTCCTCGTTCGACGACAAACGCATCTTCAACCGCCCCCTGCTCGGCGCTGGCGCAGTGGACCAGTACACCATCACCTACCTCGCCAACGCGCAGACCCTCGCCCGCGACCAGTGGACCGCCGTGGTCGAGTACCGGTTCCCCCGCGGCACGGCCCTGCTGTCGATGGCACGGGACCTGAGCCTGATACTCCTCGGGGGGGCCGTCTCGCTCTTCTTGATCCCCCAGGTACGGACTAGAGAGCGGCAGCCCGCTCCGGCCACAAACGAGGCGCCCTCAACGTCTGCCGACGCACGTCTGCGACGTCCCGAGCAACGATCTCGTCAAGCACACCAGAAGTCAGGCTCATCGATGGTGCACCGGGCCTGGTCGTTTGCAGTCGCTCTCGCGCTAGTCACGTTACGAAGGCACCGGAATCGAGGCTCCTGGCCGGGGCCGCACTAGCCCTGCTAGAACGGGTTCAAACGGCAGCGCCCGGCCCTGCGCGCGGATAAGGAACTGTCAGGTCGTGGCCCTAGTTTCGCCCGCCCCATTGGGTCTGGAAGCCTGCCCTCGAGTGCGCGAACGGCGACACATCGCGCTTCCACACCCTCCATGAGCCCGATTCCGCCGACGGCGCGAGGATCGTCACGATTCCTTCCGCTGAGCACCTTCACATCTTGGGTGGTGGGCCCGAGTCGCCCAAAGCTTGACGTACGGCCGCTAGAAAATCCTTCCGCGCCTTGGATTGCGCGGCGCCTTGCTCTTTTTTCTTATCACCACCTTCGTACGTCGCGAAGGCCCGGATCAGGCTGCCGGAGGCTCCCGCGAGCTCTGGCCTCCAGATCGTCAGGACACCGTTGCAGTTGTAGGCGTGCTCCAAGGCATCGTTGTAGCGCTCGTAGGCGTTGCGATCATCTCCAGCTCCAGGCTGATGATTCCAGATCTCGGGCTGCCCTTGCTCGTGAGCCCTAATCGCCGCGCGTAGGAGCATGATCGCCGCACTTAACACGTCGGCTGCAGCCTGCCGCGTCTTCTCATCGCGGGATTGCTTCGCTTCGCCCCGCCTGACGGCCATCGCACCCCAGAACGCTAGGACGGCGACCGCAATTGCGACCAGCGACGGAGCCCATAGGGCAGCGAGCTCGTACCACCTGGGAGCCGCCTCTGACGCCGTGATCATGCGCGCAGCGTAGCGACCCAGCGGGGCCTCACTGGTCGGTCGGCGCCCTTTCGCCGCCGCGGCGGACCGCCATGGTCGATTCCGCGTTGACGGAGTCGACTCCCCAGACGTCGGGAATCACATCGAGTTCGAGACCAAACTCGACGCGATCCACAGGACAAGCGGTACTGCGACCGACGAACGCGCGGTCGAGAGTCAGCTGGTGGACCTTGCATCGGGGCCCGATGGCGATCAGGTCCGCACGGGGATCGCGCGAACAGCGCGTCATCGACCGATCCCTTGGTGAGGCGCCGACACACGGCCCGACCGCGACGCGCCTACCCAGGACGGCGTCGTCGAGAAGGGCACTCTCGGCAAACTCGTTGTCACCGTTCATGTCGAGACTCCGAGCAGCCGCGCGGTCACTGACCGAAGCAGGGGCTCCAGCAGGTGCCGAGTGGACAACCGCCTGGGCGTTGCCAACCTTCTATCCCCACAGAACGAATAGCAGTGGAGTCGTCTCGACGAATTCGACACCGCGCGGATCGATAGAAGGAACGTGCCACTGACAGCCTGGTCAGGCACCGCGCGAGGGCCTAGGGGGTGCGGTTGCGATTTCTCGCGCCTCAGCACCCGATGGAAAGCACACCCAGTTGCAGTGCTTCCTGATCGGACCCGCGCATCCACACAGAGGGCGGTTCAGCCCGTGGATTCCCACCGGCGCCGACCTGGCCGCAACCACCCTGGACACCTGACCCCACGTCCGCGGTTCGCATCGGCCTCAGGCCGATACGGGACAGGTGTCAACCCCCCTGGGGCAGTCCTCACCTGGCGGGCGAGCGCGCGCATTGCACGACGGGACCCGGGAGAAGCCGCGCAGGCTGGGGATCCTCCATTAACTGTGCGCCGAGCCGCTACTGACCGAACTCCGCGTGCTCGACCCTGGCCAGCCATATCACCGCTGACTCACCGCTCTCCAGCTGCGCTACGCGGTCGAAAAAAGAGACGCCCGCGCAGCCACCACCCGATCCTTTGAGACCATTTGTCCGTGACAAACTCCGTGGCACATCCGCCATCGTCTCGTGAACGCCTCGTCATCGGGGGCGCCGCCGCGCTAGGGCTCCTGCTCGTCGGTGCGTCCTGGCTGGTCCACGGGCTCCAGATACCAGGCACGTCATGGCCCGACTGGGTAGAGAGCCTGCTCCTCAACTTGGGCTCGGCCGTTCTCCTAGTCGCTCCCATCGAGGTTTTCAGTGCGCGCCTACGTCGACAGATCGACGACGTCCGGTCAGAGGTTCGAGGCCTGGCCGGCTTGGATGAGCGCGTCTCCGCAGCTATCACAGCGGACCGGGCCGCACTCCAAGCGGTTTTCGACGACGTTGTGACCGCCGCGCCGTCACTCCGAACGGTCCGGCGGGCCTTGAGGACTGCGGCCAATGAAGGTCTTCTCGACGCGGCTGTCGGGCTGCGCGTCCGCGTGCACCCCGCTGCAGGAACACGGTTGCGGCTAAGGCTGGTTCGCCGGACTCTTTGGCTTGGTTGGGCTGTTCACTTCACCCTCGAGAACCTATACGGAGAGCCGATCGCGACCTGGACGGAGCGGCAGGCGCGTTCGCTCGAGCACCTCTTCACGAAGATCGCCCATGCGGTTCGAAACACGGACGTGCCGCTTGTGCCTGTGCCCTCGGCCACCTTGCGCCATCTCTCGGAGAGCCTCCTCTACGCGCTTAAGTACCCGATCGCGCGCCCCATGATCGAGTTCTTCGAACCGCAGTGGGCTCTGACGACCCACTCCATCGCTTCCGGTCAAGAAGACTACGAAGTCGTTCACAACCGGCCCGACCGGATCTCGATGTATAGGCACGTGCTCGAGAAGGAGTGGATCGATCGGGACTCGTACAACGCCGCCTATGACACCGCCGACTATTTCTACCCGCGGCACGGGCGTGACGCCTGAATGCAATCTCGTCGCGCACATGGGACTCGGGGTCCTGGCGGCGAAGTCCGCAAGGCCTGGTCGAGCCGCGATCGGACCGACTGCGACGCGTCACGCCGGCTACGACCGAAGAGCAGCCGCACCAAGCTCCACGAGCTGCTTGAGGGAGATCACGGCAGGCGTCGGCGCCGTCCTGCTTCACGCCCACGCTCCCGGCCATCGTCGTTCCCATGGCTCGGTGAGCCATGCCAAGGACGGTTCGGGCTCGGGAAGACGGAATCCGAGTAAGCCAGCAGCAATCTCGTCGCACCGCACACCGAAACGCACAAGCATCCGACGGAGTCCCGAGATCACATGACCACCCTAAACAGGGTCTCGGTTCTGACGGCCCGGATCTCATTGATCCGGCGGGCGAGGCGGACAGAGAGCCGTCAGGCCGCCGCGCGAACGCTCGTGCGTGGGCATGGCTCCGCGGACTCCACCCGCTGGCCCTTGCCGGACGAGCTGCGCGGCACACCCACCCATGCATCGAGGGTGACCGGCGAGCGCACGCTCTGCGCACACCAAGATCCGTGCACGCCAGGGTGTGCGGACATATCCGTGCAGTTCAGTGAGCACGCCAGTTTGACGCCCGCCGCCGAGCAGTGCCTCACGCCGCCAACGTTTCAGATCTGGATGGAGTCCCGGATCTCCTCGGCAAGTGCCCGATTGCCCGCCGCGATGAACTTGCGTCGCGTGCTCATGGTCGTGTTGATCTCGGCCAGGGTGTTGAGCCCGTAGTCGAGGTCGATGGGGTTGCCGTCGAGGTCGATGGTGAAGCCACCTGCGGCGTGCAGGATGTAGTGCCCGGGCGAGAGGTCCCACACGGCGAAGCCCTTGGCGATCTCCATGGTGGCGTCGGTGAAGCCGGCTGCGACGTGGCACAGGCTGATGGAGCCGAAGTCGACACCGATTCGTCCTCGTGCCTTCCCGTTCTCGCCCGGTGCGCTCAGTGCGTCGAGGAACCGCTCCTGCTGTGCCAAGACGCGGAAGCGTTCGGTGGGCCGCATGAGGTAGTTGGTCACAAGCGCCTGCGGGAGGTGGGCGTTCGACGGTGATTCGAGGGGGTGCCGGTCCCCGTCTGCGGTGATCAGGAGTGCTCGGTCTGAGCCGTCGCTCTCGTGGAACGCGAGGTAGAGCTGCACGTGGTGGAAGATGTCGCCGACGATCGCGATGACGGGTCGCCTCAAAGACCGTGAGTAGACCATCAAGTGGGTGTATCCGTGCAGTGCGCGCACTGCTAGTTCGCTGGTGTCCAGGGGATCGACCAGTACGCACAGGTCGGGGTCGGGGTCGTCGCCGATGACCTGCGGGTCGTCTTCCTCCGAGGCGTAGATGAACGACGGCAGGACCTCGGACAGCAGTTCCTTGTATCGCTGGTGCATCCACAGGTCGTAGTCGGACAGGAAGTTGTCCTCGTGGCGCAGGTTCTCGTTCTCTGCGCGGTGTCCGGTGAGCGCGGCCTGAACGAGCCGGGGGCGTATGTCGCGCATCGTGGTCTTGACGAGCTCGGCGATGGTCTCGGCCAGCTCCGGTGTGGGTGTCTCGCTGCTCATGCAGGGCGTCTCCAGTCTGCTAGCGCAACTCAAGTGGGGGCTCGATGCCTGGCGGGCTCATGGTCGCAGCAATGAACACGGCCTCGAAGTCCGCGGCGCGCATGATCTTGGCACCCGTCAGGTCATCGAAGCTGTCGACGGCCAGCTCTCGGTCTTTGGTCATCGCACCGAACACGGCGAAGTACAGCTCGGCCCCGGGATACCTCGCGCGTACCTGCCGTGCGATGTAGCCGATCACGTCAGCGTGCTTGACCTCGAAGTCGCAGATCACGATGGTCGGCGCGTCTCTGACGTCGGGGAAGAAGGACGCGTCGTCGAGCACCACCCCGTCGCTCACCTTGTTGCACCGCAGGTACCCGATAGGGCACCGGGAGAACCTGTCCGAGGCGAGGAACGTCGCCATTACCAGTCCGGCCTCATTGATCCCGAAGCAGATGTCTGCGTCCAGACGCTTGCCGAGGTTCTTGATCTGCTGCGACAGGCTCGCCACGCCGAGGCCGAACGTCTCCCATGTCAGGTCGAGCAATCGCCCTGGTTGAGGGTTCGGGAGGCTGAATACCTCGATCTCAGGATTGCCATACTCGACAGTCGGAACGGTAAACACGAACCGCTCACCGATTTGGCTGTGTCGCTGGTCCGCTTGCTGGGCGCCCTCGTGCAGGGCTCCAGGCTCTGGCGTGGACGTGGCGAATGTGACTGTCTTCTTGTCCGCGGCGAATTGCTTGAGCGCTAGTTGGTCCTCGGCTGTCAGGCGCTCGTAGGCCTCAGCGATCAGTTCCGTGGGATTGACCTTTTCCTCGGCTACCCCCAACGGGCCCCGGCCGTAGGCAGAACACAGAATGAGCAGGCTCGACATCGAAGGTGGCGAGCCTTGCCCTCGTCCTCGTGCCCAGGTCTCCCAGGCATTGATGGTGGTGCCGCCGAGGCTTGTTTGATTTCCTGTGACGTCGTTGTAGCGGCTCGCGGCCTGATCCTGCGACAAGCCAGCGGCGTACCGGTACGCCTGCAAACTGGGGACGTCCGGATACTTGGCCATCAGCTCGACCGCTGCGTCCTTCACGGACCTCAACTCGGTCCATAGTTTCTTTCCTTGCGCTGCGAGCACGCGTCCCCGAGCCTGCGGGGTGAGCCTCTGGCGTTGGTTCGCGCGCGGACGTTGGCCAGACGGTGTTTCCGCGACGGATGACCCTTCCACACGGGAAACCCTAGCCACCCTGCGTCCCATTGCCCATCTGAATGGGCAATCCCGGGTGCTGGTGCCATCGCTACAGGTCAACACGCCCACAGATCCGTTCATCTCCGGCCTGCAGGGCAGGTGTGTGGGTTGCCGGCTGGGTGCGACGGTGGTCGAACTCTCACCACCGACCCCAAGGAATCGCCGTGATGACTACGAGCCGCCCGACAGATGTCGGCCACGTCAGAGCAGGCGTGGCCACCAAGGACGCCACGACAAGCTACAGCCAGTACCGCAACGAAGGAGATGCTGATCGGCTCGCGTTCGCAATGCGTGTCGCGACCGAGGCTGTACGGACTGTGGGCTCGGACCATATCGAGATCGTGACACTGACCCGAGGTCGCATCTGCCTGCAACCCGTGAATCTCAACCATGGTGAGCAGATCGCGCGCGCCCTGGGCTGCGACTTGCCCCTGGACCACCGCATGTTCGTTCCCGGGCACACGCTCTGGACGGGTGAGCGTGACGGTCTGGAGGTTCAGGTGCGGTCGGCGCTACGCCAGGTGGTGGCCCAGTGAACGCGGCGACGATGACGTGCACTCGCACGCTGGTCGCGCTGGACATCGACGGGACCTTGGTAGACAGCGAGCAGAAAGTACCGACGGGCACTGTCCCGGCGCTGGACCTGGTACGTGCAGCAGGCCATGAAGTCGTGCTCGCTTCGGGCCGGTCGTTGACCGGACTACTGCCGATCGCGACCCGGCTGGGCCTCACACACGGGTGGGCGGTGTGCTCCAACGGGGCCCTGGCCGTCCGACTGGACCGGTCTGCGCCGTCTGGTTATGACGTGGTTGAGACCCATACTTTCGATCCCGCGCCCGTGATCCGCTGTGCTCTCGACGTGGCGCCGTCCGTGCGCGTCGCTGTGGAGGAGGTCGGGTGGGGCTGGCGCACCAGCAGTGTCTTCGAGCCTGGTGAACTCAACGGTCAGCAGAAGACCGTCCTCCTGGCTGACCTGATGGCTGAGTCCGCTACTCGGGTCGCACTCACCGCACCGGGTATCCGTCGCTACACCGACTCCCTACGTGCCACGGGGGTCACCGTGGCACCGCAGGGTCCGGACTGGCTCGACGTGACCGCACAGGGCGTGAACAAGGCCGCCGCCCTCGACGTCATCCGCACCCACCTCGGTATCCCAGCCGAGCGCACTGTCGCGGTCGGGGACGGGGTCAACGACCTGGACATGCTGGCCTGGGCCGGACGCTCAGTAGCGATGGGGCAGGCGCCCGCGATCGTGCGCAGCGCCGCGGGTGAGACCACCGACAGCATCGACCAAGCTGGGGTCCTGCCCGTGCTGGCCTCACTCGTCCCGACCGTGGACCGGACGCTGTCGTCGCTGGCTGCGCAGATCGCTACCGCCGAGCGCACCGCACCCGGGCCGGTAGTGCTGCGGGTGTGGCACGGCAGCGGACCGGACCTGGCCCGGTGCGAAGCCTGGGCCCTCCAGGACGGGTGCTGGGTGAGGCACGCCCCGATCCCGTCGGGCGTCGGGGTCACGATGCGGGCGATCGAGACCGCTGCCCTGGACGCCGGCATGCCCTATCCCCGTGGTGACGAGGGACGCCGTCGCGCGCAGTGGCGCAGCGTGATCGGTGACGGCCCGGCCGGGTTCGAACTAGGGGCTTCCCCCCGAATGGTGGACACGGCTTTGTGTCATGCGGCAAGGTCGAGTGTAGCAGTATGAGCGTTCTCGTAGTCGATAGGACTTAGATAGCCGCAGTAGGAGTGCCTACGTCGTGTGTTGTAGCGGATGATCCACCGGAACACGGCCAGACGGCAGGCCCGGGCCCCGTCCCAGCGGCGCTTGCCCTGCAGCGTCTCGCGCTTCAGGGCAGCGTTGAAACTCTCGGCCAGAGCGTTGTCGGCACTCGTGCCCACCTTGCCGCGTGAGACGGTCACGCCCAGCCTGGCGCAAGCGGCCAGGAAGCCAGCGGAGCAGTACTGGGCGCCGTTGTCGGAGTGGAAGATCGCCCCGGCCAGCGACCCGCGTTCCCGCTGCGCGGCTTCCAGGGCGTCGATCACCAGGGTGTCGCGCATGTGGTCGGCGATCGCCCAGCCGACCAGGCGCCGGTTGAAGCAGTCGATCACCGTGGCGAGGTAGAGGAACTGCCCGTCCCCGGTCGGCAGATAGGTGATGTCGCCGACGTACTTGCGGTTCGGCGCATCCGCAGTGAAGTCCCGCTCCAGCAGGTCAGGGACCATCGGCGCGTCCGTGGCCGGCACCGTCGTGCGGACCTTCTTACGCAGGTGCAGACCCACGATCCCGAACCGGCGCATGACCCTCGCGACCCGCTTCTCGTTGACCGGCCGGCCCGTCTTGTCGGCCAGCTCCGGGGTGATCCGCGGGGCACCGTAGGTCGTGTCCCACTCGGCGTGCACGGCCCGGATCTGCTCGGCCAGGGCCTGGTCGGCGGCCTGCCGGACCGCCCGCTTCGCTGCTCCGGCCACCCACTTGTAGTACGAGGACCGGTTGATCCCCAGCACCACGCACATCCGCTTCACCTCGAAGGTGTCCAGGTGATCGGCAACGAACTGGAAGCGGTTCACCAGTTCGTCTCCCCGGCGAAATACTTCGCCGCCTTGCGCAGGATCTCGCGCTCGGTCGTCAGCAGAGCCTTCTCCGCCTCGAGCTTCCTGACCTGCGCCTCCAGCTCGGCCACCCGCCCCGACGGTGGCTTGCCGACCGTCTCAGACTTGATCCGCGGGCCCCGCAACGAGGGTTCCTCGCCCCGGCCCGCACGGGCCTTGACGACCCAATCCCGCAACGTCCCTCTGCTCACCCCGAGGTCGGCTGCGATCCCACGCAACGTCGCCCCGGGCGTGGACTCGTACAGGGCCACAGCATCAGCCCTGAACTCGTCCGAATAGTCCTTCATGGACATAAATCTGACTCGCTTCCTCCGGATCAAGCAGATCCAGTATCAGCGTGTCCACCAAACGGGGGGAGCCCCCC
>NZ_JAMTCT010000046.1 GCF_024171995.1 Promicromonospora umidemergens | reverse complement strand
GGGGGGCTCCCCCCGTTTGGTGGACACGCTGATACTGGATCTGCTTGATCCGGAGGAAGCGAGTCAGATTTATGTCCATGAAGGACTATTCGGACGAGTTCAGGGCTGATGCTGTGGCCCTGTACGAGTCCACGCCCGGGGCGACGTTGCGTGGGATCGCAGCCGACCTCGGGGTGAGCAGAGGGACGTTGCGGGATTGGGTCGTCAAGGCCCGTGCGGGCCGGGGCGAGGAACCCTCGTTGCGGGGCCCGCGGATCAAGTCTGAGACGGTCGGCAAGCCACCGTCGGGGCGGGTGGCCGAGCTGGAGGCGCAGGTCAGGAAGCTCGAGGCGGAGAAGGCTCTGCTGACGACCGAGCGCGAGATCCTGCGCAAGGCGGCGAAGTATTTCGCCGGGGAGACGAACTGGTGAACCGCTTCCAGTTCGTTGCCGATCACCTGGACACCTTCGAGGTGAAGCGGATGTGCGTGGTGCTGGGGATCAACCGGTCCTCGTACTACAAGTGGGTGGCCGGAGCAGCGAAGCGGGCGGTCCGGCAGGCCGCCGACCAGGCCCTGGCCGAGCAGATCCGGGCCGTGCACGCCGAGTGGGACACGACCTACGGTGCCCCGCGGATCACCCCGGAGCTGGCCGACAAGACGGGCCGGCCGGTCAACGAGAAGCGGGTCGCGAGGGTCATGCGCCGGTTCGGGATCGTGGGTCTGCACCTGCGTAAGAAGGTCCGCACGACGGTGCCGGCCACGGACGCGCCGATGGTCCCTGACCTGCTGGAGCGGGACTTCACTGCGGATGCGCCGAACCGCAAGTACGTCGGCGACATCACCTATCTGCCGACCGGGGACGGGCAGTTCCTCTACCTCGCCACGGTGATCGACTGCTTCAACCGGCGCCTGGTCGGCTGGGCGATCGCCGACCACATGCGCGACACCCTGGTGATCGACGCCCTGGAAGCCGCGCAGCGGGAACGCGGGTCGCTGGCCGGGGCGATCTTCCACTCCGACAACGGCGCCCAGTACTGCTCCGCTGGCTTCCTGGCCGCTTGCGCCAGGCTGGGCGTGACCGTCTCACGCGGCAAGGTGGGCACGAGTGCCGACAACGCTCTGGCCGAGAGTTTCAACGCTGCCCTGAAGCGCGAGACGCTGCAGGGCAAGCGCCGCTGGGACGGGGCCCGGGCCTGCCGTCTGGCCGTGTTCCGGTGGATCATCCGCTACAACACACGACGTAGGCACTCCTACTGCGGCTATCTAAGTCCTATCGACTACGAGAACGCTCATACTGCTACACTCGACCTTGCCGCATGACACAAAGCCGTGTCCACCATTCGGGGGGAAGCCCCTGGTGGACCATGACGTTGTCCAGCGCCTCATCCACCATCAGGCGGCCGGAGCGGGTGCGGGTGCCGAAGTCGTGGTCACCGAGAAGGTGGACCAGGGTCATGGTGGTCCAGGCCACCGACATCTCGTGGCCCGCGGATTGGATCATCTGCGCGGTGTCCAGCAGCTCGGTGTCGTCCAGGGCGTGCTCGTGGTGCACGATCGTCGAGAGCAGGTCGTCGCCCGGGTCCTCGCGCCGGATGGCGATCAGCTCGGCGAGCATGGTGTTAAGTCCGACGAACGCAGGCACCGCCGCGGGGGTGTTGGAGAAGATGTCGGTGGCGTACTGCCGCATCCGGTCTGCCAGGTGAGCCGGCAGCCCGTACATCGCCGCCACGGCCAACGACGGGACGGCGGCGGTGTAGGAGGCGACAAGGTCCGCCTGGCCCAAGGGGGCGATCTGGGCGAGCAGTGCTCTGCACGCCGTGCGCACGTCGCGGACGAGCTTGGTCTCGTCGATCGCGGCGAACGCATCGTCCACGACGCTGCGCAACCGCACCCGCCGATCGCCCTCGGTGTAGAACGCGTTCTGGCGCGGCGAGAAGAACGCGTGCAGGCCCGTGCCAGGGGCCACCCGGCCGTCCTGGAAGGCTGCCCAGTGCTCGACGTCGCGGCTGAAGACGGACCAGGTCATCAGGATCTGCTTGATGTCCTCGTAGTCGAGCACGAGCCAGGCCAGCACGCCGTCGGACAGCTCGACCGGCACGACCGGTCCCCACTGTGCCCGCCACGTGCGGTAGACCGCGTCCGGGTCGGGGGCCATGGTCGCCGCGGCGAGCATCGGCAGCCCCGGGCCAGGGTTCGCGGCGAGGTCGTCCAGGCGGACATCAGACGTGGTGCCGAACAACGTAAGTCTCCTCAGAGGGGGCGCGCAGGGCGCACGAAGCCCAGGTAGGACGAAGCGAAGGGGGACGTGGCAGCGCGACCAGCGATAGGCGGGCATCGGGTGGGCGGGCACCGCGCGTTCTGCCAGGGCCGCAGACGGTCGCGGCCCCGGCGGAGTGCGGCCGTCAGGCTCTGGTCGTGCCCAGGTGGACGGGCAGGCGGGCGTGCCCGTTGGTGATGAAGCCGGGGTTCGCCGGGATCGTGCCCGGGTCCTCGGCGAGGCGCAGGCCGGGGTACCGGTCGAACAGAGCGGGCAGTGCGACCTTGGCCTCCAGAACCGCCAAGGGTGCGCCGAGGCAGTAGTGGGTGCCGTGCCCGAACCCGAGATGGTCCCGGGTAGCTCGGGTCGGGTCGAACGCGTCGGGCCGGTCGAACTTGCGTGGGTCACGACCGGTACCGACGTAGGAGACCAGGATCGCGTCACCTGCCTGGATCTGGGCGCCACCAAGCTCGAACGCCTTCACGGCGAACCGCAGCGGGAGGTTGCCGGCGACGCCCGCCCAGCGCAGGGTTTCGTCGATCACCGCGTCCCACGAGACCTCGCCGGCCCGGACCGCGGCCAGGTGCTCGGGGTGGGTCAGCAACGCGAACACGGCCTGGTCGATCAGGTTGCCCGTGGTCTCGTACCCGGCCACGATCGTCAACCGCACGGTCTCCAGCAGCACCTCGCGGGTATAGGCGTCCTTTTTGCCCAGCGTCTTGACCAGGTCGCTGGTCAGGTCAACGCCCGGGTCGGCCACCTTGCGGTCGACCATCGTCTCGATCGCGCCCAGCAGTGCCCCGAACCGGGCCTGCGCTACGTCGGGGGTGATGGCGGTGTCGAACAGGGCGTCCGCACCTAGCAGGAACGTCCCGGCCAGATCGTCTGGAACACCCAGCAACGCACCGATGGTCTCGATCGGCACAGGAAGGCAGAACTCTGCCCGTAGATCCATGACCCGCCCGTCAGCAGCAGCAGCAGTGGCCATGACGTCTAGGCGATCAGCGACGATCTGCTCGATCACCGGTGCCAGGCGCTCGATCCGACGTGGAGTGAATGCCGGCGCGGCCCAGGACCTCAGATCCCGATGCCGCGGCGGGTCGGCGGTGAACATACCCGCCTTGACTGCCCACATCAGCAGCGGCCAGCCCTCCGGTACCCGCCCGGCGACGAAGTCGGCCCAATGCGCGATGTCCTTGGACACCAACGGGTTCCTGTTGCGGACCTTCAGCAGCTCGACTGCCTCGGCGTAGCCGAGCACCACCCACGCGGGCCGCCCGCCGGGCATCTCAACGCGGACCATCGGGCCGTCGGCCCGGAACCTCTCGATCTCGCCGTACACATCTTTCCCGGTCGGATCCAGGACATGTCGTGCCGGGGCAGCAGAAGTCATGGGCGCTACCGCACAGCAGCCGGCGATCACAAACAAGAGTTCCCCGCCGCATTCTGGCAGTCTGCGGTACGCATTTTGGCAGAATGCCTATTCTTTCGGCCCGAGACGAGCATCGACCTCGCAGAATGCCGGAGCCGACCTGCCAGAATGCCGTGCCGAGACCACGCGGTAACCGGCAGATTGGCCATGAACCCCTTTTCGCTCGGGAAGGGGCCGGTAGATCCCTCCGGAGGCGCTCGTGCCCGTCACCGTTCCGCTGCTCACCCCTGACCAGATCGCCCAGTTGCCCGAAGCGGCGCGCAGCGTCGTGGACTACCGCAAGTCCGGGCTGTCGCTCAACCACATCCAGGGCTGCCCACTGGACTGCGCGTACTGCATCCGTCACACCTACGGCGTGTGGGAGATGACCCAGCCGCGCGCTCTGATGCCCGACGACGAAGCCGTACGACAGCTGGTCGAGCACCCCTACTTCCAGGCACATCACACCCCGGTGCAGATCTTCAACCGGGCAACCGACCCCTTCCTGCCTCGGGTCAAGGGGCACCTGTTCAACGTCCTGGAAGACCTCGACGCACGGGGACTGACCAACCACGTCCTGGTCATCACCCGTTACCGGGTCGACCCGGAGGACTGCGACCGGCTCAACCGGCTGGCCAACATCCGGGTCACGATCCTGGTGACCTTCTCCGGGATCAGCGACAAGCGGATAGAGCCGGTCGCGAGCGAGATCGCCGAGAAGTCTCTCAAAACCCTGCACGCGCACGCGGACCGGTATCGCGTCATCCTGTATTGGCGTCCGTTGGTGCCCGGTCTGAATGACACGCCGGAGCACATGGCCAAAGCCGTCGAGCTGTCCCACCACGCGCACGGGACGGTGTTTACCGGCCTGTTCTACCGCGACGAGATCGCCGACTACTACAAGGCCAATAATCTCCCGGAGCCGTACGCGGACACCGCGCGCCGCAAGATCGTCCCCGAGACCCTGGAGCGCCGGGTCCTGGAAGCGTTCACCGACGGCGCCGGCGGGCCGCTGTTCCGCAAGACCAGCTGCTCGGTCTCGTTCGCCCACGACGTGCCGGACTACAACGGGCACTACGGCGTCCGGGAGCTGTGCGACATCTGCCCGGTCAAGCAGCTGGCGCTGTGCGCACAGAACCATCAGGTCCCGACCGAAGACGCGGTCCGAGACCTCGCGCGCCGGCTACCAGGCAGGGAGGATGTCGAGATCGTGGACATCACCGAACGCGCCGTGCTGGTGGCCGGGCTGGACGAGTCGCCCCGGTACTTCCTCCAGCACGGCCTCGGGTTCCAGTTCCACGACACGCGCCACCCGCACAAGCTCCGCCTGCACGGGCGCGCCGACATCGGGTGGGTCCCGAACGAGGAGACACCCGCATGAGCATGGTCTGGGATGAGGCCGACTACGTCGTCGTCGATGTCGAAGGCAACGGCGCGCGGCCACCAGAGCTCGTCGAGGTGGCCGTGGTGCCGGTCCGGCGGGGGAAGATCGAGAAGGCCAGGACGTGGCTTCTTCGCCCGCCGACGCCGATTTCCTGGCAGGCGCACAAAATCCACGGCATCAGCAACGACGACGTCGCCGACGCGCCCGCCGTCGGAGAAGTTGCCGGAGAGATCCGGGCAGTGCTGGGGAGCGCGATTCCGGTGGGGCACGGGGTGCACGTCGACGTCGACGTGCTGCGTCGATCGCTGCCCGGCTGGGAGGTCCCGGTCGCGCTCGACACGTTGAAGCTGGCGCGACGCGCCTTCGACCTGCCCTCTTACGGGTTGAGCGCCCTGGTCGAGCACCGCCATCTCGCCGACGGTCTGCCTCCGGGGATGCGGGCGCACCGGGCCGACTACGACGCGACCGTCACCGCGCGGCTCTTCGTCCAGATGGCCAGGCTCACGCCAGGCACGACCCTGGAGGAGCTCCGGCAGGCCGGCGCGATGGGCTCATCGTCCAAGCAGGCTCCTGCGGTGGCCGCCGACGCGACGCTGTTCGACCTATGACGGCCCTGATCTCACGCCGTGCCGGTCTGCTGATTGCCGTCGACGGCCCGTCCGGCGTCGGCAAGTCGACGCTGTGCGCGAACCTGAGCACGCTCCTGCGTACCGCGGGCCTCGACGTCCACCAGGCCACCCAGCCTTCCACCGGACCGATCGGCGCCCTGGCGCGCGAGCTGACCCAGACGGTCGCCGGCCACGCCTTGGCGTGCCTGTACGCCGCCGACCGCTACCACCAAGCCACCACCGAGATCGCGCCCCGCCTGGCTGCAGGACAGATGGTCGTCACTGACCGGTACACGGCCTCCGGCATGGTCATGCAACGCCATGACGGCGTCGATGTCGCCTTCCTGGACACCATCAACACACCGGTCCTCGAAGCCGACCTGACGATCCTGCTGACCGGCGCACCCGACGTCGTCCGAGCGCGCCTGACCGAGCGCGGAGCGCACAACCGCTACCAAGACCAGCCCGACGCGACAGCCAACGAAGTGGCCTACTTCCTCGAGGCAGCCGACCGGCTCGCCCAGACGAACGCTCGGATCGAGCGGATCGACACCACCGACCTGGACGCCGCCACGGTTGCCGAGCGGGCGGCAGCGATCGTGCTCGAAGTCCCCCTCGACCTGAAGGAGGCCTCATGACCAGCATCGCACCTGCAACCACTGATCTGGGCGGAACATTCAGCATCGGCGGGGACCTCCCGGTCCGCCGCATCGGGTACGGCGCGATGCAGATCACCGGACCCGGCACTGGTTCCACCCCGCCGACATGGACGGAGCCAAAGCCGTCCTGCGCGAAGCGGTCGACCTCGGGGTCAACCACATCGACACCGCCGACGCCTACGGGCCGGAGACCAGCGAACGCCTCATCCGCAAGGCCCTGCACCCCTACCCGGACGACCTGGTCATCGCCACCAAGGGCGGCATGACGCGCCAGGGCCCGAACCGGTGGGCGCCTGTAGGTCGCCCGGAGTACCTGCGTCAATGCGTCGAGATGAGCCTGCGCCGCCTCGAGTTGGACCGGATCGATCTGTACTACCTGCACCGCATCGACCCGCACGTGCCGTTGGCCGACCAGCTCGGCGAACTCGCCGTACTCCGTGAAGAGGGCAAGATCCGACACATCGGGGTATCCAAGGCCACCCCCACCCAGGCCGAAGCCGCCCGAGCGATCACCCCCATCGCCGCTGTGCAAAACAAGTTCAACCAGCTCGAAGGGGACCGCGCCGTCTTGGAGTACTGCACCGAACAGGGCCTGGCGTTCGTGCCCTACGCACCGCTCAGCGCCGGAACACTCGCTCGCGCCGGCGGCGCGCCCGAAGCCATCAGATGGCTCCTGGACCAGTCGCCCGCCGTCCTACCGATTCCGGGGACGACATCGATCGACCACCTCCACGCCAACCTCGCCGCAGCGACCCGGAAGAAGGCCTGAATGACGCAGCCCGACCTCGCCCAAACAGAACTCGACGACGAGCCCGCACCGGTCGCACCAAGCGCCGAGGCACTGCGTGAGCAGATGGTCAAGGAACTCATCGAGGAGGGCGTGCTCGACGATCCAGCGATCCAATCAGCGTTCCGGGCTGTGCCGCGTGACGTGTTCGCTCCGTCAGGTACTCCGACCGAGCTGCCGTACGCAGTCCACGATGCGCTGCGGACCCGCTTCTCAGCCGAGGGCAGAGCGCTGTCGTCTTTGTCGGCGCCGTACATGCTTCTCTGCACTAACGTCAACTACCTGGAAAGGTTCTGAGTCAACCGTCTCGGTGGCGGGGGTCACTCTGGCTGAGGATGGGCTGACGCGAGCATTGCACCGCGGCCCGGATACCGTGGCCCGGTGGGAACTGAGCTAGCGACGCGGTTCATGGCCACCGTGCGGATCGATGCGCGCGGGCGCACCCATGTGCCTGTTCCGTTCGAGCCTGACACGGCCTGGGGCGCCAAACCACGCCATCACGTCACCGGGACGTTGAACGGGCTCGGGCTGCGGGGCGTGCTCGAGCGGACAGCGCACGGGTTCGTGCTCGTCTTGGGGCCAGCGTGGTGCGGGGGCGAGGGGCCGGCCAGCGGCGACCAAGCGCGGGTGGTCCTTGCCCCCGAAGGGCCTCAACGCGCCGATCTGCCTGCGGACGTCGCGGCGGCCCTGGACGCGGTCCCTGATGCTGGTGCGTTCTTCGACTCGCTCGCCCAGTTCTACCGCAAGGCCTACCTGCGCTGGATCGAGGCGACCAAGCGCCGGCCGGACCAACGCCCGGTGCGGATCGCGGAGGTCGTTCGCCTGCTCCAGGATGGTCAGAAGGAACGCCCGGGAGGATGAGCTCAAAGCCTCGGTGCCGTGCAATGCCGACGGCGACGTCGTCGGGGCTTTGTGTGAGCTGTCGGCACCAGCATCGAGGCGGCGGTGCCCTGCACGCTCATGGTCGAGCCCGATCAGGCGCCGGCTCGTGCCGCCCGGTGATCCATTGGAGCATCGGCCGGCGGGTCAGCGCCCGCTCGATCTCGCCTCCGGCGGTAGCGTCGGACCCGTGGAGTCGGTGGTCGATGTGCTCATCGTGGGTGCTGGCCCGACGGGGCTGACGCTTGCTGCCGAATTGTGTTCTCGTGGCGTCAGTTTCCGGATAGTGGATCGTGCACCTGATGCGGTGCATGAGTCGCGGGCGCTGGCGATCCAGGCTCGGACCCTGGAGGTACTCGCACCGCTGGGCATCTCGCCGGAGCTGGTCGCGGCCGGCGATCCGGCGACGGTCCTGTTGATCCATTCCGCCAAGCGCACGACGGAAGTCAGGCTCTTCGAGGAAGGACTCAAGGAGACCGCCTACCCGTTCCTTCTGTTCCTCTCCCAGGCAAAGACCGAGAGAATCCTCCTCGAGCGTCTTGCCGACTCAGGGATGCGGGTCGAACGCGACGCAGAGCTTCTTCGCCTCTCCCAGGCCGCCAGCTACGTCACCTGCACGGTCCGGACGACGCACGGTGAGGCCGATATCCGTGCGAGGTACGTCGTGGGATGCGACGGGGCACACAGCGCGGTCCGGCACGCCGCTGGGATCGGGTTCTCCGGGACGGCGTTTCCGCAGAACTTCGTGATCGCCGACCTCGAGGCGGACGGTCTGGAGGCCGGGCGGCTACATGCCTACGTCGGCGAGCCAGGGATGGTGTTCTTCTTCCCGTTGGGCTCACCGGCGCCCTGGCGGCTCTTGGCGATGGTTCCCAAGCACGACGCAACCGCCGAGCTCACCGTGACATCGGTGCAAGCCATCGTCCACCAGTACACCCGCGATCCGCTGGTGCTTCACGACCCGGCCTGGCTGACGGGCTTCTCCGTCCAGAGCCGACGGGCCGATCGTTTTCGTGCGGGCCGTGTCTTTCTTGCCGGTGATGCAGCCCATATCCATAGCCCCGCGGGGGCGCAGGGGATGAACACCGGCATCCAGGACGCGGTGAACCTTGGCTGGAAGCTGGCCATGGTGTGTCACGGGCTGGCGCCAGCGGGTCTGCTGGACAGCTATGAGCGCGAGCGGCTCCCGGTCGCCGGGGCGGTCCTGAGGATGACCAACCGGGCCTTCCGGGTGGCGACCTCGAGCAACCCGGTCCTGCGGTACGTGCGCCCTCGCGTCGCGGCGGCCGCAGCGCCTGCCGTGCTGCGCTCAACAGTGGTGCGCAAGGTCGGTTTCCGTGTCATCTCTCAGCTGAGCATCCGATATCGCAACAGCCCGCTGTCTGCTGAGGGACGGCCTCGGCTGCGTCACGGTCCGCATGCCGGCGACCGGTTCCCCGATGCCCCGGTCACCGTCGACGGAGTCCGAAGCACCCTGCACGCCAGCCTGTCCGCGACCCGGTTCGACGTGTTGCTTTGCGGGCCGGGCGACAGCTGGACCGGCCGCGCGCCCGCGGACGAGTGGCCGGGCTTTCGACTCGCGCGGCTGAGTGCGACCGAGGCGCCTGGTGTCCTGACCGACCCGACCGGCCAGGCCCTGCGCCGCCTGGGTCTGGGAACACAGGACACGGCGCACTACCTGATCCGCCCCGACGGCTACATCGGCTACCGTGCCCGCGGCACCGACCTGGGCGGTCTGCGCGCCTACCTGAGGTCCTTGTTCGATGCTCCCGCCCCGCCGCCACCGAGTCCGCGATGATCGACAAGCAGGAGCACGGCTCGGACATCTGCGGTGCCATCGGTGACCTGCGCGAGCTCGACGAGGCGGTGCAGGTTGCCCTTGCCTTCCAGAAGAAGAACCCGGACACCCTGATCATCGTCACCGGTGACCACGCGCATTCCACCCAGATCGTCGGCGGCGTCACCGACGGCAAGCAGGTGGCCACCCTGCAGACGGCCGACGGGGACCCGATGACCGTCGCGTACTCCACCAGCGACGTCGGCTCCGACCACACCGGCACCCAGATCCGAGTGGCCGCCTCCGGGCCGCAAGGCGCCAACGTGACCGGTGTCATCGACCAGACGGACCTCTTCCGGACCATGCTCGGACGCTCGCCGAGCGTCCGCTCGCCGAGCGGACGCTGACGCCCAGACGTTGAGCAGCGGCCGCCGACCCATCGCCGAAGGCGTCGTTGAGCAACGGCTCGCCTGCCTTAGGATGGCTCCCACTATGGGTGTCCCGGTCAGACGGCGAGCAGGCTTGAGCGCTGCACAGCGCCTTGTCGCGGTCCTGTTGCTCGCGCTGACCGGTGTGCTGGGCGTCGCTGCGTCGGAGGCATCGGCTCCGGCTGCGGCGATGCCAGCTGTACCTGCTGTCGAACCGGCGGCGTGGCCCGGCGAAGCCGCCCACGTCGCGCTCGACGACGCCGTATCCCGCAGCTCTGACACGATCAGCCTGCTGTGCGTGTGCGCCCTCTTTGTTGTCACTGTGCTCCTGGTGAAGGGGCTGGGTTCGCCGCTGCGCAGGCAGGGTCGTCGCCTCGGGATGGCTGCGAGGCACTCGCTGGTGAGGCTGGTCTCCTCCCCGGTGCCGTTGTCGAGCCCGTGGTCCTGGGGCGTGTGCCAGCAGTAGAAGACACGAGCGTTTCGATCGTGAATTCTCCTGCCTCGCTGAACCGCTAACCATCTGCGCTCAGCCCGTATTGCGCTGGCTGCGCAGGTCCCTGGCGGGCCCAGGTCGTGGCCTGCCCTGACGCGTCTCGCGAATCTTGGCGCGCTGCCCTCGTCGCAGTAGCAGCATGCCTGCGGTCTGGCGCGCACCTGGACTGTGTATTGCCCTGTCCCGCTTCATGCCGGGCCTGGCTGATCCCCGGAAGGAACCATTTGATGGAGATCTCTGCTCTCAGCGTGCTCCTTGTCTGGTCCACGGCCACCGCGCTGGTGGTGGCGCTCGTCGCCTTTGCGATAGACCTCTCGCGACAAGCCGAGCACCGGTCAGCACCTGCTTTCACGGCAGCAACTGCGATCGCGGCGCCCCGGCGCGCAGCAGGAATCGGTCTGGCCACGACATGGCTGGCCACAGCACTGCTCGTTGTGGCCATCGTGCTGCGCGGCGTCGCGGCCGGCCGCACACCATGGTCGAACATGTACGAGTTCACGCTCGTGCGGACGTGCGCGTCACTGCTCGCGTTCGTCCTGCTCAACCTGCGCCGAGACGCGCGCTTCCTGGGAACCTTCGTCACCGGCATCGCGACGCTGTTCCTGGTGCTGGCCGTCAACGCGTTCTACACCCCGGCCACCGGCCTGTTCCCCGCCCTGCAGTCCTACTGGCTGGTCATCCATGTCGGCGTCGCCGTCGGCGCCGCCGGGATCTTCACCGTCAGCTTCCTGACCTCCTCGCTGCAGCTCCTGCGCGACTCGCGTGACAGCGGTGGGGCGATC
>NZ_JAMTCT010000045.1 GCF_024171995.1 Promicromonospora umidemergens | reverse complement strand
CGTCACCGGCATCGCGACGCTGTTCCTGGTGCTGGCCGTCAACGCGTTCTACACCCCGGCCACCGGCCTGTTCCCCGCCCTGCAGTCCTACTGGCTGGTCATCCATGTCGGCGTCGCCGTCGGCGCCGCCGGGATCTTCACCGTCAGCTTCCTGACCTCCTCGCTGCAGCTCCTGCGCGACTCGCGTGACAGCGGTGGGGCGATCGTGGGACGCCCCGGGTGGCGCTGGCTGGACAACCTCCCCACCGCCGGCGCGCTGGAGGCGCTGTCTTTCCGGCTCACCGCTGTCGGGTTCGTGGCCTGGACGTTCACCCTCATCGGTGGAGCGATCTGGGCCGAGAGCGCCTGGGGCCGGTACTGGGGATGGGACCCCAAGGAGGTGTGGACCTTCATCATCTGGGTCGTCTACGCGGCCTACCTCCACGCTCGCACCACCCGGGGCTGGGCCGGCCGCAAGTCCGCCTACTTCGTCCTGGTGGGCTACGCCTGCGTGCTGTTCAACTTCACCGCGGTCAACCTGATCATCAACGGCAAGCACTCCTACTCCGGGCTGACCGCCGGCTGACCGGCCATCTCAGCCCTCCCTACCACCCACCCACAGAGGAACCCATGTCTAACAAGCGCCCGACCACCAATCGACCTGTGAACAAGCGCCCGGCTGCCAAGGGCCCGGCACCCAAGCGCTCGGCCAAGCCGCGTCTGACCAGCCAGCGCCTGCTCCAGATCGTCCTGCTCGTCGGGGTACTCGCCCTGATCGGGATCCTGGTCGCAGCCATCCTGTCCTCCGAACCCGAGACGCCAGCCTCGGATGCTCAGGTCGTGCGGGAGAACAGCCACGTCCTGAACCAGGCGAGCGACGAGAAGGCGGTGCTGGTGGAGTTCCTCGACTTCGAGTGCGAGGTCTGCCGCGCCTACTACCCGACGGTCGAGCAGCTGCGTGAGGAGCACGCCGACGAGCTCACGCTCGTGATGCGGTACTTCCCGATCCCCGGGCACACCAACTCCACCACCGCCGCGGTCGCCGTCGAGGCCGCCGCCGGTCAGGGGCAGCTGGAGCCCATGTACCAGCGGATGTACGAGACGCAGGCCGAGTGGGGCGAGTCCCAGGACACCAAGGCAGACGTGTTCCGTGGCTTCGCCCAGGACCTCAGACTGGACATGGACGCCTTCGACACCGCCGTCACCGACCCAGCCACCACGGAACGAGTCCAGGCTGACTTCGAAGAGGGCCGCGCCCTGGGCGTGGAAGGTACTCCGACGTTCTTCCTGGACGGCGAGCGGCTGGAGGTAGAGACCCCGGACGACCTGATCCAGGCCGTGCAGGCCGCGATCGAGGAATGAGCCGACGATGAGCATCCCGGAGGTCGTGTTTTCCGGCGGCCTGCTGCTGGCCGTCCCGCTGGCCATGCTGGCGGGGCTGGTGTCGTTCGCCTCACCGTGCATCCTTCCCTTGGTGCCCGGGTACCTGGGGTACGTCGGCGGCATGGGTCAGGACAGCTCGAGGAGACGCCTCCTGGCGGGGGTGGGACTGTTCATCACGGGCTTCACGGTCGTGTTCGTCGCTTACGGCGCCCTGTTCGGGGCGCTGGGGTCCTGGCTCGTGCAGCGCCAAGGGTTCCTCCTACAGGTCCTCGGCGTCGTCGTGTTCCTCATGGGGCTGGTGTTCATCGGCCAGGTCGGACCGTTGCAGCGCACCGTCCGCCCGTCCTGGAAGCCCCGGGTCGGACTGGCCGGGGCACCCGTGCTCGGCATCGTGTTCGGACTGGGCTGGACGCCCTGCCTGGGACCGACGCTCGTGGCGATCTCGGCCCTGAGCATCGATACAGGCACAGCGGCACGCGGCGCCCTGCTCGCCCTTGCCTACTGTCTGGGTCTCGGGCTTCCGTTCCTGGCCCTGGCGTGGGGCTTCGGCTGGGCCCGCCGCTCGACCACCTTCTTGCGGACCCATGTCCGTGCGATCAACCTGACCGGCGGGGCGGTGCTGATGCTGATCGGGCTCGCCATGGTCACCGGCCTGTGGAGCGGGCTGATGGGCATCATGCAGGGCTGGGTCGGCAGCTTCGTCACACCGATCTAGACCCACACCCGTAGGCGCAGGATCGCTCGACAGCGGACTTCGGCAATGGTCAGCATCACCGCATGCTGACCATTGCTGTTCGTGTGGCTCCGCCTACCCGCTGCGCGCACGCCGGCGCCGCCGGTGCCCTCCGGGGCTGACCTGAAGCTCGACGATCTGGCGCCGTACGTCACTCCGAACTCGGACTTCTACCGCATCGACACCGCGCTGATCGTGCCGCAGCTGAACCCGCAGGACTGGTCGCTGGAGGTCCGTGGTCTGGTGGACGAGCCGTTCACGCTCACCTGGGACGAGCTCATGGAGCTGCCGATGGAGGAGCACTACGTCACTCTCTCGTGCGTGAGCAACGCCGTGGGCGGCGACCTGGTCGGCAACGCCCTCTGGCTCGGCTACCCGATCCGCGCGCTCCTGGAACGGGCCAAGCCCCGGGCCGGCGCCGACATGGTGCTCTCCCGCAGCGACGACGGATTCGGCGCCGGCACACCGCTGGAGGTGCTCCAGGACCCGGACCGGCAGAGCCTGCTCGCGATCGGCATGAACGGCGAGCCGCTGCCCGAGGAGCACGGCTTCCCCGCGCGGCTGGTGGTGCCCGGGCTGTACGGGTACGTCTCGGCCACCAAGTGGGTGACCTCGCTGGAGGTGACCACCTTCGACGCCGACCAGGGTTACTGGACCCCGCGCGGCTGGTCCGCACTGGGGCCCATCAAGATCGGGTCGCGGATCGACGTGCCGCGCTTGTCCACGGCCGTGTCCGCCGGCGCCGTCACCGTGGCCGGCGTGGCCTGGGCGCAGCACACCGGCATCAGCAAGGTCGAGGTTCGGGCCGACGGCGGCGACTGGATCACCGCCGAGCTCGCCGAGACGGTGGGTCCCGACACATGGCGCCAGTGGCACGTCTCGATCGAGCTGGAGGCCGGTTACCGCAGCCTGGCGGTGCGCGCCACGGACTCGGACGGACAGGTCCAGACCGAGACGAAGGCGCCGCCGGCTCCCGACGGGGCGTCGGGCTGGCAGACCATCTCGATCAACGTGGACTGACCGGAGGTGGTCGGGTCGCAGCCTGCGACCTTTCCGTTTGCCCGCAACCGGTGCGCGACATGATGATGATGGCCAACTTCGAAGTCGTCTGACGACGTGATCTACGTGGTCACCGCCGGCCGCGTACGGGCAGCGCGCAGGCCATTGAGGATGACGATGACCTCGGCGATCTCGTGGACCAGGACGACCGCCGCAAGCCCCAGGACACCGACCAGCGCCAGGGGCAACAGGACCACGATGATTAGCAGCGACAGGACGATGTTCTGGTTGATGATGCGCCGCCCCCGCCGGGCATGGTCCAGCGCCCGCGGGATCAGTCGCAGGTCGTGGCCGGTGAACGCGACGTCGGCCGACTCGATCGCCGCGTCCGACCCCGTAGCGCCCATCGCGATCCCGATGTCCGCTCCGGCCAGGGCGGGCGCGTCGTTGATGCCGTCGCCGATCATCGCCGTGGACCTTGAGGCGGTCAGCTCGGTGATCGCGGCGGCCTTGCCCTCGGGACGCAGCTGCGCACGCACGTCCGTGATCCCGGCCTGGTCGGCCAGCGCCTGGGCGGTGCGCTGGTTGTCGCCGGTGAGCATGGTCACCCCGGTGCCCTGACCGGTCAGCGTGCGGACGAACTCGGGCGCCTCCGGGCGCAGCTCGTCGCGCACGCCGATCGCACCGACGGGCGCCCCGGCACGATGGACGATCACGACGGTCATGCCCTGGGACTCCAGGTCCGAGACCGCGCCGGCCAGCACGCCGGGCTCGACCCACCGTGGGCTGCCGACCGTGACCTGGGCGCCGTCGATGGTGCCCTGGATTCCGTGCCCGGCCAGCTCGCTGACGTCCTGCGCGGCCGGCACCCCGGGTGCCGCAGCGGTGATGGCCGCGGCCAGCGGGTGCGTGCTGTGCTGCTCCAGGGAGGCCGCCCAGGCCAGCACGTCCTGCTCCGCGACGCCGCCGGCCGTCAGGACACCGGTCACGACAGGCTCGTTGCGGGTCAGGGTGCCGGTCTTGTCGACTGCGACATGGCGGATGCTGCCCAGCCGTTCGAAGATCGCGCCCGACTTGATGATGACGCCGAACTTGCTGGCGGAGCCGATCGCCGCGACCACCGTGATCGGCACGGAGATCGCCAGCGCGCACGGCGAGGCAGCGACCAGCACGACCAGGGCGCGCGTGATCCACAGCTCGGGGTCCCCGGCCAGCGACCCGATCAGCGCAACCAGAGCCGCCAGGACCAGCACGCCCGGCACCAGCGGGCGCGCGATCCGGTCGGCCAGACGCGCCCGCTCCCCCTTCTCGTTCTGGGCCTGCTCGACCAGCTCGACGATCGTGGTCAGTGAGTTGTCCGTCCCGGCCGCAGTGGCCTCGACCTCCAGCACCCCGGCAGCGTTGATCGCACCGGCCGAAACGGCATCGCCGGGCTCGACCTCCACCGGGATCGACTCGCCGGTGATCGCGGACGTGTCCAGGCTGCTGCGGCCGGTACGCACGACGCCGTCCGTCGCGATCCGCTCACCAGGCCGCACCAGCATCACCTGGCCGACGGTCAGATCCTTCGCCGCGACCTCCTTGGAGGAACCCTCGGCGAGCACGGTGGCGGTCTCGGGCACGAGCTTGAGCAACGCCCGAAGACCACCGCGCGCGCGGTCCATCGCCTTGTCCTCGAGCGCCTCCGCGATCGAGTACAGGAACGCCAGCGCAGCCGCTTCCTCGACGTAGCCCAGGATGACCGCGCCGATCGCGCTGATCGTCATCAAGAGCCCGATGCCGAGCTTGCCCTGGAACAGCTTGCGGATCGCGCCCGGGACGAATGTCGACGCACCGAGCAGCAGCCCGATCCAGAACGCCACCAGCGCGGCCGTCTCGGACCCGGACCACTCGCAGATCAGGCCCGTGGCGAACGCGACGCCGGAGAAGACCGGGACCATGACCTCACGATCGCGCCACCACGGCCCGTCGTGATCGTCGTCATCGTCGATATCGACCTCGGTCACCTGTGACCCCGTGACCGCGCTCATGCGCTCGCTCCCGTCCCGCAGCAGCCCGCCACCGAGCAGGTCGGATCGATGCACGGCGCGTTCTCGTCGACTGCGAGCGTCACCTCGACCAGCGCAGTCAACGCCGCCGCCAGATGCGGGTCGGCGATCTCGTACCGGGTCTGCCGGCCCTGCGGCTCGGCGACCACAATCCCGCAGTCCCGCAGACAGGTCAGGTGGTTGGACACGTTCGAGCGTGTCAGCTCCAGCTCACGTGAGAGCACCGCCGGATAGCTCGGCCCCTCCAGCAGTGCCATCAGGATCCGTGACCGGGTTGGGTCGGCCATCGCGCGGCCCAGCCGGTTCATCACGTCCAACCGCGAAGCAATAGTCAGCATGCGGTGACTATACAGCCATCGCTGACTTATCGCATCGACCTGCGGAACGCTCCACCACAGGCGGGGCCTGCCGCCGTACCTCGACAAGGGGTCACCGGTTAGTCGTGCACATGACCACTCATGTTCGCCGTGCAGCCATCGTGCCGGACGAGCCTTCAGTCGTCGTTCCGACCGAGAGGACCATCCATGCGTCACAGCAAGACTGTCGTCGCCGTCGCAGTGCTCGCCGGCCTCATGGCAGCGGGGTCGGTAGGGGCGTACGCCGCCACCCAGAACACCGCATCGAACCAGGGTTCAGCCGAGGGCTTCACCGCGGACCGTTCCACAGCGCTGGCCCAGCAGATCAAGTCGTCGAAGCCGCGCAACGTCATCTTGATCATCGGCGATGGCATGGACGACTCGATGATCACGGCCGCCCGCAACTACGAGCTCGGTGCCGGCGGCCGTTTCGCCGGCCTCGACTCGCTCCCGTTCACGGGCTCGATGACGACTTATGGCCTGAAGGTCGGCACCGGGCCCGACTACCCCATCGCCTACGTCTCGGACTCCGCTCCGACAGCGAGCGGCTGGTCGACCGGCAAGAAGACCGTCGACGGCCGGATCTCCCAGGGGCCCAGCACCGCCGCTGACGTTCCAGGTGAGGACTACGAGACAGTTCTGGAGAAGTTCAAGGCCGGCGGCAAGCTGGTCGGCAACATCACGACGTCCGAGCTCACCGACGCCACCCCCGCCGCAGCCGCGTCCCACATCAACGCCCGGGCATGTCAGGGACCGCAGGACCTGGCAGCCTGCACATCCGCACGCAAGTCTGCCGGTGGCAAGGGCTCGATCGCGGAGCAGCTGGTCGACAACGAGGTCGACGTCCTGATGGGCGGCGGGCTGAACCGCTACTCCCAGGCCACCGACGCTGGGCCCACGGTTTTGGACTACGCCCAGCGGGAGCACGGTTACCGGGTGCTCGACGACAAGACCGACCTCGCAGGCGTCACCTCGCTCAAGAAGGGCCCGGTGCTCGGTCTGTTCGCGCCCGGCAACATGACCCCGATGTACCAGCCGCTGGTCGCGACGGCGCCTCCGGGCACCGGCGGCGCCACCACCACGTGCCAGGAGGCCGACCGCGGCAGCCAGCCTGACCTGTCCACGATGACCGCTAAGGCCATCGCGCTGTTGGACAACCGCAAGGGCTTCTTCCTTCAGGCCGAGTCCGCGATGATCGACAAGCAGGAGCACGGCTCGGACATCTGCGGTGCCATCGGTGACCTGCGCGAGCTCGACGAGGCGGTGCAGGTTGTCCTTGCCTTCCAGAAGAAGAACCCGGACACCCTGATCATCGTCACCGGTGACCACGCGCACTCCACCCAGATCGTCGGCGGCGTCACCGACGGCAAGCAGGTGGCCACCCTGCAGACGGCCGACGGCGACCCGATGACCGTCGCCTACTCCACCAGCGACGTCGGCTCCGACCACACCGGCGCCCAGATCCGAGTGGCCGCCTCCGGGCCGCAAGGCGCCAACGTGACCGGCGTCATCGACCAGACGGACCTCTTCCGGACCATGCTCGGGCGCTCGCCGAGCGGGACGCCGGGCCCCAGAGACTGAGCGGGGGCAGCGCCCCGGCACGCGCGGTGCCGGGGCGCCGTCGATACCGACTCGGATCACCGCTGTCTCGGTGCTCACGTCGATCGTCTTGAGGCGGGTGCCGATGGTGACGCCGTGTTCGTGCAGGTAACGCAGGACATCGGATGACCGGCCCGAGACCCGGACGACTTCCGCTGTTGCACCCACATCTCACCTTGGGAAGAGGATCGCCATTGCCGGCCGTCATGGTCGCCCCTGTCCGGGATGGGGTCGCCATGTGGGTCATGGGTGGGTGCCCGAGTGCGGTGTCCAGGACGAGGTCCGAGACGGCGCGCTCGAGGCGGTCAGCTTCGTCGTGGACCTGGTGCCGTTCGAGCAGAAGGGCTGTGGCGGCATTCGCGATCACGCCTCCTGCGACGCCGAGGAGCAGACCACCAACCACCCCGGCCCTGCCGTGGACAGTCGCACCGCGTCCGGCCCGCGCGAGCAGTCCGCGCATCACTCCCGGTCGCACGCTTTCCGCGCGTGCGGCGGCGCGGGCGAGGTCGCGCGCCTCGGCCGATCGCGGACGTTCGTGCAAGGGCAGCACGTCATGTGTCCTGACATCGACGGCCAGCGGCTGCACCGGGGCAAGGCGGGCGAAGGCGGCTCGGTGTACGTGTTCAACCTGTGCGGGATCGGCGGCCCTCATCAAGTAGTCGTAGCGGGCGGTCGCCGCACGTTCGGCAGGACGTAGCGCCGACCTCCGAGCCGGGTCAGCAGGCCGGTACTTGCTGCGGCCTGAAGACAGCCCGATGCGGCGGCGGTCTGCCGACGTCGGCACGGGGATACAAGACCGCCCCGCCCGCGTCCAGACATCAACCGCCTTCGAACGCGCTCGCGTAGTACACGTCCCGGCTGTAGCCGTCGAACTCGCGCGACGGCGGCACACACTGGCAGACTCGGAGACAGGCCCTGATCACCTCGCGCACTGTTCGAACATCGGAAGCTGGCCGACTGGCGGACGCATCGCACAGGCATGGGCCGACGAGAGTGTCAGGAGCCGGACCGCCGCTCGATGATGTCCTTCATCTGGTCGATCTCCTGCTGCTGGCTCCGGACGATCGAGTCGCAGAGCTCGACAATCTCCGGATCGGTGAGCGAGGACTCCTCGCACACCAGGATCGCCCGCGAGTGGTGCGGGATCATCGAGGCCAGGAACGCGTCGTCGCCCACGAACGTCTCGGTCCGGGCCAACGCGAACGCCCCGACGAGCACGACCACGAAGCCGGCGAGGAGCGCGACGTTGAGGCGCTTGTTCTCGTACATCGGCGACATCACCAGGAGCATCACGATGCCCATTGCGCCGACCATCGTCAGTGAGATGTAGAAGTTGCTGAGGTTGAGGTAGAAGTCGCCCCAGACGTGCACCTGGGCGAGGCTCAGCACGAACATCACCGCCAGGCTGATCAGCAGCGCGAGGCCCAGTCGTAGATACATCGACTTCATCGGTTCGTCCCTCCGGGAGAAGTGTCAAGGGCTGGTCAGCGGTGAGCGGCCGCAGCACGCACACGGTCTCAGCACATGCCCCTACCTGCGGACCTGGTCGAGGGCACATGCTCATGAGCTGGCAGCCCGTGAGCATCGTCTCCCGCTGGGGCCTCGGAGACCGGCGAAGTCAGCAGCATCGCCGACGATCGACGGTCCGTTGGCTTCGCGGTGGGCAGACTGGCCAGCTGACGCGAGCGCGCCGGGTCAACTGGTCCGAGCCCTTCCGGGTCGGTCGTCTCTGTCGGGACCTGTTCAGCCGATCGTGCTGAGCAGTTCCCGACAGGCTGCCTCGCAGGCGCGGCATGCCTCAGCGCATATCCGGCAATGCTCATGCATGCTCGCGTGCTGCTCACACTCGTCGCCGCAGGCCTTGCAGGCAGCGATACAAGCCTCCAGCAGCACACGGCTGATGTTGGCGTCGTACCCCGTGTGCCGGGACAGCACACGAGCGGTCGTATCGCAGACATCCGCGCAGTCCAGGTTCGTCCGGATGCACTTTCGCAGGTCGGCCACGTGGTCCTCGCTGAGGCACGCGTCCGCACATGCGGTACAGGCCTGGGAGCACTCGACGGTGGTTTCGATGACCCGGGCCAACAGCGTCCGGTCCAGGTTGATCGGCTTCGGATAGGTTTCAAGCATTTGGCTTGTCTTCATATCTCTTCTTCCAGAGCGCTCCGAAGCGCCGTTACCGTCAGGGCACGCCGCCAATGTCCTCCTCACGGTAAGAACGCCGCTGACGACTCGCAATCGGCCTGCGCCGGGCACTCCCAGCGGGCCCGCCCAGGCCGTCCGTGCTGGCCCAGCCAGGACAACGGCGGTGCCTCAACCGCCCGGCAGCTTTCAATGGCGATCGTCGATCCGGGCCACCGCTGCCATGAACTCCCAGTGCCACGCTTCATACGGTCCGGAGCCGCCGGGTTTGCACCCGCTGCGGGTTGTCCCACCCGTACTCCGGGCCGTGCGCCTTGAGCTAGTACCAGCGCTCACCGGCGTAGCTGTCGGCACAGATGTCCACCGCGAGGCCCAGCCGCGGTCGGACCGACCCGGCGTTGCCGTCAGTGTCGGCTTTGCTGCCTCGCCGCAACCTGCTGCATTCGAGAGTTGCGGACTACATCGATGACTGTCAACATAGAGACCCATCGATACATCAGGAGGAGGTCGACGATGACTGCTCTGACTCCGTCGAGTGCCCGCGGGCAGGAGTCCCATGCGATCGGCATGGACGCCGCGACCACCGTGGCCATGACCCTCAAGGCCCTGGCCGAGCCCCTCCGCCTGCGGATGCTGTCGGCGATCGCCTCCAGCCCCGAGGGTGAGGTGACGGTCGGCGAGCTCGCGACCCTCACCGACGTCTCCCAGCCCACGGTGTCCCACCACCTCAAGGTCTTGCGCGACGTCGGCCTCCTTACCGCGGACCGGCGCGGCACCTCGGTCTGGTATCGGATCAAGCCCGCCTACCGCGGTGCGGTGAACACCCTCCTGGACAGGTTCGCACCGGCGGCTATCGACGTGATGGAGACCCCGCATCTGACCGGTCTGCGGAACGTGGATCCCGCCCTGGACCGCATGGCCGCGTCCCTCGCCGAGCGGTTCCCCGGCACGCCGTCCAACGAGTGCCTGCGGGTGGTCCGCGAGTCATACGCGGCGCTGGTACGCCGTGGCGGCGAGTCCGCCTACTTGGTCCCACTCACGGAGCACTTCGCCCGGCAGCGAATCATCGATGCGGAAAAGGCGCATGCGCAGGAGACCGCTGCAGGCGCGGTGCACCGGCCGCAGGTCCTGTTCGTGTGCGTGGCCAACGCCGGACGCTCGCAGCTCGCCGCCGCGTTGATGCGGCACTACGCGGGCGACCGTGTAGTGGTCCGCTCCGCCGGATCGGCGCCCGCCGCCGAGGTGCACGCTGGTGTGCGCGCGCTGCTGGAGGAGCTGGGAGACACCACCGCCGCCGACGAGGTGGACGACGTGACCCGCTTCTACCCCAAGCCCCTGACCGACGACGCCGTCCGCGCCGCCGACGTCGTCGTCACCATGGGCTGCGGAGACGCGTGCCCGATCCTGCCAGGCAAGCGGTACGAGGACTGGATGGTCGGCGACCCGGCCCTGGCCTCGCCCGCCGGCGTCGCGGCCATCCGCGACGACCTGGACCAGCGGGTACGCGCCCTGCTCGCCGACCTGGTACCCGAGACCACCTGACCACAGGCCGCCGGCCGCACTAAGGCCGACCGGCTACCGCCCGACTGATAAACCCTCACCACCGGAGAACCTGATGAGCGCCACCGAGCCCACCACCGAGACCAAGCCCTCCGCGCTGTTCGTCTGCGTGCACAACGCGGGCCGCTCCCAGATGGCCGCCGGCTTCCTGCGGACCCTGTCCGGCGGAGCCGTCGAGGTGCGCTCGGCCGGGTCGATGCCCGCCGAGATGATCAACCCGACCGCGGTGGAGGCCATGCTCGAGAAGGGCATCGACATCCGCGCCGAGAAGCCCAAGGTGCTGACCAACGAGGCCGTGGAGGCCTCCGACGTGGTGATCACCATGGGCTGCGGCGACGCCTGCCCGTTCTACCCCGGCAAGCGGTACGAGGACTGGGAGCTGGAGGACCCGGCCGGTCAGGGCATCGAGTCGGTCCGCCCGATCCGCGACGACATCGAGAAGCGCGTCCGGAAGCTGCTGGCCGAGCTGGGTGTGGAGCCCGCCGCGTGACGTCCCCCGAGGTGGCCGCTCTCGACGCGCAAGCCGCCCCAGGGACACCGGCGCGCGCCCCGGCCCTGCCGGCGCTGTGGCGTCGCGCGGTCACCGAGGGGCTGGGCACGGGTCTGCTGGTCGCGATAGTGGTCGGGTCCGGGATCGCGGCGCAGAGCCTGTCGCCGGACGACGTCGGGCTGCAGCTCCTGGAGAACAGCCTCGCCACAACTCTTGGGCTGGCCGTGCTGATCGCGGTGCTGGGCCCAGTCAGCGGCGCGCACTTCAACCCAGTCGTGACGCTCGTCGACTGGTTCACCGGCCGGCGCGACGGCACCGGGGTGCGCGCAGCCGACGGCGGTGTCTACGTCGCCGTCCAGATCGCGGGCGCGATCGGCGGCTCTCTGCTGGCCAACGCCATGTTCGGCATCCGGGCAGGTCTGGCGACCACCGAGCGTGCGACGGGCCCGCACCTGCTGGCCGAGGTCGTCGCCACAGCCGGGCTGGTCCTGGTGATCCTGGGCCTGCTGCGCTCCGGGCGAGCGGCCTGGATCCCGGCGTCCGTGGGCGCGTACATCGGCGCGGCCTACTGGTTCACCTCGTCGACGTCGTTCGCGAACCCGGCCGTGACGATCGGGCGGATCTTCAGTGACACGTTCGCCGGGATCGCGCCCGCCTCCGTGCTGCCGTTCATCGCCGCCCAGATCCTCGGCGGCACGCTGGGCATGCTGGTCGCCGCAGCGCTGTACCCACGGACACCAGAACGGCCGATCGGCCCTGGCCGGCCGAACGTCACCCATCGACCGGAGGAAACCCTGTGAGCACGTCCTCTCCGCTGAAGATCGTCGTCGTCGGCTCGGTAGCGGCGGGCACCTCGGCCGCCGCCAAGGCCCGGCGCAACTCCGAGACCGCACGGATCACCGTGTACGAGCGTGACCGCGACATCTCCTACTCCGGGTGCGGGCTGCCGTACTTCGTCGGCGGCGAGGTCGAGACCATCGACGAGCTCACCCCGCGCGATGCCGCCTGGTTCAAGGCCCGCTATGACGTCGACGTCCGCACGGGTCACGAGGTCGTCGCCGTGGACGCCGCGGCGCAGAGCGTCACCGTGCGCGACCTCGCCACCGGGAACACGTTCGATGACACCTACGACGAGCTGATCCTGGCCACCGGTGTACGCAGCGTGGTCCCGCCCCTGCCCGGGGTGGACCTGCCTGGAGTGTTCAGGGTCCGCACCCCGTCCGACGCGCGGGCGATCCGCGCGTGGGTGGAGGAGCGGCCGGTGCGCCGTGCGGTCGTGATCGGCGCCGGGTACATCGGGCTGGAGATGACCGAGCAGCTCACCGAGCGCGGCGTCGAGGTGACAGTGGTCGAGGCGCTCGAGCACGCGATGCCCCGGATGGACGTGGACATGTCCGCGCGGGTGGACGCGGAGCTCCGCAAGCACGACGTCGACCTGCGCCTGGGCGCGCGCGTCGCCGCGATCGAGGGTGGCGAGTCAGGGGTTACCGGCGTGCGCGTCGGCTCGGCGGACGACGGCGACACCGTGCCCGCCGACCTGGTGATCGTCTCTGTGGGTGTGCGCCCGAACCTGGAGCTCGCGGAGCAGGCCGGGGTGACGATCGGCCCGACGGGTGCGATCGCCGTGGACCGGCAGGGGCGCACCGATGTGGCGCACGTGTGGGCGGTCGGGGACGTGGCCGAGTCGTTCAACCTGATCACCGGCGAGCCTGCCTGGGTGCCGCTGGGGTCGACGGCGAACAAGATGGGCCGCATCACCGGTGACGCGGCCACGGGCGGCACGCTGGAGCACCGGGGCATCCTCGGCACGTCGATCGTGCGGGTCTTCGACGTGGCGGTGGCCCAGACCGGGCTCACGGAGGACCAGGCACGCGCGGCCGGGTACGACGTCGAGGTGCTGCACAACATCAAGCCCGACCGGCCCGAGTACCTGGGCGGCGAGTCGCTGCTGATCAAGGCTGTCGCCGACCGGGGCTCCGGGCGGCTGCTCGGCGCGCAGGCGATCGGCGCGTCCGGTGCGGACAAGCGCATCGATGTCCTGGCCACGGCCATCACCTACGGGGCCGACGTCGCCGACCTGTTCCACCTGGACCTGGCCTACTCCCCCACCTACGCCACGACCAAGGACCCGGTGCACTACACGGGCATGGCGCTGGACAACGCGATCCG
>NZ_JAMTCT010000044.1 GCF_024171995.1 Promicromonospora umidemergens | reverse complement strand
GGCTCTTCGCAGATGAGGGTGTAGCGACGTCGGTTTCCGGATAGGGGTCGAGGTCTTCCAGGATGGAAGTTCTCACACTCACCGTCCGAAAGACCTCGACGTGTCCCACGCTACCTTCGCCGCGCCCGATCTGACCATGTTCTGCCGACTCGACGAGCTCGGCCTCGTCGCCGTCGGGCAGCACCTCGAACCGGATCGGGCGGTGATCGAGTGCCGCGTCGCCGAGCCGGATCCATGGTGTCGCAAATGCGGGACCGAGGGCGTCCCGCGCGACACCGTAATGCGCCGATTGGCACACGAGCCGTTCGGGCACCGGCCGACAACACTGCTGGTCCGGGTGCGCCGCTACCGATGCGATCACTGTCGACGCGCGTGGCGGCAGGACACGGCGAGGGCGGCACCGCCGCGAGCGAAGATCTCTCGCGGCGGGATCGAGTGGGCGTTGGGAGCGATCGTTGTCGACCATCTCACCGTCTCCCGGGCCGCTGCCGGTCTCGGAGTGTCGTGGCATACCGCGAATAGCGCGATCATCACTGAAGGCAAGCGCCGGCTGATCGATGACCCCGCACGGTTCGACGGGGTCACCACGATCGGCGTCGATGAACACGTCTGGCGGCACACGAGGTTCGGCGACAAGTACGTGACTGTGATCATCGATCTCACCCCGACACGGAATAAGACAGGCCCGGCGCGGCTGTTGGACATGGTCGAAGGACGTTCCAAAGCCGTGTTCAAGCAATGGCTCGCTGGTCGTCCGAAACCCTGGCGGGACGGGATCGAGGTCGTCGCGATGGATGGGTTCACCGGGTTCAAGACCGCGACCGCCGAAGAGCTTCCCGACGCGGTCCCGGTGATGGACCCGTTCCATGTCGTCCGCCTCGCTGGCGACGGATTGGATCGCTGCCGGCAACGCGTCCAACAGGCCACTGTTGGGCATCGTGGCCGCGCTGGCGACCCGCTCTACAAGGCCCGCCGCACCCTCCACACCGGCGCGAACCTGCTCACCGACAAGCAGCACGCTCGACTCGAGGCCGTGTTCGTCATCGCGGAGCACGTGGAAGTCGAAGCGACCTGGGGCATCTACCAGCGCATGATCGCTGCCTACCGGGAACCCGACAAGCACAAGGGGAAGGCGATGATGCGATCCGTCATTGACTCCGTCACCAGCGGTGTTCCCGCCGCGCTGGTCGAGATCCGTCGCCTCGGACGAACCCTGAAGCAACGCGCCACCGACGTACTCGCGTTCTTCGACCGCCCCGGAACCAGTAATGGGCCCACCGAGGCGATCAACGGCCGTCTCGAGCATCTCCGCGGCTCTGCTCTCGGCTTCCGAAACCTCACGAACTATGTTGCCCGCAGCCTGCTCGAAAGCGGAGGATTCAGACCCCACCTACACCCTCGATTGCGATGAGCCGCTTTGAGGAAGTATCCGCCGGAGTTGCGGGAGCGAGCGATGCGGCTCGTGCAGGAAGCGCGGAAGGAGGATCCGGAGTTGTCTGTGAATCAGGCGGTGATCCGGATCGGACAGCGCGTCGGGGTGAATCCGGACACGTTGCGCGGTTGGGTTAAGCAGGCTCAGATCGACGCGGGAGAGCGTCCTGGAACGACGACTGACGATGCGTCGAGGATCAAGCATCTCGAGGCGGAAGTGCGTGAGCTCAAGCGCGCGAACGAGATCCTGTTGGCGGCGTCGAGTTTCTTCGTCCGAGAGCCAGGCCCGCGACTGCCGTGGTAGTTCAGTTCATCGACGATCATCGTGATCGGTTCGGAGTCGAGCCGATCTGCCGCGTGCTCACAGAGCACGGGGTGAAGATCGCTCCGTCCGGGTACTACGCCTTCAAGAAACGTCCAACCTCCGCGCGAGCGGTCGCCGACGCGGAACTGGTGGTCCAGATCGAACGGGTGTTCTGGGACCGCAACCTCGGTCGCGGAATCAGCGGCGCCCGCAAGATCTGGCGGCTCCTGCGGCGCGAGGGCATCACCGTCGCGCGCTGCACGGTCGAACGCCTCATGCGGTAGCAGGGGCTGGGCCGGTCCGCGTGAAACTCGCGTTTGAGGTGATCCTTCTGGCCGCGGCGCTGAGTCGTCGGAACGGGTGGTGATGAACTGCTTGCCCCGACGGATCCCGCGCGGTGAAGACGTCACCGGTGTCTTTCAGCACTCGGACGCCGGCTCTCAAGACACGGCTCTGCGCTACACGGAGCGGCTCGCTGACGTCGGAGCGATCGCATCGATCGGAACCCGTCGGCGACAGCTATAACAACGCCCTCGCCGAGAGCGTCGTCGGCCTCTACAAGACCGAATGTGTGAAGATCGACGGCCCGTTCCGCAGCGCCGACGACCTCGAACTGGCCACGCTGTCCTGGATGCACTGGTTCAACGAGAACCGGCTGCACTCATCGATCGGATACCTCACACCCATCGAGAAAGAGAACGAGTACTACCGTGAGATGAACTCCCAACGCCAACCGGCACTGGGAGAACACGCCCTCCACTAAACCCGGGGCGATTCACTGTGCCCGGTTACTCTCTTGGTCATGACCGAAGCACCTGCACCCGAGTTCCAGGATCCGTCTGTCCAACCGGACGTGCGGGTGCTCGGCGCCCGTGAGCACAACCTCAAGGACATCGACCTCACCGTTCCCCGCGACGCGCTGGTGGTCTTCACCGGCGTGTCCGGATCGGGGAAGTCGTCGCTGGCGTTCGGCACCCTGTACGCGGAGTCGCAGCGCCGCTACTTGGAGTCCGTCGCGCCTTATGCCCGGCGGCTGATCGATCAGGCCGGCGTCCCGGACGTCGACTCGATCACCGGGATGCCCCCGGCGGTTGCCTTGCAGCAACAGCGGGGAGGGCGCAACGCCAGGTCCTCGGTGGGCAGCATCACCACCCTGTCCTCCCTGGTGCGGATGCTCTACTCTCGTGCCGGTGACTACCCCGACGACCAGCCGATGCTCTACGCCGAGGACTTCTCCGCCAACACCGTCCAGGGTGCCTGCCCGGAATGCCACGGCATCGGCCGTGTGTATGAGGTCACCGAAGAACAGATGGTTCCGGACACCTCGCTGACGATCCGCGAGCGCGCGATCGCGTCCTGGCCGACGGCCTGGCACGGTCACCAGTTGCGCGACGTCCTCGTCGCCCTCGGTTACGACGTCGACGTTCCCTGGCGGAAGTTGCCTAAGAAGGACCGTGATTGGATCCTCTACACCGAAGAGACCCCCTTCGTCCCGGTCTATTCCCGGTACACGCTCTCTGAGGCGCTCGAAGCCGCCGAAGCAGGGGTCAAGCCGAGCTACTCTGGCACCTTCGTCGGTGCACGCCGCTACGTGCTCGACACCTTCGCCAATACCAAGAGCGCCTCGATGAAGCGCCGCGTGGCCCAGTTCCTCGACGTGGCGCCGTGCCCGGTCTGCCACGGCAAACGGCTGAAGCCCGAAGCTCTGACGGTGACCTTTCAAGGGCTCGACATCGCCGAGTTCTCCGAGCTGCCGCTGCGGGAGCTGGCTTCGCTGCTAGAGGTAGTTGTCGCCGATGCCGCCGATCACGCAGGTCTGGTCTCCGGTGGTGCAGGCATCTCCGGTAGAGTCCCACACGCGGCCGCACGACGCGAGGCCGTCGAGCAGCGGGTGGCCGCCGGCGGGTCCGCTCACACGGCCGCGCCTGATGTGCGCCGCACCCCGAACCAGTCGGCCGAAAAACGGGCCGCTGCTGCGCGGCTAGCGAAGGAGCTCGTTGACCGCCTGCAACCCATCATCGACCTCGGGCTTGGCTACCTGTCTCTGCACCGGACCACGCCAACCCTGTCCGGCGGCGAGCTGCAGCGGCTGCGGCTGGCCACCCAGCTGACCTCGGAACTGTTCGGCGTCGTCTACGTGCTCGACGAGCCGTCGGCCGGTCTGCACCCGCAGGATGTGACCGCGCTGCTCGGGATCCTCGACGGGCTCAAGCGCCGGGGCAACAGCTTGTTCGTTGTCGAGCACTCCGTGGAGGTGATGCGACACGCCGACTGGTTGGTCGACATCGGCCCGGGCGCAGGCGAGCGCGGCGGCCGCATCCTCTACAGCGGACCGACCAGCGGCCTCGCCGACGTCGAGGGATCCGTGACGCGGGGGTACATCTTCGGTGGCGGCGGGCTTCCGCCGCACGTGCCCAGGGAGCCGCAGGACTGGTTCGCCCTGCACAACGTCACGCGCAACAACCTGCGAGACGTGTCACTCGACCTTCCATTGGGCGTCCTGACTGCGGTTACCGGCGTCTCCGGATCGGGCAAGTCGAGTCTTGTCAGTCAGGCGTTGCCCGCGCTCCTCAGCGAACGGCTGGGGCGCGCTGTGCCTGTCGACGAGGCACCCGAGGACGATGAATTGCTCCTGACCGATTCCTCCAATCATCTGGAGGGCACTCTGGCCGGGGATCTGGCCGGCGTGCGTCGCGTTGTCAGCATCGACCAGAAACCCATCGGTCGCACGCCGCGTTCCAACGTGGCCACCTACACCGGTCTGTTTGACCATGTGCGCAGCCGCTTCGCGCAGACCCGGGAAGCGCGCGCTCGGGGCTACAAGCCGGGCCGGTTCTCCTTCAACGTCACCGGCGGCCGCTGCCCGACCTGCGAGGGCGAGGGCTCGGTGATGGTCGAGCTGCTCTTCCTGCCGTCGGTCTACACCGAGTGCCCGGACTGCCATGGCACCCGCTACAAGGAGAGCACTCTGCAAATCACCTGGCGCGAGAGGAACATCGCTGAGATCCTCGCGATGAGCGTCGAGGATGCTCATGCCTTCTTCGCGAATGAGGAGGAGATCATGCGGTCCCTGTCGACCCTGATCGACGTGGGGCTGGGCTACCTGCGGCTGGGGCAGCCCGCCACCGAGCTCTCCGGCGGCGAGGCCCAACGCGTCAAACTCGCCCGCGAACTGCAGCGCGCTCAACGCGGCGACACCCTCTACGTACTCGACGAGCCGACCTCCGGCCTCCACTGCGCCGACGCCGACCACCTGGTCACCCATCTGCAGACCCTGGTCGAAGCAGGCAACACCGTCGTGATGGTCGAGCTCGACATGCGGATCGTGGCAGCGGCCGACCACGTCATCGATCTCGGGCCAGGCGCAGGAGAGGACGGTGGCACCGTCGTCGCCTCCGGCACGCCCCAACAGATTGCCGACGCAGGCGTCGGATCCTCGGCGAAGTACCTCGCCGCAGCCCTAGAAGAGTCCGCCACACTGGAGCGCTCCGCCTAACGCCCCCACGATCACGGGGTTGAGGAACAACGGAACTGTTGTTAGCGGTAGCCGCTGCCTGCGATACCGGCTGGTAGCGGTGCTGTCACCCGCCGCAATCGAACCGATCCGTCCCTGGTGGTGACGTCAGTCATCTGACGGACTGCTTTCGGGTTCTCCGGCGCGTTTGACCGCGCGGTAGACGGTGGAGCGGCCCACATTGAACAAGTCGGCCAGCTCGGCCGAGGTGTGCTTGCCACCGCGCCACAGCTCAACCAGGTGCGCCTCCTGGGCGGGCTTGAGCTTGAGTTGCTTGCCGCGCAGCCGGCCCTTGGCTTTGGCGACCTTCATCCCTTCCCTGGTGCGCAGCCGAATCAGATCCGACTCAAACTCAGCAATCATCGCCAGAACGTTGAACAGCAGCTGGCCGACGGGGTCGGTCGGGTCGTGGACCGAGCCGCCGATGTTCGGCTTGACCTCGGCGGCGGTGAGTTCTTCGACGATGTCGCGGGCGTCGGTCAAGGACCGGGCGAGCTTGGTGACGACAAGGGTGTCGCCGGCGTGGCAGGCGGCGAGGGCCTCGCGTAGCCCGGGTCGGGCCCGGTTGGTGCCGGTCAGGCCGTGGTCAACGTAGATCCGGTCCGGCGTCACCCCCAGGGCTTCCAGGGCGTTGCGTTGGGCGGTGAGGTCCTGGTCTTCGGTCAAGCAGCGGGCGTACCCGACGAGCATCTGGGCCATCCGGTGACTGTACCGGTTGAGCTACGTGTACCGAACGGACACGAGCACAGCTCGACACGTCTGTGGAGTTGATCGCTCGATGGCGGTGTTCTGTGATCGCTTCGTGGCGGGGTGGGCGCACGTAAGCGGATCGGGAGTGGAACGGGTTCTCTTTATCGTTTGATCACCACGAGTTGCTTCGCTGGCGGTTCTCGCTGTGGAAGGTGATCGTCGCATTGAGGGGCACGATGTGGGTTGATTCTAGGCAACGTGGAGGTCGGCGAGGTGGGTGTGGAGCAGAGTATGCGTGACGATGGTGGCGGCGGTGCGGGTGAGCAGGCAGCCGAGGACGCGTCGGAGCGGTCGGTCGGGACGCTGGAGCTGTTCTTTGACCTGGTCTTTGTCTACGCGATGTCCCAGGTGACGGTCCTGATGTTGGCGCACATTTCCTGGGCGGGTTTCGGGCGCGGGCTCCTGACGCTCGGCGCAGTGTGGTGGGCGTGGGTCTGCTACGCCTGGCTGACCAACATCTCCGACCACGCCGGGTCCGCGCACCGCCTGCTGATCTTCCTCGCGATGGCGGCGATGCTGGTTGCCGCGGTCGGGTTGCCGCAGGCATTCGGCGCTCGGGCGTTGGTGTTCGGGCTCGCGTTCTTGGCGGTACGGCTGATCCACGTCGCGCTGCTGGCTCTCGACGTGCGGGCGGAGGCGGACGTGGGTGCGGCCGCGCTGCGGCTGGTCCCCACCCTGCTCATCGGACCGGCGTTGCTGGTGGCCGCCGCATTCGTCGACACACCGGGGCGGGAGCTGCTGTGGATCGCGGCCGCGGTGATCGACTTCTCCGGACCCGTTCTGGTCGGTACCGCCGGCTGGGGTGTGGCGCCCTCCTACGTCGTGGAGCGGCACGGGCAGATCATCATCATCGCACTGGGTGAGGCGATCGTCGAGGTAGGTGCCGGCGCCAAAGACTCTCTGGGACGGCCGGTTGTGGTGATCGCCGTTCTCCTGGCCGTGCTGATCGCGGCCGGCTTGTGGTCGTCCTACTTCGGTTACCTCCGCCGGGGTGCCGAACGGCGGCTGCGCGGCACTGGGGATCGGGAGCGGGCCCGGTTGGCTCGCGATTCCTACAGCTACCTGCACCTCCCGCTGGTGGCCGGGGTGGTGTTTTTCGCGCTCAGGGTACACGAGGCGGTCGCGGATGCGGCGCGCCCGCTCCCGCTGTTGTCCGCGGTCGCCCTGGCCGGTGGCGTGGCGTTGTTTTTCCTTGGCGACGTCGCCTACCGATGGCGTGATCACCACCAGCTGGCCGTCGATCGCCTCCTTGCCGGGGTGGGGGCTAGCGTGTTGATCCCGGTCGCTGTGCTCGCGCCGGCGTTGGCGACGCTTGCCGGGCTCCTCCTGGTCTGCCTGCTGCAAACGAGCTGGGAACTCTGGCGCCACCCCGCGATCGGGCCGGTCGACAGCTCCTGATTATCCAGCGCCGTCAAAGTCCCGCTCGGTCTACCCCTGGGTTCCCGGCCAGCATGGCGATGACGCGTTCCAGCCCGGGGGGCGGCGGCTCCCGCCAGACCAACTCAAGAGGGACCAGCAGGGACGGGTTGAGGGGGCGGATCACGGTTCCAGCGACTGCTAGGTGCTCGGCCATCGCCGGGGCGACCGGAGCCACCCCGTGGCCGGCGGCGACCGACCGCAGCACGGCTTCGGGGACGTTGATGAGGTCGGGTTGGGTGAGCACCTGGTCGGGGCGAGATAGGCCGGCGGGGAGCAGATGGCCGATGATGTGGTCCCAGATGCCGAGGAAGAGGTCGCGGGGGAACATTACGATCGCCTCAGTGGCGAGATCCGCGACCGCGATCGCTGCCGAGGCGGCGAGTCGGTGCTGGGCCGGCAGCGCCAGGTGCACGGGTATTTGGCGAAGGACCGTCCCGGACAGATCCTGCTCGTCGGCGGAACGGCCCCAGACGATGGCGGCGTCCGCAGTCTCCGCGCGGACCGCGCGGATCGCCTCCCTGCCAGTGGCGGTCGCAATGGTGACCTCCAGGCCGGAGGCTGGCCCGGATATCTGGTGCAGCATCGGGTCCAGGACGTACTCGACGGCGGTGACGAGGCGGAGTTCTAGGTGCCGGTGACGCCCGTCGGCGCAGCGGACCTCGGCGCGGGCACGGTCGGCCCGATCCAGCAGGATGCGGGCGTGCTCGAGGAGCACCTCACCAGCGGCGGTGAGCGTCACGCTGCGTGGGCTGCGCTCGAACAGGACAACGTGCAGGTCGTGCTCAAGTGCCTGAATCTGCTGCGACAGCGACGGCGCGGCGATGTGCAGCCTGCGGGCGGCGCGCGCGAAGTGCCGTTCCTCGGCTACGGCAACGAAGTACCGTAGCTGGCGGAGCTCCATAACTACCCATGTTAGACCCCTCCTAATGGGGCGGAGGAAACGTGTCATGGCAGTGGACCACGATCATCGCGAAACTGGGTACGAGGGCCGTAGCCGAATCAGGGTCAGCCCGCAGAGCCGTCGGACCACGTTCGGTCGCTGGCTCCTTTGCACGTCCCATCAGGAGGTTTCCCATGAAAGCTGTTGTGTACAACGGACCGCGCGACGTCAGTGTCAACGACGTCCCAGACGCGAAGATCGAACGGCCCACCGACGTCCTCGTGCGAATCACCGCCACCAATATCTGCGGCTCCGACCTGCACATGTATGAGGGGCGCACCGATTTCGAGACCGGGCGCACGTTCGGGCACGAGAACATGGGCGAGGTCATCGAGGTCGGCGACGGCGTCGACAAGGTCAAGGTCGGTGAGCGGGTGGTGCTGCCGTTCAACATCTCTTGCGGGTTCTGCAAGAACTGCGAGCGAGGTTTCACCAACTACTGCCTGACCACCCAGCCCGATCCGGCAGCTGCCGGCGCGGCCTATGGCTTCGCGGCGATGGGCCCGTGGGCGGGCGGGCAGGCGGAAATGCTGCGGGTGCCGTACGGCGACCACAACTGCCTTCGCCTGGGCGAGGACGCCCAGGAGAAGGAGAACGATTACGTCATGCTCTCCGACATCTTTCCCACCGGCTACCACGCCACCGAGATGGCCGGGGTCATCCCCGGGGACTCCGTGGTGATCTACGGCGCCGGCCCGGTGGGGCTGATGGCGGCCCTGTCGGCCACGATCAAGGGGGCGGCCAAGGTGATGGTCGTCGACCGCCACCCGGACCGGCTGCGGCTGGCTGAACAGATCGGCGCCATCGCGGTCGATGACTCCAAGACCGATCCCGTGCAGTTCGTGCTCGACCAGACGATGGGCCTCGGCGCGGACCGTGGATGTGAGTGCGTGGGCTATCAAGCCCACGACCCGCAAGGGACCGAGGATCCGGTGATGACCCTGAACCGTCTGGTGCAGTCGGTGCGGTTCACCGGCGGCATCGGCGTGGTCGGCGTCTTCCTGCCCCAGGACCCCGGCGGCCCCGACGAGATGGCCAAGCAAGGGAAGGTCGCCTTCGACTACGGCCTGCACTGGTTCAAGGGCCAGACCATGGGCAACGGCCAGGCTCCGGTGAAGAAGTACAACCGCCAGTTGCGGGACCTCATTGCCGCCGGCAAGGCCAGCCCGTCCTTCATCGTTTCCCACGACCTGTCCCTGGACCAGGCCCCCGACGCCTACCAGAACTTCGATGAGCGCAACGACGGCTGGACCAAAGTTGTGCTGCACCCGGACCACGCTGACCGGTAGGCGGACAGCGGGCGGTGCGCCCGCACGGGCAGGCCGCCACCTCTCACAGAACGGAATAGACCATGGCAGGCGAGTTGAATGGCAAGCGGATCGCGATCCTGGCCGCGGACGGCGTGGAGCGCGTGGAGCTGGAACAGCCGAGACAGGCCCTGCAGGATGCCGGGGCCACGACCGAGTTGCTGTCACTGCAGAGGGCGAGATCCAGGCCCGCAACAACGACCTAGATGCGGCTGGAACGTTTCCGGTCGATGCCCTGGTGAAATCGGCCTCGGTCGATGACTACGACGCCCTGTTGCTCCCCGGCGGCACGGTGAACCCTGACCAGCTGCGTGTGGACTCCGACGCGGTCGGCTTCGTGCGCGATTTCGTGGGGGCCGGCAAGCCGGTCGCCTCGATCTGCCACGGACCGTGGACGCTGATCGAGGCCGGCGTCGCGGCGGGCCGGACGTTGACCTCGTACCCGAGCATCCGCACCGACCTGCGCAACGCCGGCGCGAACGTCGTGGACGAAGAGGTGGCACGCGACGGAAACCTGGTCACCAGCCGCTCACCCGACGACCTCCCGGCCTTCAACTCCGCGATCGTGGAACTGTTCAGCCAGGCCGGTGAGACAACATGATCAAGGTTGCGCTTTCAGTGATCGTTCAGGCCAAGCCCGGCAAGGAGAAGGACGTCGCGGACTTTCTGCGCGACGCGCGCTCCATCGTCGAGCAGGAGCAGGATACGCGGGCCTGGTTCGCTCTTCAGCTCGATGAGTCGACCTTCGGGATCTTCGACGTGTTCCCCGACGACGACGCCCGCCAGACCCACCTGTCGGGGGGCGTCGGCCAGGCACTCACCGCGCAGGCAGCAGAGCTGTTCAGCGCAGAACCGAGCATCCAGAACATCGACGTGCTCGCGTACAAACTGCCCGGCGAGAACGACTAGATGAGTGAGTCCGATTGGTGTGGGCGGCGTGGGGGCTGTGAACCGGTGGCGGAGGGTGTTAAGCCCAGTGTGTGAAAACTGAACCGGCCCAGGTTCTGTGCCGCTTCTATGCGGGTTGCGCGAGGACATGGTCACAGCGGACGCTGATCCGGAGACCGCTTACGTGCGGACCCTCGTGCAATTCACGTCGGGACCTCACGTTGCCGCCCCGCGCCGCGTCCCCGGGATGGGCAGCCCGCCTCGCCACGTGAACCTGACGTCGATGGGAGGTGCGAACCCAACGCCCTGATCGAACAGCACTGACGCTTCGACGAGTTGCACCCTGCGATCGCAGGCGACCGCGAACCACCATCCCGAACAAGGCCTGCTAATGGCCTATCTGTGAACAGAAGAGGACGCACAATATGAAAGCAGCACGATTGAACGAAGTAGGGTCGGATTTCGTCATCGAGGACGTTCCGACTCCAGAACCTGGGCCTGGGGAGGTCCTCATACGAATCGGTGGATCCGGGGCATGCCACTCCGACCTGCACGTCAAGTCCGGCGAGATTCCGGGTGTCGCTTTCCCACACACCCTGGGTCATGAGAATGCAGGCTGGATCGAGTCCTTCGGTCCCGGCGCAGAAGGCAACGGGTTCGAGGTCGGCGACGCGGTCGTCGTGTTCGGCGGCTGGGGCTGCGGTCACTGCCGTTTCTGCCTGGGAGGCAAGGAACAGCTCTGCAACACATTCCTGTGGGGCGGCATGGGCCCAGCAGGCGGGTATGCGGAGTACATGGTCGTGACGTCCGTGCGGCATTTGCTCCGGGCAGACGGACTCGACCCGGTAGAAGCAGCCGCTCTCACCGATGCGGCCCTCACGCCTTACTCGGCGGTCAAGAAGGCGCTGCCCCACCTAGTGCCCGGCACTAGCGCGGTCTTGATCGGCGCTGGAGGACTCGGCCAGTACGGGGTCCAGTTCCTGAAGCTGCTCTCCCCAGCGAAGGTGATCGTCGTCGACACCGACGAGAAGAAGCGTCAGACCGCACGCGAGCTCGGCGCCGACGTCACCGTCGACCCTCGAGATGCTGATGCCGCGGAACAGATTCGCGCTGCCGCCGGCCAGGACGGGGTAGCGCCTGTTCTTGACTTTGTCGGAATCGACACGACCATGGCCCTTGGTGCTGGGGCGGTGGACCGGCTCGGTATCTATGTGCTCGTCGGGCTCGCGGGCGGCAGCTTCCCGTTCTCGTTCTTCCGCTTCGCCGCCGAAGCAGTGATGATGACGAGCAACTGGGGTACTCGGAATGAACTCGAGGAGGTACTCGCCCTAGCCCGCTCTGGGCGCCTGGTATCTGCGATTGAACAACACCCACTCTCGGAAATCAACGAGGTGTTTGAGCGCCTCGCCACCGGTCGGATCCCCGGACGGGCCGTACTGGTCCCGGGAACGCCCTCCTCGAACGGCTGAGCGACCCAACGGCCAGGACGATGCCCCTCCAACGAGAGAACAACAGGCGGGGGCATCGTCCTCGCCACCGCGATCGGGAATCGTTGAGTGGCCGCTGGATGCTCGAGCGGGGTCCCGGTCACTCGTCGTGTATCTCTAGCAATACGGGCGACGCTTGAACATGCGCGGAGCTCGGAGCAACGGTGACGGCGCTACTATCCGGAGCCCGCGTAATTCTCACGGGACTGCGCGGATCGGTCTGAGGTGTTGTACCTGTTTGACCAGGCGAGCTCATTTTCGTCGGATCGTCACAGGAGACTCCTCCACAGGCCGGTTCATGATGACATCCAATCAACTCAGAAGGATGCGGCACCAAACCCAGGTCGGTTCATGGCCCTGGCCGCCGCAATCTGGCACAACTGGAAAACCGGAGCCACCACCAAACGATCCCTCATCGCCTACGACCACTAACCAATCGGACTCACTCATCTAGATGTGAGGGCCACCCCCGCTGTGCGTCGTCCGATCCCTCAGGAGGCACCAATGGATGTGAATGCCTCCGAGCCGGGCACCGAGACCGACGACCGGACCACGGACCCTCTCGAGCTGTTCTTCGACTTGGTCTTCGTGTTCGCGATGTCCCAGGTCACCCAGTTGATGCTTGCCGAGGGCACGTGGCTGAGACTCGGACGAGGCGCGTTGGCGTTGGGGCGTGAGGAACGAACTGGTGACAGTTTCGGTTTAGGCCGCGAGTGTGAGCGGCTCGGCTAGCTTGGCTTCGAACTCGATGGGCATCAACCCGCCGAGAGTGTCCTGTGCTCGTTGGCGGTGATACTTACGCTCGATCCAGACGACGATCGCGAGTCGCAGCTCCTGTCGGGTGGCCCACCGTTGCTGGTTGAGGACGTTCGTTTGAAGAAGCGACCAGAAGCTCTCCATCGCGGCGTTGTCCCCGGCCGCGCCGACGCGGCCCATGGATCCGACCATGTCGTGACGGCGCAGCTCACGGGCCATGGCTCGGCTGCGAAATTGGCTGCCCCTCTCGGCATGCAGGATGCAGCCGGCGACCTCACCACGGCGGGCGACGGCGTTGCGGAGTGCGTCGACGGCGAGTTTCGCGGTCATCCGATCCGAGATCGAGTAGCCGACGATCCGGTTCGAGAACACGTCCTTGATCGCGCAGCAGTAGAGCTTGCCCTCGGTGGTGGTGCGGTGCTCGGTGTGAGGTCGGCCAGCGGCGCCCTGTCCCGGTCTCCCGGGGTGGGTCTCCGCTGGCCGCCTCCCGAACCGGACGTGCCCATTCCTGAGCATCCGGCTCTCCACGTGGTCATGACGTTGCGGTCGCTGCGCTGGTCCAGGGCGTTGGGATCTTCGCTCCTCGATAGCGGTATCGGGTCACGGTGACCTTCCACGCCCTGAAGAACTCGATCCCGCCGTCACGGATCTGCCAGCCAGGCAGGTGACGTCGGACCAGGGTGTGCATGTTCAGTCGGGGATGTCGTTTCTTCAACCAGCCGACGATCCGCCAGAAGGCGAATCGATCGAGGTAGGAGAACGTCG
>NZ_JAMTCT010000043.1 GCF_024171995.1 Promicromonospora umidemergens | reverse complement strand
TGCGAAGCCGTTGGACGAAGCCGAGCGGAGTGAGGTTGAGCGCCGCACGGACTCGTCGTTCGAGGGTGCGCCGGCTGGTGCCGAGCGACTGCGCGACGAAGGCGACGTTGAACGGTTCGGCACTCGATGCCAAGGGGATCCTCTACGACATCGTGGACCTCTCCGAGAACGACGCTGCGCTGGAGTACGTCAAAGAACTCGGATACTCGCAGGCCCCGGTTGTGGTCGTCGACGATCAGGACCACTGGTCCGGCTTCCGACCGGACAAGATCGAGCGCGTCGCTAAGCGAGCAATATTGCCGTCTGATGCATCATGAAAGAGAGCAAGGTCGAGCCCACGCCGCAGCGAGAAGTGGGTACTTGTGGCGTTGCTGAAAGAGGTTGGCCCCGAGATCGGGAACCTCGGCAGGGCATTTGCATCAATGTCTGGTCTGATGCATCACAGCGGAGCGACAGACGGTGCGATGGAGGTCGCACCGTAGGCGGCCGAAGCGAATCCCTGCGACGGTCACACCGATCTGCACCGCCGACAGGAACGTGTTGGGGTTGCGTGCCAGCGCGGCGGCGCGCTCACCACGCCGGCCGCGCGCGGCGATCGCGTTGACCTGGCTCTCGCGGAGGGTGACCAGCGCCATCTCGGTGCGTGCGAAGACGCCGCCGATGAGCACGAAGGCGATGACCAGCGCGATGTTCAGGGTGAGGTCGCCGTTCATCGAACGTCAAGCCCTTCGTCAGCGTACGCCCGCCGAATCGGCCGGGCGCCGGGTCTGTCGGGGTCGGGGGAGGGATCAGCGCGGTGCAGGATGCTCACGAGAGTTCCTTCTATGTGTCATCGGCTGAGACCTGCTCGGCTGGGCGGCGGTCGCCGCGGGTCTTGATGAGGCTGGCGATGGTCGCCACCGCGATCGTCCCGGCGATGAAGAGTAGCGAGAGCCAGATCGGGATCTCGGGGATCACCGTGATCGGCTCGCCGCCGTTGATGAACGGCAACTCGTTCTTGTGCAGGGCGTGGATGAGCAGCTTCACGCCGATGAAGGCCAGGATGACAGCGAGCCCCTGCGCGAGGTAGACCAGCCGCTCCAGCAGGCCGCCGATCAAGAAGAACAGCTGGCGTAAGCCCATGAGCGCGAACGCGTTGGCGGTGAAGACGATGTACGCCTCTTCGGTCAGCCCGTAGATCGCCGGGATCGAGTCGACCGCGAAGATGAGGTCGACGAAGCCGATCGCGATGATGGTGAGCAGCATCGGCGTGGCCCAGCGGCGCCCCTGCTGCACGATCGTGAGGCGGTCGCCGTGGTACTCGTCGGTCACGCGCATATGGCGGCGCACGAAGCGCATGAACCTGCCGTCGGCGGGGTTGGAGTCGCCGTGTGTGAAAGCCTGCCGGTAGGCGAGGAAGAGCAGCAGTGCACCGAATCCGTAGAACACCCACGAAAAGTTCTCGATGAGCGTCGCGCCGACGGCGATGAAGATGCCGCGGAGGATCAGTGCGATCACGATGCCGATCATCAGCACCTTCTGCTGATAGATCTTCGGCACGGCAAAGCTTGTCATCACGATGAGGAAGACGAAGAGGTTGTCGATCGACAGCGCCTTCTCGGTCAGATACCCGGCGAAGTACTCACCGCCGTACGTCCAGCCTGACACCATTCCGATGCCGACGCCGAACAGCAGCGCGAGACCGATGTAGAAGGCCGACCAGCGGGCGGATTCGCCTATGGTCGGCTCGTGGGGCTTGCGCACGTGCGCGTAGAACTCGTAGACGAAGAACGCGATCGTGACTGCGATCGTGATGATCCAGACGAGCGGGGGGATGTTCACAGCGGGGTCCTAACCGTGGCGTGAGCGGATCAGTGCCAAGGTCTTCTCCATCCTCGTGATCGAGGACCGGTGGCCCGGGATGCGGCGTGCATCCGTAATGACGAGCCGACTGTGGCGGAGTACTCCCCTTGGACTTCCAAGTATGCATGTCCTCGCCGTGTTTCCTGAACAGGTCGTGGTGGGCTTGCACGATGACGCCTTGGTGGGGAAGCCGAGGCGGGTGGCGTTGGAGAGGGCTTGTGCGCTGGTGAGGATGTGCCGGCCCGGGGCCACGGGGAAGCTGGCGGCGCGGAGTCCGAGGAGTGCTTTGCTGCGTGCGGCCTGTTGTGGGGTGAGGGTACGAGGGATGTCGCCGGCGAAGGATCCGAACTGGTCGGTGTCGATTCCTGCCGGGGCGAGAACCGCGGCGCCAAGGATTGTGCGGAACGGTCCGCGGGCGAGTTGTTCTTTGCCGTGCATGGTGGCAAACGCGATGACAGCACCGCGGTAGGGGTTCGGGGTGGGTGTCATTGGAAGTAGTCAGGTCGGCTGACGTAGGTGTCGGTGACGAACATCACGCCGCTGCAGGTGGTGAACAGTTCCCGGGCTGCGGTGATGAGCTCTTCGGCGCGCTCGGGGGGGAGGACGGTGATCAGCATGGTGAGGGTGTCGTAGTCGTTGAACAGCAGCGCACCGGAGTGTTGGCCGTGGTGGCCGATGCCCGAGACGCCGGAGACGGCGGTGTAGCCGGTGGCGCCGGCGGCGGTGATCAGGGCGCGGATCGAGGGGGCGTCGCGGCCGGGGACGACGAATTCCACCTTCGTCATTTCGGTCAGTCCGTGCATCAGCGGTTCTCCTTCTTGTGTGTGCGGGTGGGTTGGCTCGCCCAGCCGTAGCGGGTGTACCGGTGCCAGGGAGTTGTGGGGGAGGGGCGGGCAGTGAGGGTGATCCAGTCGTTGTCGAACAGGTCGCGCAGGACTTGGTTGCCGGAGATGATGTCGCCGATCCTCTCGAGCGGGGCTTGGACGATCACGCTCAGGCGAACCGGTTCGTGCAGGAGAGTGTCACCGACAGCAACGGATTGCCAGGGAAGGCCGCGGCGGAGGTCGCCGCTGTGGCCGGCGAGGACGCCGATGCCGCCGATGGCGTTGTGGATGGTTTTGGTGCCGGCGGAGAGCACGTCGGGGTTGAGGGTGGAGAAGTAGTACTGGTGGTTGATCCACTGAGCCACGATCATCGGGGCGGTCAGGATGGTTTCCAGCCCTGTCCCGTCAGGGTCCATTTCGGTGCGGTAGGAATGCAGGAACACGCGGCGGTGCAGGTTCGCACTGGCGGTCATTTCCCGGGGGCCGATGATCATGGCGGCGTTGCCTGCTAGTCCCAGTTCCGGATAGACCTCGGCCCAGTCGTGTGCGCGGGCTCTCAGCCGGGCCAGGGACTGGTGCGGGTGAGCGCCCGGGAGGGTGGTCGCCCGCTCGCGGACCAGGTGATCCGCTGCGGCCCGTGCGTGCACGATGAACTCCGCTAGTTCGGTGGCGTGGGTGTCCGGGACCAGGTGCGGGTCGAGCACGGTGATGGTGTCGGCGACGGTGTCGTGCAGCGCGGCGACGAACACCGTGTCCTCCGGGATGGTGATCCCGCGGGGGGCGAGCGCTGCCCGGACGGTGGGGTCGTTGAAGATCGCTGCGGCCGCTCGGGCGTTCACAGCGCCTGGGTTTCCGCCGCAGGCGCCGCAGTCCAACGCTGATTGGTAGAGGTTGTTGATGCTGGTGGATCTGTGTCCGGTGAGGACGATCAGCGGAGCGAACTGGTGCAGGCCCATCATCGTGACCGCCGCTTCGGCCAGCGTCACACGCTCCTCGAGACTGAAGGCATCCGAAACGGTGACCTCACTGGGGGAGGGCGGCGCGATCAGGGTTCGCCAGGTGCGGGTGAGGGTGTGGTGCAGCCCGGGGGCGAGGGTGCGGGTGAAGGTGGTGGCACCGTAGAACCAGCCGGCGGTTTCGGCCAGCGCGAACGGGGTCGCGGTTGCGTTCTCGGTGGCGTGCAGCGCGTGCGCGGCGGCGTCGAGGAATCGGAGCCCCCGGCTGCGTCGATGGGCGCGCTGGGGACTCGTGGGTGATTCGGTGACGGCGTGGCGGGGACGCAACAGGGCAGGAAGGGAGTCCACTGCCCCGCGGCCCTGGAAAGACGTGAACCGGACCGGAACGCCGAAGAACCCGGCGAATCCGAGCGTCTCCAACCCCGGGTGCGATTCCAAGTGACGGCGAACCCCTTCGGAACGCGGGTCGATACACATCACCACCTGCACCGTCGGCCGGCCGGGTGCGGCAGTGCCGTAGGTGATCGACTGAACGAGTGCGGTGCGGTAGTGGCTCTCGTAGGCCGCTTGCCAGGTGAACGGATGATCGGTGGGGGGATGCAGGATCAGAACACGGGCCACCATCGCCACCTCGGCACGGGTGGGCGACGGAGAGAGGGTGGCGGAGATCTGCTCGGCGCGCGCCCACAGTTCCTTCGCCGGGTCTGGGGGGTGGTCGCCGTCGGGTCCGGGGCGGGGCGAAAGCGGGCGCGGCGGAAGGTCGAGAGCGTGGCGGAGCGCGAGGCGGACGGCGAGGTATTCGGTGAGGTCGATGTCGCCGCTGTGCTCGGACCGCCATTTCAGGTAGCTGGTCCACCCCGGTAGCGCGGCCAGCTCTGCCGTGAGGGTCTGCACGGTGGCCCCATCAGCGACCCCGAGATGGGTGAGGGCTGCCGTCAGGGCGGGCAGAGCCTGATCGGGGAGGGAGCGGATCCGCCGTCGCGCCAGCCGGCTCAGATGCGGGTCGTGGACGGACAGGGCGTGCCAGGCGCTGTAGAACCCGTCCCGTCGGCCGGGTATCGGCCACTGCGCGTCGGGGTCCACGAAAGCGGCCACCCACTTTGTGACGTGCTGTTCAAGCGGATCCGCCGCCGACAGCGTCCTCGGAGTCGGCGGGCGACTGTCGGATCGCAGCATTTCCTCGACGAGGATCTCTGCAGCCGACCAGGCCATCCGGCCGAGCTCGAGGACAGGGAAACCGTCAAGTTCCCCGATCCGCTCGTGCAGAGCTGAGATCAGATCCGGGCGGGTGATGCGCCCCGACGCGTACTGGGCGCGATACCGAGGAAGAGTCTGGGTGAGCGTGATACCGGGTTCGTGGATGTTCTCGAATCGGGTGCTCTCGTGTGCGGCGAGCGGATTGAGTGCGATGAACGATCCGATTGGCCAGACGGCGATGACATCGTGGGCTGCTTGGGCGACATGGGCCTGGATCAGCAGACTCATGCCACGACCTCCTTCTGACGAGCGCGGACCGGTTCGATCCGGGTGGGTGGGGAGACCGTCGATTCGGCGAGGGCCCACATGTACAGGACCCTGTGCATCCCGCCGGCGGTGCGGGGGGACCTGGCCAGCCACTGCAAGCCGAGCAAGAGCGCGGCGGGGATCAGCAGCAACCAGGGCGATGCCGGCTGCATGGACGCAGCGGGACTGATCAGGGAGTCGAACAGGCCGAGGAAGGCGACGTAGAAGAATCCCAGAACCGTGAGTCCGATTCCCGCGGCCGTGAGCGTGGCTGTTGTCATGGTGCGGCGAAGTCCGGCTGCGATGGCAACAACGGCGGTGAAGGCGACGAATCCGAGCAGGGCGAGGCTCGCGGGGGTTGCTTGCGGGGCGAGCACTACCTTGGCCGCCACCAGCACCGCCACAGTCAGGGTGGTGGCGAGCAGGGCCGCCGCGACAGTGCGGGACCGGGAAGACGGTTCCGGGGCGGGCCAGGTGCGTTGTTCGGCGTGTCTGGCCACTCCGGTGCCGGCGGAAAGGAACAGAGCCGACTTATAGAGCGCGTGCGCGAGCAGGTGGAAGACGGCGGCAGCGAACGCGCCCAGCCCGACAGCCATCATCATGAAGCCCATCTGGCCGGCGGTGGAGAACACCAGCCGGCCCTTCACGTCGGGTTTGACCAGCCGGACTGCCGCGGCGTACACCAGTGTCGCCGCTCCCGCCGCGAAGATGACCAGCATCGCCACCGCAACGGGTGCGATCAGCGGGGAGAACCGGATCACCAGGATCGCGCCCGCGTTCACGACACCAGCGTGCAGCAACGCGGAGACGGGGGTCGGTGCGGCCAGCGTCGAGGGAAGCCACCGGTGGAAGGGGAACTGTGCGGATCGCCCCAGCGCCGCGACCACCAGCAGCAGCGCCACCGCGACCACCATGCCCTCCGGCAGGATCCCTGCGACCGATCCGACCTGCGCGAGACGGACATCCCCCCCGACGGCCAGCGTCAGGATCAACACCGCCACGACCAGTGGGGCGTCGGCGATCAGAAAGCTCAACCCGGCCCGCCGCACCCCTTGACGGGCCTGTGGCAGCGAGCGGTAGGTGTTCAGCAGAAAGACCAGGCAGAGACCCGCGGCGATCCAGCCGACGGTGAAGGTGACCACCGTCCCCGCGCACACCATCACCACGGTGCTGCCCGTCAACGCGTTCGCCCACACCGCGAACCATCGCTGTCGCAGGTCACCGCGCAGGTAGCGGACCGCAAACACTTGAATCACCGCGCTCAACCACAAGACCAGCATCAGCATCAGCACCGCCACCGGGTCGCCCGCCCATAGTCCACCGGACGGCGGGCGCTCACCGAGCACCGCCAACAGGCCGGTGGCGACAGCAGCGACGGCGCCTGTTCCGGTCACCCATGCTGCGGCCCGCGCCACCGTCCCGGTCGATGCGGGTAGCAACGCCGCGACCACGACAGCGACCCACGGTGCCGTCACCGCGATCGTGAACACCACGCTCCCCATCACCCGCACCCCCGACTTTTTATGTCACTGAAAACACGAAAAACATAGCACGTATTGTGATTCCGTAAATACATGTGCCGAAACGTGCGGGGCCGCACGGTAGCATGGGGCGATGGCGCAGTGGACCTTTCTCACGAATCACGCCCACGTCCTGCTGTGTGTGGCGGCCAATCCGCAGATTCTGTTGCGAGATGTGGCGACCCTGGTGGGGGTGACCGAACGGGCGGCGCAGCGCATCGTCAGCGAGCTCGAGCAGGAGGGGTACCTGACCCGGGAGCGGGTCGGACGGCGCAACACCTACCGGCTGAACCCGGACCGGCCGTTGCGGCACCCGCTGGACAGGGACCATCACATCGGTGAACTCCTGGCCATCTTTTCGGCATCTGACGCAGCCGAGCACGCACCCACCGCGGCCTGATCTCAGCCGCCGCAGATCCTGGATGGCATGCCGGTAGGCGCAGCCCTGGGAGGATGGGAGCTATGGCGGAGTGGACGTTCTTGACCCATCACGCGCACGTGTTGCTCGCGATCGCGGCTAACCATGACGCCACTGTGCGCGATATCGCCGCGGAGGTCGGGATCTCCACGCGTTCGGCGCTCACGATCCTCAACGATCTCGAGGACGCCGGATACCTGGAGCGGGAGAAGCGCGGTCGGCGCAACCACTACGTGTTGTACCAGGACCGTCCGTTGCGGCATCCTGCGAACGCCGCGCATACCGTGGGCGACCTCATCCGCGCGTTACTGGACATCCACTAAGACACGCGCGTTACCGCTCGGCTCAGCGGATGCCGGGGCGCGGTCAGTGCACGAGTGCTTTGAGAGCGATCAGCGCGAGTCCCATGCCTGCCGTCGCGGCGGCGGTGACCACCTTCACCAGGGCGGGGTCGTTGCGTTGCCGGGCCGCCCACCATCCCAATATGGCGAGGGTGACGACGCCTCCCCACAAGGAGATGTCTACGGCGGCATCCATCGATAGTCCGAGGAGCGCGGCCGCGGTCAGGCAGGCGACCGGGACGATGAGTGCCCACAGGAGTCCGGCGGAGCGTTGCAGGCCCTCGCGGACCGCTTCTCGCCAGCTCATTGCGCGGTTGCCGACGATCTCGGCGTAGACGTGTGCACCCCAGAACACCAGGACGGTGCCGATGGTGCGCGCGATCAGGACCGGCAGTCCCGGGTTGTAGAGAGAGAACGCGGAGATCAGCCCAGCGGTCAGAACGGTGCCGTAAACGGCCTCCGCGTTCATGGCCCTCGACACCCACGGGTATCGCCGCAACCCGGCATCGACGTCGAACCCCGAACCCTTCACCCGCCACCACCACTTCGCCGTGCAGCTCGACGAGCAGCCCGAAGACAGCATAGTCCTGCCAGAACACCGCGAAAGCGCCCCCAGGCTCGCCCATCTGTTGACCGTGGTTCCGGGAACTTCTCGCGAGCCGACTTGACGTGAAGCATACTTCTCCTGTTTGATGGGGCAAGAAGGGGAGTAATCCTCGCTCCGCATCGTCAATACGTTCCCGCCTCGGGATCCGGTGCGCAGGGCCGTCAGGCCGATGAGACCTTCACGAGTATTCGTGGAGGTCTTTGATATGTCAGTGCCGTTGTGGGCGTGGTTCGCCGTCCTGGGCGTGATCCTGGTGATGCTCGCCGTCGATCTGGTCGCACACCGCAAAGCCCATGTGATCGGTGTGCGGGAAGCCGCCGCGTGGTCGATCGTGTGGGTCGTGCTGGGCGTGAGTTTCGGTGTGCTCGTGTGGTCGCTGTGGGGGGCGGAATTCGGGCAGCAGTACTTCGCCGGCTACCTGATCGAGAAATCCCTCGCCGTGGACAACGTGTTCGTCTGGGCGATCATCTTCGCCGCATTCGCCGTCCCCCGCGAGTACCAGCACCGGGTGCTCTTCCTCGGCGTCCTGGGCGCCCTGATCTTCCGCGGGATCTTCATCGCCGCCGGCGCCGCACTGATCGAGAACTTCGCCTGGATCCTGTACGTGTTTGCCGCGTTCCTGATCTACACCGGATGGCGGATGTTCCGCTCCCGCAACGACCACATTCACCCCGAGAAGTCCAAGATCCTCAAGGCCTTCCGCCGGTTCGTGCCGATGACCGACGCCTACCACGGGCAGAAGTTCCTGATCCGCAAAGCCGGAATCGTGGTGGCGACGCCGCTCTTGGCGGTGCTGGTCCTGGTGGAGATCACCGACATCATCTTCGCCGTCGACTCCATCCCCGCGATCTTCGCCGTCACCTCCGAACCGTTCCTGGTGTTCACCGCCAACGCGTTCGCCATCCTGGGGCTGCGTGCGATGTACTTCCTCCTCGCCGACCTCATCCACCGGTTCATCTACCTCAAGGTCGGGCTCGCGTTCGTCCTGATCTGGGTGGGCATCAAGATGCTCCTCCTGGACGTCCTCTACATCCCGACCACCATCAGCCTCGCCGTGGTGGCCACCATCATCACCGTCTCGATCGTCGCCAGCCTCCGTGCCACCCGAGGCCAAGGACGACGTGAGGTGCAAACCGAAGCCGCCGGGGCGTTCCGCCTCGCCAGTGACGAGGAGCTCGCCGCCGCGGAGCCGGTCTTCCGCCGCCGCGGCAGAGTGCCCGCAGAACGGAAGGTGAGTTCCGATGACTGACCGTGACCCCTCGGCGGCCCTGGCCCCCGATTCCCAGCCGGTGAGGAGGGGTCGCCGAGGTTCGACGGTGGCGGTAGTTGTGTTGCCGCTGCTCGCTGTGACCGGGATTCTCGCAGTCGCGTGGACTGTCGGTGTCGGTGACCGCTGCGGCGGACCTCTGCCGGGGTGCGGGAGTCTGCGCAACGCGGGAGACAATCCGGTCACCGTGCGTGAGGTCACGGATCAATCCGTGACGGACGTTGTCGTCGCGGCGGGGCAGCGGGTCTTGCTCGGCGGCTCGAGCAACGAGCTGCACGTGGATGCGGGGCAGTGCCTCATCGTCGAGGGAGGTCCGTCCTGGGACGCCCGGACGGTGATCGACCGGACTGCTGCGGCCACCGGTGTGTTGCATCCGATTGATGACTGGGGCGCGCGTGTGCAGCTACACGACGATGCCTGCCCGGATCGGAGCTGATCGTGATCACGAAAGAACACGATCTGTGCTTGCTGCATTACGGTCAGCTCACCACCCCGATCGACCGCGTCAGCCTCGAAGCGCCCGTATGGCCCAACGATCTCCGCTCGTTCGTCGGGGACGGTGATCTGTGCGTGCACATCGCCCTGCCGCGCCAAAGAGTCCGGTGGAACGGACTGTTCACCGCGGTTCGGCTCCTCGCAGAGCGCACCGCACATGTGGGAGTACACGTGCAGCCGGAGCGGGCAGGGTTCAGCCTCGACCCGGCGGTCTTGCTGCATTCTCGCACTCGACGGCACCGCGAGATTCTCACCGCGGTGCTCGCGGATGCCGCCGCCGCGAGGGTTGAGCTGACCCCCGAGCAGGTGCGCGTCGAATCCTACTCAGCCACACGTTCTTCCCTCCGCCTCCCACCCTCCGCAGGTCGGGCACAGGCGTGGGGAGTGATGTCCGTGGCATGGCTCCCGCTCGCCTGACCTGCCACGTGATCGACCAACGTTCGCGAAGCAGGAGGGACGTCCACTCGCCCGGAAGAGGCGCACTCACGTTCCACAGAACCCCAGCACCTACCCAGAAGGAAGACGCTCATGACCCTGTTTGACCGCCTCACCGGCCTGGCCCAACGGGCACTCAACAAGACCCCCGCGCCTGCGCAGACCCCTGGCAGCGAACCGCGCGACTGGAAAAGCACACTGCGTGGTGCGGTGGGCGCGATCACCGGCGCCGCGCCCACCCCGCCTGCCCCGGGCAGCGCGCCGGCGACACCCGTCCCGCCAGCGGGACCCGGGCATCCGCTCAGCCCACCTGCCGGCGCACCCGCCGGCACTGCACCCTCGAAGACCGTCGGGCTGACCTCACCCCCGGCAAACGATCACGCGTCCGAGCGTGCCGCAGTGGCCCGCTACGAATACCTCCTACATACCGCCGAGCCTGCCCAGTTGGAGCGGATCCACGCCGATGCGTTCAGCCGACTCACTCCTGCAGAACGCAACCAAATCCAGGCGCGACTGCGGACCGAACTCCCCCTCGCAGAACAGCCCCGCACATCCCAACCGGCTGATCTTGCCCGCACCGCCACCCGCGCCGAGGCAGCTCGGCCTGGTGCTCTGGCTGGGATCCTCGCTCGTACCCCTCGAACCGGTAACGCCACCACCGGGCAGAGGGCCGGCGTGGCCGCCGCCGGTGCTGCCGGTGGGCTCTTGGTTGTCGTCGCTGCCGGCGCGATCGGAAGTACCATTGCCGCGCCTCTTCTTGCCGAAGCGCTCACCGCGGGCGTCGATTTCGATGCTCTTGCCGGCGCGATCGACCTTTCCGCGCTTGCCACGGGACTGGAGGACGTCACCGCCACAGCCACCGACTTTGCCGGCGGGGCGAGTGATCTAGCTGGCGGGGCGAGCGACCTCGCTGCCGGAGCCACAGCGGGCTTGGGCGAGAACATCAGTGGCTTCGGGGAACAGCTCTCCAACATTGACATCCCTGGCTGGGGAAACCTCTTCGGCAGATGACTGAGGCCATCACGTCATTTGACCTCGGGCTGCGACTGGGGTGGCCATCGGAGTGAATTAGTCGGCTGCGAGAGGTCGACGCTCCGCGCAACCGACCAATACTGCACCCCTCAGTATTGACTCTCCGCCAGTCGCACACATGGGCTGACTGATGACCGACGTGGTGCCCGTCGTGCTGGAACGGTTCGAAAGGAATGGCCTCCAGGTCTGGCCCATGCTGGCCGAAAACCCAGACCGGTACATATGGGATGGACTAGCCTTCGGTGCTGGAGTCCGAGGTCCTCGTCAGGCTCAAGGTAAAGACCTAGCTGATTGGCAACATCGCGGAACCGTATGTTGTAGGGCGTCGCCGTGAGCAGAAGCACCTTTGAGTTGTAGTTGCGGATGTACTCCAGGAGCGCCTTGTAGTCCTGGCGACTGTCGCTGCGCATCGTGTGCGACTCATCGACGATGACGAACTGATACCTGCCCAGGTCCGGCAACCGCTTCGCGGCCATGGAGTAGGGCACGACTGTGGCGTTGAGCTCGTACTTCTCCTTGTACTCCCACCACATCTTCTCGAGGTTCGGTGGACAGACGATGAGAGTGCGGTAGCCCTCCGCCTCGTTGAGCATCATCGCCGTCGCCGTGGCGGTGATGGTCTTGCCGAGCCCAACTACGTCTCCGAGCATGGCGCCGCCGCGGGTCATGATGCGCCGACTGAGGGTCTTGACGGCACTCTCCTGATACTCCAGCAGCTGATTCCGCATAGACGGCGGCAAGGTGGCCGTATTCAACCGGTCGTCGCAACGATTGTTTGTTGGGTCGATCGTAGTAGCTCTTCGAAGGCCTCGGCGGGGGTGCGCCAGTCGAGGATTTCTCGCGGGCGGTTGTTGATCGCGTCCGCGACGGCGGTGATCTCTGCCGCGTTCCACCGGGAGAGATCTGTGCCCTTGGGGAAGTACTGGCGTAGGAGCCCGTTGAGGTGCTCGTTGCTGCCGCGCTGCCAGGGGCTCTTCGGATCGGCGAAATAGACCGGCAGCCCGATCTCAGTCGTAAGCAACCGGTGCGCGGAGAGCTCTTTGCCGCGATCCCAGGTCAGCGAACGACGTAATGCCGCGGGTAGCGTGGAGAACGTCGCCGTGAGAGCGTTCTTCGTCGTGATCGCGCCATACCCCGCCAGCGCGGGGCCGTTCTTGCGTGGTGGGATGATCCCGTATCCGGCCTGACGTGGAAGATGAACGAGCATCGCGAATCGTGTGGTCCGATCCACGAGCGTGGCGATCGCGGAGCGCTTCAACCCGATGATGAGGTCGCCTTCCCAATGCCCTGCAGTTTTGCGATCCGTTGCCTCCTTCGGGCGTTTCGATAGCACCGTGTCTTCGGTGACGTGAGCCCATGCCTGCTGCCTGGTCCGGGCCCTTGGCATGCGCTTGGTGCGTCCTCGACGTAGATGCCAGGACCGATGCCGCTCCAGTCCGCCGCGCGCTTCGACGTAGAGGGCCTGATAGATCGCTTCGTGCGAGATCCGCATCGAAGGATCGCCGGGGAAATCGATCGGTAGCCGCTTGGCGATCTGCCGTGGACTCCACGCCGTCACCCACTCCCGGTCCCCGCGATGCGGTTTGTTCTTCCCATCCCATGCAGGCCCGACCGGTCCGATCCGTGTGCCGTCCGCAGTGAAGATGCTGCCGCTGAGCTTGTCCTGGACGTAAGTGCGCAGCGCATCGTGGGTGACGAGCTTCGCGGTCTTCGGCCTGCGCGCTCGACGCTCCGCATGCCACTGCGCCGTCGATGCCTTGTACTCGAGCCGATACGTGCGCGTGGACGCATTGCGCCGCAACTCCCGCGAGATCGTCGATGGTGCACGCCCCAAGCGTCCGGCGATCTCACGCACGCCAGCTCCTTGCGCCCGCCACAGCGCGATGTTCTCACGTTCTGGCGGCGACAGATATCGACCAGACACTGTGGGAGGCAGTTGCGGATTCACACCACCAGCGTCGCGGAACCACCGGTGCGCGACCGGCTCCGAAACACCCCCAGCGTCGCCCGCCTCGCGAGTCTTCTTCCCCGCAGCGATCGCTATCCAGAATCGCACCCGATCTTGCCGCCACGCGACCGTCGGCCGCCCAGGAGACACGATCTGCCCCCGATACGCCCGCACCTGCTTCTGCCTGTCCCACACGCTCATCCAATACCCCGATTCGCCGGTGTTGCGACGACCGGTTGAATACGGCCTGAGATCCTCTGTCGCTGTGGACCACGCAGCCGGCGACGTCGCCGCGCATCGCGACAGCGTTCTCGAGGGCCTGAACCGCCAGCCGGGACTTCATCCTCGAGTCGATCGAGTACCCGACGATCCGACCGGAGAAGACGTCCTTGATCGCGCAGAGATAGAGCTTGCCCTCACTCGTTTTGTGCTCCGTGTGAGGTCGGCCAGCGGCGCCCTGTCCCGGTCTCCCGGGGTGGGTCTCCGCTGGCCGCCTCCCGAACCGGACGTGCCCATTCCTGAGCATCCGGCTCTCCACGTGGTCATGACGTTGCGGTCGCTGCGCTGGTCCAGGGCGTTGGGATCTTCGCTCCTCGATAGCGGTATCGGGTCACGGTGACCTTCCACGCCCTGAAGAACTCGATCCCGCCGTCACGGATCTGCCAGCCAGGCAGGTGACGTCGGACCAGGGTGTGCATGTTCAGTCGGGGATGTCGTTTCTTCAACCAGCCGACGATCCGCCAGAAGGCGAATCGATCGAGGTAGGAGAACGTCGACTTGGAAACCCCGTG
>NZ_JAMTCT010000042.1 GCF_024171995.1 Promicromonospora umidemergens | reverse complement strand
AGATCATGACGACCAACTGGGTGATCGCGGGAGACCACGAGGGTTTCCCGTTGATGTACCACTGGCGAGTGCTATCCGACTCGGGCCAGCCACTCCCCGAGGAGCTGGCCGACGTGGAGCGAGCTGTCGCCTACTGGGGAGGCGGGTCGGGGATACGCCGCCGGATCGAGGCCCTGCAGCAGTCCTCGGCGAGCCTCATGCTGTTCCTGGAGTACATCCCGCAGAACCTGCACGACTGGCTGGGTGACCAGGTCGAGGCCGGTGGCGAGGCCGCCGAGCGGGCCTGCGCCATGGTGGAGGACGAGCTGGAAGCCGGCATCTCGTTCATGAACGCCCGTGGGCTGCTGCACTTCGACGCCCACTTCGAGAACATCCTGACCGACGGCAGGCGGCTCTTCTTCGCCGACTACGGCCTCGCGATCTCCTCCCGCTTCGAGCTCACACCCGGCGAGGCCGAGTTCTTCGACGAACACCACAGCTACGACCGGTACTACGCCTTCACGCACCTGGTGAACTGGCTGACCGTCGCTCTGTTCGGGTACGGACCGGAAGAACGCAAGGAGTTCGTGCGCTCCTGCGCCCAGGGTGTGGCCCCCTGTGGTGTCCCGGCGGCGGTCGCGGCGACCCTGGTCCGTCACGCGCCGGTCGCCGCAGTGGTGGGCGACTTCTATCGCCAGTTCCAGCGGGAGGGCCGGACAACGCCCTACCCGCTGGAGGCGATCCGCCGGATCGGACAGCAGCACGGTCCTGTGACCAGGCCATTCGCAGGACGGGACGGAGCGCGACGAGCGGCGGGCGGGTCAGGCGCCGATGAGGCGTAGGAATCCGCCGAGCTCCATGAGGCGGCGGACGCCGTCAGCGTCCAGGTCGCCCGGCAGGTAGTCGGTGAGCCGGGGTGATGAGATCACGACCGCTCGCCATTGCGCGCGCGAGACCGCCACGTTGATCCGGTTGCGGGACAACAGAAATCCCATGCCACGGGAGACGTCGTCGGGCGTCGAGGCCGCGAGCGTCAGGATCGCCACCGGCGCCTCTCGCCCCTGGAACATGTCGACGGTACCGACGGGTACCCCGCCGAGCCCGACAGCCCGCAACGCCTGGCACACCACGCGGACCTGCGCGTTGTATGCGGCGACCACCACGACGTCCTCAGGCCCGAGCGTGCGGGGCGGGCGGCCCCCGCCGGGTTCCCACGTCCGGCCGAGGACGCCCTGCACCTGTCGCACCACCTCGTCCGCCTCCTCGGGGGACGACGTCGAGTGCCCCTCGTGCGCGACCGGGACGTGCACCACTCCGGGCTGCACGCCGTCGAGCGAGCGTGTGGTCGTGACCGGGTTGGCCGAGAGCCGGCCGGCGTAGGAGAGCTGAGACACGGCGGCGCAGACCTCGGGGTGCATGCGCCACGACTCGGGCAGCAGGTAGCCGAGCCGGTCGGGCAGCACGGAGGAACCGGCTGCGAGCCAGGCGAGCGCCGACTCGTCGACCGGTTCGGGGTGCTTTCCCTGGCTGACCTGCGGAAGCTGCTGCGGATCACCGAGCAGCAGGAGACGCTGCGCGGACCGCCCGACCGCGATCGTGTCGGCGAGCGAGAACTGCCCCGCCTCGTCGATGACCAGCAGGTCGAGTCCCTCGTCGGGCCAGCGTTCGTGCGCGAAGTCCCATGCCGTACCACCCACGACACAGCCGCCGGAGCTGCTCGCCGCGCAGTCCGCGAGCTGGGCGCTCGTCAGCTCCCGCCATGGTCGGGCGACACTCTTCTCGGTGCCTTTCGCGCGCTGCTTCTTCGCCACCTGCTCGACGGGCACGCCCGCCTTGTCGACGATGGCGCTCAGCATGTTCTCGACCGCCGCGTGCGACTGGGCCACGACTCCCACCCTCCACCCAGCGCCCACCAGCTTGGCGACGACGTGCGAGCCGACGTGGGTCTTGCCGGTACCGGGCGGCCCCTGCACCGCGAGGTAGGAATGGTCCAGCCGCTCGACGGCCGTGTACACCGCCGCCTCGAGGTCGAGGCCGCCGGCGGCCTCGTGACCGAGCGCGGGCAGTGCTCCGCCGTTCTGTCCTGACCCTGTCGAAGGATGCGGTCCTGAGCCTGCCGAAGAGCCGACCAGCCGGGGCGGCCGCCTGCGCAGCAGGTCGACCGCGGCGCCGTCGGGCAGCGTGCGGTGCACATCCCAGGCCGCGAGCGCCCCACGAGCGGCCTCCTCGACCGCGCGCTCCTGCGCGTCGTGGGCAGGTCCGCGCTGCGGCGCGAGCGCGACGGGCGCCTGGTCGTGCGGCTCCGCTCCCCCGGACAGTCGCTCCCGCAGGACCACGACGTCGCGCCCGCGCGGGAGGTCCTCCCGCTCTTCGTCGGGCTCCCGAGCCTCCAGGATCACGCCGCCGGAGTGCTCACCCCGCACAGCCCGCGCCTCCAGCTCGCCGACGACGGGCGGCACCGGCTGGTCGTACAGCACGTGCACGGCGTCGCCGACGCCGAGATCGGACCCGTCGATCCGGGAACCGTCGAGCATGCGGCCCACCAGCTGGACCTCGCGTGAGGGAAGCCGATCCCGTCCCACCACGGCCCAGTCCCGCAGCACGGTCGAATGTTCCACGTGGAACGTCGACCGCCGACCGGGCCATTCGTCGAGCGGCAGCTCCAGCCGGGCGTAGTGCTCCAGCCAGAACGGCTTGTCCTCGCGCTGGTAGTAGCCGACGGCGGCACCCAGCAGCGCGAGCGCCTGCACCTCGAGCGACCGCTCCCCGCGGTCCTCCCCGACCCGCCGGGAGATCTCGTCGGCCAGCGCCAGCCGCCGGCCCCGCCCCTCCCGCCGAGCAAGAGCCCGCGGCGATTCCTCGCTCGGCACGCCCACAAGCTCGCCCCCGGGTGACCCCGTCGGCACCTCCGCTTCAACAGCTCCCCCGACGCCACCCCCACCCGCCCGCGCGGCCGACCCCCCACCCGAATACGGCGCACCATCCCCAGAAGGCGAGTCACCAGCAGAGGCCGTGGGGAGCGAGAATGCGCGCGCGGATGTATCTCTTCCCGAAGTGGAGGGCCCCCTGGGGCCCGTGAACGCATCCGCGCGCGCGTTCTCGCTCCCCACGGCCGACCCAGCCGAGGGAGCGGCAGACCCAACCGACGAAACCGACGACCGCGCAAACCTCAACCACTGCAGCAACCGCAACGTCGACCGGCAGTCGTACTCGTTGTAGTCCAAGATCCGTTGCTTCAGCTCCGGCGCCCGTTCCGCACCGTCAGCGGCCAGCTTCGCGTACTCCGCGTACTCGGTGACCGAGGCCGCCGCGCTCGTGACGCCCTCCCGTGCCGGGTCGTCCTGCATGTAGAGCGGCTCGAGCTTCTTGATCGACTTCGACCGGTTCGAGATGCGCAGGCACGACCGGACCACCGCGTACAGGTCGACCAGCACGCCGTCGCGCAGCAGCTGGTCCACCTCGTCCTCATACACCCCGTGTCGCGCCGCGATGGAGAGCAGGTGCGTCTTCTCGTAGGCCGCGTAGTGGTAGACGTGCAGGTCGGGGTATGTCTCGAGGCGAGCGTTGAGGTAGTCGACGAACTCGACGAGCGCGTCACGCTCCCCCGCCAGGTCGTCGGCCCAGAGCCCGTGGAACGGCGGGGTATCGTCGCCAGGGCCGGGGCGCTCGACCCAGCCGAAGAGGTAGTCGAGGCCCATGGCCGGCGCCTGGTCGCCGCCGGGCGGGCGCGCCGCCTCCCACAGGGGGTCACCCTCGAAGTCGAAGAACACGTCGCCGGGACTGGGTGGCGGAAGCCGGTCGATGGCCTCCGTCGCGACCAGCCGCCAGCGCAACCGCGCGTCGGGCCCGTCCGGGTCGACACCGTCGGGCAGCTGGTCGAGCCCGACCGAGCCGTGCCCCTCGTCGAGCCCCAGCTGGAGACGTGCCTGGGCGCGCAGTCCCTCGAACCGGCCGGCAGCCATGCCTTCGGGCGGCTCCTCGGCGAGCGCGAGCGCGTCGATGGTGGGGATGCCCGACGCCGAGAGCTTCGCCCGCTGCACCCCGTACACGCCACCGACGAGCAGGACGTCGCGGCCGGCGGCTGCCGCCTCCGCGCAGTCCGGGCAGCTGCGGAGCTTGCCGCAGGCCAGGTAGCGGTCGTCGGCCCAGCTCACCGTCGCGTCGTCGACCACGTGGGAGTCGAGGACCTCGACGAGCCGAGCGTGCCGCTTGCGGAAGACGGGCAGCAGGTCGGCGAGCCGGTGCGACGTGGTCTCCCCCGTGCCGAGCACGAGGTGCACCTCGGAGGTCGGGTCGATCCGCGCGTCCATCAGCTGGTTCGCGTACGCGGCGAGCTGGAGCAGCGCGCGGACCTTGGTGCGGCGCGCGAGCTTGGAGTCGTGGACGGCATACCGCGGCTGCGGTGTGCGCGTGCGAGCCCCGGCAGGCCGGTGCGTGGGTTCTGCCGCCAGGTCGCCGCCCTGCTCCATCTCGCCGAGCGGGTCGCGTACCAGGAAGTCGGCCCGGCCGTGGAACCTGCCGTCGAAGAACGAGGCCTGATAGACCACGTCGGCGCCCTGCTCCATCGCGGCCAGTGTGCGGCTGTGCGCGTCGACGAGCTCGTCGCGGGCCATCCGGCGCGCGGGCGAGACCTCGAGCACCCCGCCGGGGCGGCCGGCGTTCGCCGGGCCGAAGGCGCGGAGGTGACCCTCGAGGACGCGGCGCTCGTGGTCCTCACCCAGTGCGGCGGTGCGGGCGAGCATCGCGTCCTCCTCCCGCGCCCGCCGGGGGCTGCGGCCAAGGAGCTCGTCGAGTCGTCTCAGCAGGCGAAACTCGCACTCGCCCGCGATCACGAGGTCGCTTGCCGAGTGCACGAGAGTGCCGGCGTCGTCGCGCTCCAGGAGGAACATGCCCCCAGGTCTACCAGTGACCCCTGACACGAGCGCGCTACTGTCGTCCTCGCAGGCGGCAGATATGTCCGGTTCGACCCCTTGTTCTGGCGCCAACCCGCCTGGATGGCCGATAGTGGGGCCGACCGTATCGAAGGAGCAACCATGCCCGTGCGCTTCAACCCGCCTCCGGGTTGGCAGGTGCCCCCGGGATTCCGACCCGACTCCACCTGGGCTCCCGACCCGTCGTGGCCCCCGGCCCCGCCCGGTTGGAACTACTGGGTCGACGGACCCGACACGCCCCAGCCTGCGGCCGAGAACCGCGCCGCCGCGCCCCCAGCCCCTCCCGCACCGCCGACGCCCCCCGCACCACCCGGCTCCGGCCCTGTCCCCACCTCGACGACCGCCGGCCAGACGGACGCGGACACGAGGACCGTCGCGATCCAGGTGATCGACGGCGCGTCCGGCCGCCCGGCCCCCGGAGCTCCCGGCCTGTCCCCGGCGGACGCGATGGGCTCCACCATGACGATGGCGCCGATCGGCGCTCCCCCGGCTCCCGGCTCCCCCCGGCCCGGCTCCGGTCCCCAGCCGGTCTACCCGCCGCAGCCCGGCATGGCGCCACCGCCACCACCGCCGGACGCGCCGAAGAAGGGCCCCGCCGCGGGTGTCATGGCTGCCCTCAAGGGTCTGGGCGGCAAGGGGTCCGCCCCGTCGGCCGACTCACCATCGGCTGCCGGCCCTCGCCGGGGACCCGGACCGCTGAGCATCGACGACGCGCCCCGCTCCGGACCCGGCGCACCGATGGCCGCCGGTCCCGCACAGGTTGCGCCGGCGCCGGTCAGGCCACGCCCCGGTGCCTCCGGGCGGCAGGGCGGCTCACGCTCCCCTGGCGCCGGGCTCATGGTGGCCATCGCCGTAGCCGGGCTCGCGCTCGGCGTGATCATCGGCGTGGTCGTCACGGCTGGGCAGCAGGCCGACGCCAACCAGGCGATCACCGACGCCCAGACCCTCCGGTCGGAGATCGAGGCGGAGCGTGCCGACATCGATGCGCAGCGCACCCAGCTCAAGAAGCAGCGGAACGAGGTAGCCGAGCGCGAGCAGGCGCTGGGTGACCGTGAGGCTCAGCTGGAGGAGCGCGAGACCGCACTCGAGCAGCAGGAGCAACAGCAGCAGCAGGAAGAGCAGGAGGAGCAGGCAGAGGAACAGGACAACGACGGGAACGGAGACGGGAACGGGAACGGCGAGAACCCGGGCACCGTCTTCTACTGGAACTGCGACGCGGTCCGTGCCGCCGGTGCCGCCCCGCTCTCGAACGGTCAGCCGGGCTACCTGCCGCACCTCGACCGCAACGGCAACGGTGTCGCCTGCGAGGACGGCGAGTAGCCCCTCGCCCGAGAGGCCCGGTGCACAAGAGAACGGGCCGAGACAGATCCCCAGAATCTGCCTCGGCCCGCTCGGGTGTTCCCGGCCCACGCCATCTCCCCAGACGAGACGTGGACCGGGAAGCCTTACCCTCCGAAGATTCCCTCCAGGAGGTCACCGAGACCGAGGGGATCCTCGTCCTCGGGAGATGTGGTCGGCTCCTTGGTCGGAGCCGGGCTGGGCGTCACGTCGTCGGGCGGCGGCGCCGGCTCGCCCGCCGTGGAGGCGAGCTGCAGCGCTTCGCTCAGGTCGATCAGGCACAGCCGCCAGACGTCGGCGTCCACGCCCTTCGGCGTCTGCCAGAAGGACTCGCCCGTGAGCTGCGGAGGCGCCGTCCAGCCGGTGCCGGTGCGCTGCGCGACGCAGGTCTCCATCGCGCGGACCTCGTTCGCCTGCGCGTCCTCGACCAGCATCGGGACGAGCTCCGCGACCATGGGCGCTGGCTCTACGGCCTTCGGCTCGTCCACGGACTTGCCGGCGACGTCGTGGATGACCGCGCACTCCGGTGAGGTGCTGCGACACCACGAAGCGCTCCAGGTGTCCTGGTTCGCGTAGATGAACCCTCGCGGCTCCGCCGTCGTGCGATCCACCTGCAGGACCCGCATCCACACGCTGCCGTCGCCGAGCACGTCGAACGGCGTGACCCGGAGCGAGGCGCCTGCTTCTGGAGCAGCGGAACCCGGTGCCGCGTGCGCCCCCTGCGCGCCCGCGGCACCACCGGTCAGCGGGTCGTCGAAGACCAGGAACTGGTCCCCCTCCGTCGCCGCGGACGAGAAGCCGAACACGAGTGCCGGGCCGCCGTCGGACGGCAGGACCATCGCGTCGGACGTGACACCTCGCCAGAGCAACGTTCCACCGAGGTTCCCCTCGCGAAGATTCTCGAGGGCGGTGTCGCCACCAGCGAGCAGCTCCAGGTCGGTGGCACTGTGGCGCCCGTCGATCTTGGCCAGGGTCACCACCGCGAGATAGCGGTCGCCGCCCCCGGCGCCCAGTCCGAGATCGAGCACCACGGTGTCCCGGTCGACGCGGTACGACGCCGGCTCCGCCACCGTCCGCACGCCGGGCGCGAGGTCGGCGAGCTCCGTCTCCGGCTCCGGTGTCGGGATGTCCGTCGGCGACGGCGCCGGCGGCTCCACCTCGACCTCGCCCTCGTCGAGCGTCGAGGGCGGGACGTCCGTGGTCTCCACCGTGACCGGAGCACTGCTCCAGAGACCCGGGATACCCGGCAGCGCACCCGCGGCTCCCGCACCCGCGGTGGCGAGCGCCAGCGTGGAGGCCAGCGTCACGCCGGCCCGCCGGGTGGCGTGCTTGCGGCGGCTCGACCGCAGGACCCCGTCGAGATCCAGCGTCGACGCGGGTACCGCCGCGTGCGCCGACTGCCGGACCCGCGCGACGAAGTCGTCGTCGGCGGAGCCGTGGGGGATGTTCATGTTCATCGGGTTCCGCCCAGTGGATCGACATCGAGGATCGCGCGCAGGTGGGCGAGCCCGCGCGAGGCCGTGGACTTCACGGTGCCGAGAGGGATACCGAGCTCGCTCGAGACCTCGGACTCCGACAGGTCCAGCAGGTGACGCAGCACCACGACACGGCGCTGCTTCAGGGGAAGACGCAGCAGGGCACGGACGACGGCGTCGCGATCGTCCACGGAGCGCGTGGGCATCCGGGCCGCCGCGCGAGCGACGCGAGCGTCGTCCTGCGGCAGGTCGTCGGGGCCCGTCAGGACCTCGCGCCGCGTGCGGCGCCAGGCGTCGATCCGCAGGTTGGCGAGCACCCGCCGCGCGTAGACCAGCGGGTCGCCCGCCCTGGCCTTGTGCCAGTGGCGGTAGCACCGCTCGAAGGTCTGCTGGGTGAGCTCCTCCGCACGGTGCGCATCACCGCTCAGGAGGAACGCCATCCGGTGGAGGGGATCCTTGGCCTCCCGCATGAACACGGTGAACTCTTCGTTCTTCGAGATCTGTGCGTTCCTGCGCGCGTGAGTGGCCGTGGGCTGGTCTGTCCGCACGGGCAGCGAGGCTACGTCATCAGCACCCGCCGACCCACCTCGGACCAACCTGAACGGCCGGGTCGCGGGGACGGGATCGATCTTTTCCGGGACGCCGCCCGGAGCCGGTTCCGACGTTGTGGTGGATAGGGAGTCTGGGGTGTTCTGCTCGGTGGTCACGGTCTCCAGGTCGTCCGCAGAGCTGGAGTCGGCGCGCACGACGTACAGCGTCACGGGCTTGGGGACCCGGGACTCTGGCGCTGGTGCGCGCGGACTCGTGACTGTCACGAACGGAACACGGGCCAGCCGGGGCGAAGGTTCCATCGGGTTTCGCGGATTCTTTCGTGAGCCGCTGTGACCCCGGTCACCAGGCGACGACAGAGGCACGTGCCAGACACACCGATCACTCGCGTGACCTGCACGTCTGGCACGTGCCGGTGGCGGCGCGCCGGTCAGCGCCGGTCAGCGCCGGAAGTCCAGGGTCCCCAGGAAGGTGTGGAGATCCTCGAGGCCCTGCTCGGTGCCGTCGAACTCGACCACGAGGAACAGGTTCTCGCCCTGGTCCTCCTGATGGATGTAGATGTTGACCCAGTAGTAGTCGGCCGCACCGTCCGCGTTGTAGACGGTCGGCAGGACCTCGGCGTAGTCGGCGCCCGGGACGTCGATCATCTGGGACTGCGGCGCGTCCATGCTCCGGGTCCACCAGTTGCCACCGGGCTCGCCGCCCTGGACGTAGACCCGCTCGGGCCACTCCTGCTCCTGGGCCGCGACCTCCTTCTCCTCCTCGGAGGCGTCCCCCCACAGCTCGAGGGCCTCCGCGTCGACGCCGGGGTCCACGTGCGTGATCGTCGGACCCGTCCACTCGACGCCCGGTGAGAACTCACCCTTCGTCTCCTCGTCGACCCAGCCCTTCGGCAACGCGAACTTCAGGCCGTTGTGCTCGGTCCTGACCCAGTCCGCCGGGACCCCGCGCTCGATGGCGTGCAGGACCGGCGCCGAGAACTCCGGCTGGTACCAGTCGGGCTCGCCCACCTCCTTGAACCAGAGGTTGCCCACGAAGTTGCGCAGCATGGCGTCACCCTGCTCGTTCGCCGCGAAGCGGGTCTCGATGACCCAGCCCTCGTCGCCGCTGCGGAGCGTGATGGTCGCCGGACGGATGTCGCCCTCCGTCTCGTGCTGCTTGATGACGACGAGGTCCGCGCCCTCGATGTCGAGCGTCGTCGCACCGGAGTCCTTCCCCGGAACGGTCCAGTCCCCGACGTCGAACACGTTGCGCAGCTCGATGGTGGCGTCCATGTCGTCGATGGTGCCGGTCTCGCCGAGGCCGTCGGCCTCCGGATGCTCCGGGTCCAGCCATCCGGCGACCCCGCCCGCGTTGACGTCGCCGACAGCGATCCAGCCGCCCGCCGGCACCTCGTACCAGAGGCCGCCGAGGATGTACGGGGAGTGCGCCCCGTCCTCGACGACACCGCGCTCGACCCCCGGCAGCACCGGCAGCGTTCCCCCACCGGTCTCCAGGAAAGCGGTCGGAGCGGCCTCCGGCTCACCGCTCGGGCCGGCCGGAGCACTCGGGGTGGCCGACGGCGAGCCGCTCGCCGGAGGCGGCTCGACGGACGTCCGGTCCGTACCAGGCAGAGGCTGCTGCTGGTCGGCGTAGAGGGCGCCGGCCGCTCCGATGCCCACACCGGTGAGGGCGAGCACCGCGACGCCGGCGGTCGCAGCGACCGCTATCCGGCGCCGGCGCACGTTGCGGACCGCCCGCGTCGCCATGGCGACCGCGTCCAGCGACCGTGGCGGCTCGATGACGGAGCCTGCGGCGCGCAGGTCGGCGACCAGTGCCGCGTCCTGCTTCGCGTTGATGTCGTGCACGTTCATGATCGGCTCCCCCCGCCGTCGGGCACCACGAGGGTGCGCAGGCGCGCCAGGGCTCGTGAGGCAGTGGACTTGACCGTGCCGGCGGAGATGCCGAGCTCCGCAGCGGTGTCGGACTCGGAGCGGTCCAGGAGATAGCGCAGGACCACCACGCGACGCTGCTTGACCGACAGCGTCATGAGCGCGCGGACCAGGCGGTCCCGCTCGGCCAGCTCGGCGTCCGACGCCGGAGCGCTCCGCTCCCTGGTGTTGCTCGCCGGGTCGTCGGTGAGCACCTCGCGCCGGGTACGGCGCCACGTGTCGATGCGCGCGGTCGCGAGGACGCGACGCGCATAGGCGAACGGGTCGCCGTCGCCGACCTTCTTCCAGGCCTTGAACGTCCGCTCGAGCGCGAGCTGCACCAGGTCCTGCGCCCGGTGCTGGTCACCGCACAGCAGGTACGCGATCCGGTACAGCGCCGGGGTGCTGGTCTGCGCGAAGACCGTGAAGTCCGCGACCGGGTCGACGCCGCTCCGGATGACGGCGATCTCGTCGGTGCCCGGCTGCACCGCTGGACTCACCGCTACCTCGCTCATCCGGGACACCGCCCGGGGCTGTGGCCGGGGACGGGCCCCGGCGCTGGTTCGCGGTGCCGTGCGCGCCGCTTCGTGTACGTCATGCACCATAGACGCAGCCCAGGACCGCCGGGGTTCCGCTCTTTCCGAACGGGTTCTTACGAGATCCTGACGGCCCACCCACGGCACCGGGCACGCGCCGTCGCCGCCCGTACCCTTCAGAAGTGGCCAGAGTTCTCGTGATCGACGACGACGCCACCGTCGCCCAGGTGGTCGTCGCCTACCTGGAACGCGCCGGTGTGGTGGCCGAGCACGCCGCCGACGGCCCTGCCGCGCTGGCGGCCGCCGCCGCACACCCGCCCGACGCCGTGGTGCTCGACCTCATGCTGCCCGGCATCGACGGGCTGGAGGTGTGCCGGCGCCTGCGCACGGCCCGCGCGGACCTGCCGGTCCTGATGCTGACGGCCCGTGGCGAGGAGGAGGACCGCGTGCTCGGCCTGCAGATCGGCGCCGACGACTACGTGGTCAAGCCCTTCAGCCCGCGCGAGCTCGTGCTGCGGGTGCAGTCGCTGCTGCGCCGGGCGGGGGCCGCCGTCGGGCCCGCAGCGAGCGCCTCGGAGGCGCCGGCGGCGCCACTACCGGCAGGGGGCTCCGCGCCCGCCCAGCGGGCGGCAGAGGCCCTGCACGACGGCGACCTGCGCCTCGACCCGACGGCCCACCGCGTCGTCCGCTCCGGCACCGAGCTGCAGCTCACCGTGCGCGAGTTCGAGCTGCTGCGCTGGTTCCTCACCCACCCAGGGCAGGTGCACGACCGGGAGGCGCTCATGCGCGGCGTCTGGGGCTGGGAGCACGGCGACCGGTCCACGGTCACGGTGCACGTCCGCCGGCTGCGCGAGAAGGTGGAGGCCGACCCGTCCCGCCCGACGCGTCTGGTGACCGTCTTCGGCGTCGGCTACCGGTGGGACCCGACGCCGTCGGCCCCCGCGCCGTCCGCACCCGGGCCGTCCGCACCCGGGCCGAGGGGCGACGCGTGAACGACCTCGAGGGCGTGGTCCTGTCCGTCTCCGTCGCCGCCGTGGTGGGTGCCATGGGCGCCGTCGCGCTGTTCGTCCTCGCCAGGCACCGGGTGGCGCTCGCCGCCACCCTGGCCCCGCTCGTGGTGGTGGGCTCGGTGGCGGCAGGCGTCTACGCGAGCGCGCGGGCGATGTTCCTGTCCGGCACCGACTCGACGACCGTGCTGCTGCTCCTGCTCGCGACGGTACCGGTGGCGCTCGCCGTCGGCCTGGTGCTGACCGCTCGGATCCGTACCGTCACCACCCAGGCCGCCGCGGAGAAGGCGGCCGCGGAGCGCGACCGTGAGGTCGAGGTGCGGCGCCGCGAGATGGTGGCCTGGGTCTCGCACGACCTGCGCACCCCCCTGGCCGCGGTGCGCGCCCTCGCGGAGGCGCTGGAGGACGGCGTGGGACCGGTGGACGAGCACGTACCCCGCATCCTGGCGGAGAACCGGCGCATGGCAGCGATGGTCGACGACCTCCTGGCGCTCTCCCGTCTCCAGTCCCCCACGGCGACGCTGCGCCGCGAGCCGGTCGCCGTCGCCGACCTTGCCTCCGACGCTGTCGCGTCCACTCAGCCCCTGGCCGAGTCCGGCGGCGTGATCCTGGCCTGGGACGTCACCGACCCGGTGGTGACGTCGCTGGACGCCCAGCAGGTCGGGCGGGCACTGGAGAACCTTCTGGTCAACGCGATCCGGCACACGGGTCCCGGCGGCACGGTCCGTGTCGCGGTGGCGTGCGAGGAGGACGCCGCCGGCGCAGCCACCGTGGTGATCGCCGTCGAGGACGAGTGCGGCGGCATCCCGGAGGCGGATCTCGACCGCGTCTTCGAGGCGGGCTGGCGCAGCTCGGGCGCGCGCACGCCGGAGCGTGGGGAGAGCCCGGGAAGCGGAGCGGGCCTCGGCCTCTCCATCGTTCGTGGAGTGGCCGAGGCCCACGAGGGCACTGCGACGGTCGCCAACCTTGGCGGCGGCTGCCGCTTCACCCTCCGTCTCCCCGCCTGACCCGTCGGGTACGGGTCAGAGGACGTGGGACAGGAAGTCCTTCGTGCGGTCTTCCTGCGGGTCGTCCAGGACCGCACTCGGCGGCCCTGTCTCGACGATGACCCCGTCGTCCATGAACACGACGTGGTCGGCGACCTCACGGGCGAACCCGATCTCGTGCGTCACCACGATCATCGTCATGCCGGACTTCGCCAGGTCCTGCATCACCGACAGCACCTCGCCCACCAGCTCGGGGTCGAGGGCCGACGTCGGCTCGTCGAACAGCATGAGCTCCGGGTCCATCGCGAGCGCCCTGGCGATGGCGACGCGCTGCTGCTGACCACCCGAGAGCTGCGCCGGGTAGTGCTCCATCCGGTCGGACAGCCCCACGCGCTCGATGAGCTCCAGCGCGCGCTGCTTGGCCGCCTTCTTCGACATCCCCCGCACCTGCACCGGCGCTTCCATGATGTTCTCGAGCACCGCGACGATCTGGCTCAGCGTGACGCCGTCCGGGGCGGTATCGGTCTCGCCCACCGCGACGCTCTTGATCAGGCCATAGAGCCGGATCGGCAGCTCGCCGTCGTTGCCGCCGGACGGGTGGGCGGCCGGGACGCTCGCCGAGGCGGTGAACAGCACCCCCGCGGCGATCACCATGGCGACCGCTCCGGTCCAGGCGGGACGGACGAGCCTCCGCAGGCTGGTACGGAAGTTTCGCGGAACGAGCTCTTTCGCCTGGTCGTTCACGCGTCGCCCCCTCGGTCGGTGCGCCATCTCACGGTGCAGTACGTGCCCTTCGGATCCTTGCACAGGACTATCACGACGAGGTGAACTCAAGTGACGTAATTCTCAGCACTCAGGTGACCCGCTCTCCCGGAGGAGATCGGACAGCTCCGACATCGGTGACACTCCACGATGGCCTATGGTAACGATTCGGGCGTACAGCGCAATGAGGGCTTCCGGGTACATCTCGGATGCCCCACACTGGCCCGCGTCCGTACGGGCGCACCCGCGTCCGCAGTCGAGCGGCCGGAACAGTGGCCGTGAAAGGAAGTCCCTCATGACCGAGACCACCAGCGCACCTGCCGTCCAGGGCGCGGTCCAGGATCCGCAGGCGAACACCCTGGCCATCGTGGGCTTCATCCTTGCTTTCATCGCGCCACCGATCGGGATCGTCCTCTCGTGGATCGCCGTCTCGAAGGCCGGCAAGGCGGGTTTCGACAGCAAGCTCTCGAAGTGGGGCCTCGGCCTCTCGATCGTCTTCACGGTGCTGTACCTCGCACTGGTCGCCGCCGGCGTCTGGGCGGCGCTCGCCGTGCCGACCATGTGACCGAGACCGGCCCCGGCGTCGTACGACGCCCACCAGCGTCACCAGCAGCGCGGAGGCTGCCGCTCCCCGGGGGGCGGCGGCCTCCGCCGCTTCGACGGCCGGTGCTGGTCTATCCAAGACCATTCGGATACTCCACAATATGGCCTGACATTTGCCAACACCTCCAACCAGGGGAGCACCACCACCATGACCACGCCCGACACCACGACGCCCGAGGCCGCTGTCGACGAGAACGCGGCGGCGACCGCCACCAAGGTCGTGGAGACAGAGCCTGCCGCGTCGGAGGTGACCTCCGAGGCGAAGGCCGGGACCGAGGCATCGGTCGCTGAGGCACAGGCCGTGGCCACCGAGACCCCAGTCGCGGCGACCCCCGCGGAGGCCGTCACCGAGGCGGCCGTGGCCGTGGCCACCCCTGCCTCGACCGAGACCGCCGTCGTCGTCCCGGCCACCTCCGCCGAGGCCGTGGAGGAGGACCCGCAGACCACGGTCTTCAGCCTCCTCACCTTCTTCCTCGCCGCGCTGCCGGTCATCGGCGTCATCCTGAACGCGATCGCCGTCGCCCGCGCCGGCAAGGAGGGCTTCGACCTGTGGCTCGCACGCTGGGGCCTCGCGCTCGCCATCATCGAGACCATCGGCGCCCTTGCCCTGGTCGGCCTCGGCTACTACCTGGGCATGCTGACTGCCGGCACGGTCTGAGCCGGCCGACCCGGCAGGCCCGCCTGCCGAGACCCAGCTGTCCCAGAC
>NZ_JAMTCT010000041.1 GCF_024171995.1 Promicromonospora umidemergens | reverse complement strand
AGGCGGCTGCGGGGTCGAAGGACCGGTGGCAGGACCTCGCCGATGGCGCGAAGGACGAGACCGAGAAAGCCGAATACGAGCAAAAAGCACAGCAGGCCGGCGGCGACGCGGACCAAGCCGCCGGGGTACTCTCCTCCGCGAAGTCCACCGTGGAGTCGGCCGTGTCGGATCGGGATCGGGCGGCGGAGCATGCGGTCGACCAGATCGAGGAGATCACCTCCTCCGATGATCTGAATGATGGGTGGTGGGACAACTGGGGTTCCAAGCTCGTCGCCGCGATCGCGGACATCGCCGACATGATCTCCACCATCGCCGGGATCCTCGCGATCATCGTCGCGTTCATCCCAGTGGTCGGCACCGCGCTTGCTGGGGTGCTGATCGTCATAGCGGCGGTGGCGGCGATCGTCAGTGCGGTCGCGAACATCACCCTGGCCGCCACGGGTGAGCGCTCCTGGGCCGAGGCCGGCCTGGCAATCGCAGGCGCTGCCCTGTCGTTGATCGGTCTGGGTGCCGCGGCGAAGGCCGCGACCGGGCTCGCCAAGGGCGTCAGCAAGACCGCGGTCAAGCAGGGGCTGAGATCGGGCAAGAACTGCAAGCTCGGGTTCAGTACCTGTTTCGTGGCCGGCACCCCGGTCCTGACCGCGGACGGCACCAAGCCCATCGAAGACATCCGGGCCGGGGACAAGGTCTGGACCCGGAACCTCGCCACGGGTCTGGAGGAGCTACAGCTGGTCGCCGAGACGTTCGTGCACCAGACCGTCGCCCTGCATCACCTGACCATCAACGGATCCGTGGTCTCCACGACGGCCGAGCACCCGTTCATGGTCCACGGGCGGGGCTGGCAGATGGCCGGCAACCTGCGCCCCGGCGACGTGCTGATCACTCCGGACGGCACCACCGTCCTGGAAGCGGTCGAGGTAGAGGAACGCGACCTCGCGGACATCGAGAACGTCTACAACTTCCACGTCGAGAACAACCACAACTACTACGTCCACGCCGGCGACACACCCGTCCTGGTCCACAACACCCACGGCGGGTCCGCCCCGAAGGTCTGGACTTCGACGGATGCGCATGTAGGTAAACTGGCTAACGATATCGATGCAGCATTCCCAGGACGCGTCAAGAAGGTCAACGACTATGTCGACATGACTAGTGGGCCAAACACGGGTCTGAAGAGAGAAGTCGATATCGAACTCAACGACGGAATAGTTATTCAGGTGAAAAAGGATAACGCAAGGGGTCTCGGCGGGCAGATCGAGAAAACGAAGGACACTACGGGGCGTGACTGTATCGGATTCGCCCCGGACACCCCCAAGCCCGCAGCGATCGCGGATGCCGCCCGCAAGGGGAACGAAATTTTCACTAACACGGCGGACCTTATCGCCCGGATTACACCATGATGAGGAGTTGATTTTTCGATGAAGGGTGCTTTTATTGTTTCGGAAGAAGAAGAGCTGTACACTCAAATAGAGCGGGTTCTTGTCGCCCACGGCGGCACATCCGGAGATAACGTTGCGCAGGTCAGTGGCACCGACGGGACGCTTTTTACTGTGTACGGAAACCTGGGCTCGGAGTTCGAGTACGATCTGAACGAGGAGCCCGAGGAGATCAAGGGCGACGTCAATGATCTTCCGGAATTTAGTACGTCGACGTCGTGCTGGGCTGAGTGTCGTTCGACCGAGCAATTCGTTGAATGGGTTCGGACGGTCGCTGCGGCGCGGTCCCAGGTGACGTGGGTGCTGGATGGAAACGGTGTCCTCTGGTCCAGTGCACAACTCGATCCTGCGCTACTGGCGCTATAGCTGGACGCTCGGTTCCACCGTTCGCCATGACGGGCATCGCGATCACCGGCGGCGGATTTACGCAACCTCAGGCGCACAATCCGAATAGCCCGAACTACAACCCAGAACAGGCGAACGCCACGCACATCCCGTGGCCGAGCGACGTACGCCTTCCCTGGAACTAGCAAGGGATTCACATCGCATTCGAACCACAGAACATCAGGGCACTGGTGGCAGAGATCGCATCCTCCGCGGACAAGGAGCGGGAACTTGCGGCCGAGAAGGTCGCAGGATGGGTGTCGGAAACTCTCGATCCCCAGTTCGCTGCTGTACTCAGTCGAAGCCTCGATTCGATGATCGCCCTCGAAGACTCGGAAACAGCGCTCGAGTCGCAACTCAATGCGATCGCCGAGATCTCTGCACTAGGCCTCGCGCCTGCAGATTCTATCGCCCGGGTCATCTCAGCTCGGTCCTGGGACCAGCCGTGGGCAGCTGAATACATCGAGGGCTTGCAGGAGGACTTGCCGATCGCTTCCCAGAAGCCGTTCAAGAAACCCTGGAGAGCTTCGAGGTGAGCAACCTCGGCGTGTGAACCCTGGCAAGTGGGCGCGCGGCCCACTGGGATCCGGACAAGGGCGCTATCTTCATCGAAGAAGGCGCCGGTGGAACTGTCTTCACACCCACGAACGGCAAGGACTACTTTGACAATGATCTCGAATAGTTTCGGATCTGAGGCAGTTCGTGCACTGTTTCAAGCGGCGAAGGAATTCAACGTCATACCCGACGAGGACCTGGACTCGATCGGTACGACGCGGCCAGTCGTCGAAGAGTGGACGACCAACCTACGATCTCTGCGCGCCGCGATGCGCACCGGTTCGCCGGATGAGGGCGCTGGCGTCGAGGTAGTTGACGGCAACCTGGTGCTGCGACTGCCGTCGGTCGCTGACGACGAGGAGCCTGCGACTATATTTGTGCTCGACGATGCACAGTACTTTCGACCGGTATCGGACCATCTCGTCGCGCTGATGGGGGATCGGGAGATCTTCCTTCGGACTGGTTTTGACGCCGACGAGATCCGAGATGTAGCGCTGAAGATCTCTCGCCTGACAGAGTAGTGATGTCGCCAAGATTGCACCGTGAAAAGGAACTTACTCTCCAGAATGGTGCTTTTAGCGGCTTCTCGTCGCCCACGGCGGCACATCCGGAGGAAGGACGACGTGCTTAAGGAATGGCTCGACCAGTTCGAATGGCATCACGACTGATCTGCACGGAGGAGTCAGACGTCTGGATCCTTGTGGCGCGGGACGACGTCTGAACGCAGGCGGCCGCTTTTGAAGTTCATGTAGCGGACATCTCGGTGTCATCGAAGGTCGGCCCGCCTGCCACAGGTCGAGGCCACCCTGCCCCGTGTGTCCCTCAACCGCCGCTATGCGGCCTTCATCGCCTCCGGCGCCGCCCTCGCACTGGGGCTGAGCGCGTTCCCGGCACTCGCCGACCAGCGGGTCGAGCCGGTCGAGACCGGGTTCTCGACAGGCTCGACCAGCGGGTTCGGGGTCTCGACAGGCTCGACCAGCGGGTTCGCCTCGGCCAAGCCCCGCGAGACCTTCCACCGCCTCGCCACGTACCCCGTCTTCCAGAACGCCCCCGCCGGCACCGACCCAGCGGACGAGACGGTCGCCGAGATCTCCGCCGTCAGCGAGGACGGCAACACCCTGATCCACACCGACGCCGCCGCGCGTCGCATCGGGTTCGTCGACATCAGCGACCCTGCCGCACCGCGGGGCCTCGGCGCCCTGTCGCTCGCCGAGCTCGGTTCGGAGCACGACGAACCGACGTCGGTCGCCGTCGTCGGCAAGTACGTGCTCGTCGTGGTCGACAGCTCGACGTCCTTCACCGCACCGTCCGGCCGCCTGGACGTCGTCGACCTCGCCACACGCACCCGCGTTCGCTCGATCGACCTGGGCGGCCAGCCCGACTCGATCGCGGTCACGCAGGACGGCGCCCACGCCGTCATCGCCATGGAGAACCAGCGGGACGAGGACGTCCTGGCCGACACCGACGCGGGCGAGGAGGGCGATCTTCCGCAGGCGCCCGCCGGATTCCTGCAGTTCGTGGACCTCCCGGGCACCGACCCCGAGGCCTGGCGGGCCCGCCCCGTCACGCTCGACGTCGCGGCGCTCTCCGCGGCCGGCCTCGACACCCCGCAGGACGCCGAGCCGGAGTACGTGGCGATCAACCCGTCCGACACCAAGGTCGCGGTGACGCTCCAGGAGAACAACGGCGTCGCCGTGCTCGACGTCGTGTCCGGGGAGCTCGAGAACGTGTTCTCGGCGGGCGAGGTCGCCCTGGAGGGTGTGGACGTCGACGACGACGGCGCCGTCGACCAGACCGGCTCCGTCGAAGCGGCCCCGCGCGAGCCCGACGCGCTCGGCTGGGTGGACGACGAGCACCTCGCCACCGCGAACGAGGGCGACTGGAAGGGCGGCACGCGCGGCTGGACGGTCTTCGAGGCCGCGACGGGCGACGTCGTGTGGGACGCGGGTGCTGGGCTCGAGGAGCTCGCGGTGCGCGTCGGCCTGCACAACGACGATCGTGCGGGCAAGAAGGGCGTGGAGATCGAGGGTCTCGCGGTAGCGACCCTCGATGGCGTCCGCTACGCGTTCGTGGGCTCCGAGCGGTCCAACTTCGTGGCCGTCTACGACCTGTCCGACCCGGCTTCCCCGCGGTTCGTGCAGGTCCTGGCCACGACCAACGGCCCGGAAGGGCTGCTGCCGGTGCCGTCGCGGAACCTGCTCGTCGTGTCCTCCGAGGAGGACTCGGCCGAGGACGGCGTCCGCGCCTCGGTGTCCGTGTTCGGCAAGGGGCAGCGGTACGCCCGTGACGCTGGGCTGTCTGCCGCAGCTTTGCGGGGCTCGCAAGCTCACTCCTCAGCCGCGGGAACGCCGGCGTTTCCCTCGCTCGTCTCCGCGTCGTCCCGCGGGACGGCGGGCAAGCCCATCGGCTGGACCGCGCTCGGCGCTCTCTCCGCCGACCCGAAGAAGCGGGATCGCCTCTGGACCGTGACCGACGCCGCGATGTCGCCGACGTCGATCCTCTCCGTCTCGACCGCCGGCCAGCGCGGCAAGAAGGCCGGACCTGCGGTGATCGACCGCGAGATCGTCGTCACGGAGAGCGGCTCGCCGGTCGGTCTGGACGCCGAGGGCATCTGGGCCCGGCCGTCGGCAAAGGGCAAGGCGGGCGGCGGCTTCTGGCTCGGCGTCGAAGGTGAGACCGGGCCCGAGAACGCGCTGGTGCGCGTGTCGGCGTCGGGCCGGGTACAGGAGCGCGTGAGCCTGCCCGACGACGTCGCCGCCGGCCTCGGCAAGTGGGGCATCGAGGGCGTGACGGGGACCGTCGACCGGACGGGCGAGCACCTGTTCGTCGCCCTGCAGCGCGGTCTGACCAGCGACGACGGCGTGGACGGCTACGCCCGCATCGGACGGTACGACGTCGCGGCCGGCGAGTGGACCTGGTTCGGCTACCCGCTGTCCGCGCCGTCGGCCGACGGCGACTGGGTGGGCCTGTCCGAGGTCACGGTGGTGGACCGGGACACGCTCGCGGTCATCGAGCGGGACAAGCTCAACGGGCCGGCCGCTGAGCTCAAGGCCGTGTACGAGGTGGACCTGCCGAAGCGCGACCCGCGGCCAGGAAAGGTCTCGATGCTCGACAAGGAGCTCGCGATCGACGTCCTGCCCGCACTGCGCGCGACAAACGGCTGGACGCAGGAGAAGCTCGAGGGCCTCACGATCGGCGGCGACGGCCACGTGTACGCCGTGACGGACAACGACGGCGTCCAGGACGCGACGGGCGAGACCGTCTTCCTGGACCTGGGCAGAACCCGCCACCTGTTCCGCTGACGACCTCTTTGTTGTGGGCGTGATCGTTGCGCCTGAAACCGGCACCTACGCGCAACGGTCACGCCCACAACAAGGATCTTTGGCCCTAGCCGCGGGCGTTCACGTGGATGGCCAGGGCGCCGTACGCAGGGACCGACGCCGTGAACCAGCCGTCCCCGTTGACGGTGCGCGTCACCGAGCAGCTCGAGGACGCCACGACGTCGCAGTAGGTACCGGCGGGCAGCGACGTCTGGAACGAGCGCTGCACGGCCGACGCCGTGTTGTTCAGCACCACGTGACCCCGGCTGCCGCGGCCGTAGGTGACGAGGTTGCCACCGTCGTCCCACCAGTTCGTGACCTGGGTGCCGGCCACCGCGTTGTGGAAGCCGACCATGCCGCGGATCTCCGGCCAGCGCTGCGTGCAGGTCCACTGCCCGGCGCCGCAGGTAGCGTCGGGGACGGTGGTCGCGGTGGCGCCGGGCGCGCCGGCGTCGTGGTTCGAGAACTCGTAGCCCGAGTACACGGTGGGCGACCCGTACGGCCACGACAGCAGGAACGTGTTGGCCAGCACGTACTTGGCGCCCCACTTGTAGTTCATGGACTCGCCGTTGCGCTCGGTGTCGTGGTTGTCCACGAATACGCCGGCCCGGCCGGACTGCAGCTTGCCGTCGCCGATGAACCGCAGGTTCTTGATCTGCCCGTCGAAGTCGTGCTTGAGCTGGCGCGCGTAGTTGAACTCGTGCGAGTCGCCGCTGCCCAGGTACTCGGAGGGCTGGATCGGCTCGCCGGGGGCGCCGATCACCTCGTGCACCCAGAACACGTTCGGGTTGCTCATCCGCGCCTTGACCGCCTCCAGGTCCGACGCCGGGACGTGCTTCGACGCATCGATCCGGAACCCGTCGACGCCGAGCGAGACCAGGTCGTCGAGGTACGCGGCGAGCCTGCCGCGGACGTAGTCGGAGCCCGTGCGCAGGTCCTGCAGCGCGACCAGGCGGCAGTTCTGGACCTCCCAGCGGTTCGTGTAGTCGGCGATGTTGCTGCGGCAGTCGTTGAAGTCCTGCCCCCCGTAGGTACCGGCGAAGCTGTCGTCCGAGAACTGGGTGCCGGCCACCCCGGTACCCGACTGGCCGGCCCCTGCCATGTGGTTCACGACGGCGTCGGCGATCACGCCTACCCCTGCGGCGTCGCAGGTGGCGACCATGTTCGCGAACTCGGCGCGGGTGCCGAGCTTCGACTCGATCCGGTAGCTCACCGGCTGGTACGACGTCCACCACTGCGTGCCGCGGATGTGCTCCATCGGCGGCGAGACCTGCACGTAGCCGAACCCGGCCGGGCCGACGACGTCGGCGCACTCCGCGGCGACGGCGTCCCAGGTCCACTGGAACAGGTTGAGGATGACGTCCCCGTCGCCGTGCGCGGGGGTCGCGGCCCGGGCCGGTTCCGCTGTGGGCGTGGCCGTGGTGGCGACCAGCCCGAGGGTGAGGGCGGTGGCAAACGTCGTCAGGGTGGCGAGCAGACGTCGGGGCACGTTCGGATGGCGCGTCATTGCGGCTCCTTGCGGGCGTGGTCCCGGGCTGGGTGCGTGCGGCATTGCACGGCCGTTTCCGGATCTTGCTGCAAGCCTTGCAGAACACGCGACGACACGCCAGAGGCCCGGGTGAAAACCCGGGTCCGGCGTGTCGAAGGTGCGTCGGGCTACGCGGGGTCGTTCGGCATGAGGACCCAGAACGCGAGGTACGCGATGAACTGCGGTCCGGGGATGAGGAAGGACACGACGGTGAGGACCCGCACCAGAGTGGGGTCCCAACCGAATCGGCGGGCGACGCCGGCGCAGACGCCGGCGATCATGCGCCCCTGACGCGGGCGAGAAAGCTTCTGTGTGCTCATGTCTTCGACGCTACGCGGGACGCGGCGCCCCCGGTATCCGGTGATCCCCCGGTCGGGGCCCTGAATGGGCCCTGGGAATCGCCAGGGAGCTGTGACGGGGGTCTCACGGAGCGCACCCGGCTCCCTTCGCCCGGACCGGCGGACGTCACCAGCCGGCCGGTGCCAGCACCTTCCGGATCCGCTTCTCGCTGACCGGGCCGTCCGTGCCGAGCTGTTGCGCGAACAGGGAGACGCGCAGCTCCTCCAGCATCCATCGCACGTCGGCCAGCTCGGCGGCGCGCGCGGCGTCGGGGGAGCCTGCCACGTACGTCGCCTGCGCCTTCTCGTAGGCGGCCGTCACGTCGCCGATCCGCCAGGCGAGGTCGGCGTCCCGCGCCGGGTTCTCCGTGGCCTTCGTCAGACGGTGCGAGTCCGCGCGCAGGTAGCGGGCCAGGTGCGGCAGCCGCCGCGGCGGCGTCGCGGACACGAACCCGTCGTGGACCAGGCTCACGCGGTGCTCGCGGAGGTTCTGGAGCGTGTTCAGGAGGGCGAGGCTGCCCGACGCGCGGATCTCCGACTCGAGCGTCCGGCTCGCCGACAGTGCGGCCACCACGTGGCCGACGACGCGGTACACCTCGTCCTCCAGGTGCTTCCGCACGAACGCCAGCGCGTCGGCGTAGGCCGCGGCGGACCGCACGGACGCCGCGTCCAGCCCGCCGGGCGGCGTGTCGTAGCGCGCCGAGTCCCCGGCAGAGGTCAGCGAGACGACCGCCGCCAGCTGCAGATCAGCCACCAGCGCCTCGGTACTCGGGTACGGTGACGCCGCCATCGTCAGCGACTGCGTCCCGGTCCACCGCGACGTCACACGCCCGGTACCAAGCCCGGCCTCGGACACCAGCAGCCGCCGCACCCCCGCAGCATGCACGGAGGCCTGGGCGCTCTCATCAGCCAGGATCCGAAGCGACACCCCGACAGACCGAGCCTGCCCCTTCACCTTGGCAGAACGCTCCTCCACCAGCGCGGGGAACCCCCGCACCACGACTCCGGCTCCCACATCGGTAGCCACGGAAACCGGCAGCACCTCGCCATCAGGCAACCCGGTGGGCCAAGAGGTCAGCCCAGTCTGCTCGCCAACAACAGCACCACCAGCATCCCCAGCACCAGCGGAGGCTCCGACGCCGACACCCCCGCCAACCACCCCCCGACTGGAGCTGCTGCCCACCCCCAAAGGTGACGGGCCTACGGAGGGCGCGGAAGGCGAAGACCCTCGCGCGGACGTATTCCTTCCCGAAGTGGAGGGCCCCCTGGGGCCCGTGAACGCGTCCGCGCGAGGGTCTTCGCCTTCCGCGCCCGCCCCAGCTAGATCAGACCCAGCAGAACGAGCCTCCGCAAGAGCCGCCCCGACAGCCCCCCGCACAGCAGACCGCACAGCAGCCTCAGCACGCGAAGCCAGCTTGCGCTGCAGCAGCAACAGATCCTTCGACTCGTCCAGCACGATCGACGACGCATCACGACCCCGCCCACGCTCCTCGATGACCCGGAAGGTCATCCGAAGGTGTCCGGGGAGGCGCGCGACCCGCTCGTCGTCCCAGACCTCTGGCGGCACCACGACGTCGCGGAGCACCCGGACCGCCCGCGTGAACGCGCCGACGTAGGACTCCGCCATGTCGCCGGCCCGGACGACGTCGTCCCAGGCAGGGCACTCCGCACGGATCCAGGCGACGACCTCGCGCGCGACGTCCGGCGCAGGCACCAGCTCGCGCCGCACCGCCTTGGGCAGTGACTTGATGGTCGCGATGGTCAGCTCTTCGAGGAGCCCCGGCACCATCCAGTCGAACCCGTCCGGCACCACTCGCGCGAGCACGGCGACGGGGACGTGCACGGTGACGCCGTCGGCGTCGGACCCGGGCTGGAACTGGTAGGTGAGCGGAAGGGAGAGCTCACCCTGTGGCCACTTCTCGGGGAACTCCGAGGCGTCGACGGACGCGTCACCGACGAGCTGCTCCATCGTGAAGGCGAGCAGGTCCGGCGTCTCCTTGCGCGCGCGCGACCACCAGCGGTCGAAGTGCGCGGCGGAAACCACGGAGTCGGGGACGCGCTCGTCGTAGAAGGCGAAGAGGTCGTCCTCGTCGGCGACCAGGCCGCGCTGCCTCGAGCGGGCCTCGAGCTCGCCGGCCTCCTCCAGGAGCGCACGGTTGTCGTGGAAGAACCGGTGGTGCGTGGTCCACTCGCCCTCCACGAGCGCGTGCCGCACGAACATCTCGCGTGCCGCCTCGGGATCCACCTTCGCGTAGAGCACGCGACGGTCGGAGACGATGGGGACCCCGTACAGGAGCACCTTCTCGGTACACATGGCCGCGCCCTGCTTGGACGACCAGTGCGGGTCCGAGTAGGTGTGCTTGGCGAGCTCCCCGGCCAGGTCCTCGGCCCACTCGGGCTGGATGCGGGCCACGTCGCGTGCCCACAGGCGGCTGGTCTCGACGAGCTCGCCCGCCATGATCCACACCGGCGGCTTCTTCGACAGCGGGGAACCGGGGAAGATCGCGAACCGCGCCCCGCGCGCGCCGATGTACTCGTTACGGGCCTGCTTCTTGGCGCGCTTCAGCGCCACCTCGCGCTGGGCCCCACGCAGGTGCGCGACGGCGGACGCCTTCACCTCACCGCTGTCCTGCATCCCGAGCTGCGACAGCAGCCCGGCGAGCAGCGACTTGTGAATCGTGTCCTCGTCCCACATCTGCCGATACGAAGGCGACTCGCCCGCAGAGGTATCGCCGCCCTCCACCGGACCCGACCGAGCGTCGTCGGACGCTGGGCGGTGACGCGGCTGGAACGACATCTCGATGCCCAGGGGCCTCGACATCTCGCGGAGCTGGGCGACGACGTCCTGCCATTCACGGATGCGCAGGAAGTTCAGGTACTCGGCCTTGCACTGCCGGCGGAACGCCGAGCCGGACAGCAGGTGCTGCTGCTCCCGCACGTACTCCCAGAGGTTGAGGTACGTGAGGAAGTCGGACCGCGGGTCGGCGAACCGGGCGTGCTGCTGGTCGGCCTGCGCACGCTGCTCGGCCGGGCGCTCGCGGGGGTCCTGGATCGACAGCGCTGCCGCGACGATCGCTACCTCGCGGGCCACGCCGTGCCGCGAGCCCTCGAGGACCATGCGGGCCAGGCGCGGGTCCATGGGGAGCTGGGCGAGCGTGCGGCCGACGTCGGTGAGCCGGGTGACCCCGTCGACCTCCTCCAGGGCGCCGAGCTCCGTGAGCAGCTGGACGCCGTCGCGGATCGCGCGCGTGTCCGGCGGCTCGACGAAGGGGAAGCGGGCGACGTCGTCGGGCGTGCCGACCACACCGACGGAGATCATCTGCAGCAGCACCGACGCCAGGGACGTCCGCAGGATCTCGGGCTCGGTGAACTCGGGGCGGCCGTCGAAGTCCTCCTCCGAGTAGAGGCGGATCGCTATGCCGTCGGCGACACGGCCCGAACGGCCGCTGCGCTGGTTGGCGGAGGCCTGCGACACCGGCTCGATGGGGAGCCGCTGCACCTTGGTCTGCTTGGAGTAGCGGCTGATGCGGGCCGTGCCGGGGTCCACCACGTAGTGGATCCCCGGGACGGTCAGCGACGTCTCCGCGACGTTGGTCGCCAGCACGATGCGCCGCGAGGCGTGCTGCTGGAACACCCGGTGCTGCTCGGCGCTCGACAGCCGGGCATATAGCGGCAGGATCTCGACGTGCTGCGGATGCTTCGGGTCCCGGGCACGCTCCTTGAGGTGCCCGGCGAGCCCGTCGGCGGTGTCGTGGATCTCGCGCTCACCCGAGAGGAACACGAGGATGTCGCCGTTGCCCTCGCGCAGCAGCTCGTCGCAGGCCTCGACGATGCCGGTGACGAGGTCCTTCTCCTCGCTGCCCCGCGCCCTGCCCTTCTTCTTCGGGCTGCCCGGCGCCGGTCGCGCGCCCTCCGTAGCCGCCTCACCGTCGTCCGGCGACAGCGGGCGGTAGCGGATCTCTACCGGGAAGGTGCGGCCGGAGACCTCGACGATCGGTGCGAGGGCGGGGAGCACGTCGGTGACGTAGTCCGGCGCACCGCCCCGCCCAGCCAGGGCGGCGGGGGAGAAGTGCGCGGCGAACCGCTCCGAGTCGATGGTGGCCGACGTGATGATCAGCTTGAGCTCGGGCCGCTGGGGGAGCAGCCGCGACAGGTAGCCGAGCAGGAAGTCGATGTTCAGGGACCGCTCGTGCGCCTCGTCGATGATGATCGTGTCGTAGGCGAGCAGCTGCGGGTCGCGCTGGATCTGGGCGAGCAGGATGCCGTCGGTCATGACCTTGACCAGCGTGTCCTCGCTGGACTGGTCGGTGAACCGGACCTGGTAGCCGACCACGCCGCCGAGCTGGGTGCCGAGCTCCTCGGCGATCCGCTCCGCGACCGTGCGCGCCGCCAGCCGACGAGGTTGCGTGTGCCCGATCTGGCCCTGGCGCCCACGTCCCAGATCGAGCGCGATCTTCGGGATCTGCGTCGTCTTGCCGGAGCCGGTCTCGCCGGCCACGATCACCACCTGGTTGTCGCGGATCGCGGCGGAGATGTCCGCGCGGCGCGCGGAGACGGGCAGCTGCGCCGGGTAGGTGATGGGCGGCACCTCGACGGCGGCCCGCTTGGCGGCCGCCGCCTCGAGCTGGGCCGTCGAGACGCGCTGCGGCCCGGTACGCCGGGGACGGCGGTCCTGTCTGTCCGTCTGCTTGCCTGCCCCGCGGCGACGGTTCCGGCCTCCGCCCGGGCGGCCGCGATCGCCGTCGGACACTGAGGTGGAAGAAGGCTCGGTACTCACAACCCCTCATTCTCCCAGGCGCGGCAAGGTGATTTGCCACGAGGCCACGTCCCGGGCAGGCCCACAGGTCAGACGGGTGGCCTGTGGGCCCGACTCGTCGGGGTCTCAGCTCGCCTGCGCCGCGTTGAACAGGTCCAGCGCGCCGTGCTGGCAGCCGTGTCCCGCTGTCACAGGGACGCGCGGGCCGTTCCAGTGCGGGCCGTACATACCGAGAGAGTCGCGGTCGTCGGCGTACGCGGTGTCGGCCTGCCGGTCGAGGTAGCCGCTGTACGGGCGGTCGCCCAGCGCGGCGTTCAGCTTGCCGAGACCACGGACGTAGGCGCCCTTGAAGGAGGCGCCGTCGCTGTTGCAGTCGTCGCCCTCGTTCACCTCGCGCAGCACCCCGCCGGGGTTGAGGTAGGTGGAGCTGGTCGAGGCGTCGGCCAGCGTGCGTGCGGTGCTGAGCAGGGACGCGTCGCCGGTGGCCCGGTGCAGCTCTGCGAGGGCCCCCAGGACCACGCCCTGGTTGTACGTCCACGTGGGCTGCCCGTTGTTGGCGCAGGAGTCGTTCAGCCCGTCGTTGATCAGGTCGCCGGAGTTGATCATGCCGCTGGCCCGGAACCAGTCCCACCCCTGCTGTGCTCGCTGGAGATAGGTGGTGTCGCCAGGGATGCGGTTGTGCAGCGCCGCGTTGAGCTGGATGTACAGCTCGTTGGTGATGGCGTTCTTGTACGCGATGCCGGTGTTCCACTGGACGCCGCCGCCGCACTTGTCGGTCCAGTAGGCACGCATGTGGTCGGCGTCGGCCCGGGCGGTGTTCAGGTACCGGCTGTCGCCGGTCAGGTCGTAGGCGGCGATCCAGGCGAGGCCCCACCAGCCGGTGTCGTCCAGGTACTCGTTGCGGAACTGGCCCTCGCGCGCGTCGACGTTCTTGTCGTAGGTCTGCGCGATCACGTAGCGGTAGCTGCCCATCCCGCTGATCCGGGCGTTGTCGATGACGGCGGTCAGCGCGTTTGCACCCGTCCACCAGCCGTTGGTCTCGAACAGGCCGGTGTTCCGGTCCCACAGCATCATCAGCGCGGTGGCGGCCTCTGTCGAGCGGCTGCCGGCGTTGCGGTCGTTGCGCGCCCAGCCGGTGCAGGCGATCTCCGGGCGGTCGCCCGCCTTGCCGCAGGCGCGCAGCGCACCGACGCCGAGGTTGTTCCAGTCGTCCACGTTGTACATCTGCGTGCGCCATGCCGTGGAGCCAGTGGGGACGGTCGTGACGCCGAGCCGGCTGCCCGACGCCCAGGTCCGTCCACCGTCGAACGACCGGTCCAGCCAGACCTCGTCGCCCGCCTGGCCACCGTCGATCGACCCCCAGCCCATGACGTCGGGGTCCGAGACGTGCAGCTTGATGGTGCGGCCGTGGACCGTCGCGCTCACCGGCACACGATCGCCGGCCGCGGTCCCGGGATCCCTGGCGTCACAGTGGATGTCGCAGATCTCGGCCTCGGGTGCGGCTGCCGCTCGCGGCGCGGCACCGCCCGGGGTGGTGGTCGCCGTCCGGGTGGTGGGTTCGGCCGGAGCGGCGTCCGCCCGCGTGACCGGGGAGAGGGACGCGGCCAGGAGGCAGGTCAGGGCGACCGCCGTCGCCGAGCCGACGGCGCGCCGTGCTGAGCGGGCGCGTCGGCGCGAATGGTCGGAGGATGCTGACACCGATGTCATCGGGACTCCTTGTGCTCGTCCTTGCTTCCGTCGTTGGAGGGGTGGAGCGATGGAGCAACCAGGACGGCCCGACCCGAGCCGCGGCCCGACAAGATTCACCCGGCGACGGATGGCGCGTCAAGAGTTCGTGCGTAGGGGGTTCCACCGACATGGGGATGGCTCCCCATGTCGCGATGGGCGCCGCGTCCGTAGGCTTTCGAGATTCCTGTGACGTGCACCGGGATGCTCGAGGGGAGCGGTATGGCTGACAGCTTGACGGTTGACGCGGACGCGGCGACCGCGGTGGCGCGGACGGTGGGCGGCACGTGACCGACGACCCACCGGGCGGCGGCATGACGGCCCGCGAGCTCATCGCGCTGTGCGAGAGCCGGATCAACGTCCTGAGCCGTACCCGCCAGGCGTTCGAGCACAGTGGTGTGCCGGAGCACGTCGGCGGCCTGATCGACGACCTGCGGGGCACCGCGTCCGGTTGGGACACGGCGGTCAGCCGCCCGCCGGAAGGGGATCCCGTGGCGCTTCGGGTCGGCGCGCGGACCGTCCGGGACGGTGTGCCGGGCTTCGCTGCCGTGGCCGACGCGCTCGAGGCCTACGCCTTGGCCCTGGGGTCTGGGCAGGCCCGGCATGCGGAGGGGGTGTCCCATCTTCGCGGCGCCGGGCGGCGTGCGGCGGGACTCGCGGAGGTCGGCGCCGAACCGGAACGGACCGAAGCCGCGTCCAGGGCCGCTGTCGCCGTGCTCGACGTCGCCTGCGCGGGGTACGCCGCCTGCCAGGACGCCTACGAGGCCGTGCGCGACGCGGAACGAGCGCTCTACGCGGCGCTGTCGTACGTCCGCGCCGGGCACCCGGGTCACCGGAGTGACCGGCTCGTGCCTCCGAACGTGTCAGACCCCCAGGTCACCGGAGCAACCTGAGGGTCTGGGACAGCTGGGTCTCGGCAGGCGGGCCTGCCGGGTCGGCCGGCTCAGACCGTGCCGGCAGTCAGCATGCCCAGGTAGTAGCCGAGGCCGA
>NZ_JAMTCT010000040.1 GCF_024171995.1 Promicromonospora umidemergens | reverse complement strand
AGGTCTCCCGGATGGCGACCGATCTGGATGAGCAGGTCGACGCGTTCCGCCACCGACCCCTGGGGGACGCGGGCCCGTTCACGTTCGTGACCGCGGACGCGCTGACGATGAAGGTCCGCGAGAACGGACGCGTCGTTAACGCGGTCGTGCTGCTCGCCACCGGTGTCAACGGTGACGGGCACCGTGAGGTCCTCGGGATGCGCGTCGCGACCAGCGAGACCGGGTCGGCCTGGAACGAGTTCTTCGCCGATCTGGTCGCGCGCGGCCTTGCCGGGGTGCGTCTGGTCGTCTCCGACGCGCACGCCGGCCTCGTCGAGTCCATCGCCGCGAACCTTCCCGGCGCGGTCTGGCAACGCTGCCGCACGCACTACGCGGCGAACCTGATGAGCATCACGCCCAAGAGCCTGTGGCCCGCGGTCAAAGCAATGCTGCACAGCGTTTACGACCAGCCCGACGCCGCAAGCGTGCAGGCCCAGTTCGACCGCCTGCTGGACTACGTGACCGACAAGCTGCCCGCCGTCGCCGAGCACCTCGATGCCGCCCGCGCGGACATCCTCGCGTTCACCGGCTTCCCCAAGGACGTGTGGTCCCAGATCTGGTCGAACAACCCGACCGAACGCCTCAACCGCGAGATCCGTCGCCGCACCGACTCAGTGGGCATCTTCCCCAACAGGAACGCGATCGTCCGCCTCGTCGGCGCCGTGCTCGCCGAGCAGACCGACGAATGGGCCGAAGGACGCCGCTACCTCGGCCTCGAAGTCCTGACCCGCTGCCGCCAGAACCCCACCACAGGAACGGAGGTCAACACCGTCCTCGAACTCAGCGCCTGACCCCACAAGGATCACCGACCGCTACACCACTACCCGGGACTTGACCGGTGCATGCGGGATAACTCGGACATGTGCGGTGGTGGCAATTTGCCACCACCGCGTGACCTGCGGGTTCGCCCTGGCATGCCGGACGGCAGGCGTCGAGCTGCCGACGGCATCACGGCTAATCCGGACAGTCACGGTGGTGCCAATTTGGCACGACCGTGTGACCTGGGCATCTACCCGAACGACACACGCGCTACAGCCCGCTCCGGCCCTGAAGAACAAAACGGAAATTATGGTTCTGCCAACTTGGCAGGACCATACGACCAGGGAAGACACCCCGGCCCCCGTCGCCGAGATCATCGCGTGCAGGCTTGGACATAGGCGTCCACCACTGACCGCAGCACCACAACCCGCCGCCCGATCCGAGTACCGGCAAGCAGTCCACGCCGCACCAGCTCCCCGGCCGTCCACGAAGAGACGCCGAGATAAACCCCGATGTCTTCGTACGTCAGATACGGGTCCTGTGGGTCGCCCGCTTGCTCGGCCCGGTACCGGTCCAGCACCGACCGCCGCACCCGCAGCCGGCCACCGATTCGCGCAGACGGCCCGACGCGGCCCCGGCGCACCAGCTCGCCGAACCACCAGCGAGACACTCCCAGCACCTCGGCGGCCTCGGCCGCCGTCAGCAGTGGATCGTCAACAGCAAACGGCAGCACACCCTGGGCGTCCATCTCTGACTCCTGTCCGATCGCGGTCATCGACAGGTAGGTGCGCACGAACCTCCAAGCACCCGCCGCTGCCCGGCCCCACAGAAAGAGTCGGGCAGCGGCAGGCGCTCTCACCCGCTCAGCCCAGGGAACTCCACGACATTCGACGCCCGCCTCGCAGCCTGGATCTCGGCCATCCGTGCCGCCAGCCGCTCGTCGCCATCGTCGGTGGCGTGCTGGTAGACCATCGCGGCGGCGACCGTCGAGTGCCCGATGCGTCGCTGCAGCTCGGCCAGCGTCGCCCCTGCTTCGGCGGCGCGGGTCGCCGCCAGGTGCCGCAGGCCATGCCAGCGGAGCTCAAGCGGCGCCCCAGCACGCCGCTTGGCGCGAGAGAACATCGACGAGCGGTTCCCGCCGCGCACCGGCCGCCCGGCGGCCGTCGCGAACACCAGCGCCCGCGGACCGGGTGCGGTGTACCGGTCCAGGTGAGCCAGGAGGTCACGCGCCGCTTCGGGCGGGAGATGGACCTTGCGGCGTCCGGCGTCGGACTTGGGCGGGCCGAACGCGACCGGCTTGCCCGGCACGTCCACGAGAGCCTGCCGCACGTTGAGCCGCACACCACCCTGCGGCGTCCGCTCGATGTGCTGACGTTCGAGCGCGAACAGCTCGCCCGCCCGGAGACCGGAGTGCGCCGCGACGATCACTGCTGCGCGGTACCGCTCGGATGGCCCGTCGAAGGCTGCCGCGATCGCGTCGACCACGGAGTCGCCGGGGACCACGCGTTCCGCCGGCCGGGTCTGTCCTGCGCCGCGGATGCTGCACGGGTTCGCCTCAATGAGCCGATCGCGGACGGCGTCGCTGCAGATGGTCCGCAGTAGCGCGTAGGCGTGCGCCGCCTGAGTGCGGCCGGTCACCGTCCCGGCATGCCGCGACTCGACCGACGCGGCACGCGGCTCTCCAGCAGACCGCCACGCTTGCCACACCGCCGCCGGCATCCGCCCGGAGTCGCCCACCGGTAGGCCAGCCGAACGGGCCCACGCCCGCACATGCGCCGCGTCGCTGGGCCCGCCGCCACGTGCCAGCCACTCCGCAGCAGACTCCGCCGTCGCCACCAGCAGCGCGGCGTACCACTCGCTCACCATGGTGTGCGACAGCGACCGCAGGGGGAGCGAGCCGAGGTCGAGCTGTCGCGCACCGCCCGGGCTCGGTAGCGGCGTGAGGATCCAGCGCCGCAGCAACCGTTCATAGCCATCGAGAGTGGAGGGCTTCAGGTCGCGCGTGGCGAGCCAGCGCTGCGCGTACTCGCGCAGGGGCACGTCGCCCGTCTCGGGTTCGCGGTAGGTGCCCTGGTAGACGTCGCTGAGCACGCGGGCCAGGGCAGCGTTCGCCGCCTTCTCGGACTCGAACGTGCCAATCGGACGGCGCACACCGTCGGGTCCGGTGTACCTGGCCTCCCACCGGCCGGGCGTGCGCTGACGGACGTTGCCGTAGGAACGGCGGCTGTTACGACGGCTGTTACGACGGCTGCGTGGGGACATGCTTCGAGGTGCGCGCGTAGCTCCACGGGCGCGCCCCTGCGGATCGGGTGAAGCGGACATCTCGGCTCCAGGTCCTGACCCCGTCGCGAGCGACTTAGGGTCAATAAGGGCCACTCGGCGCCGCTTCCACCCCTCCGGAATGCACGAAGCCCAGGTCAGAAACACTCTCTGACCTGGGCTTCCGCACTCTGAGCGGGCGACGGGAATCGAACCCGCGTAATTAGTTTGGAAGACTAGAGCTCTACCATTGAGCTACGCCCGCACGGCCGTGCTTCACACACGGCGCAGGCCACACCTTAGCAAACGCCGCGCGTTTGTCCCCACCGCGCTGGGTGTGGGGCCCGCCCCGCCCGCCCGCCCAGGCGACGCCCCGGCCGTCGGCCCCTAGGGTGAAGAGCATGACGTTTGACGCAGCGACCCAGGCGACCGAGGTGCGGCTCGCGTCGCGTCCACACGGAACTCCCACGCTCGACGCCTTCGCGATAGTGGACACCGAGATTCCAGTGCCCGCACCTGGGCAGATCCTCGTGCGCAACCTCGTGATGAGCGTCGATCCGGCCATGCGTGGCCGCATGCGTGACGTGAAGTCCTACGTCGCGCCGTTCGAGGTCGGCAAGGTCATGTCTGGGGGAGCCGTCGGTGAGGTGATTGAATCCACTGTCGACGACTTCCGGCCCGGCGATCACGTGCTGCACCAGCTGGGCTGGCGCACGCACGCCGTCGTCGACGCGGCCAAGGCGCTGAAGGTGGACGGATCGGTCGCACCGCTGTCGAGCTACCTCGGTGTGCTGGGGATGCCGGGGCTGACGGCCTATGCGGGACTGCTGGAGTCGGCGGAGTTCCAGGCCGGCGACACCGTGTTCGTCTCGGGCGCCGCCGGCGCGGTGGGCTCCGTGGTCGGGCAGCTCGCGAAGCTCAAGGGTGCCGCCCGGGTCATCGGTTCGGCCGGGTCTGCCGAGAAGGTGCGCTACCTCGTCGACGAGCTGGGCTTCGACGTCGCGTTCAACTATAAGGACGGCCCGGTTCGTGACCAGCTGCGGGACGCCGCCCCCGACGGCATCGACGTCTACTTCGACAACGTCGGCGGCGATCATCTCGAGGCCGCCATCGACTCGATCAACCTGCACGGTCGGATCGCGGTATGCGGAATGATCTCCCAGTACAACGCGACCGAGCCGACGCCGGCTCCGCGCAACCTCGGGCAGATCATCGCCAAGCGGTTCACCATGCGTGGGCTGCTGGTCCTCGACCACGCAGGGCTGCGGGAACAGTTCCTCGCCGAGGTGGCGCCGCTGGTCGCCTCCGGGCGGCTCACGTACTCGGAGACCTTCGTCGACGGGATCCGCAATGCTCCGGAGGCGTTCCTCGGGCTGCTGTCCGGTGCCAACACCGGCAAGATGCTGGTCCGCCTCGAGGGTGCCGGGCCTGGAGGTCCTGACGTCTCCTGAGTGTTCTGGTGATTCGATGGGAGAGGAGCTCGTGTCAGCACCGACAGGGTCGGCTGCTCGACCAGGTACGGACGCAGGCTTCTCCGTAACAGAGGTGTGGCGGGAGGTGTCTCGCCGCGCGGACCGATGGACACGTCCGCCTGGAATGAGTTCGGACGTGGCGGTGCGGGTCCGTTAGGATCTGACTGACGCGCGTACGGATGTCCGCGCGAGTCGTACGGGCCGGTGGCGTTGGCCGACGACGGGCTGTGGCGCAGCTTGGTAGCGCATCTGCTTTGGGAGCAGAGGGTCGCTGGTTCGAATCCAGTCAGCCCGACCCTGTGATGTCGCAGGACATCGGAATGGCCTGAACCTACGAGTCGTAGGTTCAGGCCATTCGTCATTTCCGGGTCGATCCGGGCACCAGGCGCAGCGCATGCCGGAACGCTCGAAGCACGGTCCCGAAGGGATGCCCGGGGAGCCTGACTGTCAGGCCTGGAGGTTCTCCAGGTCCGCCAGCAGCCCAGGATGGGTCGGTTCCCAGCCGAGCTCCCGCTGGGTGTGCGTGCCGGAGGAGGGCTGGTCGGCGGCGAAGACCGGACCGAGGGGGCCATAGGTCTCCTCGGGTACCGACGCGACGGGCAGGCCGAGCCGCCTGCCGATGACCTCTGCGATGTCGCGGACCGCGTCACCCTCGTCGGCCACGGCGTGCCAGGCGGTGCCCGCTTCGGCGTTCTCCAGGACGAGCCGGAACAGCACCGCCGCGTCGAGCGTGTGCACGGCGGGCCAGCGCTGCGCGCCGTCGCCCGGGTAGCCCGACACCCCGGTCTGCCGCGCGAAGCCGGTCAGTATCCCGGCGAAACCGCCGTCGCCCTTGTTGTGCACGGTGCGCGGCAGCCGGATCGCCGACGTGCGGACACCGCGTGCGGCCAGGTCGAGGGCCGCCAGCACCGCGATGCTCCGGCCGCCGACGGGCCCGCTGGTAGACAGCGGGTCGGCCTCGGTGGAAGCACGGCCCGGCACGGCCGGCGTGCCGGAGACGGTGACCAGCGGGCGGCCGGTGCCGATGAGCTCCTCGCCGAGCGTCGTGAGCGCTGCGCTCTCCTCGGTCACGGATCGTGCGACCGCCTCGGCGCTGCTGAAGTCGTTGGCGAAGGCGAGGTGGATGACGCCGTCGACCCGCGCGACGCCGTCGCGCAGGACGCTCAGATCGGTGAGCGACCCCCGCAACGCTTCGGCGCCGGCCCGCTCGGCGGCCAGTGCCGAGGCGTCGGATCGCGCGAGGGTGAGGACCGTGTGGCCGTGCTCGAGGAGCTCGGCGACCACGGCCGAGCCGATCTGGCCGGTGCCGCCGGTGACAAAGACGCGCATGGGATTCTCCTGAAGTGATGGGACTCTTGTCTCATCACCGTAGCACTGTGATGGGACAAAAGTCCCATCACGTAGGATGTGGTCATGGCTCGATGGGAACCCGGCGCGCGTGACCGCCTCGTCGTTGCGGCGATCGATCTGTTCGCCGAGCAGGGGTACGACGACACCACGGTCGCGCAGATCGCCCAGCGCGCCGGCGTCACCAAGAGCACCTTCTTTCGGTACTTCCCCGACAAGCGCGACCTGCTCGCCGCCGGCCAGGAGACGCTCAGCACGCTGCTGACCGCGGGGATCGCCGAAGCTCCGGAGGGTGCGAGCCCGCTCGACGCGGTCGCCGCCGGCCTCGTGCGGGCGGCAGGCATGATGGGCCCCGACAAGCGCGAGCTCGCCCCTCGCCTCAAGGCGGCCATCGCCGCCAGCGCCGAGCTCCAGGAGCGCAACGCCCTGAAGAACGCCACCCTCGGCGCGGCCATGGCCGCAGCGCTCGTCGCCCGCGGCATCCCCGAACCGACCTCGGCGCTCGCCGCCGAGCTCGGCGTCCTCGCCTTCGGGAGGGCGTACGCCGCCTGGTCCCAGGCCGACGGCGTGGCCGAGGACGACCTCGCCGGCTACGCGCTGGCCGCCCTGGCCGAGCTGCGGGCGGCTAGCGCGTCGCTGGGCTGACTCCGGTCATCTCCGGTGAGCGGCTGACACGAGGGAACCCGCCGGGTCAGCCGACCTGGACGAGCCGGAACGACTGCGTGGCCGCGCCGGTGCAGGGTTGCTGGGTGAGCCGTGTCCCGTCGGTGCCGGTCGCCGGGCCGAGCGTCAGGCACGACCCGCTGTGCCGCGCGGTGAAGGTCAGGCCGTCGCCGGCTGTCGTGGGCCGCCACTGCTGGTTGGCCCCGCCGACGTAGGACCAGAGGTGGACGGGGGCCCCGTCCGCGACGGCGCCCGGGCCGCCGTCGACGTCCCAGACCTTGCCGGCGTGCTGGTTGAGGACCTGGTAGTAGCCGTCCGTGGTGGGCGTGAACCGCCAGCGCTGGTTGGCCTGGGCGGCGTCGCCGCAGGTCCACTGCTGCAGGCCGGTGCCCTCGGCGGTGCCCCAGCCGACGGCGTCGAGGCACTTGCCGCTCACCGACGACGCCACCTGGTACCAGGCCGACGGGTCCGGGTCGGCCGGGATCGTGGCCGACCGGGGGTCCCAGGTGTAGGTGGCGACGGCCCGGCCGGGCAGGGTGTGGGTCAGCGAGCGGCCCTCGTCGGTGATCGAGAACGTGCGGCTGCCGGACGAGGCGTTCACGACGAACGCGACGCGGGTGCCGTCGGGGTTCTGGAAGACGACGTTCTGCAGCCCGCCCGACTGCTCGCTGGTCGAGCCGATGCGGCGGGCGCCGGCGTCGACGAACTTGCTGAGGTGGCCCAGCACGTAGAACTCCGCGTTGCGGGTGACCGTGTCGCCGGCGATCTCGACCACACCGTTGCAGCGCGTGCCGCAGTGGCCCTGGTGCGGTCCGCCGTCCTGGTCGAGCGCGAGGTTCCAGCTGATGACGGTCTCGCCGCCGTTGCGCATGTTCCGCACCACGAGGTTCTCCGCGTGCCAGACCAGCGTGTCGCCGAAGGTGTTCGCCGCGTCGTCGCTGTCGGTGCCGGAGCACTCGGTGAAGTAGACGCGCTTGCCTGCCGACACGACCTGGGCCTGGGCTTCGGGCGAGCCGCCGTAGCAGTGGAAGGCGGCGCCGACGACGCGGGCGATGCCCGCCGTGCCCGCGAACACCTCCAACGGGTAGTCGGGCCGGTCCCAGTTGTGGTCGTAGGCGAAGATCTGCGTGCCCAGGCCGGCGCGGGTCAGCGCGCCGTCGAGCACCCGGAAGAACTCCGCCTGCTCGGCGGCGGACATGCTCATGGAGGGATAGCTCGTGGCGAAGAGCGGCTCGTTCTGGACCGTGAGGTCGCTGAGCGTGACGCCCTGCTGCGCGTAGGCCTGGATCGTCCGGACCAGGTAGTCGGCGTACTCGTCGTAGTGGTCGGTGCGCAGGCTGCCGCCGTTCAGCGAGCCGCCGGTCTTCATCCAGGCGGGCGGGGACCAGGGGCTGCCCATGAAGCGGATGCCGGGGTTGACGTCCAGGGCCTGCCGCAGCACGGGCAAGATCTCCTGCTGGTCACGGGCGATGCTGAACTGCCCCTGCGTGTCCTCGTAGGTGTAGAAGTCGCCGGAGTTGAAGTCGGTGCTGCCGAGCGGCTGACGCAGGTAGTTGAGGCCGATGCCGTCCCCGGAGCGGGAGAACAGCGACTGCAGCAGGCTGCTGCGGGTGGCGGAGGGCAGGTCGTTGATCAGCGCGGCGGACGCCTCGGTGACGGAGGCGCCGGCACCGGTGAAGCGCTGGGCCACCTGGCCCGGGTCCACCCGGATGTCGACGGGCTGCGGGCCGGTGTCGAAGGGCACGTCTCCGCCGTCGGCCAGCCTGCGGCTGCCGTCGGCGGTGGTGACCCAGACGTGCGCGCTGGTGGGGGCGGCGGCGGCCGGCCCTGCGGCCGGCCCGATCCCGGCGGCGCCGACGGCCAGGACGCCCAGCGTGGCGAGCGACAGCCGGACGGACCCGGTGCGAGTTGTGCGCGTCATTGCGACTCCCTCGGTGGGTGGAATTTGCGGCGAGCCTACTCCTACCTACCGAGTGCTCGGTAGGTAGGAGTATCCACATGTCTCGGCCGAGAGGCAGGAGAGCCGGGCGAGCCCGCCGTCGGCGGGTCCGTAGACTCGCTCGGATGACACGAGAAGCCGGGGGCGCCAGGGTGCGGCGCCCTCCCGCGGAGCGCCGGGCCGAGATCCTGCGCACCGCGATGGAGACGTTCGCGGAACGCGGCTACCAGAGCGCGTCGCTCGCGGAGATCGCGGACCGGGTCGGGCTGACCCAGGCCGGTGTGCTGCACTACTTCTCGTCCAAGGCCGGCCTGCTCACCGGGGTGCTGGACCTGCGCGACTCGACGGACATCGAGGAGCTCGGAAGCGAGCGCCCCCGCGGCCTCGCGTTCCTGCGCCACCTGGTCGAGACCACGCGGCGCAACGCCGGACGCGAGGGCATCGTGCGGCTCTACACCGTGCTCGCGGCCGAGAGCGTGACCGCGGAGCACCCGGCCCAGCGCTGGTTCCGCGACCGCTACCAGGGCCTGCTGGCCCTCGTGGCCGAGGCGCTCGACGACGCGCGGGCCCTTGGCGAGGTGGCGGCCGACGTCGACAGCGGGACCACCTCCCGGGTGATCGTCGCGACCATGGACGGACTGCAGCTCCAGTGGCTGCTGGAGCCCGGCTCCGTCGACATGGCCGAGGCGACCGAGGTGGCCATCGTGCGGCTGATCGGACGCGATCTTCCGCCCGCCGCGCGTCACTAGGTCGGCGATGCGCGGGTGCGCGTCCCTGGCAAGGGGCGCAGGACGGAGCCGGCTTCAGGCCTGGACGTACTCCGCCGCGACGTCGAGGATCCAGGTGATGCCGAAGCGGTCGGTCAGCATCCCGAAGGCGGGCGCCCACTGAGCCGGGGCGTAGGCCTCGACGACGGTCGCGCCCTCTGCCAGCTGCTCCCACAGTGCGCCGACCTCCTCGACCGTCTCGCCGCGTACGGAGAGGAAGAACGGCTCCTCGGTGAGAGTGACGCCGTTCTCCCGGCGGGTGGTCGGCGCGCCCTCGCCCTGGGCGAGGGGGACGTCCTGGCCAGGGACGTCGTAGGCCATGAGCCGGAAGCCGTTGTCGGCGAGGACCTGGCCGAACACCACCTTGGTGGCGCCGGGCAGCTCGGCCGGCATGCCGAAGTCGCCGTAGGTGGTGACGGTGATCTGTCCGCCGAACACCGAGTGGTAGAACTCGAGGGCGGCACGGGCCTGGCCGTGGAAGTTCAGGTGGGCAACAGTATTGATCGACATGGTGATCCGGTCCTCACGGGTGGAAGTCATCGCCGGAGATCTCCGGCGACGAACCGCAATCTGTCACCAGTTCCGGTCAGGGAACGTCCGGTACTCGTGGCAGTGTGGAAGACATGCCGATCGCCTCCTCGACGGCGACCTCCGGTCGCCTGCTCTCCCTGCTGTCGTTGCTGCAGGCCCGCCGCGACTGGCCGGGGGAGCAGCTCGCCCACCGGCTCGGTGTCAGCGAACGCACCGTCCGCCGCGACGTCGACCGCCTGCGCGAGCTCGGGTACCCGGTCCAGGCGGTCAGGGGCCCCGATGGCGGTTACCGGCTCGAGGCGGGCAGCGAGCTGCCGCCCTTGCTGTTCGACGACGAACAGGCGATCGCGCTCGCCGTGGCGTTGCGCATAGCGATCGTGACGGGAGCCGGCATCGAAGAGGCCGCCGCACGAGCACTGGCCACGGTGCGGCAGGTCCTGCCCTCGCGCCTGCGGCAGCGCGTCGACGTCCTCGCGGTCACCGCGGTCGAGTCAGCCGGGCGCGGCGTCGATCCACAGGTCGACACCGACGTCCTGGTCGCGCTGAGCGCTGCCGTCCGGGCGGGGGAGGAGCTGCGGTTCGACTACCGTCCGCCGGGACCGCCGGATGATGCCGGCCCGCAGCCGGCTCGGCGGGTACAGCCGCACCACCTCGTGGTCCGTCAAGGGTGCTGGTACCTCGTCGGGTGGGCACCGGAACGTGGCGACTGGCGGATCTACCGTGCCGACCGGATGACGCTCCGCGTCCCGAATGGGCCGCGCTTCACACCCCGGCAGGTGCCAGGCGGCGATATCGCGACGTTCCTGTCCGCCCGCTTCAAAGGTTCCGCGAGTGCGGACGAATGGCCGTGCCGCGGTGAGGCGATCCTGGAGCTGCCCGCCGCGCGGGTGGCTCCGTTCGCCGACGACGGGCTCGTCGAAGAGCTCGGTCCCGCTCGGACCAGGCTGTTGATCGGGTCGTGGTCCTGGGCCGCGATGGCCGCCACGCTGGCCCGGTTCGATACGGAGATCGAGGTCATCGGTCCGCCCGAGCTGCGGGACGCCTTCGCCGAGCTGTCCCGCCGCGCAGGACGCGCCGCCCGAGTAGTTGTGTAGAGCCAATTTTCACCCTGGGGTTTCGGTGGGAGAACTTCTTCGCTACGGTCGTCGAGAGTCAGGCCGCGGCTCGTCAGCGCATCAAGCGATGAGGAGACCTGCGCCCATGACTGCAGAACCGATGGAGATCGAGCGTGCTCTCACCCTCGGCGTGAACCATGTCGTCGGACGGTACCGGTACAGCATCGCCACACAGGGGTGGTGGTGGTCGGACGAGACCTTTCAGATCCACGGCTTCGAGCCCGGCGAGGTGGTGCCGACCACGACGCTCGTCCTGGCACACAAGCATCCGGAGGACCGAGCCCGTGTCTCACGGGTGCTCGCGAGTGCTGCCGTGACCGGGGAGCCGTTCAGCAGCGTGCACCGCATCATGGACGCGCGGGGGCGCGAGCGGACGCTGACGGTGATCGGGCGGGGCCGACGCGACGCTCGCACCCGGCAGGTCTCCGAGCTGGTGGGCTACTTCGTCGATGTCACGGCCGCCGTGAGCACCCGGGCGAGCGAGGCGGCGTCGGCGTCCATCCGCGCGTCGGCCGCGACACGTGCCCCGATCGAGCAGGCCAAGGGCATCATCGCCTTCTCCCTCGGCATCGAGACCGAGGAGGCCTTCGAGCGTCTGCGCACCACCTCGAACGTCACGAACGTCGCCGTGCGTGACGTCGCCGGGCGGATCGTCGAGATGGCGTCCACGCAGAAGTGCTCGGCGGCGGACGTGATCGCCGTCCTGGAGCCGCGTCACTCCGAGGACGTGGCAGGAGCAGAGGGAGACGAGGGCGGCGGCGCGCCCGGCGCATAGAACCAGCCGTGGAACGCCGCGCGCGCGGGCTGGGGGAGGACTCGGGCGATCGCGACCATCGCCTTGGCCTGCAGGCCGGTAGCGACCTCTGCCCGGCCGTCCTGGAGAGCCTCGACCGCGCGGCGGGCCACCATCGCGGGACTGGCCTTCGGGGCCCGCCCGATGTGGGTGCGTTCCATCTTGGCCGCGCGGAAGAACGGCGTCCGGGTTCCTGAGGGCAGGATCGTCGTCACGGTGACGCCCGTGCCGGCGAGCTCGCCGCGCAGCGACCAGGCGAACGAGCGGAGGAACGCCTTCGACGCGGCGTACGTGCTGAAGAGCGGGGCCGGCATCGTCGCGGCGATCGACGAGACGACGACGATCCGCCCCGCGCCTGCCGCGATAAGGTCGGGGACGACGAGGTGCGCGAGGTGCACCACGGAGCGGACGTTGAGGTCGACGAGCCGCAGCTCGTCCTGCAGGGGTGTGTGCAGGAAAGGCCCGTGGACGCCGACGCCCGCGTTGAGCACGAAGGTCCGCACGCCGAGGTCCCGGGCACGGGCGACGGCCGCCTCGACGCCGCTGGGCAGGGCGAGGTCGACCTCGAGCCCCGTCACCTGGGCGGCGGTGTGCTCGCGCAGCTGGCGTACCGCGTCGTCCACGCCCCGCTCGGCCACGACGAGCACGCCGTAGCCCCGCTGTGCGAGCTCGCGCGCCATCGCGAACCCGATGCCGCTGGAGGCCCCGGTGACGAGGGCGACGTCCGGCCTCGTCGTCGGACCCGTTGGCCGCGTCCGGTGCCGGGAGCGCCGCCTCATGACGGACCCGGGCCACTGCGCAGGAGCACGGGAGTGCCGGTGCGGAGGAGTGGGTGCTCGGTCATCGGGCGCTCCTTCTGTCGGGCTCGCTCCTCGTCTCGAAGCCGCCTCGTCGACCTTAGGCACCTTCGAGGTTGCCCGCATCCGGCTCCTCGGCGCGTGCCCCAGCAGCGATCAGGTGCGATCAGAGGCGCGGTCGCGGCCGAGGCGATGGCCGGTTGCCAGTGCCAGGGACTTCGCTACCGTCAAGGGATGGTGAGCGTCACGCGGGCCGCCCGATGCACCCCTGGAGCAGTCCTCGGCGTGCTCGCTGACGGCTGGACGTACTCGGGCTGGGTGGTCGGCACGGCGCGGATCCGGGCGGTCGACACGGCGTGGCCGGAGCCGGGCGCGCGCATCCTCCACTCCGTCGGCCTGTGGCCCGCCTTGCTCGACGACGAGACCGTCGTCCGTGGCTGGGACCCGGAGCGGTCGATCGAGCTGCAGGCGAGGGGCTGGCCCGCCGGCGAGGCACGCGTGCTGATCGAGGTGAAGCCGGGTCGTGGGGGCAGCGGGTGCAGGATCCGCGTCACGGAGGACGCGGACAAGGGGCCAGGCACGCTGCTGCCCAGACCGGTGCGCAGCGCTGTGATCGGCCCGCGGAACGTCGAGACGCTGCGCCGGCTCATCTTCCTCGCCGAGCGGCGAGCACCCGAGCAGCGCTCGCGCTGACCTCGCGCTGACCGGGAGGGCGGCACACGCGGTGCCGCCCAGCCGGGGCTCCGTCACGTGTCGCGCAGCAGCCGCCCCCACGCGCTGCGCACCAGGGCCCGCGGGAGGGTGCCGAACGGGCTCGACGCGGCGAGCGCGACGCGCGCCGCGTTCCAGCCACACGCTCCGTGCACACCGCCGCCCGGGTGGGCCGACGCGCTCGCGAGGTACAGCCTCTCGACCGGTGTCTCGGGCCGGCCGAGCCCCGGCGTCGGCCGGAAGACCAGCTCCTGGTGGACCGCCGACGTCCCGCCGTTGACCGCGCCGCCGACCAGGTTGGCGTCCGCCGCCTCGAGGTCTCCCGGGCTCTGGACGGACCGGCCCACCACCGTGCTCCGGAAGCCGGGCGCGACCCGGTCGAGGGTCTCCTCCATGCGGTGCGCCAGCTCGGCGACGACGTCCGCCGTCCAGTCGACGCCGTGGGGCACGTGCATATAGGCCCACGCGGACTCCGTGCCGTGGGGAGAGCGCGTCGCGTCCGACGTCGTCATCTGTCCCAGGACGAGGAACGGCCGCTCGGGGACCTCGCCCTTCGACAGGGCGGCGGCGACGTCGACGAAGCCCCGGCGGTCCACGCCGAGGTGCACCGTCCCGGCGCCCCGCGCCCCCTCGGCGGTCCACGGCAGCGGGCGGTCGAGCGCCCAGTTCACCTTGAACGTCGGGTGGTCCCACTGGAACCGGCCGAGGTCGCGCACGAGGCGGGGCGGCAGGTGCTCGGTGCCGACGAGGTCGCGGTACAGGGCGGGTGCGGTCACGTCCGCGAGCACCGCGCGCCGGGCACGGACGAGCTCGCCCTGCGCGGTCCGGACGCCGACCGCCCGGTTGCCCGCGACCAGCACCCGCTCGACGCGCGTCCCGGTGACGATCTCCCCGCCGCCAGCGCGCACCCGTGCGGCGAGTGCGTCGGCGAGCGATCCGGCGCCGCCCACCGGAACGGGGAAGCCCACGTCCTGGCCGAGCATCGCCAGCAGCCAGCCGAACAGTCCGCTGCCTGCAGCATCCGGCGGGACGTCGGAGTGCATCGCGTTGCCCGTCAGCAGGAGCCCGCCGCCCTCACCGCGGAACGTCTCGTCCGCGAGCCGGCGCACGGGCAGGACGGCGAGGCGACCGAGGTCCAGCGCTCCGCCGACGCCCAGCCGCCGAAGCAGCCGCAGCGCCGGACCGGCGGCGGGCAGTGGGCTGAAGAGCGCGTCGAGCAGCGGGTCGCGCACGCGCTGCCAGCCGGCGAACATGCGCATCCACGCGTCGCCGTCGCCCGGGCCGAGCTCGTCGAGACCCGCGGCGGTGTCCTCCGGCTCGGCGTGCAGCACTGCGGCTCCGCCGTCGTCGAGCGCGTGGGCGAGGACCGACGGCGCTCGCGACCACGAGAGCCCGTGGTCCTCCAGGTGCAGGCCCTGGATCACGGGCGAGCCGGCCGCGAGCGGGTAGAACGCGCTGAACAGGTCGGTGCGGAACCCGGGCGCCGCGACCTCGGCGGTGCGGACCGCGCCACCGAGGGTGTCCTGCGCCTCGAGCACCAGGACGTCCCAGCCCGCGTCGACGAGCGCGTTCGCCGCGACCAGCCCGTTGGGACCCGCGCCGACGACCACCGCGTCGACGGTCCTCACCACGGGTCCGTCACCGCCTCGGGGCAGCCGGCCGCCGAGCACTGAGAGACCACGACGCTGCCCACCATCGACCTCCTCCGTCGGCTCCGGTCCAGCGTGCCCACGATCGGCCGCGGTCGCCAGTGCGTCTCCCAGTGCTTTCCCAGTGCTTTCCCCAGTGCGAGCGGATACTGCGTGCCGAACACTTCTGCTTACGGTCCGGGCGCATCATGACGGGGCCCGACGAGGGGAGGCGGCCGAATGACGTTCTGGATCTGCCGGAGATGTGGCGTGGAGCATGAGTCCCGGCCCGACGTGTGCGCCGTCTGCGCCGACGAACGTGAGCTGGTGCCGGCCGACGGGCAGCGCTGGACGACGCTGGAGGAGCTCGCGGCCGAGGGGCAGAGCATCGCCGTCAGGGAGCTGGAACCCGACCTGTTCGGGCTCGGCGCGGTGCCCGACGTCGGCATCGGTCCCGTCGCGAAGGTCGTCCGGACGGCGCGGGGGAACCTGATGTTCGACGTCCCGGGCTACGTCGACGACGCCGCCGTGGCTGCGGTCCAGGGCCTGGGCGGTCTCGCGTACATCGTGGCGAGCCACCCGCACATGTACGGCGTGCAGGTCGAGTGGAGCCGCCGGCTCGGCGGGGTACCGATCCTGGTCAGCGAGGCCGACGCGCACTGGCTGGCCCGGTCCGACGACGCCGTCGAGCTGTGGCGGGGCGACCGCGAGATCCTGCCGGGTGTCACGCTGAGCCAGCCCGGCGGTCACTTCCCGGGCTCCTG
>NZ_JAMTCT010000039.1 GCF_024171995.1 Promicromonospora umidemergens | reverse complement strand
TGCGATACGGGGAGAGCATGAGCCGGAGGTGCAGCGCAGGGAGTGGGCCGAGGAACGAGGCACGCGCCCGGAGCGGAACCGCAGGCTCATGCGATCCAAGGAGAGCATGAGCCTGAGCCCGTGCCCGTGCATCCGGACAGCGCGTTCGCCGAGGACCTGATCAGCGCCCTCGCCCACCGGGCGGGTGCGCTCGACATCGCCCTGCACACGGTCCAGGTGAGCATCCGCGGCGAGACCGTGGCGCACGCCGTCAGCGACCTGGTGGGCCTGGACACGCCGCAGCGCATGTACTCGGTGGCCAAGACGGTGACGGGCCTGGCGATCGGGCTGCTCGCGGACGAGGGGGCGCTCAGCCTCGACGACCCTGTCGCCGGCCACTTCCCCGAGCTGGGCCCGGTCCACCCGTGGCTCGAGGCCACGACGATCCAGCACCTGCTCGCCATGCGCGGCCCGCACCGGTCCACCACGTACGAGCGCACGGACGGCAGCTGGCTGGAGTCCTACTTCCGCGTGCCGCCGACGCACCCACCGGGCACGGTCTTCACCTACGACACCAGCGCCTCGTACACGCTGGCCGCGCTCGTGGAGCGGCTGTCCGGCGCCTCGCTCGTGGACTACCTGCGCCCGCGCCTCTTCGACGCGCTGGGCATCAGCCCGGGCCTGCGGTTCCTCACCGGGCCGGAAGGCATCGCGCACGGCGGCTCGGGGCTGGTCTGCACGTCACGTGACCTGCTGCGCCTGGCACACCTCCTGCTCGACGACGGCGTGCACGACGGCGCCCGGCTGCTGCCGGCCGCCTACCTGCGCGGCGCCACGAGCCCGCAGGCGGACACCACCCTGGAGACCTCGGACGCGGTGCTGCGCGGCGGATACGGCTACCAGCTCTGGCTGCCGCGCCCGGGTAGCTGGCTGCTGTTCGGACTCGGTGGCCAGATCGTGTACGGCGACCCCGCCCGCGGCGTCGCCGTCACCGTCACCGCGGACGCCCAGGCGTGCGAGAACGGGCACGAGCGTCTGCTCGACGACGTCCTGGAACGCGTCGTCGATCCGCTCACCGACCGGCTCGACGCCGGCCGGGCCGACGCCGCTGCCGGGGCCGATCGGGCGGACGCAGCTACCGAGGGCGTCAGGTCCAAAGCGGGCAGCCGCGCGGACAGGACCCCCGTCGCGTTCCCCTGGCCCGCACCACCGCACGACCGGGCGCACGCGCGCCCCGTCGAGGGCCGCTACGCGAACGCCATGGACGGCCCCGGGCCGGCTGAGCTCGTCCTGTCGCTGGACGACGACGGCGGCCGGCTGCGCAGCACCGGCAGCTGGGCCGCGGCCGGCGGCGAGGGTCTGGAGCTGCGCTACGACCGCCCGGTCCAGACAGTGGTCGACGGCCGGCCCGCCGTCGTCACGGCCGGCTGGACCGGCGTGGGCACGCTGGACGTACGCTGCGCGCTGCTCGGCGACGAGCTCACGACCTGGCGCGCCCGTCTCGCCTGGACGCCGGACGGCACGCTGGCCGTGCAGTCCCAGGTGTTCGGCGAGTCTGCCGACCAGAGCTGGACCTTCCACGCCGCCTACCGCCCCGAGCCCGACGACCCCAACAGCCTGCACGCGACACGCCGCCGGTAGCGTGCACACCGTTGGAGTCGCGTCCAGAGCCCTCCGGGACGGCGCACCCCGGCGCACGTCCCCCGCTCAGCCGCGGCGGTAGGTGAGGTGCCGGAACCGGAGGCCCGACGACGACGTCGTCCACTCGGTCTCCGATGCGACCGTCCACTCGGGGCCGATGTCGGGCGCGAACACGTCGCCCTCGACCTCCGTGTTCACCTCGGTCACCTCCAGCACGTCGGCGACCGGGAGCGACTCACCGTAGATCTGCGCACCGCCGATGACCCAGACCTCGTCCCCGCCGGGCGCGTTCGCGGCCGTGTCGAGCGCCTCGCCGAGCGTCGCGGCGGGCACTGCCGCCGTGTCCGGCACGCCGTACGGGCCGCGCGACGAGACGACGATGTTGGTGCGGCCGGGCAGCGGGCGCTTCGGCAGCGACTCCCAGGTGAGTCGTCCCATCACCACGGGATGGCCCGCGGTGATGCGCTTGAAGCGGGCGAAGTCCTCGCGCACGCGCCACGGGATGTCGCCGCCCGCACCGATCACCGGCCGGCCGGCGCCGTCGCGTGCCTGTGCCCAGATGAGTCCGATCATCAGACGGCGATCGGAGCCTTGATGGCGGGGTGCGAGACGTACCCGAGCACCTCGATGTCCTCGAACTCGTAGTCGAAGATCGACTCCCGCGGGGCGAGGCGCAGCGACGGGTACGGGTACGGGTCGCGGTCGAGCTGTGTGCGCACCTGCTCCAGGTGGTTGTCGTAGATGTGGCAGTCGCCGCCGGTCCACACGAACTCGCCGAGGGCGAGCCCGGTCTGCGCAGCGACCATCTGCGTGAGCAGCGCGTACGAGGCGATGTTGAACGGCACGCCGAGGAACAGGTCCGCCGACCGCTGGTAGAGCTGGCAGCTGAGCTTGCCGTCGGCGACGTAGAACTGGAACAGGGCGTGGCACGGCGGCAGCGCCATGTCGTCCACATCGGCGGGGTTCCACGCGGTCACGACGTGCCGCCGCGAGTCCGGGTTGGTGCGGATCTGCTCGACCACCTTCGCGATCTGGTCCACGTGCCCGCCGTCGGGCGTGGGCCAGGAGCGCCACTGGACACCGTAGACGGGGCCCAGCTCACCCGACTCGTCGGCCCAGTCGTCCCAGATCTTCACCCCGCGCTCCTGCAGCCAGCGGACGTTGGAGTCGCCACGGAGGAACCACAGCAGCTCGTACACGACCGACTTCAGATGCACCTTCTTGGTGGTGATCAGCGGGAAGCCCTTGGCCAGGTCGTACCGGATCTGCCGCCCGAACACGCTGCGCGTCCCCGTGCCGGTCCGGTCACCCTTGTGGGTTCCGCCTCCGAGCACGTCGCGCAGCAGGTCCTCGTACGGGGTGTCGATCTCGGTCATGCGGCAAGCCTACGTCGAGCACTTCGGTCGCCTCTCTGCGGCGCTCCCGATCAGCGCTGCTCCGACCGCAGCTCCCTGAGCCGGACACCGCGACGGCGGTACAGCACGCCCATCGTGACGATCGCCAGCGCAACGAGGCCGCCGATCACCGCGCCCCACGCGGTCCCGCCGCGGAACGCAGGCCCGTCGACGTCGAGGATCCGCTCGCCGGCGTGCGCCGCCGCCGACGTGCCCAGCACGATGCCGAGGGTCAGCAGGTTCGGCACGGAGAACACGACCGCCAGCGCCAGGAACCCGCTGCGTACCTGCCAGGACCGTTTGGCCAGGACGGCTTGCGCGAGGAGCAGCACTGGGGCCAGCGTGAACACCGCGCCGATCAGCAGGCCCCACCAGGCGCCCGCTGCGAAGGACCCGTCCACCGCGTTGCCGATCACCTGGGCCCACCAGCGCGGCAGGAAGGCATCGAGGAACTGGTAGATCAGCCACACGACCACGATCACCACGGCCACGCCGACCAGACGCTTCACGACGTCACGCCAGCTCGGCCGCCACCGTGCGGCGGCCGGCGCCGACGTCGGGCCGGTCGCCTCAGGCTCGTCGCTCGGGTTCTGCGTCATGGCACGATCGTTGCAGCGCGGAGGCCACCGTGCGCGGCGAACGGGAACGTCGTGGGCCTCGTTCGCGTTGACCACGAGTCCGACCGACCGGGGCGCGCTGGACCTCGCTCCGTGACCGTGTCGGTGACCAGTGGAAGGATGATCCTCATGACGGAGCAGACCACCACCTCGAACATCACCAGCGCCGAAGGCACCGCGACCCCCTCGCCGACGGACCCGCTCTGGGTGGAGCGCAACGGCACCCGCACCTACACGGGCTTCTCGGCCCGCGGCGCCCGGGTCGAGATCGGCCCGGTCGAGGCCGGTGCCGTGTTCACGCCGGGCGAGCTGCTCAAGGTCGCTCTCGCCGCGTGCGCCGGGATGAGCAGCGACAAGGCGTTCTCGCGCCGGCTGGGCGACGACTACCGGACCACCATCCGGGTCGAGGACCCGAAGGACGTCGCAGACGACCGGTACCCGGTCCTCACGGAGAAGTTCGAGATCGACCTGTCCACCCTGGACGACGAGGACCGGGTGAAGCTCCTCACGATCGCGCAGCGGTCGATCGACAAGGCATGCACGGTGGGCCGCACGCTCAAGGCGGGCGCCCAGATTCCCGACGCGCAGTTCGCGCAGCCGACGGAGGGCTGACATGGCCGACGACAAGCAGAAGCTGACGGCGCCCGGGTCCAACGGCCGGTCGTCCCCTGGCGACGCCGTGCTGAAGCCCGACAACTCGGTTGAGGTCACACCTGCGGACTGGCTCAACTACCGGCCGCAGAGCCCGCTCGACCACCTGGTCGGCCGGGCGGTGACCATCCCGTCGACGACCATCCACAGGCATGTGGACAAGGTACGTGCGCGCAACCCTGACGCCAGTCCGGCCGAAGTCATCAAGCTGCTGGAGAAGGAGTACCTGCGGGTCATCCAGACCACGGGCGGCGCCGTCGGCGCCGCCGCTGCGATCCCGGCCGTCGGCACCGCGGTGAGCGTCGCGCTGTCCACGAGCGACGTGGCGACGTTCTTCGCCTCGTCGGCCGCGTTCTCCCTCGCGGTGGCGGACGTGCACGGCATCGACGTCCAGGACGTCCCGCGCCGGCGGGCGCTGCTCCTGGCCACCGTGCTCGGCGACCAGGGCGCGCAGGACGTCGAGAACGCCATCGGCGGCTCGGGTGTCGCGTGGGGCAAGGTGCTGCTCACGAGCATGCCCCGCACCACGCTGCACCGCGTGAACAAGGCGCTCACGCACCGGTTCATCCAGAAGCAGATCGCCAAGCAGGGCAGCCTGATGCTGGGCCGCATCCTGCCGTTCGGCGTGGGCGCAGTGGTGGGCTGGGTCGGTGCGCGTGCGCTCGGCCACACGGTGATCGCCCAGTCGCGCGTCGCGTTCGGCACCCCGCCGGAGCGGTTTCCGCGCGTCATCGAGCAGACGGAGAAGCAGAAGCAGAAGCGGAGGTGGCCCGGCTCCGGCGCCTCGTCCTGAGCCCGTCGAGGGGCGGGCAACGGATATCTCGCATCTGCTCGGCGGGATCACGGGTCCCGACCTAGGCTGCACGTCATGGCGGACACGACGCACGGCGCACTCGCCCCGACGTACCATCCACTGCCGATCACGATCGCGCGGGCGCACGGTACGCATGTGTGGGACACGGACGGCAACGAGTTCCTCGACCTGCTGTCGGGGTACTCGGCCCTGAACTTCGGGCACCTGCACCAAGGCCTGGTGGCTGCGGCGATGACGCAGCTGCGCCAGGTCACGCTCACGTCCCGCGCGTTCGACCATGACCGGCTGGAGGAGTTCGCGCAGCGCCTCGTCGAGGTGGTCGGACCGCTGACCGCCGGCGGCGAGGACAGCCTCGTGGTGCCGATGAGCACCGGCGCGGAAGCCGTCGAGACCGCGATCAAGGCGGTCCGCAAGTGGGGTCACGACGTGCGCGGCGTGCCCGAGGACCAGGCGACGGTGATCGTCGCGGACGGCAACTTCCACGGCCGCACCACCACGCTCGTCGGGCTCTCGGACAAGCCGGCCGCGCGAGACGGGTTCGGTCCCTTCGCACCGGGCTTCCGGAAGGTACCCTTCGGCGACCTTGACGCGGTCGCCGACGCCGTGGACGACACCACGGTGGCGGTCCTCATGGAGCCGGTGCAGGGCGAGGCCGGTGTCCTGGTGCCGCCGGACGAGTTCTGGCCCGGCCTGCGCGAGCTCACCACGACGCGGGACATCGCCCTGGTCGCCGACGAGATCCAGTCCGGTCTTGGCCGCACCGGCACCACGCTCGCGTGCGAGCTCTGGGACGTACGGCCGGACCTGGTCTGCCTGGGTAATGCGCTGGGCGGCGGGATCGTCCCGGTGTCGGCCGTGGTCGGCAAGCCGGAGATCCTCGGCATCCTGACGCCGGGCACGCACGGCTCGACGTTCGGCGGCAATCCGCTGGCGTGCGCGGTCGCCGTTGCTGCGCTCGACCTGCTCTCGACGGGGCAGTACCAGGCGCGGGCAGCGGAGTCGGGCAAGGTGCTCGAGGAGCGGCTCGACGCGCTCGTGGCACAGGGCCTGCTGGCCGAGGCCCGCACCGTGGGGCTGTGGGCGGGCATCGACCTGGCCCCTGAGCTCGGCACGGGACGCGAGCTGTGCGAGGCGCTGCTCGAGCGCGGCGTGCTCGCGAAGGAGACGCGTGACGAGACGATCCACCTGTCGCCGCCCCTGTCGATAGTCCAGCCAGAGCTCGAGATGGCGCTGGACATCCTGGAGGAGTCCCTGCTGGCGCTGCGCGACGATGACCCGGAGACCGCCCCGGCCGAGGTCGCCGACGACCACGCAGCCGCCCCGGACGGCAAGGACGAGCGCTCCGAACTGTCACCGACTGCCAGCTGAGCGTAGGCTCCCAGGGGTGACCACTACGACGTCGTCCCACACCATCGCAACGCTCCCGGCGCTTCCCGAGCTGCAGCAGGCCTACGCAGAGCTTCAGGCCAAGGGCCTGAGGCTGGACCTCACGCGCGGCAAGCCGTCGGCCGAGCAGCTCGACCTCGCCGAGCCCATGCTGGCCCTGCCCGGGATCGGCGTGCACGCCGACGACTCGGGTACGGACGCGCGCAACTACGGCGGGCTCGACGGCGGGCTCGCGATCCGGCGCATCTTCGCCGAGCTGCTGGACGTGCCGGTGGAGCAGCTCCTCGCGGGCGGCAACGCCTCGCTCACCCTCATGCACGACGTCGTCTCGTTCGCCGAGCTGTTCGGCTTCCCCGAGTCCCCCCGGCCGTGGGCGCGCGAGGAGAAGGTGCGCTGGATCTGCCCGGTGCCCGGCTACGACCGCCACTTCACGGTCTGCGAGGCCTTCGGCATCGAGATGGTCCCCGTGCCGATGACGCCGGACGGTCCGGACGCCGCGGCCGTGGCAGCGCTCGTCGCGACGGACCCGACGATCAAGGGCATGTGGGTGGTCCCGACCTATTCCAACCCGGACGGTGCGGTCCTCACCGACGACGTCGCCCGCGCGCTGGTCTCGATGCCCGCCGCCGCGCCGGACTTCCGCATCCTGTGGGACAACGCGTACGCCGTGCACCACCTGACCGACGACGAGGTGACCAGCCCGAACGCCATCGCACTGGCCGCGGAGGCCGGCCACCCGGACCGCGTGATCCTGTTCGCCTCGACGTCCAAGATCACGTTCGCGGGCTCGGGCGTCGCGTTCCTCGGCAGCTCGCCCGCCAACGTCGCCTGGTACAAGAAGCACCTGTCGGCGGCCTCCATCGGCCCGGACAAGCTCAACCACCTGCGCCACGCGATGTTCTTCGGCTCGGCCGACGGCGTGCGCGAGCACATGCGCAAGCACCGCGCGATCCTGGCGCCGAAGTTCGAGGCCGTGGTGGAGATCCTGGCCGAGCGCCTCGGCGGGTACGGCGTCGCGTCGTGGACCGAGCCGAAGGGCGGCTACTTCGTGTCGCTCGACGTGGCGCCGGGTACGGCGTCACGGGTCGTGCAGCTCGCCAAGGAGGCGGGGATCGCCCTCACGCCCGCGGGCGCCACCTACCCGTACGGCAGGGACCCCGAGAACAAGAACGTCCGCCTCGCGCCGTCGATGCCCCCGCTGGACGAGGTCCGCACGGCGATGGACGGCGTGGCGACCTGCGTGCTGCTGGCGGCCGCCGAGACCATCACAAGCTAGTCGTTGTGAGCGTGACCGTTGCGCCTAGAACGGGTACGTAGCCGCAACGGTCACGCTCACAACAAAAGCTGTCAGTCCGCGCAGTCAGTCCGCGCTGTCAGTCCGCGCAGTGCTTGTTCACCACATACACCGGGCACGCCGAGTGGTGCAGCACGGCCTGGCTCGTGGAGCCCAGCAGCAGCCCGCGGAACCCCCCGCGGCCCCGCGAGCCCACCACCACCAGGTCTGACGCCGTGGAGAACTCCGTCAGCAGCTCCGCGCCCGTACCGTCCAGCACGATCCGCCGGATGCGCACGCCGGGATTCTCCGCCTCGTACCGGTCGACGAGGACGTCCATGCCCACTCCGATGTCGGCCAGCACCTGCTCGCGGTCGATGGTGGACGGCAGCCACGCCAGCATGCCGGTGTTCCCCACGGGTACGCCGGTGACGGCGGTCAGCTCCGCACCCCACGCGTTGGCCTGCACGATCGCGTGCTGCAGCGCCCGCTCGGCCTGCGGAGACCCGTCCACACCCACGACGATGCGGCGCACCTCCCGGATCTCGGCCGCACCGGGCGCGATCGCAGCCGGCGCGGTCTCGGAGCCGGCCGCGCCACCGGAAGCGGCGCCCGGCACGCTCCAGGAGACGCCTCGGTTGGCCTCGGCACGCAGCGGGACCACGACGACCGGGCACTGCGCGTGCGCGGGGAGCGCGGACGACACCGTGCCCAGCAGCCGCTCCGTGAAACCGCCCCGGCCGCGCGTGCCGACGACGGCCAGGCCGTAGTCGGCGGACAGCTCCACTAACACGCCCGCCGCGTCACCGGTGGCGACCTCCGTGGTGGCGTGCACCCCGGCGTCGGCCACACGAGCCTCCGCCTCGGCGAGGACCGATTTGGCACCCTCCTGGATGGTCGTGTCGTCGAGGGCGGCGTACCCACCGTCGAGCGAGGCCGCCGTGAACGACGGCAACGAGTAGCTGCACACGATGTGCAGCGACCAGCCCACGCGGTGCGCATAGGCGGTCGCCCAGTCCAGCGCGTGCAGACTGGCGGCCGACCCGTCCACCCCGACCAGTACGACCTCGGATCGCGTCATCGCCAGCCCTTTCTTCGCCCAGGCACCATTGCACCCCAACGCTACCGGCGCCGAGGGCGTTGTGGGTGTTCGGAGGCAAAAAGGGCTACGGAAATGACGGCACAGCAGAGCGCCTGCCCGGTCTCGGACAGGCGCTCTGCTGTGTGGTCGTACCTGGCTGGGATCAGCCCATGCGGATGAACGTGGGGTTCGACTGCCAGATGGTGCGGAAGTCGACCACTGTGCCCGGCTTGGACGCGTCGATCATGGTGTTGCCACCGGCATAGATCGAGACGTGACCGGGGGTCCACATCAGGTCGCCCGGCTGCGCCTCGGAGGCCGACACCTGGGTGCCGTAGCCCGGCTGCGACCCCGACGAGTGCGGCAGGCTGATACCGAGCTGGCCGTAGACGTACGCGGTGAAGCCGGAGCAGTCGAAGCCGCTCGGCGATCCACCACCGGAGACGTACGGCACGCCGATGTAGCGGCTCGCGATGGAGATCACGGAGTTGCCGATCGCCGACGCGGGAACGTCTACCGAGCTGGCGGCACTGACGGTGGTGGCAGCAGCGGCCTCGGCGGCCTCCTCGGCCTCGGCGGCGGCAGCGTCAGCGGCCTCCTCTGCCTCGGCGAGGGCGAGCTCTGCCTGGTAGTCCTCGTTCTCGGCGGCGGAGACCACGGAGACCGCAGCCTTCTCGACGTTCAGCTCTGCGTCGGGTGCAACGGTCACGACGGGGGCGTTGGTCAGCGCCTCGCGAGCCTGCGACGTCAGTGCGTTGAGGTCGACCGAGTTCATCTTCGCGTGGCCGGCCTCGACGGGCGCGGCCTGTGCGGCCATCGCTCCACCGAAGGTCGAGACGAGAAGTGCGCCACCGGCAGCGGCGACCGCGGTACGGCGGCCGACGGCGGCGTTCTGCGCGAATTCGCTGAGCGGAGTTACTGGTCGTCGCGCAGCCCGATGACGAGCGCGAGTCGTACGTGCGGTCACGTATTACCTCTCCTTGTACGCCTTCGAGGTCAGCTGTCGGGTTCGGGTGGGAGAAATCACCCGGCCGTGCATCCCGAAGGAATACCCGGCTTCACCCCGAGGACGCACCCTGGCGCCCGTTGGTGGGTCCCCCGCCTCTGTCATGCGGTCGTTTTGGGCCTCGGCCGGTGACAGAGTTCGGCGTCCGTCCGAGGACCCCCACGAATAACTCCGTGGGAGCGGTCTGAACGTACCGGACCTCTCCGCCGATGTCACGTTCCGGCAACGAATGCCATGACGTGTCGGACCTTGGGTGGCGCGTTTCCGGCAAATTGGACGGTGAGCAGTGCTGCTCAGGCTGAGCTCGCCCGGCCCGGGACTGCCGTTCCGCTGCGGGCGGGCGCCTCGTTCCTCGACCTCACCCTGCGCGAAGCTTCCGCCTCAGGCCGTCGCGACGAAGAGGTGGCGGGCCAGGTCTTCCCCGAGCTCGAGCGCCGTTCCCGCGCCGTCGACCGTCACCGTGTAGGTCCCGTGGTCGTGCTCTGCGGTGATGCGGGAGCCGGGCACCAGGCCGGCGTCGGCCAGGCGGGCGAGCAGCTCGACGTCCGTCTGCAGCGGCTCCGCGATGCGGGTGAGGGACGCCGCGAGCGGCTCGCCCTTGACACCCTTCTTCGCCGCCGCCTCGAACGCGGCAGGCAGCGAGATCACGCCGGTCAGGAACGGCACGTCGGTGTACGCCTCGCCCAGCTCCGAGAGGCCAGGGATCGGGTTGCCGTACGGGTCGTGGTGCGGGTGGTCGAGCAGGCCGACGAGGCGCTTCTCCACGAGGTCGCTCATGACGTGCTCCCAGCGGCAGGCCTCGACGTGCACGTGCTCCCAGTCGAGCTTGATGACGTCGGTCAGCAGCCGCTCGGCGAGCCGGTGCTTGCGCATCACGCGCATCGCCTTGTCCTGACCCAGCTCGGTGAGCTCCAGGTGCCGGTCGCCCGTCACGATCACCAGACCGTCCCGCTCCATGCGCGCGACGGTCTGGGACACCGTCGGACCGGAATGCCCCAGGCGTTCCGCGATGCGCGCGCGCAGGGGTGTGATGCCCTCTTCGTCGAGCTCGTAGATCGTCTTGAGGTACATCTCGGTGGTGTCGATCAGATCCGTCACGTCAGCTCCCGTCGTGCGCACAGCCGCCCAGTCGCCCTGGACACGTGCGGCCCGGGCGTCGGCCCAGGTTCTAGTCTAGTTCTGTGCCACTGACAATCCCGCCACACCTGCTGCCCACCGACGGCCGATTCGGCTCCGGCCCCTCCAAGGTGCGACCGGGCCAGGTCGATCATCTCGTGGCGAACGCGCACGTGCTGGGAACGTCACATCGGCGGGCGCCGGTGAAGGACCTGGTGCACCGCATTCGTGAGGGTGTCACGGAGCTGCTGGGCGCGCCCGACGGATACGAGGTGGTGCTCGGCAACGGCGGCGCCACCGCGTTCTGGGACGTCGCAACGCTGTGCCTCGTGGAGCGCAAGGCGCAGCACGCGGCGTTCGGCGAGTTCGGCGGCAAGTTCGCCACCGCAACGGAGCGTGCGCCGTTCCTCGATCCCTCCCAGGTGATCTCGGCCGAGCCAGGCTCGGTGGCCTACCTCGAGGCGGCCGACGACGTCGACACCTACGCCACCCCGCACAACGAGACCTCCACCGGGGCGATCGCTCCGGTGCGGCGCCCGGCAGGGCCTGACGGCGCCATCCTGCTCACGGACGCGACGTCCGGTGCGGGGGCACTGCCCGTGGACCTCGGCCAGACCGACGCGTACTACTTCGCCCCGCAGAAGGCGTTCGCGGCCGACGGCGGCCTGTGGCTCGCCGTGCTGTCACCCGCCGCCGTCGAGCGGGCAGCGCGGATCGAGGACTCGGGCCGGTGGGTGCCGGAGTTCCTGTCGCTCACGACGGCCGTGGCGAACTCGCGCCAGGACCAGACGCTCAACACGCCCGCAGTCGCGACGCTGCTCCTCCTGGCCGACCAGGTCGATTGGCTGCTGGGCCAGGGCGGCCTCGAGTGGTCGGCGAAGCGCTGCGCGGCGTCGGCCGAGATCCTCTACTCCTGGGCCGAGTCCAGGGAGTGGGCGACTCCGTTCGTCGCGCGCCCCGAGGAGCGGTCGACAGTGGTCGGCACCATCGACCTCGCCCCGGAGATCGACGTCGAGCGCGTGCTCGCCGAGCTGTGGGCCAACGGTGTGCAGGACGTGTTCGCGTACCGGAAGCTCGGGCGCAACCAGCTCCGTGTGGGGATGTACCCGGCGGTCGACCCCGACGACGTCGCGGCGCTCACCGCGTGCGTCGACTACCTCGTCGAAACCGTTTGACCAGCACGATCACGTCCGCAATACCTCTTCGGCGGCGAGTTCTCGCTATTGTCCAGTGGCACCGGGACTCTGTAACGTTTCCGCAACAGAGGGAACCATTCAAGGGGCTGTTCAAACACCATGCCAGTGATCGACCACTTCACCTTCGGGATCGTGACGCCGCTGCTGGCGTACGCGATCTCGTGTACCGGCGCAGCAACGGGCCTCGCGTGCACCTCTCGAGCCCGAGCAGCTTCGGGCGGCACCCGCGCGGCGTGGCTCGTGTTCGGCGCCATCGCCCTCGGCGGCACCGGCATCTGGGTGATGCACTTCGTCGCCATGCTTGGCTTCTCCGCCTCCGGCGTGGCCATCAGATATGACATCCCCCAGACCCTCCTGAGCGCGGCGATCGCCATCGTCGTGGTCGGTGCGGGCCTGTTCATCACGGAGCTGGGCAAACGAAAGCTGCCGGCGATGCTCGTGGGCGGTGCCCTCGCGGGCGCCGGGGTCGCGGCCATGCACTACATGGGCATGGAAGCGATGGAGATGTCTGCGGAGGTCGTCTACAACCCGGCCTTCGTCGTCGCCTCGATCCTCATCGCGATCGTCGCGGCCACGGCCGCACTGTGGTGCACCGTGCACATCCGCGGCATGCTCGCCACGATCGTCGCCACTCTGGTGATGGGACTCGCCGTGACCGGCATGCACTACACCGGCATGGCCGGCGTCTCCGTGATCAACCCGATCGACAGCGTCCCCGCCGGCGCCTCGACGATGCAGCTGCTCGTGCCGCTCGTCATGGCGGTGAGCGTCGTGACGTTCCTGCTCATCCTCGGGATCGGCCTCTGGCCCACCGAGGAGGAGCTGCGCACGCAGGCTGAGTTCGAGAACCGGCTCAAGGCGCACAGCGAGCAGGGTCAGCAGTTCGAGAACGTCCGGCAGGAACCGCAGCCAGGTCCCGCGCAGTTCGCGCAGACACATCGCGCGCACTGACTCGCGCCCGGCAGCGACACGGAGCGCCCGTCCCCTCGTGGGGGCGGGCGCTCCTGCGTGTGACCACACCCACGTACCGTTAGCAAGGCTAATGACCTAGACTGAGGCGGTGTCGAGCTCCCGCAGATCCAGCCGAAGCCCGGCCACTGTCGGCGGCGACCTCCGCGTCGCCCTGACCCGAGTCTCCCGTCGCCTGCGTGCCGAGCGCGGCGAGGCCGACCTCCCCGAGGGCCAGTTCGGAATCCTGACGGTGCTCCACAAGCACGGCGAGATGTCCCCCGGTTCCCTCGCCGAGCACGAACGCGTCAGGCCGCCCTCGATGACTCGCGCTGTGAACACCCTGACGGAGCTCGGCCTCGTCGAGAAGGCGGAGCACGCGACGGACCGCCGTCAGGTGGTCGTCCGGCTCACCGCCGCTGGTTCGCGTGAGGTCGCCGAGACCCGGCGTCGCCGCGACGCCTGGCTCACCAAACAGCTGTCCACCCTGACCGGAGAGGAGAGAGAGATCCTTGCAGGAGCCAGCGAGCTCCTGATCCGGATCGCCGCTCGATGAGCGCAACTTTCGCCAGCCTGAAGTACCGCAACTATCGCCTCTGGTTCGCCAGCGCTCTCGTCGCCAACATCGGCACCTGGATGCAGCGCGTCGCCCAGGACTGGGTCGTACTGACCCTTCTCACGAACAACTCCGGCGTCGCCGTGGGTATCGTCACCGCGCTCCAGTTCATCCCGCACATCTTCCTGTCCGCCTGGGCAGGTCTCCTCGCTGACCGTGTCCACCGCCGCAAGCTCCTGATGATCACGCAGGGCGGCATGGGCGTGCTGGGCCTCGGGCTCGGTGTGCTAGTGCTGTCCGGCGCGGCCGAGCTGTGGCACGTGTACGGGTTCGCCACCCTCCTCGGCGTGGTGAGCGCCATCGACGGTCCGGTGCGCCAGACCTTTGTCGCCCAGCTCGTACCGGCAGCACGGCTCGCGAACGCCGTCGGCCTCAACTCGACGAACTTCAACGCCGCGCGGCTCATCGGTCCCGGTGTGGCGGGCCTGCTCATCGCCGCCGTCGGTACCGGGTGGGTGTTCATCATCAACGGCATCGCGTTCGGTGCCGTCATCATCTCGCTCGCCCGGATGCGTGACCTGCACGCCCAGCCGATCGCCTCGCGCGCCAAGGGCCAGATCCGCGAGGGCCTCGCCTACATCCGCGGCCGCAGCGACATCGTCGTGATCCTGGTCGTCATGGGCGTGGTCTCGGCGTTCGGCCTGAACTTCCAGCTGACGTCCGCCATGATGGCGCGTGTCGAGTTCGGTCGGGGCGCGAGCGAGTACGGCATCCTCGGATCGGTCCTCGCGATCGGCTCGCTCGCCGGGGCGCTCCTCGCCGCCCGGCGCGAGAGGCCGCGGGTGCGGCTGGTGCTGGGCGCCGCGTTCGCGTTCGCGATCTCCATGGGGATCCAGGCGGTCATGCCGACCTACCTCGGGTACCTGCTGATGTGCATCCCCGTCGGCTTCGCGTCCCTGACCATGCTGACCTCGGCGAACGCCGCGATCCAGCTGTCCGTTGCCCCGGAGCTGCGTGGTCGCGTCATGTCGATCTACGTGATGGTGCTCCTCGGCACCACGCCCCTCGGCTCGCCGGTGGTGGGCTGGATCGGTGAGGAGTTCGGACCGCGGTACGCCGTGCTGATCGGTGCGGTGGCGACGCTGCTGGTGGCCGTGATCGCGACCGTGTGGGCGTACCGGACGTGGCACGTGCGCGTCCGCGCCCGGCTCTCCCGCTCGCACCGCATCCCCCGTCCGTATCTCCAGGTCACCTACCCGGACCGGGAGCCGGACCCGCAGAAGCAGGCCCTGGCGGCCTGACCGTCTCCTGTCGCTGGGACGTTGGCCTCTACCCAGCGATCGGGCCCGAACTCGCGCAGAGTTCGGGCCCAATCGCTGGGTAGGGGCACAGGGTCCCAGCATTTGAGCGCGACCACAGGGGGTCTCAGCCGGCAGTTGTGCACAGGGGGCCACCGGCTGGGCTGCCCGGCCGGCTCGGCGCTGCTGGAGTGGGTCCCATGCCAAAGACCTTCACGATGCCCCGAGCGGCAGCGCCACTCCTCCGGCGACAGGCCGGGCTCCTGTCCACGCTCCAGTGCGAGGAGCTCGGCATCGGACGTGAGGTTCGGCGCCGCATGGTCAAGCACCTTCGCTGGACCAGCCCGGCGCGGAGCGTCTATGACACCGATCCCGTGCCGCTCGGAAGCAGGGTCAGGGCCGACTGGTTCGATCACGCCGCGCGGTGGCGCACCTGGTTCGCCCTGCTGCTGCACGGCCCGGACGCCATAGCGACCGGCGGCTGTGCGCTCGTGCTGCACGGTGTGTCCGGCCTGCCCCGCGACTTCCCGCTCGAGGTGGCACGTCAGGACCGTTCGCCGCGACAGCGCCGGCACGGCGTCGCCGTCGTCGACTACTCACCGTTCCCCACGGTGACGATCAGTGACCGCAAGGTCGCCCGGATCGACCACGCCGCAGCGCAAGCGATCGCCAAGCTCCCGCGCCAGAACGCCCTCGCCGTGCTCGACGACCTCGCGCGGAGGCACGGGTTCAGCCCGAACGACCTCGTCGCGCTTCACGGCCTGGTCCGATGCCGGCACGGTGCCGCCATGCTCCATGAGCTCTTCGGTCTGGTCGTCACACGCTCGGAGTCGCCTGCCGAGTCGTTCACCCGGTTGTCGTGCCATGACAACGGAGTGCCCCCGGACGACATCCAGGCCCTGATCGTGATGGACGGCACGGTCGTGGCCCGCGTCGACTTCATCTGGCGGCTGCCCGACGGGCGATGGCTGGTCGTCGAGATCGACGGGGTCGGCCCGCACAGCTCGCCGCAGGCGCTCGTTCGCGACGCTCCACGGCAGAACCAGCTCCTGGCGTCCGGGCAGGTAATCATGTTGCGTTTCAAGCCGGCCGACAACGACAAGCCCGGCGGCGTCGGCGCAGAGATCGCCAAGGTGCTGGCCGCCCATCGCTGGACGCCCGGCCAGTACACCGGCGCGGGCAACCGCGTCGAGCTGGGCTCACCCGCGCCTACCCAGTGATTCGGCCCGAACTCGGGCTGATTTCGGGCCGAATCACTGACTAGACCGCAGCATCGCTAGACGGTTCCGGCCCCAGCCCCGGCTAGATGCCCACCGCCGCCCGGATCGGGCCCAGCAGGAAGTAGACGACGAACAGCGCCGCCGCCACCCACAGCAGCGGGTGCACCCTGCGGGTCTTGCCCACGGCGACCTTGAGCAGCACGAACGAGATCACGCCGGCGCCGATGCCGACGGTGATCGAGTACGCGAACGGCATGAGGATCATCGTGAGGAACGCGGGGATGCCGACCTCGAGGTCCGTCCAGTCGATACCCGTCACCTGGACGACCATGAGGAACCCGACCACCACGAGCGCGGGCGTGGCCGCCTCGTGCGGGACGACCTCCACGAGCGGCGACAGGAACGTCGTCAGCAGGAACGCCACACCGGTCGTCACGGCGGCGAGCCCGGTCCTGGCGCCGTCGCCCACACCGGACGCCGACTCGACGTACGCGGTGTTCGAGGACACCGACCCGGCGCCACCCGACACGGCGGCCAGCGAGTCGACGATCAGGATCTGGGTCGTGCGCGGCGGGTTGCCCTTCTCGTCGAGCAGCCCGGCCTCGCCGCCGATGGCGACCATCGTGCCCATCGTGTCGAAGAAGTCGGCGATGAGGAGCGTGAACACGAGCAGGATCACCGCCACGATGCCGATCTTCTCGATCGAGCCGAACAGCGAGAACTGGCCGATGAGCGAGAAGTCGGGCAGCGCCACCACCGACTCCGGCAGGGCGGGGACGTTCAGCGCCCAGCCGCCGGGGTTGTCCTCACCACGCGAGCCGATGTTGCCGACGGCCTCGACGACCAGGGCCAGCACCGTCGACGCGATGATGGCGACGAGGATGCCGCCCCGCACCTTGCGCACCATCAGGACGGCGGCGAGCAGCAGGCCGAACGCGAAGACGAACAACGGCCAAGTACCGACCGAGCCGCCCATGCCGAGCTCGGTGGGCGTCGCCAACGACGCGGGGATGCGCACGAAGCCGGCGTCGAACACGCCGATGAACGCGATGAACAGGCCGATGCCCACGCTGATGGCGACCTTGAGCTCGCGCGGCACGGCCCGGAACACCGCCTCGCGGAAGCCGGTGACGACCAGGATGAGGATGACGAGGCCCTCGAGCACGACGATGCCCATGGCGTCCGCCCAGGTCATGCCGGGCAGCGCGGCCACGGAGTACGCGACGACGGCGTTCAGGCCGAGCCCTGCCGCGAGCGCCATCGGGAAGTTCGCGACGACCCCCATGAGGATCGACATGAGGCCCGCCACGAGCGCGGTGGCCGCCGCGATCGCCGCGAGGTCGCCGCCGGAGGAGTCGCCGCCGAGGAACTGGCCGGTCCCGTCGGGGACGTTCCCGAGGATGAGCGGGTTCAGCACCACGATGTAGCTCATCGTGAAGAACGTGACGAGCCCGCCGCGCACCTCCGTCCACACCGTGGACCCGCGTTCGCTGATCTTGAAGAACCGGTCGATGGCGCCACGCGCCTGGGCCTGGTCGTGAGCCATGGTCCGATGTTCCCCTTCGTTACCCGATATCGCTTGTCGACGTGCTGCGGACCGCGGCCTGGAGCATCTGCTCCACGGACGGCACCCTGGTCAGCACGTATTCGACGCTGAGGTGATGAAAATCCCGGTAGACGGGGTGTTCGGTGTCGCCGACGCCGCAGTTCTGCGCGTCACACGTCTCCGACCACACTCCGTCCCAGGTGGGGACACCGTACTTCGTCCAGATCTCGGCGCTGATTCGTGGGAGGTCGCCGTTGGACGCCTCGGCGTCAGCGCGCGACATGCTGCAGTCGCCGATCCCGGGCAGGGGCCGGGTGAGGCATTCGAGCGGGTCGACGTCGAGCTGCGGGTTGTCCTTGACCGCCACCACGGTGGGCGTCACGGCCGTGAGGTGGGCGAACAGCTCGTCGTTCGCGCTCGCCCAGGCGCCGCGCGCCTCGCCATCGGTCATGCGGGTGCCGTCGGCGTGCTGCATGCGGTCGGCGTAGATCTGCGCCTGGCTGACGACGACGGCGTCGGGCCGCAGCTCGTCGACGGTCCGCAGGGACTCATCCTGGAAGTCGGTGCACGGCCCGCGTTCTGCGGGCTGTTCGACGTCGACCGGAGCGGCGGGGCAGCCGTGCCGCCAGCGGACGGCGAGCCGCAGGCCGGCGTCGCGAGCCGCGGCGTCGAACGCGGGGATCCAGTGCATGGCGTGCGAGTCGCCGAGGAGCAGCACGGTGGTGTCACCGGAGAGGTCACCAAGGAGGCACACCTCGATGCCCGACGTCGTCTCGGTGGTCTCCGCGCACTCGTACGGCTCCGGCTCGGTGCCCGCCTCGACCGCAGTGGCGAACGGCTCGCGTTGCAGCACTGCCCCGGTCGCGACGCGGGTGCCGACCGTCACGGCGCCGACGGTGAGCCCGATCGCCACGGTGATCGCGGCGGTGCGACGCCACGACCTCATCGCCCCGCTGAACCGGACGGGGTTCTCGACCCAGCGGTAGGTGGCGACGGCGGCCCCGAGTGCGGCGAGCGTGGCGAGCACCTTGATCCAGATCGCGTCGTTCTGTACCGCTGCGGTGGTGAGCACGACGAACGGCCAGTGCCACAGGTACCAGGAGTAGGAGACGTCGCCGATGCGCTGCAGCACCGGCAGGCCGAGCACGCGGTCCACCCAGGTGCCCGACGTCGGGATGCTGCCTGCGGCGAGCACCAGCAGCGCACCGCCGACGGGTAGCAGCGCGATGCTGCCGGGGAAGGGGTCGGTCTCGCGCACGAGCGCGAACGAGAGCGCCAGCAGCACGAACCCCGCGGTGCCGAGCAGCGCCCGGAGCAGGCGGGGCCGCACCCGGGACTGCTCGGCGAGCCGGCCCCAGGGCAGGGTCGCGACCAGCGCGGCGCCCGCGAACTCCCAGGCGCGGGTCGGGAGCACGTAGAAGGCCCAGTCGGGGGCGGTCGCCGTCAGCCAGACGGACGTCGCCAGCGACACGACGAAGGTTCCCGCGAACAGCGCCTGCAGCATGCGGCGGGCCGGCACGCGGGTGCGGCGGGCCACCGCGACCGCCAGCAGGACGAGCAGGGGCCAGAAGACGTAGAACTGCTCCTCGATGCCGAGCGACCAGGTGTGCAGGTAGGGGCTCGGGGTGACGGAGTCGGAGAAGTAGTCCTGGCCCTGGTACGGGAACAGCAGGTTGGAGACGAACAGCATCGCCGACGCGCCGTGCCAGGCGAGGCGCCCCCAGACCAGCGGCGACAGGACCAGGACGCTCGCGAGGAGCGTGACCGTCACGACCAGCGCGAGCGCTGGCACGAGGCGCCGCATGCGGCGGGTCCAGAACTCGACGAGGTCGACCGATCCGGCGCGGTCCACCTCGCGCAGCAGCAGGGAGCTGATGAGGTAGCCGGAGATCACGTAGAAGACGTCGACGCCGGTGAACCCGCCGGGAATCGCGATCCCCGCGTGGTAGACGACGACGGCGAGGACGGCGACGGCGCGGAGGCCGTTGATGTCCGTACGGAACGCGTGGCCGGAGCCTGAGGGGGTGGGCACCGCGTCCGCACCGGGGCTGTGCGGCCCGGTGGACGGTCCGGTGGTTCGGTCGACGGCGTTGGTCGTCGCCTGCGCCATTTTTCTCCTGCGGTCGTTCCGGACGGGTGCGCGGCTCACACCATAACGGGCGCATCGGGTCGCCTTGACCGGGTATCGAGGAGGGTGTGGGGAGAGTCGACATCTGCGGCTATCGGTTGAGCCTGCGGCTCCGCTCCAGCTCAACCGAGGAACACGTGAGAGCAGATCAGGACGGGTGCCGCGACCGTGCCGCCGTCGCGCACGCAGCCGATCGCGCCGCGCAGCAGCTCGGCGTTCACGAGGTTGTCCCGGTGCGACGGCGAGTCGAGCCAGGCTTGCACCACATCCTGCGGCGGGCGCTCCGTGCGGCTGAGGTTCTCCGCGGCGATCGTGTCGCCGGGGCAGCTCTGCTGCACGGGCGGCAGCGGTGCGTGGACCAGCTCCGGCGCACCGATGAGCGCCTCGGCGCGGCCCACCGCGACGGTCTTGAGGCAGGTGTCGTGCTCCAGCGGCGCGACGTCCAGCCGCGCCCGTGCCGCGTTCACGCCGGCCTCGAGAGCTGCCCCGTACTGCTCCGGGTCGGCCAGGTCCATGCTGCCGGACGTCTCGGGCCCGCGCGGGCCGGCATCCGGCGCCGCTGAGCAGGCGGTGAGCAGCACAGCGACGGTCAGGATCGGGACGGCGAAGCCGGTCGGGGTGCGGCGCACGACGTCGATTCGACACCGCGCACCCGCCCTCCACAACCGGAGTCGGCGCTCTGCCCGCGTCACCGGCCTGCCGGGTCGGTGCAGCTAGGGCGTGTTTCGGAATGGGTCAGCGGCGGCTGGCCCATTCCAGGACATCAGTAGCGATAGTGCTCGGGTCAGCGGCGGTGGTCGTGGTGTGTTCGCCGGTGCCAGGGTCCTCGCGTTCGATCTCGTAGCCGCCCAGGAGCCCGCGGCGGGTGTGGACGGAGATCGCCCACTCGAGTTCTTCGTTGTCGGGGAACACGACGAAGAACGTGTTGTCGCTGGAGTTCAGCTCGCGGACGAGTCCGACGAGGTCGGCGTGGTCAGGAGCAGCGACGTATCGGCCGCCCTCGGCGTCGGCGTAGTAGTCCACGAGCCCCAGGATGCCAGCCCGGTCAG
>NZ_JAMTCT010000038.1 GCF_024171995.1 Promicromonospora umidemergens | reverse complement strand
CGTTCTCCTACCTCGATCGATTCGCCTTCTGGCGGATCGTCGGCTGGTTGAAGAAACGACATCCCCGACTGAACATGCACACCCTGGTCCGACGTCACCTGCCTGGCTGGCAGATCCGTGACGGCGGGATCGAGTTCTTCAGGGCGTGGAAGGTCACCGTGACCCGATACCGCTATCGAGGAGCGAAGATCCCAACGCCCTGGACCAGCGCAGCGACCGCAACGTCATGACCACGTGGAGAGCCGGATGCTCAGGAATGGGCACGTCCGGTTCGGGAGGCGGCCAGCGGAGACCCACCCCGGGAGACCGGGACAGGGCGCCGCTGGCCGACCTCACACCTACGTCCGCACCTGGGCCGGGTTCGTCTACGTCGCGTTCGTCGTGGACGTGTTCGCCCAGCGGATCGTGGGCTGGCACGCCAGCTCCAGCAAGAAGGTCGAGCTGGTCATGACCCCTTTGCGGATCGCGCTATGGCAACGCGAGAGAGAAGGAAACCCTGTCTCACCTGGGGATTTGATCCACCACAGCGATGCCGGATCTCAGTACACAGCGATTCGCCTGACCGAGCACCTCGCCCTGGAAGGCATCAACCCATCGATCGGGTCCGTAGGCGACGCCTACGACAACGCCCTCATGGAAACCATCAACGGCCTGTTCAAGGCCGAGTGCATCCGCACCACCGTGTTCCATGCCGGGCCCTACCGCACCCTCGCGGACGTCGAGTACGCGACCGCCGGCTGGGTCGACTGGTACAACAACCGACGCCTCCACGGCTCTCTCGGGATGCTCACCCCGATAGAGTTCGAAACGCTCCACTACCAGGCCCTCACCCGAGAGCCCGAACCCGCAAAGTAGCGGCAAGGAACCCGGGCCGGTTCATATTGCGTTCGCGCTCCAGGACGACGGGTGGGTCCTGCGCAACGACATCATCTGGTCCAAGCCCAACGCGATGCCCACATCGGTCGCCGATCGCTTGGGCAACCGCCACGAGCATGTTTTTCTGCTCTCGAAGACCCGGCATTATTGGTTCGATCTAGATGCGATCCGTCAGCCGTACGACGGCGACAGGGCACCATCTCGACGCGCTCGCACCGGGCACGCAAACAAGGCGAACACGATCGCCCGCCCGTGGGGTGGTCTCAAGCAGCCCCAACCGAACATGGAAGCCACCGGCGTGGCCCATACCGCAGCCGACGACGCCGGCAGGAACCCTGGCGACGTATGGACCATCGCTACCCAGCCGTTCGGGGGCGCCCACTTCGCGACAATGCCACCCGCGCTGGCTCAGCGCTGTGTCCTGGCCGGGTGCAAGCCAGGCGGAGTGGTCTTGGACCCATTCTCCGGATCGGGTACCACGGGACTGGCTGCGACCGAAGCCGGGCGCCGTTACATCGGGATCGATCTCAACGAGGACTACCTCGACCTGTCGCTACGGACCCGGCTGCGGCAGGGCGTGCTCGACCTCGAGACAGGCGTCTGATCCGTACCCAACAACGCCGCAGCGGGTCATCCGTCACGCTCGTGTCGGATGACCCGCTGGTGCAGGGACGGCGCGACACGTCGGCTGCTGCCGCGTGACGACATCTCGACGGCTCAGGCCGCAGGGCGCCAAGACGGGCGCGGTCGAGCACCTGAACGACATGAAGAATCCTTCCGACAGTGAGTCCGTGCACCGGACAAGCAGCAGGGTCGTCCTGGCACGTCTGGCTGCGAGCACTCCGCTAGGTCCTGACGGGTGCTTCCACGTCGCCGTCGGCCGCCCCGCGTACGACCCAACGCTGCGGGCTCGGTCATGACGCCGTACTTCAGTGATCAGGACGTCACTCTTTACCTGGGTGACGCTGCGGAGGTCTTGCCCACGCTGGGTGCGTTCGATGCGGTCGTGACCGACCCTCCGTACGGTGAGACGTCGCTGGATTGGGACGTCTACCCTGTCGGGTGGCCGCAACTCATGACCGGTCATGCGTCGTCGATGTGGTGCTTCGGTTCGATGAGGATGTTCCTGGACCACGTCGATGACTTCGCCGGTTGGCGTATGTCCCAGGACGTGATCTGGAACAAGGGCACCGGGACCAGCCCAGCGACAGATCGGTTCCGGCGCGTCCACGAACATGTCCTGCACTTCTACCGTGGCGCCTGGCGGGATACCCACCACGACACCCCGCGCGTCCAGATCATGGGGCGAGCACGCAGTGGCCGGTCTTCGAGCGGCCCGGGGCCGTCTACGCATGCTGGGTACGGCCCATCCGCCTGGGTCGACAACGGTACTCGTTTGGTCGAGTCGGTTCTCTACGCCCCGAAGGACCGTACCGGAGCGGCGAGCAACCCCACCGCGAAGCCGGTCGGCTTGCTCGAGCTGCTCATCAGCTACAGCACACTGCCTGGGGCGACGGTCTTGGACCCGTTCGCCGGATCGGGCTCCACCGCTGTGGCGGCCCGTCATACGGGGCGCCGGGCAGTGCTCATCGAGAAGAGGGAGGAGCAGTGCGAGGCCGTTGCCCGACGCTTAGCGCAAGGCGTACTCGATCTTGCCGCAGACGTATGAACTGGTGATCGCCGAGGGGTGTGTCGTTCACTCGACGATGATGGGCGCGACGTACACGTCGATGCCGCGGCCCTGGATGTCCTGGGCTGCCCGCACGAGGTTGACCCGCGAAAACGTGAACAAGCTCTCCGCGGAGACCTCGGTCTTTCTCGCCATCGCGAGCACCACTCGTTCGGGACGGTCTTTGACCCACGACGGGTCGCCGCCCTCAGCCTCGACCCGTTCCCTCAGACGTTGTACCGCTTGCTGGTCCCACGCCAGCGCATGGGTCGAGACATAAGCCTGCGCGAAGAGGTGGCTTGCTGGCGCGGAGGAGTCGAACTTCTTGACGTGGATCAACGATCCGTCGCTGAGCAGCACGTCACAGGCTTCGAATCCTCTGGGGTGGGCGTCGGTTCGGATCAGTTTCTGGTCGAGACAGATCCCCCCGAGCTGGGCTGCGAGGGCCTGGTTGTACTGGGCCTCATTCTTCGTCGTGGCCGGCCAGCCAGGCAGGGGCGGCTTGAGCCGCTTGTGGAAGATCTGTTCGGTCAGACGCAGGAGTCGCTCGGCGTACTGCTCGTCCATCTGAAACCACTGCCCGTCGAACAGGCAGTACTTCTTGCCGTTGTGCGAAGTTTCGAAGGCGAGCCACTTCCGGGCCGAGATCGCTCCGCTGATCGGGTCGTCTTCATCGGCGCTGCTGAACAGTTGGACCTTCATCTGCTTGAGCCGCTGCAATGGAGCCGTCGAGCCCGCAAGGGGGGCGACCAGGTCCTCAAGTACGGGCAGGCCGTCCTGCAGGGCTGAACTACCTCGCCCGGCTCCGGATCCCATGAGCTTGAAGTGTGTCGGCGGTGCGTTGTCCCCGATGTGCTCGAAGGGCCAGGACAGACCCAGCTGGCGTTCTTCATCGGCTGTGAGTGCGTCGGCGAGTTGTTGGTCCAGCGCGCTGACCAGGCTTGCCGGCTTTCGAATCGGAACCAGCTGCTCCAGGACACTCATGCCTGGTGGCGGGTCGGTGGCAAGCAGGGTCTCGATATAGTCCAGGTCTGCGATGAGGTCATTCGCGATACGGCCGAGTGGGATGTTTAGAGCATCTGCACCACGGACGGTGACCTTCCCGTCGTGGGTGAGGCCAGGCGCCATCCCGCGGACGACGATCCGGGTTGCCATCTCACCGAAGGCCTCGAAGCCGAAGCCGTTCAGGCCGTCCCCGCTAGGCACGGTCACGCGGGCGACCTGGGCGCGTGAGTCGATGGCGCTGCGGGTCACTGAGCTGATCTGGGTGGGGTCGGCGAGTCGTATCGCCACGCGCTGGCCGAAGCTGGAGTCGACGAACGACTGATCGATCAGCTGGAACCCCATGCCGAAGGTGACAGCCCATGCGCCGTCTTCCGCACGGCGAATGATCAGCGCACCGGCTGCTGTGACGTTCCCGATCGTTGCCGGGAACCCGGTCAAGGACTCGACGTCCTGGGCCCACTTGGCGTGTTCCGTCGCCATGACGCCCAACACGAGCAAGGCCTCACGTCCCCCGACAACGACGTCGTGCAGGTCGAAGTCAAGGTCGTCGACGTATCGCTCGCGAACGGCCGCGCGCAGGTCGTGGACATCCACGAGGCGGTAGAGGGTCCGGGCGGTGGCGTTCGACTCGTTGCGAGGCACGAGATCGATGGTCCCAGCGGGTGCGAACTGCGCAAACGCTCGGCGTGAAGATCACCCGGCAGTGGATCGTCCTGTCCTCCACGGCCACTGTCAGTGCCGGCCGGTACGGTCGAGCGCAGCCGAAGAGAGACGCAAGGACCCCGGTTCGTTTGCGGGCCAACCCGTGCGATCCCCGCACCTCCTCGGCGCCGTCGATGACGGCAACGCTTCGCTTGCCCCACCAAGATGGTGGCGTGCCGTGTTTCCTACAGATCGAGCGGTGCCCTGTCTCGGCGCCCGGACCGTAGGGGCAGTGCTCGGCTCGGTACTTGTCCACGAGAGTCCGGAGGTGGACGAACGGTGGCTGCGTCGCGCTCGGCAAGGGCAGCGATCACGCGTGCGCGTTCCTCGAGTGCCGCCCGTTCGTCCTGGGTCATGGCGCCGAGCGCTTCGGGGACGCCGTCGGCAACGAAGTGGGTATCCCTGGTGCCAGGCTTTCTGGCTGCTCGGTTCAGGCGCGCGCCGAGCATGGCGCACACGTCATCGGCGATCAACAGGCCGGGCTGGGCCGCGACCCGGGGAAGGAGGGTCTCCACGTCGTGCCCGAGGGCTTCGGCACGGCGCAGCGCTCGACACATTGGACCGAACGCGTCGGTCATGACTGCTGTATCTGCTTCGCCAGGTGTGAGCTTGCCCGCCGTGCTCAGCGCGCTTGTGACCAGCCGGATCCAGCGAGGTCGTTGAGCGACGTCGGCAATGTGCTCGTACTCGGCGATCAGCCGGTCTCGCCCGGTCCACTTCTCGTGTTCGGCGCGGTGGGTCTCGTGTGCGGAGAGTTCTGCGCCGGGACGGGCCAGGATCCGGTAGAGGATCGCCCGGGCGGTCGGGTTCTCGGCGGGTGGGGTGTGGTCGTCATCGGGCAGGTCGGTGGCGACGTAAGCGTGGTTGGCGTGGCGCCCACGGGTCAGGGCGACGTACAAGTTCTCCCGGACGGTCCTGGTCGTGACCAGGACGTGCGCGGTATCAACGGTGATGCCTTGGGCGCGGTGGGCCGTGACGGCGTACCCGAGGTTGAGGTGTTCGGCCACGTACTGGGCTGGCAGGATCACGCTGGACCCGAGGCGTGAGGACGTGCTGGTCGCGCGCCGGGAGGGCAGGACTCGTCGGGCATCGATGCTGCCGTCGCGGCGGACGTGAGTGATCTGCCAGCGGTCGCCGTTGCGCACGAATCCGCCCCGGGCGGTCACCAGACGGCGACGGTTGCGGCGGGTGATGACGAGGTCACCTTCGGAAGCTTCCGTCCCGTCCGCCAAAGCGAGGGCGCGGCCGGTGTCGACTTCACCGGCGAGAATGCGGTCGGCCCGGGCACGTCGGTTCAGCTCGGCCACCATGGCGTTCGTGTCCGCCACCAGCACCGTGGTTAGACCCGCCGTGTGGTCGTGGTGCCAGGCGGTGTAGGCGGCGTCGGCCATCTCCTGGGTGGTGCCGTCATGGAGGCGTCCTTGGTCGTCGTAGGCGGGCACGGCTTCGGGGCGCCCGTCGCGCAGGGCGAGGGAGGCGGTCTTCTCCCAGGCGTGGGTGAAGCGGTGCAGCTCGAGCAGGCGTGGCGGGTCGGTGCGGGCGTTGACGAGCATGGCGAAGGCGCCACCGGCGTCGACGGCTTGGAGCTGGGCGGGGTCGCCGACCAGGAGCAGCTTCGCCCCCGCACGCTCGACGGCGGTGGCGAGGGCGTTGAGAGTGTGGGTGCCAGCGAGAGTGGCTTCGTCCACGATCACCAGCTGCCCGCGACGGAGCTCGACCTGGTACCAGGGCTTGGTGCTGGTGTGGTCGTGGAGCCACTTCGCGGTGGTCTCGGCGTGCAGTCCGACGTCCTGCCCGAGAACCTTCGCGGCGGCGGCCGACGGCGCCAGCGCGACCACACTCCCGCGGCCGTGCTGACTGGTCCATGCTCGGACGAGGGCGCGCATCGTCGTGGTCTTGCCCGCACCCGCAGGCCCGACGAGCACATCCACCGTCCGGCCCGAGGCTGCGACCTGGCCGACGGCGGACGCCTGCTCTCTACTGAGGTTCCGACCCCGGCCCGGACGTTGGGCAGCGAACGCGGGGTCGCCGGGGCGCAGGGTCGGTGCGGTGGTTTCGCCGGCCAGGTCCAGCAGGTGCTGCTCGGCGTCCCAGACCGCGGTACTGCTGAAGACGGTGTGGTGCTTGGGCCGCAGCATCGTCGTGCCGTCAGGGCGTCGCAGCGCCGTGGGCGTAGGCGCGAGCTCGCTCGGGGTGAGCGGGACAGACCCAGCCTCGGCCAGCGCGACGATCCGGGCTGTGACCTGCTCCCGGTCGGCGGCCGAGGTGAGGCGCCAGCCGGCGGTCTGGCGGGAGGCTTCCGCCCACAGGTTCCAGTGCGTCCAGGTCGCCCTACTGTCCGACACGGTCGCCAGGGTGCTGGCGGCGGCCTTGGCCAGTGCGTCGTCGGGCACCTGGTCGGCGCCGTGGGTGCGGGCGGTGCCGGAGGTGGTTAGGCGGCGGGCGAAAGCGACCGGGTCGCCGTCGTCGAGCGCAGGCAAAAGTCGCGCGGCTCGGCGGCGCCAGGTGGTAGTCAGGTCGTGCAGGGAGTGCAGTGTCTTCTCCGGGCGGGTGGCCAGGGTGGCCTGTGCCCGCAACTGGCCGACCGTCGTCTTCGAAGGGCGGCGCCCGTGCCGGGCGATGTACTGCGCGATCAGGACGTCGGTGGCGGCATTGATCTGGGTGGATCGGGTCGAGAACTCGGCGATCAGTTCCTCGCTGACGCCGTCGATCTCCCACTGCGGGTTCCGGTCCGCTCCGCGGCGGCGACGCTCCCATGCCAGGCCGAAGGTCCCGGTGAGGCGGTCCCGCAGGACCGCGTCATAGTGCGCCGACAACGCCACCGCGGCTGCGAACAGTAGCTGGCCGTCCAGGGTCCGCCACTGCCCGTCGGCCAGGGTCATTACCTTGTTGGAGAGGACAACGTGGGTGTGTAGCTGCGGGTCATTGGTCCGGGAGTCCCAGTGGTCGAACGCTGCAGCGATGATGCCCGCGACGTCGGCCTGGGCGATGCCGTCTTTGCCGACCCGAGTTGCGGCGACGTGGCGTTCGAGCAGTCCGAGGGTCTCGCGGACCGCGGCGTGATGGGCCTCCACGATCCGCGCCTGGGTGTTCGCATCGGCCAGCGCCCACAACACGCTCACCGACTTCGGCACGGAGAACGTCAGGTCGAACCCAGCGACGGAATGCCGGTCGCCAGCGCGATGCTCCTCGGACTCGATGGCGGCTGTCTCGATCGAGCGTTCGTCGTCGGTGAGCCAGCGGTCGAGCTTCGCGACCCGTTCGTCGATTCTCTGTGCGGCGGGCTTGTAGGTCCGGTAGTCCCGTCCCAGCCGTGCACCGGTGATCGGGTGACGGCCAGCTCCGATCAGGAGCTTGAGTTGATCCTCGGTCACCATGTCGCCGTCGGCGATGCCTGCGATGTCGGCAGCTCTACCTCCCGGTACCTCCTCCGGTGCGGCCACAGCCAGCGCCGGGTCCAGAGCCTCTAGGCCGGAGCCGAGCCAGAACCCCGGCGGCGTACCCGCCTCGAGGTAGTACCGCGTCACTCGATCCGGTGCCGAGCGATCCCCGTCCCCACGAACGACAGAACGCAGGAGGTAGGCGTAGCCGTCTCCAGCTGAGACCTTGCGGATCGACATCGTCACGAGCGCACCTCCACTACGTAGGTGCATCCAGGCAGCCGACCCAACACCTCTAGATGTTCCTGAATGCAATCAGTGTGAGGGGTGAGGGGTGAGGGGTGAGGGGTGAGGGGTGAGGGGTGAGGGGTGAGGGGTGAGGGGTGAGGGGGCGGGGTGAGATGGCGGGGGCTTTACGGGAACACAGCCGACGGCGGACCGCGGGCCAGCCGTTGATCAGCCCGCGACGTCGTACACCACTGGCGCGCCCAGGCCATGAGCTTGCGACGCTCACTGTCGTGGCGGCCCGCAGGCTCGCGACGACGCTCTCGATACCGTCCAGGAGCGCGGCAAGCACTGCGGCACCGCGACCGCCGACGTCGGGCACGACGACGGCTTGCTCCAGGTCGCCGCCGGCCTCGGCCAGCGCGACCGGGCCGAGCTCGGGCCAGCTGACCAGGGCGACCCACCCGTCGCACTGCGCGACGCCTAGGAGTCAGCACATCAGGTTCGCCGAGTCCCGGACGGTGACCACGGGGCCGGGGGCAGGTCGCACCCGGCCGGCTCGGGTCGAGACCGGGGATCGGCGGCAGCCAGTGCCAGCGAGGCTGGTAGGTGTCAGCCCCGGTCGGGCACTCCGATGCTGAGCATCTGCCAACCCTCGGGGACCTGAGCGTCCAGTTCGTCGCGGCCAGCTTCGTAGGTCGTGGCCTCGACCTCGATCTCGCGGGCTTGGGACGACTCGTCGCCGCGGACGGCGGCGCGGGTGTCGATCGTGGCCGTGACTCTCATAGGGTGCCTCTCCGTGATCCCACTGAGTCCCATAGTGCGGCCGACCACTGACACCCGCGGACTGGGCACGCGCAGTGGAGTGGTGATCTGCATGACACGACAGGCTGGCCACGACGAGATCACCACATGCCCTGAGCCACCCCGCCGGCCTTAGCGGCATCTCGTCAGAGATGCAGGCCGTCGTTCACGCCCGGACGCTCGCCCTGGTCGATGAGCCGGGGTGCGGGCGGGGTGCGGGGCCGGTTAGGCGTCGGTGGGTGCAGGCGCCGGGTGCAGTCAGCCCTCGCTGGGTAGCGGCACCTCCGATCCGGCTAAACGCCTCCAGTATCCGCTGACCCAGGCGCGACCAGTCGGCTTCCGGGACCAGCAGGGGGTGCCGCCGGGGCCGGGATGAGCACATGCTCGGTGTGCGAAACACTCGTTCTCGCAGCACCCGATCACGAACAGGACACCTAAGCGCCACACCGCGATCTACCTGCTGCGGGCTTCTCCGCCTCGGGCTACCGCACTGGCCGGCCGATGGCCGCACGAAGGAGCCCGCCGACGCCGAGCAGGATGAGCCAACCGGCGACCAGCGTGAACTTCAGAGCGTTGTAGGCAAACAGCGCTACGAGGACCCAGGCGACCATGTGGTGGAGCTCGTAGAAGAACCAGGCCGCTCCGGCGTAGGCGAGGGCAGACGCGAGCGCCAACGGAAACCCCCAGCGGCGGTGGCCACGTCGGCTCATCCAGATTGCCGCCTTGGTCGTCGGACCAGCCTCGAACATCGGCGCCGCAACCGTCGGCGCGTTCCGAGGGCTTGGGTCGCGCCGCAGGTAGGTGGGCACGCTAGAAACGGGGAGCACCCCGGATCCCGTCGCGTGAGTCATCTCGTACTCGATGGCGTTCGGCGTCGACATCCTCCCCACCTCCCGATTGGCTAGTGCTAGAACAACCGTGCTTACAAGTTACGCGCGATGTGGGGAAGCGTCGAGCGTCCACGCCGCAACCGAGCGGGCCAACTGATCGTCAGCATCCCGTGAGGGCGCGGGAGAGTCTTCGCGCTCGGAGAGAGATCTGGCGTCGCGCCTTCGGGCCACCACTCGAATATCGGGTCGCATTCGCGATGGTCGGCGCCGTAGGTCTGGATGGACTCGGCCAGCCGTGTGGTGAGGGCGCCTGCAGCTGGTCCTTTGCCGACGGCACCGATCTCCAGCTCATTGCCGTCGCCCAGCGGACGCCACGCCAGGGCGGCAAAAGAACCCGCCTCGGTGATCGCCGGGTAGAACGACTTCTCCGCGCCGCGGTCGGTCGGATCTTTCGCCTCCATGGCACACCCACCAGGCTGGATGAGCACCCAGGTCAGCAGGTCCAGCCAGATCGTCCGGCTGGCATAGATCACACCGGACCACGCCTCCGCGTGCTCGGCGGCCAGGACACCATCGGTGACTGCGAAGTCGTCAGGAATCTGGTCGGCGAACCGGAACGTGACCGCCTTGCCGGAGAGACCAGTCAGCTCGACCGCCGGCGGCTCGTACCGATTGGCGCCCTGCAGGGGAACGAAGCCGCCGGGCACGGTCGACTCCGAGATCAGGTGTCCGTCCTGATAGCGGAAACCGATGATGCGTTGCAGACCCGGGGCGATCTGTAGGGGCACGACCAGGACGCCGTCGGGCGCCAGCTGCTCCAGCCAGACCTTCGGGATGGTCCATGGCGAGACAGTGACCATGATCCGGTCGAAGACCCCACGGCCAAGATGCCGACCCGCGTCGGCCGTAATGACCTCGACCCGGTCGCTGAGGCCAAGTCGTTCGAGTCCTGCCGTGGTACGCGCGGTGACCGACTCGTCGATGTCCACGGTGACCACCTCACCGTCCGGGCCGACCAGGTGCGCGAGCATCGCCGCGTTCGGGCCGCCTGAGCCGATCTCCAGCACCCGCATCCCGAGCCCGACATGGGCCTGGCGCAGGTTCCCGGCCTGTCTTGTTGACCGCACTAATGGCGTGTCGTCCCCGCGGCGCCGGATGGTGGCGCTGACGCTGATGCCCTCTGGCCCGATTTCGAGGAGCGGCATCGATGGCACTGGACGTAGATGGTGAAGGCGGCAGTCGTTCTGTCGCGGGGCTCGTCGTGGCGCGCAGCGGTGCGGTCCGGCCGACCCGTGCGGCGGACCTGCCGTGGGTCGTGCTCGACGGCGCCGGAGTGGCGGTCGAGCCGGTCAGCGAGTTCCTGCGCGAGCTCCTGGCGTGCGGAAACGGGACGTCGTCGTGCCGCTCGTACGCATACGACCTGTTGCGCTGGTTCCGGTTCCTGGCCGCAATAAGGGTTCCGTGGAACCGTGCGCAACGTGATGAGGTCCGCGACTTCGTGCTGTGGCTGCGTACGAGCGTCAACCCGGCAAGGGCACGGTCCCGGACTGATGCGCCGGCGCCGGGGGCGATCAACGCGCGGACCGGGAAGCCGTCGCTGTCTGCCGGATACGCGCCGGCGACGATCAACCATGCTTTGTCGGTGGTCGCGGCGTTCTACGCCTTCCACGTCCGGACCGGCAGGGGGCCGATCGTCTCGCCCGTGCCGCCGCAGTCTCGTCGTGGCGGGCGGGTTAACGCCCATCACAACCCGATGGAGCCGTTCGCGTTGCACAGGCGGGGCAGCTACCGCCAGAAGCAGCCCGACCTACCGCCGCGGGCGGTGCCCGACGACGTCCTGGACGACTTGTTCGCTCGGCTGGGCTGCAACAGGGACAGGGCCCTGTTCAGCATGTACTTGTCCAGTGGGGCGAGGGCCTCGGAGCTGCTGGGCATGACGGTCGGCGATGCTCACCCGGGCGAGGGGCGTGTCTACGTAGCGACCAAGGGCCTGGGCGGGGTCAAGCAGGCGTGCCCGGCGGCGCCGGAGGCGTTCACGTGGCTCGCGCTCTACCTCGGCGAGCTCGCGGGTAAGGGGCACCGGCCCGAGCCGGACGAGCCGCTGTGGTGGACCCGACGTAACCCGCTCAGGCCGCTGTCCTACACCGCTGTGCGGGCGGTGCTGCGGCGCATCAACGAGTCGATCGGCGCGAACGTCACGCTGCACGACCTGCGACACACTCTCGGCCTCCGGCTGATCGCCGATCCACAGGTCACTCTCGTCGACGTCCAGCAGGTCTTGCGCCACCGGCAGATCACGACCACGGGCCGCTACCTGCGACCTCGCGTCGACGAGGTGATCGCCAGGGTCCATGAGCACTACACCCGCCCGCGGCCCGACCCGCGTCCGCTCGCGGGCTGGACCTACGACGAGCAGGACCTGTCCGACGTGTTCGGGGCGGACTGATGGTCGGGCGGCACGGGCAGACGACCCGCGTGACACCGGTCAGCCGCCGGGAGCCCGGCGTGCTGATAGCCCCGGCTGGTCCCGCCTACGCCCCTGCATTGCCGGGCCAGGAGGGTTCGACGCGGCAGGAGCTGGTTCGCCTGGCCGAGGCGTTGCTGGACCGCCAGCCCTCCTCCCGGCAACGTGCGGTGCACGCCCTGGCCCTGAGCCGTGCCCTGGACTGGCTGGAGACCTTCGCCGGCGAGAACTGGCAGGACCGGTGGCTGCACAGCGGTTCCGACCAGGTCGGTCACCGGTGGCTCCCGGACGTCCCATCGAAGCATCGGCATTCGCTGACCTCAGGCATCAGGATGCTCATCGTTCTGTGCGCGATCCGGCCTACCTACGCGTGGTTCTTCGCCAGCCGCCTGCTCGGGGTCTACTCCCAGTTCCGCCAGCACAACCACGCAGCCGTCTTCGCAGCGATCGAGCCTCACCTGGCTCGCGCGGATACAGGCAGCTACGGCGCCTACGCGCTGACCGTGCTCACGCATATCGCGATCGTCACCGACAGGTCGCCGCGGGACTTCGATACGGCCGACTTCAATACTTACCGGGCAGCGCGGGCCGCTTCGGGGCGGCCCAGCGTCGGGTTGCCCCTGGCCTACGAGGCGCTGCAGGCGATCGGCGGGCTCGTCGGTCAGCCCTCGACGCTGCGGCAGGCCATCGCCCGGGGGCAGCTGACGGTTCCCGAGCTCGTCGACCGCTACCCGATCGTCGACACCAGGATCCGTGACCTGCTCGTCCACTACCTCGTGGAACGCTCGACGGTCCTGGACTACAGCAGCCTGAGCAGCCAGGTTCAGCTCCTGGCCGACCTGTTCTGGTGCGACCTGGAGCGCCACCACCCCGGGATCAACTCCCTAAGGCTGTCCGCAGAAGCCATCCAGGGATGGAAGGAGCGGTTGCGGATCCTGCCCGACGGCAACCCCCGCAAGGGCACCCACCTCATCCTGCTCGTGGTCCGGGCGCTCTACCTCGACCTGCAGCAGTGGGCGCTGGAAGACCCAGCCCGCTGGGCCGAATGGGCTGCACCGAGCCCGATCACCGAGGCAGACCTGCGCGGTCAGACCAAGGCGGACCGCCTCCTGAAGGCACGCATGCAGGCGCGCACCCGCACCCTGGTCCCGGTGCTGCCGCGACTGGTAGCCACCGCCGAGGCTGAGCTCGAGCACACCGGCAGGCTCGTGGCCGCGATGCAGCACACCGAACCGGAGACCGAGGTCACCGTCGACGGGCGCCGCTACCAGCGCACCAAGACCACCTGGAAGATCAACGCCATCGCGCTCGACGAGGGACCCAGGCGGTTCGACGTCGCCCAACGAGACACGGACGCGTTCTGGACCTGGGCCACGATCGAGGTCCTGCGCCGCACCGGCGTCCGGGTCGAAGAACTCCTAGAGCTGACCCACGTGGGCCTGCGCCAGTACCAAGCACCCACCGGCGAGATGGTGCCCCTGCTGCAGATCAGCCCGTCCAAGACCGACGCCGAGCGCGTCATCCCCGCCGACCCGGACCTCGTCTCCGTGCTGGCGAAGATCATCCGCCGGGTCAAGGACGAGGCGGGACGTGTCCCTCTGGTCCAACGGTTCGACGAGCACGAACAGATCTTCGGCCCGCCCCTGCCGCACCTGTTCCAGCACGTCGTCAACTACCAGCGCCAGGTCATCTCCACCGAGCGCATCCGCACGCTGCTGCGCAAGGTGGCACGGCGCGCCGATCTGCGCGACGTCGACGGAACACCACTGCGGTTCACCCCGCACGATTTCCGCCGCGTGTTCTCCACCGAGGTCGTCAACGGCGGACTGCCCATCCACATCGCCGCGAAGCTGCTTGGCCACCTGGACCTGAACACCACCCAGGGCTACGTCGCGGTCTACCCCGAAGAAGTCATCAGCCGCTACCGCGCCTTCGTCGACCAACGCCGCGGGCGGCGCCCCAGCGAGGAGTACCGCGAACCCAGCGACGCCGAGTGGAACGAGTTCCGCGACCACTTCAGCCTCCGCAAAGTCGCCCTGGGCACCTGCGAACGCCCCTACGGAACCCCCTGCCAGCACGAGCACGCTTGCGTCCGCTGCCCCATGCTCCGCATGGCCCCCACCCAGATGCCACGCCTGCTCCAGATCGAACGCAACACCCACGAACGCCTCGAAGAAGCCCACCGCCTCCAATGGCTCGGCGAGGTCTCCGCGCTCGAGGAGAACCTGCGACACATCGCCGACAAGAAACTCCAGGCCGAACGGCAGCTCCGGCAAGCCGGCAACGAGGAGGCGGGGCCCGACGCGCTCGACTGAATGGTCATGCAGGTCGGCGGCGCCTTCGAGCCCAGTACCGGACAGGCCCGGCGGAGGCCGTGTGATGGGTTCCACGACAGCACGCGTGACCCGGCCCCTGAGGTCACGAACCTAGCGGGTGGAGCCACGCACCCGCGGTCAGGTGCCCGGTCCATCGTCGTGGGTGTCGAGCAGGACAGCAACGATGGCTTGATGATCGCCGAAGGCCGGGCATCATCGTGGTATGACGATCATAGAAACTGAGGTGCGTGCGGCGAGCACGGCGGACATCGAGCCGGCGGTGGCGTTGTTCCGGTCGCTGGGCGATCCTGCGCGGCTGGCGATCGCGCGACGGCTCGCGTCCGGCGAGGCGCGGGTCGCAGAGCTGACTCGTGACCTGGGGCTGGCGCAGTCGACCGTGTCCGCGCACGTGGCCTGCCTGCGGGACTGCGGGCTGGTGGTCGGGCGCATGGAAGGGCGGCGGGTGTACTACTCTCTGGCCCGGCCTGAGCTGCTGGACCTGCTCACGGCGGCCGAGACGCTGCTGGCGGCGACCGGCAGCGTCGTGGCCCTGTGCCCGACCTACGGCGTGGATGGGCAGGACTCGGCATGCTGACCACGATCGCGGCAGCAGCCGGGTTGTTCGTCGCAACCAACCTCGACGACATCGTGATCCTCACCGTCCTGTTCGCCGTCGCCGCGCGCGGTGGACGACTGCGGGGATGGCAGATCGTGGCCGGGCAGTACCTCGGCCTCAGCACCCTGATCGCGGTCAGCTTCCTCGCCGCGCTCGGCCTGACGATCGTGCCGGACGAATGGGTCGGCCTGCTCGGCCTGATCCCGCTCGCGATCGGTGTCCTCGGCCTAGTGCGCACGCTGCGCGGGTCCGACGATGACGATGAGGCCGAGTCCGCGCTCAAGGCCGTCGGGCTGCTCGGCGTCGCCGGGATCACGATCGCCAACGGTGGTGACAACATCGCGATCTACACCCCGGTGTTCCGCACCATGTCCACCACGGACGCGCTGGTCACGATCGTGGTGTTCCTCGTGCTGCTCGCGCTGTGGTGCCTGCTCGCCCGGGCGATCGGCACCAACGAGACCGTCACCGAAGCGCTGGAGAAGGTCGAGCACTGGCTCGTGCCGCTGGTCTTCATCGGCCTGGGTGTCTTCATCCTGATCGAGTCCGGCACCCTGGCCCACATCGCCTCACTGCTGTAACCGCAGCACCGGCCTGCCCGGTCACGAGATTGTCGTGACCGGGCAGGCTGCTCAATGAGTTGCTGCGTCGGGCTGGCGGTGGGTTACGTCTTCCGGTTGTGGTTCGTCTGTGCAGGCACCGCTCGCCCGGAACGGTTCCGCGAGCTGGGCGAGGTAGTCGTTGGGGTAGTTGGGTTTGGCGGCCATGCCGAGGTCGTCGCTGGTGAACCGGCGTTCTGGGTCGTAGGAGTAGGTGCCGAGCAGGTGGTCCCAGATCAGGGTGAACAGTCCGAAGTTGACGTCGCCGATGCCGGCCCACTTGAGGTGGTGGAACCGGTGGGCCTGGTTGAGCGCGAGCACGGTGCGTAGTGGTCCGACCCGGTAGTCCACGTTGGAGTGCTGCAGGAGGAGCTGGACCGCGGCGCAGAGCGCGAGGGCGAAGGCCACGGGGGTGGGCAGGCCGAGCAGGATGAGGGGCGCGAAGCCCACGGCGGTCTCCAGGGTCTGATGGAGCGGGTGCTTCATCAGGCCGTTGAACCCGTAGGCGCGCTTGACGCTGTGGTGCACCGCGTGCAGCCGCCACAGCACGGGGATCTTGTGGCTGGCCAGGTGGACCAGCGTAATTCCGAGGTCGGCGACCAGGATCGCGGCGAGCACCTGCAGCACGAATGGCCACTCGTGCGGCCACAGGCTGTCGAACGGGGTGAGCGCGGTCAGGACCGGCACCACGATCAGACTGGCGAGGGTGAGGGTCTCGTTCACCGTGGCGTGGGCGGTGTCGCGGTGGTCGTCGTCGTGCGGGGTGTTCCATTCCTCCCGGTAGGGCAGGACGCGCTCGGCGACGAACGAGCTGGCGATGGCGAGCAGCAACAAACCGAGCAGCCAGAGCTTGGAGCCACCTGAGGCGGCGATGGTGATACCGGCGCCGTTGATGGCCAGGAGCATGAAGGGCACGTAGCCGTACCGGACGAGTGTGCGCATGCCCTTGAGCCTGCAGCCCGACCAGCCGCCGCGGCTTGAACAGACTCGCTAACCCTCATGGCACCGACTTCGTGGCACCGTTTCCATGGCGTCGTTTCCGTGGCGTCGTTTCCGTGGCGTCGTTCAGTGCCAGTCCACGGCGCGAGCCAGGAGCGACGGGGGCAGACCGAACATCTCGTGGCAGACGCGGGTCAGGTGCGCGCTGTCCGCGAACCCGGCGGCGTGCGCGGCCTCGGTGAGCGTGACGCCGCGCCGGGCATGGTCGATCGCCCGTTGTAGGCGCGCCCACCGTACGTGGGCCCGAAACGGTAGGCCGAGCTCGTCGCTGAACAGGTGCCCGAGCCGGCTGGCCGAGATGCCGGCCGCCCCGGCGAGCTGCCCCAGGTGGACCGAGTGGTCCAGCAGCGTCGGCAGCAGGGCGACCGCTCGCTGCAGCGCCGGGTGCAGCGGCTTCTCGGCGAGCGGGCTCGCCTCGGCGAGCGTGCCCAGGACCTGGTCGATCACTGTGCTCGGGGTGCCCCCGGCCAGGGCTGCGGCCCGGATGCCATCGTCGAGCAGCGGCTGCGCCGCCGCGGCCCATGCGGTGACGGAGTCGAGTGGCAGACCGGTGCACCGCACCCGCCTGGTCAGTGCCTGGCCGAACAGCCCGTCGGCGTCGATCCACGCGATCAGCCCCGCGCAGGCGCCGGCCATCTCGTGCACCGCGCCGGACGGGATGACGGCCGCGTGACCCTGCCATGCGGCGCCGGACTCGTCGCGCAGCCGCACCGGCTCGGTGGTGGCGAGCACCAGCTGAACCGCGGCATGCCGGTGCGAATGGGCGACACCCAGCCGACCGGCGTAGATCAGGCGGCCGGGCCGCAGCACCACGGTCCCCTGCCACATCGTCAGCTCCCGTGCGGGTGGTCGGCCCGCAGCCGGCCCAGGCCAGGCAGGAAGCGGCCGACACGTGCGGCATAGCCGGTGTAGGTGGCGCCGTGGAGGCGGCGCAGGTGCGGCTCTTCGCCCAGGCGGACCTGGATCTCGATTCCGGTGAGCGTGACCGCAAGGCCCGCGATCGCAACGGGGTTGGGCACCATCAGCGCCACGCCCAGGAAGACGACGAGCGCGGCGGTGAAGACCGGGTTGCGCACCAGCCGGAACGCACCGGTGGTCACCAGCGCGGTGTGCTCGCTCGGGTCGACCCCGATCCGCCAGGAGGCGCCCAACGCCAGCTGGGCGCCGAAGGTCGCGAGGATGCCCAGTACCGCGAGCACGATGCCCAGGCCATGCACCGCCGGGTGGTCGGCGACGGTCAGCGGCGGGACGTCGGCCAGGGCGGCGACCGGGGCGCCGAGGCCCACCATCAGGTACCCGAGATCGGCCACGGCGAGCCCCCACCACTGCGGCGTGCCGCGTGCCGCCGACCTGCGCCGGTTTCCGGTGTCACCGGTACGGCGGCGCTGGATCAGTGTCCGCACGCCACCACTGAGCAGCATGAAGACGACGAACAGCGCCAGGGCGGCGACGGCCGTCACTGGTCGCTCCCGGCCGGCACGGGTTTGGCGGCCACGCCGAGCAGGTAGTCGCCGCAGATCCGGGTGGTCGACCCGAGGACGACGAGCCCGTGGCGGGCCAGCTCGTCGAGGAACTGCTCGGCGGTGAACCGGTCCTCGCTGGGGTGGTCGAACAGCCGCTGGTAGGTGGGGCGGGCCAGGGCGTGGGCGGTGACCTCCTCGAAGTAGAACCGGCCGCCCGGGGCGAGCACCCGGGCGACCTCGGCGACGGCCGCGCGCCAGTGCGGGATGTGGTGGACGATCGCGAAGTCGAACACCGCGTCATAGCCGCCGTCCTCGGCACCCAGCGCCGCACGCAGATCGGTCGCGCTGCCCTGCACCAGCCGCACCCGGTCGCCGAAACGAGCCAGGCGCCGCCCGGCACGCTCGATCATCACGGGGTCCAGGTCCACGGCGTCCACGCTCGCCGCGCCGAACCGCTCCAGCACCAGCTGCGAGCCGTACCCGGAGCCGCAGCCGATCTCCAGCGCCCGCGCCGCGGGGAGCAGCCGGCCACCGAACCGCAACAGCATCGGGACCTCGTAGAAGCGCTGCAGCCAGCGCCGGGGCGGGGAGTTCACCAGGACGGTCTCGGCCTTGTTCATCAACATCGCCCAACCTCGTTTCTATCCGGCCTGTTTGGTATCATCGTGTTGTGACGATGAATAGCACGGAGGGGTGTCTCGCGTCGAGCGCGGGGCTGGATCCGGCGGTGGCGCTGTTCCACAGCCTCTCGGACGCCACGCGGCTGGCGATCGTGCAGCGCCTGGCCCGGGGTGAGGCGCGGGTAGCGGACCTGGTCGCCGAGCTGGGGATGGCGCAGTCCACGATCTCGGCGCACGTGGCCTGCCTGCGTGACTGTGCGCTGGTGGTGGGCCGCCCGCAGGGACGGCAGGTGTTCTACAGCCTCGCCCGCCCGGAGCTGATGGACCTGCTGGCGGCGGCGGAAACCCTGCTGGCCGCGACCGGGTACGCGGTGGCGCTGTGCCCGACCTATGGCACGGACCTCGCGGCCGAGGTGGTCCAGGAGACGACGGAGCGTGCTCGATGAGTGACGCGCGCGGGCTCTGCCACCACGAACGGGTCCTCGGTGTGGACGCTGGGTCACGGGAGCTGGATGCGCGCCACCGTGGTGGGGCCCTGTCATGAGCGTCGAAGATCGAGTCCGGACAGCCAGGGTGGCCCGGGCCCGTGTCGGTCTGGCCGCGACCGCCGCGGTGCTGGCTGCGCTCGACCTCGGCCTGAAGGCCTGGGCAAGGCGGGCCCTGGCCGACGGCACCTCGGTGGATCTGCAGGTGATCCAGCTGCGGCTGACGTTCAACCCCGGCGTGGCGTTCAGCCTCGGTGACACCCTGCCCAGCGGGGTCGTCCTCGGTGTCACCGGGCTCATCGTCGCGGGCCTGGCGGTGTTTGCCTGGCGCACGGCTCGCACCGCGACCTGGCCCGCACGGCTGGGCCTGGCCGCGATGCTGGCCGGAGCGGTCGCCAACCTCGCCGACCGCGCCGCTGACGGGGTCGTCACTGACTACCTGCACTCCGGCTGGTTCCCGACCTTTAACCTCGCCGACGTCTTCCTCACTCTCGGCGCCGCAACACTCGTCCTGGCCAGTCTGCGCACCACCGACGCCACCACCGACGCCACCACCGACGGCACCACCGACGGCACCAGTGTGAGAGACGCAGCGCCGTGACCCGGCCGGCGCAAGGCACACCAGCGCAAAACAAGCTCGTGCGGCGCGGGCTGGCCCTGGCGTGGTTCATCATCGTCTGGGACGTCGTCGAAGGCATCGTCGCCGTGACCGCCGGGCTGGCGGTCGGCTCCATCGCCCTGGTCGGTTTCGGTATCGACTCCGCGATCGAGGTCTTCGCCGCCAGCGTGGTGATCTGGCAGCTGCGGGCGGGTGCGCACGCCCGACAGCGACCCGCGCTGCGCGCCATCGCGGTCACCTTCTACGCCCTGGCCGCGTTCGTGGGCTTCGAGTCGATCCGTGACCTGGTGACGCAGGACAAGGCCGGCGAGTCGCTGATCGGGATCGTGCTCAACGTGGTCGCCCTGCTCGTGATGGTCCCGGTCGCGGTGGCTCAGCGCCGCATCGGGCGGGAGCTGAACAACCCGGTGCTGACGGCCCAGTCCACCGAGACCTGGATGTCCAACGCGCTGTCCGTGACGGTGCTGGCCGGCCTGGGGCTCAACGCCACGCTCGGCTGGTGGTGGGCCGACCCTGTGGTCGCCCTGGCCGTGGCCGGCCTGGCGGTGCAGTCCGGCCGTGAAGCCTGGCACGAGGCCGGCAAGCCCACGCCGGCGGAGGACCACCCGAGCACAACCAAGGATCAGCCATGACGACGGAAAGCCGCTTGTCGCTCCTGCGTGACGCGCGCGCCACCCGCAGGCAGGGCAAGGATGCGATCGCGCGTCGGCAGCGTGACCGGCTCGCCGACCTGGTCGCCTTCGCCCGCGCCCGCTCGCCCTACTATCGCGAGCACTACCGCCACCTGCCCGAACGCGGCACCGATCCGACGCTGCTGCCGGTCACCAGCAAGGCCGAGCTCATGCCGCGGTTCGACGACTGGGTCACCGACCCGTCCGTCACGCTCGCCGCCGTACGCGCGTTCGTCGAGGACCCCGCGCTGATCGGAGAGAAGTTCCTCGGCCGCTACACGGTCTCCACCACCTCGGGAACCACCGGCACGCCCGGGATCTTCCTGACCGACCAGCGTGTCCTCGCCGTCACCAGCGCGGTGGGCGCACGCACGCTGAGTTCCTGGCTCACCGCTACCGACGTCGCCCACATCGTGGCTCGCGGCGGGCGCACCGCCATGGTCATCGCGACCGGCGGCCACTTCGCCTCCACCGCCGCCGCCGCCGCGCTACGCAGGAACCGGTTGCGTCGCAACAGGATCGGGGTCTTCGGCGTGCACACCCCGATGCCGGAGCTGGTCGAGGCGCTCAACGCCTTCCGCCCGACCCTCCTGGCCCCCTACGCCAGCATGGGCGCGCTGCTGGCCACCGAGCAGCAAGCCGGCCGCCTGCACATCGACCCAGCCCTGGTGGTCCTGTCCGCCGAGGGGCTGCCCGCACCCGAGTACGACCGGATCGCCACCGCGTTCGGCGCCAAGGTGCGCCACAGCTACGCGGCGAACGAGTGCCCCTTCCTCAGCCAGAGCTGCGCGCACGGCTGGCTACACCTCAACAGCGACTGGGCCATCCTCGAACCAGTGGACGCGGACCATCAACCGGTCCCGCCCGGTCAGCGCTCCCACACCGCGCTGCTGACCAACCTCGCCAACCGCACCCAGCCGATCGTGCGCTACGACCTCGGCGACGCCGTCCTGGTCCGGCCCGACCCCTGCCCGTGCGGCGACCCGCTGCCCGCGATCCAGGTGCAGGGCCGCGCCGCCGACCTGCTCACCTTCCCGGCACGCAGCGGCCAGCCGGTCACGATCGCGCCCCTGAGCGTCAGCCTGACCCTCGAACGCCTGCCCGGAGTCGAACGCTTCCAGATCGTGCAGACTGCCCCGGCGAACCTCAGCATTCGTCTGCAACCCACATCTGGTGCCGACACCGAACAGGTCTGGCAGACCGTGCACACCGAACTCACCCGGTTGCTCACGAGCCACGGGCTCGACGACGTCACCGTCACCCGCGCCGACGAACCACCGCAGCAGACGTCGGGCGGGAAGTATCGCGAGGTGATCCCGTTGACCTGACGACTCAGGCCCAGGGTGAACTCGATAGACACCTCCGACCGGTCGTTCTCGGACCGGCGTAGTGCCTCACCAATCGTGCGTTCGGCGAAGCTCACCGATCTCGCGTTTCGTTGCAGCGTTCATTGCAGGGACGCAGCGGCGTCGATCAGCCGATATCCGGGCCGCAGCACTTCCGCAACGGAGGCGGCGGTGATCAGACTGCCCCCTAGGGACCGCTGGGGCCTGGCTTCGATCACGCGTCGGGCGAGCGGACCTGCCAGGTGCCTGCTGCCTGCGTGTTGGAGGTGGTGCCGCACGCTCGCTTCGGAGTTTCCAGTCGGAACGGCTGCTCGATGCAGCCCTATCCTGAGCGATCCTGAATCGGGGCGATGGGACGCGACGGCCACCTCGTGATCACGGCGTGAGAGCGATCGCGGGCGGCGACCGTCGGACGCAGAAGGCCAGGGCCACGAGGCTCAGTAGTGGTCCCCACAACAACAGCTTCTGGATCCATGGGCCGAGGATGACCCCGGCGGTGAGTTCGTCGCGCAGCTCGATCCCGGTGACCATGAGTCCTGCCTTGTCGCTCGCAAGAGTCTGGACCGTGCCCCCTTCAGGCGTGAAGATCTGGCTGGTGCCCGTGGTGGAGACGTTGACGACGCTACGGCCGGTCTCGATCGCGCGCATACGTGCGACGGCGACCTGCTGCAGGTTCTCGTCGGTGCCGCGGAAGTCGGCGTTGTTCGTCTGGAACATGAACACCTGCGCGCCGTCGCGCATGCCTTCCTGGATGACGTCGTCGAAGACCACGTCGAAGCAGATCGCCAGCCCGACGGAGCCCTGATCCAGGGCGAGGACCGGCGAGTCGTTCCCCGGGGTGAACTCACGCTGGAGGAGGGCGACGAGCCCTGGAGCGATCGCTTCGTACAGCTCTCGGTCAGGCACGTACTCACCGAACGGTACGGGGTGGCGTTTCGCGTGCGTGGCCTGCGCGCCGCCGTTGGTCCAGAGGAACGAGGTGTTGTAGAAGCGGCCATCGTCGACCGATGCCGCATTCAGGAGCAGCGGAGCGCCGTAGGCGGCGGCTGCCGCGCTCAGGACCCGAGCGGTCTCGGGTTCTGCGGCAGGGTCGCTGTCGACGCCGCCCTCGGGCCACACCACGATGTCCACCTGCCCGCCCTCCAGGGGCGCGGAGGCCGCCAGCTGGGAGCTGAGCACCTCGTGCGCAGCGCGCTCGTCCACGTAGGCGGCGGGCCCGTTGCCCTGCACCGCACCGACACGGATCGTGCCGGCGTCGCGGGTCGGGAACTGGGGGACGATGAGCAGGAGCACGGCGAGCAGGCCGACCGGGACAGCGCACGGCAGAAGTGCCCTGCGCCGTGAACGACCGCCATCGTCCGGCTCTGACACCGCCCGCGTGCGAGCGGTCCACCGGACGGCCTCGATGACGCCTGCGCACACGACGACCATCAGGAACCCGAGCCCGGAGACGCCCAACCAGGACGCGACGGGCGCGATCGGGCTCTCCGACTGGCTCATCCCCAGCCGCCCCCAGGGAAATCCGCCGTAGGGCCAGGAACCCAGGATGAGTTCGCGCGCCACCCACGCTCCGGCGACCAGTACAGGGAGCACCAAGAGCCGCACGACCTGGGTGTCGCGCCAGCGCGGCAGCCACCGGTAGGCCAGCACGATGAGCGGAGAGAGCGCTGCGAGGAGAAGTGTCTCCACCGTTGCCAGCGCCACCCACGGCACCCAGCCGAAGGGGTCGTCGCCGAGGAACCGTGTGGCCCAGGACAGGTGCGGAAAGTAGAAAGCGGCACCGAACGCCGCACCGACGAGCACTCCGCCACCGACCGTCCGACCGATGAAAGACACGAGCGCGAGCGGGACGGCGACGAACGCGAGCGGCCACCAGCCGAGCGCGGGGAACGCCCCATCGAGCGCGAACCCACCGGCCGCCGCGAGGGCGAGCGCTGCTGGCATCGGCAGGAGCGACGGCTCGCGGTCTCCCGCCTGGAGGACGGCCCTGCCTGGCCATCGTCGCCGGAGCCCGGTGCCGCGAGTGGGGTCAGACGCACGGACGGTGCCATTCGCCGTGGTGCGGTCGTGGAGGTCGATGAGCGCGCTCCTGGAAAGTTGGGGGTTCGTGATGGGTGCGAGCAGTCTCCGGCGCCTCGGCATGAGCTGAGATGTTCAGGAGTGCTCACGTCGTGATCGGGCGCTTCTGGTCCTCGGTAGGGCTAGATGGGGGTGACGAAGCCGCCGACCCAGCCCTGCATCGTGCCCATCAGCCCGGTCCACACGCCGGTGACCATGGCCAGCCCGATGAGCATCAGCACGACTCCACCGGTCAGGTTGATCGCGCGTACGTGGGTGCGCAGGAACGTCGTCGAGCGTTGCGCCCAGCCGAAACCCCATGCCAGTGCCAGGAACGGGAGCCCGAGTCCGAGGCAGTAGGCCAGGGCGAGCAGTGCGCCGCGGGCTGCGGTTCCCGTATCTACGCTCAAGGCTGAGATCGCCACGAGGGTCGGGCCGAGGCACGGTGTCCAGCCCAGGCCGAACACGATGCCCAGCACGGGTGCGCCGGCCAGACCGACCCGCGGCTTCCAAGCAGGGCGGACCGTGCGCTGCAATGGCCCTACCTGGCCGATGAACACAAGACCCATCAGGAACACGACCGCGCCGAGGATCTGCAGCAGGAACCCCTGGCGCTGGACCAGCCACGCCCCCAGCGCCCCGAACAGGGCCCCGTAGGCAACAAACACGACCGTGAAGCCCGCGATGAACAGCCCCACCCCCGCGAGGAGGCGTGCCCTCGAGCTGTCCTGGCCCATGCCGCCGACGTATCCGAGGTACCCGGGCACCAGGGGCAGGATGCAGGGTGAGGCGAAGGACACCAGCCCTGCAAGCATCGCCAGCGGAACGGCTAGCAGCAGGCCGCCGGAGAAGACGACTTCCGGGATACTCATGGTCGGTTTGCTCCTTGACTGCGCTCTGGACGGCGACGATGAGATCTTGACTTGCCGCTCATCCGGCAGTCAGTCCGGAGTAGGAGTGCTTGCCGTTGATGATCAGGTTGACTGCGGTGAAGTTGAACAGGACGCAGGCGTAGCCCACCAGGACGAAGTAGGCGGACTTGCGGCCGGCCCAGCCCCGGGTGGTGCGAGCGTGGAGGTAGGCCGCGTAGACGACCCAGATGATGAAGGTCCACACCTCCTTGGGGTCCCATCCCCAGTACCGGCCCCAGGCGCTCTCGGCCCAGATCGCTCCACCGATGAGGGTGAACGTCCAGGCCACGAACCCGACAGCGGTGAGCCGGAAAGACAGCGCCTCCAGCGCGTGGGCGGTGGGGAGGTTGTCCAGCCAGCGCCACCCGGGGCGTCCCACGATCGCCCCACCGCTGTCACGCGAGTCGCGCAGGAGCTGCAGCGAGGAGG
>NZ_JAMTCT010000037.1 GCF_024171995.1 Promicromonospora umidemergens | reverse complement strand
TGCGAAGCCGTTGGACGAAGCCGAGCGGAGTGAGGTTGAGCGCCGCACGGACTCGTCGTTCGAGGGTGCGCCGGCTGGTGCCGAGCGACTGCGCGACGAAGGCGACGTTGAACGGTTCGTCCAGGCGGGCGCGCACGAAGCGTTCGAACTCGACGACGATCGGGTCCTCGTGCCGGAGATGTTCGTAGGCGACGAAGGCCGCCTGCGACGGACGCTCGTCGATGATGAGGAGCTTGGCGACATGTTGGGCCAGGTCGGGGCTGATCGATCGCACGAGTGAGAGCGCGAGGTCGATGTGGGCGAACGCGGCGCCGGCGGTGACGAGGTTCCCGTCCACGACGACCATGGTGTCGAGATCGAGGGCGACGGTCGGATAGCGCTTCAGGAACTCCGGCCCCAGGAACCAGCTGGTCGTCGCCCGCCGATGATGCATCCGTCCGGTCTCGGCGACGGCGAACACGCCGGTGCACGCCGCGGCGATCCGGGTGGTCGCGTCGTCGAGGCGCCCGAGCGAGGCGATGACCGAACGAGCATCTCGGCTCTGGAGGGCGTCGTTGGTAGCGGCGGCCGTGAGGGTTCCAAGCGCAGGGACGACGACCACGTCGAACTCTCCGGACTCCGACAGCGGGTGGTCAACCGACAGGGTCATCGATGCCGTCGTGGTCACTCGCCGTTTCGGTCCGAGGATGGCGAGTTCGATCGGGTCGATCCGCGGGTCGATATCGCCGCGGGCTCCGTCGGCCACCCGCACGATGTCGATGACCGACGCGACAGCCGAACCGAAGCAGCCGTCGATCGCGATCAGTCCGATACGCATGGCGCGAACAATAGCAATACTGTCGTATACGCCACTCCCCATCGGCCCTCGCTCGTCATACGCTGAACTCGCCCCACGAAGAACCCCGACTTCAAGGAGAACCCCTCATGTCCACACCCGCATCACTTCCGTATGCCTTCGTCGCCAAGATCGTCGCGGCCGATGGACAGCACGACGCGCTCGCCGATCTGCTCGCCGGCGCTGTCGCACTCGCCAACGAAGAAGTGGGAACGATTGTCTGGTTCGCGGCTAGAACCCACGCCGACACCTTTTGGATCTTCGATGCATTCCCCGACGAGGCCGCTCGCGACGCCCACGCCAACGGCGCCATCGTCGCAGCCCTGATGGCCAACCAGCACCTCCTCGGCGCAGCACCCGAGATCCTGGCGGCCGACGTCCTCGCGTCCAAGCTCCCGTAGTCCGCCAACGCACGAGACGATCGCGCCCCGCCGAGCCGTCGGACCCGACCGCCTCGACACCCGCACCACGTTGACGATCCCCGACGGGCCGATCACGAGGGGGGCCAGGCAACACCAGGCGCAAGCCTGGAGCGGCACTGGTTCACCGGTGGTCATCGAGAGAGCCAGCGCGGTTCCATGGCAGCGCAACTGTGTCAACTTGCCCTCCGTCCCGCTAGGCGCCGTGGGCGGGTCTTGGTTGCGATCCGTTGCCGTGACGGGAGACGCGTTGCGCGTCGCAGCGATGACGGGTCGTTGGCGTTCCGGGGCGTTGCGTTCGTGCGCGTCGCCCGTGCGGCATGGAACATCTCGCTGCGCACACAACGACCGCTGCGCCGACGCACCGTTGACACCTCGCACGTCCAGGTCGCGACACAACGCCACGCCGCGTTGCCGAGCGGAGCGAGGCCTATCGGCACACGGACAGGATGCCGGCCGCGAGCGCTCAGCCGGCGAGGGGTCCGTCGCAGAGGAGAGCGACGTCGGTGTCGGGCAGAGCCGTGAGGCCAGCGCATCGCGCGACCACCAGAACCGAACCGCCCCTGCCCTGCGTTTCCGCAGGTCAGGGGCTGTTCGCCAGAGCCGCCTGTCGGAATCGAACCGACGACCTAATCACGTCGGCTTTGCGTCTATCGCTTGATGCGCCCACTGGGCGAACGAGCCGCTGACCTGCGCAAACGTCGAGAGTGGGGGGCGCCGCCATCTGGTGGTGACCGACGACGACCGACCAGTACCGACCGTTTCACCGGAGCTTGCGGCGGCGTCGAAGCCGAGCAAGCTCCATTCTTTTAGCTCACCGCGCCCTCCTCCTAGCCGGTCCCGTCGTCGTCGAAGACGTTTCAGGGGTCTTCCCAGATGACGGTGTAGGTCGGCCGGGCGCGTCGGTCCGCAGATAGACGTCGAGGTCTCCCGACGACGGAGGTTCCTACGCCATCCATCCGAAAGACCTCGACGTGTCCGACGCTACCCCGCCGGCCGGCTTCGGCCGCCCTGACCTGACCGCCTTCGCTCGACTCGACGGCCTCGGTCTGAGCGTGACCGGGCAACGACTTGAACCGGATCGTGCGGTCCTCGCGTGCCGCGTGGTGGAACCAGATCAGTGGTGCCGACGGTGCGGCAGCGAAGGCGCTGCTCGTGACACCGTGATCCGGCGGTTGGCCCACGAGCCGCTGGGCTGGCGACCGACCGTGCTGGAAGTTGTAGTGCGCCGCTACCGCTGTGCCGACTGCGGACACGTGTGGCGCCAAGACACCAGCGCCGCGGCGGAGCCACGCGCGAAGCTCTCGCGCACCGGGCTGCGGTGGGCGCTGGAAGGGATCGTGGTCGCACACCTCACCGTCGCCCGTGTCGCCGAGGGACTCGGGGTCGCGTGGGACACCGCCAACAACGCGGTCCTGGCCGAAGGCAAGCGGCTGCTGATCAACGACCCCACGCGGTTCGAGGGCGTGAAGGTCATTGGCGTCGATGAGCACGTCTGGCGCCACACCAGGCGTGGCGACAAGTACGTCACCGTGATCATCGACCTCACCCCGGTCCGCGATGGCGCCGGCCCAGCAAGGCTGCTGGACATGGTCGAGGGCCGGTCGAAGGCGGCGTTCAAGACCTGGCTCGCCGACCGCGACGACGCCTTCCGTGACGCGGTCGAGGTGGTCGCGATGGACGGCTTCACCGGGTTCAAGACCGCCGCTGCAGAGGAGATCCCGGACGCGGTCACGGTGATGGATCCCTTCCACGTCGTGCGCTTGGCCGGTGACGCCCTCGACAGGTGCCGGCGCCGGGTCCAACTCGCGATCCACGGGCACCGTGGGTTCAGGGACGACCCGCTCTACAAGTCGCGGCGCACGCTGCACACCGGCGCGGACCTGCTCACCGACAAGCAGAGCGACAGGCTACGCGCGCTGTTCGTTGATGACGCTCACGTCGAGGTCGAGGCGACCTGGGGTGTCTACCAGCGCATGATCGCCGCCTATCGCCACGAGGACCGGCAACGTGGCCGCGAGCTCATGGAGAAGCTGATCACCGACCTCAGCGCCGGCGTCCCCAAGGTGCTCACCGAGCTCACCACCCTGGGCCGGACCCTGAAGAAGCGAGCCGCTGACGTGCTCGCCTACTTCGAACGACCCGGCACCAGCAACGGGCCGACCGAGGCGCTCAACGGACGGCTCGAACACCTGCGCGGCTCCGCACTCGGGTTCCGCAACCTGACCAACTACATCGCCCGAAGCCTGCTCGAGACCGGCGGCTTCAGACCCCAACTTCTACACCCCCGATTGGGATGAGCCCGGAATGTCGGGAAACGCGGATTCCCACATCCGGAAGTAGAGGCCGGCAGCGGTCGAGCTCAACGGAGCGACCAGGCTGGCTTCGCAGAGCGCGCAACATATCTCGGCCGCCGTGCCGGGCCGGGTGTCCATGCCGGTCGCCAGCCGGTCGAGGAGCTCGCGGTTGTGCGAGCGGCCCACGAACTCCGTGGCCATCAGCCGGTGTGTGGGATTTAGCAGTCGGAACCCGTGATACAGGAGATCGCTTTGGGCCGGGTGTCGGATGCTGGCGGCGTCGATCTCGCTCTCGGCCCACTCGAGCTGTTCCAATGTGGTGCCAATGAGGTCCGTGGACTCCTGCAGGATCGCGGACAGTGGATCGTTCTTACGCGCTTTGACCATGGCGGTCGACCTCTCTGGGCAGCACCAGGACGGTGGCTGAGGTGGTCCGGTCCTTGGCGCAGTTGGGCTTTGTCATCCCAGAGGTGTCCGTCCAGCGCCAGCGAGCTGATCCAGGACTCGGCAGAGCAGAAGCGGTTGTGCTGACACCTGCGTGCCATCGCGGCGTCGGGACTGTTGCTGGGGCTCGTCGAGGTCGCCGACAACGAGAACACCACCGACGCCAACGGGCGCCCGGTCCAGAACACGATCCGGGTGCGCGCGGCAGGCGAGGGGGTGGCGGTCGGGACCTGCCGGCTCGGGCAGCGCGCGAGTCCTGACAACCTCATCCTGCTCGTGGGCTGGCGAGACCCGGTCCTAGGGGCATCCCAGCCATGACTACAAGAACCTGGCTGCTTCCTTCCGGTGCGCCTGGGCCTCGTCGGTATGTTCCCGGACAAGTCGGACCGGCCGCGGGGACGTCCGCGCGAGCGCAACTTCGGCCCGAAGTAGGTGCTGACAGCAGGATGCGTCAGTTGTAGGGCCAGTGGTAGCCGAGGGCGACTGCGGGTGGACGAGCGGTGTACGCGCTCCACGTGTCTTGACCGCAACTTCCACGGTTACACCGTGGATGCGTCTTGCCTGGCCGCGCCGCTCTCCACGTCATCGGGCTGTATCGGTCAACCCCGATCAGCCCTTTCGCGCTCGTACACGACAGTCAGTTGGTCGGTGACGTCGCTGAGGTCTTCGGTGTGAATGCTGAGATAACCGCTGCGGTTCCTGAGGATCTGTTTGGCCTCGATCTGGCCCCAGAACAGCTTGTCGATCCAGCTCGGGAAGCTTTTGCCCGATGCGCGGGCGTAGGCGAGGGCTGCCTCTGCGACGTCGTGCTCAGCGCGGTCCTCCAGCACGACATGGAGGTCGATGTCGCCGAAGTCGGTGGCCGTCTGGTCCAGCAGCGAGCCGAACAGTGAGATCCTCTCGATCCACACGGGCTTGTCCGGGTCGGCGTTGTACGACGCTGCTCGCTCAAGCACGCCGGCGAGAAGAGCCTCTGCCTTTGCGCGGTTGATCGGCTTGAGGAACGACGCTCCGGCCAGGCCACTACCAAGAAGCGTCGTGTTCCACCACACCTCGGGCTCACCGTCGTACTCGCGAGTCTGCTGCATGACGTATCCATCGGACTCGAGCTGGTGGAGTAGCCGATCGGCCTCCGTGACGTCGACCTTGACGACGTGCGCGATGTATTCGGTGCGCGTCCAGTCGACCAAGCAGGCCCGCGCGAGAGCGCGTGCGACGCCCGGCTCGATCCCCGCTACGGTCACTCCACGCTGCAGTCGCATGGGCAACCATGGCACGGGCACTGGCGCCGAGCCGGAAACGAGTAGCTCGCGACTGGGCGCCTCAACGCTGCCGACGAGGGGCAGCTTATGAAGCCACAGGTCAGCACCCAATTCGTGTCAGGCTCTCACGGATTCATGCTGGTCAGAGAGTCAAACCGTGTCACGATCAGGGCTTCGCGCCAGGAGAGCGCGATCGTGACACGTTTATGACACGTTTTGGTACGCTGAGGGACGTCCAGCGACGTCTGGATACGGGAGTCACGGGAATCCGCCCGAGGCTCTGACCAGTCAGAACGGGCTTGACCAGGTCGGACGGCCACCACCCCAGAAGTCACACGGAGAAGTACTTCGCCTCCGGGTGGTGGAACACGAACGCATCCGTCGACTGCTCCGGGTGCAGCTGCAACTCATCGGAGAGGGTGACCCCGACCCGCTCCGGCCGCAGCAGCTCCACCACCTTGTGCCGGTCCTCCATCTCCGGGCACGCGGGATACCCCAGGGACATCCGCGCACCCCGGTACTCCAGCTTGAACATCCCCTCGACGCTGGCAGGTTCCTCGGACGCGAACCCCAGTTCCGACCGCACCCGCGCATGCCAGAACTCGGCCAGCGCCTCGGTCAGCTGCACGGACAGCCCGTGCAGCTCCATGTACTCCCGGTACTTGTTGGCCTCGAAAAGCCGAGCGGTGTGCGAGGAGACGGTGTCCCCGACGGTCACCAGCTGCACCGGCAGCACGTCGAACTGCCCGGTCTCCTCGACCCACTCCCGCGGGCGAACGAAATCGGCCAGGCACAGATGCCGGTCCCGCCGCTGCCGCGGGAAGTGGAACCGCAGCCGCTCAGTCCCGACTGCACCACCGGACCCGCCGTCGGGCGCCCCGATGCCGGCGAGCTCCCCGTGGTGCGCCACCACGACCGAGTCACCCTCCGACCACACCGGGAAGTACCCGTACACCACCGTCGGGTCCATGATCTGGTCCGTCAGGATCCGATCCATCCACTCCGCGAGCCGCGGCCGCCCCTCGGTCTCGACGAGCTCCTCATACGAGGCGCCGTCCGATGACCGCCCGGGCTTGAGCCCCCACTGGCCCATGAACGTCGCCCGCTCGTCCAGGAACGCGGCGTACTCGGAGAGCTGCACGCCCTTGACGATCCGCGTGCCCCAGAACGGTGGGTCCGGCACCGGGTTGTCGGCTGCCACGTCAGACCGCGCGGGCAGATCCTCTGGGGCCGTCTGCGTCACCGTCACCACCGCGTGCCGCCGCTTCTTCAGCGCCGGCAGCCCGACGTCGTCGGGCGAAGCCCCGCGCGCGACCGCCACCAGGGGCTCCATGAGCCGCAGCCCCTCGAACGCGTCCTTCGCATACCGCACCACGCCGGGGAAAGCAGAAGCCAGGTCGTCCTCCACGTAGGTCCGAGTAAGAGCAGCCCCGCCCAGCAGCACGGGCCACTTCTTCTCGTGTCCTCGGGAGACCAGCTCCGCCAGGTTCTCCTTCATCACGACCGTCGACTTCACCAGCAGCCCCGACATGCCGATGACGTCGGCGTCGTGCTCGATCGCGGCGTCGATCATGGCGCTCACCGGCTGCTTGATGCCGATGTTCACCACCTTGTAGCCGTTGTTCGTCAGGATGATGTCCACGAGGTTCTTGCCGATGTCGTGCACGTCGCCCCGCACCGTGCCCAGGACGATGGTGCCCTTGGTCTGGTCGCCCTCGACCTTCTCCATGTGCGGCTCCAGCAGCGCGACGGCGGCCTTCATCACCTCCGCCGACTGCAGCACGAACGGCAGCTGCATCTCGCCCTTGCCGAACAGCTCGCCCACCACCTTCATGCCTTCCAGCAGGTGGTCGTTGACGATGTCCAGCGCCTTCATCCCGCCGCCCAGCGCCTCCTCGAGGTCCGGCTCCAGGCCCTTGCGCGCGCCGTCGATGATGCGGCGGGCCAGACGCTCGCCGATGGGCAGCCCCGCCAGCTCCGCGGCGCGAGCATCCCGGATCGCCCCGGCGTCCACGCCCTCGAACAGGTCGAGCAGCTTGGACAGCGGGTCGTACGTGAGGTTGCCCTCGGCGTCCCAGACCCGCCGGTCCCAGACCAGGTCGAGCGCCGTCTGCCGCTGCTCGTCCGGGATCGAGGACAGCGGCAGGATCTTCGCCGCGTGCACGATCGCCGAGTCCAGGCCCGCCTCGGTCGCCTCGTGCAGGAACACCGAGTTCAGCACCGCACGCGCCGCCGGGTTCAGCCCGAACGACACGTTCGAGACGCCGAGCGTGGTGTGCACGCCGGGGTACTTGCGCGTGAGCTCGCGGATCGCCTCGATGGTCTCGATCGCGTCGCGCCGGGTCTCCTCCTGGCCCGTGGCGATCGGGAAGGTCAGGGCGTCGACGATGATGTCGTCAACGCGCATGCCCCACTCGCCCACCAGCGTGTCGATCAGGCGGGACGCGATGGCGACCTTGTGGTCGGCGGTGCGCGCCTGGCCTTCCTCGTCGATCGTCAGCGCGACGACGGCGGCGCCGTGCTCCATGACCGCCGGCATGATGCGGCCGAACCGCGACGTCGGCCCCTCGCCGTCCTCGAAGTTCACCGAGTTGACCACGCCGCGCCCGCCCAGCAGCTCCAGGCCCGCGCGGATCACAGCGGGCTCGGTGGAGTCGATCACCAGCGGCAGCGTGGAGGCCGAGGCGAGCCGCGAGACCACCGCGCGCACGTCCTCTACGCCGTCGCGCCCCACGTAGTCGACGCACACGTCCAGCAGGTGCGCGCCGTCGCGGGTCTGCGCGCGGGCGATATCGACGATGTCGTCCCAGCGGCTCTCCAGCAGCGCCTCGCGGAACGCCTTGGAGCCGTTGGCGTTGGTGCGCTCGCCGATCGCGAGGAAGCTCGTCTCCTGGCGCAGGTCGGTCGCGGAGTACAGCGAGGCGACGGCGTTCTCCCGCACCGGCTCGCGCTTGCCGACCGGCGCGCCACCGACGGCCTCGACCACCAGGCGCATGTGCTCCGGCGTCGTACCGCAGCAGCCGCCCACCAGGCCGAGCCCGAACTCCCGCGCGAACTGCGTGTGCGCGGCGGCCAGCTCCTCCGGGGTGAGCGGGTAGGAAGCGCCGTTCGCCCCCAGCACCGGAAGGCCCGCGTTCGGCATGCACGTCACCGGGATCTCGGCGTGCTGCGACAGGTGCCGCAGGTGCTCGCTCATCTGCTCGGGACCAGTGGCGCAGTTCATGCCGATCGCGTCGATGCCCATCGCCTGCAGCGCCACCAGCGCCGCACCGATCTCCGAGCCCATCAGCATGGTCCCCGTGGTCTCGACGGTCACGGACACGATGATCGCCACCCGCTGCCCGACGTCGGCCATCGCCTGCCGGCAGCCCGTCACAGCGGCCTTGGCCTGCAGCAGGTCCTGGCTGGTCTCGACCAGCACCGCGTCCGCCCCGCCCTCGATCAGACCAGCGGCCTGCTCCGCGAACGTGTCCCGCAGGTGGGCGTACGTGGTGTGCCCCAGCGACGGCAGCTTGGTGCCCGGACCCATGGAGCCCAGCACCCAGCGCGGCTTCTCCGGCGTCGTGTACACGTCGGCGCGCTCGCGAGCGATCGCCGCACCCTTGCGGGCCAGCTCGCGGATGCGGTCGTCGATGCCGTAGTCCGACAGGTTCGACCAGTTGGCCCCGAACGTGTTCGACTCGATCGCGTCCACCCCGACCTCGAGGAACGCGTCGTGCACGCCCGCGATGATGTCCGGGCGCGAGACCGTGAGGATCTCGTTGCAGCCCTCCAGGTCCTCGTAGTCCTCCAGGGTCGGGTTCGCCGCCTGGATCATGGTGCCCATGGCGCCGTCGGCCACGACGACGCGGGTGCGCATGGCCTCCAGCAGGGCGGCGGAGCGCTCGGTGAGAGCAGGCAGGGCGGCGGGAAGAGCGGTCACCCCGGCAGCGTACGTCGCGCCCGGACGACGACGCCGCGCGTGCCCGATGTGCGGGCAGCGGCGGGTGGCCACGGGAGGAGTTATCAGTGATAAGTTGGCCGGTATGGTCAACCTTCGTGCGGAGCGTGAAGCCGCGGGCCTCACACAGAAGCAGCTCGCCGAGCTGGTCGGCATCGCGCAGTCGAACCTCTCTGCCTACGAGTCGGGACGTCGCAGCGCGTCACCGATGATGGTGGAACGTATCCGGCACGCGATGCGGCGGCCGTCCGACGCTCTCGACGAGCACCGTGCGGAGGTCCGTTCGGTCATCGCCCGGTACGGTGCCGAGCTGCCGCGGGTCTTCGGTTCGGTCGCCCGCGGCGAGGACACGCCGACGAGTGATCTGGACATACTCGTGGTCGTGCCGCGGGGGTCGGCATGGACGTTCGGGCGGATCGCACCGGAGCTGGAAGCCCTGCTCGGGGTGGAGGTCGACGTCGTGAGCGAAGGCGGGCTCCAGGGACGGTACCGAGACATTCTCGACGAGGCCGTGCCGCTGTGACGGGGCACGTCGACCCGCGCGCGACCCGGTTGCTGGACGACCTCCTGCTGCAGACCGACGCAGTCGCCCGGCTGGTGGATCGAGGAAAGTCGGCCTACGACCAGGACGAGTTCTTGAGGTACGCCGGTGAGGACCTGCTCGTCCGGCTCGGTGAGGTGGTGGCGCAGCTCGATCGCAAGGTGCCCGAGTTCGTCGAGGCGCACCCGAACCTGGAGCTGCGCAACCTCAAGGACACACGCAACTTCGTGGCGCACGGCTACGACGTCGTGGACTTCGAGATCATCTGGGAGGTCCTCGCAGACAATGTCCCAGTGGTCGCGACCCGGGTGCGCGTGCTGCTCGAGTCGTGAGGGCCTGTGCCGAGGGTTCGGGTACCGTCCGGCCATGACGACGCACGACTACCTCGCCTCCCTGTTCTCCCTCGAGGGGCGTACCGCCGTCGTGACCGGCGGCAGCTCCGGCATCGGGCGGGCTATCGCCGAGGCCCTGGCGCAGGCCGGGGCGCACACCGTCCTCGTCGCGCGCGGCGCCGACCGGCTCGACGACGTCGCCGCCGGCCTGCGGGAACGCGGCTGCGCCGTGGAGACCGTCGTCGCCGACCTCTCCACCCGCGACGGCATCCGCGCTGCCGCCGACGGGATGGCCGCGGCCGCGGGCGAGCCCGACATCCTCGTCAACAGCGCGGGCATCAACGTGCGCCCGCATCTGGGCGAGGTCGACGAGGCGATCTGGGACGCCACCATGACCGTCAACCTCGAAGCGCCGTTCCTGCTCGGCCAGCGGTTCGCGCCCGGCATGGCCGAGCGCGGCTTCGGCAGGCTCGTCCACATCTCCTCGCAGCAGGCGCACCGCTCGTTCGTCGACAGCGGTGCCTACGGCGTCTCAAAGGGCGGCCTCGAATCCCTCGCCCGCTCCCAGTCCGAGGCGTGGTCCAGCCGCGGCGTCACCGCCAACACGCTCGTGCCCGGGTTCGTCCTCACGCCCCTGAACCAGCGGCTCCAGGACGACGGCGAACGGGTCGAGGCGCTCGCGGCACGCACCACGGTGGGCCGCAACGGCGTGCCCGAGGACTTCGCCGGCGCCGCCGTCTTCCTCGCGAGCGGCGCGTCGGGCTACGTCACGGGCCACTCGCTGTTCGTCGACGGCGGCTTTTCGGTGCACTGAGCGCTGGTTGGCGCTGAGCTCTGAGCGGCGCTTTCGGTGCGCCGGGCGCCCCGGCCCCCCAGAATGACGCTCGTGACGACGAAGCGCGGCGACCAGGCAAGGCCGGCAGCACACGGACGACGGCTCGCACGTGGCCTGGTGGTGCTCGCGCTGCTGGCGGGCGTTGCCGGGTGCGGCGGCCCTGGCAGCTCCGGCGACGTCGACCCGGCCGAGTCGCCAGGGCCGACCGAATCCACAGGGCCGACGGAGCCGGCGGAGTCGACCGAGTCGATCCTTGGCGACGCCCTCCCGCCCGGGTCCAGCGGCGCCCTCGTCGCCGGGCGGGGCACGACGATGGACCTGTGCCAGGGCTGGGGCGACCCGGACCCGGGCTCCGGGGAGGGCGCGGGCTGCGACACCGTCTTCGACATCGGGTCGATGACCAAGCAGTTCACCGCCGCGGCGGTCGTGCGACTGGACATGGACGGCCAGATCGAGGTCTCGGACCCGCTCGGTGACCACCTCCCGGACGTCCCGGCGGACAAGCGGTCCGTCACGATCGAGCAGCTGCTGACGCACTCCTCGGGGTTCCTGGACTCGCTCGGGGCCGACGACGAGCCGCTGACCCGCGACGCCTTCCTGCGCGAGGCGCTGGGCTCCGAGCTGCTGTCCCGGCCCGGCTCGACGTACCTGTACTCGAACGTCGGCTACAGCCTGCTGACCGCCGTCATCGAGGAGGCGTCCGGCCAGGACTACGAGGCCTACCTCGCCGAGCACCTGTTCACGCCGGCCGGCATGACGAGCACGGGCTACCTGCTGCCCGACTGGTCGAAGACGCAGGTGGCGGGGCAGTACGACGCGGAGGGGCGCGCCCGCGGCACACCGCTCGACCAACCGTGGGCCGACGACGGTCCGTACTGGAACCTGCGCGGCAACGGCGGCCTGCTGTCCACACCCCGTGACATGTTCGGCTGGCACGTCGCGCTGCTCGGCGACGCCGTCCTCGATGACGACGCCAAGCGCGAGCTGTTCGAGCCGCGCGTGCGTGAGGAGCCGGACGAGACGTACTACGCCTACGGCTGGGTGGTCGACGACCCGGACGACCCGAGCATCCTGTGGCACAACGGGGGCAACGGCTGGTCCTACGGCGAGATCGCCCGCGACCCGGCCGGCGACACGTTCGTGTTCTGGGTGGCGAACCGGTCCGCGGGGGACGGCTGGGACCTTGGCGAGGACGGCGGCGGAGTCACGTCCGCGCTCTTCGAGCGGCTGGCGAAGACTGGGGAGACAGCAGCCGACAGCTAGGCTCGCGCGGCGGACGTCGACCTGCTCGGCCTGTAATCATGCTGGCCTGACCGTGGCGAGACCGCAAAGAGCGACCAGCGGTCAGCCCCGCACCGGCACCGCCAGCCGCACCTGCCGTCCCGGCTCGTCCTGCCCGTCCAGGAGCCGGACCAGCAGGCCCATCGCGGTGCGGCCCAGCTCCTCGCCGTCGACGTCGATCGCCGGCGTGTGCTCCAGGCCGAGGGCCTCGATCACCGTCGGCTCGGTGCTCACCACCAGGTCGCGCGGCACCTCGACGCCGCGCGTGCCCAGCGCGAGCAGCAGGCCGAGGCCGATGGACGTCGCGTACGGCACGACGGCGGTCGCGCCGGTCTCCAGGACGGCGGGCGTGACCTCGACGCCCGCCGCGAAGGTCGCAGGGCAGGGGCCGAGCACGGTGAGCCCGGCCCCGGCCCGGCGTGCGGCGTCCTGCACGGCTGCCGTGCGCTGGCGGTCCTGCCAGGACCCTTCTGGTCCGCCCACGTAGACGATCCGCTCGTGGCCCTGGGCGGCGAGCCAGGTGGTCAGGGTGCCGAAGGCGGCGGCGGTGTCGGCCACGACCGACGTCATGCCGTCGATCTCGCGGTCGACCAGCACGGCGGGCTTGGCGGCGCTCGTCCCCACGACCAGCGTGTCGCTGCCGCGCGGCGCCACGACGAGGAAGCCGTCGACCTGGCTCGCGAGCCGCGCGAACGCGCCCGGTGCGTCCGGGCCGTGCACCGCCACCGTGAGCTGGAAGCCTGCCTCCTCCGCGCGAGCCTGGGCGCCCGCGATGATCGGGGTGAAGAACGTGTTGTCCAGGGTCGGGACCACGATGGCGATGATGCCGCTGCGGCCACGGGCGAGCTCCCGCGCCGCCCGGTTGGGCACGAACCCGAGCCGGGCGGCTGCCGCCAGGACGCGCCCGGCGGTCTCGGGGGCGACCAGGCCGCGCCCGTTCAGAGCTCGTGACGCGGTCGCCTTGGAGACGCCGGCCACCGCTGCGACGTCGGACAGTGTGGACAACGTTCCTCCTTGATCGGTGCGCCTACTTTAGACGTGCATGCAACCGTTTCCTCCCAGTTCCGTGGCCGGCGTAACAGGAAGTTAACGCGGAGTTGCCAGACGCCGGCCGGGAATGCCTTAGGGTCCCATGGAACCGGTTCCATCCACGAAAGACGGCTCGTGCGCGCACGCTCCACATCTCTCCTGCTCCTGCCAGGGCTGGCGTTCCTGCTCGTGGGCTTCCTGCTGCCCGCCGCGGCGATGCTGTTCGCGCCGCCCGGCGTGACCTTCCTCCAGGTGCTCGAGCGCATGGGGGCGATGCTCACCGACCCCTACGACCTGGGGATCATGTGGCGCACCGTGCGCATCGGGCTGGTCGTCACCGCCCTGTGCGTCGTGCTCGGGTTCCCGATCGCCTCGCTGCTGGCCCGTTCGCAGTCCCGGTGGGCCGGCGTGCTGCTCGCGCTGGCGATCTTCCCGCTCCTGCTGAGCAACGTGGTCCGCACCTTCGGCTGGCTGGTCATCCTCGGGTCCAACGGTGTCATCGGCCAGATCCTGACCGGCCTGGGCGTCGTCGACGATGCGCCGCAGCTCCTGTACACGGAGGTGGCGATCGTCCTCGGCCTGGTCCAGCTCTTCCTGCCGCTGGCAATCATCACCTGCTACTCCGCCGTCGCGCAGGTCGACCCTGGGCTCGACGAGGCGGCCAGGGGCCTCGGCGCCAGCCGTACCCGCGCGTTCTGGACGGTCCTGGTCCCGCTGTCCCTGCCCGGCATCGTGGTGGCGGCCACGCTCGTGTTCGCGGGCTCCGTGACCGCGTACACGACGCCGTACCTGCTCGGCGGGTCCAGCCAGCGCATGCTCTCCACCCAGCTCTTCTCCTACGCGAGCGTCACCGTCGACTGGGCGGCCGCCTCGGCGACCGCGATCGTCATGACGGTGCTGGTCTTCCTCGTCTCGGGGCTCTCGTCGCTGGTCGGTCGCAAGGGGGCGACGTCATGAGCCAGGTCCTGAGCCAGGCCGGGAAGCGGAGCCTCCGGCTGCGCCATCCTGTCGCAGGGACCCTCGCCGTCGCGGGCTACGTCGTGATGATCGTCCCGATCCTCTTCGTCGTGGCCACGTCGTTCACGGCGGGGAGCACTCTCCGGTTCCCGCCTGACGGCTTCTCGCTGCGCTGGTTCGCCGAGGCCGCCGCGTACACGCCGTTCGTCGAGGCCCTGGTCTCCAGCCTCCAGCTGGCGGTCCTGGCCACAGGCCTGGCGCTCCTGCTGGGCGTGCCGGTCACCCTGGCGATCCACCGGGGCCGGATCCCGGGCAAGGAGCTGCTGGAGGGCCTCTTCCTGTCGCCGCTCGTCGTGCCGGAGCTGGTGGTGGGCCTCGCCCTCTACCAGCAGCTGATGATCGGTCTGGGGCTGAACAACTTCAGCACCCTGCTGCTCGGCCACACCGCCCTGCTGCTGCCCTACGCCGTGCGGGTCACGGGAGCATCGCTCGCGCTCGCCGACCCGGCGCTGGAGGAGGCCGCTCGTGGCCTGGGCGCCTCACCGCTCAGGGCCTTCGTCACCGTGACCCTGCCGATGCTGCGGCCGGGCCTCATCTCTGCGGGCCTGCTCGGCTTCGTCACCTCGTTCAACAACGTGCCGCTGTCGCTGCTGCTGCAGACGCGCGACTTCCGGACGCTGCCCGTCACGATGCTCGACTACGTCCAGCAGAGCTACGACCCGATGGTGGCCGCCGCCTCCACGATCGTGCTCGCCGCGACGGTCGTCGTCGCCGTCGTCGCGGAGCGCACGGTCGGCTTCGCCAAGATCTTCGGAGGAATCAACCGATGACCACCCCCGCCGCCGAGCTCATCGGCGTCTCCCAGCGGTTCGGCAGCTTCACCGCCGTCGACGCCATCGACCTCCAGATCCCCCGTGGCCGGCTGACCACGCTGCTGGGCCCCAGCGGCTGCGGAAAGACCACGACGCTGCGCATGCTCGCCGGGTACAGCGCGCCGACGTCGGGCCGGATCCTGATCGAGGGCGACGACGCGACCCGCACGCCCCCCGAGAAGCGCAACCTCGGCATGGTGTTCCAGTCCTACGCCCTGTTCCCGCACCTGACCGTCGCGGACAACGTGGCGTACGGCCCGAAGATGCGCCGGGTGCCCGCGCCCGAACGGCGCCTCCGGGCGAACGAGGCGCTCGAGCTCGTCGGGCTCGCGCACCTGGCCGACCGCAAGCCCAAGCAGCTCTCGGGCGGCCAGCAGCAGCGGGTCGCGCTGGCCCGGGCGATCGCCATCCGCCCCCGGCTGCTGCTGCTCGACGAGCCGCTGTCCAACCTGGACGCGCGGCTGCGCGTGCAGATGCGCGCCGAGATCCGCCGCATCCAGTCGGAGACCGGGCTGACCATCGTGCTCGTCACGCACGACCAGGACGAGGCCCTGGAGATGTCCGACGAGATGGTGCTCATGCGCTCGGGGAAGATCGTGCAGAGCGGCGCGCCCCGCGACGTCTTCCCGGCGCCCGCCGACCGGTTCGTCGCGGAGTTCCTTGGCTACGAGAACTTCCTGGCCCTCGGCGACGGCCGGCAGGCCGCCGTCCGACCGGAGCACCTGCGGGTGGTGCCCCTCGACACCCCCGCGGACGGCGCGGTGGCGCTCGATGCCGTCGTGCGCGACGTCGCCTACCGCGGCGTCGACCTGCTCGTGACGCTCGACGCCACCGACGCGACGGGCGCCGCCGTGCGCCTGCTGGCGGACCACCGCGCCGACACCGCGACGGGGCCGACGCCGTCGGCCGGTGATCGCGTGCGGATCCTGGCGCCCGAGGCTCGCCTGGCCCTGCTCGACCCCACGCCCATCCCCGCCACCCCGACCGAAGGAATCTCATGACCCGCACCCTGACGGCGCGCCGCACCGCGGCGGTCGCCTCCGGCCTCGTGGCCACCTCGTTGCTGGCCGTCGGCTGTTCCGCCACCGACGACGGGGCGGGCGAGGACACCATCGTCGTGTCCTCGTTCCCGTTCGGCGTCGAGGAGTTCGAGGAGGCGGTCGTCGACCCGTTCACCGAGGAGACCGGGATCGAGGTCGAGCTGGAGACCGGTTCGAACTCCGACCGGCTCTCCCAGCTCCAGGTGGCGGGCGACGGCTCCGGCATCGACGTCATGCTCATCTCGGACTACTACGCCGCGCTCGGGCAGGAGGACGACCTGTTCCAGCAGGTCGACGCCGCCAAGGTGCCTGCGCTGGAGAAGGTCGCCGACTTCGCGCTCGAGGACGCCTACCTGGGTCCTGCCTACAGCTACCAGCTCAACGGGACGCTCTACTCGACCGAGGCGCTCTCTGCGGAGGAGGCGGCGAGCTGGGACCTGTACGGCTCTGACGCCCACGCCGGGAACCTCGCCCTGCCGGACATCTCCGTGACGGCCGGACAGCTCATGATCTCGGGAGTCGGTGAGACGTACGGCGACGGGCCGTACGACATCGACACCGCCCTGACGACGCTCGGGGAGTGGGCGCCGGGGATCCTGCAGTTCTACGCCTCGTCCACCGAGGTGACCAACCTGCTGACGCAGGGCGAGATCATCGCGGCCGACTCCCTCAGCGGGTTCGCCACCGACCTGGTCGCCTCGGGCGAGCCGTTCGCGTGGACACCGCCGGCCACCGGTCGCTACATGGCCACGAACCGCGCGATGATCCCGGCCGGTGCCCCGAACGCCGACGGCGCGCACCAGTTCATCGACTACCTGCTCTCGGCCGAGGGCCAGACCGCGTCGGCCGAGCTGGTGGGCGACCTGCCGGTGAACACCGAGGCGACCGTCCCCGACTCGATCTCCGCTGTCGTCGGCGACATCGCGGCCGACCCCGTGGCGGAGGGCTACGAGACGCTCGACCCGGCGGAGCTCGTGCCCACGCGGGCCGAATGGGTGGACCGGTTCGCTCGTGAGGTGACGGCCGGCTGACCGGGCACCCCATGAACACTCTCCCCACCTCCCTGCCCACCTTCCTGCCCACCGATCGGTCCACCGATCCGTCCACCCTCGTCGACCGTATGCCCAAGGTCGACCTGCACTGCCACCTCATCGGCAGCGTCCGGGCGAGCACCTTCGCGGAGCTCGCCCGCCGCGAGGGGCTCGCTCTGCCCGCCCCGCCGGAACGCATCTATGCCGACGTCAACTCCCTACCGCCGGACCCGGACCTGTACCGCGACACGCGCGTCCCGGTGCCGCAGGGCCGCAGCGCCGACGAGCCAGAGGTCTCCTACTCGCTGTTCCAGGTCTCCGGCTGGGTGGGCCAGGTGCTGCGCTCCGCCGACGACCTGACCCGCATCACCTACGAGGCGTTCGAGGCGGCGCACCGCACCAGCGCGACCCGCCACCTCGAGCTGTTCTTCGACGCGGTCCCCGAGCACCTCGCGAAGCTTGGCTACCTTGGCTCCGTCGAGGCGTACGCCGAGGGCATCCGGATGGCCGAGCGGGACTTCGGCATGACCGGCCGGATGATCGCAGGCATCGACCGCAGCGGCTCGGCGCAGGACGCGCTGGACCGGGTGCGCACCGTCGTCGACCACCCGCACGAGTACGTCGCGGGGATCGGCCTGGACAACCTCGAGACCGCGGGCCCGCCCGAGCGCTTCGAGGCCGCCTACCGGCTCGCGGGGGAGGCAGGCCTGGGCCGGACGGCGCACTCCTCCGAGCACGCCCCCGTGGCGGTCAACACCGTGACCTGCCTGGACGTGCTCGGCTGCGACCGTATCGACCACGGCTACTTCGTCCTGCAGGACGACGACGTCGTGGCCCGCGTGCGCGACGAGCAGGTGGCGTTCACCGTCGTCTCGACGACGTCGCGCCGGTCGTGGCGGCCGTGGCGGAGGGCGTCCATCGCGGCGATGCTCGAGGCGGGGCTCAACGTGATCCCTGCGTCGGACGACCCGGGCATGTTCCCCACGTCGCTGGGCGCCGAGTACCGCATCCTCGCCGACGACCTCGCGGTCCCGGCCGAGCGGCTGCGCGAGATGGCGCTGGCCGGCGTCGAGGCGTCGTGGCTGCCGCCCACGGAGAAGGCGGCGCTGCGGGCCCGTTTCGCCGCGGAGCTGGACGAGCTGCAGTTCTGAGCTCGGTCGGACGGGATGAGATCGGTCCGACGATCGACCGATCTCATCCCATCCGACCGAACTCACGGGACGGAGCCGAGCTCACCCGAAAATCCCGTGCCGACGTCGAAGGGGTCGCCTAGCGTGGCTGACATGTCCTCCCCAGCGTCCCTGCGCCTCGTCTCGCCAGAGCCCGCGCCGGTGCCGATCGCACGGCGCGCCGCCGCGCCCGCGACCCTGCGGCTCCCGACGGCGGGCGACCTGACCTGGCGCCCCTGGGCCCGCGAGGACGTCCCCGCCCTGGCGGCGCTCCTGCGCACGATCCAGGAGGCCGACGGCCGCGACTGGTTCACCCCGGCCGACGAGATCGCCGAGAGCTTCGACGCCCCCGTGCTCGCCGCCGCCGCCGACACCCTGGTGGGCACCGACGCCGGCGGTGTGCCGCGCGCGTACGCCCAGGTCGAGCGGTTCCACAGCGAGGGCGTGACACGCCTGCGCGTCTCCGTGTCCGGCGGCGTGCACCCCACGCACCGGGGGCGAGGCATCGGCACCGAGCTGCTCGCCTGGGCGACCGGACGCGCGCGGCAGGCGCTCGCCGCCCTGGGCACGGACCCGCGGCTGGACGGCCTGCCCGCGCGGATCTCCGCGCACATCGAGGACAGCGCTCCGGCCGACCGGCGCGACCTGCTGCGTACCGGCGGGTTCGAGCCCGTCCGGTACTACGCGAACCTGCTGCGGGACCTGAGCGTGCCGGTGCCCGCCGTCGGGCTGGAGGCGCCGTTGCGCCTCGTGCCGTGGTCCGAGGCCCTGGACGACGCCACGCGCCTGGCCCGCAACGACGCGTTCCGCGACCACTGGGGCAGCCAGCCGCGCACGCCCGGGTCGTGGCGTGCGTACCGCAGCTCGTTCGCGCCCGAGTGGTCGTTCGTGGTGGTCGACGAGTCGGTCCGGTACCAGGGTTCCGAGCAGGAGCAGCCAGGGGACGCCACCGTCGCGCCGGGTACGCCCTACGTCGTCGGGCTGCACCTGGCCTCGCGGTACGAGCACGACTGGGAGTCACAGGGGTACACGGCGGGCTACACCGACCTGCTGGGCGTGCGCCGTGACTACCGCGGGCGCCGCATCGCGGTGGCGCTGCTGACGCACGCGATGCGCGTCTTCGCCGACGCAGGCCTGCAGCAGGCGGAGCTCGACGTCGACACGGACAACCCGACCGGCGCCACCGGCCTGTACGCACGGCTCGGCTACACCAAGAGCGACGGCTCGACCCTCTTCACCATCGAGCTCTGATCCACCGATCGAGCGCTGAGCGGCCAGCCGACCTGAGCCCCCAAGGAGACACCATGACCGTGGACACCACGCCCCTCGCCCCGATCGCCGAGCGCGCGGCCCCGCCGGCGACCCTGACCCTGCCCACGGCGGGCGGCCTGGCCTGGCGCGCAGCCACCCGCGAGGACGCGCCCTCCTGGCTGGCGCTGCGCAACCACATCGCCAGGGCCGACGCCGAGCCGTACGCGGAGTCGATCGAGGAGATCCAGGAGCTGTTCGAGGGTGCGTGGCGTGACATGGCCACCGACTCCCTGCTCGGCTTCTCCACCGACCCGGCCGACGACGGCGCGCTCGTGGCCTGGGCCCAGGTCGAGTGCCCGCCCGGCGACGTGACGCAGGTCCGCGCCTTCTGCTGGGGCGGCGTGCACCCGGACCGGCGCGGGGAGGGCATCGGCCGCGAGCTGCTCGCCTGGGAGGACGGCCGTGCGCGGCAGCTGCTGGCGGCGTCGGGCAAGGACGTGCCCGCGCGGATCGGCGTGTTCGCAGAGGACGACGGTCCCGCCACCAAGCACCGGCTGTACGAGCGGGCCGGGTTCCAGGTGAGCCGGTACTACTCCGACCTCGCGCGGCCGCTCAGCGGACCGGACGCCGGCCCGGTGCCGGACGTGCCCCTGACGGGATCGCTGCGCCTCGTGCCGTGGTCGGCGGACCTGGACGACGCCACCCGCCTCGCGCACAACGACGCCTTCCGCGACCACTGGGGCAGCCAGCCGCAGACCCGCGAGCAGTGGGCGCAACGGGCCTGCTTCGCGCCCGGGTGGTCCTTCCTCGTGGTCGACCAGGCACCCGACGTCGACGCGCTGCTGGCCTCGCCGGACACCGACGCCGAGACGGCCGCCGCGCTGCGCGCCGGGGAACCCCTCGTCGTGGGCTACCAGGTGGCGGCCCGGTACACCGAGGACTTCGCGGTGCGCGGCTACTCGTTCGGCTACACCGACCTCCTGGGCGCGCGCCGTGCCTACCGGGGCCGCAAGGCCGCCCTCGCGGCGCTGGCCGCCGGCCTGCGGGCGTTCGCCGCCGACGGCATGCAGTACGCGGCGCTCGACGTCGACACAGCCAACCCGAGCGGCGCGCACGGCCTCTACGCGAGCCTCGGGTACGTCAGGACGTCGGGCTCGCGGATGTTCTCGATCGAGCTCTGACCTACTTTGTCAGCCGCTGGCGCCGGGCCTCGTAGAGCACCACGGTGGCGGCGTTGGCCGCGTTGAGCGAGCTGGCGGAGCCGGTCATCGGGATGCTCAGCGTCACGTCGGCGGCGTCGCGCCACGCCCGGGTCAGGCCGTCGTTCTCGCTGCCGACCAGCAGCAGGACCGGCTGGGTGAGGTCGAACGCGGACACGTCGGCCTCGCCGTGCTCGTCCGTGGCCACGACGACGATCGGGAGGCCGGCGGCGCGGCGCTCCTCGACCCAGGAGACGACCTCCGCAGGGGACGGGCTCCGCACCACGGGCATCGCGAAGAACGATCCGGTGGTGGCGCGCACCGCCTTGGGGTCGTAGGCGTCGGCCGAGTGGCCGGTGGTGATCACGCCGTGCGCCCCGAACGCGTCGGCCGACCGGATGACCGCGCCGATGTTGCCCGGCTGGGTGGGCCGGTCGAACACGACCCCGAGAAAGTCCGGGCCGGCCTCGATGCGGTCAAGGACGTCGGGTTGCATGGCGACGACGGCGAGGAGCTCGACCTCGTCCTTCTCGGCCAGCTCGGCGAGCAAGTCGGGCGACATCTTCACGTGCTCGGTGTGCGGGTGGGCCGCGAGCAGGTCCCTGGCCCACTGCGAGAGGCGGCGCTCGCCGTCGTACAGCAGCGCCTGGATCTCCCAGCCGTGCTCGACGGCCATCGTGATGGGGCGCACGCCCTGCACGATGAACTGCCCGGCGCGATGCCGCTTGTTGCGGTTGGTGAGCAGGGTCTGCAACTGCTGGAAGCGCGCGTTGCGCAGGGAGATCCGGGTGGCCACACCCCCATCCAACACTGTTTCCCGGTCAGCGCCGCAGCAGCCGCTCCATCGCGGCGCGGGCCCGCTCCGAGCCGAACAGCTCGGCCGACCCGGTGACGGCGTCGTCCACGTGCGCGTCGAAGCGGGTCAGCAGGTCCGCGTTGAGCAGCTCCTTGGTCGCGGCCAGCCCCTGCGGGTCGCCCGCCGCGAGCTCGGCCAGGACGGCGTCGACCGCCTGGTCGAGGTCCGCCGACGGGACGGCCTGGGTCACCAGTCCCCAGGCCGCGGCCTCGGCGGCCGTGAACGGCGCACCGGTCAGGAAGGTGCGCGACGCCGCGCGCGGCGCCATCCGCGGCAGCACCGCCAGCGAGATGACGGCGGGCGCGAGCGCGAGCCGGGCCTCGGTGAAGGCGTAGGTGATGTGGTCGGCGCTGATCGCGACGTCGCACGCGGCGACCAGCCCGATCCCGCCGGCCCGCACCGGCCCGTGCACGCGCGCCACGACGGGCCTGGGCAGGGCGATGATCGTGCGCAGCACCTCGGCGAGCCGCCGCGCGGAGCGGGTCATGCCGTCGGCCAGCGCCTCGGTGAGGTCCGCCCCCGAGCAGAACGCGGGACCGTTCGCTGCCAGGACGACCGAGCGGACGTCGTCGTGCGCTGCGCGGTCCAGGGCGGCCTGGAGCTGGTCGAGCAGGGCGAGCGAGAGGGCGTTGCGCCGCTCCGGGAAGTCGAGCGTGATCCGGGCGAAGGGGGCCGAGGGAGCGGCGGCCGGCTCGGGCGCGACGACCTCGTACGCGACGTGGCTGGGGCTGGGCATGAAGTCCTCCTGGTGGGGCCTGGCGCACTGCATCTAGCGCACAGGGGTTAATGGTGGTTAACCTCGGTGGCATGCCTAACATGCATACCTCACCAGAGAACCCGGGACACACCAAGCTCCGGGACGCGGTCCGGGAGTTCGCCGACCGCGAGATCGCGCCCCACATCGCCCGATGGGACAGGGAAAGTCGCCTGCCCGTCGAGGTGGTGCACCAGATGGGAGAGCTGGGCCTGTTCGGCCTGACCGCCCCGGAGGAATACGGCGGGTCCGACCTCGGGCTCACCGGACTCAGCATCGCCGTCGAGGAGATCGGCCGCGTGGACCAGTCCGTCGGCATCACGCTCGGGGCCGGCGTCGGCCTCGGGGTGGGAACCTTGCTGGCCTACGGAACCGAGGAGCAGAAGCAGACCTGGCTGCCCGACCTCGTGGCGGGCCGCAGGCTCGGCGCGTTCGGCCTCACCGAACCCGGCGCGGGCAGCGACGCCAACGCCATGAGCACCACGGCGGAGCTCGTCGACGGCCAGTGGGTCATCAACGGCGCCAAGCAGTTCATCACCAACTCCGGGACACCGATCACGAGCCTGTGCACCGTCGCGGCGCGCACCGGCACCCTGCCCGACGGCCGGCCAGAGCTCAGCGCCATCCTGGTGCCGACCGACACCCCCGGGTTCATCGTCGAACCCCTGCACGACAAGATGAGCTGGCGCTCCTGCGACACCCACGCGCTGCGGTTCGAGGACGTCCGCGTCCCCGAGGCGAACCTGCTGGGCGAGCGCGGCAACGGGTTCAAGCAGCTCATGATCTCCCTCAACACCGGCCGGGTCGCGGTGGCGGCCCTGGCCACCGGCTGCATCCAGGCGATGCTCGAGCTGAGCGTGGCGCACGCAGGCGTGCGCCCCACCTTCGGCGGGCCGATCGGCCGCAAGCAGGGCGTCGCCTTCCAGATCGCGGACGTCGAGGTGATGCTCCAGGCGAGCCGTGCGCTCACCTACCGGGCGGCCGCCCTGAAGGACGCCGGCGCTCCGCTCGACGAGTTCCGCAGGGCGTCGTCCGTCGCCAAGCTCTACGCCACGGAGTCCGCCGTGACCGCCACGCGCATCGCGGCGCAGGTGTTCGGCGGCTACGGCGTCATGGAGGACGGCCCGATCGCCCGCTTCTACCGGGACGCGAAGGTCCTGGAGATCGGGGAGGGCACCTCGGAGCTCCAGCGCATGCTCATCGCGAGGGGCCTGGGCCTCCCGGTCGAGTAACGGTCCAGGGGAGGAGGGCCGCGTGCGCCATGCTCGTCAGGAGAGCGTGCATGGCGCCGCGGCCGATCCGCGCGCTGTGCGGGGTGGAGTTCAGCAGGCCGAACGCGGCCTGCACCGCGGCTCGCGCCTGCGCCGCCGACAGGTCCGGCCGCAGCGGCCGCAGGGCGTCGCACCACACGTCCACGTAGGCGAGCTGCCGCTTGCGGACCTGCGCGCGGGTGTCCGCGCCGAGCGCGCCCCACTCCCGTTCCTGCACGACGATCAGGGCAGGGTTGTCGAGCGCGAAGTCGGCGTGCCGGGCGATCAGGGCCTCCAGCGCGTCCCCTGGTGCGGCCTCGGCGTCGGGCAGCAGCTCCCGAGCTCCGGCGAGGAGCTGGTCGGAGGCGTGCAGCAGGCACTGCCCGAGGATGTCGTCCTTGCTCGCGAAGTGCTTGTACAGCGCGGGTCCGGAGACGCCGACGGCCGCGCCGATGTCGCCCATGGAGACGCCGTGGAAGCCACGGGCGGCGAACAGGTCGGCTGCCGTGCTCAGGATCTGCTGCCTGCGCGGGGTCACGGGAGCAGTCTAGGAGCGGGGAAGCGCGCTCTGTCAGAACAGTTCACCAGTTGTCGACCACAGGGGTTAACGATCATTAACCAGCGGACTATGCTGCGGGACATGGCCACCGACACCGGCGTTGGACCGGATCTACGCACCCTCACCGTGCAGCTGCGCGAGCGGCTGGCGCGCGTGCGCGAGGGCGGCTCGCCCGCGGCGCGCGAGAAGCACACTGCACGCGGCAAGCTGCTCGCGCGCGACCGGGTCGACCGGCTGCTCGACCCTGGCAGCGCCTTCCTCGAGATCGGCGCCCTCGCCGCCTACGACATGTACGGGGGCGAGTGGGCGGTGCCCAGCGCGGGCATCGTCACGGGGATCGGCCGGATCGCGGGACGTGAGTGCGTGATCGTCGCCAACGACGCCACGGTCAAGGGCGGCACCTACTACCCGGCGACGGTGAAGAAGCACCTGCGCGCGCAGCAGGTCGCCGCGGAGAACCACCTGCCCTGCGTCTACCTCGTGGACTCCGGCGGCGCGTACCTGCCGATGCAGGACGAGGTGTTCCCCGACCGCGAGCACTTCGGGCGCATCTTCTACAACCAGGCCAACCTGTCCGCGCGAGGGATCCCGCAGATCGCGGCGGTCATGGGGTCCTGCACGGCGGGCGGCGCGTACGTGCCGGCGATGAGCGACGAGGCGGTCATCGTGCGGGACGAGGGCACCATCTTCCTCGGCGGGCCACCGCTCGTGCAGGCGGCCACCGGCGAGATCGTCACCGCGGAGGAGCTGGGCGGCGGCGTCGTGCACACCACGACGTCGGGCGTCGCGGACCACCTGGCCGACGACGACGCGCACGCCCTGCGCATCGTCCGCGAGATCATCTCCACGACCCCGGCGGGCGCGCCGAGCCTCGACCGGGAGCCGCCCGAGGAGCCGGAGCTCGACCCCGACGGCCTCTACGACGTGCCCGCCGACCCGCGCACCCCCTACGACGTGCGCGACGTGATCCGGCGGATCGTCGACGGCTCCCAGCTCACCGAGTTCAAGGCCCGGTACGGCGAGACCCTCGTGTGCGCCTTCGCCCGCATCGACGGGTACCAGGTCGGCATCGTGGCGAACAACGGGATCCTGTTCTCGGAGTCGGCGCTCAAGGGCGCGCACTTCGTCCAGCTCTGCGACCAGCGGCGCATCCCGCTGGTGTTCCTGCAGAACATCGCCGGGTTCATGGTCGGAAAGGAGTACGAGCACCGCGGCATCGCCAAGGACGGCGCCAAGCTGGTCACGGCCGTGGCGTGCACGTCGGTGCCACGGTTCACCGTGGTGCTCGGGGGGTCGTTCGGTGCCGGGAACTACGGCATGAGCGGCCGCGCCTACGACCCCCGGTTCCTCTGGATGTGGCCCGGCGCCCGGATCTCCGTCATGGGCGGCGAGCAGGCGGCGTCGGTCCTGGCGACCGTGCAGCGCGACCTCACCGACGCCTCGCCCGAGCAGGTCGAGGCGTTCAAGGACCCGATCCGCGCCCAGTACGAGACCCAGGGCAACCCCTACTACGCCACCGCCCGCCTCTGGGACGACGGCGTGATCGACCCCGCCGACACCCGCCGCGTCCTGGCCCTCGGCCTCGCCGCAGCGGCCAACGCCCCGATCGCCGAGCCGTCCTACGGCATCTTCCGGATGTGACTGACATGCCCACCACGATCCACACCCTCCTGATCGCCAACCGCGGCGAGATCGCCCTGCGGATCATCCGCACCGCGCGCCGCCTCGGGCTGCGCACCGTCGCCGTCTACTCCGACGCCGACCGCGGCGCCCCCCACACCCGCGCCGCCGACGTCGCGGTGCGGCTCGACGCCGCTCCGTCCGCTGCGACCAACACCGCGTCGTACCTGTCCGTCCCGGCGCTGCTCGCCGCCGCGAAGGAGACCGGCGCCGACGCCGTCCACCCCGGCTACGGGTTCCTGTCCGAGCAGTCCGACTTCGCGCGCGCCGTCGTCGGCGCAGGGCTCACCTGGGTGGGGCCGCCACCCGAGGCGATGGACGCCATGGGCCGCAAGGACACCGCCCGGAAGATCGCCGAGGCGGCAGGCGTGCCGGTGCTCACGGAGATCCCGCTGCACCGGCCGCAGGGCGCCGAGCGGTACGCCGGACCCGGCAACCTGACCTTTCCCCTCCTGGTCAAGGCGGCCGCCGGCGGCGGCGGCAAGGGCATGCGCATCGTCCGCGGCCAGGACGAGCTCGAGTCCTCCATCGCCGCCGCCCGCCGCGAGGCCGCCGCCGCGTTCGGCGACGACACCGTGCTGCTGGAGCGGTACGTCGAACGCGGCAGGCACGTCGAGGTGCAGGTCCTCGCCGACGAGCACGGCAACGTGCTCCACCTCCACGAACGCGACTGCTCCGCCCAGCGCAGGCACCAGAAGGTCCTGGAGGAGGCACCGGCGCCCGACCTCGACCCGGCTCTGCGCGCCCACCTGCACGCCTGGGCCGTCGACCTGGCCCGCGAGGTCGGCTACACCGGCGTGGGGACGGCGGAGTTCCTCGTGGAGGTGGGCTCCGACCCCGGCGGCGCCTGGTTCCTCGAGATGAACACCCGCCTCCAGGTCGAGCACCCCGTCACCGAAGAGGTGATCACGGTGCGCGGCGAGCGCATCGACCTCGTCGAGCAGCAGCTCCGCGTGGCGTCCGGCAAGGAGCTGGGATTCACGCAGGACGACGTCGCCGTCGTCGGCCACGCGATCGAGGCGCGCCTCTACGCGGAGGACGCCTACGGCGGGTTCCTGCCGCAGGCCGGCACCGCCACGCGGGTTCGGTGGCCGGACTCGACGGGCCCGGCCGCCGGGGCCTCGACCAGCGCGACCGTGCGCGTCGAGGCCGGCATCGAGGACGGCACCGTGGTACCCGCCGCCTACGACCCCATGATCGGCAAGATCATCGCCACCGGCCCCGACCGGGAGACCGCCCGGCGCGGCCTCGTCGACGCGCTCGACGCCACGGCGATCGGCGGCCTCGTCACCAACACCGGGTTCGTGCGGGCGCTCGCGGACTCCGACGCGTTCCGCGACGGCGACGTGCACACCGCGTGGCTCGACACCCACCCGATGCCGGCTCCTGACCCGACGCCCGCGCTGGTGGCGGTCGCCTGGTCGGTGGCGGCGGCAGCGGTGCCCGACGGCGGCGACGGCTGGCGTCTCGGCGGACCGCCCGCCGACACCTGGGTCGAGCTGGACGACGCGGTGCTCCGCGTGAGCACCGCGCGCGGCGAGGTGCGGCGGGAGGGCGAGCCGCCGACGTCGTGCCGGTCTGTCGGAGGTGCGGTGGGCGACGGGCTGCTGGAGCTGGGCGGGACGACCGCGCGGTTCGCCGTCGACGTCGGCCCGCGGTCGGTGGAGGTGAGCACGCGCGGGCACACGTTCCGGTTCGTCCGGCCCGGCGCCTCGAGCGTCGGGGCGGCCGAGCTGTCCGACGGCGTGGTCCTCGCCGCGATGCCGGGCGTGCTGGCTCGCGTCGAGGTGCGGGACGGCGCCACGGTGACCGTCGGGCAGCCGCTCGGCGTGCTGGAGGCGATGAAGATGGAGGTGGCGCTCATGGCACCCGCTGACGGTGTGGTGCGCGTACGCGCGGCCGCGGGGGAGCAGGTCGCGGCGCGGCAGGTGCTGTTCGAGGTGGAGCCGGCCGATGCCGGGGAAGTCGAGGCGGCGCAAGCCGACGCTGAGCACGCCGAGGCCGGGCAGGCCGACGCCGAGCAGGAGGCGACCGATGTCTGAGCAGCTCCGCCGCCCGCAGGTGGTGCCGGACCCGAGCCTGCCCGACCGAGTGACCGTGTACGAGGTGGGCCCGCGGGACGGCCTGCAGAACGAGAAGGCGATCATCCCGACCGCGGTCAAGGTCGACCTGGTCGAGCGGCTGCTCGACGCCGGTCTGCCCTGTGTCGAGGCGACCAGCCTGGTGCACCCGCGCTGGGTGCCCCAGCTGGCCGACGCCGAGGAGGTGCTCGCCGCCCTCGTGGACCGGCTCGGCGACCGGGCCCGCGACCTGCCGGTGCTCGTGCCCAACGAGCGCGGTCTGGAGCGCGCAGAGGCCCTGGGGCTGCGGCACGTCGCGGTCTTCGCCAGCGCCACCGACACCTTCGCGCGCCGCAACCTGAACCGCTCCCTCGACGAGCAGTACGCGATGTTCGAGCCGGTCCTGAAGCGGGCCCGCGCGGCGGGGATGCGGGTGCGGGCGTACGTCTCGATGTGCTTCGGCGACCCCTGGGAGGGCGACGTGCCGATCGAGCAGGTGGTCACGGCGGGCAAGCGGCTGATGGACCTCGGGGCGGAGCAGCTCTCGCTCGGGGACACGATCGGCGTCGGCACGCCGGGGCACGTCATGGCGCTCCTGGACGCGCTCAACGACGCCGGCCTGCCCGACGACGTGCTCGCGCTGCACGCCCACGACACCTACGGGCAGGCGCTCGGCAACGTCGCCGCGGCGCTGCGGCACGGTGTGACCACGTTCGACACCTCGGCGGGCGGGCTGGGTGGCTGCCCGTACGCGGAGTCGGCGACGGGAAACCTCGCCACGGAGGACCTCGTCTGGATGCTGGAGGGGCTCGGGATCGGCACGGGGGTGTCGATGCCGCGCCTGGTGGAGACCGGGACCTGGCTGGAGGGGCACCTCGGGCGCCCGTCGCCGAGCCGGGTGCTGCAGGCGCTGCGGCCGTAGCGGGTTGTCTCGGCGGTGTGGTCGGCTCGCTCCTGACGGACGACGGCTTGGGCGTGTGTCGGGTCGGGCGGGGGCCGAGCCGCAAGATAGAAGTGTGTTACGCCAGGTGGGAGGGCCGAGCCGCAGGTTAGGTGTCATCGGCGGCCCTGATCCGAAGGTTGCTCGTCCATCGAGCGCCCCGTTGTCGGTCAAGTCCCGGGTAGTGGTGTAGCGGTCGGTGATCCTTGTGGGGTCAGGCGCTGAGTTCGAGGACGGTGTTGACCTCCGTTCCTGTGGTGGG
>NZ_JAMTCT010000036.1 GCF_024171995.1 Promicromonospora umidemergens | reverse complement strand
TGTTACTCACCCGTTCGCCACTGATCCACCCAGCAAGCTGAGCTTCACCGTTCGACTTGCATGTGTTAAGCACGCCACCAGCGTTCGTCCTGAGCCAGGATCAAACTCTCCATAAAAGAGAAACATCCACACCCACCCGAAGACGAGTGCGAACAATGATACCGGCCAGACCAATCTGATGATTAAGTCTGTCCAAACAACCCCTCACAGCACATGACCACACCAACCGAACGGTCAGCACAGCCACACCCACAAGGGTTAAAACATTGGCATTGACTATCAAGCACACTGTTGAGTTCTCAAACAACCGACGCACACCGTCAGGGTCATCATCCGCTAGATGCTGACCCCATCCGGGGCAACCTCTTAAACTTACCAGACCGGAGCCTGCCCCGCAAACTCGCTGGTCCTGATGGACCGGCAGGTTCTACAAGAGAGGATCCACATCTGATATCCCGCAAAGCAGTGTGAACCGCCCTGCATCAGAGATGGGATCCAGCCCCGGCGCGGCCACTCGGACCGTTTCCGGCCGTCGTGTCCGTCGGCCCGTCGGGCTGACATCCAGAACAGTACGTCAGGTGCTGGGGTGCGTCAAAGCCGGGGGCGGTGACGGCGGACACACAAGCGCTGTTCACCTACTGTTTTTCCAAGGGAGTCTTAGGTTCGAGGGGCCTGAAGCCCTGCCAGGCAGCCTCTACCGCTCCGCGGTGCCCCTGCTTGGGCGTGACCAGACCAAGAACTCCCCCGGCTGGCCATGTCTACGTAATCTTTGATTCAGATTTCGTCATCGAGCCGAGAGGCCACTCGCGACGTCCGAGCCGACCGGTCGCCACGGCGTCCGAACACCGCCGGACCGGTGGCGGCGGTTCTGCTGGGGCCGGCGGCGCCATCGCGTGACGGAGCCTGGGCTCAGGCCCAGCGCCTCTCGAGCTCGCGGGCGCGGGACGCCGCAGGTCTCGGCGACGCGCCTGGAACGCGCCCAGCATGCAGACGTCGATGGAGTGATCCCGGAACCTTCGGGCAGGTGTGGCTCGAGCTCAATGACGTTCTTGGTGCGCACACGCACGTCAACAGTCGGGCTCAGGTCCGAGTGCGGACCAGATCGGCCTCGATCTCACGGGCCGCACGCAGCAACGGCGGCAGGAATCCGGTGACCATCTCCTCGACCGGGCCGCGACGCACCGGAGCGGAGACGTTCACCGCGGCGATCACCCGTCCGGCCGCGTCACACAGCGGCGCGGCGATCGAGCGCAGGCCCTCTTCCAGCTCCTGGTCGACGAGCGCCCAGCCCTGCTCCCTGACCGCATGCAGCTCGGCGCGCAGCGACCCCTTGTCCGTGATCGTGCGTGCGGTGAGCGGCACCAAGGTGGCGGCGGCGAGAAAGGCCTCGCGTTCGCCGTCGGACACGTGCGCCAGAACCGCACGTCCCATCGAGGTGGCAGACGCCGGAAACCTCGTGCCGACCTGAATGGTCGCGGACATGATGCGGCGTGTCGCCACACGCGCTACGTAAACGATGTCGGCGCCGTCAAGGACCGCCACCGACGACGATTCCCCGACGTCCTCCACGAGCTGCTCCAGGTGGGGCTGCGCCACCTCGGGCAGCGACAGGCTCGACAGGTAGGCGTACCCGAGCTCAAGTACCTGGGGGCGTAGCGCGAACACCCGTCCGTCGGTCACCACGTAGCCGAGCTCCACCAGTGTGTGCAGGAAGCGGCGTGCCGACGCCCGACTCAGGTCGGCCTCGCGGGCGACCTCGCTCAAGGTCATCCGAGCGCGGTCCGTGCCGAACGCGCGGATCACCGCGAGCCCACGCTCGAGGGACTGCACGAACTCCCCCGACCGGGTGCCGGCGTCCTGAACGATCTCGCTCATCTCAGGTCCTCCCTGCCGCGTGCGCGTCCGCTTCGCATCCTCGGCCGGGCACCCGGCCGCCGCAGCTCGCACGCGTGCGACCGGCGGGGTTGCGTCGCCTGGGCGGCACGCCCGTCCGGGGTCCTCCCAGGGCCGACGGCGGAGCGCATCGTTGAGCTCCGACGCCTGTCGCCCTGGTCGCACTCCGAACGGGTGTGCCGCACGTGAACGTAGCGACAGGCCGGAGCCTTGGTCAACAGTCGAGTGGTCTGGGTCACAACCGTGACCGGATCGCGACCTGCGGACGGGGCCGGGTCTTGTGACCGTCGCCGCGTGCGACAGAAGAACCGCGACCGGCTTGGTTGCCGGTCAGGGGCTCTTTCGCAGGCCGTGGGCCCTGAGCGCAACTACGCGTCTACTCAGGGCGGGCGTGATGGCCACCGTCTCGGGGAACCTGACGGGGACTGCTCTCCGGATCCGGGCAACGAGAAAGCCCCTCACCCGACTTTCGCCTGGTGAGGGGCTGAGGTGCGCCCGGAGGGATTCGAACCCCCAACCTTCTGATCCGTAGATGCGTCCGGATGGAGATTCACCAGGAAGGCGGCTTGCCCAGAGCGGGGCTAACGTCCGCCATAGTTCGGTTGCGTCCCGACTCGCCCGGCTGGGTTGGGGCAGCGGGTGGGGGCAGTAGACCGCCGAGCTATGTTGCGTCGAGGCTGTCTGAAGCCTGCACGACCGCCTCGCCCAAGTCCGTCGCCCAGTAATAGGCGGTTGCGGAGACACCACCATTGGCTGTCGCGACTAGACCCGTACCCGCCAGGTCGGAAAGGCACCACGCGGCACGGTCGTAAGTCAGCCCCAGGGCCTCAGCGACCTGCTCCGCGACCCAACCACTGTTCCCCTTCGCGGCGCGCTCGCCCGCCGGGTCGCGCATCGGGTTGCCACACAGGAAGCGCAGTGCGCGGAAATGACGGGGCGTGAGACCGCTCATCGCCACGAGCGCCTGGTCTGCGTCATCGACAGACTCTGACTCGCCCCCATCAGACGCGCGCACAGCATCTCCGAGTACCGCGCCCATCGCTCTTAGCGTCTCGTCGTGCCCATTCATCCCGGCTGCCCAAAGCACACGCATGTACAGCGGCGTGAGGGTCGGATCGTGTTCGAAGATCTCTTCGAGGTCTTCGCGGGAGCGGCCCGAAATGGCTTGCGCCGCCTTGAGCGCCCGAGAGGCCAGCCGCTGCCACTCTTGCCGCACCCCCGAGGACATCCAGCCCGTTATCGCACCAGCGCCGGGCAGGAGTGCGCCAGCGACCTCGCTCGCTACTTCGTCGACAGGATGCCTGGCCTCGCCCATTCCAGAACGATAGCGGCCCACGTTGTGGCGTCTTGGCATACCCGATGGGCCGACGCCTGCTGCTTACACGGCCAGGACGCGGGCCCGGGTGGTGCCGGGCTACTGCTCCGGCACGATGGAGTAGGTCGTGATGTCGTCGGGGACCGTGAACGTAACGATCACATCGGCGGGGTCCTCCACCGCGAAGCACTCCGGCCATGTTGTGGTGCGCGTGGGCGGAAGCTGGAGCGGCGGGATGACGTCGCTCTCGCATGAAAGGTAATCGGAGTCGTACGTCCCGGAGAAGACGTTGAAGGAAACCTCCGACAGTTCGACAGGGGCGTCCGTCGTGTTCTCGGCGGTCACGTCAAGGATGACCTCCTCGGTGTAGATATCCGTGTCAACGACGTCGCCCCACCGCTCCGCGAAGTCACCGGCTGCGACGCGGGGCTCAGCGACCGTGATCGTCAGGCCTGACGGTGTCTCGAACGGGACGCCATATTCCGGCATGGCCGGCGCCGAGACGGACGGCTCACTCTCCGGCGACTCCGGCGACTCCGCCAGGGTCCCGGGCGCGGAGCCGGTGGGTTCAGGCGCAGGGTTGTCGGCGGTGCACGCCGAGAGAGCCAGAACAGCGGCGGCGGCCGCCAGAGCGGCGCGGGTTGGGCATCGCATGGGTCGTGCCTCTCTGAGGGTGAATGTGGCTGGCTCTCTTATATGAGACAGGCGAGGTGTCGACATCGTGACGCGGAAACGCCCCCGGGTCGTGGTCGGGGAGTCGGGGCGGATTCAAGGTTTCACTCCGCCGGATATGCAGCAAGGCGCGCCATGTGGTCGATGACGGCGTCGGCTCCCGCGTCTCGCAGCTCAGTCCCGCGCTGCACTGTCTTGGCGTAACCGATCGAACGGACACCGGTTGCCCTTGCCACCTCGATGTCAGACACAGAGTCGCCTATGAAGACGGCGCTCCGCGCGCTGGCCTCCGCGATGGTCAGGGCGCGGTGCACGGTGTGCGGTTCCGGCTTCATGAGATCTGGCCGGAGGTACGGACGCCCAACGACGTCGCGCACGTACGCCGTCAGGCCATGGCGTTCGAGGTAGACGCGGATCGGTTCTGCGGCGTTGTTGCTGACGATGACGACCGGCGTTCCAGCGTCGTGGAGAGCAGCGAGGAGGGCGCGTGCGCCGGGGGTCGGTGTGCAGATCCGGGCGGAGTTGGTCTCGGCTGCCGTGCATGCGTTCTCGACGTCGGCGAGAGCTTCCGATACGTGCGTTCCTGTCCAGCGGATGACGGCGAGGTGGTCCGACGTCGCAGCGATGTCGTCGGGCGGAGTGGCGCCGTGGGCGGCGAGTGCCTGCCGGGCGGCGTCGGCGGCGTGCATGTTGGCCGGCGCGGGCATGAGCGGCGTGACAGGGCCGTCGAAGTCGAGGAGTACGGCGGCCGACTCGTTGAGGAGCTGCGCGGCATCGGTCACTGGGCCACCTCGGTCGCCACGCTGTTCCAGACGCTGTCGAACCACTGGCGTATCTGTACCACGAACGTTGATTCGACGGATTCGGGGTCGCCGTCGTCGGTGTAGTGGAAGAGGACAGCATCCTTGCCCATGGGGTCGAAGATGCTGACCTTCTCACCGTTCACCCGGACGTCGTGTGTGACCACGGGGTAGAAGCCGAAGAAGGCAACATCGCCGTTGATGACGTACGCCTTGAACACCGGCGCGGAACCGAACGAGCGGGCCTCGACCGTGACCGCCGGTACGAGTTCAAGGTCTGCGAGTTCGAGTACCGAGTCCCTGACGGCACTGATGTGCCGAGCTCCGATATCTGCCATCCGCTGCCGGGTACCGGCGTTGTCTTCGTCATCGCCACTGACTGCGGCTGGCAGCGCGAGCGGCTTGGTCATGTCCGACATGAGTAGCCGGAGGTGGATCGACTTGGGCGCGAGTCGGCCGGTCCGGATCTTGTCGAGCGGCTCCGCGATTGCACCGTGGAGCGTCTCGGCGGTGTAGCCCACGACGTCGATCCGGACGTCTTCTGCCTCAAAGGCCTTCTCGAGGTGCGGGCGAAGCCCAACAGGTCGCTCGGTCCGCTCGCGTGCGTACATCCCACTCCCCTGCCGCGACGTCACGAGGCCATCGTCTTTGAGGATGCGTAGTGCCTGCTGAACGGTCATGCGGGCTACGCCGTAGTGCTCTCCCAGTTCCTTCTGAGACGGCAGCTTGTCGCCTGGCGCAATGGTGCGCGTGAGGATCGCGGCGCGGAGCGCTGCCGCGACCTGCTGGTAGGGCGGACGCGGGTCGTCAGGGTCGAGGCTCATGCGATCCACGGTACCCGCTTGGACAGCCAAGTCAGTCAACTTTCGTTCACCTGTTGACATGGCTAGCCAGCCTATGCAAGTCTCGTGTCACGATCAGATGGCTAGCCAACCTAGCCCAATCTAGGGAGATCCATGACGCAGAGAACTGAGGACCTGGCAGCCGCGAGGCGGCTGCTTCTCGCGCTGTCCGAGGGACTGAGCAAGGCCGGGCAGTTGCTGTTCACGGCTGGTCTGGCCGACGAGGGCCGGACGGTCTCGCGCATGGTCACCGACCTCGCGGCGATGCGACGCAGCATCCGCACCGCCCACAACGCCGCCATCGCCGCCGAGCGCGGCACCACCGCAACGGAGGACAACCGATGAGCACCTACACCGCACTTGCCGCGTTCGACGACGAGCCGACGCCGGGCGACCTTGCGGCCATCGCCGCGCAAGAGCCGGTGATCACCGCTGAGGTCGCCGTCGTGGACGCCGAGTGCCGCATGGCGATGTCGCCCGACGAGCTGGCGGTCAAGGCTCACCGCCGCGCCGTCGTCGCCCTCGGCGTCGCGATGCGTACGGCGGTCGAGACCAGCACGAACCGCGCCACGTCCACGGCCCCGGCGTTCACCGCCGGTAGCCCGCTCTCGACGGCCCGCCGGGTCGTCATCCGTCCCGCTGTTCGCACCGCCTGACAAGGGAGCTCGCCATGATCACCGTTTCGCTGCTGGTCCTGCTGTCCATCGTTTCGTTCATCGCCGTGAAGTACGGCTCCGCCAAGGTCGGCACGCTCGTGCTGGGCGTGTGCCTCGGTCTGGCGATGGCGTCCACGTCGTTCGGCGTCTGGGGCGTCGAGGCCCTGAACGACCTGCTCAACAACCTGTTCACGGGTGCCAACGAGATGGCGGGTGCCTGATGGGCGCCCGGACGCCCCAGGTGCGCGAGTGGGTGCGCCTGACCGACGGCGCCGAGGGCCAGATCATCGCCCGCCAGTCCGGGACCATCCGCACGGCGCGCTACGTCGTCCTGCTCGACAACGGCTCCACCCGGGGCGTCAGCCTCGACGACATCGCGGAGAGGAACGTCTGATGACGACCCCGAACGAGCACATGCCCGGCACGCCGGACGACGGGCTGCCCGACGACGCCGCGCTGTCGGCGATGGTCTACGGCTCCGGTCACGAGGTCGAGGCCACCCGGCTGGACCAGGGCGCGACTCTGGTCCAGCCGGGGGAGGACAACACCCTCACCGGCGAGGTGATCGACGCCCCGCCCGCTCCGCCGGCCGAGGACGCGCCGCCCGCGCCGCGTGTCCTGGAGCACCGCGGGGACCACGAGCCCCTAAAGGTGCTCCCGCAGTGGGCCACCTCTCCCGAGGTGTTCCTCGCCGCCGCCAAGCGTGAGGCCACGTTCCTGGCCTCGTGGGTCGGTCACCACGGCCTGCGCCTGCCGTTCGTGTACCTGCCCAAGTTCCTGGTCCGGGCCGGTGTCGGGTTCGGGCTGTGCGTGCGGGGCCTGTCGCGGTGGGTGAGCGACGCCGAGAACAAGGCCACCCGCACCGCGCTCATGGTCGGTGTGCGCGGTACCTCGGAGTGGAAGACGCTCCGCAAGGAGCACGCCGACGGCGTCCGCGCCCGCCTGGCCGGCCTGGCCGCCGCCGGGACCATGTCCGGCGTTGCCGGAGTCACGATCAACACCTACACCGGCGCCGAGGGCCTGACCGTCGCCGCCATCGCGGCCGGTACCGCCGCCGTCACGGCGTTCGGCATTGTCGGGACCAAGAAGGTCACCAAGCCGATCCTGGATACCCACGAGGAGCAGGTGCCCAAGCTGACCATGGACCTCGTCTCGGACGCGCTGCTCACGCTCGGTCTGGGTTCCATGGGCGAGGTCAAGGCGGGCCGCGCGGAGAACAAGATCCTGCGGATCTTCTCGACCACGGGCGGCGTGGAGATCCACGTTGACCTCGTGCCCGGGGCGACCACGGCCATGGTGATCGAGCGCAAGGATCGCCTCGCCTCCGCGCTGCGCCGCCCGCTGGACACGGTGTGGCCGGAGAACAACCACAAGGCCAACCCCGGACGCCTGAACCTCTACATCGCGGACAAGGCGCTCTCGGAGCGGCGTGCCGTGGAGTGGAAGCTCGCCAACAAGGGCGTCACCAACGTGTTCGAGCCGTTCCCGATCGGTGAAGACCAGCGCGGCCGCCCGGTGTCGGTGAACCTGATGTACAACAACGTCGTCGTCGGTGGCCTGCCCGGCATGGGCAAGACCTACCTGCTCCGCGTCCTGATCCTGGGCGCGATGCTCGACCCGCGCACCGAGCTGCACATCCACGAGCTCAAGGGCACCGGCGACCTGCTGGCGCTCAAGCCCGTAGCGCACGTGTGCCAGTCCGGTGACGACCCGGACGACTTCAAGGCCCTGCGGGACGACCTGCGCAACGTCCGCGAGGAGATGCGCCGCCGGTCCGCGTTCATCCGCTCGCTTCCGCGTGAGGAGGTCTCCGAGTCCAAGGTCACCGACGAGCTGGCCAACCGGTACGGCCTCAAGCCGATGCTGTTCGTCATCGACGAGTCGCAGCTCGCGTTCAAGGACCCGGCCTACGGCGGCGAGATCGCCGACCTGGTCGAGGACGTCACCCGCCTGGGCCGCGCCCTGGGCATCATCCTCATCCTCGCCACGCAGCGCCCCAACAAGGACGCCATCCCCACGGCCATCTCGGCGCTGATCAGCATCCGCATCTGCCTGCGGGTCGGTGACCAGACCACCAACGACATGGTGCTGGGCACGTCGATGTACAAGGCCGGGCACCGCGCCACCGACCTCGACCCCGAGGCCAAGGGCGTGGCCCTGCTGGCGGGTGAGAAGGCTGACCCGCAGCTCGTGCGCAGCGCGAGCGTGGACGGGGCCGCGTCGGACAAGATCGTCGAGCGCTCCCGCGTCATCCGCGAGGCCAAGGGCCTCCTGACGGGCATGGCCGCCGGGGACATCCCCGCCGACCTGGACCACTCCACCGTTGTGGACCACCTGCTCGCCGTGTGGCCCGAGAACGACCCCGAGTGGGCCAACGGGAAGATCTGGTCCGACGAGCTGGCCGCCCGCCTGGCCGAGCACAAGCCCACCCTCTACACCGGCTGGGACGCCGCCCAGGTCAACGCCGCCGCCAAGCGCCACGGCGTCACCGCCAAGAACGTCAAGCACGGCACCGGCGCCAACAACGTCCGCAAGGGCCTCGTGCGCGCCGAGATCGTCAAAGCCGCTGGCGACGTCATCGCACTGCCCGACACCACCACCGAGGAGGACTGACCATGAGCACCACGCACACCACCACCGATGCACCGCGGCGCGGGTCGCGCCGCCTGGTCCTGGGCGGAGCCGTCTCCGTCGCCGTCATCTCGACCGTCTCCGCCTACCTCGCGATGGTGGGGTTCGGCCGCGACGTGCTGGGCATGGACCCGGTCACCGCCTACACCACGGCCGGCGTGTTCGAGCTGTCGCTGGTCACGGTCGCTCTGCTGGCCCGTGAGGCCGCGCGGGACAACCGCCCCGGCGGCACCCTGCTCACCCTGACGTGGGCGCTGTCGTCCGCGTCGGGTGTGTTCGCCGCCGTGCACGAGGTCTACCTCGACCACCCGGCCGGCGCGGTCGCGTTCCGGTTCATCGTGCCGCTGCTGGCCGCCCTGATGTGGCACCTCGCCCTCATCGGTGACCGCCACCTCGCGTCCGGCGCGACCTGGTCCGGCATCCGGCAGTCCATGCGGATGCACGCACTGTTCCTCACGACCGAGGACGCTGTCCGGGCTCACGCCGCCGACGACGGCACCCCCGCCGCCCGCCGCGCCATCGCCAAGGCCGAGGCCCGCCGCCGGGCCGCCCGGGCGGTCGCGCTCAAGTCCGTACCGCCCGCCCAGATGCGGACACAGACGGACGAGTGGCTGGACTCGCTGTCCGCCGTCGCGGACGCCGTGACCGACGTGGCCCGCCTGCACGTCGAGGCCAACAACCGCGTCGCCGGTCACCTGGCCGGGCCGGTCGTGTCCGGGCCGAACTACACCGACCAGGCCGACGACGCTGTCCGGGCTGAGCTGGCGGACATGGCGGGACTGTCTGCCACCCCGGCGGCCGGACAGGACACGCCCGGTGTCCGGGCCACTGTCCGCCCCAAGTCGAGCCGGACCGTCCGCCCCGTGTCGAACGGTGACCGGGCCGCCCGCCTAGGCATCGTGTCCGGGCTGCTGTCCACCAACCCGGACGCCACCGCCCGCGACGCGCTGTCCGCTCTGTCCGACGCGGGGCACCACGTGACCGACCGGACCGCGCGCCGCCTGCTGTCCGACGCCCGCCCGGCCAACACGGACACGAACGCCGACGCGGACGCCGAGGCGGCGTGACATGTCCCCGATCTTCCAGCGCGCCGCCCGGGAGTGGGCCGCGATGCGGTCCGAGTACGGCGACTACCTGGAAGCCCACATCGCCGCCGCCTACGACGCCACAAACGGTGTCCTGCTCAACACCCAAGGCCGGGCCGCCGGGGTGAGTGAGGAGCGGTTGTTCCTCGCCGGAGGAACGTTCGCCGCCGCGTACGCCTCGCCCGAGCTGCGCGAGTTCTGGGCGGCTCACCCCCGGCTGACTGTCGAGGCATTCGAGACCGCGTGGACCGAACGGCTCGACGCCACCGACCGGGAGGAGCTGCCCGAGCACTGGCACACCGCCGCCTGACCCGCACCACCCCGCCCGATCGCAGGAGGAACCGTGAACAGCAACGACAACCTCAGCCCGACCGAGTACGCCGACCTGGTCCGCGACGCTCGCCAGCTCGTCGCCGCCGTCGAGCGCGCCATCCGCCGCACCGGAGCCGTGTTCGTCGCCGCCATCGGCCTCACCGTCGCCGCCACGGCCCTCGGGCTGGACCTGGTCGCCTCGCTCGCCGCCGTGGTCGCGGTCACCGCGTTCACCGCCGCGCTGGTCTCGCTCATGGCCCGTATCGCCCTCGGTCCCATGCCCGCCGAGGTAGCCACCACCACCCCCGCCGAGGCCCTGCCGATCCCGGCGAACGGTAGCGGGAGGCCCGCTACCGGTAGCGGCCGCGCTACCGCCGAAAACGGCGTGATTCCGCCGAAGTAGCGGGGTAGCGCCCCCGCCGGGCGCACCCCGAAACCCCCACCTCACGCACTGCTGAGGGCACGGCGGGCCGCTACCGCTACCCGCCGTGCCCCTACCCCCGCCATGCCAAAAACAGGCCACACCCGGCCGACCACCGCGAAGGAGCACCCGTCATGAGCACACTCACCCGCTGGACCAGCACGCACGCGGGCAGCACCGCCACCGAGCTCCACCACGGCGCGCTGCTGGCCACGGCACTGGAGTACGCCAACCGGGGATGGCACGTGTTCCCGCTGATCCCGGGCAGCAAGCGACCGGCGACGCCGCGTCACGCCGCCACAGACTGCGACCACACCGACCCGTGGTGCCGTGGCGGGCACACCGGGTGGGAGCAGCGCGCGACGACTGACCCCGACCGGATCACTCGAGCGTGGACCGCCGCCCCGTACGGCGTCGGGATCGCGTGCGGGCCGTCTGGGCTGCTGGTGATCGACACCGACACCCCCAAGCCCGGTGCCGCCCTGCCGCCCGTCGAGCGCGTCGGCAACGCGACGTCGGGTGAGGGAGTCCTGATCGCTCTTGCTGAGGACTGTGGCGACCCGGACGGGATGCCGGAGACCTGGACCGTGGACACCCCATCCGGCGGCGTCCACCGGTACTACACCACCGCACACCTCGCGGAGTCGCTCGGTAACAGCGCGGGACGCCTCGGGCCGTGGATCGACACCCGGGGCAACGGCGGCTACGTCGTCGCCCCACCCACAGTCACCGACGCCGGTCGGTACCTCGTCGGCATCGACACCCCGCCCGCACCGCTGCCCGCCTGGCTGGTCCAGCTCCTGACGACGCGCCCGGCCGCACCGTCGAGCGTGGCCGAGCCGCGCCCCGTCGCGCACCGCTCCGCGTACCTGCGGGCCGTGCTGACCAAGGAAGCCGAGCACGTTCGCGAGGCCACCGAGGGAGGCCGGAATCACGGCCTGTTCGCCGCCGCGTGCTGCCTCGGTGAGCTGATTGCGGGCGGCTCCCTGACCGAGGCCGACGCCGCCGCGACGCTGCTCGACGCGTGCGCCGGCCACATCGCCGCCGAGGCGTTCACCGAGGCCGAGGCCTGGCAGACGATCCGCTCTGGCTTCCGTCGCGGGGCCACCAAGCCCCGCACCGCCGCATGAGCCACCGCCCGACCACTGACGAGGGAGACACCATGACCATCACCACCTCGACGCCCCGGACGCTCCGCACGGCTCCGATCGGGCTGCGCGCTGCGAATGCCTGGGTTGCTGAGACACACCGCCACCACGGCCCGGTGCGAGGACACAAGTTCTCCGTTGCCGTTGTGGACGCGCAGGGGTCAATCCACGGCGTCGGAATCGCGGGCAGGCCCGTGGCACGCGTGCTCGACGACGGCGAGCACCTGGAGGTGCTGCGCGTTGCCACGGACGGCACGCCCAACGCCTGCTCGATGATCTACGGCGCGCTCCGACGGGCTGCGATAGCCCTCGGCTACAGCCCGGAGAACGTCCTGACCTACACCCTGCGCAGCGAGCCCGGAACGTCGCTGCGAGCGGCGGGCTGGCACGCCGTAGCGCACACCACGGGCGACACCTGGGAGCGTCCGGGCCGCGCCCGCGTGGACCGGGCACCCACCGGCCCCAAGACCCGCTGGCACGCCGCGATGACTACCGCATGAGCACCCGCCCGAAGTCCCGCCCGACCCACCCGGAGGAACCCATCATGACTACTCCCACGACCGCCGCGCCGATGTCGGGCGGAACCGCCGACTCCGGAGCGAGCACGCCCGCCGAGGCCGCCACCACCGAGCCCAGCCCGGCCCTCGATGGAGCCGTGGTGCTGGACCAGGTGCAGGCCGCCGTCCGCAAGTACGTCATCCTCCCGAGCCCCGAGGCAATGACCGCCGTGGTGCTGTGGGCCGCCGCTAGCCACGTCGTCCCGTTCCTGGGCTCCGCTCCCCGCCTGGTCATCCGTGGCCCGGAGCGCCGCTGCGGGAAGTCACGTCTCCTGGACATGCTGGAGGCACTGTGCTGGCAGGCATTCATGGGCGTGAACGTCTCCCACGCCGCCCTGTCGCGCACCGTGCACTTCGCCGGGAACGAGCCGCCCACGATCATGATCGACGAGGCCGACGCAATGTTCGGCCCCAAGGCTGGGTCGGACAACGAGGACATCCGCGGGATCCTCAACGCCGGTTTCCAGCCCGGTCGCACCGTGCCCCGGTACGACGCCGGTCGGCAGGAAGTGGAGCACCTGCGCACGTTCGCCATGGCCGCGCTGGCAGGCATCGGAGCGATGCCCGACACGATCGAGGATCGGGCTGTGGTGGTCAAGATGCGCCGCCGCGCCAAGGGCGAGAAGGTCGCGCCCTACCGCATGACCCGCGACCGCGCCGACCTGATCACGCTGTCTGGTGTCCTGCACAAGTGGGCCCGCTCGCAGCGCGTCACGATCGGCACCCCCGTTGTCTCGATGCCCGTCGAGGACCGGGCCGCCGACACCTGGGAACCCCTCGTCGCGGTAGCTGACGCCGCCGGGGGTGACTGGCCCCGCCTGGCCCGGCACGCCGCCGTCGTCATGAACCAGGAGAAGGAAGAGAGCATCGAGCTCTCCGTACAGACCCGTCTCCTGATCGACACCCGGGCCGCGTTCGAGTCCGACGACGCTCTGCCCACGCACACGCTGCTGGAGCGCCTCAAGGCCGACGAGGAGGCCCCCTGGGCCACGTTCGGTCCCACCGGGCTCACACCGCGCCGCCTGGGCCTCCTGCTGCGCGAGTTCGACATCACGTCGCGCAACGTCCGGCTCAAGAAGTCAGACGGTTCGGACTACCAGGTCAAGGGGTTCCGCCGCGAAGACTTCGAGGACTCCTGGGCTCGCTACTGCCCCGCTGACGAGGTCGAGGACGACGCCGGGACGGCAGGGGGGCAGGGGTTCGCGGCAATGACTCGTCCCAACCCGTCCCAGCCGGACGAAACCGCTGGTCAGGCACCACTTTTCACGGCCGAACCGTAGTTGCTGCGACTCGTCCCAACCCGTCCCAACCCGTCCACCCGTCCCACCGATCCCGCTTTGGGACGGGTCTGGGACGGGTTGGGACGAGTCGCGAAACCCCATCCGTCCCGGCAGAAATGACCGCTGACCTGCGAGAACACCTCGTGAAAGCGGCTGGGACGGATGGGACGGCAAAAACCTTAGGCACTGCCGTACCGCGAAAGGAACACGTGATGAGCACCGCCACCACCGCACCGGTCTACACCGCAACCACGCCCACCGTCACCGTCCTGCTGTACCGCGTCGAGGAAGCCGCCGAGGCCCTGTGTATCTCGCGCACCCAGGTCTTCGATCTGATCCGCCTCAACAAGCTCACGAGCGTCAAGATCGGCCGCGCTCGTCGGATCCCCGTATCGGCCGTCAACGAGTACGTCACCACCGCCATCGTCGAGGCCCAGGAGGCAGCATGAGCAAGCGCGCAAACGGAGAAGGTTCGATCGGCCAGCGGGCGGACGGCATGTGGCGTGCCTCGACGTACGTGTTCGACACCGACAGCAACAAGGTCCGCCGCTACGTCTACGGCAAGACGCGCGAAGTCGCCGCGGCAAAGCTCGTCGAGTTGCAGTCGCTCACCCAGAAGCACATCCCGGCCGCGCCCGTGAAGCACACGGTCCGGACGTTCGGCGAGGAATGGGTCCGACGCCTCCGCGACGACGAGAAGCGCAAGCCCGCCACGGTGGCGAACTACGAGTGGATCCTGAAGCAGTACGTGTACGACGTCGTCGGGAAGGTGCGCCTGACCTCCCTCACGCCGAACCACGTCCGCAAGGTCATGAGCACCACCGCAGCCCGGCGGCGGACCCGCAAGGACGGGCAGACAGGTGAGCCCCTGTCGGCCCGGACGGTGCAACTCACCCGGGCGGTGCTCCGCGCCCTGCTGGCCGAGGCTCAGCGCGACGAACTGATCCACCGCAACGTGGCCGCTCTGGTGAAGGGTCCGACCGTGACGCGGGACGAGGTCCAGCCCTGGACAGCGCAGGAGGTGGACACGTTCCTCAAGGTGGCAGGAGAGCACCGGCTTGGTGCGCTGTTCTCGGTCGGTGTCGCCCTCGGGATGCGCAAGGGCGAGCTGCTGGCGCTGCGCTGGGCAGACGTCGACCTCACGAACAAGACCCTGAGGGTTCGCTCGACACTCCAGCGACTCGGCAACGGTGAGGGCATCGTCAAGGGGTTGCCCAAGTCGAGCCTTAGCCGGCGCACGATCCCGCTCCCTCAGAAGTCCCTCACCACACTGGTCAAGCACCGCGCGACGCAGAAGGGTGAGCGCACGGCGGCAGGCGACGACTGGCGAGACCTGGACTTCGTGTTCACCACCCAGGAGGGCAACCATGTCGAGCCCCGCTACGTGAACACGCTGTTCGACATTCTCCAGAAGCGGGCCGGTGTCCGCCGGATCCGGTTCCACGATCTGCGCCACACCTGCGCGACACTCCTGTTCACCCAGGGCGTCACGGCTCGCACCATCATGGGGGTGCTGGGTCACTCCCAGATGAGCATCACAACGGACCTGTACGGCCACGTCATGCCCACGACGCTCCGGGACGCCGCCGACGCCATGGACGAGGCTCTAGGCGGCTAATCCGTGCCCCTGTTGGGGCACCCAATGGAGGCAGTGACACGGAATCCGGTGTCCACGCCCCGCAACGACGAAGCCTCCACCAGCGTTTCCGCTGGTGGAGGCTTCGTTCCTGATGTGCGCCCGGAGGGATTCGAACCCCCAACCTTCTGATCCGTAGTCAGATGCTCTATCCGTTGAGCTACGGGCGCTGGCTGTACTGCAGACTACTGGCCTGCCGTTCACACGGCCGACCGACGAGAACATTACCGCCTGTTCGACGTGGACCCAAACTCAAATCCACGTCAGCCGGGGAGAACTCCGTCACAGCCCTCCCGCAGGCCCGTTCTCGCGCTGAACCAGCGCCACGGACCCTTTCACAGAAAAGGCCCCGGGCGTCACGCGCGGCCGGGACCTTCCTGGCGGAGACGGAGGGATTTGAACCCTCGAACGGGTTGCCCCGTTACCACCTTAGCAGGGTGGCGCACTAGACCGGACTATGCGACGTCTCCTCGCGGCCGACTCTACCCAGGTAGGCCGATGCCGCGCGGCCCAGGCTACCTGCCGTACGGCGCGCTGAGCAAAGCGAAGGGCCCGCCGACGTCCCGGTCGGCTTCTGATCCGCGGCATCCCGCCGATTTTTCTCTCCGATCCCACCGCCGTAACAGTCTGGCAGGCAGCCCAGGTGCGGCCCGACGCGATCCCAGGGCCTGTATTTCACACAGCGTCAATAGCGGGTACATTCACGGGCATGGACTACGACGTCTTGGTGATCGGGTCAGGCTTCGGCGGCAGCGTTGCGGCCCTCCGCCTCACCGAGAAGGGCTACCGAGTCGGCGTGCTCGAGGCGGGCCGCAGGTTCGAGGACCACGAGTTCGCCAAGAACTCCTGGCACCTCAAGCAGTTCCTGTGGGCACCCTCCCTCGGGTGCTACGGGATCCAGCGGGTGCGTCTGCTGCGCAACGTCCTGTGCCTGACGGGCGCCGGCGTCGGCGGTGGGTCCCTGGTGTATGCCAACACGCTGTACCGGCCCCTGGACCCGTTCTACGCGGACCGCGCCTGGTCCCACATCACCGACTGGAAGACGGAGCTCGCGCCGTACTACGACCAGGCCGAGCGCATGCTCGGCGTCGTCCAGTACCACGGCCGGTCACCTGCCGACGAGATCATCCGAGGCGTCGCCGAGGACATGGGGGTGAGCCACACGTTCCGCCCCACGCGCGTAGGCGTGTACTTCGGGCCGGGCGGGGCCGAGGAGCCGGCCGCCGGCTGCCGGGCCGCCGACCCGTTCTTCGGCGGCATGGGCCCGGAACGCACCGGCTGCACCGAGTGCGGCGAGTGCATGACCGGCTGCCGGCACGGTGCCAAGAACACCCTGGTCAAGAACTACCTCTACCTCGCGGAACGGGCAGGTGCCGAGGTACACCCGCTCACCACGGCCGACGTCGTGCGCCCGCTGCCCGACGGCGGGTACGAGATCCGTACGCACCGCACCGGCAGGAAGTGGGGCCGCAAGCGGCGGTTCACCGCGCGGCAGGTCGTGTTCGGGGCGGGCACCCTCGGTACACAGCGCCTGCTGCACGCCATGAAGGACGTCGGCACCCTGCCGGGGCTGTCAGAGCGGCTCGGGCACCTCACGCGAACCAACTCGGAGGCGCTGCTCGGTGCGATGACGCACAAGGTCGGCAGGACGGACTACTCACGCGGCGTCGCCATCACCTCGTCGTTCTACCCGAGCGAGAGCACGCACATCGAACCGGTGCGTTACGGCCACGGGTCCAACGTCATGGCCGCCCTCCAGCACATCCTCGTCGACGGTGGACCGTTCCGGTTCGTCCGGTGGTTCGGCGAGATGGGCAAGAACCTCAAGTGGCTACCCGTGCTGCTCGACTGGCGTCGCTGGTCGGAGCGGACAGTCATCGCCCTGGTCATGCAGGCTCGGGACAACTCGCTCACCACCGTGACCAGGCGTGCGTTCTTCGGCCGGTTCATGACGTCCACGCAGGGCACCGGCGCTCCCAACCCGAGCTGGATCCCCGAGGGTCACGAGGCCGTGCGCCGCATCGCCGACAAGATGGGCGACGACGGTGTCGAGGGCCTCCCCGGCGGCACCATCGGTGACCCGTTCAACATCCCGCTGACCGCGCACATCCTCGGTGGGTGCGCCATCGGGACCGACGCGGAGAGTGGCGTCGTCGACCCCTACCTGCGGGTGTTCGGCCACGAAGGCCTGCACGTCATGGACGGGGCGGCCGTGACCGCCAACCTCGGGGTCAACCCCTCCCTCACCATCACGGCGCAGGCCGAGCGCGCGTGCGCGCTGTGGCCCAACACGGGTGAGCCGGACGCACGTCCGGTCCTCGGGTCCGGCTACCGTCCCGTGGAGCCGGTACGTCCCGACGCCCCGGTCGTGCCCGAGGCGGCGCCGGCCGCACTGCGCCTGCCCATCGTCGGGATCAGCTGACCGCGGCCCGTGGTGCCGACATGACGATGGCCGGAGTCCGGGTCGGACTCCAGCCATGGTCAGGTGAACCGCCGGCGGAGGGCGAGGGATTCGAACCCCCGGTGCGTTGCCGCACAACAGTTTTCAAGACTGTCACATTAGGCCGCTCTGTCAGCCCTCCTCGTGCGCCATCCCGCCATGCACAAGGCACGACGGCGCGGCGACACAGTCTAACGCCTGCCGAGACAGCGACGGCGGGCCGCCCTCAGGGTGGCCCGCCGCCTGCGGAGTACTGGTGCCTGACTCAGCCCTGCGCCTGTGCGCCGGACCGGAGCTGACGCATCGCGAGCTGGACGAGCGCGATGAGCGTCTGCTTGGTCGCCGCGCGGGATCGTGCGTCCGTGTACAGCATCGGCACGTGCGAGGGGATCTGCAGTGCCTCGCGCACGTCCTCGAGCCGGTGCTTGGCCACGCCGTCGAAGCAGTTGACGCCCACGACGAACGGGATGTTGCGCGACTCGAAGTAGTCGATCGCCGGGAAGCACTGCTCCAGACGGTCGGTGTCGACCAGTACCACTGCACCGATCGCGCCACGCACCAGGTCGTCCCACATGAAGAGGAAGCGGTCCTGGCCCGGGGTGCCGAACAGGTAGAGCCACAGGTTGCCCGGGAGCTCGACACGACCGAAGTCCATGGCCACCGTGGTAGTGGTCTTGCGGTCGGTGACGCCACCGGCGTCGTCGACGCCCACCGAGTGCTCCGTCATGGCGGCCTCGGTGTTCAGCGGTTCGACATCGGAGATCGAACCGATGAACGTCGTCTTGCCCACGGCAAAACCACCTGCGACAACGATCTTGACGACTGTCGGCGCAGTGCGCTCGGCCGCGGGCTGCGCGCCCGGAGCCGCCTGCGCACCGGCGTTGCCGGTCGGCGCCTGCTGCATCACCGGCGGTGCAGGCTGCGCCTGCGCCGGACGGGACGCCTGTGCGGCGGGCGCCGGAGCGCCACCTCCGCCACCCAGCACGCTCTGGCGCGCAGGCGTGTTCGAGCTAGCGGTCGCGGTGCCGGCGTTGCCCGACACCGGGGCCCAGTTGGGACCGCTGCGGGCCCCGCCGTCAGAGGGCGGAAATGCCATTCAGAACACTCTCCAAGACGCTCAGCGACAGGCCCGAGTTCGAGCTGCCGTGGCCTGTGTGGACGTTAACCGGTGTCGAGGTGTGCACGGTGACGTGCCCTTCCTCCTGCATGTCCGACACAAGAATCCGGACGACACCAAGGGGCAGCCGCAGAAGGGCTGAGAGCTCGGCGATCGACACGTACGTGTGCGCGGCGTGCTGGAGGATCGCGCGCTTCTCGGGCGGCAGCCCAAAGCTGCTGACCGCGCCGGGCAGAACCTCCACGAGGGCCTCGAGCGGCAGGTCGGACAGCTCCGACCGCACCCGGCCTCCGGTGACCGCGTAGGGGCGCACTGTGGACGTCTCACGGACGTCCCCATGTCCCTGGGAACCGAAAGGTGCGTACGTCATGGTCGAGTCCTCATCCCACGCTGGCGGCTCGGGTCTGCCCATCGACCGGGAGGCTGCCACGCATCTCCGAGATCAGCTGCGGCGTGAGCGTGGCCTCGGTGCGGGACACCAGGAGAGCCATCTCGTAACCGATAAGACCGATATCGCACGTAGCCTCCGCGACCACGCCGAGCACGGACCCGTTCGAAACGTTCATCAAGAAGAGGAAGCCGTTGTCCATCTCGATGATCGCCTGACGGACATTACCGCCGTTGAGCTGCCGAGAAGCTCCACGCGTAAGGCTTGACATACCCGAGACGATCGCCGCGAGCTGGTCGCCGCTGGTGCGGTCCAGCTGGTCGGACATCGCCATGAGCAGTCCGTCCGCCGACACGACGAGCGTGTGCCGACTGCCGGGAACCGTACGCACGAAGTTGTCGAGCAGCCAACCGAAATTCGTTGCTTCGGTGCTGAGGGTCACTCTCTGTTCCTCCTAGTCAGAATCCACAGACGCGCTTGTCACCGCGACTGCGGCGCTGAGTCAGGGACATGATTCACGGTCGAGGGTGCCCACGTCGAGTCCCCAGCGACCTTCTTGCCGTTCTCGTGCTCCGATTCGCCCTCGTCCATGGATTCCGACCGGCCACGGGCGGTGGCCGACTGGAACGCAGAGAGACGTGAGCGAAGCTGCTCGGGATCACGGTCGATGCGAGCTGAGAGACGCTCGACAGTGGGGTCCGCCCCGGTGCCGGAGGCACCACGAGTGCGGCGGGTCAGACCGCCGCCCACAACCTCGGTGTTGACGGCGGCCGGACGGTACGAGTCGTTCTCTTTCACATCATCTTCCTGATAAGCCCCTCGGCGCAGAAGGCTCGTCATCTCCTCGTAGAGGACCGCCGAGGCGGTCCACTCCGAGCGAGCCTCCACCGAGTCCCGTACGTACTCCGGGTCCAGCGGATCCTTCCCGTCGCCGTCCGTACCGGCCGCCCGCTTGGCGAGCGGCGCCGGCGATCCGTACGTCGGGTCGTACACAGCACCCGTCGGGTACGGCTCGCTGAACTCGCGAGCGGGAGCCGCGAAGGGCTGCTGCGCGGTCGCCATCGGCACGGCCTGGGTGGCCGGGCTCGACGCGAACGAGGTGGGCACCTGCTCAGGAGCCGGCGCGGGCGCCGGAGCCGCTGCGCGCGGTGCCGCGTCGATGAACGGGTTGCTGCCCTGAACCGGCGCGGGAGCCGCGATCGGCGCGGGCACCGTGCCCCCGGCCGGAGCGCTCTGCACGGCCGGCATCGCCGACGTCAGCGACTCCCGAACCGCCCGCTGGTAGCCCTCCTCGTAACCCCGCTGATACGTCGGGTCCGCAAGGGGCTGCGCGGGAGCCGGGGCCTGCTGAGACTGCGCCGGAGCCTGCGTCGGGAATGCGCCCGTCATCGGCCTCGGCGGCTGCGGGGCTGGAGCGCCCTGCGGCGGGTCGCTCGGCGCCTGGAAGTCCTGCAGACCGCTCGGGACCTGGAAGTCCTGCGGCGGGCCTGCAGGGGCCTGGAAGCCCTGTGCCTGGAAGCTCTGCGTCTCCACGCTCGGCGCACTGGGGGCGCTCGGTGCGCCGAAGCTCGGCGCGCCGAAGCTCGGTGCACCGGCGACGGGACCGCTCACCGTCTGGATCGGGCGCGATGCCGGGCGCTCCTGCGGCTGGTAGGCACGCAGCTCACCGGTGGCGGGCTGACCCGGCCGGCGACCGAACAGGCCGCGCTTCTGCTGGGCCGGCTTGGCACCCTGCTGGGTACCCGAGCCGGTCGAGCGGCGGCTCGGGAGATCCGCCATGAGCTCCTCGAACGCGGGCAGCGCCTCGAAGGACGAGTCGGGACCCTCCGGAGCGTCCGCCCCGAAGCTCTCCGACTGCCCGCCGTCGCCCCGCATCGGGGCTCCGTAGCCCTCCTGCGGCCCGCCGAAGCTCTGGGCGGGTGCCGGCGCGTGCTGCGCCCGATCGCCGCCCCCTGCCGGGAACCGCATCACGTCGGTGTCCGACATACCTGGCAGCGCCGCAGGGTCCTGCGTGACCGGGTCGAGCTGCAGCGACTGTGTGCCACCGCCCGCGACCGGATCGATCGTGTTCAGGGAACGGAAGCTCGAGAAGAGGGCGCTGCGCTGGTCCACGTCCACCGCGGCAGGCGTGGTGTCCTCGAAGATCGGCGCGACCGGCTCCTCCGGCTGCGGCGCACGCTGGCGGCTCGGGAGCGATCTGCCCTCGGAGACGTTCGACGGCGGGGCCCAGGCGTTGTCGTCACCCTGGTACTCCTGCGGGAGCGACGGCGTCTGGATCTCCGGCAGCACGATCGAGCCCGTCGGAGTCGTCTCCGCCGCGGGGTGCGCAGCCGTCGAGCTGCGCCGTCGGGCCAGGCCGAGCGCCGTCGTGCCGTCCGTCAGGGCGTTGAGGTCGACCTGCTGTGCGGCGGGCGCCGGCTGCGCCGCGAAGGCGGCAGCGGCGATCTGCGACGTACCGGTCGGGACCGGCATGCCGCTCTGCTGCGGGACGGAGGTCGTCGCCGGCGAGGCGGCGGTGATGGCGGGCGAGCCGAAGCCGTTGGTGGGCGCACCCGCGCCCCGCATCGCGCCCGTACCCGGACCAGCAGCCAGACCGCCGTTGAACTGCGAGGCGGCCGCCTGCGTGTTGGCCTCCAGCGGATCCGTCGGCATCGGCAGCGGCATCGCGTTGTCCGGCATGAACAGCACCGCGGGGAAGCGGACCGTCACCTCGGTACCGGTGCCACCTTCGCCGACGCCGAACTCCACCAGCGCACCGAGCCGGTCCGACAGGCGGCCGACCACGTAGAGACCGAGGCGCTGGGCACCGACGGCGTCCGACGCGGCGTGGCTGAGCACCTTGCGGTTCGCCTCGGCCACCTCGTCAGGGTTCATGCCGAGGCCGTGGTCACGGACGACGACGGTGACGAACTGCTCGTCGCGAGCGGTCGTGACCTCGACCGGCGTGTGCGGTTCGGAGAACATCGTCGCGTTCTCGAGGATCTCGGCCAGCAGGTGCGCGGCGTTCAGCGCGTTGTGGCCCAGCATCATCGGGTCGACGACGAGGTTCAGGCGCACCCGGTCGTACAGCTCGATCTCGGAGGACGCCGTACGGATGACGTCGGAGACCGGCATCGGCTGGCGCACGCGACGACCGGAGTCGATGCCCGCGAGGACCAGGAGGGACTCGGCGTTGCGGCGCATCCGGGTCGCGAGGTGGTCGAGGCGGAACAGGTTCGACAGCGTCGACGGGTCTTCCTCGGAACGCTCGAGGTCGTCGAGGAACGCGAGCTGCCGGTTGAGGAGCACCTGGTCACGGCGGGCCACGTTGACGAACATCTCGGCGATGGAGCCACGGAGGGCTGCCTGTTCGCGGGCGACGTCGATGGTCGTTCGGTTGACGTCGTTGAACGCCGCGGCCAGCTGGCCGATCTCGTCCGACGACTCGACGGTGATCGGGTCGAGGTCGATGCTCGGGCCCTGGCCGGGCACCGACACCTGCTCCACCAGGGTGGGGAGGCGGTCACGGACCACGCCGGCGGCCTGGGTCAGGCGGCGCAGCGGGGAGACCAGACGGCGTGCGATGACGAGCGCGGTGATGATCGAGAAGCCGAGGGCTGCGATCGCGATGCCACCGGTGAGGTACGCACGGTTCGCGGCGACGTCGGCCTGCTCCTGAGCGAATTCCGAGGCGTCCTCACGGACCGCGTCACGAACGATGCGGCCTTCCTCCACCCATTTGGTGGACTCTCCCTCGAACGCGGCGACCTGCGCCGGCTGGATGGCCGAGAGGTCGCCCCGCGCCACGGAGCCCCGGACGGTGCCGTAGACGCCGTCCATGACGGGCGCCTGGTAGTCGCCGGGGATGCGGTCGTAGAGGTCCTGCGTCTCGTCCCACTGGCGGTCGCCAAGGTTCACCAGGTCCGCACCACGGAGCGACATGGTCCTTGCGGCCTCTTCGCCCTGCGGGTGGTTGAAGAAGATGCCGAGCGCGAGGGCGACGACCGGCCGCTCGTAGGTGCTCGTCAGCATGAGCTGGTCCATCGAGTGGTACGCCTCGAGACGGATACCCAGCTCACGGTCCTCGGACGTGTCGGCGATGGCGTCCATCACCTCGAGGGCACCGTCGATGTACCCGCCGTACGCCTCCGTCGCCGCCTGCTCGGTGAGTCGTCCGTCAGCGACCTTCTTCTGTACGTCGGTGATGGCAGCGCGGTCCTCGATGGTCTCTGCCACGGCGGTCTTGACGCGCTGGTCGAGCATCGAGATGTCGATGTCCAGCAGGGCGTCGTCGCGCTCGTCGAGGGCCTTGATCGTCTGTGCCTGGGCGGCGTCGGCGGCCCACTTGGGGCTGCCGTCCTTGTTCTTCGCCTGGGTGACGCCGTCGTCCTCCATCGCCGGCACACCCTGCAGCAGGGCGGTACGAGCCGCGACGCCTCTCTCGGTGTCATCGATCATCGCCACGATGTTGTACGCCCGCTCCTGCGCGAACGTCGTTCCTGCCGCGTCCTGGTACTCGAGCGCGGCGACGAGATCACTCGTCTGCTGCGCGCGCATCGCGTCGACCACCGACAGACCGATGATGTACGCCGCCGCGATGACCAGGACGATGGCAGGCGTGACCAGTGTCGCAAGAACTTTCCCGCGCACTCCCAACCTGCGGAACATGCGTACCTCTCTCCATCACTGATCCGGAAGGGGGGTGGCGTGCTTGGTGCCCGCCGAACGCCCCTCGGTGCTGCGTACAAGTTACCGGCACCCGGTTTCCGCTGACGACCCTCGTGAGGCCACACGGAAGTAGGCTTCATCGATGTGCGAGCCGTCACGATATCCGGACCGGGCCCATCAGGGAAACTCTCCGTTTCATCCCTGAATCCACCGATTGCTAACCAAAGGGACGTGGTGATCACCGTCGCCGCTGCCGGAGTGAACCGTGCTGACCTGCTCCAACGCGCCGGATACTACCCCCCTCCGGCGGGTGCACCCGACTGGCCGGGTCTTGAGATATCGGGAACTGTGAGGCGTGTCGGACCCGGCGTGTCGCGCTGGCGCGCCGGAGACCGGGTCACCGCGCTGCTCGAAGGTGGTGGTTACGCGGAGGAAGTAGTGGTCCGCGAGACGCAGGTGCTCCCGGTTCCCGACGGTGTCGATCTCGTCGACGCGGCAGCGCTTCCCGAAGCCGCGTGCACGGTCTGGAACAACCTCGTGGACGTCGGAGGGCTGCGCTCCGGCGAGTGGGTGCTGGTCCACGGTGGGTCCGGGGGCATCGGCACCATCGCGATCCAGATCGCCCGAGCACTCGGAGCGCACGTGGCCACCACGGCCGGCGGACCGGAGCGCACCGCGCGGTGCGCGGCGCTCGGGGCCGACCTGGTCATCGACCACCGGGAGCAGGACTTCGTGGAGGAGTTGCGCCGGGCGACGGACGGCCGCGGCGCCGACGTCGTGCTCGATCTGCTGGGCGGGGGCGCACTGGGCGACAACGTCCGCGCGCTGGCCCGCGGTGGCCGCCTGGTCGTCATCGGCATGCAGCAGGGGCGGCGCGGCGAGCTCGACCTCAGCGACCTCCTCGCCCGGCGCGGGACCGTCACCGGCACGCTGCTCAGGTCGCGGCCCGCGGACGAGAAGGCGCGCATCGTCGCCGACACCGAGCAGCGCGTCTGGCCGCTCGTCGCGGACGGGCGAGTCCGGCCAGTGGTGCATGCCCGTATCCCGTTCGCCGAGGCGCAGTCGGCGCACGAGCTGCTGGAGTCCGGCGAGGCCTTCGGCAAAGTCCTCCTGGTGCCCTGATCAACCCGTGCCTATATATAGGCATGGTCGGCAATTTCGTTCCCGCGCGAATGCTGCCGTGCGGACGACAGGCTATCCGGGCAAGACTGGGCTCATGACCGACGAGCGAGCCAACCCCCAGCCCGAAGAGCGACGCGATGACCAGTCCGGCGACCGCGAACGTCCGGACCACGGAGCGGCCACCGCCCAACCGCAGGTGGTGACCCCCGACGGCGCCGCCGTGCCGTCGGGCCGTACCTCCGAGGGTGCCGACGACGAGGAAGAGATGAACGAAGCGGAGGCCGTGGTGAGCCAGGTCGAGGAGCCGGCCAAGGTCATGCGCATCGGCGGCATGGTCAAGCGACTGCTCGACGAGGTCAGGGACGCCCCTCTGGACGAGGCCGCACGCTCGCGCCTTGCCGAGATCCACGAGCGGTCGATCCGCGAGCTCGAGGACGGGCTCTCCCCCGACCTCGTCGACGAGCTGCACCGGATCACGCTGCCGTTCTCGGACGACTCCGCGCCGTCCGACGCCGAGCTCCGGGTCGCCCAGGCGCAGCTGGTGGGGTGGCTGGAGGGCCTGTTCCACGGCATCCAGACGGCGCTGGTGGCGCAGCAGATGGCCGCCCAGGCGCAGCTCTCGCAGATGCGCCGGGCACTGCCGCCCGGCACCGGGACGTTCGGTCCTGGCGGTCCTGGCGGCCCCACCATGCCGGGCGGCCAGGACGACGAGCCGGGCGGCGAGCGCCGGACTCCTGGCCAGTACCTCTGACCCGGTCGCCGAGCGAGCCTGCCGGGAGGCCTCGCCACAGCGGGTGAGGCTTGGGCCGTCAGAGGTCGGAGGGGTCTACCAGAAAGCCGTCCTCGTCGGCGATCTCGCCTCCGGCGGCGGCGTGGACGGCCCCGGCGAGCCGGGCCACCAGCTCCGCCGCGCGCTTGCGCGCGACGCGTAGCTCCATGGACGGGAACTCCCGCTGCGACTCCACGAGGTCGTGCGGCTCCCAGTGCACCCAGTAGCGCACCGCGCCCTGCTCGGCCCACGGCAGGCCGCGCAGCAGGCGCGGCAGCTTCTCCTCGCCGGAGATCTCCACCGAGACGATCCCGTCGACGTCGAGGTCCACGATCAGCCCGTACCCGTCGAGGACACGCGGACCCGTGAGGGCCTTGATGTCGTAGTCGTCGGCGGCCGCGTGCAGCTTCTTGCGCAGCTCGGGGTCCAGGGGATCGCCGGGGTAGAGCGGCTTCTCGGCGATACCGCGGGGCGGGCCGCCCCACTCCTTGCCCTCCATGTGGAGGCGAGCGCGCGGGTGCACCTTCTGCAGGATCGTGAGCGCGGCCTGCGGGTCGAGCCAGACGTCGGAGTAGACGGTCATGTCGATGGCCGCGCCGGCGTCGGGGGTGAGCACCACGCCGGCGCCGGACCTCGCCGTCGGGCCGGCGGCGTTGGGGGCGTCCCAGTGGCCGGCCACGTCCAGGCGGAGGGATCCGCCGAGGCGGCGCGCCACGGAGACGAGCCACTCGACGAGGCGACGCTCCTCGCGTTCGGCCATGCCCGCGGCGAAGGCGCGCCCGACGCCGTCGCGGTCGCCCGCCGGGAACGGTGGCTCACCGCGTTCCCGGTGGCAGACGATGTCGAAGGCCATCGCGGCGCCCGGCGGCACACCGAGGTCGAAACCCACGCCGGCGGGCAGGTACGGCCCGTTGATCACGGCGTGCCGCGAGACGCGCAGCACGCCGACCTCCTTGCCCTGCGCGCGGCGGCCCTGCGGGGCTCCCGCGACGTTGCCAGGGAGGATGCCCGCTGGCACCACGTCCCACCGGGTGGCGGAGAACCTGGAGAGCGCGAGGACCTCGATCTCGTCCAGCTCCACGTCGCCAGGCACGGTCAGGACGTGCCGTGCCTGGTGTGCCTGCGCAACCGTGCGCGGCAGGAGCGGGAGCTGAGGAGCGGCCATCGGGATCCCTTCGAACGTCCGGGTGCCCGGTCCGCGCCGGGCACCCGGAGCCTACCGCTCGGCGAGCACCCCGCAGGCCCCTGTCCGGCCCGGTGATCACACCTCTGTGCGGTGGAAGTTCTTCGCGGAGCGGGACGCCGTCGGACCGCGCTGGCCCTGGTAGCGGGAGCCGTACAGGTCCGACCCGTACGGGTGCTCCGACGCCGACGACAGCCGGAAGAAGCACAGCTGCCCGATCTTCATGCCCGGCCACAGCTTGATCGGCAGCGTCGCGACATTGCTCAGCTCGAGCGTCACGTGCCCGCTGAACCCCGGGTCGATGAATCCGGCCGTCGAGTGCGTCAGCAGGCCCAGCCGGCCCAGGGAGGACTTGCCCTCGAGGCGGGCGGCGACGTCGTCGGGCAGGGTGACGGACTCGAACGTGTTGCCGAGCACGAACTCCCCGGGGTGCAGCACGAACGCATCGCCGTTCTCCGCCTCCACGAGGCGGGTCAGCTCCGGCTGGTCCTCCGCGGGGTCGATGAACGGGTACTTGTGGTTGTCGAAGAGCCGGAAGTACCGGTCGAGACGCACGTCGATGCTCGACGGCTGGAGCATCGACGGTTCGTACGGGTCGAGGACGACGCGGTCAGCCTCGAGCTCGGCACGGATATCGCGGTCGGAGAGGAGCACCCGGACACGGTACTGGGCGTCACGGGGCGGCGCCGCCCCGTGGCGGGGTAGCGCCGCGACGTCACCGCGTGACCGTCACCACTGCAGCGGCTTGTGCTTCGCGTCGACCGACCAGTAGCCCTTGCGCATCACGAGGAACAGGATGCCCTCGATGGCTCCCCAGATCGCGGGGACGAACCACGCGTTCCCCAGCGACACCGCGGTGATGAGCAGCATGATCCAGCCCAGGCCCTTGTAGCCGAGGTAGAACCGGTGCGCGCCCACCACGCCCAGCAGGATCCCGAGCAGACCGGCCGTGATGCGGGACTTGCGGCCCGGCACGTGCTCGACCGGCGGCGTAGGGCGGTCGTAGTCGTACTGCTGCTGATAGTTCGCCGGACCGACGCCCGACGAGGTCTTGCCGGCGGAGGTCCTCTTGGGCGCCTTCATGGCGCGCGTGCCACCCGGCGGGGGCGGCGGGGGCTTCGGCGGGCTGGACGGCCGCGGGGGCAGCCGCTTCGTCTCCTGGTAGATCGGCTCGGTCGGCTTCTCGCTGGGGTGCTCGGTCACTGCTGCTCCGGCTGCTCGGCGACACTCGCTCCGAAACCCGGTTCGGGCTTCTGGGCGAGGTTGGGTATGATCAGGTCGCACGCCAGGTTCACGGGCGCTGTTGCGGAACCCTAGCGGGGTTTCTCAAACAGCAGACACTCGGTCAGAACCGGACGATGCGGGTGTAGTTCAATGGTAGAACTTCAGCTTCCCAAGCTGATAGCGCGGGTTCGATTCCCGTCACCCGCTCCACAGGCTCCGCCCCAGGTCAGGGGATGTTTCCTGACCTGGGGCGGAGTCGTTTCCAAGGGCCCCGGAAGTGGCTTCGTGCCACTCACGTGCCAGGACGCACCGGTCGGCAGCGAGCCGTGCTCAGCCTCGGACCGGTGCCGTCAGGCGCAGCGAGACCGCCAGCCCACGTTCGGCGACAGCCACCCAGCCCCTCCAGCACCGCCACACCGTCGGCGCCCCGCCTTGGTCCCCACGGTGCTCGGCCAGGTGGAGCATCCCGGCGAGCCGCATGGCGTCGCGCATCCGCGCGGCGACGACGTCCACGGTCACCACACCCACCACGTCGTCCTCGAGGTCGAGATGATCCACACCTGCTCGGACGTCCAGGGTGTGGATGTCGAAGATGTGCGCGATCAGCGCTGTCACCTCGACGAGCTCCGCGAGATGCGCTCCCGGCATCGGGCAGCCGTCCGCACCCGGGACCGCGTCGCAGGATCCGGCCGTCACGTCGGCCACGCCCGCACCGGCCGTGCCGTTCCCCGAAGCTCGCTGTAGACGAACATGTCCATGTTGTTCCAGCAGCCGGTCCAGACCGTGAAGCCCGGTTGCGTGGCCGGGTAGTCCGTCGCGACGGTGATCCCGAGCTGGGCGGCGATGTCCGCCCCCTCGCTCAGCCGCGCCGGATGCACGACCAGATGATCGCGGAACACCTCGACCCACTTGATCCGCGCGTCCCCTACCTCCGCCAGCAGGTCCGCCGCACCAGCGGCGGAATCGGCCAGTCTGCCCGCTATCGTCGCCATCTCTCCCACCTCTCCGCACCTACCTCTAGGCGCATAGACAGCCTGTTGGGGGTTTACTGGGGGACGCAACCGCTACGCCGAAAAGTTGCGTATACGCACTGGCTGCGGGTTAGGTGGGTTCCGTGTCTAGAGAGGGACGTGTGACTGCCGCAAGCATCGCCAAGGATCTTCGTGCCGCGATCCGCTCCGGAACGTACAAACCGGGCGATCGCCTTCCGAGCGAAGCAGCGCTCATGTCGAACTACGGCGTGGCGCGCATGACCGCGCGCCACGGCTTGTCCATGCTCAAGGACGAGGGTCTGACCGTGACCCGGCACGGCTCCGGCGTGTTCGTCCGCGCCTTCGAGCCGATCGTGCGGGACACGACCGGTGCAGAGGTCGGCGAATCCACCGTCACCGCCGAGACGGACGAGACCGGCGCCGGACTCACCGTCCGCACGCTCGCCGTCACCGCGGAGGCCGAGCCGCCCGAAAAGGTCCGCACGACGCTCGGCCTCGCAGAGGGCGCCAAGGTGACCGTGCGCGAGCGCCTGCATCTGCGCGAGCGCAAGCCGGTGCTGTTCGCGACGTCGTACCTGCCTGCGTCGATAGCGGCCGGCACACCTATCGCGGACCAGGAGGTGGGACCGGGCGGCACGCACGCACGCCTCACCGAGGCCGGACATGCACCGGTGAGGTTCCGCGAGGACGTGGTGGGCCGCATGCCGACGATCGAAGAGATCGAGGAGCTGCGGATCGAGCCCGGCACCCCGGTCCTGTCGGTCACGCGGACGGCTTTCACGCAGGACGGCACACCCGTCGAGGTCAGCTACGTCGTGCTCGACGCCGGCGAGTTCATGCTCCGCTACGACATCGGCGGCTGAGCCGGAGGTGCAGCGCAGGGTGCGGGCCGAGGAACGAGGCACGCGCCCGGAGCGAAACCGCAGGCTCAGCCGCAACCAGTAGAGCCTGAGC
>NZ_JAMTCT010000035.1 GCF_024171995.1 Promicromonospora umidemergens | reverse complement strand
CGGCCTGACCGGGCTGGCATCCTGGGGCTCGTGGACTACTACGCCGACGCCGAGGGCGGCCGATACGTCGCTGCTCCTGACCACGCCGACCTCGTCGGACTCGTCCGCGAGCTGAACTCCAGCGACAACACGTTCTTCGTCGTGTTCCCCGACAACGAAGAACTCGAGTGGGCGATCTCCGTCCACACCCGCCGCGGGCTCCTGGGCGGCTACGAGATCGAACGCGAGGACCCTGGCACCGGCGAACACACCACGACCACCGCCGCTGACCCGAGCACTATCGCTACTGATGTCCTGGAATGGGCCAGCCGCCGCTGACCCATTCCGAAACACGCCCTAGGCGGCGAGCTCCTGGACTGGTGCGGCAACCGGGCCTACGAAGAAGGCGCACGCTGGCTACGCCTGGACGCCTGGACAACCAACCACGCCCTGCACGAGTACTACCGGAGCCAAGGGTTCGAGCACCTACGGACCGTAGAGCGCGCCGACTACCCCTCTGGTGCGCTCTTCCAGCGCCCAGCCCGTCCCGCCATCACGCCACGCCTCACAAGAGCCTGACGGGCGGCTTCGCCCCAATGACCCCGACAGTTGGTCGGCGGTAGTAAAGGCAACACCAGCGCTCTCATGGTCCGCCGCCACCACGAGCTCGTTCGTAATCAATTCCATCGACCGGGACGGTGGACGAGCAACCCCACGACCGGGCCCCAAATGTGGTCGGTGTGCGCAGGCCCGGGCAACGGGACTTGGCTGTACCTCGCGGCCGGCGAGGAACTGCCCGAGGTGCGGTGGTCGCAGAGCACGGCGAGTTCTAAGTGATCGCCGTGCGAGTCTCCGTCTTGGTGCGGTACGCCCGTCCCAGAGTTCGCAGTGCACTGCCAGTAGCGTCCATGAGGATGGCCAGGACCCTTCCGTTGAGGCGTCCGCCCTTGAGGCCGCATGTCCCGACGCACTGATGCAGTTCGGCGACCCGCTCGGCGCCGAGCACCTTGTCGACGCGTGGGTGCAGGAGCACCTCGCGCGCCGCGTACCCGTCGTGCGCTTCGAGGGCCTCTAGCGCGGTGCGGTGCAGGACGTCGTCGGCCAGCTGTTGATCGTGGGAACAGACAAGGACGCTCGCGGTGACGCCGAGGCGCGCCCGGTAGTGCGGTCGTTCGGGGTGCCCTTCGGCGGCGTCGTACAGGGCGAGGAGGTTCTCGATCGCGGTCGAGCAGTCAGTGGGGGCGGCGAGAAGCAACCTGAGGCAAGCGGCGACCTCGTGCTCCCAAGGTTCGCTGAGCTCGGCGTCGGCCAAGACCTCCCGGGCGGCCTTTGGGTCGCCTTTGAGCAGGTTGTCGATGACAGTGATCTGTCGTCCTTCGAACAGATGCAGCCCGATCCCGTTGTAGGCATGGACGAGGCGGGCGGCGTCGGCCCACCGGCCGGCGAGGGTCAGGGCCTTAGTGCCGTCGGTGAGTAGCTGGAGCCAGACGAACGTCACGAGTTCCTGCCGTTCGGTGGCCGGCCCGTGGAGGGTCGACAGGGGCAGGGTGCGGTCATCGACGGTGACGTCGGTGTTGTGCTGCACGCCGCGCAGCAGACTGACCAGGATGGTCAGGGCCGTGTCGCCGTCGGCGGCGCGCATTCGCAGCCGGGCGAGGTTGGTCGCTGGTCCGAGCAGTAGTGGTGCGTCGGCGTAGGCGACGGGTCGGTCGTGGCTGAGGTAGGTGTCCAGGTGCTGGTGGCAGAGGTCCTCGGCGAGGGCTGCGTCGCGGCAGTCGGAGGCGATGAGTGCGGCGAGGTTGAGCAGCGCGGCGGCGCTCTCTGCGGTCTCACGGTCGGGGGGCGCGTCGCGCAGGTTCTTGGCCTGGTCGGCGATGTCCGCGACGCGTTCTGGCAGGGGTGGGCAGGCGGGCCGGGCCCAGGCCACGAGTGGGAAGCGACGGACAGCGGCGTCGAATTCCATCGTGGTGTGCGCGCCGGCGGCAGGCGTGGTGCCCGTCGGTGTGGTCAAGAGTTGTCTCCGGGGAGCAGGGCGTGGACGGCTGCACCGGCGAGGGCGGTCTGGGCGCCGACGGACAGGTCCAGGCGGTTCCAGTGGAAGATCACGACCTGGGCCAGCACCGAGCGCAGGCCACGTTGTAGGTGCCCGGTGCTGGCCAGGTCCGCCAGCTGAGACCCCGCGGCCTGGAAAGCGGTCATCCACAGTTCCAGGTGATCGCCGACGATCAAAGCGAGCTCGGCCGGGTCGGGGTGGGCCAGCAGGTGCGGGCGCAGCGCCTCGGCGAGGTGGCGCACCTCCTCGGCCCTTTCGACCGGGACCGGCGGGCGCAGGGCGGCGACCTTGGCGAACATGTCCCCGGTCTCGAACATGTCCAGGCGCGCACCACGGGCCAGGCCAGCCAGGGCGAGAACCGACGTCTCCCTCGAGCCCAGACCTTTCGGCCCGGCGCGGTGAGCCAGGACGCCACGGGTGTCGGCGCAGAACAGGTCGTGCACACAGATCGCCGCTGCGGCACCGCCGAAGGCCGTCGTCTCGGGCTCGTACACCGACCACGTCCACTCCGCGATCACGCCGTCGGCCCGCAGCACGTCCAGGGAGCGAGCGAGCGCGGCCCGGTCGGCGTCCAGCAGACGGATGCGCCACCCGGGAGGCTTGTTCAGGAACCACCATCCCAGATGGGCGCCGTCCTGCCCGAGGTCGTCGAGCGCGCGAGCAACCTCATCGCGCGCAGCATCACTGGGCAGGGAGATGTTGGCCTGGGTCCACCGGGAGTCACCGCTCGGGGTTAGGGCTGCCAGGCCAGCGGTGGTGTATGCGTCCACAGCATCGGCGAGCACGTCGGAGGCGATGCCGTGCCGATCGGCCGCCTCGGGCACTGATGCGGTCAGGGCGTCCATGACCGCGGCAGCCAGGGGTTCGGAGCGGGTCAGCTGATCAGCAGGCATGCGTCCCATCCAGAGGTAGGTGGTCGGTGGTGGTGCAGGGTCGAGGCGGCCAGGTCGACACCGGAGCGCCCGGTCAGGAAGCTCCGATCGCCGCCGCCCTCGCCGGGGGAGTCGGCGCCGTCGATGGTGGCGCTGCGGGCCAGGTACGGCGCGACGGCGGTCAAGCGGTCGGCGATCGTGGTGTCGATGGCGTCCAGCGCGGCGCGGTAGGCGGTTTGGTGCAGGCCCGCGATCCCGTGGCAAAGGCCCGGGTCGGTGAGCCGCTCGATCTGCTCGCTGGTCAGTGCGGAGGCGATCGCCGCCTCGGCCGTGGCGCGTCGGGTGTGGTCGCCGGTGGCGATGGCGCCGATCTGGATGGCGCGGGCGATCCCGGGGGCGCCATAGCACCACGACACGCGGGGCGGGTGCGAGTCGGTGGGTCGTCCAGTGCGCAGCTCGTCGCGGGTGAGCCACTGCGGCCACCAGGTGCCGCGCGGGCCGTTCTGACGCCACTGGTCGAACCAGTTCAGGAGTGCCGCGATCGCGTCGAGCTGCCCGTCCACGATGATCCCTCGGCGGGCCGCGGTGCCGAGCAGAGCCAGGAGCGCTGCGGCGCCGTGAGCCATGCCGAGGTTCGCGTGCCCGCCCGGGGTGGGCGCGGAAGGGTCGGGGTCGTGGTCTACCCACCACCCGGGCAGCATGATGTCGTCTCGGATCCGTGGCTGGGCCAAGTCGACGACGTAGTGCAGGACGTCGGCCAGGACGTCGCTGCTGGGACGCCGTAGGAGCAGTAGGGCGCCGAGCCCGGTGAGCCCGTGGAACAGGTCGTACTCGGCGAACTCGGGTGCCGCGTCGGAGGCGGAGCGGTGTGCGGCGGCGTCCAGCCGGGCCCGGACGATCCGGGACACGAGGTCGTCGAGCCGGCTCAGGGTGGCTTGGCCGCGTGGGCGCCCGTCCGCCTGTGCGGTGTGCAGGATGAACGTCAGAGCGGGCGCGCCGTAGAACAGCCCGGTGTGCTGGGCGGCGTCGACCGGTGTCGTCGCAAGGGCGCGCAGGCCCGCTCGGGCCTGGTCCCAGGTCGCTGCCCCGGTCATCGCGTGCTCGATAGATAGCAGGACCAGACCGGCACTGTCCTCGGCCAGCGACTGCGACGAGACCCCGGGCGAGGTATGGGCGGTGGTCTGATTTAGGATCGGGGCGCTCATCGGTGTACCCCGGCCCTCTCAAGTGCGACGAGCCGTTGGGCGGCCCGGCGTGCGATCAGACGAGTGGTCCGCTCCGTGTCCGGGTCGACACCCAGGGCGCGGGCGTGGTGGTCGCGCCACAGCGCTTGGACTACGGTGCCGAGCACGGGGCCGCTGGTGGCCGTCAGGGTCCGGTAGGTGGTCAGGGCGGTTCGTCGGGTCGCCCAGGCGTCGGCGACGGTGTCGCCCCCCGCTGCGCGTAGCTGCTTGTGCTCGTCCGTCGGGTCCGCGAACGAAAACGCGGCTTCGACAGCGTCCCGGTCGAGCTTGCCCGGGGTGTGCGGGACCGTGTCCAGCACGAGCCGGTATCCGGCCGCAGTGCCGCCGGTCAGGTCGGTGGCCAGTGCGACGAACGAGGCCGCCGCCAGACCCTGCCCGGATACCGGAGTGTCGCGGGCGAGGCGGATCTGTTCGACGCTCGCCAGCGCGTCGGCAGCGGAGACGTCGTAGGCCGCCTGCAATGCGGGTCCGGTGCCGAAGACGCCGGTCCGCGGGTGATGGGCGTGCAGGCTTGCCTCGCACGGCAGCCCCGCAGCAGCCACGTCCTCCAGGACTCGGACGACAACCGGCAGCACCTCCGAGGCCGCCAAGGGGTCGCCCAGATCGAGGGTCATCTGCAGGTACTGGTCGCGCTCGGGCAGGACCAGGTCCCGCAACCGGGTGAACCACCAGCGGTGCGGGTGCGTGGCAGCCACCTCGCGGGCCAGGCGAGGCAGATGGTCGGTGATGAGCTGGTCGAACCGCGCAGGACTGCCCGCGATCCGCACCGCGACCACCCCCTCACTCAGCAGACCCCTCGGAGGGCGGCCAGGAGCGGGCCGGCTCACCGAGGCCAGTCCCGTAGCGGTGCGGTCTGGGACTGCGCGATCCGTGGCGCCGCGGAGCATGTTGGGTGGGAGGCGGTCGGGCGGGTCCTTGGGCGTCATTGGTGCCACGACCTCGGCAGGGCGTCCGAGCCACCCATCACCGTCAGGGATCTGCTCGTGGAACTCGACGACGTCCTTGCCCGCGGTCAGGTGCTCCAGCAGGTGCCGGTCCAGCGGCTGGTCCAAGTCCAGCGGTAGGTGCGTGCCGTCCTGTGCCAGCACGACCCGCGCCGGCACCCGGTGGCGAGTACGCCAGGCGTCGAACCGGTCCCACCACGAGCCGCGCCCGCTGCGCTGCTCGTGGTTTTGCTTGGTGAGCTGGCCGGTGTGCAGGATCCAGCGGGCAGGGGCGAGGATCGTGCGTCCGTACCGCAAGCGCGGAGTGTGGTCCAGGGTGCGGGCGGCTCCGAAGTCGAAAGGGCGGAACACGATCGATCGCGCGTCGGAGACCTCGGCAAGGAACCGCACCAGCGGCGGCGTGCGTGAGGTCAGCTCCAGGGCGTGCGGGAACACCGGCACGACCCGGCGCCCGGTCGAGGCCTGCACGAGGTAGAGCTGCTCGTCGTCACCGGTCACAGCCAGGTCGTGCATGCCGATGCGGGTGGCGGGGCCGTCGTAGTGCTCGTCGAGGACGATCACGTGATCGGTCAGGACTGGTACGCGAACCACATTGTCGGCGCTCTCTCGCCGCGGCCGGAAGACCAGCTGCGCCACGACCGGCCGGTCGGGCGCGGCCGCAGGCTGGCGGACGTGGCGCGCCAGGTTGTCCTGGCCGACGGGGTCGAGCAGGTGAGCGAACCGACCGGTCATCGTGGTGCACGACTCCGGTGCCGCGGTGACCAGCAGCCGGAAGTCTCCACGCGACAGCGCGTCCGGTGACGAGGTGTGGATCGTGAAACCGAGCTCGCACCGGGCCGGGGGTACCGCGGTCTGCGGGTCGCCGACGGTGAGCGCGGCGACGTCGGCCTCGGTCAGGACGACCTCGTCCGTGCCGTCCAGGGCGGCGCGGTGCAGGCGGTTGAGCACGACGGAGTCACGGTCGGTGATCTGCCGCCATGCCGGCCGTGTCCGGGGCGCGCCGAGGAAGCCGGTCGGGTAGCCGAGGCCGGCGTCGGAGAGAAGGTCGGTGACCGGGACCGGGGTCGCGGTGCCGTAGCGGGCACGGAACCGGGCGTGGTAGTCGAGCCAGCGCACCGCACCGAACGGCTCGGTCGACAGCCGCAGCAGCACCGACGCGGCGCGCTCGGCCTCCCGCACCGCCGACGCCGGGAGTGTGAAGGCGCCTTCGAAGCGCGTGTCGATCGCGATCAGCGTGGTTGCCTCCGGGGTGACCTCACGCATCTGAGCGGTCAGTGCTTCACGGCGCCTGGCTGTGCCGCCGTCGGGCGCGTTGTACTCGTCGAGCAGTTCCCCAATGCGAGCCAACGCTGCCCGGGCCGGCGCCCCTACGGCTTCGGCGAGCGAGAGGAGATCGTCCAGACCGTCGCTGGACGTGGAGGCCGGGACGGCGGAAGAGATGAGGAACCCCCGGTCGATGAGGGTGTCCAGCAGGACGCGCAGCCGGGTGCGGCGGACCTCGTCGGCCTGGGTCGCCCGCGCGAGCCGTTCGGTCAGAGCTGTCAGTGCGACGGGTTCGCGGGCGGTCGTCAGTGCAGCGCGCACCAGAGGCGTGGCACGGATCGACACGTCTCGTAGCGTGGTTCCCCGACCGTCCCCGACCAGCCGCGGCTCGAGCAGGATCCGGCCATCACGCTCGACGGCAAGCGGGTTCGCGGTGACCATCAGCCGCGCGGAGAGATCGGTGCCGCCCGCCAGGCCGGCAGCGGTCAGGCGGAGCCATTCAGCATCCGGCCGCGCAACCGGTCGCCAGGCCGCGAAATCCTGTGAGGCGGTGAGACCTGAGGCGGAGGAGGCGGAGTTCGGTACGGCGGTAGTGACGCCGGCGAATAGCCCAAACGGGGTGCAGCGTTGCTGCCACCGGATCACGTAGGTCGCCAGACTGCGCACGGCGCGCCGCATCACACGAGGCTCGGCGGCACGAGAACCAACAGCATCGGGTAGGACAGTGCCGGAAGCGTCGATGACAGGCGTGGCCAGTAGCGTCGTGATCCGCTGGGTCAGGGCTGGACTGGCGACCGTGACCGCCTCACGAAGCCCGTCGTGAGCCCAGGCTGTGGCCAGCCAGCCCAGCAGGTCGGGCGTGGGAGCCGTGGCGAGGTCAAGTCCGGCAGGGTCAGGCAGGTCAGTGGGGGCGGTGGATGCCCGTACGAGCAGCGGGCCGGTGTTGCGCAGTCGCGTGGGCATCGGGCATCCCTCCAGGATCAGGCTGGTGGCGCACCCGTACGGGTACGCCACCAGCGGGTGCAGGTCAGAACGGCGTGTTCTTGCCCGTCGTGCAGGCGCTGTTCGAGCAGGAGCTGCCACATCCGTCACTCGTGGAGCACATCGTGGCCACCAGCGGGGTCGTGGACTCGATCACGCGTAGGTCGAGCTCGAAGTCGTCATCGAGCAGAGCCGAGTCCAGGCTCAGCGCCGGGGCATCTAGCGTCAGGGGCGGGGTCATGCAGTGTCCTCCTTGGAGTGGTGGTGTCGTGCTCGGCGTCCTGGCCGGTCAGGACTCGGTCGGCCAGGAGATTGTGATGACGCCCCGCGCCTTGCGGAGATGCGTCGCGCCTCGCGGTGTGACGGTCAGGTTCGCGCCGTCGGGCCAGTAGGCGATGTCGGCGTTGTCCGGCCGTCCGGCCTCGTCCCAGGCCTGGACCTGGGCGTTGAGGCGCTCGGCGGCCTGGTCAGCGTGCGGTCCCCAGGCGCGGGCACCGAACTCGACGCCGCTGCCGTCCAGGGGTCGGATCGCCAGGTAGGCGAACGAGTCGCCGACCGCGGTCCCAAATGGGAACCAGGTCTGAGCCTGCTGCCCGGCAAGTTCGGTATCCGGGTCGGCGTTGATCCGGCAGAACCCGTCCAGGAAAGACGCGTACCACAGGTGCAGGCCGGAGAACTCCTGACCGTGGGCCAGCGGCACCCCCGACCATGTCTCGACCACGGGGGTAGCCAGGACGCCGTCTAGCAGGTGCGGCTGGTCCGGCACCTCGTCGTCGAACCGGAGCGTCAAGAACCCACCGGCCGGATCAGGCAGGTGCAGCGCGTGCTCGTCGTGTCCGCCGATACCCTGCATCGGCACGAACCCACCAGGTTCGGCAGCCTCGGAGACGAGGTGGTCCCCGTCCCAGCGCAGCGCTACGGTCCGGGTCACCGACCGCATCCGTAGCGGCACCACCAGCCGCCCTCCCTCCGCGAGCTGCTCCAGCCAGGCCGGGGCGATGTCCCATGCGCCGACCGTCACCAGGATCGCGTCGAACGGGCCCTCGCCTTCCACCGGAAGCTCACCGTCCCCGGTCACGACCGTCACCCGGTCGCCGTATCCGGTCGCAGACAGGTACTCGGTTGCGCGATCGGTGACCCACGGGTCGATGTCGATGCTCACCACTGACCCTGCCTCGCCCACGACCTCGGCCAGCAGCGCCGCGTTGTACCCGCCGCTGCCGATCTCCAGCACGCGGGCATCAGGACCAACCTGCGCGAGTTCGATCATCCGGCCCTGTAATGACGCAGCTGACACCGACGATGTGGCCGCGCCATGCTCCTCACGCCGGGTGATCACAGGCCGATCCGGCGCGTATGCGTCCGTCAGCGGCGTGCCCTCGGGCACGAACGCTTCCCTCGGCACCGTGCGCAGCGCGCCAAGCACCGCAGGCGACGTCAAGTGGCCCTCCAACCAGGCCACCATCGCCTCGCGGGCGGAGCGCGCGTCGTCGGTCGTGCGGGTCGTGTCGGTCGTCAGATTCATCCTCATCCTTCGATCGGGGCCGGGGCCGGGGCGGTCGCCAAGGCCGGGTGCTGCTGAGTGTGGTGGGCACCGGACGGGCTGGCCACTGCGTGTGGCGCACTTGACTTCAGGCTTGTCGGAAGGCGGCTTCCTCGGGTCAGCCACCATGCGGGGCCCTCATCGCGCGCGGATGTGACCGTGGTGAGGGTCATGCGGCGACGCCTCCGCGCGCGGTGAGCGCGTCGCGCACGTATTTGTGTGCGAGGGCGACCACGGCGTCGGTTGTCAGGTGCGTGGTTTCGATGGTCTGCACGAGTGCGCCCTGGCCGGCGATGTGCTGGGCGGCCTCGCGGTGGTACGCAGCCTCTTCCTGGCTGGAAGCACGTTGGTCTTGGTATCGGTTGTGCGTCCCGCGTCGAGTTAAGCGCCTTCGAATGACTTCGTCGTCGGCCGTGAGGGCGAGAAGGAGATCAGGTGGGCGGACCGGCTGGTTGAGGGCACGGAGGTAGGCGGGATCCACGCGGTCCAGGCGTTGCATGACCAGGCCCGAGGCGATGTACCGGTCGGTGATCACGATCGCCCCGGCCGTGAGGCGCGGTTCGATCTCGTGGGCGAGGTGATGATGCCGGTCGGCGGTATAGAGGCAAGCGAGAGTGGCGCCGTCAGCGGTGTTCGTCATTGTGCGTGCGAGCGATCCGATAGGCCCGTCTGAGGGTTCAGCCGTCCGGTGCACTGTGTGGCCGTCGTCTGTCAGGCGGATTGTGAGCGCCCGGGTAAGAGTGGACTTGCCCACGCCGCTGGGTCCGTCGACCGCGACGAACAATCCCGCGCTCATCGGCGTGCTCACGGCAGGTCATGTGAGGTCATGGCCGCTTCGTGTCCCGTGTCTTGGTTGTGCTCAGGATGATGAGCAGGGCAGTCGGGCACGAGAAGTCGTACAGGGACCGGCACGATTGCCTCCTTGGGCGCAACTGAATGTCGACGCACGCCGGATTGGCACGCGTGCACGGCCACTGTGCGTCGATTCGACTCTGCGGGGGAGGGCATTCTGAGCGACCCGATCCGGCATTCTGGGCTAGGCCTCCCGGCGCCCGACGCCGGTCGCTATTCTGAGTGTTGGCCTTCATCTTCAGGGGAAGCGCGAGAGGGGGAAACCGTGGCCAACGAGCATTTGCGTCGGCTCAGGGAAGCGATGCCGTCGCCGTCGGGCAGCGGCTTGCCCATGACACGTGCAGAGCTTGCTGCGGCGGTGAACCAGTACATCTGGGCGACGACCGGCGAGGAATGCCACCTCGATGCCGACACCCTCGCCCGGTACGAGCGCGGGCAGCTCCGATGGCCTTGTGCCATGTATCGCGATGGGCTTCGTGCCGTCCTGGGTGTCGACACCGATGCCGGCCTCGGGTTCTTCCGGACGCGACGGGGGAGGAGCGCGATCCCTGACCTCAGCGCGTGGGTCGCTAGCTGGCCCGCCCCGCGTGATGTCGGCGAACTGCCAAATCCTGGCACGGGGATGGACGCGCTCCGCCGCGCAGTCCTGTCGCACACCTCGACCAAGTTAGTCCCAACTGACGCCCCTGACTCATCTGCTCCGGTGCGTCAACATGTGGCGACCGCATTCGAGGCATATCAGGCCGGCCGCTATGAGAACGCCGCGTACCACGCCTCCGCCGCGCTCGTTTCGATAGATCCGGAACCTGCGATGGCTGATGCCACCGACCCGCGCGTGATCGCGCTTGCCTGCCAGATCGCGGCGATCGTGCTGAGCAAGGCCAAGCACACTGATCTTTCCCGGCTTGTTGCCGATCGAGGCGTGACCGCCGCCGAGGCAGCGGGCGATCCATGCCTGCGACTGTCCCTCGTACGCACGGCTGCCTTCACGAAGGCCGCCTCCGGGGATCGCGCCGACGCCCTTGCCACAATCGCCACAGTAGCCCGCGACTTCGAGCCTCTGATGGGCAAGACACCGCTGTCGGCGTCGGTCTACGGCACGATGCTCCTGACCGGCGCGATGCTGGCGGCTGGTCAAGGCGATCACGCTGGCGCCGGCGATTACCTTGATGAGGCCCAGAACGCTGCGCAGGTCACGGGTACCGATCGGAACGACCTGTGGACCGCCTTCGGGCCATCCAATGTCGCGATTCACCGGACCAACGTTGCAGCCGCGGTAGGAGACATGGATACCGCCCTGGCGACCGGCGCACTGCTGCGAATAGAACACCTGCCGATAGAACGGCGGGTACGCCTTCATCTCGACGTTGCTCGGGCTAGCCTCGCGGTCGGTGACCGTGAGGACGCGCTCGCAACGCTCGTCCGGGCAGAGATGGTGGCGCCCTCGCAGGTTCGCCACCACCAGATCACGCGCTGCATCGTTACCCAGCTGATCTCAAGCGCCCCACGGCGCCCTGGGGCCGAGCTCAGCCGCATGGCCGACTTGGCTGGTGTTCCCATCACCCCGGCCTGACGGTATATCCAGTCCTTGACTGTCCTCGGCGGCGTGCTGGCGGCAATTTGTGCCTCCCGGCTACGACACGACGAGACGCCGGGTGAAGCCCGCGTCCACGAGCCGGTCGTACGCAGCCTGCACCGCTGTAGGAACCTGGACCGGCACCGCGAACCCGGCCTCGGCATACACCCACAGGCGCTGCGTGTCGCCGACGAGCATGTTCAGCACCCGCTCCGGGTCACCGATGGACTCGATGTATTCCTCCAGCTCCAGCCAGCGTGCCGAGCACACTAGATCGAGCTCGGGCCAGACTTTGCGGGCGGTCGCCCACGCGCGTCGTTGCTGGTACGGCTTGCTGATGATCGTTGCCGACGATGCTTTCACGTCATGCGCAGCTAATAGATCACGCGTGAACGTGAAGTTCTCGCTGGTATTGACCGCCCTCGGTTCGATGATGATCGCCTTCTGCGGGACACCGAATTCCTGAGCTCGCTCAGCGAAATGCGTCGCCTCGCCGCGCGGGAACCGCTCGACCGTCGTTGGTGCATTCGCTCCCGTGAACACCACGGTCGGGAAGCGCCCCTTCTGAAAGAGGTCGGCGGTGTGCTCAGCCACCCCGATGTCGTGGCTGCCCAGGCCGATCCCGATGTCTGTCGACCGACCCTCGTCAGGTACTTGGTGAAAGTCCCACAGGACCTGAGCGTCCTGCATCACGCTGGTGGAAAACATGGCGGTCAGTCTGGCATGCCGCCAGCACATGCAGAGGGTGTGTTTCGGGCCAAGGACTACTCGGCCAAGACGTTCACGCCTCGGTCATGTGACACGGTGCGCCAGATTGCCGTCCGGCAATCTGGCACCCAGGGCTGCGCTTGTGTGACCGGGGTCACTACTCTGAGCGGACGGCTCGCCGGGGGTGGTCTGCCATGGGTGGGCGGGTCCGGATCGAGGAATGTGAGGTGGTCGATGTCGAACGTGCGGCTGCGACGTCGTCGTGAATTGACTCTTTCACCTTCTGGCAGTGGTCACCCGATGACCCGTGCAGAGCTTGCCGAGGCCGTCAACCAGTACCTCTGGAAGACGACAGGCAAAGACCTCCACCTCAGCGTAGATACGTTGCGTCGCTACGAGCACGGGCAGATCCGTTGGCCGGGTGGCATGTACCGGGAAGCACTTCGCGTGGTCCTCGGCGTCGAGACAGATGCTGACCTCGGATTCGTTCCTACACCCCGTGGCAGGACTGCCGTGCGGAAGAATTCGGCGTTTCAGGTCGGCGAAGCCAACCTTCCAGGTGAATTGATCCATCACGCCGGCGATGCCAGGCCATCACCGGCTACTCCACCTATGCCATCCGGCGCCTGGGCGACGATGCCCTTGGGCGTCGTCGCGGCGTCATCTACCCACCGAAGTCCGACAGCCCCCAAAGGTGAGGCTGATGCGGGTCCCGCGGCCGATGAGGCTGCTCGGGAATCGTGGTGGCACCTTGCGACGGCGACGGCGGCAATCGACCCGACGGGAATTGCGACTGTGCACGACGAGATAGTGCGCCTGGCGCGCCAGTACGACATTCTTCCTCCAGCCAAGGTGCTGGTTGATGCTCGCGGTACGCGTGACCTGGCCTATGGTCTGCTCGAGCAGACGCGCCGGCCGGCGCAGCTGACGAGCCTCAACCTTGACGCTGGAATCTCCTGCGCCCTGCTGGCAGTGGCGAGCTTCGATCTAGGACAGCCCGAAGCCTCGGTGGCTCAAGCGCGTGCAGCAGCCAAGTACGCGGACGTCATCGGGCACGCCGGGCTGAAGGCATGGTCGACCGGCCACCTGAGCCTGGTGGCCTATTGGTCCGGCAATCCACGTGACGCTGTGCGTATCGCAGATCTGGCTCTTGCCGCTGCTCCGGACGGAAGCGCGAGCGCACGCCTACACGCTGTGCGGGCTCGCGCCTGGGCCTTGATAGGCGACCAGCGTGAGGTCGCTGACTCGTTGCAACGTGCCGATGAAGCCCTGGCCTCCTCTGATGGAACCGAAGAAGTACACGACGAGATCGGCGGTGAATTCGGCTGGGGGCTCACGCGCAACGCGATGTGCGCGGGGACTGCGCTCGTGACGGTCGGCGACGCCGTTGAGGGTGCTGACCGTCTCCGCGAGACAATCGCAGCAGCTCCTGGCACGGTCTCGGGCCACCTTGTCAGGCGGTCTCGGATTGATCTTGCGTCCGCCGAGCTAGCCGCTGAGCGCTTCGATGCCGCGGTCGACCAGCTGCGGTACATCTGGTCTACGCCCGTGGACCAACGTCGAGTAGGGCTTACCGGTCGCCTTGATCGCGTCCAGAATGCTCTGGGCCATCCGAGATGGAAGAAGTACCAGCCCGCACACGCTCTGAAAGACCAGATCACAGCGTTCACCGGGGAAGCTGATGATCACCGCTCGCTACTTCTCGCGGGTGGCGTCGCCTCCGGTGCGATCGCTCCATAGCGTGACCAGGTGTTCCTCGCGGGCAGGGTTCATACCGTGCTCGTCCTGTCGTGGGTGATACACCGGCTGTTGCTTCTGGTAGCCGGCCCAGGTGTCGAGGACGGTCTCTCGCAGGGGCCTGCACGTGAACCCGGCTGCCGCCGCCTTAGAGCCGTTGACCTGCCACGTCCCGAGGTTGGTGCGCCACAGGGGGATCTCCGTCCACTGGCGTACCCCCTGTTCGATGAGCCACGCGTCGTTCGCGTGGACCGGAGTCGCCTCTCCCTCGGTGGCTTCGAGGCATGCATCGATCAGATCGCCGTAGGTGGCGTGGCCGAACGGAGCTGTCAGGTTGTATATGCCGGGTCGCGCCGCCGCGATCTGGTCCAGGGCAAAACGCGCGACATCGCGTACGTCGACCGGCTGAATCCTGGGATCACGGGGAGGCAGCAGCCACGCCGCGTCGCGCTGCGCATGCTCGAAGAGCGACAGCATTCGACCGGTGTACTCCCCGGGACCGAGGATTACCCCGGGGCGCAGGATCAGGGCACCTCCTGGCGCAGCCGCCGCTGCGAGCTCACATCCCGCCTTAAGAGTTCCGTACTGGAAAGGCCCGGGCAGCCCGGCCACATCCGGGTCCGACTCACGCGCGTCCATGCGCGTCGGCCACAAGTCATCCGACTCCTCAACGGGACGATCCGGCCAGTCTCGGTACGCCGACACCGTCGACAGCAGCACATAGAGACCCGCGCTGTCACCAAGTTCCGCAAGCGCCTGGTTCACGTCCCCCGGTTCGTAGGCGGAGGTGTCGACGGTCGCGTCCCACGGTCCGCTTTCGCTCAGCCGCCGAAGATCATCCGCGCTCCTACGGTCACCAGTGACGTGCTCGACACCTTCAGGTGGCAGACCGCTGCGACCGCGGGTCAACGACGTCACCTCCCATCCCCGGGCGAGCGCGCTCTGCGCGAGTTCACGACCAAGGAACCAGGTGCCGCCGAGGATGAGGATGCGCATGGCCGCGATCGTGCCTGACAGCACCGCTTGAGCACCAGGCATGCGACTGATGTGTCCACACCCTGATACACCGAGGCCGCCCTGCCTGGTGGGCGCTCTTGCCGTTTAGGCTCTCAGCAAGTTTCGCGACGCCCACCATGCTTGCGGAACCCAGTCGGGACGCACGGGACAACAGACGTCAGCGGCCCGGCGATGGAGGCAGCACTTCGATTGGAGAACCGACAGCGTGGGCTTTGTGGATGATGCGGCATTGATTCTCGACGACCTGGTCGCCCTGCGGCGGCGGATCCATCAGCACCCCGAGGTCGGACTGCATCTGCCGAGAACGCAGGCGGCGGTACTGGAGGCGCTGGACGGGCTGCCGCTGGAGATCACAGTCGGTGCAGGGCTCAGCTCGGTGGTCGCCGTGCTGCGTGGGGTTCTCCAGGGATCAACCGAGCAGGGGCCGACTGTGTTGCTGCGCGGAGACATGGACGGTCTGCCGATCATGGAGGACTCGGGTGAGCCGTTCGCCGCGACCACCGGCACGATGCACGCGTGCGGGCACGATCTGCACGTGGCCGGCCTGGTCGGTGCCGCGCGTCTGCTCAGCGCAAGGAAGAGCGAGCTCGCGGGCAATGTCGTCTTCATGTTCCAGCCCGGCGAAGAGGGACCCGGAGGAGCACTCCCGATGATCGAAGAAGGCGTCCTGGACGCGGCCGGCGCGGCCGTCGATGCGGCGTTTGGCATCCATGTCACCGGCCTGTACAACAAGGGTCTCTTTGTCTCCAAAGCGGGCCCCGCCTGGGCAGGCAACAGCGTCCTGAACGTGACCGTTCACGGCCGGGGTGGTCACGGCTCCTCACCATGGATGTCAGTCGACCCGGTGACGGTCGCGGCCGAGATCGTCATGGCGCTCCAGTCGTACACGACCCGGCGGATCAACGTGTTCGACCCGGTGGTTATCACGGTCGGTGAGCTGCACGCGGGAACGGCGTCCAACGTCATCCCGTCCACCGCTCGGCTCGTAGCGTCCGTGCGCACCCTGTCGCACGCATCGCTGGAACAGCTGGCTGTCGAACTGCCACGGCTCGTCGCAGGCGTTGCGGACGCGCACGGCTGCACGGCCGACGTCAGCTTCCAACCGGAATATCCGGTGACAGTGAACGACCCCGACATGTGGGACCACGCGAAGACCACCCTGGGCGGCATGTACGGGGCTGACCGGGTCTTCGAGCGGCCCAATCCGATCATGGGGGCCGAGGACTTCTCCTACGTCCTGGAGCGAGTGCCGGGGTGCTTCATCCAGCTCGGGGCTCGGCCCGACGACGTCCCAGCAGAGGATGCGCCCTCCAACCACTCCGCAGTCGTCAGGTTCGACGACTCCGTGCTCGGCGACCAGGCGGCGGCACTTGCGGAGCTGGCGGTCGTCGCCCTGACGAAATTGGCGGTCTCACTGCCCTAAGCGTGGCGCCCATCAGCGGCGTCGTCCCTGCACCTGGACTCGACTCGATGAGCGATCTGGTTTTGCTGCGATAGAAGAGAGGGCGACCGACTCAAGGGCTCGAAGGCGATTGCCGTCTGGTGCACCAACGTCAAGCAACGCGAGTTCGACTCTCAATCGCCACCATGTCACGCATCGAGGCAGGCATTCTGGCCCGTCAGTTCCGGCATTCTGACGCATCGGCTCCCCATCCGTGACGTCGGTCGTTACTGTGAGCGGTGCCGTCATCTCTATCTCCACGCGGTCCGTTCGAGGAGGAAGCTGTGGCCAACGGGCACTTGCGTCGACGTCGTGAAGCGACCTTGTCACCATCGGGCAGCGGCCTGCCGATGACGCGTGCCGAGTTGGCGGCCTCCGTGAATCAGTACGTCTGGAAGACGACAGGCAAGCACTGTCACCTGGACGTTGACACCCTTGCTCGCTACGAGCGCGGCCAAATCCGATGGCCTCGTGCCATGTACCGCGATGGTCTCCGTGCTGTCCTGGGCGTCGAGACCAATGCTGAGCTCGGGTTCTTCCCGACCCGGCGAGGCAAGACTGCGGTCCCGGGCGGTCCAGTACAGGCTGCCCGTCAGACTGTTGCCTCGGCTGAGTTGGCCGAGCCCGTGGATCGACGCCAATTTCTGCAGACGCTGACCGCTGCCAGCTTGAGCGTCTCCTTGGACGGTTTCGCTCGCGAGCTTGAGGTGCTTGCGCCAGCTCGGGTGGTGTCAGAGGCGGACATCGCACGCCTGCGATCGGTGGGTGAGTTCTTCACGTCGTGGGCTCACGTTCATGGTGGGCAGGAGCTCGGGCACGCCGTCTCTGCTGAGATGTCCTCTGCGGTGGATCTGCTCAAGACCTCGTGCCCGCCGCGGCTTCGACCGCACCTGTCGACGGCCGTGGGGCAGCTCGGGGTGGCGATGGGGTCCCTACTTTTCGATGCTCATCAGCACCAGCTAGCCGCGAGGATCCTGGCATTTGCGACGCAATGCGCGGAAGCCGGCAACGACTGGAACCTGCGGGCGAAGGCCCTTTCGTGGCGGGCACGCCAGGCGGTATGGATCGGCGATGTGAACGGGGGCCGGTCGCTCGCGCAACTCGGTCTGGTGCATGCTGATCGCCTCACCCCGACGGAGCGAGCGATGCTGCATACCGCGGTCGCCCGTGCCCAGGGTCGGCTCGGTGACGTGCAAGCCACGCTCCGTGCAATCGGAGCGGCCGACGATGCGTTCGCGGACGCCGACCCCGCAAACGACGTCCCTTGGATGACGTACTACGACCATGCCCAGCACTCCGGTGACACTGGCCATGCCCTGCACGAGCTAGCCGTTCACGGCGTAGAAGTCGAGGAGGCCACTAGCCGGCTCGCCACCGCAGTGGCCGAGCACCCCGACGCATATATCCGGTCGCGTGCGTTCTCCGGGTTCAAGCTGGCCGCTCTGACGATGCGCACCGGGGACCCGAATCAGGCAACCAAGATCGCTGAGGATGCGGTTCGTGATGCGGAAGGTGTTCGGTCTCTGCGCGTGAGGCGTACCGCATTGGAGATCGTCGCGCCCGCCCAGCGCCATCGCGCGAGTATCGACGTCGCTCGGCTGCTCATCTCCCTGGAGACCGTCGGGACTGCTGCATGACGACTATGCGTCAGGTGCTCGACCATGCATGCAGGGAAGTCGGGCTCTCGTCCGCCGGCGCGGTGCTTCTTCGTGACGGTGAGAACCAGGTCTACGGGCTGCCGGGCAAGGTCGTCGTCCGGATCAGCAAGCCGGGGCAGGGGGGCGTCGCTGCGCGTGAGGTCTTCCTCGGCCGCTGGCTCAACGACAACGGTGTGCGTGCGGTCGAGCCGCTCCCGGTCCCGCAGCCGGTCGTTGTCGCAGGCCACCCCATCACGTTCTGGCAAGAGCTCGCGCCGCGGAAAGCCGGAACACCGCGGCAGGTTGCGCAAGCGCTGAAGCAGCTGCACGCTCTCCCGGTTCCCGATGAGTTCGCACAGCACAAAGTCGCACCGTTCGTCCGCCTGCACGAGCGGGTCACCTCTGCGCAATGGTTGTCCGACGACGACCACCGCTGGCTGCTTGCCCGGCTCGCTGAGCTCCTGGCTCGCTGGGAACGACGGCCTCTGGGCCTGCCCGAGGCAGTGATCCACGGAGACGCATGGGCCGGAAACGTCGTCGACGTCGACGGGCAGGGTGTCACCTTCATGGACCTTGAACGTTGCTCAGTCGGGCCGCCCGAGTGGGACCTGACATCCACAGCATGCAGGCTGACCAGCTTTGGCACCCTGACGGCGGCGAAGTACGCCGAGTACTGCGACGAGTACGGAAGCGATGTCACTCAATGGGAAGAGTTCGAGCTCTTCCGCGATATCCGGGAGCTACGAGTGACGTGCTTCGCCGTGTACGTCGCCCAGGGGCGTACGAACCTTCGTGACGACGCGCATGTCCGTGTGAACAGCCTGCGCGGCCGTAACGGACCGCGCCCCTGGGACTGGCAGCCGATCGAATGACGCGTGACTGTCCGTCGGATCCCGGCAGGTTGGCATGTCTGTGACTTCGGTGGACCAGGACCTCTCGGACGGGGAGGGGAGGACTGTGCACAACGAGCACCTGCGCCGTCGGCGTGAGGCGACCCCGTCGCCGTCGGGAAGCGGCCTGCCGATGACCAGGGCTGAGCTTGCCGCGGCGGTGAATGAGTACATCTGGAGCACCACAGGGGAGCGCCGACACCTCGATGTCGACACGCTCGCTCGGTACGAGCGGGGCCGGTCTCGTTGGCCGGGCTCGGTCTACCGTGCTGGGCTCCGCGCCGTCCTGGGCGTCGAGAGCGACGCCGACCTCGGGTTTCATCCCACGCGGCGGGGCCGTGGTTCGAGTCCGGCGACGATCGCGAAAGTCCAGGCCAAGCTGCCGGACGAGGCACCTAGCGGGTTGTTTGAGCGCCTCAAGCGTTTGGAGTCGGACTACGACAACCGGCCAGCGGGATTGCTCCTGGTCGACTCAGCTCGCCTGCTGTCGGAGGCAATGTCCCAGGACCGAGGCCCGGAGCGTGAACGGCTCGCTGGCGAGGCTCTGGCTGCGGCTCTGCTCGGCAAGATCGTCTGGGATGCATCGGCCCGCCGCGACAGTGTGGCTCCTCGGCGGTATTTTCAGCAGTCCGCGGAGGCAGCAGCAAGGGCCGGGGACAGGGTCGCCGAGGCCAGCGCGTGGCTGCGGACCTGCTACGTGGCGCTCTATAGCGACAAGGCCCCGCAAGACGGCCTGGCTCTAGCGCGGCGGACCGCGGACGTTGCCGCGAGGTCGAGCAAGGTCTTGGCCGGACTGGGGCTCCTGCATGCGGCAGAGGCGCTCGGGATGCTCGGGTCGGCGCGCGAGGCGATGCGAGCGCTGGCCGATGCCGAGAACCTCCTCCAGGCTGCGGCCCTCGATGACCCCGCTGCGCTCTGGTTCTCGCCCGATACGGTGGACCGGATGGCGGGATCGGTCTTCGTCTCTCTGGGGGATGGTCGGCGCGCCGAGCGGCGCCTCCAAGCAGCCGCGACCCGGACACCGGAAGGATCCAAGGCGCGGGCGATGGTCACCGCGAACCTCGCGCTGGCGTTGATCCGGCAGCGGCGCCCCGAAGAGGCCGCAGTCGTGCTGGGCGAAGCACTCGACGTTGTGGAGTCCACCCGTGGTGGTGGAGGAATGACGATCGCGTTTCAGGCCGGCCGCGAGCTTGCGCCGTGGCGGGACGTGGGCGAGGTAGCCGATATCCGCGAACGACTCCTGTCTCTGGGGGCCTCATGACCGGCAGCCCCCGACCGGAGCACGCCGACGTGGACCGGCAAAAGGGAGCACTGCGCCGCTTGGTGTGGAACCGGCTTGAGGACGCGGGAGTTGTCGAGCCAGGTGTCCATGGGCACATACCTGACTTCGAGGGAGCCGATGCTGCCGCGCACCGCCTGACTGGGCTCAAGGCGTGGACCACTGCCTCAGTGATCAAGGCGGTTCCGGATGCTGCGCAACGTCCCGTACGTGCCCTTGCTCTGGTGGCAGGGAAGTGCGTCTACATGGCCGTCCCACGACTGGCAGAGCCCCGTCCGTTCCTACTCCTGGACCCTGCTGTTATGCCGGGGCCGCGCGATGCGGCTGCTGACCGCCACGAAGCCGCACGCCTTGGGGAGCTGGTCGACGTCGGGCAGATGTCGCCTGTCGATCTCGTGGTGACCGGGAGTGTTGCTGTAGATGCGTCGGGTGGTCGGCTGGGCAAGGGTGCTGGCTACGGTGATATTGAGGTGGCACTGCTGACCGAAGCGGGAGTCATCGGGGACAAGACGACGATCGTCACTACCGTTCATGACCTGCAGGTTGTGGACACGGCAGTTCCTGAGGCAGGCCACGATTTCCATGTCGACCTGATCATCACGCCAACCCGCGTCATCAAGACCTCGACTCGAAAGCGCCCCGCGGACATTAACTGGGCGGTCTTACCCGCATCGATGATCCGTGAGATTCCGGTACTTGCCGCACGGCGTGCAACAGGCAGGTGACAATTCACATCCCCGCGATTCAGGCGCCCGCCCAGAACGTATTCACCTTCTACGGCGACCTGACGAAGCCCGACACAGAATGCCGGACTACTACTTTCTGAATGCCCTCCTGCAATGCAGGTGCGCTGGTCGATGGTGGATGCACTACCGATCATCGCGCGATCTGCCCGCCCTCGAGGCGTGACAGGCCGCCGCGCGAGGAGGCCCGATGAAGGACAACCCGCAGAGCACCATGCGCCGTCGCATGGTGGCACTGGACATCGATGGGACGCTCGTGCCCGATGGCACGACCAACCTTCCTGATGCGACGAAGGAGGTCGTGGCCGACGCTACTGCGGCGGGACATCCCGTGGTCCTGGCGACAGGTCGCTCGCTGGTCGGAGCATTGCCCATCGCCGTTGACCTCGGCTTGAACGGCTCCTGGATCGTGGTGTCCAACGGCGCCATGATCGCGCGGGTTGACGAGTCGGCGCCCGGCCGGTATCAAATCCACACCCGCCGAACACTCGTAGTCGAGCCGGTGCTCCGCCTCGCGCGCGCACTGTGTCCGACGGTGCGTATCGCGATCGAGAAAGTTGGATGGGGCTACCGCGTCTCGGAGATCTTCCCAAAGGGACGGATAAACGGCCGGCAGCTTGTCGTGAGCCAGCACGAGCTTGATCAAGGCGCAGCAACACGTGTCGTGCTCGCTGCACCGGACATCGCCGAGCTGCTACTGGAGCCGCTGTGTGCCCTCGGGGTCGTCGTCTACGCCGCTCCCCACGCACTGGACGTGACACCTCCCGGAACGTCGAAGGCAGCCGCGCTGGAATCCGTACGGATGATGCTGGACGTCGCGCCGGAGCGCACAATCTTCGTTGGTGATGGGATGAACGACTTACCTGCGATGGCGTGGGCCGCAGAGTCCCACGCCATGGGGCACGCGCCGAGCGCCGTACGAGCCGCCGCGGACCACGTCACCGGGACACTCGCCGAGCACGGCGCTGCGCTCGTGCTGCGGACCATGCTCGAGGGCCCCGTGACCAGCGGAGTGGCACAGTGACGGCCATCGCGTCGCCGGCGCCACTGGACGACCAAGTCCGTGCCGTCGTGGACGAACTGCACCCGCGCGCACCTTTCCGGCCTCGATCCCGCGCCGCGACCACTCCGGCTACGTATTAAGCACGGCCAACCCGAAAACGTAGCCGTTCCCGCGAAACCGGGAGCGCTCGAAGAGCTGGCGGGGTCAGCGAGCAGGCGCTGCTGATACCCGCCACCCCGGCCGGTGATGTGCCGGAGAAACCGTCACCGGCCGGGTCCCAGCACCCCCAGGAGATACGCAATGCCGACCTACCTGCACTATCCCGGCCACCAGAGGGCCAACCGCAGCGAGCCAGACCAATGTGCGAGCGTGCACCGCTCGATCGGGAGCGACCTGTGATCGCCACGCACAACCGTCTCGGGCAACGCGGTCTCGATGGCCAGCACGGGCAGCGCAGGCCGGATGATCCGGCGCAGTCGCTGGCGGACGGCGACCTCGCCAGGATGCTGCTCGCCGTCGAGCTGGCGATGACGACCACCCGGGGGTCCTGGGACGAGGTCACCGACGCGCTGCTGGCCGCCAAAAAGAGGCCGCTCGACCGGTCCGCGCGCGCCGACCTGTTCTACGGGGCCCCGGCGCTCACCTTTGTTCTGGACACGACAGGCGCCCAATACCGTGCGCGGTGGGCACACGAGCTCGCCGCACTGGACCAAATACTCGTGGAGCTGACCGCTGAGCGGTTCGAAGCCGTCAACGACCGGATTGAGGCGGGAGCACCGACGCACGGCAGCGAGTTCGACCTCATGACAGGTCTGACCGGGCTCGGGATGGTGCTGCTGCGCCGCGCCGTACACCAGCCCGCGCGCGGCACCGCGCTCGACGAGGCAGTCAGCGGGGCACTGTCAGGCGTCTTGTCCTACCTGGTCGACCGTTCAAAAGACCGCATTCTCTCGGAGGTGCTCCTCCCCGGGTGGTGGAGCGCCAGCGCCCCCCAGCCCACAACACCGGTGGGGGACAAACAACCGAATGGGTACGCGGATTTCGGGATGGCACGTGGCGGCGCGGGCATTCTTGCGTTCCTCGCAGCGAGCTACCGTGCCGGCTACGCAGTGCCGGGTCAGGCTGAGGCGATCCGGCACATCACCGGCTGGTACACGCGGTGGAGGCAGGAGACCCCCGACAAGGTGACCTGGTGGCCCCAGCAGCTGAGCCTGGACGAGCTCCGCACGGGGCGCGTGCACCAACCAGGCCCGTCAGAGCCAACGTGGGCGCACGGGACCCCGGGCATCGGCCGGGCGCTGCAGATGGCCGGAATCGCGTTGGGTGACGAGCGCGGCCGAGTCGTAGCTGAGGACGCCGTCGCGTCGTGCCTGACCCAGCGTGAACTAAACCGGCTCACCGAGCCTGACCTGTATGTCGGAACCGGGGGGATGTATCTGACAGTGCTGCGCGCCGCCGAGGATGCCGAAGCATTCATGGCCCTACACAGGCGAGGGCACTCGCTTGAGACCAGCCGCCTGGGCGTGGCTGCCGACGCAGTGTCTCGCACCAGCCGAGTCCTCCCGGACCCAGACGACACCGAGTTCTTGTGGGGGCGATTCGGAACACGCCTAGTCTTCGAGTCACTACGCACCCGGGCGGCCCCGGTCTCCGGCGCCGACGGCGTCCTCGGGATCGGATGGGCCGAATGACCGGCACGGTCATCTACCTACCCACCGCCGACAAACTGACTGACCCGACCCCGGTATCCCCCGGTCCGACGCCTGATGCAGCGGACGTCGCGGGGTGGTCCCAGCTCGATGTTCTGTTCCCCGAGACGGACTGCGCCAGCGGGCCGGACGTTGTGGCCGTGATCCTAGACGGGCTGTGCGCTCACCGAGGGGGTCGCTGGTGGTTCCTGAACCACGACAAGGGCTGGCGCGTCTACCTCCAAGATCTCCTGGTGGAGGAGGCGATACTCGTGCTGAACCGGCCCGGGGCACTCGACAACCCAGTGCCCTGGACCGCAACGTCCCCACCTACACCCGAACCTCGCCTGACCAGGCCACGGTCGACACAACCCAAGTACGACGCAGACCGGCGCCGTGCACTCATGGACCTGCACTGCGCGGACAGTCGGGGGGTCCTGGACTACGCGCGCGACCGGCCGCTGCTGGCGCCGCGGCACATCGCCGGGATCTTGACCACGGTGATATGCCGCGCAGCGGGCTTGAGCGACGCACAGACCGCCGACTTCGTCGATGAGCACTGGCTTGGGGCGGCACCGTTGGCAGAGCCGGCCCGGATCCGGGCTCATGGCCTGACCGAGATGCTCAGTGCCCTCCTGCGTACGCCCGCTGCGGCGCTCCTGGATCTTGACCCGTACGCGGCCCGTTGGGCAGCAGAGCTCACCCACGCGGCCACTCGGCTAGGCGCTACCAACCAGGGCTTCCTCCCGACCCCGCGCACGGCGGTGCCTGAGGCGCTGCGTCTCGACCTTCGTCTAGTAGTAGCAGCGCAATGGAACCGGCTCGGTTTCTCACCGACCGACCAGCAGATCCTGGCCGTCGCTATCCGCAACGCATTGTGGTCCCAGGAGAGACGATGACGACCCAGTCCCGATCAGCGGTTTCGCTCCCTGATATGAGCAGACTGCGGGGCGCACCGCGGGCTCACGGTTCGATCGACAAAGCTGGCCTGGCTTCGGTCACCCGGCTGCTCCCGCTGGTCGCCCGCCCGCGTCCGCACATCGGGCCGTTGACACGACGCATCGACGCCGTCGACCAGATGTCTCGGGAAGCCCATGCGGTCCGCGACCCGGTCGAGGCGGTCGTGACTGCGACCCGGGCCCTCGGCCGGGCCGCGATGGTCGCCGAGGACTGCGGGGCGCTCGACCTGGCGCGCCAGTTGTGCCAGTCCCACCTGCGCGCGTACGTCGAACCGGCGCGGCGCCTGACCGCGCCGCAGGCTGCCCGGATGCTCGGGCCCGGGATCACCCTGGCGCGCTTGCACGGTCTGGAGAGCGGTCCGGGTCAGGTCGTGGCCGGGCTGCGCCTGCTGCTGCACGCCGTCCACGGGCTGGTGCCGGTCCGGATCGGCGATGCGCGGCTACCCCTGGGCAACGTCCTGGCGACTCCTGAGGAACGCCGCACCCTGGAGTACCAGGTCCGTACGCACCTCCTGGTTGGCGGGATCACCGCCGAGACTGCGGTCGGCCGTTGGTCGGCGGCAGCCGACCTGGCCGAGACCTACGACCGGGCCAGTTCCCGGCTGCTCGAGGGCCGGCAGGCAATGATCGTCGACCGGATCATGAGGGGGGACATGCCCGCGGCGTGCCGAGTCATCGACGCCTGTGAGCCACGACAGGCGTGGGAGCAGCAGGTGCGGGACTGCCTGACCGTGTTGTGCGTACCACCTGCGCGGCGCGGTGAAGCGACCCGGGAGATGCTCGACCGGTACGACGCCCGGACACCAGTGGACGACGGCGACGTCGGCTTCCGGATTCGCCTGGCCCTGCTCGTTGCCTCGATCGCCTGTCTCAGTTCGGACCTGAAGGTCCGTCGAGCTGGTGAGGACATCGCGCACCGGGTCGTGACCGATGCCTGCGACCTGATGGATGGACCCGCCGCGCGGGATGTCCTGCGTCACCCGCTGGTCCGTGTCGCGACCGGCACGGAACAGGTCTACCTAGCGCGGGTCGTGGCGCGGTCAGGCCTTGCCGGCGGCGCCTTGATCGGCCGCGCCCGCACCCGACTGCTCGACGCCGCCGCGCTCGCCCAGACAGTGCTGGAGCAGGCGTCATGACCACGACCAGCATCGGCGTCGACCGGGTCGCTCATGCTCTGAGCCAGATCGCCGCACTGTGCCACGTGAAGCTGATCGAGGTCAGCGTCCGACCGGAGGCGCTGTGGTTCGAGACAGCCAGACACACAGAGCAGGTTCTCCTGCTGGCCGCACAGGTCGCGACCCGTGACTGCTCTGGTGCCGCGTTCCTCGCGGCGGTCCTGGACCTGGACCCGGCCACGTCGAGATTCGAGATTCTCAAGCACGAGGAGTTCGACCCAGGCGCCAGCGTGCCGGGCAGGTGCACGCAGTGCCCTCGCTGGCGGGGATGGATGGCCGGCTCGCACCGGCATACGCCGTTGTCGGTCACGGTGGGGTGCGCGCGGCAGGACGGGGCGAGCCCAGTTGAGGGCTAAGGGGGTGTGGGTGCTGGCGAGGCTCTACCGGGAGTGGATGGTGGCCTGTCGCGTACGGCGTCACTGTGGCGATGAGGAGTCGAGTGCATGGGCGGGTGGGCGGTGAGGAACGAACAGCTCCGGACCCAGCGAAAAGCGACGTCGTCGCCCTCCGGCTCTGGGCAGGCGATGTCGAGAGCGGAGCTTGCCGCAGCGGTCAATGAATACGTCCGTGTCAAGACGGGGCGGTCAGGTGGGCTGCGGGGGAGCGAGATCGGTCGATACGAGCGTGGGGAGGTCCGCTGGCCGAGCAAGCTGTACCGCGAGGCGCTGCGGAAAATCCTGAAAGCCAGGTCAGACCAGGAGCTCGGCTTCTTCCCCACTCCGCGAGGCCTGAGCCCGCACGAGGCACGGGCTCGAGCAGCGATCACCCAAGGCTCACTCCCGCCGCCGCCGGCGGCCACCCCGGGCAGCCATCTCGCCGGCGTTCAGGTCATCGCTCAAGCCTTGATCCGGAACGACCGCAAGTTCCTCGTGGTCGATGATCAGGGACTGGGATGGTCCCACCTGCCCGGGGGCTCCATTGATGGTCAGCCCGTCCACAGCACACTCCTACGACACGTGGCCGAACAGACCGGTCTGGTGGCCACGATTGCCGGATTCGCAGGGGTCGTCGATCATCACCACTCCCGGACTGGCGAGGTTCACAGCGTGATCACCCTGGTGTTCGAGGCCCACGTCGACATCACTGCCGCCGACCGGGACGAGCTCCGCCCCGGAGTCGAGTGGCTCGCTTTGGCCGAGCTGGCTGAACGTGATGTGCGTCCCGCAGCCCTCAAAGACGCACTCCTCAGTGGTGCGGACGGTTCGTTCTGGCGCCCGTGGACGATCTGACTCGAATGGCCCCGATGTGCGTCCCGTTCGAGTCGGGACAGCGTCGGACCTGGCTCGGGCTACACCCGGGATCCCGTGTCGCCGTATTGATCGCTGGTAGCAGCGATGGTGCGCCTGCCGCTCTCGGGGACGGGCCCCCTACTCGCTGGGGTGCCCTACGGTGAAACCTTGCTCGTCGCCGTAGCCGAGGATCGATTCCTGCCAGTCCGCGAGCCCCTCGGTCAGCGTCCTCGAGCCGGTATACGCCTGGCCGACGGTGTCGGGGTAGATGGTGTTGGCGTGGACCTGGTAGGGCAGGTACTGCCAGCCGGGCAGGACGTGCGTTGCGGAGTCGGCAAGGATCCGGTTGATCTGCTGCCCACCGAAGTATTCAGGCTCTTGGGCGAGGAAGGCGGGGTCGGTCAGGTCCCGCATCGTGGCCGGGAACGCGCCGGCGTCCAACCGCGTGGTGACACCATCGCCGATGTTGGCGTACTTCAGGAACGCGTAGGCCAGTTCCTTGGCCTGGCTGGCTTCGGTGAGCGCGAGGGCGGATCCGCCGAGTTCGGCGGTCTGGTTGGCGCCCTCGGTCCACTGGGGCATGCGGGCCACGCGCCAGTCGCCGGACGCCGGGGCAGCGCCGGTGGTGAGGTTGGCGGGCATCCAGGCACCGGTCACCAGTGCGGCGATCGAGCCGTCGCTGAGGCCCTGGAACCATTCGTCGGACCAGTCGGGGATGTCGGCGACCAGGCCGGCGTCGATGAGCTGCTGCCACATGCGCGCGAACTTCAGCGTGCCCTCGTCGGCCAGATCCACGGTCACGTCGGTGCCCTCGACCTGGAAGGGGTGGCCGCCGGCCTGCCAGATCATGGAAGTCGTGACCGTCGCGATCCCGTTGTCCGCGGTAATGTAGGTGTCGGGGTCGTGGGTGTGGATCGCCTCGGCGGCGTCGATGAACTCCTCCCATGTTGTCGGCACGGCCACGCCGGCGTCGGCGAAGACTCGCTGGTTGTAGAACAGGGCCATCGGCCCGGAGTCCATAGGCAGCGCATGCACGGCGTCGGTGCCGCCGGTGACGGCGTCCCAGGTGCCCGGGGAGAACGTTCGACTCAGGTCGGTTGCGCCGTATGGGCTGAGGTCAGCCAGCGAATCGGCGATGGTGAACTGGCGCAGGGCGTGGTACTCAACCTGAGCGATGTCCGGCACGCCCGAACCGGCACTGATCGCGTTCTGCAAGGAAACGTAGTGGTCGTTCCCTGTGCCGACGTTCGCGAGCTCGACGTCAACGTTCGGGTAGTCGGCCTCGAAGTCCGCCACGACCTGGTTCAGCGTGGGCTCCCACGCCCAGATCAGGAGCTCACCACCCTCGGTCAGCAGGTCGTCCCGTCCGCTGGTGCCAGCCGACGGGTCGACGGTCCCGGCGTCGTCGTCGAGCCCGGCTGTGCACGCGGAGAGCGCCAGGAGCGCGCAGAGCGTGGTGAATGCCGCGGCAACGGAGCGGTGGTGGCGTGGGGGAGTGGGCATGGCGGGGATTCCTCTCGGAAGGCAGGTGGGAGGTCTTACGTGCGGCTGCAGGGCAGGCTCGTGCGGGCCCAGAACGGTGGCGCGCAGGTCTGTCCGGCCCATGGGCCTGGGCTGCGTTAGACGCTGACGGGGTCCCGCTGCGCCGAGCCGGGCGCGTGGGTGGGCTCGAAGGTGACCGGGAGGGTGGCCGCGGAGCGGGCCCACAGGCCGGGCACGAAGGGGAGGTCCTTGATCGGGACGTCCAGCTTCAGCGCGTGCAGCTGAATCAGAGCCTGCTCGACGGCGGTCTTGGTGATGATCCGAGACACACGGGATGCGGGGCACCGGTGCACGCCTGCGCCGAATCCGAGGGTGGCGCGACTGGTGGAGGCCCAGATGAGGTCGGCGCCTTCGTGCTCGGTCTTGGTGGCGTGCGCGACCGCGCACACGATCGCCTCGCCCTTGCGCAGCATGCGTCCGCCGAGCTCGGTGTTGCCGGTGACGAACCGGGCGGGGGTGTGCCAGGTGGGGGACTGGGGGGGCTCCCCCCGTTTGGTGGACACGCTGATACTGGATCTGCTTGATCCGGAGGAAGCGAGTCAGATTTATGTCCATGAAGGACTATTCGGACGAGTTCAGGGCTGATGCTGTGGCCCTGTACGAGTCCACGCCCGGGGCGACGTTGCGTGGGATCGCAGCCGACCTCGGGGTGAGCAGAGGGACGTTGCGGGATTGGGTCGTCAAGGCCCGTGCGGGCCGGGGCGAGGAACCCTCGTTGCGGGGCCCGCGGATCAAGTCTGAGACGGTCGGCAAGCCACCGTCGGGGCGGGTGGCCGAGCTGGAGGCGCAGGTCAGGAAGCTCGAGGCGGAGAAGGCTCTGCTGACGACCGAGCGCGAGATCCTGCGCAAGGCGGCGAAGTATTTCGCCGGGGAGACGAACTGGTGAACCGCTTCCAGTTCGTTGCCGATCACCTGGACACCTTCGAGGTGAAGCGGATGTGCGTGGTGCTGGGGATCAACCGGTCCTCGTACTACAAGTGGGTGGCCGGAGCAGCGAAGCGGGCGGTCCGGCAGGCCGCCGACCAGGCCCTGGCCGAGCAGATCCGGGCCGTGCACGCCGAGTGGGACACGACCTACGGTGCCCCGCGGATCACCCCGGAGCTGGCCGACAAGACGGGCCGGCCGGTCAACGAGAAGCGGGTCGCGAGGGTCATGCGCCGGTTCGGGATCGTGGGTCTGCACCTGCGTAAGAAGGTCCGCACGACGGTGCCGGCCACGGACGCGCCGATGGTCCCTGACCTGCTGGAGCGGGACTTCACTGCGGATGCGCCGAACCGCAAGTACGTCGGCGACATCACCTATCTGCCGACCGGGGACGGGCAGTTCCTCTACCTCGCCACGGTGATCGACTGCTTCAACCGGCGCCTGGTCGGCTGGGCGATCGCCGACCACATGCGCGACACCCTGGTGATCGACGCCCTGGAAGCCGCGCAGCGGGAACGCGGGTCGCTGGCCGGGGCGATCTTCCACTCCGACAACGGCGCCCAGTACTGCTCCGCTGGCTTCCTGGCCGCTTGCGCCAGGCTGGGCGTGACCGTCTCACGCGGCAAGGTGGGCACGAGTGCCGACAACGCTCTGGCCGAGAGTTTCAACGCTGCCCTGAAGCGCGAGACGCTGCAGGGCAAGCGCCGCTGGGACGGGGCCCGGGCCTGCCGTCTGGCCGTGTTCCGGTGGATCATCCGCTACAACACACGACGTAGGCACTCCTACTGCGGCTATCTAAGTCCTATCGACTACGAGAACGCTCATACTGCTACACTCGACCTTGCCGCATGACACAAAGCCGTGTCCACCATTCGGGGGGAAGCCCCT
>NZ_JAMTCT010000034.1 GCF_024171995.1 Promicromonospora umidemergens | reverse complement strand
CCAGCCCGACGCCAACTTCGGCCGCATCCTGGCCGCCTACGGCGGGATCTTCGTCGCCGGATCCCTGGCGTGGGGCATGGTGATGGACGGCTTCAGACCAGACCGCTACGACGCGATCGGTGCACTGGTCTGCCTCGCCGGCGTCGCCGTGATCATGTACGCGCCGCGACCCGCCTGACGCACCAGGGAAGGCCCACGATGACACTCAGCGACAGCTCACAACCGATCTCACGACGGGTACAGGTGCTGCAGGTCCCCGACTGCCCCCTGGTCGACGGGTTGCTTAACCTGATCCGGAACGCCGGAGCCGAGACCGGCATCCAGGTGGACGTACAGGTGGTCGTCGGCGACTACCCCTCCCCGACCCTGGTGATCGACGGGCTGGACGGCGCCACCGGTAGACCGGTCGCGACGACCACCTGCTGCCGACTAGACCTACCCACACACGAACAGATCACGGCCGCCCTCGCGCCCTGAACGACACGACCGATCGCTATCAGACAGGACGGTCAGCTGCCACGGACGCGTTGGTGGTGAGCACAGATCCCTTATCTGCGCTCGGACTGAGACTGCTCGGACGAGATCCTGTCCGCGCCCCCAACCTGGCGACACCTGCGCAGCAGGTCGCGGATCCTGGCCGCGATCGAGCTCGACCTGCACCATGAGTGGCTGTCTGACGACCGACACGTGGCACCGCTTGCCACCCACACTCAGACTTTAATGTGCCGGAATTGCGGGGTTTACCACATGTCAGAAGGGACAGCGGTATCCGCGCTGGTGAGGCGGCAGATCGGTCCTTCAGTCGCTCCGACACCCCTGGTACGTCCTGGACGGGGTCGACGAAGCCCAGGAAGTCATAGCGGCGGCGGCTGGATCCCGTGACGCGATCGTCCACCGCCGCCCCACCTCGATCTGCTTTCCTGTTGACTCAGTACCCCCCGGGGGTATACACATACCCCACTGAACGGGTACCCCCACTGGGTATCCCGTGGGAGAGAGGGAATGACATGTCAGCACCAACGGCAGCCCCGGCAGGACGCCGGTGGCTCGGGCTCGCGCTCATCGCCGCAGCCCAGTTCGTCGTCATCATGGACACGTCGATCATCGGCGTGGCCCTTCCGGACATGCAGGCCGAGCTCGGGTTCACGCCCGAGTCGCTGTCCTGGGTGTTCAATGCCTACGTCGTCGCCTTCGGTGGCCTGCTGCTCCTCGGCGGGCGGCTCTCGGACCTCCTCGGAGCCCGGAAGGTGTTCACCAGCGGCTGGCTGATCCTCGCCGCCGGTTCCGTGCTCGCCGGGGCGGCCGGCAACATCGGCGTTGAGATCGCCGGACGCGCGGTCCAGGGTGCGGGCGCCGCGCTCATCGCCCCGGCGGCGCTCAGCCTGCTGATGGCCCTCTTCGGCGGCACCAGCGAACTGCCTCGCGCGTTCGCCGTCTACGGCGCGGCGGCGCCGATCGGCGGCACAGCCGGCGTCTTCCTCGGCGGCGTGCTCACCGAGTGGGCGAGCTGGCCATGGGTCTTCTACATCACGGTCCCGATCGCCGCACTCGTCGTCCTACTCACGCCCAGTGCACTACCCGCCGTCGCAGGTGGGCGCGGCTCCGTCGACGTCGGTGGCGCGACCACCGGCACGGTCGGCCTCGCGGCTCTCGTCTACGGCGTCGTCCGCGCTCCCGAGGCGGGCTGGACCGCCACTGAGACACTGATCGCGCTCGGCACCGGCGTGGTCCTGCTCGCCGCGTTCTTCGTCATCCAGGCCCGTTCGCGGCAGCCGCTGCTGCGGCTGGCGATCTTCCGTACCCCGCTGCTCGGTGCGGCGAACCTCGCCCAGCTCCTGCTCGGTGCAGCCTGGGTGCCCATGTGGTTCTTCCTGAACCTCTACCTGCAGCAGGTCCTGGGCGCCGGGGCGTTCGCGGCCGGGGCGGCCCTGCTCCCGATAACGGTGCTGATCGTGCTCGGCATGACGCTCGTCGCACCGCGGCTCCTGGCACGGTTCGGCGCCAGGGCCCTGATCGTCGCCGGGTTCGGGTTCCTCGCCGCCGGCCTCGCGTGGCTGGCGTTCGCCCGCCCGGACGGCACCTATGTCGTCGACGTGCTGCCCGCCTCGCTGGTCGCGGCGTTCGGTATGGCGCTGGCGTTCGTACCGTCGCTCGGCACGGCGATCGGCGCGGCCCGGCCGGAGGAGACCGGCGTGGCCTCGGGGCTGGTCAACACCAGCTATCAGATCGGCTCGGCCGTGGGGCTCGCGGCCCTGACGGTGCTGAGCTCGACGATCGCGGCCGGCGCCGTCGACCCGGAGGCACTGACCGGTGGCTACTCCGCCGCGTTCATCGGCGCAGCAGTCGTCGCGGTCTTCGGCGGTGTCATCACCCTCGCCGCACTACGGACCCGACAGCGTGCGGAGGCCACCGCGGTTGACCTGGATACGGTCGCCGGCTGAGCGACAAACCGAGCCGAGTGACCAGGAGGCGCGGGTCTCAAGACCCGCGTCTCTTCAACCCGTCATCTGAACGGACAGGGCCGCGCTGATCGATGCCGAGGCTCGCCGCGCGAACGTGGCGTCGTCCCAAGACCGTCGCCGTCGTGTGTCCGACCTGAGCCCGGCGTCCGTCACATGTCGTTCGATCCTGCCCGGTCGATGATCAGGGGTACCAGCTCCTCAGGGACGTCTTCGACGCCGGGGCCGCCGTCTTGGAGCCACTGGCAAAGCCGGGCGGTCGGCTCGTCGCCGGCGAGGCGTTCGAACCACACGGGCCTGCCTGCTGCCTCACGCCCGGCGCCGCTCGGACGTGCAACGACGACGTCTCCCCGCTCGCATTCGTCCAGGCACTCGGACAGGGTCAGGCGCGCAACGCCGGCCGCGTCCAGTCGGCACAGCCGGGCGAGCTGGCCGCCCGGCATCGTGTCGGTCTCACCCAGTGTCTCTCCGGCGCACAGACTGCACGCCGTCAGACCAGGGGTCGACGTCGCAGCACGGGCCGGTGAAGTCTCAAGCACGCCCGGATAGTACCCCCCTTGGGTATGGCGTTCGGACCTGTTGAATGCGGCGGTGATGTGATCCTCCATCTCGCGCATCGCCGTCTGGCACGCTCGCAGCATGCCGGACAGGGACCATGTTTGGTCGAAGTTGGTGCCTCAGTGGTCGTCGATCTGCGCCACGGCGGCAGTGAATTCCCAGTGCCATGGTTCGTACGGTCCAGAGCCGCCCTCCCGTGCCCATTCCGGGTTGTCCCACCCGTACTCGGGACCGTGCGCCTTGAGCCAGTCCCAGCGTTCACCGGCGTAGCCGTCGGCGCATATGTCCACGGCAAGCCCCCAGCCGTGGTTAGACCGGCCCGGTGTTGCCGTCAGGGTGGGCTTTGCCGCTTTCGCGGCGACCTGCTGCGCGTAGCTGCGGTAGCCGTCCGTGATGCATATCGACTCACCGAACCGAGCGCTGTATGCCTCGTTCATGCGCGCAAACGCCACGGCCGCGTCGGCACGGATCGGCGGGTGGCCGTCCCACAGGTCGCACAACTCGCTCTGCGGCACCTGGCCGTTGAGTCCCGAGCCTGTCGCTTCGCCATCGCAACCAGGCAGGACCGGCGGGGCCTCGACCCGCACAGGTGCCGACTCCTCGACCGGCATCGACGCATCAGGGGGCACGATGACACCAGCGGCAGATGTTCCGCGTGGTGAACGCTCCTGACCGCGTGACGCTCCGCTCCGCCGGTCGGGCACCGCCGCAGCCATGCTCGACGGCGACGGACCGGATGCCACTACGGCGTCAGCCCCTCCTGACCGGTCGTGCTCATCGTCTCCCGCCGCCCCGACGTTCGCGGCGACCGTGAACGATGTCGTGGTGGCCAGAGCGATCCCCAAACCAAGAGTCAACGACCATTGCCCTGTGGCCGGAGGTAACGTGCGGCGCGGTGAGGCCGCGTGCCGGCCCTTGCGACGCCGTCCTCGGCTACGCCGCGTCTGCGCCCCTGAGCCCTCGGCCAGGGCCACGAGCCGGGACGAGGGCGCATCTCGTCCATGCCTCATCGCTTCCTCCGACGTAGGCAGTGGTGTGGAACGTGCAGTAGGTGACGAGCGAACGTGCACCCTCGAGCCGTCGGTGTCGTGGCGTACGTCCTGGCCATTGGGCCGACGCCTGTGGAGCAGTTCACTGATCGACCATCGGGGAGAACGTGGCCCCGCCGTCGGTGGAGGCGAGCACGTTGCCGTCGGCGGCTGCGTAGATCTGCGTGCCTGAAGCGATAGTCAGTGCCTCGGGCTGCCCGTCCAGGCGAGCCTGCTCGGTCCACTCATCGGTGGGATCCTGCGCGGTGTAGACGACGCCGTCCGGGGTCACGCCGGCCAGCGTGCCGTCGTCGGCCCAGCTAACGAAGATCATCACCGGTGCGGACCCGACCAGCTCGAACGTGGCTCCGCCGTCCGTGCTGCGGGCCAGGCCCTGCTCAGTGGTGGCCACCAGGACGTCGGCGTCCGCTGGACTGACAGAGAAGTCCGCGATCGGGGCGCTGCTGACCTCTTCCCAGGACTTCTTGTCGGTGCTGGCCAGGAGCTGGCCAGTCATCGAGTTGAGCCCGTACACGCGGTCGTGGCGGTACTCGAGTGCGTGGAAGTCCGCCTGGCCGCTCAAGGAGAGCGTCTTCCAGGTCTGGCCGACGTCGGTGCTCTCGATGAGGCCGACCGAGCTCGGGCCGCCCTGTCCTGGGCCGGGGTGGCCGCTGGCCAGGAACTGGCCCGGTCCGGCGACGGTGAATCCCATGTAGTCCTGCACTCGGTCCGCGACCCGGCTCGCCTGGCCGTCGGCGATCCGGAACAGGCCGTGGTGCGTTCCCGCGTAGACGACGCCGTCGCCCGGATTGATCCCGATCCCGTGGATATGTTCCATCTTTGGGGCTGCTCCGGTGTCGCTCTGGCCGTCGTGCAGGGTATCGGCGGCCAGCCTCGGGATGATGAGCGCGGCGACGACAAGACCGACGGCGAGCGTGATCCCGACGGTCATGACAATGGATCTTGGTCGAGCCACGACTGGGCCTTTCTCGTGGGCATACGGGAATCGGCGTCGTGTCGCTGCCTGGTGAGTGTCGTGATCGCCAGAAGGATCGCGAGCACCAGGATCACGGCCCCGCCGGCCAGGGCGAGCGGGGTCGGGAACCCGGCCACGGTGGTGTGGTGGTCGCCCGTTGTCGGTTCAGGTACGGAGGCCGCGACGGCAGGGCTCGGATCGTTCCGCAGGGACTGGAGGGCCACCGGGGCTTCGGCCACAGGCAGGGCGACCTCATCCCTCGGGGCTGCAGGGGCCGACGGCGCAAGCTGGCCGTGTGCCGATGCGGGTAGCTGGGCGAGCCCGAGCAGCAACAGCGTGGCCAGCACGACCTCGCGCACCGGCGGGCGCGAGCGGCGCCTCGGCATCGCTCCGGTGGACAGGTCAGGACTCAGGTGGGGGTGCATAAGGTCTCTCAACTCAAGCGGTACCGAGACATCGCAGTGGCGGGAGCACGCCACCCGGTGAGCGGCGTGAGGGCGGGCATCGGCCCGCCCTCACGCCATGTAGGTCAGCCGACCCGCAGGACGACCGGGTTGGACTGCCAGACCTGGGTGTACCGGACCGACTTGCCCGGCACCGGTGCCTCGATCTGCATGCCGTCACCGGCGTAGATCGCTATGTGGCCGGGCGACCAGAGCAGGTCACCGGGCTGCGCCTGGGACCAGGGCACCTCGGTCCCCGCGTACCGCTGCTCGGACGACGTCCGGGGAAGGTTGATCCCGACCTGCGCGAAGACGTAGGACGTGAACCCGGAGCAGTCCATCCCGGCCGGGGTCTCGCCGCCCCACAGGTACGGCACCCCGAGGTACCGCATCCCGATGGACACGATGGCCGACCCCTTCGCAGAGGCCGGGACGTCGACCGCGACGGCGGCGGCAGCCTCCGCATCGGCAGCCGCGGCGGCTTCTGCCTCCTCCTCGGCGGCTGCGGCGGCTTCTGCCTCCGCCTCTGCTTCGGCCTCGGCGGCGAGCTCCGCCTGGTACTCCTCGTTCTCCTCGGCCGAGACGACGGAGACGGCGGCCGTCTCGACCTTCAGCTCCGCATCGGGAGCGACGGTCACCACGGGGGCGGCGGCGACAGACTCCTTGGCCTGGGTGGTCAGGGCGTTGAGGGCAGCCGAGTTCAGCGCGCCCTGGACCGGCTGGCTGGCTAGCGAGGCGCTGAGTTCCGTGGCCGGCGCGGCCTGCGCGGGGGCGGCCACCAGGGACAGCAGGACGCCGGAACCGGCCGCCGCCGCCACGGCGGTACGGCCGGCGAACGTGGTGATCTGCTCGGTGGCGGTTCGGGCGACGTCGGCCAGGACGGGGCGGCGCGCCGCCCGGTGACGACCACGGCCGCGCACGGCCGGGGTCGGGTTGAAGCTGGGCTCCATGAAAGCTGGGACCTTTCGGATCGGAGTAGAACCACACGCGCGACCCTTCGGGGCGCGCTGAACCGGCCGACACCCAGGTGGGGTGGTGTCGACGCGGTGAGGTGGTCTACGTCCGGGAGATCCCCAGGGCATGCAGCGACGGCGCTGCCGCTCGGGCCAGGCCCGACGGAGCCTGGCGTTCGTGGTGCCCGATGTCGGGCACCAGCCACTGCTGGGCAAGGGACGGCGCCCCGGCCAGGTCCATCGAGGGCGACAGCGTCCGGTCGTACCGCGCGGTCACCGTGCGGTCTTCAGCGCAGTCGTTCGGGTCCTCGCCGGGGTGCTCCGCACCGATCTGCGCGGCATGATCCGCCGCGGCGACGGAGTGCGCGTGCTCTTCGACGGCGCCGTGCGACGGCGTGCCGCTGTGGTCGACCTGATGCGGATGGACACCGCACACGGCCTGCACACCCAGGACAGCGAGCACGAGGAACATGACCGTCAGGACGCTCGCGAACCCGCGCCGAGGAGCGGCGAGCAGCGAGCGAGCGGCACGAGTCAGGTTCATAGCGAGCCCAACAGTAACGGTATGGACACGGTGTCCGGCAACACCAGATGGCGATGAGGACCGTCCTGGGCCTCGTTTCGCTGCCACGATGCGCACTGATCGTGCAGGTCAGGTGTGTGGGCTCGTCGTGCGGCGGTCCTGTGCGCGACGCCAGCCGTAGCGGGTCATCCCACGCGGCTTGTAGATGTTCAGCACCAGCGGGACCAGCAGCACGACCAAACCACCCACGGCATGGAACAGGTCCCCGCCGAGCTGGTCGACGTCACCCGTCGGTTCCGCGGCGACGGCGGACATCGCCTCGACGGCCGGCAGGTGGAGCACCAGGACCACGAACGCGAACGCGGTCAGGGCGAGGCTGATCGTGACCCAGTAGTGCCGCACCAGCCCCCAGGGTGTCCCGAGGGCCTGGACGATCCCGGTGATCAGGGCCACCGCCGCAAGCGGGATGAGGGCATACCGCAGGACGGGCTCCATCATCAGGTACGCCGCCCGGACGGTCTGCTCGTCGTCGCTGACGTAGGTCGGCACGTTGAGGGCGATGTATGCGGCGATCGCTCCGATCCAACCCACCGAGGCCGTGACATGGACCGTCAGCATCAGCTTCCGGATCCCCGGTGACATCTGCATCAGCCGTGCATCCCGGGACCGTGCCCACCGCCGGCGAGCAGCATCGCCGCGACAATCACAATCACGGCGACGACAGCGCCGATGGCAAGCATCTTGGCCCACCGGGGCGGGCCTGGATGCCCCTGGGCCGCCTTGCCTGCGGTCGGGCCGGGTGCGTTCTCGGTCATCGTCGTCTCCTCGGGTCAGCGGTGGTCGCTCTCGTCGTTCGATACAGACTGTATCGAGCATGTACAGAGTGTCACATCAGCGACGAGGCGTATCATCGTCAGGTGCCGAAGCTGTGGGAGGAATCGATCGACGGACACCGCCGATCCGTACGTGACGCCATCACACAGGCCGCCTGGCGACTGGCCGAAGAGCACGGACCGCTCTCACTGACCATGTCGCAGGTGGCAGAGGCCGCGGGTATCGGACGGGCAACCCTCTACAAATACTTCTCGGACGTCGAGTCGATCCTGGTCGCCCACCACGCACGGCACGTCGAGGACCATCTCCGGACGCTGGAAGACCTGCGCGGAAAGACTCAACCGCCGGGCGCCCGGCTCGTGGCCGTCGCCGAGGAGTACGCGTCCATCTGCTTCCACCGAGGCCGACACTCCTCCGCGGACATCAGGTCACTGGTGCATCGCGGGCCCGAGGTCGCCGACGTGGAGCGCCGTCTGCATGGTGTCTTCACTGACCTGATCGCACAGGCGGCGGCAGAGCATCTGGTGCGCTCAGACCTCGACGCGGAGGAGCTCGCTGTGTACTGCCGCCGCGCGCTGGAAGCGGCCGGTGAGATGAAGGACCTCGACGGGGTCGCCCGACTCACCCGGGTAGTCCTGGACGGGCTCGGATACACGCCTGAGCACCAGGACCACAGCCAGCGGGCAGCGGGCAAAACCCATCGCCGGACCCACTAGTACCCGTATCGGCAGCCGTGGGCGGTGCGCCGCAGCGAGGTCAGCGCACCGCCGCCGGGGTCACATGCCTGCGAGCAGGCCCTCCGTCGTCCGGATCTCGCTGGTCTGAGAGCTGACTATGGTGCTGGCCATCTCGACTGCCGCCTCGTTGGCCCCGTCCTCGACCTCAGTCTGAGCCATCTCGATAGCTCCCTCGTGGTGGACCATCATCGGCTCGACACACATGGCTCAGAACTCAAAACCTGGTGAACGCGCTGCTGCCTGGACTGCTGCTCCCCATCCATTAGGGGATAGGTCGACCGCGACGGGCGAACCATCGGGAGCTAGGCCTGCCTCGATTCGACCCGGAGCACCCTTCACAAACACAAAGTGGACGAACGGAGGGGCGTCCTTACCTGCAGCGACTACACCGGTATAGAGAGCTTCCTCGTCTGCCAGTTGCACGGCGAGCATGGGATTCAGCTGGTGAACACGCCCGTCGTCGGCACGCACGACGAATGCGTGTGCGCGAGCCGTCAGCGGAGACGCCTCGTCGAGAACGAGTGCAACGTAGACCGAGTCGTCAGAAGCTTCGACCAGGATGCTCCTGTTGCCGGCTTGCAGGCGCTGTCTTGTGTCCCACCAGGAAGTGATGTCAGTACCTCTCTCAGAAGCAGAGGGTCACGGGCGTGCCGTACTTGGTTGTATAACCCAGGTTCCGTGAAAGGGCTTTAGCTCCAGACGCTGCATGTGCCTCGATCCGCTCGCTCCGGCCCGTGAGCACGCTCTTGGTGACCGGGGTGCGGTTGATGCCGCCCGCGTCGGCAATCAGGGCCGAGGACAGGTGTGGCACGTTGGCTCTCAGCTCCCGGAGCGCAGCCTGCGAGGCCGCGCCGTGCCCTACCACGACGACGTCGAACTTGTTCATGCTCGCCCCTTGCATAGGATACCCGGGCTGGGTATGTTCTCTCTGGAACATACCCCCTATGGGTACCTGACAGAAGGGATAGATTCATGAGCCAGACCACCACGACCTACGCAGTGGCCGGAATGACATGTGGCCACTGCGAGATGTCGGTGACCGAAGAGGTCACCCAGGTGCCGGGAGTGGATGGCGTGAAGGTGAGCGCCTCGACGGGCCGTCTCGAAGTGACGAGCTCCGCGCCTGTGGACGACTCGAACGTGCTGGCCGCAGTCGCCGAGGCCGGCTACAGCGCGCAGCGGGTCTGAACGCGCTGACGCGACGTATCTGCCTCCCCCTGATCCGGAACCGAAGGGCTTCTTTCTCATGGCGCACGGCCACACGCATGACCACGGCACCCACGACCACGGTGACGCGCACGAAAGTTCCGCACCGGCTGCCGCTTGCGGCCACGCCGCGGACACGAGCGGCCTGAGCGCCGAGGACGTCGCAGACTGCCCCGTCATGCCTGGCAGCTCGGTCGTCAAGGCCGACGCCGAGGCCGCGGGTCTGTTCCGCGATCACGACGGCGCGCGGTACTGGTTCTGCTGCGACGCGTGCGGGCCGCTGTTCGACGCTGACCCCGAGCGGTACGTCACCGCGGCCTGAGCCCGGCGGTCGTGGGCGAGCACCCAGTCGCCCACGGCCGCCCCTCTTGCCCATCTACTCCACCCAGCGAAGGCTGATCACCATGAGCCAGGACCACCAGCACCACCACGTGCCGACCGGCGATGGGACCGCCGGTCACAACGAGCACCATCACCACCCGACCGCCCTCTCTGGTGATGACGTGCACGCGGGGCACAGTGCACCCGATCAGCACAGCCACGATCACGGCGGCCACGACAGCCCCGATCCGGCGCACGACCGGCACGGCGGAGCCGACGAGCACGCCATGCACGCCGACCACAGCAGTCACGGTGGCCAGACCGACCACGGCGGCCACAGTGGCCATGCAGGTGGTCACTCCGGTCACGGAGGGCACGGCGACCACGTCGGCCAGTTCCGGCGCTTGTTCTGGATCATGCTCGTCATCGCCGTGCCGGTAGTCGCCGCATCGGGCATGTTCGCGATGATCCTGGGCTACGCGCTGCCGGACGTCCCGGGCCTGGCCTGGGTGTCGCCGGTCCTTGGCACGGTCATGTACGTGTGGGGCGGACGGCCGTTCCTCACCGGTGCCGTATCGGAGATCCGGGCCCGTAAGCCCGGGATGATGCTGCTGATCGGACTGGCGATCACGGTCGCGTTCCTGGCGTCCTGGGGTGCGAGCCTGGGAGTGCTGGACCATCAGCTCGACTTCTGGTGGGAGCTGGCGCTGCTGATCGTGATCATGCTGCTCGGCCACTGGATCGAGATGCGGTCGCTGGCCCAGACGACGTCGGCGCTGGACTCGCTGGCCGCGCTGCTGCCCGACGAGGCGGAACGTGTCGAGGGTGAGGACGTGGTCACCGTGTCGCCGTCCGACCTCCGGGTCGGCGACGTGGTGGTCGTGCGCCCGGGTGGTCGGGTGCCCGCCGACGGCAAGGTCGTGCAGGGCTCGGCCAGCATGGACGAGTCGATGATCACCGGAGAGTCGCGCCCGGTACGGCGGGCCGAGGGCGACCCCGTCGTCGCGGGGACCGTGGCGACCGACTCCGGAGTGCGCGTCCAGGTCACCGCCGTCGGGCAGGACACCGCTCTGGCCGGCATCCAGCGCCTGGTCACCGATGCCCAGAACTCCAGCTCCCGGGCGCAGCGGCTGGCGGACACGGCCGCCGGGTGGCTGTTCTGGTTCGCCCTGGGTGCGGCCGTGATCACCGCGTTGGTCTGGTCGGTCGCCGGTATGCCGGACGACGCCGTCGTCCGCACGATCACGGTGCTTGTCATCGCCTGCCCCCACGCTCTCGGTCTGGCCATCCCGCTGGTGGTGTCCATCGCGACCGAGCGTGCGGCGCGCGGCGGCGTGCTGGTCAAGGACCGGCTCGCCCTGGAGAGCATGCGCACCGTCACCTCCGTGCTGTTCGACAAGACCGGGACGCTCACCAAGGGTCAGCCGACCGTCACCGAGGTCCACCCCACCGGCGACAACGAGTCAGACACCGTCCTGGCGCTGGCCGCTGCTGCCGAGTCCGACTCCGAGCACCCCCTGGCGCGCGCGATCGTGCAGGCGGCACGTTCCCGCAGCCTGCAGGTCCCTGGCGCCACCGACTTCACCTCCTCTCCTGCCGTGGGCGTCAGCGCCACGGTCCAGGGGCAGACGATCGCCGTGGGCGGCCCCTACCTGCTCGAGCAGCACGACACCGCCGAGCTGGCGGTTGCCGACCAGTGGCGCGCGGACGGCGCGATCATCCTGCACGTGCTGGTCGACGGCCAGGTCGCCGGTGCGCTCAAGCTCGCCGACGAGATCCGCCCCGAGTCGCGTCAGGCCGTCGACGCGCTGCACGCCCAGGGAGTGCAGGTCGTGATGATCACCGGCGACGCCGAGGCCGTGGCCAAGACCGTCGCCGAAGAGCTCGGCATCGACAGGTACTTCGCCGGTGTCCGCCCGGAGGACAAGTCCGCGAAGGTGCGCCAGCTGCAGGACGAGGGCCGCAAGGTCGCGATGGTCGGCGACGGCGTCAACGACGCCCCGGCGCTGGCGCAGGCCGACGTCGGGATCGCGATCGGCGCTGGGACCGACGTCGCGATCGCGTCAGCCGGAGTCATCCTGGCCAGCGACGACCCCCGTTCGGTGCTGTCGGTGATCGAGCTGTCCCGTGCGAGCTACCGCAAGATGAAGCAGAACCTGTGGTGGGCAGCCGGGTACAACCTCATCTCCGTACCGCTGGCCGCGGGCGTGCTCGCCCCGATCGGGTTCGTCCTGCCGATGTCGGTCGGCGCGGTCCTGATGTCCCTGTCCACGATCGTCGTCGCGGCGAACGCCCAGCTCCTGCGCCGTCTGGACCTTCGCCCCGAGATCAGCGCCCGTACGATCCGCGACCGTGCCACGGTCACCCCACAGGATCGCGAGCACGTCGATAGCCGCAAGTGACGAGGGAGATCGTGACCATCCAGAACTGGCGCCCCATGACCCGTCGGTCGCGGGCCGCTCGTTCGCGACGAGGCGTAGACAGGTGGTTTCCGTGCGGCACCCGCCGTCGACTACTGTCCGTGACGTGCGCGTGATCTCGCTCCTCCGCTCGGCCGTCGCCGAGCCCGGGCGACGCCTGAACGGCGCACTGGTGATCCTCACGGTCATCATCGGCGTGGTCACCATGCACCAGATGAGCGGGTCCCCGGCCTCGCACGGGTACGGGCCGCACGACGCCTCCGTCGTCGCCACGCAGAGCGCCGTCACCGACGGCGTGCCGCCGACGGTGACACCGGCCGGCGGCCACGTCACGCCGGAGCCGGCCGAGCAGGAGGGCGACTGCTGCGAGGGGTGTGGCGGGCACGACGCCGCCATGGCGATGTGTCTCATGATCCTCGTCGCGCTGCTGGCGCTCGTCGTACCCGTACGACGGCTCCTGTGGCGGGCCTTGCCCGCGTGGTCGGTGCCCCTGGCGCGGGTCGTGACCGACCTGCGTGCGGTCGCCGCGCCTTCCTTGCACGAGCTCTGCATCTCCCGGACGTAGACCCGGCGTCGGCGCGCACCGTGCCGACCCCACCAGCGCGACCACGCCCCGCGTGACGCGCAGATGAGTGCTACCCCGAAGATCGAGACGAGCTAGAGGAAGATTTTGATGAAGCGTACCCTGATGTCCGCCGTTGTCCTGGCCGGCGCCCTCGCCCTGGCCGGCTGCTCAGGCTCGCAGGAGCCCGCGGAGCACGACATGTCCACCATGGCCGGCTCGGAGTCCGGCGACGGGGCGGCCCACAACGAGGCGGACATGATGTTCGCGCAGATGATGATCCCGCACCACGAGCAGGCGGTCGAGATGTCGGACATCGTCCTGGCGAAGGACGGGACGAACCCCGAGGTCACGGCGCTGGCCACCCAGATCAAGGCGGCCCAGGCACCGGAGATGGAGCAGCTCGGCCAGTGGCTCGACTCGTGGGGCGCCGAGCGCACCGCGCAGGAGCACGACGGCCACGACGCGATGAGCGGCATGATGACCGAGGAGGACATGCAGGCGCTGGACAGCGCCACTCCGCCCGAGAGCGACCGGTTGTTCCTGGAGCAGATGATCGCGCACCACGAGGGCGCCGTCGAGATGGCTCAGACCGAGATCAAGGACGGCAGCGACGCGGCCGCCGTCGAGATGGCGCAGACCATCGTCGACACGCAGACCGCCGAGATCGGGACGATGGAGGACCTGCTCGCGTCCATGTGACCGACGTCCATGTGACCGATGGGTGGTGCGCCGGCGACGAGCCGGCGCACCACCCGCTCGTGAGGAGTCCTTCATGGTCCGACCCTCCAGGGTCACGCGCGCCTCGGCCCGGCTGGTCGTCGGCCTGCTCGCGGCGTTCGTGCTCGCGACGTGGTGCGCCCCGTTCGCCTCCGCCCACACCAAGCTCGAGTCGACGGTGCCCGCCGCCGGCTCGACCTCCGACGTCCCCGTCGCCGAGGTCGCGCTGAGGTTCACGCTCCCGGTGACGCCGCTCGGCGACGGAATTGTCGTCGTCGGCCCCGCCGGCACGGTCGCGGCCGACGTCGCCTCCGCGGAGGGCGGCCTCGTCCTCGTGGCGACACCGCGCGAACCGCTGGCCGCCGGCGACTACACGGTGACCTGGACGGCTGCCGCCCAGGACGGCCACCCGCTGGAGGGCACCTTCGGCTTCACCGTCGCCGGCGCGGGTCCCGCCCCGAGCGAGTCCGCCGCTCCCGAGGAGCAGTCCGAGGACACCGGCGATGAGCACACCGACGGCCCGCACGGCGCCCACGACATGGGCAACATGGACGGGATGGACCACGATGCCATGGCGATGGACAGCCCGGCGAGCAACGCCGCGCAGGCCGTCGCGCGTCTGGGCAGCGCTGCCGCCCTCTGGGGCGCGCTGGTCGGCGCCGGCGCTCTGGCGTTCGCCGCTCTCGTGCTGCGCGCGGAGGACCGGGAGGATGTCCCCGTCGTGCTCCGGGTGGTCCGCGGGGCGGGCCTGCTGATCCTGGGCGGTCTCGTCATCCACGTCGCCGCTGGTTCCGTGCACCTGGCGCACGGCGACCTCGCCGCCGCAGTCTCGCCCTCCGCGATCGCGGACTCGCTCACCGGCACCACCCGCTGGGCCCTCGGTCTGCAGGCCGTCGGCGCTGTGGCGATCGCGGCCGGCGCCCGGCGCACCGTGCCGGGCTCGTGGCTCGCGATCCTCGGCGGCGTGCTCGTGGGCGCCGGGCACGTGCTCGGCGGTCACAGCAACACCGCCGAGCCGCGCTGGCTGGTCGTGAGCGCCGACGTCGCGCACCTCGCGGCCGCAGCCACGTGGGTGGGTGGCGTCGTCGCGATGTGGATCCTGCTGCGCCGCCGCAGCCGTGACGGCCGGGCCCTGGATGCCGCGCTGATCGGCGCCCGGTTCTCCGTCGTCGCGGCCGTGGCCGTCGCCGTGGTGGGCGCCGCCGGCGTGGTGCTGGCGGTCGAGATCGTCGACCGTCCGGAGCAGCTCTGGGAGAGCGCCTGGGGAATCCTCCTGCTCGCCAAGGTGGGCGTCGTCTTGGTGGTCGGGGCGATCGGGGCGTACAGCCACTTCCGGGTCGTGCCCCGCCTCGAGTCCCGGCGGTTCCGGCAGCGCAGCGCCCGCAAGGCGGGCAACTTGCTGCGCCGCAGCGCCATCCGGGAAACCTCGCTGATGGTGGTGATCGTGCTGATCACGGCCTGGCTGGTCGCGGCGTCCGTCACGGACTGACTTCAGCGCGGCAAATCAGACCGGGCGTGCCCCGGGCGACCAGCAGCGTGAACGCCGTGCTGAGGAGGGTCGAGGGAGCCTGCACCGAGGAACATGACCGTGCCGTTCCAGGTGGACAGCAGCACGCCACCAAGACCGGGGCCGACGAACCCATCCAGCTGGGTGAAGCTCTGCGCGCCGAACAAGCCGCGGTCTTCCTGCGACGCGATCCGGTTGATGACCGCGAGCTCGCGCCGCAGGAGGATGGTCAGGAACGTGCCCGACGACGAGCGTTATCGCTCAGTGGGTGGCGGGGCGGCCGGGCGTTAGCGCAGCGGCCACCAGCGCCCCGCCGCTCGCAACGAATGCCATCACGACGAAGCCGTTCGTGAACCCGGTGAGGGTGTCTCCGACAAGACTGGCCGCCGCGACGCTGGACACGACCGCGGCTCCGATGGACGCACCGAACTCGTGGAAGGTGCTCACCAGACCTGAGGCGACACCGGCCTCGTGGGGCGCGACCTGACCGAGAGCGGTCGCCGAGGCGACGACATATAGCGCGCCGGTCCCGGCGCCCGCGATCGCGACGCCCACGGTCACCGCGACGGGTTCCGTCCAGAGCGCGGGCACGGCCAGGCCGATCGCCGCGACGAGCAGGCCAGTCACCGCCAGGGCGCGCGCTCCGAGCCGGGCAATGGCACGGCCGGTGAGGTTGGCGCCGAGCATCGTGGCGAGCGCGACCGGAAGGAAGAGCAGGCCGGTCTGCAGTGCGCCGTAGCCGCGTGCGTGCTGGAAGTAGAACGTGCCCAGGAAGAACACCGCGATCATCAGGATCGTCGCCATCAAGATGAGGAAGGTGCCGGTCGCCACCGGTCGTCGCGCGAGCAGGGCGACGTCCATGAGCGGTGAACGCGCGGTCCGCTGCCAGAGGACGAACGCGAAATAGCCGACGACGACCAGCAGCACGAGCCACCCGGTGACGGGCGTCAGCCACCCGTCCTCTCCAGCGTTGATGAGCGCGTAGATCAGTGCGCCCGACGATGCGGTGACGAGCAGCGCGCCAAGTACGTCGAGCCGGGCGCGCGGCACGGCTCCGCTCTGCCGGGGCAACAGGACGGCAAGGCCGACAAGGATTACCAGGCCGATCGGGACGTTGACGTAGAAGACCCAGGGCCAGCCCGGCCCGGCGGTGAGCAGCCCGCCCACGAGGAGGCCGAGGGCCGCGCCACCGCCGCCCAGCGCTGACCACACGCCAAGAGCCTTGTTCCGCTCCTCGCCGTCGAACAGCGTCACGACCAGCGAAAGCGCCGCCGGTGAGAGCAGCGCCGCGCCGACGCCCTGGGCGATGCGACCGCCCAGGAGCAGGACGGCGGAGTCAGCCAGCCCCGTCAACAGTGACGCGGCCGTGAAGATCAGCAGACCCGCGAGCACTACCCGCTTGGCCCCGATCAGGTCGGCGAGGCGTCCGCCCAACAGCATCAGGCCGCCGAACGTGAGCGTGTACGCGCTCACCATCCAGGTCAGTGCCGCCCGGCTCAGGCCCAGGTCGGTCTCGATGTGCGGTAGGGCGATGGCCACGACGGTCACGTCAAGGATCAGCATCAGCTGCGCGACCCCGAGGAACCCCAGGATGCGCCAGCGCAACGGATGGCCTGCCTCTTGCCGTTCGGCTGCCGTGGGGGTTTCGTTCGTTGTCATCGCGTCCTCCATGGACTAAGTCGTATTTCGAAGTACGAGTTACAAGAGTGAGCATAACCCGTATATTCCCGTACGAGATAGACTGGGTGGCATGAGCACCGACATCCGCCCGCGGAGGCGAGCAGACGCCGAGCGCAGCATCGTCCGCATCGTGTCCGCGGCACGCGCCAGCCTGAGCGAGGACCCGGACGCGACCATCGACGCCATCGCTGCGGCCGCGGGCGTGGGCCGGATGACGCTCTACGGACACTTCAAGACCCGCGCGGAGCTGGTAGAGGCCGCCCTTATCGACGCACTGCGGGCCGGCGAGGAGACACTGTCGGCTGTCGACCTCGGCGGTGATGCGCGAGGCGCCCTGAACCGGTTGCTCGCGTCCAGCTGGGCGCTGGTCGCGGAGTCAGCGGCGCTACTCGCTGCCGCCCAGGGCGTTTTGCCCGCCGGCCGCATCCGTGACCTTCATGCGGGCCCGGGTGAGCGGATCGAGGAACTCGTCCGCCGTGGCCAGCACGAGGGGGTTTTCCGCACGGACCTGCCGATCGACTGGCTGGTGAACGTCGTGCACTACGTCCTGCACGGTGCCGCCGAGGAGAGCCGTGACGGACGCATCAAGACTGCAGACGTCGCCGATGTCGTCACCGCGACCGTGCGGTCGATTCTGGATCGCCCCTCGACGTAGGCACAGCGCCGAAGGGATCGGCCGGCCGGAGTGCTGGCTTCGTGACCAGTCTCTGTTCACGAAGAAGTGCCGCGTCCGGGACTGCCCTCGGATGGTTGACGTCTGATCCGTACCGGCCTGAGGTCGGTGCTGGAGGATGTTGTCGTGCCCAAGGCTTACCAACCCGAGTTTCGTCGTGACGTGATCGCGGTCGCCCGTCAAGGCGTGACGCCGATCGCTCAGGTCGAAGGACTCCCGGATCACCGGGATGCTGCTCGCGCTGGTTGAAGGCTCGATGACCTCGATGACCGGACAGCACGACATGCTCGTCCGCGAGGTGTGCGACGCCGACGCGATTGCTCGCTGGATGGATCGCGGGCACCCCTCCCGCCCGGACACGTCGCCGCCGCATCGACGCACCGCAGCCCTCACCCGACGAGAACACCGGCGCAGCCACCGGCATCGGCGAACACGGGACCACTACACGGACCAGGGCCCCGGCAAAGTCATGACTGTAGGAGTGCGTGGATGGGCCGGTCGATGTCTCTGGCGTGATGGCGCAGGGCTTGGGCGATGTTGTCCCAGCCGGCGTGGCGCAGGATCGCGATGGCGGTGTTCCGCAGGGCGGCCATGTTCTGTGGTGCGTGGCCGGTATGGATTTGACTACGGTCTTCGTCGAACGTCACGTCGCGCACCCAGTGGAGCCGGTTCTCGATCGACCAGTGCGTGTTCGCCCAGGTCGCCAGGGTCTCGGGGCTCGCCGTGCGGGCGTCGGCGGAGGTGACGAGGTAGACGACCTCCACGGTCTTCTTGCCCTTGCGGGTGACCGTGCGGCGCAGCTGGGCAACCTGGGCGGCACCGATGAACTCGATCCACGCGGGCGCGTCCAGGACCTTGATCGTGCGCGTCGCGCGCCGCCCGTGGCTGGTCTCGGTGGTCGTGGTCGCGGGGATCCGGGCCCAGGGCAGCGCCTTGAGCATGCGGAACAGCGCCCGGGAGTTGCCCTTGACGGTCAAGACGTAGTGCGCGCCCGCGGCCAGGATCTGGGAGGCGGTGGCGTTGTTCGTGTGCAGGGCGTCCAGAGTCAGGACGGCGCCGGTCAGGTCGAGCAGACCGATCAGGACCCGGGCGGCGGTGATCTCCGAGCCCTTGGTATCCACAGCGGTCTGCGCGGCAACGGTCCCGGTGGCATGGTCGAGGGCCGCGACGAGGAACGCGCGGGCGGCGCCCTTCTTCCGCGCGCCACGCAGCGACTTCCCGTCGATCGCGTAGACGCGCCGCCCGCCCGAGCATCGGGCACGGGTGAGCGCCCAGACGCCGAAGGCCTCCTGAAGGGCGGCCGGGTCCAGCCGGGTCAGGACCCGGCGGAACGTGGCCTCGTCCGCGGCCCGCCGCATCATTCCCAGCCGCCGTAGCCGGATCCTGCCGGCGTCGCGGGCCCATTCTGCGATCGCGGTGAAGCTCCTCGCGCCGGTCAGGACCGCGCACAGCGCCACGGCCACCAACGCCCGAACTGGGTGACGTCGTCCGCGCCGGGCGCGCGGGTCGGGCAGGCCGGCCAGAAGCTCGACCAGAAGAACGTCGGATGAGACGGGCTTGGACACCACGGCGGTGGCGCGAGACGATGACATGAGCGCGGGTGTGTTCCTGCAGGTAGGCAGCGGCTGGCGTAGGAACCTCCGATCCAACCTGTCTCGGGACGCACCCGCGCATCCCGTCTCACCAGCAAAGACGCAGGTCAGACCACCTCAACCCCGCTCCAGCAGACACGACTTTGCCGCGGCCCTGCTACACGGACAGGTGACGTCAGCCGTCTCCCCTGGCTGGCCACCCGCGCATGCGCGTCAATGTGCCGGAATTGCAGGGTTTACCACATGTCAAAAGGGACAGCGGTATCCGCGCTGGTGAGGCGGCAGATCGGCCCTTCAGTCGCTCCGGCGCCCAATCCTCCGTGCGTCCTGGGCGAGGTCGGCGACGTCCAGGAGCGGAGTGCCGTCGTCACCCCTCTGTGCAGCAGTCCCCCTACAGCATTCCGCCCGGCGGCGCGTCGTCCAGCTCGCCCACTCCACTGCGGACAGCCGACCGTGCCGGCGAGATCACCACTCCCGTTCGCGCGCCTGGGCGGGCTGCGGAGCTTCCGGGGTCCGGTTCGGCCCCTCCATCCCTCCGCACCGTGAGAGGGTCGGAAGCCGAGGAGAGGAGATGCGGTTGCCCGAGATGCCGGAGCACGAGGCGCGGTCCATCCGCGACTACGTCAACAGCCAGTCGCATGACGACCCGGCAGGGCTCGTCCAGAAGGTGGGTTCCCGTCGCATCATGGGTCGGGTCCACGACATGTATGACGTCCACTGCGAACGGTCGCGCTGGTGGGTCATCACGGACCCCACCAACCTGTACCTACAGGATGACTTTCCGGAGGTCGAGCAAGCGCTCATCTTCCATCTCGGGCTCGGCATCTTCATGGCAGAACGCAGCCGTGCGGAGCTTCCGGAGGCAGAAGAGGAACGGGTGTCCGGCGCGTGGCGACGCTTCAAGCAGGCACTGTCTGACATGGACGGTGCTGGGGAGTCTGAGGACTACCAAGCTGTCGGCATCAAGTGCCGTGATGCACTCCTCGCGGTCGTACGGGACCACATGACCGCCGAGTGGGTCGGTGAGGTCGAGGACCCGCCCAAAGTCAGTGACTTCAAGGGCTGGGGCAACATCTTTGCCGAGCGACTGGCTGAGGGTCGCGTGCGCTCCTACATCAAAGCTCTCGTGGACAAGACCTGGGACCTGAGCGTGTGGCTTCAGCACAACACGAACGCCACCCCAGATGACGCGGAGCTGGTTCTGGACGCCACGGCGCACTACTTGTCGGCACTGGGACGTCTGATCCATCGGCGTGACCACGGCGAGCCGGAGCGCTGTCCCCGTTGTGGGTCGTACCGGCTCGATGAGGATGTGGAGATGGTCGATGAGCCGGAGGTGGGGATGCTCGACTCCACCATCTGCGGAGGATGTGGCTGGCAATCGGAGCAGACATTCATCAGCTTGGTCGACCACTTCAGAGGCAAGGAACAGGCCGTCATTGACTACCTTGCGCGGCCCGCTGGTCCGTCTGACCGACTCCATCGCAAGGAGCGTCGAGAGGCCATTGCGGACGGGGATGAGGAGTAGGCCAGGTGGGACTTGAACCCACGATCCAACGATTATGAGTCCCAGGCCCGTGAGATCGCCGCCGAGGCCGAGACCTCCGAGCAGGCCCGTGACGACCTGTTCGAGCAGGTCCCCGAGGGCTGGATGATCATCGGCGGCATCGACGTCGACCCCGCCGATACCTACCAGCTGCCGCACTGAGTCGTGGCCGCCGCCTGGCGCCTAGCAGGGACAGCGGTATCCGCGCTGGTGAAGTACGGGAAGGGTCCTCAACTCGACAACGGCGGGCCTCCGACTGTTCGGCAGCACCGTCCAGATCACCCTGGTTGGCTGGGTGAAGTCGGCGTCGAGATGGGGACTTCCAGTCGTCTAGTCGCGACGATGGCTCCTGTGACAGTTCCGAGACGTCCGCGGGTTACACCTCATGGCCGCCAGCCAGCACGAACCGACATGCGGATAAGGAGCGCACCTGTCGTTGCAGGCCAACGAAAGCAATCGGGGACTCCCCTGCGCGTCAATCAACCCGAGCCTGTCCTGGTTCGTGTCGTCGATGACGAGGCCGGGTACTGGAAGGGCTTCTTGCGTCACAGCAAGTACGCCCTTCCGATCGATGTCGGCTTCGCTGCGTTGTTGGCTCTGACCATTTTCTCGGCGCAAGCATTGTCGGATGACCGGCGGGAGGTGGCTGAGCGGTCAAGCGACCTGCTCATGGCTGAGCAGCAGGAGGTACTGGCCAATGTCACATTCATTCGCGAGTCCGCCCGCGATGGAGGGATCAAGAACTTCCGTGGGATGAATCTGAAGGGCGCCGACCTGTCTGGACTGGATCTTGGCTGCGACGTCCGCGTGGCCGATCCGGACGAGAACGCCGGCCTGTATGAAGGCGACTACCGCAAAGAGATGTTCGTCCAGCCGGTCGACCCAGATACGTGTGCGGACTTCACCGAGGCAGACCTGACAGGTGTGCGGTTCCAGGGCACCGACCTGACGGGTGCCCGATTCGTCCTCGGCAAGATGGACAACACCTACTTCTGGGACGCGAGCCTGGTCGGCGCGGTCTTTCAACCGCTCCAGAGCGATGGCGTAGACATGAACGCCGTCGACTTGCGCGGGGCCCTCCTTGAGCTCCCCGATCTCCCCGACCACGCGATTCCAGGAAACTTGACTATTCGGATTGGTGATCTGTCGGGCTCGGTCATCCGAGGCGATCTCAGCCTGCGCCTCAAGGAGTATGTGGCTGCCGCCGCCGTCGATGTGTCGGATACCGAAGTGACTTGTGAGTTCTTCGAGGAAGAGCCGCAAGCTGTCGATATCCGTGCCGATGCCTTGATGGATCTGACCTGTGACTATTTGGAGGTCGTGGCTGTCGACGAGGATGGCGAACAGCGACTGGAGCCCACGTGGCCGTCGGTACCGTCTGGTCACGTGGCGCCTGTCGATACACAGATCACAGAGCGCATTCTGAAACTCGCGGACACGTCCACGGTACCTCGGACGTTCTTGAGCGAGCACGAGCGGTCGTAGCACGCTGTCCAACCCGGCCGGCGCGGTGACCATCTCTCCACCAAGCCTGGCAGGTCACCCTCACCGACCCCGGGGTCGCCGAACGCGCTGGCGCAAGCATCGAACCCCGCGGAACTCGGGCCACAATCGTGGCTGCGGCTTGGCCAGATGGGCCGCTCATAGCTATCCGCGGGTGCACGTCAATGTGCCGGAATTGCAGGGTTTACCACCTGTCGGATCTGACAGCACTACCCGGCTCACCCACCGTGCAGCCCGCAGGTCAGACGCACCGTGGATGGGTGCCGCTCCGATCAGACCCGTGGACGACACGCCCAGCGATCGACCATCCCTTACATTGATGCTTATAATATGAGCACTCATACCAAAGGAGCTGGTCGTGGCGTCGCAGGACACTGTTCGCGAGTTGGTCGAGCCCGAGATCCAGGCCCTTGGAGGCCTGCTCCACACAGGTATGAGCACAGCGCTTGAGCAGGCCGAGAAGGTGCTCGGCCATCTCGACCACTCGAAGTTTCCGCATTTGCGGCCCATCCATGCGCGTGCGGAGTTCCGGGAGCAGCTGGACGCATCGCAGTTGCCGAACGGCTGGCTTGTCACGGGCAATCCGCGGGCGATGGGCCAGACGGGACTCGTGCACGAGAGCTCAGGCATCCGGATGCGTTTCCTCAAGGAACGCCGGCGGAACTATCCGGGTGGCGTGCCTGTAGCCGGGAGCACCCGTGCACGCCGTGACTACTGGCAGAGCGAACCGCTGTTCGACCTGCCGACCAAGGGCCCCGCGCCGGCCGGAAGCCAGGAGGTCCAGCTCCTTCTCCTCTGGGACTACACGAACGCCGCAGTTCGTGACGAGTTCACCCTCCGGGTCGTGCACACGCTTGCCCCCGGCGACTACGGGCTCGCGGTACCGGTCGACCTGGTCTTCGAAGTGCTTCCCGGTGGGGGCTTCACTACACACCTGAAGTTCACCGGCGACCCCCAGGACGAGGATCTCTTCCATGTCGACATCGACGAGCAGAGCAACCGGCTTGACGGCTGATCTGCTGCTCCATGCCCACGGACCTCGGCTGACCGCCCTGCGCCACCTTCATGACCTGACTCAGACTGACCTCGCCGGACAACTCGGAGTCACGCAGTCGTTCCTCTCACAGGTCGAGAGTGGCGCGCGCCCCGCACCCGAAACTCTCGTCGTCGACGCGAGTGCGATGTTCAACCTGCCGCTGTCGTTCTTCAGCGTGGAACCTGACGAGAGCAGGACCGGAACCGTCACGTTCCGGAAGAACTCGAGGGCCACGGCGCGCGACGAGAACCGCGTGGTCGAGTTCTATAACGAGGCGTCACGACTGTTTCGTCACGCCTCGATCGCCTCGGGCTATCACACGGCGCGCCTCCCCGATCCCGAGGACTACGACCACGACACCGAGCGGGTAGCGCGTGCCTTTCGACAGGCAGTTGGCCTGGACGACGTCGCGCCGCTCCTGAACGCGACGCGTGCACTGGAGCGGCTGGGAGTCGGTGTTGTCGACAACCTCGACCATCTCTCCGACGAGGTCCGTGGGCACACGGCGTGCTCTCGACCGTCACCCTTGAACGATCGCCCACTAGTCGCACTCGCCGCCGCCGTCCCGGGTGGAGTCAAGCGGCTCACCCTGCTGCACGAGGTCGGCCATCTGATCTTCGATCGGGGGCTCATGAACCCGATAAAGAGCACCCGTAGCCCCGAGGAGCGCAGGGCCTACAAGTTCGCCGGCGCGTGCCTGCTGCCGCCCGAAGTGGTTCGTTCGCGGATCTCAGAAGGCCTGACCCTTCACGGCTATCTCGCGATCAAGGCCGAGTACGGGATCACCGTCGGGGCGGCCGTCATGCGCGCCCGAGACCTGGGCGTGATCAGCGAACAGCGTGCGCGAAGTCTTCAGATTCAAATCTCGTCGCAAGGCTGGCGAACAAGCGAACCGATTCCGGTAGCCGACGAAACACCGCTACTTCTCGGACAAGCTCTTGATCGGGCGTTCGGCAAGCAAGCGGCCGCCAAGGCGTCCTACGACGTCGGTACAAAACCAGAGTGGATCAACACCTGGGCACGTACAGCCAACGTGAAGGCAGGAGAACACAAGACCGCAGAGGTCCTCGACCTCGCGAGCGCCCGTAGGAACTCACGACGGCGATAGGAGTGCCCCTGCGAGAACTACCAACGCGCGCGCTCTATGGATTTGTCCGCCGTTCCCGGTGTGTGGCGAGTGCGGCTCGACGCGCCAAGTGGACGAGTAACGTTCCAAGACATCGCGCCCGTTGACCGAAGCCAGATCGAGGAAGCCGCCGCTGATGCCGGATACGAGCTGCGAGCGTGTCTCTAGCCTCGATCATTCACTTGGTGGGTAGCCCGGCCTGAGCGGTTCGCAGGGCTGGTCGGTTCTCGGTGGGCGAGACGTGGGCTTGACCGTGGGGTGTGATGGTCGGTAATGGGGTCGGGCATGGCCCTGACCAGGGAAGATGGGAGTTCTCTACGCTGCCGTCTTCCCGAAGGACCATGCCCGATGTCGCTATCTTCGCTGAGCCCTGCCGTCGACCGCTACCTGCCTCCGGGTGGTCTGGACGGGATGCTGGAAGCGAGGGCCGCGCTCGGCTCTCTGGTCACGGCGCTCGAGTCGGTCGCTGACCCGCGTCGGCGCGAGGCGCGGCAGTACTCGCTGGCGTCGATGCTCGCGCTGCTGGTCCTGGCCACGCTCGCGGGCTGCCGCAGCCTGCGCTCGGCGGTCGCGTGGGCCGGTGACCTGGCACCGGCGGTGGTCCTCGGGCTGGGCTTCGGCCGGGGTCGGCTCCCGGTCCGCTCGACGCTGGCGGGAGCGATGGCCGGCCTCGACATGGCCGTGGTGGCCGAGGTGATGACCGCCTGGCTCACCGACCGGCTGGCCGCGACCACCGGCGAGGGCCTGGTCGAGGAGCCTTTGATGCATGTGGCGGTGGACGGCAAGGCGTTGCGTGGTGCACGGCACGACCGGCGGGCCAAGGACGGTGCGCCGCCGATGCAGCTGGCGGTGTTCGCCCCGGACCCCGGGGTCGTGCTCGCCACCGCCGAGGTCGACCCACGCACGGGCAAGGGCGGGGAGGGCGCCGCGGTGCAGGTAGCGCTCGACCAGGTCGGCTCGATCAGCGGATGGGTCATCACCGGCGACGCCGCCCACACCACCAGGGCCACAGCGTCCTACCTGCGCGCCCGGGGCGCGCACTACGTCCTGGCAGTCAAGGCCAACCGGTCGCTCCTGCAGGCCGAGGTCGCAGAGATCCCCTGGGACCAGGTCCCGGTCACCGTCCGCACCAGCGCCACCCTGCACGGGCGAGTCGAGTCCCGCGCCTACCAGGTCGTAGAGATCACCACCCCGGCCGGGGTTCCCGGCGGTGGGCTGTCCCTGCCCGGGGCCCGGCAGGCGATCCGCGTGACAGCCACCCGTAGGCACTCCGCCGGCGGGCCAGCATCCACGACCGTCCTGTTCTACGTCACCAGCCTCGGCCCCGAGCGAGCGACGTTCGCCCAGATCGCTCACATGATCCGCACCCGGTGGGGCATCGAGAACCGCCTGCACTGGATCCGCGACGTCGTCTTCGACGAGGACCGCCACACCACCCGACGAGCGAACACGACCCGCCTATGGACCCTGCTGCGCTCGACCGCGATCAGCCTCATCCACCTCGCCGGCCTACCCGTGACCACCACCACCCAGGCCTGCTACCGCCAGCCCGAGCGAACGTTCGCGCTGGTCAGATAACGGAACCAAAACGAACCGACCGGCCCTGGGCGGTTCGTCCGATTTGGTGGTTGGCGCGTCTTGGGCATGGTTGCCGTGCGCGTGTCGCTGCGTGCGCCGGTTCCGGCCGGGGGTTGTGCGGTCGCTCCGTTCCGGTTCGTGGGAACAGTCGTCGGGCTGGTCAGGTCACGGCGGGTAGAGCCGCGAGGCGGTGCCAGGCGGTGGTGATCGCGTCGGTGTGCGGGTGGTCGCGGTCGAAGCGCAGCCACCTTTTGCGGGCGTGGTGGGCCAGGCGGGCGGGCAGCCAGTAGACGAGCTCGCGCATCGTGGCTGGCTCGGCCTTCGCCAGGAGCTCGTGGTCGTGGAAGGCGAGCAGCCGGGTCCAGACGTCGAGGTCACGGGCGATGCCGGTCAGCAGGACCCAGGCGGTGTTGATCCGCCAGGACGCCGAGGGCAGCAGGCCAAGGCCCGTGGTCTTCGCGGCCCGGACGTGGTCCTCGACGACGGCGTGGTGACGGTGCAGGACATCGAGCCACTGCGGCTGGTTCGTCCCGGGGATGCCGCGCATCCGGCCGATGTTCGTCGCGGTGATCGCGTATTTCCACCCGGTGGCCTTCTCCAGGGCGGTGACCTTCCCCGCAGCCTGGTCGCGTGGCGCGATCGGGACCCGGCGCACGATCAGCCGCATGCTGGTCGGCCAGCCGGGCCGCTTCGCCAGCCCGGTCAGCTCGGCGACATGCCCGTACTCAGACCCGGGCCCGCCGCAGCCGTGGGTCTCGTCGCTGGTCGCGTCGTCGTAGTCGACGGGCGGGGCGATCGTGCCGTCCTGGTCGAGGTAGGGCACCCATACCCGCTCGGGCAGAGCCTTGATCGCTGCCTCCTCAACGCTGGTGATGGTCCAGCCGATCGTCCAGGCCACCCGGCGCCGGGTGGTGCCCAGCCGTTCCAGGTGGCTGACCGTGTCGTGGGACGCGCCGGCGCCGTCGATCCGCACCAGCAGCTTGGAGTGCCGGCCCTCGTCAGGGATCTGCGCGAGGACCTCGTCCAGCACGGTGACGTGGTCGGTCGCGGTATTGCTGCCCGCGTTCCCCGGTCGGGGCAGGGTCGACAGGGACTCGCCGGTGTTCGCGATCCACCCGCCGAGGTGGTGGTGCCCGAACCCGCCCTTGTAGGTCCCCGTCGCGTTCTGCTTACGGGAGTGGCAGCCCACGATCGTGGCGTCCAGGTCCACCACGACCCACCCCTCCAACCGTTTGCCGCCGACCCGCAGCCACGGGAAGCCGCCCGGCCGCGCGGCCAGCATCCGCCACAACGTCCTGCGACTTCTGGCACGAGCGCGCGACAAACGCCTCAAGACCCGCTCGTCGATGGAGTCCAGAGTCCGCCACAGCGTCGAGTCCGAACCGCACGACCCGAACGTGCCGGCATGGCCGGCGAGCATCCGCTCGACCTGCGACAAGTTTCTGGCCCCCGCAGCGATCGCCGACGCCGCACCCACCAGCACCGCCCCGCGGCAGATCCGCTCGACCCTGCCCGGCCCGAACACCTCCGAGATCCGAGCGGTCAGGCCGACAGCGTCGGCGGTCTTACGCAGCAGCACCACACCCACGTTCGCGACCAGCCCTTTACCGTCAGCGGTCAGTTCCAAACGCGCATCCCACGCGGTAGTCTCGCCCACCAGAAAGGTGCTCCGATCCTCAGCCCGACACGTCCCTCGACAAGACGTATCGTGCCAGTTCAGAGCACCTTTCCTATGCCTTGACTCACCTCACCCACGAAGGATCGAGGCTAGGGCCGCCGCTACCGCCGTGCGCTACGAGTCGCGACGACTTGCCGCCCCGCGTTGACGTCAGAGCAAGCCGGCCAGCCCCAGGCCGAGCCCGACCACCGCGCACACGCCCAGCGTGCGCAGCACCGACCAGCGCACCACGAACAGCAACACCGCCGCCAACACCGCGATCCCGACCGCGGCAGGCTGGATCGTGGCGAGGTCGGGAACATCGAACGACAGCGGACCAGCGGTCCAGGGGTTCGAGGTGGCGAAGAGCGTGTGCGTGGTGAAGTAGAGCGCGAGGTTGGCGATGACACCCACGACCGCCGCGGTGATGGCCGTGAGGGCCGCGCTCAGCGTCCGGTTGCCCCGGAGCCGCTCGACGTAGGGCGCGCCGAGGAAGATGAAGAGGAACGACGGCACGAAGGTGACCCAGGTGGTCAGCAGCGCGCCCAGCACGGCAGCGGCCCACGGGTCGAGGTCGCCCGGGTTGCGGTAGGCGCCGAGGAACGCGACGAACTGCACGACCATGATCAGCGGCCCGGGCGTGGTCTCGGCCAGCGCCAGACCGCGCGTCATCTCGCCCGGCGTGACCCACGCGTAGGTCTGCACCGCCTGCTGCGCGACGTAGGCCAGCACCGCGTAGGCACCGCCGAACGTCACCAGGGCACTGCCCGAGAAGAACAAACCCTGCTGCGTGAACACACTGTCCACACCGGTCAGCAGCGCGACCGCGCCGAGCGGGATGCCCCATGCAAGCAGACCCAACACGAGTACCCGCAGAGCCCGGCGCCCGGACGGCTTCTCGGCGTGCAAGGCGTCGTCCGGGATGAGCGGGGCAGGGCCGTCGCTCTCCTTTCCGTGCCCGGCGGAAGTCGCGATCCAGCTCGGCGCGTACCGGTGTACGAGCCACCCGATCACACCGGCGCCGAGCACGACGAGGGGGAACGGCACCGCGAAGAATGTCAGTGCCACGAAGGCGACCACCGCGAGGACCACCAGCGCTGGGCTGGTCAGGGCCCGCTTGCCCACCCGGAGCACCGCCTGGACCACGATCGCCAGGACGGCCGGCGCAAGGCCGGCGAACACCGCCGAGACGACGGTGGTCTCGCCGAAGGCGACGTAGATCGCGGACAGCACCAGCAGGGCGAGCATCCCCGGCAGCACGAACAGGCCGCCCGCGACCAGGCCCCCGCGCCAGCCGTTGAGCAGCCAGCCGGTGTAGACGGCGAGCTGCTGCGCCTCGGGTCCGGGTAGGAGCATGCAGTAGTTGAGCGCGTGCAGGAACCGGCCCTGCCCGATCCACCGCTTCTCGTCCACGAGGGTGCGCTGCATGACGGCGATCTGCCCAGCGGGGCCGCCGAACGTCTGCCACGAGATCGCGAACCAGGCGCGCACCGCGGTTCGGAACGGGATCAGGTCTCCCTGGACGGCAACTGGCGGCGTAGCGCCGTCGTGCTCGGTGCTCATGTCTCTCCTATGGTCGGCTTTCGAGTGTGGTCGTGTGGGGTCTGCAGGTCAGGCGGGTTCGCGGCCCAGCAGGTAGGAGCGCCGGAAGAACTCGTAGAGCCCGTCGAACAGCGGCCCGGTAAGGGCCAGCGTGCGTTCGTCGTCACCGGTCATGGACAGCCCACGCAGCACGACGTCCAGGCCCGGCGCCTCCGGCGCGTCGTACCTGCCGTCGTCGAGATCCGCCTCGTGCACGATCTGGCCGATCCGGACCAGTACGGGGTCGGTCAGCTCGTACCGGACGAGGATCGTCTCGAAGCTGCAGTCGCTGCCGTGATGGCCTAGGTCGACGCCGCGCATGTCGAACGGTGTCGCGTCGTCAGGGACCTCGGCAGGGTCGGCGACGAACACGAACTCGGCGTCGGGGTCGACGAACCGACGGATCAACCACGCGCACGCGGCTCGGTCGATGTGCACCCCGGCACGGGTCGCCCACCTCATCGCGCACCCGCTGCGCGCCGGCTCGAGGCCTGCTTGCCCCGTGTGTTTGGCTGCGCTGCCGGTTCGGGAACGGCGCCATCGGCTGATCGCTCTTCGAGCAGACGCAGCGCGGCCTGTGCGCGGTCCCGTTCGTCGGGCGGGAAGAAGTCTCTCCGGGATATCTCCCGGAGAGTGCGGCGCAGCTTGACGAGGACCTTGCGCTGCTCGACCGGTTGCTCGGTCATGGCCTGACGCGCGGACGTCTCCAGATCGACGTACTCGGCGGCGCGGTCCGCCGCCATCGCGGTCGCCAGCTCGCGTTCCTGCGCCACCGACATGGGTCGCGCCAGCCAGACGCTGGACGTGCCGCCGTGCTCGACCACCTCGCCGGCTGCCCAGTCCAGCTGCTCGCGGGTGCGGGCGTCGGCGGGCAGCGCGACCAACCCGTCCGAGATCTGGGCGACGCCCAGCCGCTTGAGTCGTCGCCACAGAGCCACGCGCGGCGAGGACGGCTCCCTCGGCAGGCGGTAGCTCAGCAGCACCCATTCCTCTGTCACGGCGGACATGTAACCACGGTTACATCGGCTCGTGCAAGACCCGTCCACCTCGACGGTCATGATGTTGACATCCATTATCAATTGCACAACTATGCGGGCATGCAGATATCACGGTTGCTCTCCATCGGCTCCATCGCCGCGCTCGCCCTCACGGCGACCGCGTGCGCCCCGACCGCCGAGGGCGGCGCCGACGACGGAACCGTCCAGGTGCTCGCGTCCTTCTACCCGCTGCAGTACGTCGTCGAGCGAGTCGGCGGCGAGCACGTGGACGTCAACAACCTCACCCCGCCGTCCGCGGAGCCGCACGATCTGGAGCTCTCCCCGGCTCAGGCCCGCGCGATCGGAGATGCCGGCCTGGTGGTCTACCTGTCCGGCTTCCAGCCGGCCGTGGACGAGGGCATCGAGCAGCGCGCTCCCCAGCACGTTGTGGACGCCGCCGATGCTGCCGATCTTGAGGAGGACCCGGCGGGCGGGCACGAGGGCGAGACCGCCGAGGAGCACGCGGACGAAGAGGCCGCGGAAGAGGCGCCCGCGGAGGAGGACGAGCACGGGCACGGCGCGGCGACCGACCCACACTTCTGGCTCGACCCGGTCCGGCTGACCGCCGTCGCACAGCAGGTGGCGGACGAGCTGGCCGCCGTCGACCCGGACAACGCCGACTCCTACGCGGCAGGCGCCTCGGCACTGGAGGCGGACCTCACCGCGCTCGACGAGCAGTACACGGACCAGCTCGCACCGTGCGCCGACGCAACCCTGGTCACCTCCCACGAGGCCTTCGGCTACCTCGCCGGGCGGTACGACCTGAACCTGGTGGGCATCGCCGGCATCGACCCCGAGTCCGAGGTCGCGCCGGCCCGCCTGCGCGAGATCCGCGAGATCGTGCAGACCAACGACGTCTCGACCCTGTACCTCGAGACGGTCGCCGCCCCCCAGACGATCGAGACACTGGCCTCGGACCTCGGGGTCGGCACCGCGACCCTGGACCCGCTGGAGAGCCAGGCCGACGCTGACGCCGACTATCTCGACGTCATGGAAGCGAACCTCGACGCCCTCGCCGGCGGCCTCACCTGCTCCTGACCGACCCGCCACACCGAGGTCCCGCACTGCCCTCCGGCTGTGCGGGACCTCGCCTACACACACTTGCGTATACGCGCAGATAAGCAGATGATGGCCGGATGCTGCGCGTCCTGAAGTACCCCACATATCGCCGTCTCTTCACCGCCCAGGTCGTGGCGCTGGTCGGTACCGGTCTGGCCACGGTGGCCCTGGGCCTGGTGGCCTACGACCTGAACCCGGCCGACGCCGGCGGGGTGCTGGGCACGGCGCTGGCGATCAAGATGGTCGCCTACGTGGTCGTGGCGCCTCTGGCCGCCGCAGCCGTGGCGCGGCTGCCGCGCAAGTGGGTGCTGATCGGTTCCGACGCGCTGCGCCTGGTGGTCGCGGCCTCGCTACCGTTCGTCGGCGAGGTCTGGCAGGTCTACGTGCTGATCTTCGTCATGCAGGCCGCGTCTGCCACTTTCACCCCGACGTTCCAGTCGGTCATCCCCGACGTCCTGAAAGACGAGGACGACTACACCGTCGCCCTTTCCCTGTCGCGGCTGGCCTATGACCTCGAGTCGATCCTGTCCCCGGTCTTCGCTGCCGCGCTCCTGCTGCTGGTGCCCTCCTCAGCGCTGTTCTTCGGCACGGCGGTCGGGTTCGCAGGCTCGGCGCTGCTGGTCGCCGCCGCCATCATCCCGCGACGGGGTGGCGAGGATGCCGGTGAGCGGCCCCAGCTGCCGTTCGGGAACCGTGCCAGGCGCGGGGCCGAGCTCTTTGTCCGCACCGCCGAGCTGCGCCCGATCCTGCTGCTGAACCTCGCCGTCGCGGCGGCCGGGGCCTTCGTCCTGGTGCAGACCGTCGTCATCGTGCGCACGACCTTCGGACAGGACGAGAACGTCGTCCCGCTGCTCCTGGCCGCGAACGGCCTCGGGTCGATCGCCGCCGCGATCGCGCTCCCGCGCGTCCTGCGCCGCCTGCCGGAGCGGCGGGTGATGCTCACCGGCGGTGTCGCGCTGACCGTCGCGGTCGGGCTCGCGCCGCTCGCGCTCGGCATCGCCCAGCCTGCGTGGGGGCTGGTCGCTGTGGGGCTGCTCTGGTTCCTGGTCGGCCTGGGCTGGTCCACGGTCGAGACGCCGGTCGGGCGGATCATCCGCCGCAACGTGCCCGCTGCCGACCTGCCCGACGCCTTCGCCGCCCAGTTCTCCCTGTCCCACGCCTGCTGGCTCATCACCTACCCGCTGGCCGGCTGGCTCGGCACCACCGGCCTGTCCGCCACCGCCCTGGTCCTGACGGGCGTCGCGGGCGCCGCCACACTGGCAGCCGCCCGCCTGTGGCCCACCACCGAGCCCGCCCGCGACACCGCTGACGACACCACGCAGCAGGACACCACGTCGCGGGACACTGCCGCAGGCTGACCGCGGATGCGATGATGTCGTTCGTGGCCACCACCCAGCGCACCACGCCCCCGGAGGCAGACCTCGACCACGCTGTCGACGTCCTGCGGCTTCTCGCCGACCGCACACGGCTGGCGATCCTGGCGATGCTCAACGGTACCGAGATGTCGGTGACGGCCATTGCCGAGGCTCTGGGGCGGCCCGGTGCGGGCGTGTCCCAGCACCTGGCCAAGCTGCGCGCCGGGCACCTGGTCACCTCCCGCCGGGAGGGAACCACCATCTACTACGGGCAGCCCGACGAACACGTCGCGGCCCTGGTCGCCAACGTCCTGCAGCACACCGAGCACATGCTCTACGACGTCCCGCCCCACCACCGCTGAGCGCTCTCGTCTGCTGCGGTCACTCGGCGGAGTAGCGCCGGCGAACAAACGCGACGACCACCACGACCACGACGACCAGCACGATCGCCCCGATGGCCACGGCGAAGAGCGAGGAGTCGCCGGAGGTGTCGGAGCTGCGGTCTGCTGCCGGGGTGGCGGACGCGCTGCCGGACGCGTCGGTCGGTGCGCTCACCTCGGATGTGGTCCCGGACGGGGACGCGCTGGGCGACGGGCTCTCCTCGTCGGCCACCGGAGCGACTTCGACGTCGAAGGCGTAGGAACCGGAGATCGGGTGCCCGTCACCCGACACGACTCGCCACTGCACCTCGTAGGTGCCACTGGGCAGCTCGGAGGTCAGCGGCTGGGTGATCGTGGCGCCGTCATGGGTCGCCTCACCACTGCTCCAGTCGGTGCCGTCCTGGTCCATGACCAGGACCTCCGTCCCGGTTTCCAGGGGTTCGGCCACGAACGTGAGCTGCACGTCCTCGAGTGCCTCAGTCACGGTGGTGTCGGCCTCGGGGCTGGTCTTGGCCAACGCGTCGTGCGCGGACGCAGGAGCGGCAGCCCCCAGCATCGTCACGATCACCACGGCAGCGGCGACCAGGCCGGCGACGCCACAGGCCAAGGCGTGGCGGGTCCAGCGGGCGGGCCGGGCAGCAGGCTGAGCGGGGACTGTCACGTGTGTCCTTCGGGAGAGTGTGCGACGACGGTGTGAGTGATCGCCGCAGGAATACATTCGTATATGCGCAACTAGTAGATCATGTGCGAGCATGCTCCCAGAAGCAGGCGACACGCGCATTCGACAGCGGTGCCGCACCAGCGGTGAGATTCGGGGGTGGGAGCGTTGCGGAATCACGTAACGCCTCCTGCCGCGCCGACCGGGGCCCCTGCGAGCACGGGTGGGATGATGTTCGCCGCGGCGACGCTCCTGGCGATGCACTGGCTGCTCGGAGGCATGCTGGAGCATGCCGGGCTGGTGTCCTCGGCGACGTCGGGCACGCTGACGATGCTGGGCCCGATAGTCCTTGGTGTCCTCGTCCTTCTCGTGGCGCCCGCGAGCCGGCGGTTCGCGGGCGACGGTTCCAGGCCCGGACACCAGGGCTCGTTCGACGAGACACGGTCGGCCCGGGACGTCGCCGCGCTCGCCCTGGTCACCGCGTTCGTGCTGGACTCGCTCTACATTGCGGACGGCGTCGCCGCGCACGCCGCACCGCTCGTACTGGTGCTCACCGGCGCGGCCATGGTGCAGGCGTGCGGCGCCGCCGTCGCCTATCTGGCCTGCCAGCACATCGGTGCGGTGCTGCGCCGCGCCCCGGCCCCGGCCTGCGCCCTCCCGGGCGAGCAGACCCGCCGGGTCGCCGACCCGCGGCCCGCACACCTGGCCACCCTCTGGACCGGCACCGTCGCCGGCTCCCGTGCGCCACCGCGCGTTCCTTCCTTCGCCTGACCTGACCCCCAGCCCTCGCGTGCCTGCCCGGTAGCACCGGAGCGGGCGCGCCAGTCGTGCACGGACGGGCACCGCCGAGCCTGGAGCCCTCCTGCGGCGTGCCGGTCCGAGGAAGTGAACACACGTGAACCAAGAACCACCGCGAGCCCGGAACAGCGGCCTGGACGCCGCCCGCGGACTCGCCCTCATCGGCATGATCATCGTCAACGTCGGCCCCGCCGACTCCCAGTCCCTGCTCCACCGCCTCTACATGCTGCCCTTCGGGCGAGCGTCCGTGCTCTTCGTCGTCGTCGCTGGCATCGGCATGGGCTACCTTCTGGCCCGCCGAACCGAACGGGACCGGTGGGCGACCGTCACCTGGCGGGCAGCGCTCCTGTTCGCGGGAGGCGTCGCTCTGCAGGGGCTGACCGAGCAGGTCAACGTCATCCTGCCCACCTACGCCATCCTGTTCCTACTGGCACCGCTCCTGTGGCGGCTGCCCAGCCGGGTCCTGCTGCTGGGCGCCGGTGCCAGTCTCCTGCTGGTCGGGCCGGTCATGATCGTGACCCACGACGCGATCGAACCGGCCACCCACTGGCTCGACCCGGTCAGCTTCGGCACCCAACCATGGGAAGCGGCGCACTCGCTCGTGCTGACCGGCCCGTATCCGCTCGCCAGCTGGACCGTGCCGTTCGTGGCCGGTCTGTGCCTGGCCCGGCTCGACCTGTCGGACACCCGGCTCCTGCGGCGCCTGGCGATCAACGGCGCGGCGGTTGCCGTCGGCGCGGCGGTCGTCTCGCAGGTCACCTACGCCCTCATCGGGCCGGACGCCGACCGTGGGCCGTGGCGCCTGCTGACCGGCGCCGCGCACGGACAGATGCCGCTGTGGCTGGCCAGCAGCATCGGCGGCGCCGTCGCCACGGTGGCGCTGTGCTCGCTGGCCGGGCGACGTTACCCCGATTCCGCCGTCCTGGGCTGGCTGGTCGCGTCCGGCCGGCTCGCCCTGACCCTGTACGTCCTGCACTTCGTGGTGATCGCCGCGATCAAGCCGCCCGAGGGCTTCGACGTGGAGCAGGGCGTCCTGATCAGCGCCAACCTCATCGCCGTCGTGCTCACCGCCGCCGTCCTCTGGCGCAGGACCGGGTGGCCGGGACCGCTCGAACGGCTCCTGCGCCAGACCTGGCTGCGCCCCACCGCACCTCGCCCACAGACACAGACCACCCCCGCAGCAGAAAGGGCCGAACGATGACCGACACCCCGAGCAGGAGGCTGCGGCCCTCGGCCACGGTCCGGGCCTCCCTCACGGCCGCAGCGGCCGCCCTGATCCTCGGTGCCTGCACGACGGCGGAGCCTGCCCCCACCCCGGACGACTCACCGACGCAGCCCGGGGCGGCCTCCGCGGCGCCACCCGGACCCGCACTTGGCGGCTACGGCGTCAGCGCCGGCCACCCGCTGGCCGCAGAGGCTGGCGACCTGATGCTCGAGCGCGGCGGGAGCGCTGTGGACGCGGCGATCGCCGCCGCGTTCGCCGACGCCGTGATGCAGCCGGCCAGCTCCGGCATCGGTGGCGGCGGTGTCTCGATCGTCGTGGGCGACGGGGAGGCGACCAACTACGAGTACCGCGAGGTGGTCAACCAGGCCGGCCAGATCCCCGACGGCGGGGCTGGGATCCCCGGGTTCGTCGCCGGGATGGAGCGCCTCCACCGTGACCACGGGAACCTGCCGTGGGCCGACCTGCTCGCTCCCGCCATCAAGATCGCCGACGAGGGCGGGCCGGTCTCGCGCTACCTCGCCTCCTCGATCAACAGCCCCTACGGCCAGGACATCACCGGCGCCCTGCCGCAGTTCCGGCGGGCGGACGGCACCCCGCTGCAGGAGGGCGACACGCTGGTCCAGGCGGACCTGGCCGAGACCATGCGCAACCTGGCCGAGGAAGGCGCCGGCTCGTTCTACACCGGCACCCTCGCCCAGACGCTGGCCCAGACCCCCGGCATCGACCACGAGTCCCTGGCCGCCTACCAGGTCGACACCTTCGAACCCGCGTCCGGTCCGGTCGGCCGGTACACGATGCTCTCGGGCGCACCCGCGCTGCCGGGCGCGGCCATCATCCAGATGGTGCAGATCGCAGAGGCCGCCGGGATCGCCGACGTCGACCCCGACTCGCCCGAGTTCGTGGACCTGCTCTCACGGGCCTGGCAGGTCGCCGACACCTCGGTGCAGCAGCACTTCGGTGACCCCCGATACGTGAACGTCCCGGTGGACCGGCTCACCGACCCCGGCCAGAACGCACAGATCGCCGCCACCCTCGTGGACGCCGCCCAGGCGAGCAAGAGATCGGCCGCGCAGGGCGGCTACGAGAGCGCACCAAACACCACGCACATCTCGGTGATCGACGCCGACGGGACAGCGGTCTCGATGACCAACACCATCACCAACTATTGGGGCAGTGGCCAGTACGTCGCCGGGTTCTTCCTCAACGACCAGCTCGAACGGTTCAGCGACATCGGCGCCATGAGCGCGAACCTGCCCGAGCCCGGACGCCGTTCGGTGACCTGGAGCTCACCGTCCATGCTGCTCGACGACCAGGGCCGCCCCGTACTGGTGATCGGCACCCCGGGCGGCCGGCAGATCCCCAGCACCACCGCGAACGTCGTCGTCCGCTGGGCCCTGCACCGGCAGAGCCTGGAAGACGCCGTGCGCGCCGGCCGGTTCATCCTGACCGACGGGCAGCTCCGCCTGGAGACCCGCGGGCTCGCCGACCCTATGGCCGCCCTCGGGTACGACGTGGTCGTCAGCGACCAGGCCGAGCTGGCCAACTACGGCTCCGTCCAGGCGCTGGCCGTCGACTGGGACGAGGGCAAGGTCACCAGCTTCGCCGACGAACGACGCTCGGCCGGGTTCGTGGTCGGCCGCTGAGCGAGGCGCCGCCGGGCTACCGCTAGCCGGTTCAGGCCTGGCAGCGCAGGAGGCGCAGACGGTTGAGCGCGACGATGACCGCTGAGCCCCTCCTGGCCGGCGACGGCCAGCGGGAGAGGCAGCGTCGCGACGAGGTCCCGCGTGACCAGGACGGCGATGAAGGTCGCAGCGATGGCGAGGTTGGCGATCACGTAGCGCCGGGCGCGCCGGGAGATGTGCGCGAGGTGCGAGATCGTGGACAGCTCGTCACGTACAACGATCACGTCCGCGGTCTCCAGCGCGAGGTCGGATCCGTCACCAAGGTCGAACATCTCGACGTTCATCAGCCCGAACGACTTCTAGAACGGGGCTTCACCCCGTTTGGTGGACACGCTGATACTGGATCGTGGATCCAGAGGAAGCGAGTTTGATCCGCATGGCTATGAAGAACTATCCGGAGGAGTTCAAGGCCGATGCTGTGGCCTTGTACGAGTCCACACCCGGGGCGACGATCAAGGGGATCGCCCGGGACTTGGGCGTCTCGCGAGAGACGTTGCGGTTATGGGTGCGCCGCGCGGCTGAGCAGCGCGGGCAGGCCGCCGTGACGGCCGGTCCGGCAGCGGGCACGACGCCCGGCGAGCCGGCGGTGCGTTCCG
>NZ_JAMTCT010000033.1 GCF_024171995.1 Promicromonospora umidemergens | reverse complement strand
ACATGCTCAGAAGCTGGGCATCACCCGGTCCGTGGGACGCACCGGGATCTGCTACGACAATGCGTGGGCCGAGTCGTTCAACGGCACCTTGAAGAACGAGCGTGTTTACCGCACTGAGTATCCAACTCGCGATCACGCGTGTTTTGACATTACCCGCTACATCGAACTACGCTACAACACCAGAAGGCTCCACTCCACGCTCGGTTACCGTACACCGAACGAAGTCGAAGAGGCCTGGCATACGGCGAATATCGCGGCGTAAGAATCATCGGAATCAACTGTCCGAAATTCTTAGGGCCCCTCAAGCTGAGGTTCTCGTACGGAGCCGGCCTCGCGCCCGCGCGGCGTGACGACCTGGTCGATGCCTTTTACGTCTCAGTCGTCTGCTTGTACATGACCTGCACCGCCGTCGCGCACGACGCCGTGGGGACCTTCCGGATGAACGACGCCACCGAAGGACGCTACGACGAGACCGGCCGTTACTCACCACGAAGAGCCCATCCCGAGACCATCACCCCGGGCCACGGCCCGCCGATAACGCAACACCGAGATGTGGCACGAGTCGGTATGACGTGTGCGGGTGTCACCACGGTTGAGGTCTGAAAAGCGTTGAGTTAGCCTCGAAATCCAGAGCGCGATCGATGATGAAGCGAGGTGGAACGACCGATGGCGGAAGCGAACGAGCCCGCAATGCTGGTAAAGCTCAGTGAAGCTGCGGAAACGGTGGCGAGCACGGATGAGGACATCAGGGGCTACCACGTCAAGGATCGGAACGGCGAAGACCTCGGCACGGTCGATGATTTGCTCATCGACCCGGACGCGAGGAAGGTCCGGTTCCTGGTGATTGCCTCGGGTGGATTCCTCGGCATAGGCAAGGACAAATCCTTCCTCCCCGTCGATGCGATCACCGGAATCGACGACGACGAAGTGCGCATCGACCAGACCCGCGAACACGTGGCCGGTGCACCCGCGTACGACCCCGACCTGGTCTACGACAACACCTACTACGGCGACGTCTACGGGTACTACGGATTCGGACCGTTCTGGGGATACGGATACTCCTACCCTCCATACCCGTACTATCGGTGAACCCGCTCCGGCTTGGTGACGATCGGCCATGAAAGGAAGGCCAATCATGGGCGCGATCGAACAGGTACATGAAGGTATGGACGGCCCTCTCCGCAGATGGTGAAAAACTGGGGACGGTCCAGTCATTCAAGATGGGTGACCCCCAGGCGGTCACGGCCGAAGATGGTCGGTCGGGAGCAGGGCCCGACCATCGAGATCTTCTCGGATCTGTTCGACTTTGGTCCGGGCGTGCCTCAGGAACGGGCCGAACGGCTGCTGCGTCTGGGCTACATCAGGATCGACCAGGTCCGGGTGTTCAGCCCCACCGGCGCCGGTCCATTGGATCGTCCTGGTCCTCTTTCGTCCGGGTGCGGCCCGAGGCGTGCCTGGAGGTTGGGCGTCGGCAGTGCGGGATGCGGCAAGCGTCATGAAAGACCTTCGTGGATGTCCGCCCTGATGGTGAAGTCCTCATCCAGAGTCACGCGCGGGGCCGCCGCGAACCAGGCAGCCAGTTTCCTGGCAGTGGCACTGAGATGATCGGCGCCCACATGACCGACAGAGGCACCCTCGGAGTGGCTGGGCGCCACCGCTCACCGCACACGGACCAGCCCTTGCTGATACGCGGCGACGATCAGTTGGGCGCGGTCACGCGCGCCGACCTTCATCATGGCCCGGTGAATGTGCGTTCGAACCGTCAGAGGACTCACGAACAGCCGCTCGGCGATCTCCTGGTTCGACAGGCCGTGAGCGGCGAGCGCGGTCAGCTCGCGTTCCCGGTCGGTCAGGCTCCCGAGCGATCCGGTGGGGGACTTGCCCGTGGTGCCGGTTCCGGAAAGGTACCGGTCGATCAGCGCGCGTGTGGCCGCCGGCGACAGGAGGGCCTCGCCGCCGACCACGGTACGGATTCCGGCGAGGAGCGCATCCGCCGTGACGTCCTTGCCGAGGAACCCGCTCGCCCCCGCTTCCAGGGCGCGGGCCACGTACTCGTCCGTCTCGAACGTCGTGAGGATCAGAACCCGCGTGTGGGCGAGCTCGGGCGTTGCGCAGATGCGCTGCGTCGCCACCAGCCCGTCCAGCAGCGGCATCCGGATGTCCATCAGGACCAGGTCGGGTCGGTGCGCCTGGGTGAGCTCGGCTGCTTCCTCGCCGTTGGCGGCCTCAGCCACGACAGTCATGTCGTCGCAGGAGTCGATGAGCATGCGGAAGGTCGAACGCAGCAGAGCCTGGTCGTCGGCGAGGAGAATGCGGATCATCAGGACACTGGGCCTTCCTGCCAGCGGGTCAGCGGGATCGAGAGCACGACCGCGTACTGGTCTCCGTCGCCGGGACCGGCAGCGACAGAGCCGCCTACGGCGAGCGCGCGTTCACGCATGCCGATCAGGCCGTACCCGCCCGGTTCGGCTCGAGCCGAACCGGTGGACGGGTTGACCACGTGCGCCGAGAAAGTGTCGTCGTCGTAGGTCAGGGTGACCGTGACCGCGGGGCGGTCGCCGTGTTTCGTCGCGTTGGTCAGGGCTTCCTGTATGACACGGAATGCGGTGAGCTCCACCAGCGCCGGCAGAGGCCGCGGCGTCCCGATCCTGACGACGCGGACATCCATTCCTGCCACCCGGCACGCCTCGATGAGATCGGGCAGCTGGTCGAGCCCGGGTGCCGGAAGTGCCGCCTCGGAGGAGTCGTCGCCAGGACGGCGCAGCAGCCCGACGGTCGCCTTGAGCTCCCGGAGAGCGGCCGACGTGGACTCGCTGAGCCCCGCCAGGAGCTCGGATACCTGCTCGGGTTGCTTCTTCCCCAGCAGGTGGGCGGCCGTCCCGGCCTGTGCGTTGGCCACGGCGAGATGATGTGCGACGACATCATGGAGGTCACGAGCGATGCGCAGGCGCTCCTCGTCCAACCGACGTCCCACCTCCTCGTCCCGGCTGCGTTCGGCGTCCTCGGCACGCGCCTGGACGATCTGCAGGTACGCCCGCTGCGCGTGGGCGAGCCGTCCGGCGAAGAACGCCGGCAGCAGCCACAGGGCTACGCCGACCGTGCGCAGGAGGACTGCCCCTGCCGTCGGCTGCACGTCGGCCACGACCGCGGCCAGGGACACGGCCACCACCGCGACTCCCGTCCACCAGCCGGCGGCAACGGCGGCGCGATGGACCGTGAGGCGATACAGGCATCCGATCAGCGGCGCCAGCAGCAACGGCGTCGGTAGGTACCCGAGCGCGCAGGCGGCGACCCCGCTGAAGATCGCAACGACGGTCGCCGCCCTCGGATAGCGTTCGGATACGAGCAGAGCCGCGCTCGCCACCAGGCTCAGCATTGCCCCCGGGAGCAGGGCGGCCGGCCGGAAGATGCCCTCGGTGCTCACGCTCGCACCGAGGGCAGCGAAGACGAACGCCACCAGCGCCGCCAACACGTTCATGCCGTGGACACTACCCGGATGGTCACCGTGTGATTGCCGCATCGGTGAGTTCCCGCTGCTCGTGCGGCGCGTCCGCCGGTTCCTGCAGCGACTCGCCCTCGACGTCGACCCGCGGCAGCACGCGATCGAGCCATCGGGGCAGCCACCAGGCCCGCTCGCCGAGCAGCTGCAGGATGGCGGGCACCAGCGTAAGGCGCACGACGAAGGCGTCGAAGAACACCGCGCACGCCAGCCCGAGTCCCACCATCTTGATCAACGGTTCGTGCGCGGTGGCGAATCCGCCGAACACCGCGATCATGATCACAGCTGCGGCGACGACCACCTTCGAGCTCCGCTCGAACCCGGTGACGATCGCCTCCCGCGCGGGCAGGCCGTGCACGTGCGCCTCGCGCATCCGCGACACCAGGAACACCTGGTAGTCCATCGCCAGCCCGAACACGATGCCCACGAGAAGGATCGGCATCAGGCTCATGACCGGGCCGGTCTGCTCGATGCCGAGCAGGTCGGCTGCCCAGCCCCACTGGAACACCGCGACGATCACGCCCAGTGCGGCGAAGAGGGAGAGCAGGAAGCCGAGTGCCGCTGTGATGGGAATCCAGAGGGAGCGGAACACGATCATCAGGAGCAGCACGGCGAGGCCGATCACGATCGCCACATAGGGCACGAGCGCGGACTGCGTCTTCTGTGCCATGTCGATGTTCAGCGCGGTGGTACCGGTGATCTCGTAGGTCACGTGTTCGGCGGCCTCGAGATCCGGCCGGGCGGCGCGCAGCTCATCGACGAGATCCTCGGTGCGCTCGTCGGTCGGGCTCGTCGAGGGCACCGCGCTGAGGATCGCCGTGTCGCCCCGTTCGTTGAAGCTGGCCTTGGAGACCGACACGATGCCGCCCGTCGAGCTGATGCTGTCGGCGACCTCTGCCACCGCGGCCTCCGGATCGGCTGCGTCCCGCGCGTCGACGACGACGGTCAGCGGACCGTTAAACCCGGGACCGAATGCCTCGGACCGGAGGTCGTACGCGCGGCGCTGGGTCTCCGTGATCGGCAACGACGCGTCTCCGGGGGTGCCGAGCTGGAGCGACAGCGCCGGAACGGCGACCGCGGCGACGAGGCTCACACCCGCCACGGTGATCAGGAGCGGACGACGCAGCACGGTCCGCATCCACGACCGCGCCACCGGATGGCGAGACGGCAGGTGGAAGTCGCCGCGACGCTGGGCACGTGACAGTACCCGGTTCGGTGCGAACGCCAGCAGCGCGGGAACAAGTGTCAGCGCCACCAGGACCGCGATCACCACCGCACCCGCGGCGGCCAGGCCCATCTTCATCAGTGACGGGATGCCCACCACCGACAGTCCGGCCAGGGCGATCACCACGGTCGCCCCGGCGAAGGCCACGGCCGAGCCCGCCGTTCCCACCGCGCGGCCCGCCGCCTCGAAGCCGTCGTCAGGTCCATGGCGTTCCTCCCGGAATCGCGACACGACGAACATCGCGTAGTCGATTCCAACCGCCAGCCCCAGCATGAGTGCGAGCATGCCGGTCGTGATGGCCATCCCCAGGGGGCCGGCCACGGCCCAGACGCCGAGGAAGGAGATGGCGACGCCGATGAGCGCCGTGAGGAGGGGAAGACCCGCTGCCAGCAGTGAGCCGAAGGTCATCATGAGCACGACGGCGGCGATCCCGACGCCGGCGAGCTCCATGACGCTCATCTTGGTGCCCGTCTTGAGCGCCGATCCTGACATCTCCGCCGTCAACCCGGCGTCGCGTGCCTCCTCGACCGCGTCGGCCAGTGCCGTGCGCGATGCGTCCGTCACCTCGGACGACGGCACCTCGTACGACACCGATGCAAATCCTGTCGTGCCGTCGGCGCTGATGCTTCCGCCTGCGGAGGGAGGGGTCACTCGCAAGACCTGCGGGTTGTCGGCCAACGAAGCCAGCGTCTCGTCCACGACCTGCGCGTTCTCCGCGGACGCGAGGTCCTCACCGGCGGGTGCGACGAACACGATCGTCGCCGACGCGCCGTCGGTCGCGGCGTCGGGGAAGCGCTCCTCGATGAGGTCGAACGCCTGCTGCGACTCGATCCCCGGGATCGTTGCCCGGGTGTTGACCGGGCCCTCCGAGGTGACGGCGAACGTCACCGCCCCGCCGAGCGCCAGCAGCCACGTCACCACGACCAGCCACCTGCGGCGATAAGAAAAACGACCAAGACGACTCAGCATGCCTGCCATGGGAGACCACTCCACCTTCTCGATTCGGATGATGCCCCAGCCTCTCGACGTCCTGCGTCTGGGTCGTCGTGCAGATGCAGGCCCCGGGTACGGAGATTGCCGTACGGCGGTGTCCCGCCGTGGCCGACGCGGAAGGGCGTGATCGACTGCGCCCCGGACACCCGGCAGCGCTTCCTGGGCTTCATGGAGTGGGTGGGAGCCTGGGCACCAACGCCGAGAGCGTCGTCGCATCCGTCCTTGACGCGTCTATGAGCGCCGTTCTAACGGTCGTCTCAGGTTCGCTCGGTAGGAAGTAGGCATCGCTGGGCGACGCGTCTCGGCCTCGCCGGCATGGCCGAACGCGCCCGCTCTACGGCGGCACGGTGAGCGCCGCCCCCGCACCGGACGGCGGCTGGACCGTCTACGCGACCATGAAAGGCAGCTGGGCGGCCACCACGAGCACTGAGATCATGAATGGCGGCCGGGGCCTCAACAACGGCGCAGCGCCGCCCAACCCGGGGGACCATTAGTGTTTAGGCCTTCAACGGCCTGCGTAGTCGGCGAGGTCGTCGGCCATGCGCTGCATCACGCGGGGCAGGACGAAGGGCATGGTCCAGCCGATACCGGGCCGCATCCGCCAGGTGCCGCGCCAGCCGATGGTGGTGCCGCCGGTGCTGGTCGGTCCCAGCTCGATGACTGCCTGGTAGTCCTTGAGCGCGAAGTTGAAGGCGTCCTCGTATCTCATGCGCTGGTGGGGGACCAGCTCTGTCAGCCGCTCACCGGTGACGACCCGGCCGGTGCGGAACGCGCGGATCGCCCCGACGTCATCGCGGCCGTGCGGGTCGAGCCCGCTGGAACGCTCCTCGACCAGCTCATCGAGTCCGGAGGACCAGCGAGGCCAGCTACGACCGTCGATCAGCAGACTCCACACGGTGTGAGGCGGAGCCGAGGTCGTCGCGCTTGCTTGGTAGTGCGGCACGCAGGTCCTCTTACAGTTTTCGGGAAGCGAGGCAATGGTCGTACGACGTTCCAGCCGCTTCAGCTACCCAGTGTGGCCGCAGCCGGGGCAGCGGCCGGGGTGGCGGGCGCTGCTTGCGCCGGAGCAGGGGCTGGAGGGTGCGCTGGACGATGAAGTACTCGGCCACCATGACGTTGACCACGATGGATGCCCACCCGCTGGCGTGGTAGACCTGCTCGAACTCCAGTGAGGGGAAGGCCGGCATCAGCACGCTGTGCCGGTGATCAGGAAGACGCGCGATGTCGGCGCGACTACGACGACTCGTCCTGACCGGACCGGTCTCGGCCGCCCGTCGCACCTCCATTCAACCGAGCTCGGCCGGTCCCGTGCTAACGGTCACCAGGCTCCCGAGCTCCCGGCGTCGGCGCGCTGCCGAACACCCTCTCTCCCTCGGTGGCGAAGCGCGGCAGCAGCAGCCCGAACATCGCTCGCTCTTCGCGCGTCCAGTCGGCGCAGATACGCCGGATCAACGCACGGTTGCGCAACCGCATGTCGTCGAGGAATTCCTGGGCCACGGTGGTCAGGCTCACCACCATGGCGCGCCGGTCTTGCGCGTCGGCCTGCCGGGCGACCAGACCGCGGGACTCCAGGTCGTCGAGATGACGCGTCACCGTCGTCCGGTCCAGGCCGAGCTCCCCGGCGAGCTGCGACACCCGCAGCGGTCCGGTCCGATGCAGTGCGAACAGCGCCGCGGCGGTGCCGCGGCGCAGCCCGGGCGAGATGTCGCTGGCGACTCGCTCGAAAAAGCCTTCCGTCGTCCGCGTAAGCGATGACATCGCGTCGAAGACCCGGTTCTCGAATGTCTGTCGCGCCATCTGACGTCACCGCGTCCAATCGTCGAGCTGATGAGTAAGGGGCATGCGGTCCACGTTCCGCCGTTCTGATGCGAACTTACGTGTACACCGCTTCCTAAGCAAGGTACGCAAGCCCTCTCTCCTGGCGCTCGGCCGACTTGGGTCGCGGCATCGGACCGCAGCAAATATACGTGTAGACGGCCTCATAGTTTATATGTACCGTGCCTCGTATCACGTCTGTGGGCGGAGCCCTTGACGACCGTGCCAGGGCACATCGCCACCCACACCACCACGAAGGGGAGCGCACATGGAACCGCACTATCCGCTACACCTGCCGGACTTTTACATCGGCGATCCCGCGCCGGCCTACCGGGACCTGCGCCACAACGCTCCGGTGCACTGGACCAGCGCCCACGGCGGATTTTGGGGCATCACGCGGTACGCGGACATCAAGTTCCATCGGCTCGCGGCCGCACCTGTTCTCGTCGGCGAAGGGGGTATTGATGCCCGACGGCAAGCCTCGGACGGTCAGCCCGCGCCCGATGCTGATCACGACCGATCCACCGCGGCACAAGGCACTGCGCCAGCTGATCTCGAAGGGCTTCACGCCGAAACACATCAGCGCGATGGAGCCCGACGTCCGCGCGATCGTGCGCAGTGTGCTGGACTCCGCGAAGCCGGGCATTGAGCTGGAGTACGCCGAGGGGATCGTCGCCAAGATCCCGGTCCGAATCATCGCGGACCTGCTCGGGGCACCGGCCGAGGACTGGGAACAGTTCCGCGCCTGGTCCGATGCCTCTGTCGGCTCGGCCGACCCCGACGTCAAGTTGTCCTCGCAGGAGGCGTTCGGGGCTCTGACCGCCTACTTCCGCCAGTTGATCGACCTGCGCGAGCAGAACCGCACCAACGACCTGATCTCGATCCTGATGGACGCCGAGGTCGAGGGCGAGAGCCTGTCGCACGACGAGCTCATGTCGTTCCTGCACCTGCTGCTCGTCGCCGGCAACGAGACCACACGCAACCTGATCGCGCTAGGCACCGTCGCCCTCATCAATCACCCTGAGCAGCTGCGGATGCTCGTTCACGACCCGAGCCTGATCCCCACCGCGATCGAGGAGATGCTGCGTTACGTCTCCCCGGTCACGCACATGACCCGCTGGGCCACCGAGGACGTCGACCTTCGCGGCAAGACCATCAAGAAGGGGCAAGCGGTCGTGCTGCTCTACGGCGCAGCCAACCGTGACGAGGAGGTCTTCGGCGACACCGCCGAGCAGTTCGACATCACCCGCCGGCCCAACCCGCACCTGGCGTTCGGTACCGGCGAGCACGCCTGCCTGGGCCTGTCGCTGGCCCGGCTCGAGGCTCGGGTGTTCTTCGAGGAGTTCCTCGCCCGCTTCGACCGTGTCGAGCTCACCGGCGAGGTGCTGCGGATGCGCTCGACCATGGTGCCCGGCGTCCGGACCATGCATGTCCGCCTGGGTTCCGCGAACGAGGGAGCCGCCGTCCGATGAAAATCGTCATGGACCGGGCCAAGTGCACGGGTATCGGAATCTGCGAGGCCCTCGCACCCACCATCTTCGAGGTGGACGACAACGGTGAGCTGGTCGTGCTGTCGGCCGAGGTACCCGAAGACGCCCAGAACGAAGTGACCGAGGCCGTCGAGGGCTGCCCCACCATGGCCCTGAGGCTGCAGTCGTGAGCGCAGCGACGGTCCGCACCGGGCCCAGCTCGCTCGTCGTCGTCGGCGCCTCACTTGCCGGTCTGCGGGCGGTCGAAGCCGCCCGCAAGGTCGGATTCGCAGGCCGTATCACCCTGATCGGCGACGAGCCCCACCTCCCCTACGACCGGCCGCCGCTGTCCAAGGATCTGCTGGCCCCTGGAGCGCCGACCGACCCGGTGACATTTCGCAGCCGCACCGAGCTCGTTGACGACCTAGGAGTGCAGCTCCTGCTCCACACCCCGGCCACCGGACTCGATCCGCACGCCCAGGTCGTGCACATCGGCGGTGAAGAGGTGGCCTACGACGCGCTGGTTGTCGCCACCGGCGCCGTGGCCCGCGGTCTGCCGGGCACCGAGGGCTTGGCGGGTGTGCACGTCCTGCGCACGCTCGACGATGCGCGCTCGGTTCGCCGCGCCCTGGACGAAGGCGCTCGCACCGTCGTTGTGGGGGCCGGGTTCATCGGGTCCGAGGTCGCCTCTGCCGCGCGCAAGCGCGGCTTGCCGACCACGGTCGTGGAGGCGCTGCCGACCCCCCTGACCCGATCCGTCGGGCCCGACCTCGGTACCGCGCTGGCGTTGCTGCACACCCGTAACGGCACTGCCCTGCGCTGCGGACAGACCGTAGCCGCCGTGCAGGGCACCGACCGGGTCGAGGGCGTCCGTCTCACCGACGGCACCGTGATCGACGCCGACCTGGTCGTCGTCGGGATCGGAGCAGTGCCCCGCACCGATTGGCTCGCCGACAGCGGACTGCCCGTCGACGACGGCGTGGTCTGCGACGCGTTCCTCCGTGCCGGTGCCCCCGGTATCTACGCCGCGGGGGACGTCGCCCGCTGGCACAACGTCCTGTTCGACCGCTCGATGCGGGTGGAGCACTGGTCCGCCGCTGCCGAGCAGGGGGCGCAGGCCGCGCGCAACGCAGTGTCACCAGCAGCTGCCCAGTTCTACGCGACGGTTCCGTACTTCTGGTCGGACTGGTACGGCTCGCGCATCCAGTTCGCCGGTGTCGCCGGCAACGACGGCTGCGAGATCGTCTCAGGCGACCCGGCCGATGACCATTTCGTCGCGCTGTATCGCGAGGGTGACCGGCTGACCGGGGTGCTGACCCTGAACGGGCAGCGCTACGTCATGAAGTACCGCCGACTCATCGCCCAACGCGCCCGCTTCGACGAAGCCATCGCGTTCGCCCGGACGTCGGCGCCCACGCGCTCCGCCGCCACCACTTCCTGACCTTCTGCCCTGCCAACGCCGGCACACCGCCGGAAAGGACGAATCGACCATGGCCAAGCTGCAGCAACAGGACCCGACGGGCGACGACCACATGACTGTCCCGGCGTCACCCTCTGACGCGGGTCCCGCCCGGGCCGATGCGATGGTCGCCCGCATGGGTGGGCGAAAGGGCTTCGTCTACTCCGCTGTCCCCGTCGTCGTGTTCGTCACCGCGAACCTCTTCCTCTCGTTGGCGATGACGATCACCGTTGCCCTGCTGGCGGGGGCGGTGTTGATGGTGTTCCGACTCCTGCGCGGTGAACGCTGGACCTCGGCTGTCGGCAGCCTGGTCGGCGTCGTGATTGCCGCGGGGATCGTGGCACTGACCGGGTCGGCGAAGAACTACTTCGCGCTGGGGATCGGTGCCTACCTGGCGGGCTTCGTGATCACCCTTGGCTCAGTGCTGGTCCGCCGGCCAGCCACCGGGGTCATCTGGAACTTCGTGCACGGCCGCAAGTACAGGTGGTGGACCGATCGTAGGGTCCTTCGTGCCCACGCCGTCGCCACCCTTGCCGCCGCTTGCGTGCTCGGCGCCCGGTTTGCCGTCCAGCTGTCGCTGTACATCGCCGACAACACCAGCGCACTCGGTGTCGCCCGCATCGCGATGGGTACACCGCTGTCGGCACTCGTCGTGCTCGTCATCGTGTGGGCCTTCCGGCGCAGCAGCAAGCAGCTTGCCCCGAAGGAGGCGGACACCGACGAGGGCATCGGGGACACCGGTCACAAGCCGGCGGAGTGACCCATGAACCAGCCGGAGCCTGTGACATCTCCCTCGAGGATGCTCATCGCCGTCCTCGCCCTCGCAGGGATCACGGTGTCGTTGCAACAGGCCTTCGTCATCCCCTTGCTGCCGCGTCTGCCGGCGCTGCTGCACACCACCCCTGGCAACGCGTCGTGGGCCGTGACGGCCACGTTGATCGCGGGGGCGGTGTCGATCCCGATCGTCGGTCGGCTCGCCGACCTGTGGGGCAAGCGGCGCCTTCTGCTGGCCTGTCTCGCGTTGCTGGTCGCGGGTTCCGCGGTGACGGCGCTCAGCGCCTCGCTGGGCTGGTTCGTCGCCGGTCGCGCCCTGCAGGGCACCGCCGCGGGTGTGGTGTCGCTGGGCATCAGCCTGCTTCGCGAACACCTGCCCCCGCACCGGCTGGCCTCCGCGACAGCGGTGATGAGCACGTCGCTCGGCCTCGGGGCCTCGCTGGGAATCCCGCTGTCGGCGTTGCTCGCGCAGTACACCGATTGGCGGGTTCTGTTCTGGACAGCCGGCGGGCTCGCCGCCGTGGCGGGTGTTCTCGTCCTGCTCGTCGTACCCGGTAGGTCGCGCCCACCGGGCGGGCGGTTCGATCCGCTGGGGGCGCTGCTGTTGTCCAGCGGGCTGGTCTGCCTGTTCTTCGCGGTCTCCATGGGCGGAACCTGGGGGTGGACCGGCGGCGTCACCCTCGGATCGTTCGCAGGCGCGGCCGCGCTGCTGGCGCTGTTCGGCGCGTGGGAACTGCGCACCGCGCAGCCGCTGATCGACCTGAGGGTGAGTCGTCGGCCGCAGGTTTTGCTCACTAACACCGCCTCGCTGTTCTTCGGCTTCTCCATGCTGATCAGCTCGTTGGTATTCACCTACCTCCTGCAGATGCCCACGGCGGCGGGGTACGGGTTCGGCGAGTCGATGCTCGTCGCCGGCCTCCTGCAAGCCCCGGGCGGAGTGTGCATGATCGCCATGTCGCCGGTGTCGGCCTTGATGACCGTCCGTTCCGGACCGCGGACGACGCTCATGGCTGGTGCCGCGGTTGTCGTGTGCAGCTACGTCTTCGCGACTCTGTGGCACACCGAACTCTGGCAGCTGCTCATCTGCTCCGCCCTCGTCGGATGCGGCATCGGGCTCGCCTACGGCGCGATGCCCTCGCTCATCATGAGCGCGGTCCCCGTCAGCCAGACCGCAGCGGCCAACAGCCTGAACAACCTCTGCCGGTCATTGGGCACATCAAGCGCCAGCGCGGTGACCGGGGTGCTCCTGTCCACCATGACCACGACGGTGAGCGGGCATGTCGTCCCAGACCGGACCGCATTCACCGTCATCCTGCTGATCGGCGCGTCGGCGGCGCTGCTCGCCCTGGTCATCGCCACTTTCATTCCTCGGCGTCGCCCGGCCACGACCCATCGGCGGCGCAGCGAGGCGAACAGCGAGGCAAATCTAGACGTCCAGCGACGTCTGGATACGGGAGTCGCGGAAATCCCCCCGAGGCTCTGACCACACGGGCTCGACCTGGCCGGACGGCCGTCACCACCATAAGTCACACGGAGAAGTACTTCGCATCCGGTTGGTGGAGCACGATCGCGTTGGTCAACTCTCCTCGAGGCAGCTGAGCTCTCGCATTGGCACGACTCGCCGGTCTGCTCGCAGCGGCTCTACCAGCCAGGGTCCGTCTCGGTTCTCGACATGCGAAACGCATCAGCGCTTACGCCGAGTTGCGGCCATCCTGCCTCAGTTGCGGTCGGGTAGCCGCTGAAGTGTCTGGCGAGCTTTTTTAAGGCGTGCATTGCCCCGTACGGTGCGCTCTGGGTCTGCTGAAACCTCCGGTGAGACTTCGACATCAAGCATTTTCGAGAGCTTGTCGTGCGTCCGTACCGACGGAAAGCGGCGCGCCTGGCCGGGAAAGCGCGAGCGCTACGGGGGCGCCGTGCGTCGACCTGGTGTTGCCGGGTCGCGGAACCACGCATGTACCGCGTGCCGGCTTTCGTCTCGCACGACTCCGTCGTGGCCACGGTCAGACGTCTCCGGCGGGATCCCCGCCCACAGATTGGATCCCGCTCACGAGCGAGTCCGGAAGCATCGGCACGGACATACCGGCCCCGCGCATTCCAGCCCGCGCATGACGCAGATCGCCGAGAGCGTTGTACCGGGCACGCGCGTACCGCGTGATGCTTACGACGGTGATGCCGAGCTGGGGGCCGGCCAGGAGCGCGGTCAGCTCGTTCGAGGAACGCAGTGCGGCACGGGCTGACCGGCTGCGCACCGCGGCAGCCGCCTTGAGGCGGGCTGCGAGCACGGCACCGGATGTGCCCTGCGTTTCACACGGCGTCGTCAAACCGGGGCGGGCGCGTTCGCGCGTGCCTTGCCGGCCGGGCCACAACACTGCCACCGTCGATATCTTGACTTGTTGTAGAGATATACGTGACCCTCGTAGAGGGCACAGCACGAGCCCGAGACCAGTCCGTTCCAGTCCAAGGAGACAGCTATGAGCGATAACCCTCAGCTACTTCATGTGGCGACGTTCTGCGGCCAGTGCGACTGCGGTTGCCCGGAACTGTTCGTCGACCCGACCGCGGAGCCCGAGAAGCAGATCGTGATCACTGACGACTTCGGGCAGCGGATCCAGATGAGCCACGACCAGCTCGCGGACCTCGTAGAGCAGGCCCGCAGCGGAGCGCTGGACGTGACGGCGCTCCAGCCGGCCTGACGACCGGGGCTGCTCCGTCCGGCATTCCGGACGACGGCGGAGGTGGCGGTCCATGAGCCAGTGGGCGGCCACCTCCGCGCTATGGTCCTGCCAGGAGGGCAACATGTCAGGCAGGACTCGCGCACGTGGACAGCTCGAGGCAGACGTCATGCGCATCCTCTGGGACCACGAGGACGCGACCGGAAGCGGACCTTCCTGGGGGTAGCGACCCGGTCTGCCGACGTGCTCGGACGGCGCTAGCACAGGCGCGGGGCGCGGACGGGTCGGCCGATCAGCCCGCGAGCATGGTGGCGCACATCGCGGCCATCCCGAGGCTCATGGCAGCGCCCGCCAGCAGGTCGGAGCCGACGCGGTCACAGACGAAGCCACGCACGCGCACGTGCCGTGAAAGGGCGAACAGGAAACTGATCCCGCCGGCGACGAGCGTCACGACCAGCAGAACGCCGCTGACCATGGCCCATAGTCCAGTCGGCGCGTGCGCGACGGCGTGAGGGCCCTGGTGTCCCACCGGTCCCAGGGCTGCGGCTGGGGAGGCAAGGGCAAGGCTCATGATCGCCACGGCCCACACCATCGCCAGCATCATCACCGCATGTACCGCCTGTGCCCATGCGCTCTCGTGATGGCCCGTGCGGGGGACGCTGGACGCGAGCCCGCGCGGTCGTGCGTCGGCCGCGCGCCACCCCGCGACGGCAGCGAAGAACGCCGCGGCCAGGACGAACAACGCAAGCTGCGGCAGTGTCGGCAGGTAGGCCCACCACGGCCACACCATGGCGACCATGATCGCGTTCATGCCCAGGTGCAGCAGATACCCCACCGCTGAGAAGATTCGCCGGGCGGTCGCGAGGCACCACAGGGAATGTGCGCTCAAGAGGCCGAAGAGGGTTGTCATCGCCCACTGGACCGCTGCGTCCGACGTCACCGGCGCCCCCGCGTTCTCGACAAGTTTTTGCCATATGCAGTGACAACACAGATCGAATCGCCGCCGACGCTACCACATCATGTAGAGATGCCGTACTGTTCTTGGGACGGAGGCGAGGTGGTCCGGTGGGCACGGTCGAGATCGATGTGAGCACCGGCGGTTGCGAGCACTGCCAGCGCGCGCTCTGTGCCGAGCTTTCCGCCGTACCGGGCGTCTGGCGGGTGCGACTCGACGCTCCGAGCGGGCGGGTCGCGTTCTGCGCCATAGCGCCGGTCGACCGCGTCCAGGTCGCCGAAGCCGTCGCCGTCGCCGGATACGTGTTGCGTGCCTGGCGCTGAGCCACGATCCAGCCAAGGTCGGCAGCTGGCACATCGCCCCGTGGAGGTCAACTGTGCCGGTCGGTGACCGCGCGGGTCTCGCGAACAAGAGCTGTACCGCCCTGCCGTGCTCGATCCGTTGGACGGTGATCCCATAGACCGGCTCGATGACCTGGGGCGCCAGCACGGAGGACGGCGGTCCGGTAACGGCGGCGTTCCCCGTGGTCGAGCAGCACGAGCCGGTCGCAGCAGCGCGCGGCGAGGTTCAGGTCGTGCAGCACGACGATCGCCGTCATCCCGAAGGCGTCGATGGATGCTGCTCTTCCGCCGGCGGTGGACGCGTTCTCGTCGCAGACGCACGCTGGCATAGAGAAAGGTCCGCAACGCAACCCCACGCCGCCTCAGGGCAGCCAGGTCGAGCTGCTGCACGACGCGCGTGACTTTCTACGCGCACTTCCCCTCCAACCAACGCCTTCTCGATGGGCCGACAAACGTCACATGCCCCGTCAGGCGGCTCGAAACGACTTGCTCCTCTACGTCGATTTCAGCTCGGTCCGGCCACGTCGACCTGCTCAGACCTGCACGCAGCACCGGCTAAGGATTCCACCCGTTTCTTTCGTTGTAGGCGATCCGGCCGGCCCGTACGGTCAAGGACGATCGCGAAAAAAGAGTCGTAGTGCGATTATCGTCGTAGTGCGATTATCCGGAATAGCGTGGGCCTTCCACGGTGGCGCAGCACGCCGTGCAGCGGGCGTCATCATGAAGCTCGGGCTGGCAACCGTGGGACTGAGCGGAGCCGCATCGGCCGCAGAGGGTGTCATCCTCGAGCCGCGCTCGGGTATTGCGCCGTCGGCCAGACAGGTGTCGTGCTCGTCCACGAGGCCGCCGAGGCAGGGCCCCCAAGTGCGACCTTGTACGCTACGAGTTTCACTTGGGCCAAGCAGAGGGAGGGCTTATCGTGCGTGCTACCACAACGGTTCCGACCCAACTGCGTGATCTGGTGGGTCTGAGCGACAGCGTCGAGCTGAAGGCGATTGTGCGAGGCAGGGACAGTCGCCGAACAGTGCAGGCTCTTGGTATCGACCTCGACGGCGCCCAACATGTCGAGGTGTACTACCTCGACACACCCGGTAGGGATCTCCAGAAGGCAGGGACGATCCTGCGCGTGCGCCGGAACCAGGGCGCCAGAGCAGACTCGGTGGTGAAGGTCCGCCCGGCTGTCCCGCGTGACTTAAGCGCGAGCATGCGCCGCCGCAAAGGGTTCAAGGTCGAGGTCGACGTCACACCGGCCGACTTTGTCTGCTCCGCGTCGTTCAAAGCACGGCCGGCCGACGCAGCGGTGAAGCGGGCGCTTGTCGGAAGCGTCCCGGTGAGCCAGGTGTTCACGGGGCGGCAGCGCCAGTTCTTCGCAGCGTACGCACCTGGTGGTGTCGCCCTGGACGACCTCATCATCCTCGGTCCGGTAACCGTGCTCAAGACCACTCCCAAGCCCACGGGGCGGGCAAAGGCCCAACTGATGCCGGCCGCGTTGATCGCGCAGCTGTGGACCTACCCCACGGGCCACAGCGCTCTGGAACTCTCAACCCGGGCCGCACCCGCTGACCTGGCCCAGGCGTTGGCCGATTGGCAGATTTTCCTCACCAGGCACCAGGTTCGTCTGCGCAAGCGACAACGGACCAAGACCGAGACAGCACTGGACCTGCTGTCCGCGTGCCCTTGACGCGTCCAACTTCTGCACGGCGGCGCACGGGACGCGGCCCGTCGGCCATAGCGTGGCAGCCATGGTCCTGATGTCGGCCGCCGCAGAGCTAGACCTCACGTCAGGGACACGAGCCTTCGGTGCGAACAAGGCAGCCGAGATCGCGGTCTACCCGCCGGACTGTGTGTGGCTGCTGCTCGTCTCGCTTGTGGTTCGTGATCGTGCCACGGCATAAGCTGCCGGATTCGGCAGACCCCGGTCGCTGACCGTGGAACATCCCAGGTGGAGGACCGGTTTTCACCCCTGGGGTGTCGGTAGAGCCGCTTCTCCGTTACGGTCGAAGTGAGTCAGGCCGCGGCTCATCAGCGCAGGTAGCGATGAGGGAGGCTGCACACGTGACCGCAGAACCGATGGAGATCGAGCGTGCTCTGACGCTCGGGTCTAATCATGTCGTTGGGCGTTATCGGTACGACATCGCCACGCAGCGGTGGTGGTGGTCGGACGAGACGTTCCAGATACACGGGTTCGAGCCCGGCGAGGTGGTGCCGACCACGACGCTTGTCCTGGCGCACAAGCACCCGGAGGACCGTGCCCGCATTTCACAGGTGCTGGAGGACGCGGCCGTGACGGGGGAGCCGTTCAGCAGTGTGCACCGCATCATGGACGCCCGGGGCCGCGAGCGGACACTGACCGTGGTCGGGCAAGGCCGACGAGATCCGAACACCCGGCAGGTCTGCGAGCTCGTGGGCTACTTCATCGACGTGACCTCCGCGGTCAAGGCCCGGGCAGGCGAGGCAGCGAACGCGTCGATCCGCGCGGCGGCCGTCTCGCGTGCCCCGATCGAGCAGGCCAAGGGCATCATCGCCTTCGTGATGGGCATCGACGCCGAGGCCGCGTTCGAGCGTCTGCGGAGCACCTCCAACGAGACGAATGTCGCCGTGCGCGACGTTGCCCGACAAGTCGTCGAGATGACAACGACCGGGAATTGCTCGGCGGCGGACGTGATCGCTGTCCTGGCCCCTTCGGTGCCGAGCGCAGCGCACTGATCTGGTCCAACGGTCGGGTCGCACCTCGCCGGGTGCGACCTGGCCGGGCGCGGCGGAGCGCTTGCTCAGCCGGAGACGTAATTGATGGTCTGGGCGCTGATACGCCCCTGGGTGACGACGAACGAGTCGACGCCACGTAGCCGTTCGTCGTGCGGCCCGGTGCCCAACCAGCGCAACAGACCATAGGCGTCGGCAACGATCAGGTCGTCATACTTGTAGTTGCCCTCGGGCAGGTAGGTCCGCAGCACGCCAGCGAGTAGACGCACCCCGTCCCGTCCGCGGTGCACACCTTCGCCCCAGGAGAGCAAGACCACGTCGTCTGCGTAGTTCTGGTGCAGGTCGCTCTCCAGGTCCAGGGCGCGACGACACTCGAGATGCTTGCGCAGGACCTCGTCAGTGGAGCGCATACTTCGTCTTCCCTTCTTGCTTGGCTGTCGTCCACCTCGGTTCCGGCACGCTGGGCGTCTTGCTGCTGGCGTCGGCTCGGCTTCGCTGGCGCTGCTGCCTGCGGGGCCGCATCAAACTTGCCGGTATTGGCACACTTCGTCTCGTCCGGGTGGTGCGGCGGTGACCGCGACGCGTTCGCGCTGCCGCAGGTCGACGCTATGGCGGCTGCGCCCTGCTCGCATTCAGAGGGCAGGTCCGCGCCGCTTGACGTCACCCGATCAGTGGACAGTTCGACGACCAGCTGGCGATCTCGGGGGAGACGGCCCAGCGGGCCTACTCGTGCGCGAACACCTGAGCTCGACATGTTCCAGGCAATGGCGACGGGTTAGGCGTGGAAGAGGTCGGTTCGATGGGCAACGCCGACGGCGGCCCGCCCCGCCTGGCCGCCAGCCTCGGGGTGCCCGTGGTGTTCTTTGGCGCCGGTCTGGTCGACGGCGACTGGCGCGACAGCGACGAGTGTGCGGGTCGACCTGCTGACCGCCGGTGCCGCCACCTTGGCATACCTCATGGTCGGGCTGGGCTGCGACGTGACGCGGTGGCGGCTGACCTGCGGATCTGGCGCGCTCCGAAGCGCGGGCGAGAGTGCCGCCGTCCTGCGAGTGCGGTCCTGCGGGCCAAAGATGGGGCCAACGGGGGAGGCGTTGCCGTGCGTACGTTCGGGGTGGAAGAAGAGCTGCTGGTGGTGGACGCCGACACATGGCGACCGCTCGCGTCAGGCGAGGGCGTGGTGGAGCAGGCCGCGTCGACAGGGCCGCACCGGCTGACGGTGGAGATGCAGCAGGAGCAGGTCGAGGTGATCGGACCGCCCTGCGCGACGCTGCCCGAGCAGCTGGCCACCATCCACCAAGGGCGGCTTCTGGCGGACGAGGCGGCTCGTGCGGTCGGTGGTAGAGCGGTCGCGTTGGCCACTCCGGTGTGGCCGGGTTCGCCCAGCCTCGTGCCGGACGAGCGCTACCGGCGGATCCGCCAGCATGTCGGCCTGCTCGCCGACGAGCAGCTCACGTGCGGCTTCCACGTGCACGTCCAGATCGAGGACCGCGAGGAAGGCGTCGCAGTGCTCGACCGTATCCGCGTGTGGCTGCCGGTGCTGCTCGCCCTCAGCGCCAACTCGCCGTCCTGGTACGGCGTCGATTCTGGTTTCGCAAGCTACCGCTACCAGGCCTGGAGCCGCTGGCCCACCGTCGGGCCGTGCGAGATCTTCGGCTCGCTCCAGGCCTACGAGCAGCAGTCGAACGCATTGCTGCGCTCGGGGGCGCCGTTGGACGATGCGATGCTGTACTTCGACGCACGCCTGTCGGCGACCTTCCCCACCGTAGAGGTCCGCGTCGCCGACGTCTGTATGGACCCCGTGCACGCCGCTGTACTCGCGGCGCTGGTGCGCGCTCTCGTGGAAACGGCCGCACGACAGTGGGGAGAGGGCAAGCCGCCTCGGCCGGTGAGCGTCGCAGAGTTGCGGGCGTGGACCTGGCAGGCAAGCAGGTTCGGTGTCGACGGGCTGCTTGTCAGCCCGACCAGGGGGAACCCCGTGCCGTCCGGGCTCGTCGTCGCAGAGCTGCTCCACCTGCTCCAGCCCGTCCTCGACGAGTACGGCGAGTTCGACCTCGTCCGGACCGTGACGGCCGCGATCGTCGAGCACGGCTCGGGCGCGCGCCACCAGCGCCAGGCCTACGCACGCAGCGAGGACCCCGCCGACGTGGTGGACATCGCCCTCAGCATCGGCACCCCACGCCTTCCCCAAGAGGTCCGCGCCAGGACGGGGACCGATCCGGCGGGGGCGCACGAGCAAGCCCAAGCAGGCTGAACAACATCAGCACCGACGGCAACGCACTCTGTCTCGCGCCAGGTTCGTGGAGCCTCAGACCTGGTGTTCCGACGGGATTCCGGCGCAGGGCCGCATCGTGGAGCTGACTCGTACCCATGGTTCGGCCGAGGACGTGGGCGCTGCACTGACGCCACCAGGCCACGGCTCAGATGGTCTTCATCCGGCCAGGCCAGGCGAGGCCGCGCCCCGACGGGCGGACTTGGTCGCAGGAGCGCTGAACCGCAATGTCGAGAACGGGGCCGGTGCGCCGTCGGGAACGAAGCCGGTGCGCCAGGCTCGATGTGCTGGTCGGGCAGCGTGCTCGCACCGGTTGATTATCAGGTGTTGCGGCCTTCTGCGGGCGGGGTCGCGTCACTGGCGACCAGGGCGCGCAGGACGGTCTCGGCCACCTCGCGTCGGCTCACGTTGCGGTGGTGCGAGGCAGACTCGAGGATCTGCCTCGCCTCGCGCTCGGTACCATCGTTGTTATTCATGATGGCCCCGACAGCGCGTTCGGTCGCGACCGTGTCGGCCATGGTGGGGTTGGAGCCGGCCGTCTCGCCCTCGGTGTCGGCGAGTTCGAGGTGCAGGCGCACCATGGCGGCGGCGAGCTGGGTGTAGCCGTCCGCTGCGGTGATCAGCTCGGGCGTCCAGCGGTCCGGCGAGCACGAGTAGAGGGTCAGCGCTACGTCGACGTCGACGTCCACGACCGCAGGGACGACCAGTGCGGAGACGAAACCTTCGCGGGTTGCCTGCTGGCGCCAAGCCTCCCATTCCTGCCCGTCGGTGTTCAGCAGCACGACCTGGACCGACTGCTGGTCGATGGCGTCGATGCAGGGTCCGCTGCCGGCGAGCGACTCGGCCTGCTCACAGCGTCTCGCGGCGTCGTTGCTGCTGGCCGCTACGGCAAGCCCGTACTGGCGCAGGATGATGGTCGCTTCGAGCTTGGAGCCAAGCACGGCGGCGGCCCGGCGAGCGAATTCGTACGGGAACCTCTGGATGCTCATCGCACCGGTCCCATCTGGTGGACGATGCGTAGCGCTCGACTACTCCCGGGCGCCGGCATGGCCGACCATGGTCGGGTCCGGCGGCCACACGACCGCCGAATCTCAATCTGCCAGCCTACGCCTACAAACGACGCCGCCCGGCGGCGGCCTCGTCGGAGCCTGTCTTTACTGGCCACCGCTCGAACGTCCGTCTGCTTGCGCGCCGCGTGCGACTACGTCACCGGCGGGCCGGGCCGTTGCGTCCCACCGAGCACCGGCGCAGACTCGAAAGCGAGTCCCGCGACCCCTGCCGGTCGCGGGACTCGCCACCAGAACGGAACTGGGGCTCATGTCCCGGGCCCCCTACCGCGTGCCCCGTCGAAGGGCCACGTCCGCAGCTGCTCCTCACCCGAGGTACTCCGGGATGCCCGCGAGCACGTGCACGCGTGCACGAACTGTTGCGAGCGGGCGAAGCCGTCGCGAGCCTGGGGCAAGGCCCAGCCTCGGGTCCTATCCGCGAGTGGACGATGAGACGGAGAACGATATGGCGACCTGCGACAGGTGCGGTAACGACTACGCCCACACGTTTACGATCACGAAGGACGACGGCGCGAGCGGTGTCTACGACTCCTTCGAGTGCGCGGCTCAGGACATGGCTCCGCGGTGCAAGCACTGCGGCTGCACCATTCTCGGGCACGGTATCGAGGCGAACGACGAGACCTTCTGTTGCAGCCACTGCGCAAGAACCGAGACTGGCGTCCAGACCACCGACAGCGTCAACGCCTGACCGGCCTCACGCCGCCGGACCGCGATCGGCTCACTTCGGCCGTCGGACTGGCTACACCTCCAGAATGGATCCGGCCCCGCTCACGGGTTGCTGGCCTTGGTGGAGAACGACGGCAGCATCGATGCCTCCTGAAGGACGACGGGGTTACGGCGGCACTGGTCGAGAACGGGCCGCGGTACTGCCAGGTGGAGGTATCCCATGAAGGCCCTGTTCGTCAGCTGCACGCTCAAGTCCTCACCCGAGCCGTCCAACACCGAGGCCCTCGCCACGATCGTCGCTGACGGCCTCGAGGAGCGCGGCGTGATCGTGGATCACGGCGACAGCGGGCTGCTTCGCTGGCCTGCACACGATGCCGCGCTGGACCCTCACTCGCACGCCGCCCGCCAGAACCCCGGCGTGCTGCAGGAACCGCCACAGGTGCTGCGCGCGGCAACACCCAACCGGCGGCCTGGCGCCTCCAGCGAGTACGGGGGACGCTCACTCCAGTCCTCGCCCCGAGGTGGGTGTTCAACCGTTCCTTCGCTAGTCATCTACGACGCGGGTGCGGCAGTAGACCACAGGGTCGGCCATGAGGTACCTCGACGTCGCGCCCCGAATGCTGCGCACCGACTCCCCGCCGTCCGGCGAACACCATGGGGCCGGCGAGGAGGACCTCTCACCGGTGGAAGGGGTTCGCGCGGGGGTCCGCAATCGGTGGTTCACGGATGTACCGCAGGTGTGTGTCCAGCAGGTCGGCGAACGGCGACGGTGCCCGAACGGAAGGTCCGGGCGCCGCCGCCGAGGGTCTCCGATGCGCCGTCAGCGGGTCCCGAATGCGGCCAGGAAGTGGCGTGCGGCTTCCTGCTGGGCCTGCTCCGCCTTGTCGAGCACGGCCGACGCCCCGAAGAACTCGTGCATCACCCCGGGGTAGTAGGAGGCGGTCGTCGGCACGCCGGCGGCCTCGAGGTCGGCGGCGAACTGCTGGCCCTGGCTTCGCAAGACATCGCGCTCGTCGGTGATCACCAGCGTCGGGGGCATGAGCGCCAGCTGGTCGGTGGACCACCCCAGCAGGTCCACGCGCGGGTCCTTGGCGCCGTCGGGGACGCCCTCGAACGCGTGCATCGCCATCCAGGACAGCAGCGGCCGGTTGAGCGGTCGCGCGTCCGCGGCGTCCTCCATGGACTCGCCGAACTGCTCGGTGGTCGTCAGCGGGTAGACGCATACCTGGGCGACCGGCGTCGGCTCGCCCGCCTGAGCGAGCTGCAGGCACGTCGCGGGGGCCATGTTGCCTCCGACCGACTCCCCTCCGATGCCGATGCGCGAGGCGTCCACACCGAGGGCGTCCACGTTGGCGAGGATCCAGCGGTAGGTGGCCAGGACGTCATCGTGCGACGCGGGGAACACGGCCTCCGGCGCCCGGCGGTAGTCGGGGGAGACGACGACGGCGCCGGTCTTGTTCACCAGGCCGCGGCAGGAAGCGTCGTAGGTGTCGATGTCGAACAGCACCCACCCGCCGCCGTGGATCCACAGGATCACCGGCAGCGTGCCCGGGCCCGCATCCGCAGGGCGGTAGATCCGCACCCGCTGCCGGCCGCCGGCAGCGTCCGGAATCTGCACGTCCTCCACCGACCCTACCGGCTCCGGACCCTCCAGGTCGCCGTCGGCCATGACCTTCTTCACGGCGTCGTCCGGCCCGGGCTGCGTGCGGGCCTGCTCGGGAGTGAGGATCTCGAAGGGCTGGGGGCCGAACGACGAGAACGCGTCCACGATCGCCTGCGCCTGCGGGTCCAGCAGACCGGACGCGTCGGTCGCGAGCTCGGTCTTCTTGCCCGTCACCGCGGCCTTGACCTGGTCCACCGGCGCGGCGAGAGCGCCGGCGAGCTTCTCGCCCAGGCCACCGCCGTCGGGCGCGTGCGGGTGCGGCTCCGTGGGCGCCCTGCGCTTGGCGGCGAGGAACTCCTTGCCGAGCTGGCCCATGCGCTCGGCGCCGACACGGGAGCGGAACTCCGGCAGCTCCTCGGCCTCCTCGTCGTCGACGTGGTGCCGGACCTCGCCGATCAGCCGCGTCAACGTCTGCTCGAACTCTGGCTCGCCGGGCTGCGTGCGCCCGAGGACGACCAGCATGTCCTTGATCGCCTGGTGCTCGGAGACCGCGTCCTCGTTCTCCTTCATCATCCCGATCTCGTCCCAGATCGGGTACAGCACGACCTCCTCGGCGAAGGCGTGGATCGCCAGCTCGAAGCTGACCTGGTCGACCAGCACGCGGCGGTTGCCACGACCGGCCTCCAGGTGCTCGAACATCCGGTCGACGACCGCGTGGTCGTCGGCGATCAGGTGGTCGATGTCGCCGGGCAGCGTCTCGTAGGACAGCGCCATGTCATCTCTCCTCATCAGCGAGACGCACCATAGCCAACGGCGTGCACCGGGCACGCCGACCAGCCGACAAGCGTCACGCGACACGGACCGCGAAGCCTCGCGCGAAGTAGGTCTCAACGGTCCTGCATGGTCGCGGCCGACGGATGTCGACCGCGGATCAACTCGACGCGCTGACTTGCGCGCCTCCGCCAATCCTTGAATGCCCGCGCGAAGATCGCACCCGCAGGCCGTCCGACGCGGCAGAGCCCACCGGTGTCGAACCGGACCTGGTGCGGGACTTCGCCGAGCACCTCGGTGCCGAGGTGGGCTGGGGAGCGCGGCGGAGAGGAGACCCTCGCCGGCTCGCCGCCGAGGAGCTCGACCTCGTCATCGGGGGCCTGACGTCCATAAGCCCGTGGGCGACCGCGCCGCCCTGACGGCGATCTACACGCGGTTCACCGCGGCGGACGGCACCGACGTGGGACACATCATGGCGACCGTGATCGGGGAGAACGCGTTCCTCGTCGAGCTCGAGCACTTCCTGCGTCGCAGGACGTGCGGTCGTGAGGCAGGATGCCCGGCCGTCCGGCGAGCAGCAGTTACCCGGGACCGGCCGACCGGATCGGGCGGTGGCGCACCGACGTGCGGCTCGGCTCGAGTGGGCGACGCTCGTCTTCACGGTCACCTCGGTGACGTTCACTACTTCGTCCTCGGCAGCTCGCAGGCCATGCAGACCGCATGGGTCGAGGACATGCTGTCCTCGATCCCGCCACTGGCATTCTCGTCGGCCGACGGGTCGCGCGACGACAGCCGAACGAGCACTTCCCGTACGGGTATCCCCGGGCGTCCGCCGTCGGCCACCTCGTCGCCGCCACTGCCTTGACCGTCGTCGGGGCGTACCTCGTGTTCGACGGCGCCACCGTGCTCCTTGCCCAGGAGCACCCGCCGACCGGGACGGTCGTCCTGCTCGGTCGTGCGAAGCTCGAGCTCGCACCCGTCCTGCACGACAAGGTCCTCCACACGGACGCCGAGATGAACAAGGCCGACTGGTTAACTGCGACGGCCGCCATCCTCGGGATCCTCGGCATCGGCGTGGGTCTGTGGTGGGCGGACGCCGTCGCTGCGCTGGCCATCTCCGGCAGCGTGCTGATGGACGGGTGGAAGAGCCTGCGCGGTGCCGTGCACGATCTCATGGACGTCCAGGTCACGACCGTCGACAACTCCGAGCCGCTACCGCTGCTGGACCGAATCGAGGAGACGGTCACGGCCGCTTCGGGTGTCGGCGACTTCTCGATACGTGTCCGCGACATGGGTCATCTCTTCCACGTCGAGCTCCGGGTCGTCCCCGAGCCGGCGCGGGACCTCGCCGTCGACGACATCGAGGCGTTGTGCCGGCGCGTGGCTGCCCTTGATGAGCAAATCGAGGACGTCCTCATCATGCCCGTACGACGGATCCCGCACCGGGTAGACACGTAGAGGCGCGACGGATGGTCCGAGCAGCCGGGCAACCCGCGCCCGCGCCTGCGGATCTCCGCGCGACGCGCGGCTCGTGACGGCAGCAGCACGACGTGGTCCGTGCCGGCATCGGGCTCGCGCTGCCGCGCGCGAACGCCTGTCGTACGGTCGCCGCGGGACCGGCTGGGAGCAGCCGGAGCGAGGAGTGGGCGATGTCGGGCACGCCGTGGTGGCGCAGTGCCGTGGTCTACCAGATCTACCCTCGGTCGTTCGCGGACGCCGACGGGGACGGCGTGGGTGACCTGGAGGGGATCCGCCGTCACCTGGACCATGTGCGCGAGCTCGGCGCCGATGCGATCTGGCTGTCGCCGGTGTACCGCTCGCCGATGGCGGGCGCGGGCTACGATATCAGCGAACACTGCGACAAAGACCCGATGTTCGGCACGCTCGCGGACATGGACGCGCTCATCGCCGAGGCGCACGCCCACCACTTGCACCTGGTGCTCGACACCTCGGACCAGCACCCGTGGTTCGCCGAGTCCCGCTGGTCCCGGTTGAGCGCGAAGCGCGACTGGTACATCTGGCGGGACGAGCCGAACAATTGGCGCCGTGCGGTCGACGGCGGCAGCGCGTGGACATGGGACGAGGAGACCGGGCAGTGCTACCTCCACCTCTTCCTCCCCCAGCAGCCCGACCTCAACTGGCGCAACCCCGAGGTGGTGGAGGCGATGCACGGCGTCTTGCGCTTCTGGCTCGACCGGGGCGTGGACGGGTTTCGCATCGATGTCGCGCACTGCACGGGGAAGGACCCGGACTTCGCCGGCCACCCGCGTTGTGCCGCCGGTGAGGCGCTCATCGCCGTCAACGACCAGCCCCACAGCCACGAGGTGATGTTGGTACGTCGACTTGCGCGGCGAGGAGGCTCCGCGCGCACACTTGTGGTCCGTCGCCGACAAATCGACCTGACCGATCAGTCCGGACGTCACGTGGTTACTCGGCGTCGACTTCAGCCGCACCCTGCCGACGGACCGCTCGGTCAGCCATGCGTCATCTTCTCACCACAATGGCGACGACCTGCCCGGAGCCCCGATCTCGCGGGAGCCACGCAGCGCTGAGAAGAAGCGATCGAGGGGGGCGCCAGCCGCGCAGATGGAAGCGGAAAGTGCGCGGCTGCCGATTGCGTGAGCGGCTACCACCGTCAAGCAGGCCACCTGTCCGGCAGATCGACCGTCCTGCCTGACGCGCCACGCACGTGGCCGCCGGAGCGTCCCCCGGATGCGGACGACGGCGCGCGCGCGCAGGCTGGCCATGTCCGACAGAACGACGGAAGGTGAGGGATGACGATGGCGACGACTGTGGCAGACGTGGTGACTCCGGACCCGCTGACGATCGAGGCGACAGGGACGGTGCGGGACGCGGCCGAGCTGATGCGCGCCGGGAACATCGACGACGTCATCGTGGTCGAGGACGGCGTCGGCATCGTGACCGATCGCGATCTCGTCGTGCGGGTGCTCGCCATCGGCGGCGGCTCGAAGGTCCCGCTCCGGCAGGCGTGCAGAGGCCCTGTCACCGTCGGTCCGACGGAGAGCATCGAGCGCGCGGCCCAGCTCATGAGCGAGAACGCCGTGCGGCGGCTGCCGGTGATTGTCGACGACGTCGTGGTGGGCGTCGTCTCGATCGGCGACCTCGCCGTCGAGCGCGATGCCGACTCCGCGCTCGCCGACATCTCCGCCGCTGAGCCCAACACCTGACCCACCGGGTCCACCCTGCACCGACGCACGAGACCTGGAGGACGAGATGGCGGCACACGCGGGAGAGCGCGCGGAGAAGACCGGTGACTTCTATTGCGCGTCGTGCGACGAGAAGGTCCACGTCACGGCGGGCGACAAGATTCCGACGTGCCCGAACGGCCACAAGCAGTTCGAGACCCGGCGCAATGAGCCGGGCAACAAATAATAGGGCGCCACCGTGAGCATGACGGAACGCGCACTGCGACACGATGGGACTAAACCATGGCACATTCCACACCGACCGACACGATCAGCGCCTGGCCGGACGAGTCACGAGAAGCGGCGCAGCTGGTAATCGACACGTACGGGGAGCCGCACGAGGTGGCTGCGTCCCACCTCACCTGGTACGGCGTCGGCCCGTGGAAGCGGGTCGTGGCCTCTCGGGTGTTCTACGAGCACCGGTTTCCGGCGCCGCACATCGACTCGGTCGAGTCCGTGATCGACTACCGGGTGCCCCCGGAGAAGGCCACCGCTCTGGCGCAGTTCGACGGCAGCGTCGTCGTGGAGCGGACGGCCGGAGAGGTGTCGGCCCGCTGCCACGACGAGCAGGCCAACTTCCTCGCACTCAATCTCATGCACGACGTCGTCACGGGCGAGAAGAGCGTCGCGGAAGCGCGGGACCACTACGCCCAGGAGTTCCTGGACTATCGGCGCAAGAAGCCGACGCCGTACATGGACGGTCTGAGGGTCCCGCAGGCGGAGGGAGCACCCGATCCGGACGAGCGGATGCTCTCGGACGAGGACCTGGAGAGGGCCGTCCATGAAGGCGAGCAGTCCGGCGGATGACCCGCCGCAGCGGCGCGTGCCGACCACACCTGGAGGACGTGGCCGGCCACGAGGGGAGTCGGGCAGCCGGAGATTTTCAACCCAGGGGAAACGGGGCACGTGACTGCTGAAGGAGTGATCGCATGTCGGCCACCATGAGGTGGTACGCCCGGTCGCGACCGTGTCGGCCATGGCGCGGTTGAAGCGGACCGCCTCGCCCTCGACGTCAGCGAGTTCGAGGTGCAGGCGCACTGTGGCGGCGGCGAGCTGCGCGTAGCCGTCCGCTGCGGTGATCAGCTCGGGCGTCCAGCGGTCCGGCGAGCACGAGTAGAGGGTCAGCGCTACGCCGATGTCCACGTCCACGACCGCTGGGACGACCAGTGCGGAGACGAAGCCTTCGCGGGTTGCCTGCTGGCGCCAAGCATCCCACCCCTGCTCGTCGGCGTTCAGCCGCACGACCTGGACCGACTACGTCGTCCGACGGCACCCCGGTCGCCTACAACCGGGTAGCGGGAATGGTGGTGACCGGCAACGAGGACGGTGCGCACCACGTGATCTCCGAGATCAGCGGAGGGCTGGTCGAGATCGGATACACGATTCCCGGCCAGGCGTGGACCTATTGGAACCGTGGCCCGGGTCCGGGTGTCGAGTACTCCGAGACCGAGGACGGTCATGAGTGGTCGCACGGCACGGCTCGTCTCATGGCGCACAACTTGTACGCCGTCGCGTCGGCGTTGGCCGCGAATCCAGTCCTGCCGCACAGGGAATGAGCCGCTCCGTACCGAGCATGCGAGTGGGGGACCCGCGAGACAGGGTGGAGTGCTGGCGAAACTGTCGGCGCAAACCCAATCTAGAAAGGAACCCGACATGGTTGAGCAAACTGTCGCCGATGTCATGACGCCGTCGCCGACCACGATCGATGTGACCGAGACACTCCAGGCCGCCGCACGAGCGATGGCCGCGCACGACGTCGGAGCGCTGGTGGTCCGGGAGGGCCCCACGGCTGTCGGCATCGTCACCGACCGGGACCTCGTGATACGCGGCCTCGCCGAGGGACTCGGCCAGGACGCGACCGTGCAGCAGGTCACGAGCGAGAACGTCCTCACTGTCGAGCACAACGATCCCGTCGAGACCGCCGTCGAAACGATGCGTACCGCCGCCGTCCGACGGGCACCCGTGCTGGACGGAGACAAGCTTGTCGGGATCGTCTCGATCGGCGATCTCGCCGTCGAACGCGATCCGACGTCCGCCCTCGCGGACATCTCCAAGGCAGATCCCAACCACTGAGCGAGACGCCGGGGACGACGAATGCGACTTCGCGCAACGCCGACCGAGGGCCGGTGCCCTTCCCGAGGTCAGTTTCCTTGCCCAGGCCGGAACCTCATCCTGCCGATCACCTCGTACCCGCTCACGAGCCTGGCAGCCCAGGATCTACGCGTTTGCGCGTGACTGCCTTGCGCCACCTGCTGCCCGCCACGGTGGATCACCTGGCACTGCGCTTCGGGCTCCCGGTGGCGGCTGTGCTCGACCGGCCACCGGACAGGGGTCGTCGGTTCGCCGACCACGCTCAATCGGACTCGTGATGTCGTGCACCCGGACATCGATCCCACCCGGACATCGATCCTTTGGTGAGAGCGCGCGCGTGCGAAGCTTGTGGCGCCTCCTAGCTGCGGCGGTGGCACGGAGGCACGCCCCGCGCACCGGCCAGCCGTTGCGCGCGTTCCGGCTTCCGAGGCCGACCGTCATACCGTCGCGGGGTTGCACACGCTACGACAGCCCCTCTGACCGGTGTCGTCAGCCCGAGTCCCGGAGCCTGGCAGGTCAGGCGGCGCACTCCGTGCAGATCATCTGGCCGGTCTTCTCGTGGGCGAGCTGGCTGCGGTGGTGCACGAGGAAGCAGCTGGAACAGGTGAACTCGTCAGCCTGTCGCGGCAGCACACGGACCGCGAGCTCCTCGCCGGACAGATCGGCACCGGGCAACTCGAGGCTCTCGGCCGCTTCGGTCTCATCGATGTCGACAACGCCCGAGGACTTGTCGGATCGGCGGGCCTGCAGCTCCTGGATCGAATCCTGCTCGACGTCCTCGTCGGTTGTCCGTGGGGTGTCGTAGTCAGTTGCCATAGTGTTCTCCCGCGCGGTAGGCGACAGCGGGCTGCTTCGCTGGCCTCCACACGATGCCGCGCTGGATCCTCACTCGCACGCCGTCTTGATCGCCACGGCGCGGCGTGATCGGGAGAAGCATCACTATTCCAGGGCGCACCGATCCATGCGGTAGCTGACCGGTGGATCGGTCACGTGGTGGCCGCGGTGCTGAGGTGTGGGTGGAAGGCTGGGTAGAGCCAGCCAAGGAGCAACCCAAGGGCGACGTGCCCGCCGGGGAACGTGAGGAGTCCCGTCGGCCGTAGCGGAGGTAGGCGAAGCCGACGCGACGTAGGCTAGCCGCTCTCGCGGAGGGGTCGACGACGGGGAACACGGCGGTGATGATGCGCCCACCGATCGTGAAGTGCACGAGTCCGGCCCGCGTTGCCCATCAGGAGATGATCCTCAGCGCTGATGAGCCGGAAGAGCGACGCGTACAGCAGCGCGATGATCACGGACAGTGTGAAGTGGCCGAGAAAGCCGACAACCCAGGACCCGCGAGGGGACGTCGGGGTCGGCGAGCACCTGTGCGAGCCGCCGGGTCTTCCACGGTTCGAGCGGCGCGGTGTGCACCTCGCGGAGCTGCGTGTACGAGTCGAGCAGACGCAGCCGCTTGACGGGGTGGTGCACCAGGGCGAACGCGGCGTCGTCAGGGTCGGCGGCGTCGTCGGGCAGCCAGCACTCGTCGCGGAGCGAGGGCAGCAGGACGAACTCCTCCGCCGGGGCGCCGATCCGGTCCTTGTACCGAAGCCGTTGTCTGTGCCCACGCACGCCGAGAATTGCGCCACTCTCGGCGAAGACCTCTTGGCGCAGCTGGAAGCCGAGCCGCCGTTAAAGGTAGGCCGGGATCTCCATGACAGGCCCGGCAATGAGCTCAACTGCGGCAGCTGCAGCGAAGTCAAGCTCGACCGGCGACACTCAGCGACCTTTCCGCAGCCACGAGGGGCTGGCGTCGCTCCAATCTGAAAGAAGCCGTCTATAGCGCCTCCGATCGCCCAATGCACATCCGTTACGTCGTGGTCTCGGCGAGGAACTCCATCGCTTCGAACGGGTACTCCACGTTTGTTCTCCACCGCGATGGTCGAGGCAGCCCGCCTGGTCCTGTCCGGCCGGCCGGTGCTCGCCATCACGCACTCGGTCGTCATGGTCGTGGCGAGCTTGGTCGCTGCCGCTGGTGGTTTCGCGCTAGGAGTCCAGTAAGCGCGCAGAGACGGCCCCTCGACGGGCGGCTCTGCGCTGGTCACGTTCGTCGGCAGCCGCCCAGCGGGCCGCGATCAGGAGGGCTAGCCCCAGGGCCGGTACCTCGCCCAGCGCCCACACGAGTGCTCCGGCAGCCTGCTGGTCGGTGATCGGGTCGGTGAGCCAGTCCGGTCGTGACTGCGCCAGCACTGAGGCGGCGAGCAGCATCTTGGAGCTGGTGACCAGGGTGAGCCCGAGCACGGTGTGGAACACCATGGCCGGTGCGAGCATGAGCAGCCGCAGCGGGTATGGCGGCCGGAGCGGCACGGGATCGGTTCCGACGAGGATCGTGGTGAACGCATATCCGGCCAGGCTGAAGTGCAGCACCGCCCACAGGTGCACGACGCCGTTGGTCAGGCTCAGCTCGAACAGCGGCGTCGCATAGAAGAGGGCCATGCTGACCACCACGTTGGCCGTCGCGACCACCGGGTGCAGCAGGACGTGGGCGGCTCTGCTGCCGAGCACCGCGAGCAGCCACTCACGTGGCCCGCGAGGGCCGTCCGTCGTGGTCGGCAGCGAGCGTAGCGCGAGGGTCACTGGCGAAGCCATGGCTGCGAGCACCGGTAGGGCGGTGACGAGCACCATGTGCTGCACCATGTGGGCGCTGACCAGCACGTGGCCGTACGCCGCAGGCCCACCGCTGGTGACCCAGAGCAGCAGCACCATCGCGCCTACCCAGGCGAGCACCCGGCCGGCCGGCCACCGGTCTCCGCGCCGCGCCAGCCGTGCGACCCAGCGCAGGTAGGTCACCAGCCCGGCGATCGCCACGAGCACCAGCACCGGCTCCGGGCGCCACTGGGTCAGGGCGGTGGACACCGTGAGCGGCGGTAGTGCGCCGTCGCCGGCGGACGTGGGCGGCGGCGCCGAGGACCCGAGTGCTACGCCAAGCCCGACGGTTGCTGCGAGCACCACCACCTCACCGAGCGCGAGCCGGGCGAGGGGCCGTGCGCCGCTCAGGGCGGCCCGCGTGATCACTACTCGGCGGTGGGCCCACCCGGCGGCGCCGAGCCCGGCGAAGAGCGCAGTCTTCGTCAGGAGCAGGGCGCCCCAGCCGGTTGTCAGGAGGTCCGCGGGGGACAGGGACAGCTGCAGCACGATGAGCACGCCTGACGAGGCCACGACGACGTAGCACCAGCCCGCGACCCGGGAGAACCGTCGGACAGCAGCCAGCGAGGCAGCGCCGGAGGCGGGTCCCGTCCCGGGCCCGTACGCGAGCGCGACCAGCATTAAGAGCCCGCCGGTCCAGACCGTGACGGCAGCCAGGTGAAGCCACAGCGCGGAGGCGGCGCCGTGACCCGGCCCGTGCCCGTGCCCCGACGCGGCGACCGGAATCAGCGCGAGCAGCGCCGTCCCGAGCGCGAGGGGCACGCGGGCGGGTCCGGACGCGACGAGCAGCACGACCGCCACCGCCACTGCGAGCGCCGCGGCCCAGAGCAGGGACGTGCCGAGGATCGTGCCGAGGAGCACGGTGACGGCGGGCGTGCCGTCGTCGGCGGTCGCGGAACCGACGACGGTGCGCGCGGTCAGAGGCAGGCAGACCGCCTGAGCGACCGCCCACACCACAGCGGCGACCACGGCCGCTCGCACGGCTGGGCCGGCCGCCGTCGGCGCCAGGACGACGGCGGCAAGGGCCAGCCCGCCGATCGTCACCGTCGCGGCCAGCCGGGCGACCACCTCGGCGAGAGGCAGGCCCCACCGGGTGAGGACGCCGGGGTCGCGGAGCAGGGGATCGGTCACGCCGCTGACCACGAGCCCCCAGGCGGCGGCGAGCGCCGCGACGGCCAGCGCGACGCCGGCCACCGTGGTCAGGGCGCGGCCGGGTGTCCGGCGGGTCACGGGTCCTCCACGACGTCGAGCTCGGAGCTCATGCCCGCGGCATGGTGGCCGGAGACGCTGCAGATCAGTTCGAGCGTCTCGCCCGCCACGGCGGTGACCGTGAGCTCGTGCTGCTCGCCCGGGTCGAGCACCGGTGTCTGCCAGGTGCCGCGCTCGCCCTCGACGACGAGGTCGTGACCCATGGCGCCGGCGTTCGTGACCAGCACGGTGAGCTCGCCGGACGCGGGTACGGCGCCGCCTGTCTCGATGCTCCACTCGGTGAGGCCGACGCGCAGCGTGGAGGTCACGGCCCCGGACATCCCGGGCTCTGGCACGCCGTCGTGGGTCGCGGTGCAGCCGGTGGCCAGGGTGGCAGTCAGCAGCGCGGTCACGACGGCTCCGGTGGCGCGTCGCGGCACGGCGTTGCCCCGTCGTCTCACGGCTGCTCCTCTGGGTCCTCGGCACGCGTCGCCCGGTACCGCACCAGGAGCGCTGCCGAGCGCTCCGGGTCGGACTCCTCGATCGACGACCCGAGGAGCAGGAGGGTCGGCGCGTGGTGGGCGTCGATCGCGAGCGTCTCCTCCAGCACGGGGACCGCCTGACCGGGCGATCCCGTGCGCGTCAGGGCGAAGGCGTAGCGGTAGCGCAGGTCCGAATCCATCGGCCGGAGCCGTACGGCGGCGGCCCAGTGGGGGACCGCGGCGTCCGTGCGCCCTGCCTCGTCGAGCTGGTGGGCGAGCGCGGCCCGCAGCTCCACCCGGCCGGGCTGGTCTGCCACGGCGTCCTGGAGCACGGACACCGCGGTTCCCGTCCGTTCGGTGGTGGTGCCGGTCGGGGAAGCGCTGGTCGGGGAGCTGCCGGCCGCTGAGGCGCCGGTCGAGGCGGGCAGCAGGCCCGGCGCCAGCCACCAGGCCCCGAGCAGCGCGACGCCGATGGCGGTCGCTGTGGTCCCGAGGGCGCGGCGGCTCCGGCGCCGGGCGAACCACACGGCGGCCGCGCCGACCACGACGAGCGGGACCACCCAGAGCGTCCAGCCTGCGCCGCGCCGCGGCGGCTCGAGCAGCACCTCGTCGCCGTACGCGTCCGCGAACCAGGCCCGTACCTGGTCCGGTGAGCGACCGGCCGCGAGTTGCTCGGCCACCACCAGGCGCATCGACTCCGCGACGGGGGACGTCGAGTCGGCCACGTGCTCCCCGAGGCACGACGGGCAGCGCAGCGTGCTCGCAACGGCGCGGGTCTGCTCCGTCGCGGTCGGCGGCTCGCGGCCCGTGAGGGCGACGACCGTGCCGGTCACCGCGACAAGCGCGAGGACAACGGTCAGCACCGCAACGGACCAGGATCGACGGCGCCGGCTCATCCGCGCACCTCCGGCTCCACCACCGTGTCGATCCACTCCTGGGTCACGGGTCCGGGATGCTGCTCGACGAGGCGGCCCTCACGGTCCACGAGGTACGTGGCCGGGACACCCCGCAGGCCCCAGGCAACCGACATCGTGCCCTGCTGGTCCATGATGCTGGGGAACGACAGGTCGTGCTCGGCGACGAACCGGCGTGCGGGATCGGGAAGGTCACGAACATTGATACCGAGCACCTCAAGCCCGGCGTCAGCGAGCTCTTCCTGGGCGTCCACGAGCACCGGCATCTCGTCGCGGCACGGAGCGCACCACGACGCCCAGGCCGCGACCAGCACGACCGACCCGCGCAGGTCGGCGACGTCGTACTCGTGGCCGTCCAGGCCTTCGCCGGCCAGGGGCGGTGCGGGGCCCGGCGCGTCCTCGGCCGGCGCGCACCCGACGAGCCCCAGGACGAGCACGGGCAGCACACCGGCCATCGTGTGCATGGGCAGGCGCCGCCGCATCCGCGCCGTCGGGACCTTCGTCGGCCTGCGCCAGGGTGCTGACGCCACCAGACCGCCCGCTACCGCGAGCGCTACACCGGCCCAGAGCCATCCGACCAGCGGGGTCACGGCGAGCCGCAGGGTGGCGGAACCCGCGGCCGGGTCGGCGTCGAGCAGCGTGACGTACACGTCGTCGAAGAAGCCGCTGCGGATGTCCGGCCCGGCGAGCATCGCGGCGTCGTCGGGGTACCAGCGCAGCTGCGGGCGGGCGGTGCCTACGTGCTGCCCGTCCCGGCCGACGAGGAACTCGGCCTCGGCCACCTGCCGACCGGCGTCGTCGTGCCGGTCGATCCGCACCAGCGTCACGGTGGTGTCCCCGGCGGCGAGCGTCTCACCGACGGGCAGCACCGCCTCCCGTACCGTCCCGTGGCTACCGGCCACGACGGCCACCGCCCCCAGTGCCACCCCGGCGTGCGCGAGCCAGGAGCCGACGGCGTGCCGGTCCGGTCTGCGTCCGGCTCGCCGATGGCGCACGGGCACGCCCGCCGTGACGGTGAACGCCGCCAGCCCCGCGACGACGGCGAGCTCCGGGTCGCGGACGATGATCCCGACGACGCAGCACACCACGGCGCCGGCGGCCCCCGGGAGGAGCGGGTGGGGTGGCTGCCGGGCTCGGGCGAGCCACGGGGCCGCGGCGAGCAGCACGAGGAGCAGGAGCGCGAACGGCGCCAGCGTGCGCTGGTACCAGGGCGGGCCCACGGAGACCCGGTCGCCGGTGAGCAGCAGGAGCGCCGTGGGCAGCAGCGTGCCGACCGCCACCACCACTAGCACGACGGTCAGCAGCGTGCGCTGGCCGTCCAGGGCGACGCCTCGGACCCCACCGCGGCGCACGGAGCCGGCTCGGTGCACGGACCCGGCCGGGTACGGGGCACCGATGGGGGAGCCGGCACGCATGAGGAGGGCCACCCACGGCACGACCACCCCGCCGAGCACGGCTGCCAGGACGGGGCCGAGCGCCGACGTCGTGAAGGCATGGACGGACTCCACGACACCGGACCGCGTGATGAGCTGGGCCAGCACCACGAGCACGAACCCCAACCCCGCCAGGACGATCGCCCAGGCGCGCCACTGTCCGCTCCGCGTGCGCGGGCCGACGGCGTGCAGCAGCGCGGTGGACGCCAGCCACGGCAGCAGCGACGCGTTCTCCACGGGGTCCCAGGCCCAGTACCCGCCCCAGCCGAGCACGGCGTAGGACCACCACGCGCCGAGGCCGACACCGGCGGTCAGCAGCGTCCACGCCACCACGTTCCACACCCGGGTGGTCGCCGCCCAGCCGAGCGGCAGCCGGCGTCGAACGAGCGCAGTCGCGGACAGCGCGTAGGGCACGGCCAGCGCCGCGAACCCGGCGTAGAGCAGGGGCGGGTGCACGCCCATCGCCACGTGGTCGCGCAACAACGGGCTCGGCGACCCGCCGGAACCGCTCGACGCCGTGAACGGCGACGCCACCAAGGACACCACGCCGAACAGGGCGAGGACGGCGGCGAGCACGCACAGCACCACCGCACGATCCTGCGGCACCAGCCGGCGCGTCGTGGCGACAGCGACCACAGCCACGGTAGCGAGCGCCGCCAGCCACAGCAGCAGCGACCCCTCGAGCGCTGACCACATCGCCGTGACGCGGTAGTACGCCGGCATACCGATGTCCGTCACGCGCTCCACGTACGGCCACGTGGCGTCCCGCCGGAGCAGCGCAACCTGGAGGAGCGCGACGGCGCCCGCGATCGCCACGGCGCTCGCGACGAGGGTCTGCGTGCCGAACCGGGCGGCCCGGCTCGTGGTGCGGGCCGGGATCCGCGTGGCGGCCTGACCGGTCGGTGCTTGCGCGGCGCAACCCCAGGCGACGGCGGCGACCACCGCCGTCGCGAGGGAGATGCCCAGCAGCACGGTGCCGGTCACCATCGGTCCGGTGGTCATGGCGCGCCCTCCGGCGGCCGGTACTCGTTCGAGTGCCGCAGCAGTACGGACCGTGCGTGCAGCACCTGCCCGTCGAGCACGCCCTCGACGACCGCACCTTCACCTTCGCGGACGGCGGCGGGCAGTGCACCGGCGTAGTGCACGGTCACGTCGGTGGCGCCGTCGGTCAGGACGAACGAGGCACCCGTCGCGTCTTGCGCCACGCTGCCGGACACCACCAGGCCGCCGAGCCGCACGTCGCGGTCCATGGCCCCCTGTGCCAGGAGCTCGCTGGGTGTGCCCCAGTAGGTGAGTCCGTCCTGCGCCGCGGAGGCCAGGAGGCCGGCGAGGCCGAGCGCGGCGATGACCAGGACGGCCCAGGCTCGCCCGCGGCCGCGGGGCAGGGCCACCCTCATGGCGCCACCGGAAGCCGCTGGCGCGCCTCGTCGGGGTCGGCGACAGCGAGCGGTGAGTCGTGCCCGGCACCGTGCCGGGCACGGTCGAGCACCACGACCGTGGTCAGCAGCGTGCACGCCAGGACCGACACGGCCAGCGTCCAGGCCATGACCGGGGCGATCGGCGCGTCGGTACCGGGCGCGAGCACCGTGGGTGGCTGATGGAGCGTGCGCCACCACACCACCGAGAGATGGACCACGGGAACCATGAGGAACCCGAGCACTCCGGCGGTGCCGGCGGTGCGCCGCCCCCTGGGGCCCGTCGCGAGGGTGAGCGCGGCGAGGAAGGCGACGTAGACCAGGCCCATCGCCACCGTCGTCGTGACCCGGGCGTCCCATACCCACCAGGAGCCCCAGGTCTGCGCACCCCAGACGCTTCCCGTGGCCAGGGTCACGGCCGTGAGCACCACTCCGGCCTCGGCGGCGGCACGCGCCACCGCGAGCGGCCGGCCGGCATCGTGCAGCGCCACCGGGAGGCACGCCACCAGCACGACGGCGAAGCACAGGTAGGCCGACCACGCGGCCGGTACGTGCAGGTACATCCAGCGCTGTGCGTCGCCCTGCACCGCGTCGGGCGGCGCGACGAGGACCAGGGCCAGGGCAAGGGCGGTGCTGAGCGCGGCAGCGAGCACGAGTGCCCGGCGCCCGCGCGGGGCAGCGACATGGCCGCGGTTGTCTCTCATGCGCAGACCTCCAGGACGAGCGGGTTGACGGCGATCATGACGATCCCGGCCGCGAACCCGAGGGACAGGAACAGGCCGAGGCGGCCGAGGAAGCCGAAGAGCGGGGAGCCGCCGCCGGCCGTGGCACGCCGGCTCGTGCGCCATGCCACGACGCCGGCGGCGAGGGTCAGGACCAGCAGCACCACGTCGAGCGTCACGACGGCCGTGCCGATCAGCGCCGTGGGCGGGTTCCGGCCGGCGCTGGCGTAGGCGGTGCAGGCGAAGTCCTGTACCACGTAGGACAGCCCGAGGGCACAGACCCAGGCGACGGGCGGGACGAGGACGGCGGCGACGGCGAGGCGCGTCGAGCGCGGTCGCGTGGCCTCCGGTGCTGCCACGTCAGACCACCGCCAACGGCATGAGGTCGGTGGCGGCCCAGGCCACGGCCCAGACGACGAGCACTCCGGTCCACAGGACCGCGGCGTTCTGCAGCATGATCCGGGGACGGATGTCGCGGGTGTGCGTCAGACGCGCCAGGAGAGCGCAGATCGTGAGTCCGAGGCCGAGCAGGATGGCCAGCGCCAGCGTGCTGACGAGCATCAGGACACCGGAGTCGTAGGAGTGCGCCGTGTGGTCCAGTCCACCGGCCGGCCACTGGGCGACCGCCAGGACGAGCGCCACCGCTCCGGCGAACGTGCTCGTCACGGCGGCGGCCAGGTGAGCGCCGCGCGCTGTCGGCGGAGCGTCGTGGCTGAGCGGGCCCTGGCGTGAGCCCCACCAGGACGCCGAGATCGCCAGCACCAGGGCCAGGCCGGTGCCCGCCGACAGCCACGGCAGGCCGAGCGACTCTCCCTGCGGCCATACGGGTGCGTTGACCTGGAGGAAGAGCAGGCTGAACGCGACGGTCGTGACGGCGACGACGAGCACCACCGCCGCGCCGGCTGCTCCCCACCAGCCGGGCGACAGCGGGCCCGGCGCCTCGACCAGGTATTCGCCGCCCACCGGCTCGGTGGACTCGCCCGCGCCCAGCTCGCGCTCGTTCTGGAGCTCCCACGCCACGAACGCCCCGACGATAACGAGCACGCTGGCGCCCAGCACCCAGCCGCTCTCCAGGAGCAGGCCGGCAGCCGCCAGCGCGAGCCCGCCGGCGGCCAGGAACGGCCAGAACGTCGGACCGGCCTGGACCGCCGCGGTGTTCGGCAGCGCGCTCAGCACGGTCGTGAAGGGCGTGGCACGCACGTTCTGCGGAGCGTGGTCGAAGGCGGCGGACATCCGTTCCAGCTTCGGGTCGTGCGACGGCCGGTCCCACAGCGGTGCCCGGCCGGTCACCACGGGGATCCGGCCGAAGTTGGCTGACGCCGGCGGAGAGTCGGCCACCCACTCCAGCGTGTCCGCGCCCCACGGGTCGGGCCCGGAGCGTTCCCCGCGCCGCAGCGCGCCGAGCAGGGTGATCGCCGTGAGCACGAGCCCGGCGGCGAAGATGAACGCACCGATGGTCGAGAGCAGGTTCAGCACACCGACGCCCAGCCCGGCGTCGTAGGTGTACACCCGCCGGGGCATGCCCCACAGGCCCGACAGGTGCATCGGGAAGAACGTGAGGTGAAAGCCGACGAACGCCAGCCAGAAGCTCACCGTGCCGAGCCTGGCCGATGGCATGCGACCCGTGAACTTGGGCCACCAGTGGAACAGGCCTGCCAGGACGGGAAACAGCATGCCGCCGATCAGCACGTAGTGGAAGTGCGCCACGACGAAATACGTGTCGTGCGCCTGCGCGTCGAACGGGGCGGACGCAACCATGACCCCCGTGATGCCGCCGGCCACGAACGTGAACAGGAAGCCGAGCGAGAACAGCATCGGGACCGTCAGCCGGGGCCGCCCGGACCAGAGGGTCGCGATCCACGCGACCACCTGCACACCGGACGCCACGCTGATCGACATGCTCGCGGCCGTGAAGAACGACAGCGTCACGGGCGGGAGCCCGGTCGTGTACATGTGGTGCACCCACAGGCCGAGGCTCATGATCGCGGTGACCACGATGGCGGCGACGACGAAGGGATAGCCCACGAGCCGGTGCCGGGAGTGCACCGGCACGACGTGGCTGATGATGGCGGCGCCCGGCAGGAACATCACGTAGACCTCGGGGTGCCCGAAGATCCAGAACAGGTGCTGCCACAGCAGCGGGTCCCCGCCCCGCTCCGTGTCGAAGAACGCCGTGCTGATGTTGCGGTCGAGCTCGAGGAGCAGGGAGCCGACCAGCAGGGGGACGAAGGCCAGGATGATCATCGCCGCGACGCACAGCATGGTCCACGCGAAGATGGGCATCCGGTCCAGCGACATCCCGGGCGCGCGCATCGCGAGGACGACGACGATCATCTCGATCGCCGCGCCGATCGCGGCGAGCTCGGCGAGCGCCAGCCCGAACAGCCAGATGTCCATGGCCTTGTCGGCGAACTCGGGACCGGATAGCGGGACGTAGGCGAACCAGCCGGCGTCGGGCACCATGCCGACGACGAAGCTGCTGTACAGGATGATCCCGCCCAGCAGGTAGCACCAGTAGTTGAAGGTGTTGTACCGCGCGAACGGCATGTCGCGGGCGCCGAGCATCAGCGGTAGCAGGTAGGCCGCCAGCCCTTCCAGGAACGGCACGGCGAAGAGGAACATCATCGTCGTGCCGTGCATGGTGAACAGCTCGTTGTAGGTCTGTGGCGAGAGCACGTCCTGTTCGGGCTGGGCGAGCTGGACGCGCATGAGCAGCGCCTGCAGGCCCCCGACGAAGAAGAAGACGAACGCGGTGACCATGTAGCGCGTGCCGACGGACTTGTGCTGCACGGGCATGAGGATCCGGCGCAAGCCGCGCGGCCGGGCCCAGGCCTGCGCGAAGCGCGCCCTTTGCTCGGCGCTCGGCCCGGTCTCCTGGTCCGTGGTCACGTGCTACTCCAAGCTCTGCAGGTAGGTGATCAGGGCGTCGAGCTCGTCGTCGTCCAGGTCGGTGCCCGGCATGACGTTGCCCGGCTTGACCTTCTGGGGGTGCTCGATCCAGCGGGCGAGGCTCTTGCGGTCGTTGGGCAGCACGCCGGCGCCGATCATCTGCCGGCTCGCCAGGTGCGTCAGGTCGGGCCCGAGCGTGCCCTGCGCCTCCGTGCCGGCGACGGTGTGGCAGTAGACACAGGACGACGACATGAAGATCTCCCGACCAGCGGCCACCTCAGAGACGGGCCCGACGTCGGCGGCCGGCCCGTCGGCGTCGGCGTCGCCGTCGGTCTGATCGGCGGACGCGGCGGGGCGTGCCTGTGCGTCGAGCCAGCCGGCGTACTCCTGGGGTTCGTGGGCGACCACGACGAACCGCATCCAGGCGTGCTGGACGCCGCAGTACTCGGCGCACTGGCCCCAGTAGGTGCCCGGCTTGTCGGCGGCGAGCGTCAGCACGTTGGTCTGTCCGGGTACGAGGTCCACCTTGCCGCTGAGCTGCGGGACCCAGAAGCTGTGGATGACGTCCGAGCTGGTCAGCTCGACGCGCACGTCCTGGTTCGTGGGAATGTGGATCTCGTTGGCGGTCTCCACGTCGTGCCCGGGATACCGCACCTCCCACCAGAACTGGTTCCCGTCGACCTCGACGACGGTTGCTGCGTCGGCGGCGTCGCCCGTCCCCGCAGTGTCGCGGAGCACCAGCACGGAGTCGGTCATGACCCCGATGATGATCAGCGCAGGCACCACCGCCCCCAGGAAGCCAACGGCGAGGTGCCCGTTGCCGCTCGTCGCCTCGGGGACGTCGCCGGCAGGGTGCTCGGTGCTTCGCCGTCGGCGGACTACGGCGACCAGTGCCACCGTCACGACGACCACCCAGACCGCGGACCCGGCGATCAGCAGCAGCTGCCAGTGGCTGTCGACCCGGCTGGCGTCGGGGCTGGCGGGCGGAAACATCGCTGGGATCCGGGCAGCGATCATGGGGACTCCTTCACCTGGATCGTGACGACCGACCGGGTGCGCGTCCCGTCGAGGAGCGCCTCGACCACGTACTCGCCCGGTATGTCGAGCCGCTCCGCGTAGGTGGCGCCCGCCAGCAGGCGGCCCGAGTCGAGGGGACCGGCTCCCGTCGGCACGGCCGCAGTGCCGTCGTCGAGCCCCAGGGACGCGACCCGCTGGGGACGCTCCGAGCGGTTGACGAACCGGACCTCGGTGCCTGCGACCGTCTCGAGGAGCACGGGCTCGAACCCGGCGGTGGTCAGGCGTACCTCCGCGGGCGGCGGCGCGGCGCTCGCCACACACGCTGACAACCCGGCGACGACGGCGACCAGCGTCGCCGCTGCGCCGACCCGCACCCGGGCCGGCGCCCCTGCGCGGGTCACAGCAGCTCCCCCGGACGGGCGAAGTACCGGTCCCGGATGGCTTCGGCCGTGCGCAGCGCCAGCGCGCCCACCGTGCCGCTCGGGTTGGCCCCGGGATTCTGGGGGTACAGGGCGGCACCGGTCACGAACACGTTGGGTGTGTCCCACACCTGCCCGTAGCTGTTGGTCACGCTGTCGCCCGGGTCTTGGCCCATGATGGCCCCGCCCGTGGGGTGCGTGCTCTGGTACTGGTCGATGCGGTACGGGGGAAGCTCGGAGGAGACACTGACCCGGTCAGGGTTCATCGCGCGGAGGATCTCCTCGCAGCGGCCGGCGAGGAAGCGGTACATGTTCCGCTCGTTCTCCCGCCAGTCGAAGGTGATGCGCAGCATCGGCAGACCCCACTCGTCCCGGTAGGTCGGGTCGAGGTCCAGGAAGTTCCCGGCATAGGCGGGGCTGTCCCCCTCGATGCCGACACTGCCCACCCGGTCCCAGGACCGGCCGAGCATCGACTTCCAGTCCGCACCCCACTGCCGGCTCACAAAGCCGTCCAGGAGCGAGTCGGACGAGCTGATCGGCTCGCGCTGACCGGCTTCGGCAGAGATGGCCGCACCGCCAAGGAACCCGAGATCCGAGTGGTCGAAGTTGTCGGCGTTGTAGTCGTAGATCTGCGCGTTGGTACAGCCGTTGCCCATGAAGAAGTTGAACTTCTCGTCCTCCCACAGCCCCTTCGCCGGCGACTGGACGAGCTGGTAGCTGTAGTTGCGCCCCACCTGCCCGCGGTCGTTGCCGATGCCGTCCGGGTGCGCGCCGCCCTTGGACAGGAGCAGCATCCGGACGTTCTCCAGCGTGAACGCCGAGCAGACCACCACCTCGGCCGGCTGCACGTGCTCCTCACCACGGGAGTCGACGTACCGCACGCCCGTGGCCCGACCGTCGTCAGCGGTCTCGATCCACAGCACCCGGCAGCCCGTGCGTACTTCGTACCGCCCCGTGTCCAGTGCGGGTGGGAGCCAGGTGGTCAGCGGGCTAGTCTTGGCACCGACCTCGCAGCCGTAGCGGGTGCAGAAGCCGCAGTACAGGCAGGCGGCGCGGGTGTTGCCGTACGGGTCGGTGTAACCCTGCGACAGGATGCCCGACGGCGTCGGGAAGGGATGCAGGTCCAAGCCCTCGCAGGCGTCCGTGAACCGCTGGCCGAACTTGCTCCGGGCGAGCGGAGGGTTGGGGTACGGGCTCGTGCGTTCCCCTTCGAAGGGATTCCCGCCGGGCAGGATCTGGCCACCCAGGTTGCCAGCCGTGCCTGAGACGCCCATGTCGTACTCGAGCTGGTCATAGAAGGGTTCGAGGTCGTCGTAGCCGATCGGCCAGTCCTGCGAGGTCATCTCCGTCGGGATCCGGTCGCTCCCGTACTTCTCCTCGTTGAGGCTGCGGTAGCGAAAGTCGTCCGGCAAGAACCGCCACGTCAGTGCCGTCCAGTGCACCATCGAACCCCCGAGACCCTCGCCGGGATGGAAGCTGCCGAACTGGCGGTAGGGGAGGGAGGGCGAACGAGCATCGGGGCGCCACGTCCAGGTGGTGCGCGAGATGTCCTGCATCATCGCGTAGCGGTTACGAAAGCGCAGGGAGTCGTGGTTGTGCGCGAAGTCGGGGTAGGTCCACTGGGCCGGCCCCTGTTCCAGCGACACCATCTGGAACGATGTCGGCGGCAGGATCTGCGACGCGAGGATCGAGGCGGACATGCCCCCACCGATCGTCACGATCTCCACCGGGTCGTGTCGCCGCATTCTCAGCCCTCTCCGACGACGCCGTGATGGGGCCGTTCTAGCGCGGTCCGGCCGCCGCCGGGACGGTCCGGGTTCATGACGGGCAGCCCGTGCATCGGTCGTGGCTGCCGGTCGGTGCCCTGGAGCATCTCCTCCGGGGAGTAGGAACGCTGCGCCGCGGGCCACCCCACGAGCCGCCAGCCGGCCAGATCCTTGTTACCGCCGTAGGCGGGGTCGGCGAACATGCCCTCGATCGTGTCCGCGCGTACCATCGCGAAGAAGCTGCCTGGGGCCACCGCGCCGAACACCTCCTCGGCCTGGTCCAGCACGTCGTCACTGGTGGAGACCGCTTCCGTGCCGTCCTCGCCGGTGACCTGGCCGGCGCCCTCACCGGTGAGCCGGTCGGCGGCCGCGCTGCGCTGCTGGTGGTCGTCCAGGACGACGATGATCCCGTCCTGGCGTTCCGGGTCCAGGTCGGCGAAGAAGCGGCCGAACCGGGTCTGCGCGTACCGGTCGAGCGCAGCGAGGCCGAGCCGGTAGGAATCCTGCGGCGGCCGGCGGCTCTGGTACCCGTACCGGTAGAGCTGGTCCTGGGCGACGGGCACCCGTCCTTCCTCCACCTCGCTCGGAGCCTCCTCGTAGCCACCGGCGAAAGGGCCGTGCGTGTAGGTCGGCTCGGCGTAGGGCGTGGAGCCGGCGAGCTTGCCGTCGATGTACCTGGCCACGCCCATCTGGACCGCTCCCGGGTCCTTGCCGTCGCCGGGCACGAGGCGGGCGAGCATCGCCTCGAGCAGGCGTGCCTCCTGGTCGGTGAAGAAGCGGAGGCTGTCCGGCACCTCGTCGGGCGGCAACGGGGAGCGCTCGGGCTGGTGGACACCTTCCTCTGTACCGATGGCGCCACCCGCTGTGGAAGGACCCGCGGCGTCCGGCGTGCACGCGGCCAGCGTGGCTCCGCCGACAAGACCCGCGCCACCGAGCACCGACAGGGACTTGAGCACCGAGCGCCGCGTCAGCGCCGGTCCCGGCTGCCTGCCCGCCTCGCGCTCGGGACTGTCGGTCCTGGTCTCCTCAGTGCTCACTGGATCACCTCACGGCAGGTCGCGGCGGTCGGCCATCGTCGGCCCCTCGACGTTAACAACGCCGCGGTCACTCGCAAGCCCGTCCGGCGGTCGCCTTCTCGATATCTCCCGATCCGGCTCTGGCGGGTGCGAGTGGACCGGCTGAGAAGAATGATCGGGACACACGTAGTGGCACGGACGGGAGAGTCACCATGGCGCACAGGATGCCGCACAGCCAAACCCTGGCGCTTTACCAGTGGCTAGCCTTCGTGACCGCCGTGGTCTATCTAGCAGTTGGTGTCGCTGGATTCTTCGTCACCGGTCCAGAGGGCTTCGCACAGCCCGACAACGGCCAGAGACTATTCGGCCTCACCATCGACAACTTGCACAATGTCGTGCATCTGTCGACCGGATTCTTAGGAGTTATCATGTGGTCCGGCGCTGGCCGCGCAAGGGCATTCGGATGGTCGATCGTGGTCGGGCATGGCACCTTGTTCGTCCACGGACTGATCGCAGTGAACAACCCGGAGATCGATTCCTTCCATATCAATGTGGCGGGCCGCTGGCTGCACATCCTGAGTGTTGTAGCGGGGCTGACGATAGCGCTCTGGCCGGACCGGGGTGCCGACGCCACCTCACCCAGATCACGGCCCGCGATGTAGGTCACCGCAGGGGCGAGGACAGCCCGCTGACGGAGGCAGACGCCACCGCATTTTCTTGTGCGAGGCGCTGGCCACTGCGACGGCCTTGCCCTTCGAGCACTCCGAGCCCGCTATAGCCGCTCCTTGTTGGCCGGCCGCACGCCGTCCAGCTTCCGGCGGATCCTCTCGCCGGTCGTGACCAGCGGCGCCTTCGGGATGCGTCTCGGTCGTACGTGGGGTGTCGTAGCCAGTGGCCATGTGGTGTTCTCCGTCGGCGGTGGGCGCGCCGTTCACGGTGAGCGCTGGGATGGACTCCGGCGATGTGATTCCCTCGACGGTGTGATCCGTCGCCGGGTGGGCGACAGGTAACTGAGCCGACAGCCGGACCGCATCGCTGAACCCAGACCAACCCGTCGAAGGCGCAGCGCCAGGGCCCCTAGTACTACAGCCGTAGATCGGGCCGGTGAGCTGCAGTGATGCTGCCTTCGCGTCGTTGGTAATGGGCTCGTCGGGCGCGGTGTTGGCGGCGTCGTCGCCATCGGGACCAGGCCAGGACCCGTTCGATGGTGGTCGAGACGGTAGCGACGAGGGCAGCGAACAGGCGTCGGCCCTCGCCCACGGTGACCGCGATCAGGCCTGCTGCATCGTCGATCGGCTCTACGTCGTTCATCGTGACGGCAAGGACGGTCAGCAAGGCGTGGCCGAGCATCGCCAGGGTGGTCCACCGGTGCCAGGAGTCCCAGCGGCGGACCTGGTGCTCGTCCAGGCCGGCGTGGCTCTTGGCGGCCTGGAAGTTCTCCTCCACGGTCCACCGTCGGCCCGCCACGTGCACCAGGTCGCCGATCGCGACGTGTCGTGGGGTCCAGCAGCGGTACCAAGCCAGCTCTCCCGTGGTGTCGTTGCGGCGCACGAGCAGGGCGTGGTGACCGGACCCGAGATCAGGGCCGTCGGGTTCTGGCTCCAGCTCGAGGACCGCCCAGGAGTACCAGCGGCGCCCTTTGGAACCGTCGCCGCACGACATCCGCGCCCACGCGTCGGTCGGGACCAGGCTGGTGGCCTTATCGGCGCGTAGCGGCCCGGCGCCGGTCGCCACCGCGCGGTTGCAGCCGATCGCCAGCACGTAGCCCAGCCCCAGGCGTCGGCAAGTGGACCGCAGGTGCGGGTCGGCGCCGTAGACCTCGTCCCCGGCGACCCACCGGGCGGGCGTCCCGGCGGCCAGCGCGTCGGTGATCATCTGCGCGGCCAGGTGCGGCTTGGTCGCGAACCCGGCCTCGTCCGGGACGCCCGCCTCGTGGCGGCGGTCCGGATCGCTCGCCCAGGACTCGGGCAGGTAGAGGCGCCGGTCGATGAACGTGTGCCCGCGCTGCGCGGCGTAGGTCAGGAACACCGCAACCTGCGCGTTCTCGACCCTGCCTGCCGTGCCGGTGTACTGCCGCTGCACCCCGACCGACTTGGTGCCCTTCTTCAGGTCGCCGGTCTCGTCAACCACCAGGACCGCCTCGGAGTCGGCAAGCCGGGCCCGGACGTAGTCGCGCACGTCGTCCCGGACCGCGTTGGCGTCCCAGACCGCGCGCCCGAGCAGGTGTTGCAGCCGGTGCGGGCTCTCGTGGCCGGCGTGCTCGGCGATCGTCCAGCAGTTCTTCCGCTCCAACGGAGCGACCAGCCCAGCCAGCAGATCCCGCGCCGCGCCGCGGGCGTCCCGGCGGGCGAACCGGGCCGCGACCTGCTCGAACGCCACCTCGAACTCGGCCAGCCACGCTTGAGGGCCTACGCTATAGGCCGCGGCCACCGCCACGGTCTTCTTGTTCCACACAAGCAACGAAGCATCCCGGCAGTGGCCGCCCCACGTCCAGCATCACCCCAGGTCAGCGACCCGTTGTACCAGCCCCAGAACCTGCGAAGCAGCTCGAACGCCAGCTCCGGCTCGCCCCCGGGCCCGTGGGGCACCCAAGTCAGGAACCCGGGTTCGTGAACCGGCTCTTTCTGTTGGGCTCCCTCACGGACGTCACGCGACCCCGCTGGAAGGTGACATCCATCCGGGTCTCGTTCGGCCCGTCCGGAAAGATCCACGTCTCAGTGCGGAGATGCCGGGGCACCCGCCGCACGACTGTCCGGCTCCGGCTGCCGCCCCAGAAAACAGTGATCTCCTTCTTGTGAACGTCCCGACGTGCAGGCCGGCCAAGGATCCTCTTGACCTCGCGCTTCGTCATCCCCTTCTTGACCTTCATCCTCACGACCGCTCCCGTCCTCGACTCCCTGATGCTTGCACCACAGCGCCGGGACCGGTCCCAGCACAGCCGATGGACCGCAGCTGTCCGCAATGTTGGCGCGGGACAACTGCGCGCAGACCGGACCACCGGCCTGCTCCCGCCAGGGGCCTGGGCGCGGATGTCGTGCGGCGGCGCACCACGACCACCGCTCAGCGCGTCCCGATGGCGACGACACCAACACCGCGCCCACGAGCCCACTACCAACGACGCGAAGGCGGCATCACCGCAGCCCACAGACCTGATCTACGGCTGTAGTACTAGGCGCTGTCGCCGACAGGCCTGCGGGCCAGGCCCGGCTTAACCACAGACTCGGGTGCTGACTGAACCAGTGCAAGTTCGGCGAACTCCATAAGGAGTGCAGCGGCACAGACATATCAACCTTCCTTACACATGCCGCCGACTGTGCCGGGCGGTATCGCCTTCATGATCCCCGTCCGATGGACCAGCCCGGGCTCCGCCGGTCGTCGGCTCTTCCTCGCTCGCGACGGTGCCCGCTACTAGGGCGTGTTTCGGAATGGGTCAGCGGCGGCTGGCCCATTCCAGGACATCAGTAGCGATAGTGCTCGGGTCAGCGGCGGTGGTCGTGGTGTGTTCGCCGGTGCCAGGGTCCTCGCGTTCGATCTCGTAGCCGCCCAGGAGCCCGCGGCGGGTGTGGACGGAGATCGCCCACTCGAGTTCTTCGTTGTCGGGGAACACGACGAAGAACGTGTTGTCGCTGGAGTTCAGCTCGCGGACGAGTCCGACGAGGTCGGCGTGGTCAGGAGCAGCGACGTATCGGCCGCCCTCGGCGTCGGCGTAGTAGTCCACGAGCCCCAGGATGCCAGCCC
>NZ_JAMTCT010000032.1 GCF_024171995.1 Promicromonospora umidemergens | reverse complement strand
CACAGCTGTGCCCTCCCGTGCTGTTCCTTGTGTTCCGCTTCGGGCGCGTGGCTCGTTCCTCGCCCCGCACCCTGCGCTGCACCCTTCGTCACAGCACGATCTCCGGGACGTCGAGACGGCGGCCCTCCGCCGACGACCGCATCCCCAGCTCGGCCAGCTGCACTCCGCGCGCGGCCGACAGCAGGTCGTAGCGGTGCGGGCGCCCGGCGACGACGTCGGTCAGGAACTCCTCCCACTGCAGCTTGAAGCCGTTGTCGAGGTCGGCGTTCGCGGGGACGTCGAGCCACTGGTCGCGGAACGGCTCGGTGACCGGCAGGTCCGGGTTCCAGACGGGCTTGGGCGTGTGCGAGCGGTGCTGGGCGCGGCACTCGCGCAGGCCCGCGACGGCGGAGCCGTGGGTGCCGTCCACCTGGAACTCGACCAGCTCGTCGCGGAACACGCGCACGGCCCAGGACGAGTTGATCTGCGCGACGACGTCGTCCCCGCCCGGGGTGGTGAGGTCGAAGATGCCGTACGCGGCGTCGTCGGCCGTCGCCGCATACTCCTTGCCGGACTCGTCCCAGCGGGCCGGGATGTGCGTGACCGTCTTGGCCGTCACCGTCTTGACCTGCCCGAGGATGCCCTCCAGCACGTAGTTCCAGTGGCAGAACATGTCGGTGGTGATGCCGCCGCCGTCCTCGGTGCGGTAGTTCCAGGAGGGGCGCTGGGCGGGCTGCGAGTCGCCCTCGAACACCCAGTAGCCGAACTCGCCGCGCAGCGACAGGATGCGGCCGAAGAACCCCTCGTCCACGAGGCGGCGCAGCTTCACCAGGCCCGGGAGGTACAGCTTGTCGTGCACGACGCCGACGGTCACGCCCGTCTCGGCCTGGAGCCGCGCGAGCTCGATGGCCTCGGTGAGCGTCTCCGCCGTCGGCTTCTCGGTGTAGACGTGCTTGCCCTGGCGCATCGCCTTGGCGAGCGTCGCGGGGCGCAGGTTGGTCATGGCGGCGTCGAACACGATGTCGGCGTCCGCGATGGCGGCGTCGACGTCGGTGGTCCAGTGCTTGACGTCGTGCAGCGCGGCGAGCTCTTTGAGCTTGTCCGCGTTGCGGCCCACCAGCACGGGCTCGACCTGGATCCGGGAACCGTCGGGGAGCGTGACGCCGCCCTGGTCGCGGATCGGCAGGATCGAGCGCACGAGGTGCTGGCGGTAACCCATGCGGCCGGTGACGCCGTTCATGGCGATGCGAAGTGTGGTCACGGGCAAGACTCCATCGTCGTAACTGGGAATGCGCTTTCCGGCCCACCATAGCGCACCGGCCGCTCGTCGCGACATGCTCTAGCGCCGCGGGGTGGAGTCCCGCAGGACGACGTCGCCCCGCACCACCGTGCCGGACGCCTCGGCTCCCAGGGCCAGCATGGTCGCCGCCTCGCTGACCTCGTCCAGCGGGATCCGCACGGTCGTGAGCCCTGGGGACACGTCGCGCAGGGTGTGGATGTCGTCGAACCCGGCCACCGCGACGTCGTCGGGCACGCTGAGGCCCGCGTCGCGGACGGCCGCCATCGCGCCCACCGCCATGACGTCGTTGACGGCGAACACCAGCTCGGGCCGGTCCGGCTGAGAGTCGGCCGTCGCGGCGCCGGTGCGCGAGAGCAGCCTCGTCATGGCGTCGTGGCCGCCGTCGCGCGTGAAGGCCCCGTCCACCACGTCCCGGTCGAGCGCCGGGCAGCCCAGCGCGGCGAGCGTGTCGAGGAAGCCCTTGGTGCGGTCGGCCGCGGTGCGCAGGTCGGGCGGACCGGTGAGCACCCCGAAGCGTCGGTACCCGAGCTCGTGGAGCGCCCGCGCGAGGGCTCCGGCGCCGCCCGCGTTGTCGATCTCCACGACGGGCAGGTCGCCGACGCCCTGGCCGATCGTCGCCACGCCGCCGCCGGCCTCCCGGAACGAGGTCAGCGCGGCCTCCAGGGCCTTGGCGTCGCTCTCCATCCGGGTGCCGGCCTCCGCCGAGAGCGTCCCCGGCAGGGTCTCCGGCGGCACGGACCGGCTGCCGGCCAGGATGATCGCGCGCGACCGCTGGCGCCGCGCGAGCTCGACGAAGGCGACCTCGCGGTCCCGCCTCTGCTCGGTGGACGCCAGGGTCACGATGAGGCCCTCGCGCTCGGCGGCGCGCGTCACGCCCGCCGCGATGGTCGAGAAGTACGCGTCGGCGATGTCGTGCACGACGAGCCCGAGGGCCGACGTCCGGCCGCGGGCCATGGCCTGGGCGCTCGGGTCCGGTGAGTAGTCGAGGCGGCGTGCCGTCTCCAGGACGCGCTCGCGCAGGTCCTGGCGGACGCTGCGCGTGGCGCTCCCGTTGATGGCGCGCGACGCCGTGGCGAGCGAGACACCGGCCTCGCGGGCGACCTGGCTCAGGGTGACGGGGGCGTCGGACATGAGGTCATCTTGCCGTGTCCCGCGGGTCCTTGGGTTCGGGAAGGGGGCGGGCCGCTCCGATGGTCGGCAGGACGTCAGGTGATCGGCAGCTCGGACTGCCGATCATCTGACGTCCTGCCGACCATCCGGAGCGGACGGGCCGTCAGACCCGGGCCGGCCGCAGCGCCGCCTCGCGGTGGGTGCGCTCGATGATGCTCGAGTAGCCGGCGATCATCCGGACGTGGCTGAACCGGGGCCGGACGGCGGTCCGCGCGGACTCCAGCTCGGCGCGCCGGGCCGCTGCCTCGATCCAGGTCGCGGCGATCTCGGCCGGCTCGAACGACGTCACGAACCCGATGCGCTCGACTATCGACGGCGCGTCGCCAACGGGGGTGGTGACCGGCACCGCCCCGCACATCGAGCCCTCGATGAGGCACAGCGGCGCTGCCTCGCCGAACGTCGAGGTGAGGGCCACGACGTCGGCCGTCGCGTAGACCAGCTCCATGTCGTGGCGCACACCCAGCAGGTTCAGGCGTTCGAGCAGGTCGGGCCGGTCGCCGAAGATGCGGGCGAGGTCGTTCCGCAGCTCGAGGTTGGCCGCGCTCATCCCGGCGCCGCACATCAGGACGTGGCCGCGGGGCTCGAGCTCCAGGAACGTGCGGGCCGACCGGAGGAAGAGCTCGGGGTTCTTCATCTCGTCGTACCGCGCGGCGTAGACGACGACCGACGCGTCGCTCGGCACCCCGGCCGCCCCCCGCAGGGCCAGCCGGCGCGCGCCCTGGACCGGGCGGAACCGGGCGAGGTTGATGCCGTTCGGCACCACCCGGAGCAGGCCGGCGGGCACGCCGGCCTCGCGGTAGGCGTCCCGCGTGGACTCCGCACAGCAGACGACGGCGGCGAGCCGGCCGCGCTCCGCAGCGGTCAGGAGGTCACCGAGCGCGTCGCCCTGGTGTTCCGGGTCGGACCGGTGCAGGCACGCGATCACCGGGCGGTCCGGGAACGCGTCCTGGTTCACGAGCCGGAGCGGCTGCTCCTTGAGCGAGAGCACCACGTGCGAGCCGGCTGCCTGGCGCACCGCGGCCCGGAGCTCCGCCTCGGAGAAGACGCGCGGGTCGTGGCCCGCGTCGGTGCTCCGGCCCAGGGAACCGATGCGGACGCCGGCGGCGCGCAGGGCGTGGTAGCGGGGGTCGTCCTCCATCCGCTGGAGGGTGGCCTCACGCCGGACCTCGTGGTGCAGGCTCAGCACGGAATGCTGCTGACGGCCGCCCTGATGCAGACCGGCGACCACTGTCGAGTGCAGGACACGAGCCCCACCGCTGAAGAAGCCTTCGTACAGCGAGAGCACACGCAAGCTGTTGCGCTGGATCACAGACACCACCTCCTGTGCCCAGAGTGAGCCCCGCGCGTGTGGGCTACATGGCAGTCCGGTTACGCGTGGATTACGCGTTCGAGGACTTCTGCACAAGCAGGTTGCGGATGTCCTTCTCCGCCTGAGCGCGTGACGTCTGGCGGCAACCCAGCGCGACCCACCGCTCGATCATCGCCGGCTCCGCGCGGAGGAGCGAGGTACCGCGGCGCAGCAGCGTGCCGATCGGTTTGCGTGCCTCCGCGACGTCCCGCAGGAACCGGAACCAGAAGGTGATCAGCCGGGGACGGGACAGGCAGATCGCGTCGGCGAGCAGGCCCTCGGCACGGCACTCGTCGACGAGGTGCGCCGCGAAGATGCCCTCGGCCAGGATGAGGGGCGAGTCGCCGATGTCGAGCCGGCGCATCCCGGTCCGGCGCGACGTCGGGATGTCGTACACGGGGACGTCGGCCCGGCCCTCGGTGGCCAGGTCGTGCAGCGCGGCGAGCGCACCCTTGCCGTCCCAGGTCGCCGGGCTGTCCCAGTCCACGCTGCCGTACCGCTGCGGCAGACCAGGGTGGTCGATGTCGAGGTAGAAGTCGTCGAGCTGCACCACCGGCAGGCCGAGCCGCTGCGTGAGCGACGTCTTCCCGGATCCCGACGGCCCGGTGAGCAGCACTACCCGTGCCCGGGGGCGCCGGGCACCCGGCGGCGGGTCGAAGAGGGTGGGCTCGGGCGCAGGGTCGGTCACGAGAGGCCATTCTTCCGGACGGCGGGCGTGCCGCACGCTGCTAGCTGGTCCGTGCGGGCGTGAGATGTTCCCTTCGAAACCTAAGTTCCTTCGCTTTGAGGCGGCTCAAAGCGAAGAAACTTAGGCCTCGAAGAGGAGGGACCCGCGCTGGTAGCGGGTCGGGGTGGTGCGGAGCAGGCGGCGGAAGTGGCGGGTGAGGTGCGACTGGTCGTGGAACCCGGTGGCGGTCGCGACGTCGGCTGCCGGCTCACCAGCGAGCAGCCGACGGCGGGCCAGGTCCAGGCGCCGGCCTACGAGGTACTGGTGCGGCGGGAGGCCGACCTCGCGGGTGAACGCCCGGACCAGGTGCGGCACGGTGACGTCGAGCTCGGCGGCGACCTCCGCCAGCCGGACGGGCTGGGCGGGGTCGGTGTCGAGCAGGTCGCGGGCGCGGCGGGCGGTCGAGGCGGTAGCGGGTTCGCGCGGCGGCGTCGGGCGGCCGGAGAGATGCCAGGCCAGACCTTCCGTGACCAGGGCGAGCAGGCTCTCTGCCGCGAGGTCCTCGCGCACGGTGAGGGCCCGGTCGAGGCCGACGAAGCGGGCGCGGAGCGCGTCGTCAAGTACGAGCGGCGCGTCGACGGCCCGGCCGACCAGACCGTCGTCGAGCACCGCGGGTTCCAGGTAGACGACGCGCTTGCGAAAGCCGGCGGCGGTCACGGAGCGGCCGTCGTGCACGACGCCCGGCGGCAGCACGGTCACGCCGGTGTGCTGGGCCGCGTGCTCGTGACCGTCCAGGCCGTAGCCGATCAGCCCGCTGTCGACGACCAGCACGGTCCAGGTGTCGTGCGTGTGGGCGGGGTAGGCGTGCTCGTGCCAGGCGGCGTGCAGCACCTCGGCGACGCCGGCGATCCCCGGCCGCCAGGCGCGCACCACGTCAGGCGCCGCCTCCGCGGCCGAACCGAGCAGACCCATGTCAAGAACGTACAAGATTCCGGCCCGCTCGCGGCCGCACTGTGAGCGGTATGACTTTTGAACAGGCCAAGATCGTGATCGTGCTGCGGGACGACCTGCTGGGCTGGCAGGAGGGCAACGTGACCGCCTTCCTGGCCAGCGCGGTGACCGCCGCCTACCCCGAGCTCGTCGGGGAGCCCTACCGGGACGCCGACGGCCGCGAGTACCTTCCGATGCTCGGCACGCCGGTGATGGTCATGGTCGCCGACGGCGACCGGCTCGCCACGATCCGCGAGCGCGCCGGCACGCGCGGCCTGCGCATCGGCGTCTACACGGCAGACCTGTTCGCGACGGGGAACGACGTCGACAACCGGGCCGCCGTCGCGAGCGTCGCCACGGAGAAGCTCGACCTGGTCGGGGTCGCGGTGGCGGGCGAGCGGCGGGTGGTGGACAAGGTGGTCAAGGGCGCCACGCTGCACACCTGACCGGTCAGGAGACGAGCACCACGTGCAGCGTCCGGGGCCCGTGCACGCCCTCCACGCGTTCGAGCTCGATGTCGCTCGTCGCGCTCGGCCCGCTGATCCAGGTCAGGGGCCGGCCAGGATCGGTACCGAGCAGGCGCACCGCCTCAGGGACGGTCTGCACCACCTGGTCGGTCCGGACCACGCACACGTGCACGTCGGGCACCAGGGAGATCGCGCGCCGGCCCTGGTCGGGCTCGCCGTCCAGCACGATGGTGCCGGTCTCGGCGACGGCCACCCGCGCGGCGGTCACGACGGCGTCCGTCTCGTCCAGCTCGGCCGCCGACAGGGGAGCGTCACGCGAGTCGGTGCGCACATCCACGCCCGCCAGCCCGGAGAGCCACCCGGGCTCCAGCCCGCTGGGCACGACGACGGAGCGGCGCCCGCCCGCCTCCGGGGTGGTCGGTAGAACGTCAGGTGATCGGTAGTTCGAGCTGCCGACCTCCTGACGTTCTGCCGACCTCTCTGCGATGAGCCGCGCGAGCAGCGCCGGGATCTCCGCGGGAGCCGTTCGGTGGACGTGCGCCTTGTAGTCCTCAAGGCGGTCGATCAGGAGGGCCAGCACGGCCGCGGACCCTGGCGCGTGCTCACCGGCCGACCGGTACTCCCGGGGTACGGCGCCAGCCGTCCCCGCGGAATCCTCCTCCGAGCCCAGCGCGGCGCGGATGCGGGACAGGATCTCCGCCTTTGCGTCGGTCATCGTTGCTCCTCTCGCCCGGCCCACCAGTCGCGGAACGTCTGCTTCGGGGGCTCCATCAGGTCCCGGGAACGGGTCCACAGAGAGCCGGGGAACGGCAGCCTCTTGATGACCCCGTTGCGCGAGATCGCGCGCAGCAGCCGCGGTACCCGGGCGGCGCGGCGGAAGCGTGCGCCGTCGGCCATCGCGAAGGACGCCGCCTTCATGGCCGCGCTCCAGACCCGGTCGGCGGTGTCTCCCGACGAGCCCGCGGTCAGGGACACCTCGCGGGCGCGCAGCTCTACGAGGATCGACGGGATGTCGATCTTGACGGGGCACACCTCGTAGCAGGCGCCGCACAGCGTGGAGGCGTACGGCAGGTCCGACTGCTCACCGGTGAGCTGCGGCGTGAGGATCGCGCCGATCGGGCCGGGGTAGACCGAGCCGTACGCGTGGCCGCCCACCCGCTCGTACACGGGGCAGACGTTGAGGCACGCGGAGCAGCGGATGCAGTTCAGCGCCGAGCGGCCCGCCTCGTCGGCGAGCACCTTGGTGCGGCCGTTGTCGAGCAGCACCAGGTGGAACTCCTGCGGCCCGTCGCCGGGCGTCACGCCCGTCCACATGGAGGTGTACGGGTTCATCCGCTCACCGGTCGAGGACCGCGGCAGGAGCTGGAGGAACACCTCGAGGTCGTCGAAGGTCGGGACCAGCTTCTCGATGCCCATCACGGTGATCAGGGTCTCGGGCAGCGTGAGGCACATGCGGCCGTTGCCCTCGGACTCCACGACGGCGAGCGTCCCGGTGTCTGCGACGGCGAAGTTGGCGCCGCTGATCGCGACCTTCGCCGAGAGGAACTTGCGCCGCAGGTGCGCGCGGGCCGCCATCGCGAGCTCGCGCGGCACGTCCGTCAGGTCGGGCGGGGCGTCGGCCATGCGCTCGAGGAAGATGTCACGGATCTCGGTGCGGTTGCGGTGGATCGCGGGCACCAGGATGTGCGAGGGCATGTCGTCGGCGAGCTGCACGATGAGCTCCGCCAGGTCCGTCTCGACCGCGGCGATGCCCTCCTCGGCGAGCGCCTCGTTGAGCCCGATCTCCTGGGTCGCCATGGACTTGACCTTGACGACCTCGTCGGTCTCCTTCTCCCGGACCAGCGAGGCGACGATCCGGTTGGCCTCTGCGGCGTCCCGTGCCCAGTGCACCACCCCGCCGCGGGCCGTGACGTTGCGCTCGAGCTCCTCGAGCAGCTCCGGCAGGCGCGCCATGACGTCGGTCTTCACCGCGGACCCGGTGTCGCGCAGCGCCTCCCAGTCGGGCACCTCGTCGACCACGCGGGCGCGCTTGGTCCGGATGGTCGACGTCGCCTTGCCAAGGTTGCGGCGCAGCTGGTCGTTGTCGAGCGCTGCCTTCGCGGCGTCGGGGAACGAGGCGCCCCAGTGCAGCGGGTCCTCGGGGCGGCCGACGCCGGCCAGGGTGTCGGGTGCGGCGGAGGGGCTCGGCCCGCGCCCGGTGCGGGCGGAGGGCATGCCGAGGAACGTGCTCATCGGGCAACCTCCGTCCCGGTCCGCACGCTGTCGGAGCCGGGCCCGCTCGGCACGGTCGGCGACTCCCGCGTCGAGGCGAGGATCTCCGCGAGGTGCATGGGCCGTACGCCCGTGCCACCGCGCGAGAGTCCGCCGTTGATGTGCATCAGGCACGACCAGTCGCCGGCGGTGAGCACCTCGGCCCCCGTGTCGACGACGGTGGCGACCTTGTCCTGCAGCATCGCCTCCGACGTGTCCGCGTTCTTGAGGGCGAACGTCCCGCCGAACCCGCAGCAGCCCTCCGCCTCGGCGAGCGGGACGAGCTCCAGCCCCTCGACCGCTCGCAGCAGCCGCTCGGGCTTGTCGCCGACGCCGAGCATCCGCAGCGAGTGGCACGTGGGGTGGTAGGTCACCCGGTGCGGGAACCAGGCGCCGACGTCGGTCACGCCGAGCACGTCGACCAGCAGCTCGGAGAACTCGTAGGTGCGTTCGGCGACGGCGGCTGCCGCGCGCGCCTCGGAGTGCAGGCCGGCACGTTCCAGGACCATGGCCTGCTGGTGCCGGATCGACCCCGTGCACGAACCGGACGGCACGACGACGGCATCCCACTCGCCGTCGGTCACCGGGGCGAACGTGCGCACATGGTTCTGGACCACCGGAACGGCGTCGGCGAGGTAGCCGGTGTTGACGTGCATCTGACCGCAGCACGCCTGCCCGGCGGGGAAGACGACCTCGTGGCCCAGCCGTTCCAGCAGGGTCACGACGGCCCTCGGGGCCTGCGGAAACATGGCGTCGGCGATGCAGGTCGCGGCCAGGGCGATGCGCATGGGCACTCTCCTTCGAGGTCTGTCCTCACCATAGCCCACTGTGGACAGACCACAGAAGTACGATGGCCCGGTGAGAACCCATGAGCGCGTCCTGGCCAAGATCGAGTCCGGCCTCGCCGCGGGCAAGTGGTCCATCGGCGAGCGGCTCCCGGCCGAGCGGGCGCTCGCGGAGGAGCTGGGGGTGTCCCGCCCGTCGGTGCGCGAGGCGATCCGCGTCCTCGAGGCGATGGGCATCGTGCGCACCGCCGTCGGCTCCGGCCCGAGCGCCGGCGCCACCGTGATCGACCGGCCGGCGGCCGGCCTGGGTGCGGCGGTGCGGCTGCACGTGGCCTCCGGCACGCTGCCCGTGTCCGACGTCGTCCGGACGCGCGTGCTGCTCGAGACCGGGGTGGTGCGTGACGCCGCGGCCCGGGCGCCCGACGACGCCGCGCTGGCGAGGGTGCGCGGACACGTCGAGGCGATGGCTGATCCCGACCTCGACGTCGCCACGTTCGTGGAGCACGACCAGGACTTTCACATCGAGCTGGTCCGGCTGGGTGGCAACCAGCTCGTGGAGGCGGTCCTGATCGGCCTGCGGTCGGCCGTCGCGTCCTACGTCGTGGCGGGCGCCGCCGCGCTCGACGAGTGGCCGACGACCGCTGCGCGCCTGTGCGCGGAGCACCGCGCGATCGTCGATGCCGTCGCGGGGCAGGACGCCGCGACGGCAGAGCGGCTCATGCGCGAGCACATCGAGGGGTTCTACCGCGAGGCGGGTCTTGGCGGGCGCTGAGCGACGCCTGTGCCACGGGGCCCGTCAGCATCCGACTGCCGGCCGGCCTCTATCAGGAAATAAGGATACAGTGATAATGTGGCTTGGGATGTGGGGTTCGATGAGGAGGTGTTCGCGTGGCTCACGACGTTGGACGAGGGTTCGTTCGTTCAAGTGAGGGCGGCGATCAACGTGCTGCGGGACCGGGGGCCGCAACTGGGCCGTCCGCTGGTCGATACCGTCGTGGGGTCGCGCCACAAGAACATGAAGGAGCTGCGACCCGGGTCGTCCGGGCGTAGCGAGCTGCGGGTGCTGTTCTGCTTTGATCCCGAACGGGCGGCGATTCTGCTGGTCGGCGGGGACAAGGCGGGGAACTGGTCGGGCTGGTATCGGGCAGCTGTCCCGCTGGCTGATGTCCGCTACGACGCCCACCTCGATGAGTTGAAGGCGAAGCAGGAGAAAGGGGCCGGTGATGGCAAGGAACCTTGAGGACCTGGACCGGGCGCGCCCGGTCGATCCCGCCAAGCTCGCCGCAGCGGAGGAGGGGCTGCTGGCTCGGCAGCGGGCGTACCAGCTGCGTGAGCTGCGCACCGCACAGGAGCTGACGCAGGCCGAGCTGGCTGAGCGGATGCATGTCGGGCAGAACCGCGTCTCCCAGATCGAGTCCGGCGGCGCGGAGTCGACTCGTCTGGACACGTTGCGCCGCTACGCCCAGGCGCTGGGTGGCACTCTCTCGGTCGAGGTGACCATCGGGGACATCCGGTACATCGTCGCCTGACGGACTTGAGGCCTCGGCGCACGCCAAAGGCGTCGTCGGGCGGCAGGTGGTCGCCGAGCGCCTCGGACTCGCGGGAGGCCGCTGTTCGCCAGACCTGGTGGAGGGTGCTCATCGGCTGAGGTCAGAAGATTCCTCAGCTCCGCGTCGTCGCCTCGACCACCGTGCGGCACGGGTCGTCGTCCGGGCCGGCGCCGGTGGCGGCGCGCTCCAGCAGCTCGCGGAGCAGTGCGCGCTGCGTGGGCTCGAGCCCCGCGAGCAGCTCCTCCTCCGCCGCGGCTACGCGTGCGTCCATGGCGGCGAGCACCCCCAGGCCCTTGTCGGTGGCCACGATGCGGCGCGCGCGGCGGTCGGCCGGGTCCTGCTGGCGCGCGACGAGCCCGCACTCCTCGAACGCGTCGAGCAGGTAGGTCATGACCGTGCGGTCGATGCCGAGGGTCGAGGCGAGCGCCGCCTGGCTCGGCAGGTTGCCGTGCACCACCGCCGTGAGCAGCTGGTAGCCGCGTGTGCCCTGCGGCAGGTCGTCGGCAGCGGCGTCGACCCGGGCGCTCCACTCGCGCAGGAGCGCGGCGAGCGACCAGCCGAACAGGGAGTGCTGACCCGTGCGGGTCTCGGCGGGAGCGGTGCTCATGCTGCCATCCTAGGGGAATGTGCAGAAAACCAGAAGAGTTGTGGGTAATATCATCTGCAGGACAGACGATTATCGACCACTCCGAACAGGACAGAAGGCACATGACTGACTACGGGCACGAACTGCTCTTCGGCACATTCATCTCCCCGACCAACGCCGATCCGCAGGGCCCCGTCCGGCTGGCCCAGCTCTCGGAGCAGCTGGGCCTGGACCTCGTCACCTTCCAGGACCATCCGTACCAGCCGTCGTTCCTGGACACGTGGACGCTGATGTCCTGGGTGGCCGCGCAGACCGAGCGCATCCACATCTCCGGGAACGTCCTCAACCTGGGCATGCGCCAACCCGCGATCGTGGCGCGCTCGGCCGCGAGCCTCGACCTGCTCAGCGGGGGGCGGTTCGAGATGGGTCTCGGCGCCGGCGGCTTCTGGGACGCGATAGCGGGCATGGGCGGCCCGCGCCGCACGCCCGGCGAGGCCGTCAGTGCCCTCGAGGAGGGCCTCGAGATCATGCGTGGGATCTGGGACGCGGGCAACCGCACACCGCTGCGCGTGGCCGGAAAGTTCCACCAGGTCGACGGCGCCAAGCGCGGTCCGGCCCCCGCCCACGACATCCCGATCTGGATCGGTGCGCTCAAGCCGCGCATGCTCCGCCTCATCGGCACGAAGGCCGACGGCTGGCTGCCTTCGCTCCCCTACCTGAAGGACGGCGACCTGGCCCGCGGCAACGCCACGATCGACGAGGCAGCACTGGCCGCCGGGCGCTCGCCGAGCGAGATCCGCCGCCTGCTCAACATGGGCGGGACCATCACGAGCCGCTCGTCGGGCCCGCTGCAGGGGCCCGCCGACCAGTGGGTCGAGGAGCTCACGCACATGGCGCTGGAGGACGGCGTCAGCACCTTCATCGCCATGGGCGACGACCCGGACCAGATCCGGGCGTTCGCACAGGAGGTCGTCCCGGCGGTGCGGGAGGCGGTCGCCGCCGAACGGCGCAGCGCCGGGACGGCGCCGGCGTCGGCCCGCCGTGGTGCGAAGGCGCTCGCCGCGCGGCGACAGGGGATCGACTACGACTCGCTCCCGCCCGAGCTGGCCGCCCGGGCCGTGGAACCCGGTGACCGTGAGTACGGGTCGGTGCGGCACAACTACCTGCGGGCCGGGGCTCCGGGTTTGGTGCTACGGCCGCAGGGCGTCGACGAGGTCGCGTCCGGGCTGGCCTGGGTACAGAAGCAGGATGTGGAGCTCGCCGTCCGCTCGGCCGGGCACGGCATCTCCGGCCGGTCCACGAACGACGGCGGCGTGGTGCTCAGCATGAGCGGCATGCGGTCGGTCGAGGTGGTCGACGAGGCCACGCGGCGCGTCCGGATCGGCGCCGGGGCCACCTGGGGCGAGGTGGCGGAGACGCTCGCGCCGCGCGGCTGGGCCATCACGTCGGGCGACTACGGCGGCGTGGGCGTCGGCGGGCTCGGGACCACCGGAGGCATCGGCTACCTGGGCCGGCTGCAGGGTCTGACGATCGACCACGTGGTCGCGGCCGAGGTCGTCACCGCCGACGGCCGCGTGCTGCACGCCTCCCGCGACAAGCACCCGGACCTGTTCTGGGCGCTGCGCGGCGCCGGCGGGAACATGGGCGTGGTCACCTGGCTGGAGATCGAGGCCGGCGTGGTCGGCGACGTGGTCTACTCCCAGATGACGCTCGACGCGACCGACACGGTGGGGCTCCTGGAGAAGTGGGGCGCCGCAGTCGAGGCGGCGCCGCGCGGGCTCACGTCGTTCATGGTCCTGGGCCGCGGGCGTGGCGGTCAGGGCCCGATGGCGCAGCTCATGACGGTGATCGCGGCGGAGGGCGCCGACGTCGAGCCGGACGAGGCCATCGCCCAGCTGGAGCTGCTGGCCGATGCCGGACCGCTGCTCGGCCACCAGGCGCAGCTGCTGCCGTACTCCGGTGTGGTGCGCAAGGAGGATGCCCACCACTCGGGCGGCGGAGACCCGTCTGCGCGGGGAGGTCTGCTGACTCACCTCGACCAGGGCACGAGCCGGGCGATCGAACGGCTGCTGGGCTCCGGGGAGTCCTACTTCACGCAGATCCGTGCGACGGGCGGCGCCGGGAACGACGTCGCACCCTCCGCTACCGCCTACGCGCACCGGCACCAGAACTTCGCGCTGACGGCGCTCGCCACCAATCAGGACCGGATCAACCAGGCGTGGGACGCGGAGATCGGGCCGGTGATGGACGGTTCTTACCTCTCCTTCGACACCGACAGCCGCCCGGAGCGGCTGCTGGAGGCGTTCCCCGAGCCGACGTTCTCCCGGCTGCGGACGGTCAAGGCCACGTACGATCCGTCGAACGTGTTCCGGACGAACTTCCCGATCCCGCCGGCCGACGGAGCGTAGGGCTCCCCGCACGTCAGCGAGGTCCGGGCCGCCGGCACATCTACTCGTACTCGCTGATCGTGGTCACGGAGAAAGCCTTGTCCAGTCGGCCGGCTGCCAGGTCGTCATGGCGGACGGCGAAACTCCCGTAATAGGACTCTTCGTCCAGGGAAAAGATGGCGAGCGACATCCATTCACTCGTCAGCCTGTGCTGCTCCTGCTCCAGCTGGGAATACCACTTCCCGCTCTGGATGACGATCTCGCCGGCCATCTCGCGCACCACGAGCGTCTGCCCCGCAAGGCTCTCGATCACCTCATCGTCGACGTACCCGCCGATATATGCGCTGGCGAACCCTTCGTCAGGCGGCCAGAGGTCGTAGGCCAGAGCGCAGAGCTCGTCCAGGTGCGGCATCTCGCGCTCGAGGTCACGGGCCAGCTGCTGCTGGAAGGGCGAATGGTCGTCCTCGTCCTCGTCCTCCTCTTCCTCGTCCTCGTCCGGCGCGAGCCAGGTGGGCAGCTCCACGCTGAGCGTGGCGCTGACGTCGTACTGCTTGCCGACGGACTGGAAGTCGGAGGGTTCCGCGACCGCGGTCTCGGTGCCGGCCGGGACATGCACGACTCGCGAGAACTGCTGGTCTCCGGTGTTGGTGGCCAGGTGGTCTTTTTCGTGGTTCAGGAAGAACAGCAGCGAGCCGTCTACCGGCAGGTCGAAGCCGTCGATCCTCGGCAGCAGCGCACAGTCGACGGAGAAGATGAACGGCAGCTGACCGAACTCGTCTGACGGCCAGTCTTCGTCCACCGGCAGCCGGGGCAGCCCACGGAACTGTCCGACCGGAACACCGCGGGAGCCGCCGCTCAACCGGATCGACAACCGGAGGTGCTCGATGAACCTGCCGACCTCGTCGTCCGGGAGGCTCAAGGCGAGCGCGGCGCGACGAAACTGCCCCTGATGATCCATGGCCCAGGATGATGCCACGATTTTCAACGACGTAGCGCGGGCCCGACGACGAGGTGAGCCGCCGGCCGCGTGCGCCGTTGCCGACACCCGGCCATCGCATACGGTCACGGTTTCGTAACGGCTACATGGCGTAGCTAAAACTTCGCCAGAGTGTGCGCGCGTTGAATCCTCGCGGATTCGGCGCTGGGCCAGCATCTGCCCTTGGTCACGTTTCACCCGCTCCGGGGTGAATTATGGGTGAAATTACCCGCCACGCCTCATTGCCCGGCCTTGGCCAACATCAGCAGTGTTTGGAAACCTCCTTGACTGTGACGCCCGCGATGCGGCGAATGTTACGTGCCGCTGCTTTGTCGTGTCTTGGGGGAGTCGTCTCATGTTGGTCATTCGAGGTGTCCGCGCCGCCGACGACCATCAGCGATGCGACCAGACCCGCCACCGCGCGTCGAGGACGACACCGGCCGGGTGACGGCCACGACCGACGCACGCGGTGAGACTCTGGCGTACACCTATGACGCGCTGGGGAGGAAGACTGCGATGCGTGACAACTCCGCCACAGGCCCTGAGCGTGTCCGGTGGAGATACGACCTACTGGCGGATGGCACGGTCGTCAAGGGGCAGCCGGCTTCGGCCACGAGGTTCCACGACGGGGCCGGGTACACGACCCGGGTGAACGGGTACACCGACCGGTACCTGCCCACGGCGCGAACGGTCGAGATTCCTCAGACCGAGGAACTCGGTGCCCTGGCTGGTGAGTACACCAGCGAGTACATCTACACCAAGGACGGGCGGATGCATTTTGAGCGCGTCCCGGCCGCGGGAGGGCTCGCCTCTGAAGGGCTGACCACGTTCTACACCGACACCAATGTGGCGGACGGGCTGACCGGTGGCGGGGGTGTAGGCGACTACGTGACCAGGGCGGACTTCCTGCCCACCGGTGAGGTGTCGTACCTCTCGACGGGGAACACGTACGCCTATCAGCAGTCGCGCCAATACGGGACGGGCACTCGCCGACTCGAAGGTGTGACGACGACGCAGCAGATCGGAACGCAGGGTGACCTGCGCGAGCTGCAGCACGCCACCTACGAGTACGACGATGCGGGCAACGTGCTGAGCGTAAAGGACGTCCCGGCTGCGGAGTCGGGTCAGCAGGCTGATCAGCAGTGCTATGAGTACGACTGGGCGCGGAGGCTGACTGGCGCGTGGACGCCGGGATCAGGGGACTGTGCCGCCGTGCCGACGGTGGCTGCGCTGGGTGGTGCGGAGCCGTACTGGACGTCGTACACCTATGACGTGCTGGGCAACCGCCTGAACACGGCGCAGCACCTGCCCTCGACCGGTGATGCGGCCGCCGCTGCGGGAAGCGGGAGTGCTGGTGCGGATGCTGCTGCGGGCTCGTCCGAGGTTGGGTCGAGCGGGGCTGTGGCTGAGGCATCGGGTGCGGTGACGAGCACATATGCCCGCCCGGCTTCGGGTGCGGGCTCGACGCGGCCGCACGCGGTCACGAGTGTGTCTGCGACCGATGCCAGTGGTACCCAGCTGGGTACGAGCGAGTACTCCTATGACGCGTCGGGGAACATGGTCGGTCGCGACCTGGCCAGGGAGTCTGCGCAGTCCCTGGCGTGGGACGCGGAGGGTGAGCTCGCTTCGGTAGAGCAGGACGAGAATGGTGACGGATCTGTCTCGGCGTCGGAGTCGGACGAGTTCGTGTATTCCGCTGCTGGGGACCGGCTGGTTCGTACGCAGGACGGTGATGTGACGGTGTATCTGCCGGGGCAGGAGATCACGCTGGACGGTAAGACCGGGGCTGTTTCTGCACAGCGCTACTACACGTTTGCGGGGCAGACGGTCGCGGTGCGGTCGGGCACGATGGCGGTGGACGTGACGAGTATCTTCGCTGACGCACATGGGACGGGGACGATTCAGGTCGCGAACACGGTGGATCGGGTGGTTCGCCGGTATACGGATCCGTTCGGTGCGGTGCGTGGTTCCAGCGCGGGGGCGCCGGCTGATGCTGACGGGTCCGGGTCGGGGTGGGTCGGGGATCACGGGTTCTTGGACAAGCCGCAGGACACGAGTGGGCTGACGGCGGTCGGAGCCAGGTTGTACGACGCGACGCTGGGGGCGTTCGTGTCAGTGGATCCGGTGATGGATCTGGCTGATCCGCAGCAGTGGAATGCGTACGCGTATGCGAATCAGAATCCGGTGACGTGGTCGGATCCGACGGGGCTGTTGCCGATAGGTGCGGGGCATGCGGGATATAACCCGCGAACCCAACCGGATGGCGGTGACCCGTGCGCGGGCGCGATATCTTGTGTGAAGACGAAAAAGGGCTCTGGTAGTGCGCCGGTGAAGGTACGCGAGTGCTATACGGCGTACGCGTGCCGCTTCTTCGCTACCCATGCGGACGCGTACACAACCAGTGGCGGTGGATCGGTTGGGTTGGTCAATTACGCTTCGAGCATATCTAGTGGCCAGACGGTATCTCGGTCAGGTGCGGCGGCCATCGCGCAGGCTGCTGCGCGTGCCAAGGAGATGGCGCAAATCCGTGAGCGCGATGCGGCGCGCAATGAGTTGGAGAGGCAGGCCAAGATCGCTCAAGCGAGTTCTTGGCTCACACACAACTTCACAACGGCGGAGGGTATTGCTGGTTGGACTGATCAAGGCGCTGACCTGACGGGATACATAAGTATGGCCGCTTCGGCGGTCCAAGGATTTGCCATCGGTGCGGGCTTTGCGACCTGCGTTCCAACGGCAGGAACGGGATGTCTCGTGGGTGGCTCTGTTGCCACGATGGCCGGCCTTGGAGCGCGAGTATCTGGCAACGCCTCCAGTTTGCTGTCATTCGCAAACGGCGTCGCTAATTACCGCCTCGGGAGGCGAGTCGAGGCCGGGTCCTCATTTGCTGCCGCTGGGGTCGGTTTCGCTACCGGCGGACTGGGCTCCGGCCCGCTTCGGACGGTGATGAACGTAAGCGATCCAGCAGAGCAGTGGATCGGAGAAACCACTGCCACGCTCGTCGGACAACTTCTGGAAGGGCCGGGTTCGTGAGTGAGCTAGAACGTATCACCGGAAGCGGCGGGAACAGCCAACTTCCTCGAAGGGTTGGAGCGTATCTTGGATTCTTGGGAAGCGTGATATCTGTCTTAATCGCTGCAATCTTCGACGTCCCGCCACTTATCGTGATAATGACCGCGGTGAGCGTAACGGTAGGGACGCGAGCTTTCGAGTTTCTTATGTCCGGCATGAAGCGGGCGGAGCGATTCAGTGGGCGAGGTGTTGGAGACAGCTGGCGAACACTAGTGTTGTACGCCGTGTTCCTGGCGTTAATTGCAGCGCAGATCCTTGCTGTACGAGATCTAGGTTTATGGTGGGCGGCCCTTATCGCTCTACCGGCATACTTCGTCGAAGCCCTTTTGGCAAGAGAAAGATTGCCAACGAGATTCCGTTCGAAGTAGGTTCACAGTGCACTCGCTGAAAACGTGGCGAATAACGAGTTTCCGCAGGTGGACTAGATCGATCCAAAGACTGGCCAGATCGTGCGGCTCCCGGGGGCGCCGGCTGATGCTCTCTGGGGGACGGGTATAGGTCTCGTCCTGCTGGCTGCACTATCCACAGGGATGCTTGCCCGTGGATCCGGATACAGTGGGTCGCCGCTCTTGACCGGTGTGATGGTGGCGATTTTGCTGGATGCGGGGTTCCTGATCTGGGTTGCAATCTCAGTCCAGGTCAGGAAACGCCGGGAAGCTCGCGCGGGATACGTCACGGTGATGAATGAGAGGCCGGACCTAGATCAAGTCGATCCGCGGACGGGCAGGGTGATCCGTCGTGGAGGGGAACCGTTCCTAACCCGTGAGGAACACCTGCGGCGCATTGGATTGGTCCGGGAGGCGTTGGAGGCTCAGCAGTCCGATTCGGCTGGAGGTGGGCTCGAACCCCCGCCGAGGGGCGCTTCGGCGGGGTGAAGCTATGGCTGAATGGGCAAGCCTGTTTCCGTGCCTCGTTGAGTTGTTGATCCATTCGGGACGTTCCATACACGCTCGATCGGAGCATGGTCCGGTGCGCCGGGCTGTGGATAACCTTGCCCGGGTGTCAGTGGAGCCCCGTAGGTTCGACAGCGTCCGGAACGGCCGGACGCAATCACCACGATCACCGCAGGGGTACGCATGAACCTTGTCGCCGCCTCGCGCCTGGCGCGCGAGCTGATGGACCAGCACGGCCTGAAGGCCTGGACGTTCGAGTTCGACGACGCCGTCCGGCGCGCCGGGATGTGCAGCTACGGCAAGAGCCGGATCAGCCTGTCCGCGCCGCTCACCCGGATCCATGAAGAGCGCGAGGTGCGGGACACGATCCTGCACGAGGTGGCGCACGCGCTCGCCGGACCGAGGGCCAAGCACGGTCCGGCGTGGCGCGAGGTGGCGGTGCGGATCGGGTGCTCGGGCCGGCGGTGCGTGGACCCGTCGGCGCCGTCGATCGACGGGCCGTGGGTCGGGACCTGCTCGGCGGGCCACCGGACCACACGGTTCCGGCGGCCGCCGGGCATCATGTCCTGCCGTTCGTGCGGACCGCGGTTCGCCCTGGCCAACCTCGTCGCGTGGACGTACAAGGGCCGCAACGCGGCGATGGGGGAGCGGTACGACGCCCAGCTGCGCGGAGCGCTCCGTGAGGTGGGCGAGGTGCCGGACACCGGGCCGGGCGCCGAGGAGCGCGTGGTGCGGGCGGCCAGGGAACGGGTGCCCGGCCTGAGCGTCGAGCCGTTCGACCTGAGCGCGCTACGTTGAACCCATGGCTACGTCGCCCGCACTCGTACTCCCGCCCGGCGCTCCCGGCTCCCGCATCATCGGCCTGGGACACCACCAGCCACCGAAGATTCTCACCAACGAGGACGTCGCAGAGCTCGTCGAGACCAACGACGAGTGGATCCGGTCCCGCACGGGCATCGTCACCCGCCACGTAGCGGCTGACGACGTCACGGTGGCCGACATGGCGACCGCGGCGGCCGAGCACGCGCTCGCCGACGCCCGTGTGGCCGCGGACGCCGTCGACCTGGTGATCGTCGCGACCGCCACCAACGACGACCGCTCGCCGAACACGGCCGGGCGGGTCGCGTACGCGCTGCGCACCGGCGTCCAGCCCGGCGCCTCGACGCCTGAGGGCGAAGAGGTACCGGACCTGCGCAACGTGGTGGGTCCAGCGGCGATGGACCTCAACGTGGCGTGCTCGGGGTTCGCGCACGCGGTAGGACTGGCCGACCAGGCGATCCGCGCGGGGTCGGCGCGCACGGCCCTGGTGATCGGCGCGGAGAAGCTCACCGCGTACACCGACTGGAGCGACCGCTCGACCTGCATCCTGACGGCCGACGGTGCGGGTGCGGCGGTGCTGCAGGCCGCGGACGTCCCCGCCGTCGGGCCGGTCGTGTGGGGCACGGAGCCGGAGCTCACGCCCGCCGTGCGGATCGAGGTACCCGAGGTGAAGTTCCAGCAGGACGGCCGGGCGGTGTTCAAGTGGGCGATCACGCGGGCCGCCGACAGGGCGCGCGACGTCGTGGCGCGGGCCGGGCTGAGCATCGACGACATCGAGGTGCTCGTCGCGCACCAGGCGAACCTGCGGATCATCGAGCCGCTCGCCAAGGCCCTCGGGCTGGAGGGCAAGGTGGTGGTCACGGACATCACGGAGTCGGGCAACACGTCGGCGGCATCGATCCCCATGGGCCTGGCCAAGTGGTGGCACGCCGGCAAGATCCCGGCGGGCGTGCCGGCGCTCCTGTTCGGGTTCGGTGGCGGGTTCGCCTGGGCCGGACAGGTGGTCATCACACCCGAGCGGTGAGCTGAGAGGGCGGCGATCTCGGACCGGTGCCGCCGGGCTGAGACACCGCCCTCTTGCACACCCGTCATGGACAGCGCTTTCCAAGCGCCGTATCGTTTCAGTCCCACCCGCCCGACGTCGACGATGACGCAAGGAGCTCTCCACCGATGCCAGAGCCGACCACCGAGCCGACCACCGAGCCGACCACAGAGCCGATCACCGGTCCGACACAAGAGCCCGCGCCGCCGTCGGGCCCGCTGCCCGAGGGGCGCCGCCGCTACGCGGTGGTCGGCACGGGACACCGCGCGTCCATGTACATCAACGCTCTGATCGGCACGCACGCGCCGGACGGCGAGATCGTCGCGTGGGTCGAGCCCAACCCGGTCCGCGCGGCAGCGTACGAGGCGCGGGTGGCGGCCGCGCTCGGCGGCATCCGCCCTGTGTACGAGCCCGACGACCTGGAGAAGGCGATCGCGGAGCAGTCCGTGGACCGCGTGATCGTCACCTCGGTCGACCGCACCCACGGCGACCTGGTCGCTCGTGCGCTGCGGGCCGGCGCCGACGTCGTCGTGGAGAAGCCCATCGCCGCGCACGCCGACCAGGCCCGGGAGATCGTGGCCGCGGTCGCGGAGACCGGCCGGGACCTGGTCACGACGTTCAACTACCGCTACTCGCCCCGCAACAGCGCGCTGCGCGAGGTGGTCGCGAGCGGCGAGATCGGCCGCGTGCTGTCGGTCCACTTCGACTGGGCCCTCGACACCGTGCACGGGGGCGACTACTTCCGCCGCTGGCACCGCGAGAAGGTGAACAACGGCGGTCTGCTGGTGCACAAGTCGAGCCACCACTTCGACCTCGTCAACTGGTGGATCGACGGCGTGCCGCAGCGCGTCTTCGCCACGGGCGGCCGGCGCTTCTACGGCGACGACGGCGCGCACGAGACCGGCTACGAGCCCACCGAGGCCGAGCGCGCGCTGAACGAGCGCGGCGTCGACCCGTGGCAGCTCTCCGTCGAGAAGAACAAGTGGCTGTCCGCGCTGTACGGGCCCGAGGCGCAGGCCGTGGACGGCTACGTGCGCAACCGGTCGGTGTTCGACGAGGGAATCACCACGGAGGACACCCTTGGGCTCGTCGTCGAGTACGAGGGCGGCGCCCTGCTGACCTACTCGCTCACCGCGCACGCGCCCTGGGAGGGCTACCGCGTGGTCGTGAACGGCACACGCGGCCGCGCGGAGCTGGAGGTCACCGAGCGCGGCTCCGTCGAGTTCGGCGAGGACGGCGCGGCGGTCCTCGACCCGAGCGCCACCGAGGTGTTCGCCGGCGACGACGTGCGGCCCATCGGCGAGCGGCTGGTGGTGCAGCGGCACTGGGAGCGTGCCGAGGAGCGGCCCATCGTGCGCGGCGGTGGCGGGCACGGCGGCGGCGACGCGCTGCTGCTGGCCAGCGTGTTCGCGCCAACGGGCGAGCAGGACCCGCTCGGGCGAGCGGCCGGCTATGTCGACGGCGTCCGCGCCTCGTCGGTCGGCTACGCGGGCAACCGCTCGCTGGAGACGGGCGACCCGGTCCGCATCGAGGACCTGAACCTGGGCGTCTGAGCTGGTTGTGAGCGTGATCGTCGCGCCTAGAGCGGGCACATGGCCGCAACGATCACGCTCACAACCAAGGACCGGCTACCTCGGGGAGGTCGAGCGCAGCTCGCCCGCTCCCGCACGGGCCAGGACCACCCACGGGACCGCGACCGTCGGCAGCAGCCGGTACCGGTACGCGTCCGACGGCGCCCAGCGCGCCTCGTCGGCCAGCGGCGTCGACGCCGTCGCGTTGTAGGCCGCCAGGAGGTCTGTCCGCCGGCCGTTCAGCGTGGTGCCCGACTCGCTGAGCATCGTGCCGCCGTACGCGCCGACCACCTTCGCGGGGTCGGACCCGCGGGCCAGCCGGACCGCGTTGTTCTCCACCACGAGGCTCGACTCCCTGCCGGAGCCCCAGTAGTACTGGAACGAGCCCGCCTCGGCCTGTCGGCGGGTCTGCCGGTAGTAGTTGTTGTAGGCATGCACGTCGCCGTACCGGACGCGCGGTGCGCGCTGGCCGATGTCCTCCCAGTAGTTGTGGTGCAGCGTCACGCGGTGCTGCCCACGGTCCTGGGTGCGGGAGTCCGACGAGCCGATCAGCATCGTCTTGTCGTGGCTGAGGAACTCGTTGTACGACACGGTGACCAGGTCCGAGCCGTGCGTTATGTCGAGCAGACCGTCGTGCACCTCGAACGGCCGCCCGTAGACGACGGGGAGCGAGCCGGCGGGGTGCGCTCCGTCGTCGAACGTGGAGTGGTCCACCCACACACTGGTGGACGTCCACAGCGAGACGTTGTCGTAGGCGGAGTTCCAGTTCCCGGCCTCGCCGTCACCGGGGTCCCACTGCGGGAAGCAGTCATAGCCGTCCGAGAACCGCAGGTTCCGGAGGATGACGTTGTGCGCGTCCCGCACGCGGAGGTTCGCGCCGGAGATCTGGGCGTCGTCGCCGACCCCCACGATCGTCACGTTCGAGCCGACGTGCTGCTGGGTCTGCGCCGCCTGCAGGCTCGCCGCCGCATCACGCGCCTGCTCCAGCGGCCCCTCCGGATCGGCCCGACCCCACGGGCCGGACGGGTCGTACTGCGCGATGTAGTCGTCCATCGAGAACGGCTCGCCGGTACCCTCCACCGTCACCTGAGAGGCGAGGTCCTCGCAGGTCAGCCGGGTTGCGTCCGGAGCGGTGAACGCATCGATCGCACCCGTGACGTACACGATCCGCGGGGTCTCGTTGTACCGGGCGTCGTTCTGGCTGCCGCCCTCGCGGCCGGCGAGCGCGTCGCGCAGCTCCTGCCAGGTGTCGACCTCGTAGACCTCGGCCCGCGTGGCCGCGGCTCCACCCGTCGTGGGCCGGGCCTGTCGCTCCACACCCTCCGGGAACGTGGGGCCGGACCAGGCGGCCCAGCCGTCGTCGGTCGAGATGGTCTCGCGGCCGAGGTCGCCGCGGTGTCCGCCCTGCGAGTGCCCGCCCGAAGAGTGCCCGCCCTGCGAGTGCCCGCCCTGCGAGTGCCCGCCCTGCGCGTGCCCGCCCGACGCGTACCCGACGGCGGCCCCCGCACCTTCGGCCGGGTGCGCCGCGGCCGGCGGCCCGACGGCGACCAGCACGCCGGCCATCCCCACGGCCAGCGCCAGGGGCAGCGCCAGGGAACGGACGAGCGGGCGGGTGACGGGCAGCGCTGGCGCGTTCCCCGGCGTCGGGCCGACGACTCGGCGCGGGCGGAGGACCGGTGGTGTTCGCATGTGACTCCCTTGTCCATGAGACCGGCCGTCCCAACGACGGGAAACCGGTTTCTCGCAACGATGCCAGTCCGGCCGCTCCACCACAAGACCCTGGCACACCCGGGCGGGCTTCAGCCCAGAAGGACGCCGACGACCACCAGGACGGGCACGCAGAGCGCCGTCGTCCAGACGGTCGCGCGCGCCGTGACGCCGTCGAACACGCCGTACCGCGTCGCGTACGTGGTGACGTTCACCGCCGTGGGCAGCGCGGCCATCGTGACGACGACGGCCAGCGCCGGCGTGTCGAGCCCCATCGCGGTACCGACGGCCCACGCGGCCAGCGGGTGCAGCACGTTGCGCACCAGCACCGCGAGCGCGACCACCGCCCGTACGAGCACGCGGTCACGGCCCGTCCACCACGGGGCCGACGCCGGGGCTGGACCCGACGCGGCGCCGTGGCGCACCCCGCCCTGCGCCGCAGGAGGGCTGAGCGCGGGCATCGGCACCGCGAGGGTCATCCCGAAGGTCAGCAGGCCGAGCGGCGGGGCGGCGGCGCCGATCAGGTCGAAGGGCAGCAGGGCGACGTCGGGCAGCCGCAGGCCGGTCAGCTCACCGATCACGGCGACCAGCAGGCCGGCGAGCGTGCCGACCGTGATCGGGTTGCGGACGGCGGCGAGCGGGACGCGGGCCACCGACGTCCAGCTCGACCGGGTGGCCGTCCGGGGAGCCCCGTTCGCTGGAGCGGACCGGTCGAGCACCGCGAGCGCCAGCGGTGCCAGCACGAGCAGCTGGAAGAGGAGGGTCGGCACCACGGCGAGGGCGTCGTCGAACAGGTAGACGGCGAGCGGGATCCCGATGTTGCCGCCGTTGACGTAGACGGCGGCGAGCGTCGTCACGGCGACCGGACCCGCGGACAGCCGCAGCACCCACCGTGCCACCGCCGCGCTGACCAGGGCGAGCGCCGCGGTGGTGACCCAGGTGACCGCAGCGCCCCGAGACACCACGTGCGCGAGGTCGGTCGCCGCCAGGGTGCTGAACATCAGGGCCGGCGCGCAGATCGTGAAGGAGAGCGTGGCGAGGATCTGGCGGGCTCCGGCGCCGCTCTCGGAGGCGCCGCTCTCCGACCGGTCGTCGGCACCGCCCCGTGCCGCCCCGCGCGGGAGGGTGCTACCGGCGAGCAGACCGCGCCGCTGGATCACCCAGCCGAGCGCGACGATGCAGGCCATCGACCCGATGGCAGTGAGTACGGACAGCACCCGAGCACCCTCCCACGGTCGGTGGCGCTACTTCTCGACCGTCCATGGGGCGCCCAGCTCCGTGAACGTGCGCTGCTCGCGGGCAGCCCGCTCGCACCACTCGGCGACGTCGCGCACCACCGGATGCCGGGCGTCGCCCTCCGGGTTGCCCTGCGTGCCGGCGATCTTCCCGCGCGGGCCACCGCCGGGACCCGTGTCGACACCGTCCGCCCAGTCCACGAACTCGTCCCCGATCGGTGTCGGGTCGGCGGCGGTGCGCACGGCCTCGAGCACCTGCATGAACGCGCCGGTGTCGCGCGCGTCGCACAGGAGCCGTTCGCCGGTGCGGGCCCGGAGCAGGTTCTCCAGCAGGCCTGTCCGCCCGTACTGCTTCTCCGCGACGACCCGTCCGGTGCGCAGCCGGACCAGGTCGTGCTCGTACTCGAGCTCGATCTCGCCGGCGGTGCCCTGCACGATGACCCGCGCCGGGGTGCGTATCGCCGCGCACAGCGTGAGCCCGAACCCGTACCGCGTCCCGTCCGTGCCGACGGTCCGCAGGGACGAGGTGTCGTCGGCCTCGATCGGGTTGGCGCGCCACAGGTCGGTGTTCACGTAGGCGAGGTCGGTGCTGGTCCTGGCGCCGCCGACCCACAGTGCGGTCGCCACGGCGTGCGCGAGGGGGTTGGTCACCGCGCCGTCCACGACGGCGCGGTCGCCCATGCGCCGCCGCCCCGCCCACGGCGAGCGCGCCCAGTACGCGGCGGTCCGCACCCAGGTCCCGACGGCGCCGATCCCGGTCACCTGCCCCACCTCGCCGCGCGCGATCATGTCGACGACGGCGGGCAGCGCGTGGGAGCCGAAGGTCTGGAACCCGACCTGGCACAGGCGCCCGGTCCGTTCCGCGACGGCGACGAGCTCGGCGTGCTCGGCGAGGGAGGCGGTGGTCGGCTTCTCGAGCAGCACGTCGATGCCCGCCTCCATCGCGGCGCGCGCGAGCGGCAGGTGGGTGTGGATGGGCGTGGAGAGCACCACGACGTCGGGCAGCGTGCCGGTGTCCGCCGACAGCAGGTCACCCAGGCTCGCGAACCACGGCGCGGGGGCGTCGTCGGGCTCCCGCGGGTCGACGACGGCGCTCAGCCGCGCCAGCCCCCTGGCCTCGAGGTCCGCGACCGTCCGCAGGTGCGAGCCGCCGTGGCCGTGGACGCCGACGACCGCGACCTTCGGCAGGCTCACCGCCGGCCGCCGTCGGTGAGGTCGGCGGCCAGTGCCGCGGCGGCCGAGCTCGTGAGCGCGGAGTCGAGCAGCACGGCGACGAGGTCGAGCTGCACGGAGCCGCCCTCCGGCACGAGCAGCGGCGAGTCCCACGCGAGCGCCGGGCAGGCGCCGGGGTACTCGGCAGAACGCAGGAACCACGGGCGGACCTGGCTCGGCTGGACGAGCAGGAGCGTCGTGGACCGGCCCCCCTGCTGCTGCACGAACGCCACCCACGGCGACGTGCTGCCGTGCGCCTGGTTCTCGCCGGTGCCCGACGCCGACAGGACCCTGGTGCTCTCGGCGAGCGGCAGGCGCCAGAACAGGCCGCCGTAGCCGGCGCCCGGCCGGCCGTTGGTGGCGGGCGAGCGGATCTCCAGCGGTCCGTGGTCGGCGTGCAGCGTGGAGCGCCAGTCGAGCACCCAGCCGGGTGCTGCGGCCGATCCGGGGGTCTGGGGGAGCAGGCGCGCCGTCACCCGACGCTCCTCGCGAAGCTGCGGGTCGCCGTGCTCGTCGGACCACAGCACCTCCTCGACCAGGACCTCGCCTGCCTCGGCCCCCGCACCGGCCGGGCGCGAGGTGGGCGCGGCCTCGACGCGAACGCCCTCCGACGTCTGGCGGCCGTGGTTCTTCAGCAGCGTCGGCCCGACGTCCTCGATGAAGGTGCGGCCACCCCAGTGGCTGGTGCCGTTCACATCGGGAACCGCTATGCCGACGCCGTAGTGGTGGCGGTGGTCGACGGGGCTCACGTCGGTGAGCGGTACGCCCGCCAGGGTGTGCACCGGGTGCAGGTACGGACGCCGTGCGTGGACCTTCGGCATCCGGTCGCCCGCGTCGCGGCGCACCAGCTCCAGCCCGTCACCGCAGGTCAGTACGACGGTGTCGGCATCAGGACCCGCAGGTACGGACCACGTGGGGGCTGCCGTGGGCGGCACGGTCGGGATCTCCTCGCGCTGCACGTCACGGACGCCGACGCCGTCGTCGTCCGTGACGTGCACGCGCTCCGTGCCCTGGGGTACGGGCCCGGTACTGCCGCGCACCTCCAGGCTCGGCGTGAATCGAGCAGAGCTTGCGGGGTGGGCGTCGTCGTCGATCACAGCGTGCAGCTCCCTCCAGGCGTGGCGGCCGAGCTCGGCCTGCGGTACCGCGACCGTCGTCAGCGCGGGTGTTGCGTAACGGGACAGCTCGATGTCGTCGAAGCCGGCCACCGAGATGTCGGCAGGTACGGCCACCCCGGCCTCGTTCAGACCGGCGAGCAGGCCGAACGCGACCAGGTCGTTGAAGGCGACGGCTGCGGTGGCGCGGGTGGCGAGCACGGCGGGCGCGGCGGCGTGACCGGCCTGGATGTCCGGCCCGGCGGGCAGGTCGAGGATCTCGAGGTCGGCGTGCCGCTTCCGGGCGCGGTCGAGGCCTGCGCGGCGCAGCTCGTCGGATGCGCTCCGCACGGGGCCACCGAGGTAGACCATGCGGCGGTGGCCGAGCGACACGAGGTGCTCGACCACCTGGAGCGCGGCGTCCTCGTAGTCCACGACCAGGCTCGGTGCCGCGCCACCGGTCTCCCGGTTGACCAGGACCACCGGCTCGACGTCGGCGATGAGCGCGCTGAGCTCGGCGTCCCCGATGCGGGGCGAGACGAGCACGAGGGCGTCACAGCGCATCCGCGCCTCGAGCGCGATCGCGCCTTCCTGCTGGTCGTCCTCCACCGTGTCCGCGACGAGCACGCGGTAGCCGTCCTCGGCCGCACCGTCCATGACACCGCGCAGGATCTGCTGGAACACGGGGTTGCCGAGGTCCGGGACCACCAGTGCGACGGTCTGGGTACGGCCGAGCGCCAGGCTGCGCGCCGCGTTGCTGGGCCGGTAGCTCAGCCCCGCCGCGGCCTCCCGCACACGTTCCGCGATGGTCGCGTCGACGGTGCTGCGTCCGTTCATGACGCGCGAGACCGTCGCCCGCGATACGCCGGCCACCAGCGCTACGTCCCCGATCGTGGCCGTGACGCGGCGCTGACCCGCGCCTCGAGCGTTGCCGCTGACCATGTGCTCTCCGTCCGTCCACCGTCGTCCGACCGGCGCGCAGGGGGCTCCGAGCCATCTTTGGCGCGGCCCCTCGCTGCCGGTTTCCCGATGTGACGGTACACCATGGGAAACCGGTTGCTCGTGTGGTACGTTCCTCCACCAGAGACCGGTTTCTCACCGATGCGACCGGGGATCGACGACGATCCGGAGGACAAAACGCGATGCGCCACCCGAACCGCGAGCCCGGACCTTGGCGGTCCGAGCCCCCGCCAGCCCGTGCAGGGGTGAGCCCATGTCAGTGATCCAGGAGCTTTCCCGCAGCAAGCAGAGCGTCAGCCCACGGAAAAAGGGCGACGGACGCTGGGCGCTGCTCTTCCTCGCGCCCTGGTTCGTCGGGCTCGTGCTCATCACCGCCGGGCCCATGGGGGCCTCGCTGTACCTGTCCTTCACGGACTACGACCTGCTCTCGCCGCCGCAGTGGGTGGGCGTCGAGAACTTCACGCGGATGTTCGCGGACCCGCGGTTCCGGGGCTCCCTCGGCGTCACGTTCATGTACGTGTTCGTTTCGGTGCCGCTGCAGCTCGCCGCGGCCCTCGGCCTGGCGCTGCTGCTCGACCGGGGCATGCGCGGGCTCGCCCTGTACCGCTCCGTGTACTACCTGCCCTCCCTGCTCGGCGGTTCGGTGGCCATCGCGATCCTGTGGCGCCAGATCTTCGGCGCGGACGGCCTGGTCAACCAGGTGCTGGCGATGTTCGGCGTGCAGGGGCAGGGCTGGGTGTCGCACCCGGACTACGCGCTCGGCACCCTCATGGCGCTGAACGTCTGGACCTTCGGCGCTCCCATGGTGATCTTCCTGGCCGGCCTGCGGCAGATCCCCCAGATGTACTACGAGGCGGCCTCGATCGACGGAGCGAGCAAGTTCCGCCAGTTCCGTTCGGTCACGCTGCCGCTGCTGACGCCGATCATCTTCTTCAACCTTGTGCTGCAGCTCATCGAGGCGTTCCAGTCCTTCACCAGGGCGTTCGTGGTGAGTGGCGGCAACGGCGGCCCGTCCGACTCGACGCTGCTCTACACGCTGTACCTCTACCTCAAGGGGTTCGGTTCCCTCGACATGGGCTACGCGTCCGCGATGGCCTGGTTCCTGCTGCTGATCATCGGCGGCATGACCGCAGTCAACTTCCTCGCCTCCAAGTACTGGGTGTTCTACGATGACTGACGCCTCCACGCCCACACAGACCGCTACGGCGACGGCCGTGCGGCCGCCGTCCGACGGCGGCAGGTCCTCCGGTACCGAGGACCGCCGTCCGACCATCCGCCCCCGCGGCCGGCAGCTGCGCGCCAGGGTGGCCAGCGTCATCAAGCACGTGAGCCTGATCGCCTTCGGGTTCGTGATGCTGTACCCGCTGCTCTGGATGCTGGCCAGCTCGTTCAAGCCGAACGCGCTGATCTTCCGCGAGCCGGGCCTCATCCCCACCGACATCGACCTGTCCAACTACACGGACGGGTGGAACGCGCTGCTGCACCCGTTCAGCCACTACCTGATCAACTCGGCGATCGTGGTGATCGGTTCGGTGCTCGGGAACCTGCTCTCGTGCTCGTTGGCGGCCTACGCGTTCGCGCGGCTGGAGTTCCGGGGCAAGAAGCTGTGGTTCGCGATCATGCTCATGTCGATCATGCTGCCGATCCACGTCGTGATCGTGCCCCAGTACGTGCTGTTCTCCCAGCTCGAGTGGATCAACACGTTCCTGCCGTTGATCGTGCCGAAGCTCCTTGCCACCGACGCGTTCTTCATCTTCCTCATGGTCCAGTTCTTCCGCGGGATCCCGCGGGAGCTGGACGAGGCTGCGACCCTCGACGGTGCCAACCACCTGCGCATCTACCTGCAGATCATGCTGCCGCTGTCGATGCCTGCCCTGGCCACCACCGCGATCTTCACGTTCATCTGGACGTGGAACGACTTCTTCAGCCAGCTGATCTTCCTGACCCGGCCGGAGATGTACACCGTGCCGATCGCCCTGCGCACGTTCGTCGACTCCACGGGCGAGAGCTCGTGGGGCTCGCTGTTCGCCATGTCGATCGTGTCCCTGATCCCCGTCTTCATCGCCTTCCTGTTCGGGCAGAAATACCTGGTCAAGGGCATCGCGACCACCGGGATCAAATAGCTCCACCGCTCCGCGACAACGACGTCAACGTCACCGAAGGAGAAACACACATGAGCAACACCGGCAACGGACTACGAACGAGGCGCGGCAAGCGCCTCGCTGCCTCGGCCGCGGGTATCGCGGCAGTGGCCCTGACCCTCGCGGGGTGCGGCGGCGGGGACTCGGGCATGGGCGGCAGCGGCGGCGACGAGCCCGCCGCGGCCGAGGAGTGCCCCTGCGAGATCCGGTTCGCGTGGTGGGGCTCCGACACCCGCCACGAGTCCACGGAGCAGATCATCGAGGCCTTCGAGGCGGAGAACCCCGACATCACCGTGGTCCCCGACTTCACCGACTGGGACGGCTACTGGGACAAGCTCGCCACCTCGGTGGCGGCCGGCGACACCCCCGACGTCATCACCCAGGAGGAGCGCTACATCTCCGACTACTCCACCAAGAACGTGCTCGCGGACCTGAGCCAGCTCGACATCGACACGTCCAAGGTGGACGACAGCGTCCTGGCCGGCGGCCAGATCGATGGTGCGCAGTACGGCATCCCTACCGGCATCAACGCCTACGCGTTCGTCGCCGACCCGGAGATCTTCGCCGACGCGGGCGTCGAGCTGCCCGACGACACCACCTGGACGTGGGAGGACTACGTCACCACGGCGAACGCCGTCTCGAAGGGTGCTGGTGAGGGTGTGTGGGGCACGCAGGACTACGGCTTCAACGAGGCGGGCCTCAACGTGATGGCGCGCCAGCGCGGCGAGACGCTGTTCACGCCGGAGGGCGAGCTCGGTGTCTCCGAGCAGACCGTCGCGGATTTCTTCCAGGTCTCGCTCGACCTGATGGAGGGTGGCGGGCAGCCTGACGCCGCCCGCACCGTCGAGTACCAGGCGGCCGGCCCCGAGGGCAGCCTGCTCGGTACCAACCAGGGCGCCATGGGCGTGTGGTGGACCAACCAGCTGGGCGCGCTGACGGACTCGTCGGGTCACGAGCTCGAGCTGCTCCGGCTGCCCGGTGAGACCCAGGGCGAGCGCACCGGCATGTACTACAAGCCGGCGATGTTCTACTCCGTCTCCGCGGACACCGAGTACCCGGAGTCCTCCGCGAAGTTCGTCGACTTCCTGCTGAACTCGCAGGAGGCGGCCGACATCATGCTCACCGACCGTGGCCTCCCGGCGAACACCGAGGTGCGCGAGGGGATCCTCGGCGACCTGTCCCCCACCGACCAGAAGATGGCCGACTTCATGGCGGACATCGAGGACGAGATCGTCGACACCCCGCCGGTGCCGCCGCACGGCTCCGCCGAGCTCGCCGACATCATGGAGCGCGTCAACACCGACGTCCTCTTCGAGCGCATCACCCCGGAAGAGGCGGCCACCCAGTTCATGGAAGAGGTCACGGCGGCGATAGCCGGCTGACAGAGCCAGCTGACAGAGCCCGGTCGGTAGAACGTCAGGTGATCGGTAACCCGAGGTGCCGATCACCTGACGTTCTGCCGACCGGGGGCTCGACCAGCGGGTGAGCTCGCGAGGTGCGAACGGCAACGCCGGTAGGATGAAACGGTTCACACAGAGGGGTGTCACAGGTGCCAGAGGTCGATCTCCTGATTCTCCGCGAGGGCGACGACGTCGCGGTCACGACGCGAGATCTGGGGCCGGGCGACGAAGCCCTCGCCCCCGGGACCGGTCCGGTCGCCGTCGGGCAGCCGGTGCCGCGCGGTCACAAGATCGCGCTGCGCGCCGTGCCGGCCGGCGCCGAGGTGCACAAGTACGGGCAGGTCATCGGGGTAGCGACCGCCGACATCGCCCCCGGCGACCACGTGCACTCGCACAACCTCGGGTTCGAGGAGGGCTCGCGCGAGGCGCCGCTGGGCGGCACGCACACCGACCTCCCGCTGCCCGACGGCGCCCGCCCCACCTTCCGCGGTTTCCGCCGGGCCGACGGCCGGGTCGGGACCCGCAACTTCGTGGCGATCCTGACCAGCGTGAACTGCTCGGCCTCGACGGCCAAGATGATCGCGGACCAGTTCAGCGGCGCGGCCCTGGACGAGTTCGGACACGTCGACGGCGTCATCGCGCTGACCCACACGTCGGGCTGCGGCCTGGTCCCGGACTCCGAGGGCGGGCAGATCCTGCTGCGCACCCTGCGCGGGTACGCGGCTCACCCGAACGTCGCAGGCCTGCTGGTGCTGGGGCTGGGCTGCGAGATGGTGCCGGGGGCCGCGCTGTCGGCCCGGTCGGGGCAGGTCGCCGACCTGGGGATGCCGACGGTCGGTCCGCCCGACGACGCGAAGCAGGGGCTGCTGGCCTCGATCTCCGACGACACGGTGGTTCGCTCGCTGACCATCCAGGAGGCCGGCGGTGTGCGCGCCTCGGTACGCGCGGGAGTCGCCGCGGTCCGCGAGATGCTGCCGCTGGTCAACGCGCGCGAACGCGTCGAGTGCGACGTGTCGGAGCTGGTGCTCGCGCTGAACTGCGGCGGGTCCGACGGCTACTCCGGCATAACGGCCAACCCGGCGCTGGGCTGGGCCTCGGACCGGCTGGTCGCCTACGGGGCGACGTCCGTGCTGGCCGAGACCCCCGAGGTGTACGGGGCCGAGCACCTGCTGACCGCCCGGGCGACGTCGCCCGGTGTCGCGAAAAAGCTGCTCCACCGCATCGACTGGTGGCGGGACTACGTCGCGGCGGGTGGTGGCACGCTCGACAACAACCCGTCGCCGGGCAACAAGGCGGGCGGCCTCACGACGATCCTGGAGAAGTCGCTCGGCGCGGTCGCCAAGGGCGGCCAGGCCGACCTCGGCGCCGTCTACGAGTACGCCGAGCCGATCACCGAGCGCGGGTTCGCTTTCATGGACACCCCTGGCTACGACCCCGTCTCGGTCACGGGCCTGGTAGCGGGCGGCGCCAACGTGGTCGTGTTCACCACGGGCCGCGGTTCGGTCTTCGGCTGCCGCCCGACGCCGTCCATCAAGGTGGCGACCAACACCCCGATGTACTCGGTGATGTCCGAGGACATGGACATCAACGCGGGCGTCGTCGTGGACGGCACCGCCACCGTGGCGGAGGTGGGGCGGCAGATCTTCGACCGGATCCTCGCCGTCGCGTCCGGGGAGCAGACGGTCAGCGAGGAGCTCGGGATAGGTGCCGAGGAGTTCATCCCCTGGCACATGGGCGCCGTCACCTGACGGCTCGGCGTCCCTGACATGACCATGCACCTGCTGCCAGGCGAGTCCTGATCCTGGCAGCAGGTGCATGGTCGTCCCGAGGGCGCTTCCGCTAGGGGTAGCTCACCACCTTGGCCGGGATTGTTTCCGTTCCTTCCGCGCGGGGGCCGACGCCGTTGATGACGTGCTCGTACGTGCCCACCCCACCGAGCGACACGGTGAGCAGCGAGTGCATCCGCACACCCGGCGTCCGCGGCACCTCGAACCCGTTGTCCGAGGTGATCGAGGCGTCCGAGGTGAACACGCAGTACGACCCGAGCCCCCAGGCCTCGTGCTGCGTGACGTGGTCAGCGACCTTGTACGCCGCCCAGCCCCGCACGCCGTCGTGGTTCCACGCCGCCTGGTTCGGCGGGTCGTACGGCAGCTCGTTCTGGTAGAAGATCGTGCGGCCGCGCTCCCCGTTCCACAGGGTGTTGTACTCCTGGTAGTGCTCCACGAAGAGCCCGTACCCGGAGACGTCGTCACCGTTCACCACCAGGCCGTTGCGCGCGGTGTTCACGTCCCAGCCGATGCCCTCGCCGTGGTCACCCCGCCAGGACCAGATGTGGTCGATGATCGTGTCGTCGGCGTTCACGACGATCGCCTGGTCCACCCGCCCGACGTGCGCCCCGCCGACCCGGACGAACACGTCGTGCAGCGAGACCGGGTCGTCGGCGTGGTCCGCCGTGGACCCCTCCGTACCGACGGTGAGCATCGACGGCGACTCGGCAGCTCCCGCGTCGAAGAGCACCCCGGCGACGCGGACGCCGTCCACGTCGCCCACCCGCATCGCCGTCTGCCCGGCCGTCGGCACGATCGTGGCGTACCCGAGCCCGAGCACGACGGTGCCGGCACGGTCCACCTCGATCGTCTGGTCCGTCTCGTAGATCCCGGGCGTGAGCAGCAGGTGCAGGCCCTGGTCCAGGGCCTGGTTGATCCGCTCGGCGGAGTCTCCCGGGCGGGCCACGTAGAAGTCGTCCAGCGGCACGGAGGTGCCCGACGTCGTCCCGCCGTCCCAGGTCGCACCCCTCGTCCCCTCGCGGGCGGACGGTACGAACACCGCGTAGTCCTCGCCGTCGAGGTACAGGTACGGCTTCTCGCGGATCGTCCCCGTCGTGTCGAGGGTGGTCACGGCAGGCTCGGGGAACGACGTCGGCGGTGCGTTCTCGACGCCGGAGAACGTCATGTTCCACAGCGTGCCCGCCCAGCCGCCCGTGAGCGTCGAGTCGCGGGTGTACCACTGCTGCTGCGTCCAGGCGCGGACCTCGCCGTCGATCACGGAGTCGGCGATGTAGCCGCCCGACGCCCAGCCGTACCGCGACGAGTGCAGCATCAGGTTGCCCTTGACGTGGACCCGCCGCATGGGCGCCGCCTGCGACACGGCCCACCGCATGTCCCCACCCGTTGGCGTGACGGCGAGGTTCTCGACGGAGCGCCAGAAGTTCTGCGTGGCGTTCCCCTCGAACCACTCGGCGTCGGCCCAGACACCGCCCGTGATGTTCACGTCGTCCGGGTCGGCGCCCAGACCGGCGATCGAGGTGTGGAACCCGGCGTTCACGTGCACCGGATAGGTGCCGGGCTCGAACAGGAACTGGTGCCGCCCGTCGCCGAACTGGTCGGACTCCTGCTGGTCGTAGACCTCGTCCACCGCCGCCTGGACCTGGTTGACGGGCGTGTCCGGGCCGAAGACGTGCACGTTCGGCCCGAGGTCACCGCCGCCGGGGATCGGGTCGCCGGGCGTGCTGCCGCCGTCGTCCGTGAGCACCTTGAGCTCCCACAGGGAGTAGCCGTAACCGGTGCCCCGCTCCGTGCCGGTGATCCGCACGTACCGGCCGGCCCCCGCCACGTCGAAGCCCTGTGAGCCTCCGGTCCCGTCCGTGACGGTCTTGAGCGTCCGCCACGTGGTGCCGTCGTCGGACGCCTCGATCCGGAAGTCCTTGCCGTACGCCGTCTCCCAGGAGAGCTCGACGCGGCACAGGTCCTGGACGGAGCCGAGGTCGACCCGGATCCACTGCGGGTCGGCGGGCTCGCTGCTCCAGCGGGTGCCCGGGTCGCCGTCGACCGCCATGGCGGGGCCGAACGGGCCCTCCGTGGACGACGCCGTGGCAGGCCTCCCGAGCGCGGCGTTCGTGGTGCACGCGGCCGCCGGAGCGGCGGCCCGCGCAGCGGCGTTCACCGGCCCCGGAGCGTCCGCGGTGCCCGACGACGGCGTCGCGCCCGCCGTGAGCGGTGCGGCCACGCAGGTCGCCGCGACGGCGACGGCCAGCCAAGCCCGCCGTCCGAGCCGCGGTGCCCGTTGCCGCTCTGCGGGCAGTGCTTCGTCGAATGTGCTGCGGACCGTCATGATGCTGCCTCCTGGCGTGCGGCCGGCTCCGGCACGAGCTCGTAGTTCTCGTCGAGCACGGTGCCACGGTGGGGCTTGTACAGGTCGTAGCCGCGGGGGTTGCACTGCAGCCCGCCGTTGATGCACTGCTCCACGAGGCGGCGGAGCACCTCGGGGTCCCAGGCGTTGACGAAGTCGTAGTGCCAGGACTGGTCGGACCCGCTGACGAGTGCGACGTCGGACATGTCGCCGCTGACCGGCCAGGCGATCTTGAACTCGAGCATCGGGACCGCCACGGGATGGCTGAGCGGGCACTGGCCCGCTACCGGGTACGCCATGTGCGTGCCGTGGCCCATGTGGGCGGACTCCTCCGGCGTCAGGTGCATCCCGTCCCAGCAGCTCGGGGCCTGGTAGCGGATGTTCAGCTGCGTGCCCTCGGGGCAGCTCGCCGGGATCTCCCAGCTCTTGGAGATGTCGCCGCACTCCCAGCCCTCGACGGCGCCGGGCGCCGTGCGGAACTCGTCGACGGTGGCCATCATGTCGCCGGCCACGAACTGGAGTCCCTCCGGGAACGGCACGACGTCGGCGTAGTCGTCGATCCCCGACTTGTAGTAGACCGTCATCGGGATGTTCGGCTCGACAGGGACCCCGCCCTCCGTGAGGGTGGGGAACCAGTAGGCCGACTGGTCCTGGGGCACCGTGCACGTGCTCTCCGGGCTCGCGAGCAGGCTGGCGGGCGTGGTGAAGGCGTCCGTCGAGCGGTTGCCGATGAACGTGTGCAGGTGCGACCGGCCTGGCTGCCCTGGGTACACGATCGAGTCGTCCGGCAGGAAGTGCGAGAACGTGCAGTTCGCCTGGAACTCGTGGTGCGTGACCTCGTCGTCCGGGAACGGCGGCGGGTCCTCCGGCCCGCCGACCTCGCCGTCGCCGAATACCTGGAGCTCGAGGAGCGAGTAGCCGTACCCGGTACCGCGGGCCGTGCCGACGAGCTGGACGTAGCGGCCAGTGGCGACGACGTCGTACACCTCGGTCCCGCCGGTGCCGGCTGCCTCGGTGACGACCGTGGTCCAGGCGTCGCCGTCGGCCGAGACCTGGAGCGTGAACGCCGCGCCGTACGCGGCCTCCCACTCCAGGGCGATGTGGTCGAGGGCGTAGGACCGGCCGAGATCGACCCGGATCCACTCGTCGTCCGTCGGGGCGCTGGCCCAGCGGGTGCCGCGGTCGCCGTCGACCGCGAAGCGCGGCCCCAGACCGCCCGACTCGGAGCTGGACGCCGCGGTGAGCGCGCCCTGCGAGAGGAGCGTGTTCGGTTCGGCGACGGCGGTGGTGGCGCCGAGGGTCGCGGCCGCGCTCAAGGTCGAGGCGAGCAGTACCGTGGCGAGTGCGCCGGCCAGGACGCGAGATCTGAGGCCGCTGGGTGTGCGGAGTGCTGTGCGCATGGTTCCTCCTTCACTGCTGGTGGTTTCAGTGCTGCTCTGGGCTGCTGACGTCACTGCTGCTGACGTCGCTGCCGTGTCACCGCTGGTAGATGCCGACCTCGTACAGGGAGTAGCCCCATTCGGTGCCGCGCTCGGTGAGGTTGAGGCGCACGTACCGGCCGGAGCCGGAGACGTCGATGCTGTCGACGCCGCCGTTGCCGCCCGTGACCGTCTCGACGGTGGTCCAGGAGCTGCCGTCGTCCGAGGTCTGCACCTCGTAGGACTTGCCGTAGGCCGTCTCCCAGACGAGCTGCAGGTGGTCGAACGACTGCTCCGACCCCAGGTCCACCTGGTACCAGCCGGTGGGCCCCCATTCGCTCGCCCAGCGGGTCGAGGCATCGCCGTCGACGGCCTGGCCGGGGGTCCAGTCGCCGTTCCACGGGTCGAAGCTCGACGCCGTAGCCGTCTTGTCGAGCGCGATGTTGGTCCCCTCGACCTCGGGCGCGACGACACGGAACGACCTGGTCTCCACGCCCACGTTGCCGTTGCCGTCCTCGGCGAACACGTACACCTTCCAGACGCCGAGCATCTCCGGCGCCGTGACCCGGAACGTGCCCGGGGCCGTCTCGTCGAACTCGGCCTGGGCGATGCCGCCGGCGTCGTTGATGTACTTGCTGTTCAGCATGACGTTTGACGTGATCGGGTCGCCGTCGGGGTCGGTGACGTCCACGGTGACCGTGAACTCCGCGCCGGCCTCCACCGCCGTCGCAGCGGGGACGTCCATCGCGGAGATGCGCGGCGGGGTGTTCATCCCGGAGATGTCGACGCCCCAGGCCCGTGCGATCGAGTAGTAGCCGAGGCGCTTGTTGTCGCCGGGCAGGATGTTGAACCACACGCCGCCGAAGTCGCCCTCGATGCCGTAGTGGAAGAACGTGGCGCCCAGCGCGACGCCCTCGTGCTCCCGCAGGCAGCGCCAGGAGTCGACGTAGGCGGCACCCTTCTCGAGGTCGGTGGGCTCCTCGGGGACGCCGTTGGCGTCGTCGGGCACCTCCCACTCGCCGGCCGCGCCGCCCTCGGTCAGGAGGTAGGGGCGGTCGTAGCCGCCCGTCTCCCAGGCCTCCTCGATGTTGCACACGTCGCCGTAGGCGTTGATCGACAGCAGGTCGAGGTCAGGAGCGTTCTCCTCGATGTAGGGCCAGGCGCCTGCCCAGGCGTCCGTGCTCGTGGTCGGGTGGTTCGGGTCGGCCTGGTGCACGGCGACGCTCACCTCGTTGACGAAGGCCGCGTACGCGTGCCGGATCTCCTCCAGCTCGGTGCCCGAGTAGCAGTTCTGCAGGCCGAGGATCGCCTCGTTGCCGATGTTCCACATGAGCACGCCGGGGTGGTTCTTGTAGGTCTCGACCCAGCTGAGGATGTCGGCCTTGGTCTCCGACTTGTAGCTCGTGTCGGTGCGGTAGTCGATGCAGCCGCCCGAACCCGGTCCGCCGCCGGGCAGGAGCCAGAACCCCATCACCACGCGGATGTCGTGCGCCGCGGCGGAGTCCAGCAGCTGCCGGGTGTCCGCGCCGGTGCCCCAGGTCCGGATGGTGTTGGCGCCCATCTCGACGAGCGGCGGCATGTAGTGGTCCGCCGCGCTGAACGCCGGGCCCCAGGTGAAGCCGCGCACGGTGTACGGCTGGCCGTCGACCTCCAGGTCCCAGGATCCGTCGCCGCCCACGACGTCGACGGTGCTCGGCCCCGAGTCCGGTACCGGGACGCCGGGATGGCCGGGATCGACGTAGTCGGGGTCTCCGGGATCTCCGGGGTCTCCGGGGTCGCCCGGGTTCGAGCCGCCCGCCTCGCCGAAGACCCGCAGCTCCCACAGGGAGTTGCCGTAGCCGCCCGACCGCGCCGTGGACAGCAGCCGCACGTAGCGGGCGGTGCCCTCGACGTCGAAGGCGTCAGTGCCGCCGTCGCCCGAGTCGGTCGAGTACACCGTGGACCACGAGGACGCGTCAGCCGAGACCTGGAACTCATAGGTGGTCGAGTAGGCCGACTCCCAGACCAGCTCGACCCGGTCGAGACCGGCCGACGTGCCGAGATCGACCTGGATCCACTGCGGGTCGCTGAACTCGCTGGCCCAGCGGGTGCCGAGATCGCCGTCGACGGCGGCGCTCGCGGGCGTGTAGTCGGGGTTCTCCTCGGAGGAGGCGGTGGCGGGCCGGTCCTGCGACAGCAGGGCCGGTTCGGCGTGTGCCGAGGCTGCCGGCACGACGAGAGCCGTCGCGGTCAGCAGGCCGGTCGCCAGGACAGCGGCTCGTGCGCGGAGGCGGCGCTTGAACCGCCCCGCCAGCGCGCCGGGTGATCCGGTGGTGATCATGGTCTTCCTCTCCGTCCGCTCGCCGGCCGGTGCGATGGCCGGTGGCGCGGTTCGTCGTTGAGCCTGCCTTCGCGTCGCTCCGGTGCGCCGCGAGTTGGGAGAGCGCTCTTACCCCGCCAATCTTTGACCCGCTCTTGAGGAGGCGTCAAGGCTTCTGCGGTACTGGCTGTCCTGTATTTTCGGGCTGCTACACCTCTCTTAAGGCCAGATGGTCGGCGTTCTGAGCGACGTCGGTGGTGCTCGTTCATGCACCACCTCACCCGCTCAGGCTCCATGGGAGAGCGCTCTTACTCTGTTAACGTCAGCCTTGTGACCAAGGATCTGCGGCGTCCGGCGCCGACCCTGGAGGACGTGGCGAAGGTCGCCGGCGTCTCCCGCGCGACCGTGTCCCGCGTGATCAACGGCAAGCGCAAGGTCGCGCCAGCGGTGCAGGAGGTGGTGCTCGAGGCCGTGGCGGAGACCGGCTATGTGCCCAACCGGGCGGCACGGTCCCTGGTAACGCGCCGTACGGGCACGGTCGCCGTCGTCATCTCGGGTGCTGACGCCGACCCCGACATCGAGCTGGACCTGTCGGGCGTCTTCTCCGACCCGTTCTTCGGCCGGGTGGTCGGGTCCCTCGTGCGGACGCTTCGGCCGCACGACGTGCACCCGGTCCTGATGTTCGCCGACAACGGCCAGACGCGGGACCAGGTGGTCTCCTACCTGCGGTTCGGTAATGCCGACGGGGCGCTGCTCGTGTCCACCTACGCCGACGACCCGCTGCCCGCGGGCCTGCTGGGTACGGGGAGCCCGATAGTGCTCTTCGCCCGGCCGGGCCATGCGATCCCGGCGAGCTACGTAGACCTCGCCAACGCCGACGGCGCCCGCCTCGCGGCCAACCACCTGCTCGACCGGGGCTGCCGCAAGCTCGGCGTGATCTCCGGGCCGGTCGACGTGCCGGCCGCCCGGGACCGGCTCGACGGTTTCCGGGACGCGGCGGCGCGGCGCGGGCACGCGTTCGTCCCGAGCGCCGAGGGGTCCTTCACGTTCGAGAGCGGAGAGACCGCGATGGCGGAGCTCCTCGCGGCGAACCCGGACCTGGACGGGGTCTTCGTCTCGAACGACCTCATGGCGCAGGGCGCCATCCACGTGCTGCAGACGAACGGGCGGCGCGTGCCGGACGACGTCGCGATCGTCGGGTTCGACGACAGCCCCGTGGCCGTGCAGACCCGCCCCCGGCTCACGACGGTGCGCCAGCCCGTCGAGAAGATGGCGGAGGAGATGGCGCGGATGCTGCTGGAGCAGATCGACGCCGACGAGCCGGCCGTGCGGTCGGCGATCTTCGAGCCGGTCCTGGTGGTCCGCGACTCGGCGTGAGGTACGGGTCGCTCGTGTGGGAATCCCTCACGACTGCTCGCCAGCCATCTTGCTAGGTTCCTGAACAAATCGGTCGTCGACGACGACGGCCCAGAACCGGAAGCGAGGTGGTTCCCGTGAGATCTCGTCGCGCACCGCTACTGATCACAGCTCTCGTCGCTGCGCTCCTGACGACAGGGGCGGCAGCGGTCACCGTCCCGGCGGCTCAGGCTGCCGTAGCCGACTGCAGCTCTGCGGCCTGGAGCAGCAGCGCGGTCTACGTTGGTGGCAACCAGGTCACCCATGCCGGGGTCGCGTGGCGCGCCAAGTGGTGGACCCAGGGCGAGACGCCCGGTACGACCGGCGAGTGGGGCGTCTGGGAGCGCGTCGGTGCCTGCGGCGGCGGTGAGGATCCGACCGACCCGCCGGGCACCGAGGACTTCCCGGTCAGCCAGGCGCAGTTCAACCAGTTCTTCCCCAACCGGAACTCCTTCTACACCTACTCCGGGCTCGTCGAAGCGCTCAGCGCCTACCCGGGGTTCGCCAACACCGGCAGCGAGACCGTCCAGAAGCGCGAGGCTGCCGCGTTCCTCGCCAACGTCTCCCACGAGACCGGTGGCCTGGTGCACATCGTCGAGCAGAACACGGCGAACTACCCGCACTACTGCGACCTGTCCCAGCCCTACGGCTGCCCGGCGGGCCACGACCAGTACTACGGCAAGGGCCCCATCCAGCTGAGCTGGAACTACAACTACAAGGCGGCGGGCGACGCCCTAGGCATCGACCTGCTGAACAACCCGCGCCTGGTGCAGACCGACTCGGCGATCGCCTGGAAGACCGGGCTCTGGTACTGGAACACCCAGAACGGCCCGGGCACCATGACCCCGCACGCGGCGATCGTGAACAACCGCGGCTTCGGCGAGACGATCCGCAGCATCAACGGCAGCATCGAGTGCAACGGTGGCAACCCCGCACAGGTGCAGAGCCGCATCGACACCTACCTGCGCTTCACCAGCGCACTTGGCGTGGACCCGGGCGGCAACCTCTACTGCTGATGCAACTACCCGTAGTGCGCGTGGCGTGGGCACCGGCACGTTCACTCCGCGCGCACTACGGGCGAGTAAGACTTGCGACAGGCTCTCCACCGCTGTCGTCGGTGCCAGGTGACCGTGCGGGGTGGAGTTCACGCATCGGTGATCGTGGCCAGCAAGTCACTCGAGACGAACCGCAGCTTCTGCATCCCTGCAGGGCGCTGTAGAACCTCCAGACCGACCAGCTTCTCCAGAGCGTTGTGCACGCCCTGGAGTGATCTGTCGAAACGCCGTGCAAGTCCCGGAGCGGTGACAATAGGGGTTTCGACGAGGACGTCGACGATGTCACGGGCGAGGGCGCTGCGAACATTCGCATTCTGGAGTCGGCCGATATAGCCATCGCGAATCTTCAGCATGCGGTCGACACGGTCGGCAGTGTCGATCGCGGAGGCCTCAAGCCCCGTGCTGAAGAATCTGATCCACGGTCCCCATTCGCCTGTCGCGGAAACACGGGCGAGATGCTCTTGGTATTCGGAGCGCCGCGCCTCGAACCATGGTGAGACAGTGAGCAGTGGCTCGCTCAACACACCTGCGACCAGAAGGTGCAACACGATCAGCATGCGACCGACCCGGCCGTTCCCGTCATTGAACGGGTGGATGGTCTCGAACTGGTAGTGCGCCATTGCAGCTGCGACGACCGGGTCATGGTCTTCAGTCGCGTTGATCCAATCTGTGAGGTCGCGCAGGGCTGGCTGTATGCCGTGCTCAGGAGGCATCGGTATGAACCGCGCGTCCTCGACCCGGCCGCTCGGACTTCCGATCACCACCTGTGTGGTTCGGACTTTCCCCGCATCAGATGTGTCTGCAGCTGTGCCGCTGACGAGGGTCCGCTGTGCGTCTTCGAGGAGAGGCACAGCAACGCGCCCGTACCGCTGCACCCAGCTGAACGCGGCGTCGGCCGCGGCGACGTAGTTCATCACCTCCTGCAGGTCCGAGCCCATGGGGCTCGCAGAAGCGCTTTCCGCCGCAAGGACATCCTCGATCGGGGCATACGTACCCTCAAGAGCGGACGTGCTCTGAGCCTCACGGCGCAGAGTTGGTTGCCGGAGCAATCCGGGGTTCGGGATCTGTCGCGACGCCTGGTCGAGCCGGGCGAGCGCCCGCCCGGCCCGCGCGGCGACACGCCATGTCTCGGTGTCCAGGTCGGGCGCACGACCCAGGGGATTGGCCACGAAGGCGTGATGGCTGAACGCCCGGCTATGTCGCGCGTCGTGGCCTGTGATGGGCACCAAGTATCCGAGGGGGCTGTCGGAGAATCGGGCGAGTTCCATGGCAGAGAAGCCTAGGTGACTAGGTCGATGTGAGCGCGCGCTGGGATCAATACAACTTGATCGCGGTGCCGCCTACATCAACGAAACGAGTAGTTTGGTTGATGTTAGCCCGTCGAGCGTCAGCGGGCCTGAGTGCGCGGGGCCCGTGCCACGATTGCCGCATGCCCCTCGCACCCCGGTATCTCGCCGCCGACGACCGCTACGCCACCATGTCCTACCGCCGCACCGGCCGTTCTGGCCTGGACCTCCCCGCGCTGTCGCTGGGCCTCTGGCACAACTTCGGCGACACCAGCCCGTTCGACACCCAGCGCGCCATCTTGCGCCGGGCGTTCGACCTGGGCGTCACGCACTTCGACCTGGCGAACAACTACGGGCCGCCGTACGGATCGGCGGAGGAGAACTTCGGGCGGCACTTCGCCGCCGACCTCAAGCCGTACCGCGACGAGCTGATCCTCTCCACGAAGGCCGGCTACGACATGTGGCCCGGCCCGTACGGGGACCACGGGTCCCGCAAGTACCTCATCGCCTCGCTGAACCAGTCGCTCACCCGGATGGGCGTCGACTACGTCGACGTCTTCTACCACCACCGGCCGGACCCCTCGACGCCGCTCGAGGAGACCATGGGCGCGCTCGCCTCAGCGGTGCAGCAGGGCAAGGCGCTGTACGTGGGCGTCTCCAACTATTCGCCGGAGCGCACGCGCGAGGCAGCACGGATCCTCGGCGACCTGGGTGTCCCGCTGCTCATCCACCAGCCGTCGTACTCGATGCTCAACCGGCACATCGAGAACCCCGCCCACGAGGACGCGTACGACGGCAGGCAGAGCGAGTCCCTGCTCGACGTCGTCGGCGAGCTCGGTGTCGGGACCATCGTCTTCTCGCCGCTGCAGCAGGGTCTGCTGACCAGCAAGTACCTCGCCGGCGCCGCGCCCGAGGGATCCAGGGCGGCCCGCTCCGACTCACCCTTCCTCTCGTCCGGTGCCCTCACCGAGGACTACCTGAGCCGCGCCAGGGCGCTCAACGACATAGCCGTCGGCCGGGGGCAGACGCTCGCCCAGCTCGCGCTCGCCTGGGTGCTGCGGGACACGCGCGTGACCTCGGCGCTGATCGGCGCGTCGTCGGTGGCACAGCTCGAGGACAACGTCGCCGCGCTCGAGGCCGGACCCCTGACCGACGACGAGATCGGGGTGATCGAGCCCCTGGCGCAGCAGATCGGCTGAGCCCGCGACCGGAACGCAGATGCCCCGGTCCGCCGTCGTGCGACGGATCCACACCACCCGTTTCACCGCACTTCACCGAGTTGTCGCGCTGAATCGATCCGCGGGGCGGACCATGGAGGGATCCGCCGCTCGACGGGGAGGGGCCCTGCAAGGTACTGCCCTGAAATGAAGGAGCACGAGCGTGCCCGAAACGAAGACCGCTACAGTCGTGGGCGCCGGCATGGTCGGCCTCGCGACCGCCTGGCACCTGCAAGAACGTGGCGTGGAGGTGACAGTCCTCGACCGGCGCGGCGTTGCGTCCGGAGCCTCCTGGGGCAACGCCGGCTGGCTCACCCCGGGCATGGCGATGCCGCTGGCCGACCCGGCGCTCTGGGCCTACGGCCCGAAGGCGATGCTCGACCCCGATGCCGCCCTCAGTGTCCCCTTCCGGTTCGACCGTGCCCTCTGGAGCTTCCTCGCGCGGTTCATCTCGCACGCGACTCCCGGCGAGTGGCAGCGCGCGATGGCCGCCCTCACCCCGATCGACCGGCTCGCGCTCGAGGCGTTCGACGAGCTCGAGGCCGGCGGCGTGCACGCGACGTCGCACCCGAGCCGCTGGGTGGTCGGGTTCGAGCGGGAGCGGGAGTCGCGCCCGTTCGTGCACGAGCTGCGCGGCGTGGCGAAGGCCGGCCAGGAGATCCGGCTCGCGAGGGTGCCCGACGGCGTCCGGGTGCCCCACCTCTCCCGGGCCGTCCAGTCGACCTGGACGCTGGAGGGGCAGCGGTACATCGAGCCCGGTCCGTACGTGCAGGCGCTCGCGACGTCGGTCAGCGCCCGCGGCGCGAAGGTGCTGACGGACGCCCACGTCGACGACATCCGTCCGGTGCCCGGTGGCGTCGAGATCGCGGTGCACGGCCACGGCCGGACGACGTCCGACTCGGTGGTGATCGCCACGGGCGCATGGCTCCCCGGGCTGGCACAGCAGTTCGGCGTGCGGACCAAGGTGCAGGCCGGGCGCGGTTACTCGTTCAGCGTGCCGGTGGAGGGCCCGCCGATCGACCACCCGGTCTACTTCCCGGCCCGGCGAGTGGCCTGCACCCCGTACCAGGGGCGGCTGCGGGTCGCCGGGACCATGGAGTTCCGGGGACCCGACGAGCCCTTCCAGGAGGGCCGGGTCCGGGCGATGGTGAACTCGGTCCGTGGGCTCTTCGAGGGCGTCGACCTGGACTCCCGGGAGGACGAGTGGGTGGGCTCCCGGCCGGTGACGCCCGACGGGCTGCCGCTCGTGGGCCGGACCGCGGCGTCCGGCGTCTACGTGGCCGGCGGCCACGGCATGTGGGGCATAGTGCTCGGCCCGGCGACGGGGCGGGCCCTGGCGGAGATGATCACGACCGGGCAGACGCCGGAGGAGATCCGGCCGTTCGACCCGCTCAGGTAGCCCTCCGCGGTCGTCCGCCGCGGTAGCGGCAGGTCAGGGCTTCTCGCGCTCGGCCAGCCGCTCGAGCCCGTCGAGGATGAGGTCCAGGCCGAACTCGAACTCGGTCTGGTCGTCACACCAGCCGAGCGTGGAGCCGGTGTCCTGGTGCCCCACCTCTGCCAGCATCTCGACCATGTGGGGCAGCTCGTCGGCCATCTGCAGGAGCAGCGCGGTGGCGGCGTCGGCGGCGCCCTCCTCGGCGCTGCCGTCGCCCGCAGAGCCCGCCGTGGCGCCGTCCGGCTCGAAGAGCTCTTGCGAGAACCCGAGCGCACGGCTGCCCAGAGCGTGCATCGCGTGGTGGACCAGGTCGTAGGAGAAGCCGCCGCGCCGCATCAGCCCGATGAGCGAGTCGTAGTACCGCACGACGTGCAGGCTGAACGACTTGCGGCTCTCCAGGACGGTCGACGCCCAGGGGTGGCGGAGCAGCACGGTGCGCGCCGCGAGGATCTGCCGGCGCAGCGCGGGCTTCCACGAGGACTCCGGGGCGTCGTCGGGGAGGGCTTCCAGCCGGCCGACGGCGTCCTGGATCTCCGCCGCGACGACGTCGACCACGCCGTCGAGCAGGTCTTCCTTGTTGGCGACGTGATGGTAGAGCGACATCGCCTCGATCCCGAGCTCACGGGCCAGGCTGCGCATCGTCAGCGCCCCGAGGCCGTCGCGGTCGGCCAGGGTGACCGCTGACTCGAGCACCCGGGCGCGGGTCAGGGCACTCCGTGGTGCTGTGCCTGCCGCCCGGGGTGAAGTCATGGTGTCGCGATCCTACGTCGGCCGAACCCTTGACGGGCCGTACCTCCTGGCCTACCTTACGTCGTAAGGCTTACACCGTAAGCCTCCTCGGGAAGGTGACGTCATGTGGGTCTGGATCCTCTGGGTGGTCGTTGGGCTGCTGGCGGTGGGGCTCTGCGCGTTCTTCGCGCTCGTGGTGACCATGCGTACCAAGAACAGGCGCGGCCTCCTGCTCGTCCGCAGGTTCGGCCGGCGGTTCGGTCGTCCCATCGAGATGCGAACCGCGGGGGAGCCCGGGGCGTCGGCCGCGGTGATCCGGCACGTCGGACGACGCTCGGGCACGCCGTATGCGACGCCCATCGGTGTGTACCCGATGGGCGACGACTTCATCGTCTATCTCCCGTACGGGCCAGAGGTGGACTGGCTGCGGAACGTCCTCGCCGCGGGCTCCGCGGAGCTGCGGGCCGAGGGGCGCACGCGCGTGGTGGCGCCGCGGGTCGTCGAGCCGGCTGAGGCGCTGCCCCATCTGTCGGCGGCGGACCGTCGCGTCGCACGCCTCTTCGGCGTCACCGACTTCCTCGTGCTGGAGCGGGCTCCGGTCGCCTCGGGCGGCACCGCGTGAGGGCCGTGGTGCGGGACGAGTACGGTCCGGTCGACGTCCTGCGGGTGGCCGCGCTCGCCCGGCCGGTCCCCGGGCCGGGCGAGGTGGTGGTCCAGGTCGGTGCCGCCTCGCTGAACATGGGCGACCTCGATCATGTGCTCGGCCGCCCGCGCCTCGCGCGCATCGGTACCGGGCTCTTCCGGCCGAGCCACTCCCGGGTGGGGGTCGACGTGGCGGGGACCGTCGAGGAGACCGGGCCGGACGTGACCGGTCTCCGGCCGGGCGACCGCGTCTGGGCCGACCTGTTCGAGGTCGGGCACGGTGCGCTGGCCGACCTGGTGACCGCCCCGGCGTCGGCCCTCACGCCGCTGCCGGACACGGTGCCGTTCGACGTCGCCGCAACCGTGCCGCACTCGGGGTCGCTCGCGCTGCAGGGGTTGCGCGCTGCCGGGCCGATCCGGCCGGGCGAGCGGGTGCTGGTCAACGGGGCGGGCGGCTGCGTGGGGCCGTTCGCGGTGCAGATCGCGAAGGCCCGGGGAGCCGTGGTCACCGCCGTCGACCACGGCGACAAGCTCGACCTTCTCCGGGAGCTCGGCGCGGACGAGGTGATCGACTACACGCGCGAGGACTTCACGCGGGGCGACCGGCAGTTCGACGTCGTCCTCGACATCGCCGACACCCGGTCCGTCGCGGCGCTCCGCCGTGCCCTGGCCCCGGGCGGGCGGTATGCGCTGATCGCCCGGCGGCTCGGCTCGTTCGCGGAGAAGGCGCTGCTCGGCCCGGTGGTCGGCCGGCTGACCGGCACCCGGATCGGCGTCTTCCCCTGGCGTCCGAACCAGGCGTCCGACCTGGACGAGCTGGCCGGGCTGCTGGTCGCGGGTGACGTCGTGCCGCGGATCGACCGGCGGTACGGCCTCGACGAGGCGGTCGAGGCGTTCCGCCGGCTCGAGTCCGGTCAGGCGCGGGGCAAGGTGCTGGTCGTGCCGTAGCCCGGGGCTGTCGTGGCAGGATCGCATCGTGACGACGAAGCGCATCCTCATCCTGGCCGGCCGCGGACGTTACGAGGACCCCTGGCACGACCACGCGGCGACGTCGCACCTGGTCGCCGGGGTGCTCGGTGACCTCGGTGCGGTCGAGGTGCGCGGGCTCTTCCGGGACGCGCTGGACGAACTCGACTCCGTGGACCTGCTGGTCGTGAACGGGGGATCGGGCCGCCGCGACGCGGACTTCGACGGGGCCGACGACGACTGGCTCGGCTTCCACACCCGGCTGGCGGGCTGGGCCCGGGCCGGGGGCGCCGTGCTCGGCCTGCACCAGGCGGCGAACACGTTCTACGACGCGCCCGACTGGTCGGCCGTGCTCGGTGGGCGGTGGGTGCCCGGTGAGTCGATGCATCCCCCGATCGGCCAGGCGCGGTTCGAGCTCGTCGACGGGCACCCGGTCACGGACGGGCTGGGCACCGTCGAAGCCTTCGACGAGCGCTACTGCCACCTCCGGGTCGCCCCGGGTGCGCGGGTCCTCGGCACCACCCTGGACGACGACGGCGCCGAGCAGCCCGTCCTGTGGGTCAACGAAGCGCACGGCGGTCGGAGCGTGTACTCGGCGCTCGGGCACGACGCCCGCTCGTTCGCCGCTGAGGGGCACCGGGAGCTGCTGCGCCGGTCGGCGTCCTGGCTGCTTTCGTGACGCTGTCCGAAGGTGACGGTTCGACAAGTACCAGGTTTTTCGCCGCGCAGGTGCTGAGTTTCCTCGAGCTGACCGACGCGCTGGGTGTCGACGTCTGGCTGGACGGCGGCTGGGCCGTCGACGCTCACCTGGGCCACCAGACTCGCGAACACGGCGACATCGACATCGTCCTGCGGACCGTCGACGAGCCAGCGCTCCGGCAGGCCGTCGAGGCAGACGGTTTCGCGGACGTGTGGACGGCGGACCAGCGACCCTGCAACTTCGTGATGGCTCATCCGGACGGCCGTCGGATCGACTTTCACCTGGTCGACTTCGACGCCGACGGCAACGGCCTCTACGACGGCCTCGGGCCGGTCTTTCCCGCCAAGGCGTTCACCGGGCGTGGCGCGATCGCCGGTCGAGAGGTGCGCTGCATCGAAGCCTTGACCCTGATCGATTTTCACACCGGCTACGACCACGACGCGGACGATGTCCATGATGTCACCGCGCTCTGCGCGAAGTTCGGTCAGCCCCTGCCTAAGCAGTACCGCTGAGATCTCGGGCAAGCCCGAGCCGACGGACTCTCTTGGTCCTGATCTCGGTGGTGCAGCGCTGCATCAGCCGGTCCACCAGGCCAGACCGGGTTTCCTCGTGGTCCTCCGGCGGGGTCCGGCTCGGCAGTCGGGTGTCGAGCACCTATTGTGCTGGTCCGGCTGCCGGGCCTGCCGGTCAGGCGGCTTCGGCGGCCGACGGAGGCTCCGCGGTCGGCTCCGCGGACGGGTCCGTGCCCGGCGGGGGCAGGGCTTCGAGGGCTTGGGGCAGGTGGATGCGATGCCCGCGGGCGTCGGTGAACGCCCACCCCGTCTCGACCAGCACGCCGACGGCGCCAGTGCCCTGTGCGGGCTTGCCGGTCCAGTGCATGACGATGCCACGCGCGTCGACGAGCTGATGGTGGAACCAGCACAGCAACGCACTGTTCGCGACCGACGTCTCTCCGCCGTCGGCCCAGTGGGTCACCGCGTGGTGGACCTCGCATCGTGAGGGCGGCTGGTCACACGCCGGATAGACACAATGCTCATCCCGGGCGATGACCGCGCGACGCATCTGCCCGGTCACGGTCCGCTGCGCGCGACCCACGTCCAGTGCCGCACCGTCGGGTCCGAACACGATCCGAGTGACCGCACTGTCACACGCCAACCGACGCAACAGTGCTCGTGGTGCACGACCGCCGGTCTCGGTGAACACGGGACCACCCGCTGACAGCAACCCGGACACCGACGCCGCACCCGCCACACCCGAACCTGCCGGGCCACCAGCTGTGCGTGCCCGGCTCCCGCGTGCGGGCGTGGCCTGTCCGCAGGTGAGGCACAGGCCGTCGCGGGTGCGGGTGACCTGGGTGACCAGCTCCGTCCAGGACACGGTGACGTTCAGGTGCGGCGCGATCGCGGCCCCCGGGGAGGCCTGGTTGGTGTCCAGCACCACGCGGGCCACGTCCGCCAGGCCTTGCGCCCGACGCTGCGCGGGCGTCCGGGAGTCCTCGGCCGCGGGCACGCCCGTCACCGCGGTGATCGCGGTCGAGACCAGCAGGCCGTGCTCGTCGGTCAGGAACCCCGCCACGTGATACCCACCAAAAGTCTTGGACAGGTCCAGGAACTCGCCCTGCGCGGCCTTGTCGTCCTCCACATCATCAGTGTCCGGATCGGTGACCGTCGCGAACCGGCGCGCCACCACACGGAACTGGTCCGCGTTGAGCACATCCGCCTCGCGCAACACCAGGCCCTCCCCGGTCACCAGCGTCCCGTCAGCGATCGCGCCCTCCAGCACCGCGGTGACCTGTTCACGGGTGCGAATCCCGTCCGGGTCGTCCACCGGATCCGGGAAGTCCACGGACACGGTCTGCACGAACTGCTCCGGGGTGGTCGTCTCCCCCGTGCGGGTATCGATGAGCCAGGCCAACGCGTCCGTGCGCGTCTCGCTCGTCGGGGCGACCTCGGTCATCACCCGCGCGTGATCCGCACCCAGGGTCCCCGCGACCAGGCGCTCCCGCGTCACCGGCAACGCCGTGGCCAGGCGACGCGCCATCGTCATGTCCTTGCCCGCCGCCGCCGCCGAGATGCCCTCACGCACCCGCAACCACGACGTGAACGTGCGCGCCGTACCACCCGACCGCCACGAACCCTCAGCCTCGATCCGCGGCAACAGGATGTACCGCACCCCGTCCAACCGGCCCGTCAACCGACGGGCCCGGGTGTGCGCCTCGACCAAGCGGGCGACGGACGGCGCATCCCACCCGTCCAACACCTCCGGACCGG
>NZ_JAMTCT010000031.1 GCF_024171995.1 Promicromonospora umidemergens | reverse complement strand
GTCCGCGTCGCCGCCGGCCTGCTGTGCTTTTTGCTCGTATTCGGCTTTCTCGGTCTCGTCCTTCGCGCCATCGGCGAGGTCCTGCCACCGGTCCTTCGACCCCGCAGCCGCCTGCGCCGCATCCTGCGCCTCGCGCGCCCGGTCCAACGCCGCGAGCGTCTCGGCCTGCACGCGCTCCAACGACGACGCGTACCCGACCAGCGCGTCCCCGGCGGCGACATACCGCGAATGGGCCTTCCGGATCTCCCCGACGGTGTCTTCCTTGGCACTCATCAACGAGTCCACGGCCTGCGAGATCGTCCCCTCGACATCCAACCGGGACATCGAGGAGGCCGCGTTGTCGATCGAGCGGGCAACCTCCTGATACTCCTGCCCACCCGACAGCACCAGCACCGGATCCCCCGGCGTCGGATCAGCGTCCAACCCCACCGGCGACCAATCAGACGGCCTCACGCGCCGTCGCCTGAGATGCCCTTGGCTAGGTCGCCATCGATCTGCGTGAACGCGTCAGCCACCTGGGTCGAGGCGTCGGCCAGCTTGCGCAGGTTGTCCGTCATCTTGCCGCGTGTGTCGTCCCACTTGTGCGCGAAGTCCCGCACCACGCCGGACAAGCCCTCGTGCCCCACGGCCTCCGCGATCCGGTCACTATTCGCATTCGCGTTCTCGAACTCGTTCGCCACCGTCGTCAGGCTCGAACCCAGTTCCCGCACTGCATCCAGATCCACCTTCAGATCAGCCATCGCACACCGCCTTTTCGCCGTCAGTCACCGTCTGATCAGCGAGGATACTGGGCGCTCGCACGGCGGGCCATGGGTTTAGGTACCCATGGCCACTGGCCGGGCGGGTCATACCTGCTACGCGGTCGGCAGGGCGATCGCAGGGAGCCGACATCGGTCTGCGGGTTGACGGTCGGGCGGGCCTCTCGTTGTCGGGCCCAAGAGGTCCCACACGGGACGATTCGTCGCTCACACCTGGCGGTCTCCTTCGTTCCGGTCCTGACGGGGACCGTTCCGGGACGGGCGTGGTGCAAGTATCACGAGGAGGCTTCTTCTGAACGCGCGATGAACGTCCAGACCACTGTGTCTTGAGGGGTGATGGTAGGTGTGTCGTGCACCTTCTGCTCGATGGTCACGGTCGCCTGCTCTCCCAGCAGGACCGCCAGTTCTTGAGCGATCTCCTGGAGGTCCTCCGTGCCGTCATCGTTGATCTCCCGCACTTGGCACGTGAGGGTCACATGGAGACCGTCGACGGCGACCCCGAACGCCAGAGCGCCCTGCGGGATGAGCCCGAGGGATGCCTGGGTCGCCTGAACGATGATGTAGTTCTCCCACACGGGGGCGTTGCCTAGATCTTCTGGTGTCGGCAGTGTCATGGGGTCCAACCTGGGGTTGTAGGAACGACGGTGGGGCTGCCGCTTCCCTTGATGAAAATGGTGTCCGTTGTGACTCGAACGATGACGTCGTGAGGAACGAGGTCCCACCGGGCACGATTCGTCGCTCATACCTGAGCGTCTCAGCCGTTCCGTTCGAGAACCTGGACAGCGTCGGCGGCGGCGCTGACGACGGCGCTCCAGCCCGGATGCGCCAGGTACGCCGCGTCGGGCTCGTCGCCCAGCTCGTCGACGATCGGCTCCAGGACGGAGTTGAGCTTCTCCAACACGTCAACCTCGTCGGTCGTGATGATCGATCCGACGCTCTCGACCGGGTCGGGCAGCACCGTGGTGTCGTCGTAGAGGACGTGAACGTTGAGGTCCAAGTCGCCGTAGTACGCCTCGTCATCAGACACTTTTCCCCACCGCGTGCGCTGGTGCTCGGGGTCGCTCAAGGAGCGGAGAGACGTGATCACCTGCGCTCGCATCTCTGGGTACTGGATCTTGCTGAAGGCCACGACTACGGGAGCGCCACCTTCGGCAAGATAGAAGTGGTCCGGGAACCACTCGACGTGCCAGTGCTCGCCAGGCTTCCCTTCCCGCGCGAAGCTGACGAGGTTCTCTGTCAGGACCTTCCGGCTCTCCTGGCTTCCCGTGATCCGCATCGCGGCCGCGCTCTCGTCGTGGTCGATCAGGACCAGTGACTTGGAGGACTCGACCCGGACTGAGGTGAGTGCCTCGTCGTAGGGCCAGATCCTCTCCGGGGCCTCGACCTCGATCGTCGTCGGAGCGTTGGCGACAGCCGCGGCCAACGCGGCAAGGCCTTCGGGATCGGCGCCGATCTCCATCTCGCCGGACTCTGTGTGCCGCCGTACGTGAATCATGCTCACCTGCCTTTCGGTCCGAAGTGGTGGAGTCGCCCCGGTCTCGTCAGGAGTTCTGGTCTTCTTGCGTCGTGACGGCCACCAGCTTTGCCCTGAGGCTGGTGAGGTGCTCGAGCGACTGTCCTTCGATCAGGGACGCGGTGATGTCGGCTCCTATCGCGTTGGCGAGCCAGTCAGCGACGATGCTCTGTTCCTCGACGGTCATCGTTGAGAAGTTGACCCCGATGACGCTGACGTTCTCGTCGAGGATCCGGCGGAGGTCGCCCGTTTCGGCCTCCACGTGGCGTTCGAGAAAGTCGAACCACCACGACGAGCTGACGTAGTCGTCCTGTACGCGGTCCGAGCCGAAGGCGATCATCGCAGTCATGGTGGAATCGATATCCGTGAACGCCTGCGCCACCTGCGTCGAGGCGTCCGCCGCGGGCCATGGGTCGAGGCACCCATGGCCCGCTGTCCGCCTGAGGTGAAGGTCGTCCTACGCAGGATAGGTCCGGAAGGTCTGGGTGCGTTCGAGGAACCCTTCGGCGAAGAACGTGCTCCGCACGGTGTTCTGCTGCACTCCACGCAGGAAGTCCGTGGTCGTCGTCTCGAACCGTTCCCACGCGTCGCCGTCGGCGTTCTGGACGTAGATGGGGTACGGGTCATCGACGGCCGCCTCCGGCTCGACGAGCCAGTAGAGCACCGGGCCGGTGCCGGTGCTGGCCCAGGCGATGAGCCGTGCGCCGGCCGGCAGGTCGTCGGGCGGGGTGGAGAACTCGTTCTCCCAGAAGATCTGCAGGTCCTCGAACACGCCGTTCGAGTCGAGCAGGTTCCGGTCGCTGTACTGCTCGCCCGGCGCGTAGACCCGGATGTAGTCGAACCAGAGGCCGTCGCCTCCGGCGTCGACCAGCGCCCGGTAGTCCTGCGGGATCCGGAGCTGCAAGACGTTCTCGGCCTGGTCCCAGTCGAAGGGCTCGCCGGGCGGGACCAGTCCTCCGGCGTCGATCAGCTCATCCAGGCTTGCCATGCGTCATGACCTCGTTCCGAAGAAGAATCCATCTGCGTTCTTGGTGATGTTCCCAGCTTTCACCTCAGCACTGAGCAGGGGCAGGTCAGTGCGGGAGTGCTGATCGTCATCGCGGCAGTCGCGGCCAGGTGTCCCGCCTGGTGGACGTCCAACGCGGCCAACGTCTCCGCCTGCACACGTTCCAGGGAGGACGCGTACCCGACCAGGGCGTCCCCCGCGGCGACATACCGCGAATGGGGCCTTGCGGATCTCCCCGATGGTGTCTTCCTTGGCACTCATCAACGAGTCCACGGCCTGCGAGATCGTCCCCTCCACATCCAACCGGGACATCGCCGAGGCGGCGTTGTCGATCGACCGGGCGACCTCCTGATACTCCTGCCCACCCGCCAGCACCAGCACCGGATCACCCGGCGTCGGATCCGCGTCCAAACCGACCGGCGACCAATCAGACGGCCTCACGCTGCACCGTTGGCGGGAGCCGGTGCCGCTGCCCTTTTACCATTGGTCACCCGTCTGACCAGGGAGGATACCGGGCGCTCTGGCGGTGGCTCATGGGTTGAGGTACCCATGGCCGCCAACCGCGGCGGACGATAGCGCCGACCCGGCCCGCAAGGCAGCCGGGGCAGGGAACCACCACCACCGATTAGACTTCCGACGGCGCACGCTGCGTCCCGCCGTCGGACAGCCCCCGGGCGACGAACGGCGGAAACCCACCCCACGCTGGAAGGACCTCTCCGTGCTCCGCACCCACACGGCCGGCTCACTACGGGCCGAGCACATCGGCCAGACCGTCACCCTCACGGGCTGGGTCGATCGCCGCCGTGATCACGGGGGAGTGGCGTTCATCGACCTGCGTGACGCGTCGGGCATCGCCCAGGTCGTCATCCGGGACGAGGAGATCGCCCACCCGCTGCGCGCCGAGTTCGTGCTGCAGGTGACGGGCGAGGTCGGCCGACGCCCCGAGGGCAACGCCAACCCCAACCTCGCCACCGGTGAGATCGAGGTCGTCGCGACCGAGGTCATCACGCTCAACGAGTCGGCCCCGCTGCCGTTCCAGGTGTCCACCGCGCTCGCGGACACCGAGGTCATCGGCGAGGAGGCGCGCCTCAAGCACCGCTACCTCGACCTGCGCCGTCCGGCACCGGCCGCCGCGCTCCGCCTGCGTTCGAAGGCCAACCAGGCCGCGCGCCGCGTGCTGGACGAGCAGGAGTTCGTCGAGATCGAGACGCCGACCCTGACCCGGTCCACCCCGGAGGGCGCCCGCGACTTCCTGGTCCCGGCCCGCCTCGCGCCCGGCTCCTGGTACGCCCTGCCGCAGTCGCCGCAGCTGTTCAAGCAGCTGCTCATGGTCAGCGGGATGGAGCGCTACTACCAGATCGCCCGCTGCTACCGCGACGAGGACTTCCGCGCGGACCGCCAGCCGGAGTTCACGCAGCTCGACGTCGAGATGAGCTTCGTGGAGCAGGACGACGTCATCGCCCTGGGTGAGAAGATCCTGCAGGCGCTGTGGGCCCTGGTCGACGTCGAGATCCCGACCCCGATCCAGCGCATGACGTTCCACGAGGCAATGCGCCTGTACGGCTCGGACAAGCCCGACCTGCGCTTCGGCAACCCGATCGTCGAGCTCACCGACTTCTTCAAGGAGACGCCGTTCCGCGTGTTCCAGGCGGAGTACGTGGGCGCCGTCGTCATGCAGGGCGGCGCGTCGCAGCCCCGCCGCCAGTTCGACGCCTGGCAGGAGTGGGCCAAGCAGCGTGGCGCGCGCGGCCTCGCCTACGTCACGTTCTCGGAGGACGGCGAGCTCGGCGGCCCGGTCGCCAAGAACCTGTCCGACGACGAGCGGGCGAACCTCGCGAAGGCCACCGGCGCCGAGCCGGGCGACGCGGTGTTCTTCGCCGCGGGCAAGACGTCCGACTCCCGCGCGCTGCTCGGCGCGGCGCGCGTCGAGATCGCGCACCGGACCGGCCAGATCGACGAGAACGCCTGGGCGTTCGTGTGGATCGTTGACGCCCCCCTGTTCAAGCCGGCGGGCGAGGATGACGACGTCGACCTGGGCTCGTCGGCCTGGACCGCGGTGCACCACGCGTTCACGTCGCCCACCCCCGAGTGGATCGACACGTTCGAGCAGGCACCCGGCGACGCCCTGGCCTACGCGTACGACATCGTGTGCAACGGCAACGAGATCGGTGGCGGCTCGATCCGTATCCACCGCCGTGACGTGCAGGAGCGCGTCTTCGAGGTGATGGGCATCGGTCAGGAGGAGGCGCAGGAGAAGTTCGGCTTCCTGCTCGACGCCTTCGCGTTCGGCGCCCCGCCGCACGGCGGTATCGCGTTCGGCTGGGACCGTATCGTCGCCCTGCTGACGAAGTCCGCCTCGATCCGCGACGTCATCGCGTTCCCGAAGTCGGGCGGCGGGTTCGACCCGCTGACCGCTGCACCGGCTCCGATCACGCCCGAGCAGCGCAAGGAGGCCGGCGTCGACTTCCAGCCGGAGGCCGCAGCGCCCGTGGCGGCCACCACGGCGTGACCCGGCTGGGCCGGCACGGGCTCGACCACGTCTTCCACGCCGTCCGGACCGACTTTCTCGACGTCGCCCGGTCGTGGACGGACAGCACGGGTCCGGACGACGCCGGTGCGGCCGGCGTCGTCGAGCTCGCCGACCCGACGGGCGAGCGCGCCGGACGCGTCTACGCGGCGGTGGGCGAGCCGGCGCGCGTCGCGGCACTGCTCGGCACGGTGACGCCGGACGACACGGTGCGCGGTGTGACGATCACGCGCGGTTCCGGGGTCCTGGCCGGAGAGACCCTCTCCGGCTGGGGCCTCGCACCCGACGCCACCTGGGACCGGATGGTCACCGAGACCGCGCCGAAGGTGCCCGACGCCGCCGGGGCCGTCGTGGAGCTGCTCGACCTGGACCGCGACGCCGACGAGATCGCGGACCTGCTCGCCCTGGCCAACCCGAGCACGCGGCAGGGGGTGCACGGACCTCGCGCGCGCCGTGCCCGCTGGTACGGGGTCCGGGTGCCTCCGGAGGTACCGGGGCGCAGCTCAGGGAGTCTCGTCGCGGTCGGCTCGGCCATGCCCGTCCCGGGCGACGCGGTCCACCTGGGTTCGATCGGTACGCTGCCGGCGGTCCGCGGCCGTGGGTACGCCGGGGCCCTGACGGCGCGCATGGCGGCGGACGGTGTCGACGAGCGTGGGCTGGTGACTCTCGGGCTGTACCACGACAACGTCGCAGCGCGGAGGGTCTACGAGCGGCTGGGCTTCGTGCTGGCGCACGAGGTGGAGACGTGGCACCGCGCCTGACCCGCGTGTTTGCCGGGCGTACCTGGGGCAACACTGGTTAGGTGGAGGCGGGGCGCCGGTCCCGGTGCCTCGAACCCAGCTTTGAGAGGCAGCCTCATGACCGAGAACGAAGGCGGCACACCGCGCGATCCGCAGCGCGATCCGGAGACACCGTTCACGCAGCCGGTGCCGGAGTCGTCGCTGGACGCGGAGCAGCCACCGGGCACCCCGACCGACCCCACCTCGAACGAGCCGTCGGGCCAGCCTGGTGCGCATTCGCCCTACGGGATGCCAGGGGCGCCCGCCGCCTACGGGCAGCCCGGGGATCCCGCCACCCAGCAGTACGGCTACGCGCCGTCGCCGCCCAAGAACGACCTGGCCGTCTGGTCGCTGGTCACGGGCATCCTGAGCTATGTGTTCTGCCCGCTGCTGCTCGGCATCGCGGCGATCATCACCGGCACCATGAGCCGCAGGGCTGCCGACGAGGGCCTCGCGAACAACCGCGGGATGGGGACCGCGGGTCTCATCCTGGGCTGGATCAACGTGGCCCTGTCGTTGCTCGCCATCGTGTTCTTCGTGATCGCCATCGCGGCGGGGCTGTTCGCCGGAGGCCTCGGTAGCTTCTACGAGATGAACGAGATGCGGGACATGACCGGCTACTGATCCTCCCGCCTGCGTCGACGGTGGGGTCGACGGTGGGGTCGACGGTGGGTAGGCTTCCCCATCCGAACGACGTGCCGCACCCGGGGTCTGACCTGTAGGTTTGGCACCTCCGCGCCGGGTCAGCCCCGGCACAACGCAAGCAGAGAGGCAGCACGATGACCCAGCCTGACGGCGGCCAGTCGCCGTACGACCCGCCGCAGCATCCTGAGCAGGGCCAGCCCGCGTCGCAGCCGGGAGCGGCTCCGGGGGAGCCGCCGCCGTACCAGCAGGCGCCGTACCAGCAGGCGCCGCAGGGACCCGCCTACGCGCAGGGCGGTCAGCCGTACGCCTACGGCGCCGCACCGATGCCGAAGAACAGTCTCGGTGTGTGGTCGCTCGTGCTGGGCATCCTGGCGGTGCTGGGCTGTGGCCTGCTCACGGGCATCGCCGCGATCATCACCGGGCACAAGAGCCGCAGGGCTCAGCAGGAGGGCCAGGCGGACAACGGGGGCATGGGGCTCGCGGGCATCATCACCGGTTGGGTCGGCATCGCATGGACCACGATCTACATCATCATCATGATCTTCTTCGTGGGCATGGCCATCAACGACCCGTCGTTCCAGGACAGCTTCGAGCAGGAGATGGAGAGCGGCTACTCCGAGAACTACTGAGTCGTCCCGCGGTCGCCGGTCAGCCCGGCACGCTCCTGGTGAGATATCCGATCTCGTCCGGGGCGTGGCGGGCTGACCTGTAAGTTTATGCCCTGCGCCATACGGCGCGCCGAGCATGGAAGGCAGCGTGATGACCCAGCCCGACGGGTGGCAGTCCCCGTACGACCCGCCGCAGCCGTACCAGCAGGGGCCGAACGTCCCGCCGCCGTACCAGGAGCAGCGGCCGGAGGCCCCACAGTCGCCCTATCATCAGGCGCCGTACCAGCAGCAGCCCGCCCCACAGCAGCCTTACGGGCCGACGACCCCGTACCAGCCTGGTGCCCAGCAATACCCGCCGTCCATGTACGCCGCCTACGGATACGCGGCGACGCCGCCCAAGAACGGGCTCGGCGTCTGGTCGCTGGTCCTCGGGATCGTCAGCATCGTGATGCTGTTCACCTGCCTCGTCGGGTTCCTCGCCGCGATCCCGGCGCTCATCACCGGGTACATGAGCCGCCGGGCGCATCGCGAAGGTTTGGCGAACAACGGCGGCATGGCACTCGCCGGGATCATCACCGGCTGGGTCACCGTCGGGCTGACGCTCCTGCTCACGGTCCTCCTGGTGGCGCTCGGCCTCTCTGGAGAGCTGGACTGACCGTCACCGCGGTGCCGTCCCCCGGGTGAGATCCGCCTTTACGAGCGGTATGCGGTGCGCTGACCTGTAGGTTCAGTGCTCCGAGCCGCCCGGTGCGGCCTGAGCAGGCGTCGGGGCAGCTGCAGCCGTACCTGTCCGGGCCGCAGCCTTCGCAGGTCGTTCCCCAGCCCCAGTACGTCTACACGGTCTCTCCGCCGAAGAACGACCTGGGTGTCTGGTCCCTGGTGACGGGCATCCTGAGCTGGATCCTCTGCCCGGTAGTCCTGGGTATCGTCGCGATCGTCACGGGCAACGCGAGCAAGAGAGCGGTCCGGCAGGGGCAGGCGAACAACCCCGGACTGGCGACGGCCGGCCTGATCCTCGGCTGGATCAACGTAGGCCTGATCGGTGGGTTCTTCGTCGTGTGGATCGTCGTCGTGGTCATCGCGTTCAGCGGTGCCGGGATTGCCGTCTTCCAGGAGTGAGGAGCCCGGCGGCGGCGACGTAGCCGTCGGGGCGAACCAGGAGGGCGGTGGCGCCGCCGTCGGCCCGGCGGGTCAGGACCCGCTCGGCCGGGTCCACCTCGCCGAGGGCGGCGGGCAGGTCCGGTGCCGACGCACCTGCCCGAGCGACCAGGACGAACCGGCCCGCCCGTAGCGCCTCGGCGAGGCGTGCGCCGCCCTCCAGAGGCAGGTCGCGCGCCCGGGTCCCGACCAGCGGGTGCGCCCCATGAGGCCGTGGGTAGGCGACGCCCAGTGCGGAGATGAAGCCCGCGGCCCGCCGCCGGATCGGCGCGGCACGCGAGACGATCCCTACGCCGATGGTGCCCGCGATCGTGGCGAACGGACCCCGGCTGGTGGCCGCCCGCAGGATGCCACCGCTGGCGCGCAGGACCTGCCGGCCGACGGGATGCCGCTCGGCCTCGTAGCTGTCGAGGAGCTCGGCACCGACGCCGTCGGGCAGCCGCAGCGTCGCGGCAAGCTTCCAGCCGAGGTTCGCGGCGTCCTGCATCCCCGTGTTCATGCCGAGCCCGCCGGCCGGGCTGTGCACGTGCGCGGCGTCGCCGGCCAGGAGCACTCGGCCGGAACGGTAGGTGGGGGCCTGGCGCTCGTCGGCGTGGAACCGGGACAGGAAGCGCGGCTCGGTCATGCCGAAGTCGTCGTGCAGGGTGGCGCGCGCGATGGAGCGCACCTCGTCGAGCTCGACGGGCTCGTCCTCGCTGACGGAGCGGTTCCCGTGCCAGCCGATGAACCGGTACCAGCCGTCGCCGAACGGGGCGATGAAGCCCAGCGAGTCGTTCGCCGCCGCGACGGTCAGGGTGTCGGCGGGCTCGCGAGCCAGCCGGACGTCGGCAAGGACCATCGACCGGATCACGGCGCGGCCGGGGAACGGGATGCCCACCGCGGCCCGGACCGTGGAGCGGGCGCCGTCGGTGCCGACCAGGTACCTGGCCCGCAGGTGTGAGCCGTCGGCGGTCGTGGCCGTGACGCCGGCGTCGTCCTGGGTCAGGGACGTGACCTCGGTGTCGTAGCGGAACACGGCGCCCGCCGCCTCCGCACGACGGCGCAGCAGCCGCTCCACCTCGTACTGGGGCGTGACGAGCACGTACGGGAACCGGGAGGGCAGGTCCGCGAGGTCGATGGTGAGCTTCTCGAAGAGCTGGACGCTCCGTACCGGCCGCCCCTTCGCGACCAGCTCGTCCGCGAGGCCGCGCGCGTCGAGCACCTCGAGGCTGCGGGCGTGCACGGCGAACGCGCGCGTGAGGTTGCTCAGCTCGGCCGGACGCTTCTCGACCACGGTGACCCGGGTCCCCGCGGTGGCGAGGTCTCCGGCGAGCAGCAGGCCGGTGGGCCCCGCTCCGACGACGATGACGTCCGTGTCCATGATGTCCTCCTCCGGTGCGTGGCCAACGGTTGTTTGCCAACGCCTGTTGGCCACGGTAGCCAGGTCCTGGCGGCGAAGTCAACGACCGTTGGCATACAGTTGTTGGCATGACTGGCCCCGAACGCCCCCGCCGCCGCTCCGACGTGACCCGCACCGCGATCCTCGAGGCGGCGAGGGAACGCTTCGCGTCCGACGGCTACGAGCGTGCGACGGTGCGCGCCATCGCGCGCGACGCCGGGATCGACCCCTCCATGGTCATGCGCTACTACGGCTCGAAGGAAGGCCTGTTCGCCGCGGTGATCGACGTCGAGCTGGACTTCCCCGACCTCAGCGAGCTCGACCCGGACCAGCTGGGCGTCGTCCTGGTCACGCACTTCCTCGACCTGTGGGAACGCGACACGGTGCTGCGGACCCTGCTGCGCGTGGGGGTGACGAACGAGTCCGGTTCGGACCGCCTGCGCCAGGTGTTCGCCACCCAGCTCGTGCCGGCCGCCCGGGCGTTCGTGCCCGACCCCGCCGACGCCGAGCGGCGTGCCGCGCTCGTGGCCTCGCAGGTGCTCGGCATGGCGCTGGTGCGGTACGTGCTGAAGTTCGCTCCGGCCGCGGACATGTCCAGGGAGGATGTGATCGGTTGGCTCGCACCCACCGTGCAGCGGTACATCACGGCGGAGACTCCCTGACCCGAGGTGGGGCCTGAGGGTGCTGCTCAGCCGGCTCGGGGCCACACCACGGTGAACCGGGCGCCGCCGTCGGGCGACTCGCCCACGGCGACCCGCCCGCCGCGCCGGCGGACCAGCTCGGCGACCAGCGCCAGGCCGAGCCCGGCGCCGCCGGAGGAGCGCGCGCGGTCGTCCGCGACCCGGTAGAAGCGGTCGAAGACCTTCGCCCGGTGTTCCGGCCGGACGCCCGGGCCGTCGTCGTCGACAAGCACACGGACGCTGGTCCGGCTGGTCAGCACCGACACCACCACCCGGGTCCGGGTGTACCGGCAGGCATTGCGCAGGAGGTTGTCGAGGACCAGCTCGACCTCGGTGTGCGCGGCGGCCGCCCACGCCTGGCCGGTCATGGCGTTGACCACGACCGGCACCGGTTGCTCCCCGACGCGTTCCACCGCCACGCGCACCTCGCCGACCAGGTCGACGGTCTCCGCAGGCGGCAGCTCCCCGGCGTCCGAGCGCGCCAGCGCCAGCAGCCCGTCGAGCAGCGCGGACAGCCGCTCCGCGTCCGCGAGGACGTCGGCGTGCACCTCGTGCGAGAGCTCCGGATCGAGGTTGGCGACCGCGACCTCCGACTGCACCCGGATGGACGCCACGGGCGACCGCAGCTCGTGCGCCGCGTCACCCGTGAACCGCCGCAGCCGTTCCGCGGTGGCGTCCTGCTGGTCCAGCAGGGAGTTGAAGTCGTCGGCCAGGGCGCGCAGCTCGCCGGCCGCCGCGTCGGGCACCTCCACGCGGGCGCCGGGTGCGAGACGGCGGACGGACTGGCGCATCCGGGCGACCGGGCGCAGCGCCGAGCCGACGGCGAACCAGATCGCGACGCCGGCCACGACCGCCCCGACGAGCGCGGTGCCGAGCAACCATCGGCCGCCCGAGGCCTCGGCGGCGCCCTGCCCCACGAGACCGGCCCCGACGACGACGAGCCGCTGGCTCCCGTCCGGCGCGGTGACGACGGCGCCGTGCCACCGGACCGGCCCCCGGCCGTCGGTGGTGGTCGGTCCGCCGGCCTTCAGCGTGCGGACCTCTTCGCGCGTGAGGTTCGGCGACGCGCCGTCGTCGACAGAGCTCCCGGCGGTGTCCAGGACGCGCACCTCCAGGCCGTCGGGCGGGACGGGGGCGCGTCCGGCGACGACGGCGCGGGTGGCGCCGCTCAGCTCCGCCCGGAGCTCGTCGTCCATGGCGCGCGTCAGCAGCGGTCCGAGGCCCTGGCCCGCGACCGTCGCCAGCCCCAGCAGGCACACCAGCGTCACCGCCGTGGCGAGGGTGGTGACCCGCAGGCGCAACGACAGGCCCGCCCACGGCCCGCCAGGCGACCCCCGCACTAGAGCGGGTCCCCGAGCTGGTACCCGTGGCCCCGCACGGTCCGGACCAGACCGTCGGCACCGGCGGCGGACAGCTTGCGGCGCAGGTAGCCGATGTACACCTCCACGACGTTCCTCGTGGCGGCCCACTCGTCGCCCCACACCTCGTTCAGCAGCTCCTGCTTGGTCCGGACGGTCCCCGCGCGGGTCGCCAGCACCTCCAGCAGCGTGTACTCACGGGGGCTCAAGGGGACGTCGGCGTCGTCGTACCGCACGGTGCGTGCCTCCCGGTCGATCGTCAGCGGCCCGACCCGGATCAGGTCCCGCGGGGTTCCCGTGGCGGCGCGGCGCAGGGTGGCGCGCAGCTGAGCGAGCAGCACCACGAAGGAGAACGGTTTGACCACGTAGCCGTCGGCGCCGAGGTCCAGGCCGTCGGCCTGGTCCACCTCGCCGTCCTTCGCCGACACGAGCAGCACGGGTGTCGCGATCCCGTCGGCCCGTAGCTCCTCCAGCACGCGGTACCCGGACAGGCCGGGAAGCATGATGTCCAGCAGGATCGCGTCGAACGACCCGGTGCGCGCCAGCCGCAGCGCCGTCGGCCCGTCGGCGGCGACCGTGACGTCCATGCCCTCGGCGCGCAGCCCGCGGTCCAGCGCCTTGCGCACGCCCGGCTCGTCGTCGACCACCAGTATCTGCGGCCTCATGCCTGCCAGCATGCCGTATGCGGGGCCCTTCCCGGAGCATCTTCGGACGCTGAAGGTCACGACCTCGGCATGCGACCGCTACCTGAGGGAGGTCTCAGCGGGCAGGGCGCATCGTTGACGTGTCGGATGCAGCACACTGGTCGAAGAGCGAAGGAGCTGGACATGGGGCCGAGGACGAAGGCACTGGTCGCCGCAGGGGCAGGCATCACGGTAGGGATCGCAGGCCTGGCGCTGAGCACGCTGCCCGCCGGCGCGGACGACGACCCGGTGCTGCCGGCGATCGGCGCGGAGGAGCTGGTCACCTCGGCGCTCGCGGCACGGGCGCCCGCGTTCTCCGGTGTGGCCGAGATGCAGAACGAGCTCGGGCTGCCCGCCGTGCCCGGCACAGAGGCGCTCGACTTCGAGTCGGTCCGGGTTTTCCACGACGGCGAGGAGAGCGCGCGCGTCCAGGTCGAGCGGGAGGCGTCCGAGCTGACGTTCGTCAAGGGCAGCGACGAGGCGTGGGCCTACGACTCGCGCGAGCACTCGGCGAAGCGCTTCACCTGGGACGAGGCCGATGCCGCAGCGGCAAGGGGGCACGCAGAGGCCGAGCTGGCCGACCCGTCCGAGGCGGCGGCGGAGATCATCGAGCGTCTGCGTCCGACGAGCGACATCGCCGTCGACGGCACGGCGCGGGTCGCCGACCGCGCCGCGTACGAGCTCGTGCTCACGCCCAAGCCGACGGAGAAGACCCTGCTGCGGGAGATCACGATCGCTGTCGACGAGGAGACGCGGGTCCCGCTGCGGTTCGACGTGTTTGCCAACGGCAGGTCCGAACCGGTGCTGTCGCTCGGCTTCGTCGAGTTCGAGGTCGGTGCGCAGGACGCGGACCTGTTCGAGTTCACGCCGCCGGAGGGCGCTGAGGTCGAGACCACCGAGGCCGACGACGCCGTCGGCTCCGCCCGCGACGCCAAGGGCCGTGACGACGTCGGGCAGTACGCGTCGACGGTCGGCGAGGGCTGGGACACGGTGGTGATCGGCGAGGCTCCCGACGACCTGCCGACCGAGGCAGCGGTCGAGGACGGGCAGGATCTCGGTGGGATCCTCGCGCAGGTCGGGCAGCCCGTGACCGGCGAGTTCGGTACCGGGACGCACGTCCAGGTCGCCGTCGGCGGCGCGGTCGTCACCGACGACGGTCGTATCGCGGCGGGGGCGGTGCCGCGGCAGGTGCTCGTCGACGCCCTCGACACCGACGGCGCGGTCCAGCAGTGACCGCAGCCCGTGCCGGAGCGGCGGTACCGGAGGCCAGGAACGGCTCCGGTACCGCCCTCGCGGCGCGCACGCGGGGGCTGCGCAAGGTCTATCGCGGCACGGTGGCCGTTGACGGGGTGGACCTGGAGGTCCCGGAGGGCGCGGTGGTCGGGATGCTGGGGCCCAACGGCTCCGGCAAGACGACGACCATCCGGATGCTGCTCGGCCTCGTCGAGCCGACGGAAGGGGAGATCGAGCTCCTTGGCATGCCGATGCCGAGGTCGGCGGACCGGGTGCTCCCGCACGTCGGGGCGCTGGTGGAGGGTCCGGGGTTCCATCCGTTCCTGTCCGGCCGGGAGAACCTGCAGCGGCTCGCCGCCGCCGAGCCGCTCCTGTCCGGCAGGGAGCTGGACGGCGCCGTGTCCGCGGCGCTGGAGCGGGTGGGCCTCGCGGACGCCGCCAGGCGGAAGTACCGCGCGTACTCCCTCGGCATGAAGCAGCGGCTGGGCCTCGCCTCGGCGCTGCTGGTCCCGCGCAGGCTCGTCGTGCTGGACGAGCCGACGAACGGCCTCGACCCGGCAGGCACGCAGGAGGTCCGCCGGATCATCGCGGAGCTGCAGGCCAACGGGGTGACCGTGCTCGTGTCGTCCCACCTCCTGGCGGAGGTCGAGGCGACCTGCACCCACGTGGTCGTGCTCAACCAGGGCGTCGTCGTGGCGCAGGGCGCGCTGGACGACCTGCTGGAGTCCGGCAGTCCCACGCTGTTCGTGTCCACGCCCGACGGCGCATCGGCCGTTGATGCCCTGCGGGACCACCGGATCCCGGCGCGGCTCGCGCCCGACGGCGTCCGTGTGGACATCACGACGACGGCGCCTGCGACCGTGATCGAGACGCTGGTCCGTGCCGGTGCGCGGGTGGACGAGGCCCGCCGGGAGCGCGCCGGGCTGGAGGACGCCTTCGCGCGGCTGACGCACGACGTCGGTGAGCTGGTCGGCGAGCTCGACCCTGACGAGCCGGAGTTGGTGCGATGACCACCCAGGGCCCGGTGGCTGCCCGAGGCGCGGCTGTACAGGGCCGGGCTGCCGCGCCGGACGCCGACGCCGTCCCGCCCGAGGCGTCGCCCGTTCGCCGGCGCGCCCCGATCGGGCGTCTGCTGCGGGCAGAGGTGCGGTGGATCTTCCGGCGACCGAGGACGCTGGCCGTGCTGGGCCTGCTGGTCCTGCTCCCGGTGATCACCGGCGTGGCCGTGGACCTGACGCTGGACGGCGCCACCGCCGCCCCGGTCGACGCCGGTCCAGGTGGTGCGCCAGGGGCCGGCGGGGGACCACCGATCTTCGTGACGATGGCCACCAGCGCCTTCGTGCTGCCGCTGGGGTCGCTCATGACGCTCCTGATGCTCCTGCTGCCGCTCACGGTGGCGATGGCGGCCGGCGATGCGCTGGCCGGTGAGCAGTCCCACGGCGCGCTGCGCGGCTGGCTGCTCGCGCCCGTGAGCCGCGGTCGGCTGCTGCTGGTCAAGACGGTGGGCGTGCTTGTCGTCGCGCTGGTCGCGGCCGGGCTGGTCGTCACGTCGGGCCTGGTGACGGGGTTCCTCCTTGCCGGGACCGACGGCCTGGTGTCGATGTCCGGGACGGAGCTGTCGGTCGGCGGCGTGCTGTGGCGGCTGGCCGTCGCCGTCGCCTGGGCGACCATCTACCTGATGGCTGTCGGTGCTGTGGCCCTCGCGATCTCGGCCTCCACGGAGCACCCGATGCTGGTCGTGGTCGGCGTGCTCGGCGGCCTGATCGTCTCCGTGGTCCTGATGCAGATCCCGGCGCTGGACTGGCTCCATCCCTACCTGCTGCCGTCGTCGCTGACCAGCCTGGTCGACCTGATCCGGGACCCGGTGTCGTTCGACGGCCTGGTCGAGGGAGCGTTCCGGGCGGTGTGCTACCTCGTCATCGGGCTGTCGGTGGCCTACGCCCGCCTCACGACCAGGGACGGCTGAGCGCTCCCGCGCGGGGAGGCGGCGTCGCCTCCTCGTGCGGACCGCTCGGGTGCGAGTTCGCGTGCCTAATCGTTTAGGGCCGTGGGCTGCGGCGACGTCGCGTCCTACGTTTCGACGTGACCGCGCCGCTGACGTCGCACGAAACGGAGACCACGACATGACCATCGATGCTCCCGGCCCCACCGAGGTAGTCAGGACCGCAGCGGGACAGCACTCAGAACCGGCCCCGTGGCGGGCGCTCGCCGAGCGGGCGGCTCCCGTGCTCGGCTGGATAGTCACCCTGGCGATCGCAGCGAACCTTGGTCAGGGCGCCTTCGGCCAGCTCACCGAGTCCGAGCGGTCCGTCGGCATGTTCGAGGCCATCGGCTACCCGGCCTCGGCCGTCCTCCTGATCGGCGTGCTGCAGGCAGTGGGGGTAGTGCTCTACGTGGTGCCGTGGACGGCGTTCCTCGGCGCCCTGCTCCTGACCGCATACCTGGGCGGCGCGGTCGCGGCACACATCCGGATGGAGGACACGGTGGCGCACGTGCTCACGCCGGTCCTCTACGCCGTGGCGCTCTGGGCCGCGCTGTTCCTGCGCAGCGAGCGGATCCGCTGGGCGGTCCTGACCGGGCGCTGAGCTCGCCGGGGCGCACCGTGGTGCGCGGCATGGGCGCCGCAAATCACGTTGCGCCCCGGCGTGGGGCCGTGTCAGGCTCTCTCTGCTCCTGCGGGCGTTCCGCGGTGTGAGGGAGCGACCCGAAGGACTGTGATGACAGGCATCTCCCGGTACGAGACCACCTCGCGCTGACGCCTGTCCCGCCGCACCATCCGTTGCGGCATCCCGGCGTCGGCACCAGCCACCACCCGGGAGTCCTTCCATGTTGTCCAACCCTTCCGTCGTGCTGCACGACGTCACCTTCGCCTGGCCCGACGGCGCCGTCGCGCTCGACCACGTCTCCGGTTCCTTCGGCCGCGGCCGCACGGGCCTGACCGGCCTCAACGGGGCGGGCAAGTCCACCCTGCTGCGCCTGGTCGCGGGGCTCCTCACGCCGACGTCGGGCAAGGTCACCCTGAGCGGGACCGCCGACTACCTGCCGCAGCGGATCACGCTCGATCTCGATGCCACGGTCGCCGACCTGCTCGGCATCTCGCCGGTCGTGCGCGCGCTGCGCGCCATCGAGTCGGGCGACGTCGATCCCGCGCACTTCGACGTGGTCGGCGACGACTGGGACGTCGAGGAGCGGGCGGCCGCCCTGCTCTCGGCCACCGGTCTGCCCACGGGGCTGGACCGCTCGGTCGCGACGCTGTCGGGCGGCGAGACCGTGCTCACCGCGATCACCGGGGTGCGGCTGCGGCAGGCGAGCGGGGGCGGCGCCGTCGCGCTGCTCGACGAGCCGACGAACAACCTCGACGGCGCTGCCCGCGAGCGCCTCTACGAGCTCGTGCGGGGCTGGCGGGGCGCGCTCGTCGTCGTCTCGCACGACCTGGCGCTGCTGGAGCTGATGGACGAGACGGCGGAGCTGCGCGCAGGCTCGCTGACCACCTTCGGCGGTCCGTACTCGGCGTTCCGGGAGTGGCTGGAGGTGCAGCAGGAGGCGGCGGCGCAGACGCTGCGCGCGGCCGAGCAGACGCTGCGCCGGGAGAAGCGGCAGCGGATCGAGGCGGAGGAGCGGATAGCGCACAGCGAGCGCAAGGGTCGCAAGGACGCCGCGAACAGCAGGTACGTGAAGGCGGTGATCAACGACCGCCGCAACGGCGCGGAGAAGTCGCAGGGTTCGCGGCGGGGGATGCTCGACGACAAGGTGGGCTCGGCCCGGGCGGCGGTGGACCAGGCGGAGCGGGCGGTGCGGGACGACGACCGGATCTTCGTGGACCTGCCCGACCCGGGGGTGCCCGCCGGGCGGCGGCTGGCGGTGCTGCGCGGTGCGGACGGCCGGGAGATCGTGGTCCAGGGTCCGGAGCGGTTAGCCCTGACGGGCCCGAACGGCGTGGGCAAGACGACTGTGCTGGAGCGGCTGCTGGCGGGCGGGCCGACGGCGGTGGGCGAGCTGCTCACGGAGCGTGTCGCCTATCTGCCGCAGCGGGTCGACGTGCTGCCCGAGGCGACTACCGTGCTGGAGGCCGTGCGGGAGGGCGCGCCGCACGTGCCGCCGGGGGAGCTGCGCAACCGGCTGGCCCGGTTCCTGGTGCGGGGCGCGGCGGTGGACCGGCCGGTCGCCACGCTCTCGGGCGGCGAGCGGTTCCGGGTCGCGCTGGCGCGGCTGCTCCTGGCGGACCCGCCGGCACAGCTCCTCGTGCTGGACGAGCCGACGAACAACCTGGACACAGCCAGCACCGACCAGCTGGTGGACGCGCTGTCGGCGTACCGGGGAGCGCTGCTGGTGGTGAGCCACGACGGGGCGTTCCTGGACCGGCTGGGTCTGGACGCGGAGATCCGCCTCGACACGGCGGGAAACCTCACGGAGATGCGGCGCTGATCTTCCGCACCCGGACCTCGGGTCACCACGGTGGCCCGAGGCCCGGGGAACGTAGGGAAAAGCCCCCGGTGTCGCAATGATCAGGTAAGCAATAAGGTCTCCCTACGTAATGGCTTGGAAGTCAAGGGGGCGACCATGCAAGCACGTCGACGGTGCCGTGTCTTCGGTGACTTCACCGCTCTGACAGCCGCCCGGCCGACCGTGCTCGCACCGGACGTCGGAGCGCCGCCGCTGGCCGGCGGCATCGCGCAGCAGGACCTGGAGCTCACCGGCGTCAGCGCCGGGTTCTGAGATGGGCGCTCGAACACGAGACGCCCGCGGGTCGGTGCGCCGCGGCCGGGTGCGCCGCGGGCCGCCCGGGCCGCACGTCCTGGTCACGCTCGTGGCCGCCGTGGGGCTGCTCGTGCCCGCAGGGACGGTGACGGCCGCAGCCGGTGTGCGCACCGCGCCCCCCGATGTGCCCACGACGTTCACCCACCCTGGCGTGCACGTGAGCCGGCCCCAGCTCGACTTCGTCCGGCAGCAGGTGCAGGCCGGCGCCCAGCCCTGGCTGCGTGCGTACGACTCGATGATGGCGAGCCGGTACGCGTCGCTGTCCTACACGCCGCACCCGCGCGCGGTGGTCGAGTGCGGGCCGTACTCCGAGCCGAACCACGGGTGCACCGAAGAGCGCGACGACGCGATCGCCGCCTACACGCACGCGCTGGCCTGGTCGGTGACGGAAGACACGCGGTACGCGAAGAAGTCGATCGCGATCATGAACGCGTGGTCGCCGGTGATCGAGGACCACACCAGGTCGAACGCGCCGCTGCAGACGGCGTGGGCGGGCTCGGTGTGGCCGCGGGCCGCCGAGATCATCCGGTACACGGACGCCGGATGGGCGGCGGCCGACGTCGACCGGTTCGAGACGATGCTGCGCGACGTCTACCTGCCGGAGGTGATCGACGGGTACAACGGCAGCGGCAACTGGGAGCTGACGATGATGGAGGCCGCCGTCGGCATCGCCGTCTTCCTCGACGACCGGGACATCTACTCGTCGGCCCGCGAGCGGTTCCTCGTGCGGGTGCCCGCGTACATCTACCTGACCTCGGACGGGCCGGTGCCGCGCACCGTGCCAGGCTCCGGGCGGGACACACCGGACGAGATCTTCTCCTACTGGCACGACCAGCGCACGCTGGTGGACGGCCTGGCGCAGGAGACCTGCCGGGACTTCACGCACACCGGCTACGGCATCTCGGCGATCTCGCACGTGGCCGAGACCGCCGCGATCCAGGGTGACGACCTCTACCCGGAGGTGGGGGAGCGGCTGCGCCACGCGCTCGAGTTCCACTCGACCTACGAGCAGGGCGCCGCCGTGCCGTCCTGGCTCTGCGGCGGGTCGGTGCAGCTGGGGCTCGGCCCGGTCACCGAGGTCGGGCTCAACGCGCTCCACGGGCGCCAGGACCTACCGATGGCCAGTACGCAGGCCCTGACCGAGTCCACGCGGCCGGACGGTACGAACGGCCTGTTCGTCGCCTGGGAGACGCTCACCCACGCGGACAACCCGCACGTGCTCCGCTGACCCGTTGCCCCGTCCGTCGTTGGCACGCCCACGACGGACGTGGTCAGCGGGTGGAGTAGCTGGTACGCATCGTGTAGTCCTTCTCCGGGCCCGTCACGCGCCAGTGCAGCTCCCACGACGGCGTCGGCTCGTCCGGGACGTCGATGCCGCCCCGGTAGAGGTCGAGGCCGCACGGGTGCTCGACGGCGCCGGCGGTCCACGGGTGGAAGTCCCGGCCGTCCTCGAACGTGACGCGCCAGCGCCGTTCGACGCCGGCCGGCTCCCGGACCAGGAACAGCGTGCGCGACACGGGGGTGCTTCCCCCCGCCCAGCTCAGCGTGCCGTGCTCCGTCCAGCGCACCCGTCCGTCGTCCTGAGCGGTGAGCTCTGCCGTGCCCCGTGCGGTGTACCCCACGCCGTCGCGGTGGTCCTGGATCTCCCGGTGGAAGTCCCAGGTGCCGACGAGTCGCAACGGATCCATGGCTTCATTGTCGCTGGTGCGCGTGGTCCCTGGTGCGCGGGGCGATGGTGCCGGTGCCGGTGCCGCACGTGCCTCCGCGAACGACACCACCGTCCAGAGCGAGGACGCAGCCCTCGACCCGGCAACCCCTTCGCCACGGCGTCAGCCCTCCCGTACGGGCCGCCCGACTACTCCGTGATCCGCGAGGAGCACTACGAGCCCGCCGTCGTCGCGGGCATGGCCGCCCACCGCACGGAGGTCGAGGCGATCGCCGTCGATCCGGAGCCCCCGACGGTCGAGAACACCCTGGAGGCGCTGGAGCGGGCGGGACAGCTGCTGGACCGGGCGTCGCGAGCGTTCCACAACAAGCTCTCCGCGGACTCGACGCCGGGCACTCGAAGAAGCGATCGAGCATCACGCGCGACGCTACGAGGAGACGCCGCCCCCGCCGTTAGGCGCGGAGCGTGAGCGCCAAATCCGTAGCCTACTGCGGTAGATTGAGACTCTCGCCGGGAAGGCCTCTCCTACGGCAGTCCCGGCGAGCATAATGAGATAGCCCCACTTGAAAGGCCCCTGCTAGGGCCGTTCAGGTGGGGCTTCTCTCATGTCCGGGCCGGCTCGAGGTCCGTGATGACGAAGCGGTCCTTCGCGTCGATCTCGCCGCGATCGATGCGCCGGCCCTGCCCGACCGGCATGAGCTTGATGTCGAACAGGAGCCTGATGATGGTCCGACGACGCGCCATCGACAGCTCCTTCCACTGAGACGCCACTGCGCCAGTCCCCAGACTCAGCCCCTCGAAGTCCGGCGCCGTGCGAGTGCGCAGGCGGTTCTGAGCATCGCGCAGGAGGCCCCGGGCCACGCCAGCGGCATCCTCGTAGTCCTCCTGTTCCATGGTTCCGGCCCCGAGCATCCTGGACATCATTTTGAGCCGATCGTTCAGCTTGGTGATCTCGGCCTGGACCGCCTGCTGATCCTCGGGCTCATCGTCGGAGAAGAGGTTCGCCGCGTCGGGCCGGGAGAGCCGGGCGACGGCCGCGCCCTCGATGAAGTTCTCGGCAATGTCGCGCTCGATGAAGACATGACCGGCCTTGCAGGCGTAGGTCTTCCTGAGCTCGCCGCGCCTGGGCTTGGTTGACGCGATGACCGGACCCTCGCACTTGCCGCACTCGAACGCACCGACGAGGACGTTCTGTGGTGCCCGCCCAGTCCTGCCCGAGTTTGCGGAGCGGTTCGGGCTACGGTCGATCTCCGTGAGCCGTAGGTAGGTGTCCAGGTCGAGGATCGGCTCCCACGCGGCAGGCCCGACCTGCTTGCCGTTGTAGACGCGGATCGCGGCGTTGCGAGCGTTTGTGAGGCAGTTCTGCACGCCCTCGCTCGTCCAGTCCTTGCCGAACCCTCGAGGCGGGTTGAGGCCCTTCGAGCTCCAGAGCTGAGCGATGGCGGCGTACGTCTCGCCGGCCAGGGCCATCTTCGCGCCCAAGCGGATTGCGTCCGCCTCGGCAGGGATCGTCCCCATCCAGTCTTCCTGGTAGCCGAACGGCCTCGGACCACCAAGGTGGGGGAGGCCCTGCGACGCCTTCTGCTCGTTCTTCAGGCGCGTGCGAGCGGCCTTGCGCTCAACCTCAGCTCGAGCGACCGCGCCCAGGATGCGCGCGACCATGCGACCAACGTCGGTCGTCAGGTCGATGTCACCGGAGACCGTCGCGACGCCGACACCCTGCTTCTCGGCGATGTCGATGAGCTTCTCGAGATCCGCCATGTTGCGGGTCATCCGGTCGATGTGCCAGGCGACAACAACGTCAGCCTCGCCGGCCTCGATCATCCGCATAACCTCGGTCCAGCCGTTGCGGCCCTTCCCGCTGTAGCCGGACATCGCGATATCCCTGATGGGCTCCCTCACGACCACCCAGCCGCGCATGTCGCAGAGCTGCTGGCACGCCTTGGCCTGCCGGTCGTTGGACTGCCCCTCACCCGTGTCGTCGCGAGAGACCCGCGTGTAGATCACGGCGCGCTTGGGCATGATGCGGGCGCTCATTCGCGCCCTCGCTGCTCGGACTCGTGCTCCTCGAGGAGGCCGAAGATGCGCGCCATGGCAGCCTCCTCGGGCGTCGTGTGCGTGCTCTGCTGGACCGTCGCGATGCCCACGCCGTGCTCTGCGGCGAGGTCGCTGAAGTCCTTCAGTTCCTCGGCCGACCGAGTGAGGCGCGACGCCTGCCAGGCGACCACGATGTCCACCTCGTTGCCCTTGACCATGTTTAGGAGGCGGCCCCAGCCGGGCCTGTCGTTGTCGTTGCCGGAGGCGCTGTCGCCTACGACCGCCGCCACGTCCCACTGGTTCTCCTGGCAAAGGCGCTGGCACTCTTCCACCTGCCTCATCGCACCGATCTGCTCGGTGTCCTCGCTGGCCGTGCGCGTGTAAATCGCCGCTCTCGTCATGGCCCGCAAGGATACCGAACTTGGTGGTGAATCCAAAGCAGGCAGTAGCCTGGATGAACAGCCTCGTGGTCCAGAACGAGCTGCTCGGTCAGCGGCCCGTCGTGACCAACAACCTGAACATCGTCAAGCCCCCGGCCGGCGAGCCGACGCTGCTCGTCTGGGACGAGGTGACCACCCTGTTCCACGAGTTCGGGCACGCGCTGCACGGCCTGCTCAGCGACGTGCGCTACCCGTCCCAGTCGGGCACGTCCGTACCGCGCGACTTCGTGGAGTACCCGTCGCAGGTCAACGAGATGTGGTCCTGGGAACCGGAGATCCTGCGGTCGTTCGCCGTGCACCACGCCACCGGCGAGCCGATGCCTGCCGAGTGGGTGGACACCATGCTCGCCTCCCGTGTCTGGGGCGAGGGCTTCGCGACCACGGAATACCTCGCCGCTGCCCTGCTCGACCAGGCGTGGCACCAGCTCGCGCCGTCGGACGTGCCGACGTCGGTCGAGGACGTGCTGCCCTTCGAGGCTGCGGCGCTCGCGGCGGCGGGCGTCGACTTCGAGTCCGTGCCGCCGCGGTACCGCACGACCTACTTCAACCACATCTTCGGCGGCGGGTACTCGGCCGGCTACTACTCCTACATCTGGTCGGAGGTGCTCGACGCGGACACCGTCGAGTGGTACGCGGAGAACGGCGGCCTGACGCGCGCGAACGGCGACGCCTTCCGGCACAGGCTGCTCGCCCGCGGCGGGTCGCAGGACCCGCTCGCCTCGTTCGAGGACCTGCGGGGGCGGCCGGCGGAGATCGGGCCGCTGCTCGAGCGCCGCGGCCTGGTCTGACACGTGCCCGACGTCGAGCACGGGCTGGGTACGGTTGCTCCTGTGACTGACACCGTTCCGACCGCCACGCCCACGCCCGTGCCCGCCGCCGCCGACGAGGTCATCCGGATCTGCCAGGAGCTGATCCGGATCGACACGTCGAACTACGGCAACAACGAGGGCCCGGGGGAGCGCGCCGCGGCCGAGTACGTCATGGAGCTGCTGCACGAGGTGGGCCTGGAGCCCGAGCTGTTCGAGTCCCTCCCCGGGCGTGCGTCCGTCGTCGTGCGGCTGGAGGGGCAGGACCGCAGCCGTCCGGCGCTCGTGCTGCACGGGCACCTCGACGTCGTGCCGGCGGCCAAGGACGACTGGACCGTCGACCCGTTCGGCGGGGAGGAGACCGACGGCCTGCTCTGGGGCCGCGGCGCCGTCGACATGAAGGACATGGACGCCATGATCCTTGCGGTCGTCCGGCAGATGGTGCGCGAGGGACGCAGGCCCGCGCGCGACGTCGTCGTCGCGTTCTTCGCCGACGAGGAGGCCGGCGGCGTGTACGGCGCCCGGTGGGCGGTGGACCACCGGCCCGAGCTGTTCGAGGGCGCCACAGAGGCCATCTCCGAGGTCGGCGGCTACTCGGTCGAGCTGGGCGGCAAGCGCGCCTACCTGCTGCAGACGGCGGAGAAGGGGCTGGCCTGGCTGCGCCTCGTCGCGGACGGCAGGGCCGGGCACGGCTCGCAGGTCAACGAGGAGAACGCCGTGACGGAGCTGGCGGCGGCGGTCGCGCGGATCGGCCAGCACGCGTGGCCGTACACGATCACGCCGACGGTCGACGCGCTGCTGCGCGGCGTCGGCGACCTCACCGGGCTCCCCGTGGACTACTCCGACCCCGCGACCATCGACGAGCTGATCGGCGCGCTCGGCCCCGTCGCGAAGTTCGTGGGCGCCACGGTGCGCAACACCTCCAACCCGACCCAGCTCCAGGCCGGCTACAAGGCGAACGTGATCCCGGGCCGGGCCGAGGCGACGCTCGACGTGCGGCTCCTGCCGGGCCACGAGGAGACCGGCATGGCGAAGCTGCGCGAGCTCGCCGGACCGACGGTGCGGATCGAGACGATCCACCAGGACACGGCGCTCGAGGTGCCGTTCACCGGCTCCCTTGTCGACGCCATGGTCGCGGCGATCGACGCGGAGGACCCGGGCGCGACGGTGCTGCCCTACACGCTGTCGGGCGGCACGGACAACAAGTCGCTGCACCGGCTCGGGATCACCGGCTACGGTTTCGCGCCGCTACAGCTCACGGGCGACCTCGACTTCGCGGGCATGTTCCACGGCGTCGACGAGCGCGTGCCGACGGAGGCGCTGAAGTTCGGCACGCGTGTGCTGGACCGCCTGCTGGCGACCTGCTGAGCGGGCGGGACCGGTCAGAGGGTGGACGAGACCTTGATGATCTTGCGGCGCAGCCAGACCTTGCGCCTGCCGCCGATGTAGAGAAGGGTCCTTGCCAGCTCCCAACGGCCGTACTCGGCCTCTTCGGTGAGCAGCCGGCGAGCGTCCGGCACCGTGGTGTCCGGGTCGAACGTCACGACGCGGTACTCGTACTGGCTGTGCTTGCGGAACACGGAGCCGTCTCTCGCCATCTGATGCACCGTCCTCGGGTCACGGGTGAGGTCAGTTTATGCCGGTTTCATTGCTGAGCGGCGACAGCAACACACTTCGATCCGCCCATTGTGACCCACCGAGCGACCGGTGCGCAGTGACCGGGCTCGCAGTCACGAGGTCGGCACCGGCCGTCGGGCGTCGCGGCGGAACGTCACCGGACGGAGCCAGGTCACGGTGCGCCACAGCCACTCGACCGGGCCGTAGGTGAAGTACGTGAGCCAGAGGCGGCTCAGGAGAGACTGCGCCACGATCAGGGCCAGGGACAGCACGACCACGGGTGCGACGCTCGTCAGGTGGCCGACGTCGACGACCAGCGGGACCAGTGCCATCACGATCGCGGCCCCGACGTAGTTGCTGAGCGCCATCCGGCCCAGCGGCTCGAAGGCGGCCGCGATCACGGTGCGGGCGGGAGTACGCCACACCAGCGCGAGCCCCGTGACGTACAGCACCGCCATGACCAGGCCGGCGATCCCGCCCGGTGTCGAGAACCGCGGGTCGCCCTGCGTGGTCTGCTGCCACAGCAGGGCGGGTCCCGTCAGCGCCACCGCGACGGCGAACACTACGGCGACGGCCTTGCCGGAGGTCTCGAGGGCCCTGGGCAGCCCGAAGGCTGCCGCGCCCGCGCCGAGCAGCACGAGGCCCGGGACGGACGTCAGACCCCCGCCGAAGAGCGCGTACGCGGCGACCGTGAGCACGACGCCGGCCCCGAGCGTCACCCAGCGGGGGGCGAACAGGACGACGGGCAGCATCAGCAGGCCGACGATCCCGTACTCCAGCAGGATGTTGCCAGGGTAGGCGAACATCAGGAGCCCGCCGATGAACGTGAGGCCGACGAGGCGGCGCACCAGCACCAGCCCGGGGCGCGCGGCGCGGGTGCGGGCGCCGTCGAGCACGATCCGGAGGCTCATGCCGAACAGGACGATGAAGATGGGCACGAAGCGGGTCTGGACCGTGAGGTAGAGCGCCTCTTGCAGCGGGTCGGTGACCGGGGCGCCGCCCTCGATCACCCGTGCCATGCCGACCTCGGTGATATCGATCGCGTTGACCAGCAGGATTCCGAAGACGGCGAAGCCGCGCAGCGAGTCGAGGAACCGCCAGCGCTGTCGGGTCCCGGCCGCCGGACCGGCTGCGAGGGCAAGAGTGCTCATGCCCACCATCCAAACGATCTGCCGCCGTCCCGTCGTCCGCCCACGGGACGACGTTCCCGGTCAGGCATCGGGGGAAACCCTGTGCGGGGCACCTCGGAAGTCGGCCGTAACGATCAGGACTTGCGATCCCGCCGGCCAGGACCTGACGCTAGAGTCAGGGCATGACCGTTGAACCGCGTGCCGCGCTCGATCGCCTCGTTGCCGCACTCGAGGCCCATCATCACGCGGTCGCCACTCGCCGGAGTGACGACGACCCCGCCGTCGACGACGCGTACGACGTGCTCGCCGACGCCTACGAGGTGTACGAGGAGTCCTTGGCCACGGTGTTCGGCGAGGTGACGCCGTTCTACCTGGCCGACGAGGTTGACGACGACGACGACGAAGAGGACGACGACGAGGACGACGACCTCGAGGACATCGACTTCGACGACGACCTGGAGGAAGCGGAGGAGCAGCCGCAGCCCGCGCAGCAACGCTGATCAGCCACGGGCGCCGGCACGGTCACCAGCGCTCGGGGTAGCCGATCTCGGGGGCGGAGACGTCGTCGAGCGCTGCGTGCACCTCGTAGGGCAGCTCGAGGGTCGCGGCCTCCAGCGACGAACGAAGCTGGGCGGGCGTCCGCGCGCCCACGATCGCCGACGCGATGCCCTCGCGCTCCAGCAGCCACGCGATGGCGACCTCCCCGGCGGCACGGCCGAGCCCCTCGGCAGCGGTAGCCACCGCCTCGACGACGGCGGGCGCCGAGCCCTCCAGGTACGGCTGCACGAACCCCGCGAGCGCCCCAGCGGCCCGTGAGTCCGCAGGGATGGCGCGCCGGTACTTGCCGGTGAGCACGCCGCGCCCGAGCGGTGACCAGGCGAGCAGCCCGACCCCGAGGGCGTCCGCGGCGGGCAGCACGTCACGTTCCACGCCGCGCTGCAGCAGCGAGTACTCGAGCTCGACGGCGGCCAGGCCGATGTCGGGCTCCAGCAGCGTCGCGACGCGCGCGGTGGCCCAGCCGGGGTGGTTGCTCAGCCCGACGTACCGGGCACGTCCGCTGGTGACCGCGATGCGCAGCGCGTTGCAGGTCTCCTCGAGCGAGGTGTGCGGGTCGGGGCAGGCCACGAGGAACAGGTCCACGTGATCGGTCCCCATGCGCAGCAGCGACTCGTCGAGGCTGTCGAGCAGAGCGCCGCGGGAGGCGTCCACCACGCGGCCGGAGCCGCCGTCGGGCCGGGACTCCGACCGGATGCCCGCCTTGGTGGCGAGCACCACCTCGTGGCGTGCCACCTTGCCGGACAGCAGCGTGCCGATGACTCGTTCGGCGTCGCCGTCGGCGTAGCTGGCCGCGGTGTCGATCAGGGTGCCGCCGGCGTCGAGGAAGTCTCGCACCTGCTCGGCCGCGTCGATCTCGTCGGTGTCGCGACCCCATGTCATGGTCCCGAGCCCGAGTTCGGAGACCCGTAGGCCAGAGCTGCCCACGCGGCGTCGTTCCATGTGAAGCAGGCTACCCGCGGCTCCAGCGGGTGCGTCAGGAGGCGCGCCGTGGGGTAGTGTCACCGCCCGTGACTGCGTGGGAAGCGATCCTTCTGGGCCTGGTGCAGGGCCTTACCGAGTTCCTGCCGATCTCGTCGTCGGCGCACCTGCGGATCGTCGGTGAGCTGATGGGCTCGGGTGATCCTGGTGCGGCGTTCACCGCCATCACGCAGATCGGTACCGAGGCGGCGGTGATCATCTACTACCGCAAGAAGATCGGCGCGATCCTCGTCGCCTGGTTCAAGGCGCTGTCCGGCGCGAGCGGCAAGGGCTGGCGCGCGCGCACCGGCCTGGGGCCGCGGCCCGGGTCCGTCGACGTGCGGCACGGCCGCCCGGGCGTCGTCGCGGACCACGACGCCGCGATGGGCTGGTACATCATCTTCGGCTCGGTCCCGATCGTGGTGCTCGGCCTGCTGTTCGAGGAACAGATCGAGTCCACCTTCCGCAACCTGTGGCTCACGGTCTTCACCCTCACGTTCTTCGGCCTCCTCCTTCTCCTGGCCGACATCTTCGGCCGCCAGGAGCGCGAGCTGACCTCGCTCACCGGGCGCAGCGCCATCGGCTTCGGTCTGGCCCAGGCGCTGGCTCTCGTGCCGGGCGTCTCGCGCTCCGGCGGCACCATCACGGCCGGCCTGACCATGGGCTTCACGCGGAAGGCCGCCGCGGACTACTCGTTCCTGCTCGCCCTGCCCGCCGTGCTCGGCTCGGGCTTCTACCAGCTGTTCAAGACGCTGGGCGAGCCGATCACCGCCGGGGCGCCCGGCTGGGGCGCCACCATCATCGGGACGATCGTCGCGTTCGGCGTCGGGTACGCGGTGATCATCGGGTTCCTCAAGATCATCGGGAACTACTCCTACAAGCCCTTCGTGTACTACCGGTTCGCCCTCGCCGGCGCCGTCGCCTGGCTGCTCATGTCCGGCACCATCGACGCGACCGGCGGCGTCGCGTAGAACACAGGCGCAGGGCCCTGACGTGGTCCGGGGGTGTCGTTGCCGACGGTTATCGTTGGTGGCGTGCACGCCTGGCCCACACCCCAAGTCCCGGAGCTTCCCGGCTTCCCCGCCTCCGACCCGGTGCGGGTCCACGACTCGTCCACCGGTGAGCTCGTCGAGGCGGCGCCGGGGCCACGCGCCCGGCTGTACGCGTGCGGCATCACGCCGTACGACGCCACCCACATCGGCCACGCGAACACCTACGTCGCGTTCGACCTGCTGGTGCGCGCCTGGCGCGACGCGGGCAAGGACGTCGTCTACACCTCGAACGTGACCGACGTCGACGACCCGCTGCTGGAGCGCGCGGAGGCGACCGGGATGGACTGGCGCGAGCTCGCCGCCTCCCAGACCGCGCTGTTCCGCGAGGACATGACGGCGCTCGGCGTCGTCCCGCCGGACACGTGGACGGGGGCCGTGGAGTCGGTACCCGAGGTCGCACGCGCCGTGGCCGCCCTGGTCGAGTCCGGTGCCGCCTACCGCGTGCCGGTCGAGCCGGGTGCCGGCGGCCCGACGCCGGAGCTGGGCGACGTCTACGCCGACCTGACCGCGGACCCGCGCTTCGGCGCCGTCGCGCACCTCGGCCGCGAGCAGGCGCTGGCCGACTTCGCCGAGCGCGGCGGTGACCCCGACCGCGCGGGCAAGAAGGACCCGCTCGACCCGCTGCTGTGGCGCCGCGAGCGCACGGGCGAGCCCGCCTGGGACGGCGGACCGCTCGGTACCGGGCGCCCGGGCTGGCACATCGAGTGCGCGGTGATCGCCCGGGACGGGCTCGGCCTGGCCGAGGGGGAGCGGTTCGACGTGCAGGGCGGTGGCTCGGACCTGCTGTTCCCGCACCACGAGATGTCGACCTCGCACCTGCGGATGCTGTGTCCGGGGCCGCAGGGGGGCGAGCCCGCCGGGGCGCGCACGCACGTGCACGCGGGCCTCGTCGGCTACGAGGGCGAGAAGATGAGCAAGTCGCTCGGGAACCTGGTCCTGGTGTCGCGCCTGCGCGCGACAGGGCACGACCCGATGGCGATCCGGCTGGCCCTGCTGGTCCACCACTACCGCACCGAGTGGGAGTGGGACGAGACGTCGATGCCCGAGGGCGAGGCACGGCTCGTGCGGTGGTGTTCGGCGGTCTCGGGCAACGGCGGCCCACCGGCCTCCGCTACGCTGACCGCGGTCCGTGCGGCGCTCGCGAACGACCTCGACGCACCGGCCGCCGTGGCCGCCGTCGACGCCTGGGCCGAGGTGTCGCTGGACCCCGCGCGGGACACCTCCGCGGACGAGGAGGGCGCCCCCGGGATCATGGCCCGGACGGTGAACGCCCTGCTCGGAGTGCGTCTTTGACCGTTCGGTGGCCTGGTTTGTACCAGGTAGGCCAGGGCCACGTCATGCGCCGGTCAGGTTAGTTTTGACCCCTGCTTCCGTTTGCATTTAACCCGGGGCAGGATGGGGAACATGACGGAGTACGAGGAAGACTTCACGGGCGAGACCCGGGTCACCGTCACGACGACGCCCCGGTGCAGCACGCGTTATCGCGTGGTGCGCAACGGGCCGGGATACGCCCCGGTCTACGACCGCGTAGAGGACGCCGCACGGTGCCTCGAGACGTGGGTGGGATTCCACGGTCCGGACGCCGGAGTGCGGATCGAGCCGATCTCGAACAGTGCGTGAACCCGACCGCCAGAACCGGATGAGAGAGGCCTGAGCCCCGGTGGGGCTCAGGCCTCTTTGCTGCGCCGGTACCGGCTGCGTGCGGTCAGAGCTTCTCGGGGCCGCTGTCCTTGCCGCCGGTGTCCCGGCGGCGCAGGTAGCGCTCGAACTCCCGCGCTATCGCGTCGCCCGACGCCTCGGGAAGCTCGACGGTGTCCTTGGCCTCCTCCAGCTGGGCCACGTACTCGGAGATCTCCGAGTCCTCCGACGCCAGCTCGTCCACGCCGTGCTGCCAGGCGGCAGCGTCGTCGGGCAGCTCACCCATCGGGACCGACTCGCCGAGGATCTCCTCCACGCGCGTGAGGATCGCCAGCGTCGCCTTGGGCGACGGCGGGTTGGCGACGTAGTGCGGCACCGCCGCCCAGAGGCTGACCGACTGCAGGTCGCGCTGCGCCGCCTCGTGCTGCAGCACCCCGACGATCCCGGTCGGACCCTGGTAGGTGTTGGCCTCGATGTCGAGCACGGCCTGCAGGCCGACGCTGTCCGACGTCGCGGTCATCGGGATCGGCCGCGTGTGCGGTACGTCGGCCAGGAGCGCGCCGAGCGTGATCACCGTTCGCACCCCGAGGTCGTCGGCCACCTGCAGCAGCTCCTCGCAGTACTTGCGCCAGCGCATCGACGGTTCGACGCCGTGCACGAGCACCACCTTGCGTTCACCCACCTGCGCCACCGACACGGACGTCGTCGGCCAGGTGATGGACCGCTTGCCGTCGTCGTCCAACGAGATGTACGGCCGGTTGACCTGGAAGTCGTGGAACTCCTCGGGATCGAGCTCTGTCACCTTCTCGGCGCCCCACACCTCGGCCAGGTGCGTGAGAGCCGTCGTAGCGGCGCTCCCCGCGTCGTTCCAACCTTCGAAGGCAGCGAGGAGCACGGTCTGGCGAGGCGAGGCCTGCTCCGGCCGCTCGTGATGCGCGTCGGTCATCCCCCCAGCCTAGGGTGTGGGGCGCTCGGCGTGGCCAGGGGCGCGGCCGCGTTCGCGGACGGGCGAATCGCAGGTCCGGGGTCCTCGGCGGACCGGGCGGCCAGGTCAGAACACCGGCACGCCGGCCCGCAGCGCACCGCGCACCTGCACCTCGACGCCACGCCAGGTCCCGGTCCACAGGGTGTAGCCAGGGTTGACCATGCGCTGGTCGATGGGGTGGTCCAGGCCGAGCGCGCGGGCGATGCTCTCGCCGTCGTCCAGGTGCCAGGGCTGCAGGCACACGCGCTCAGGCGTGACGGTGAGGACTTCGATCCAGTCCGCACGGACATGACGCAGGAGATCGATGACGTCGCCGAGACGTTCGGTGACCGACTGCGCTGCGATGGGGTTCACGAGGCTCTCCGGGGCACGGGTCGGGCATAGGGCGGACAGGGACGACTCGCTGTGTCCACTGTGCGCCGAAGGCATGGGACGTGCCATCGGCAGCGCTCGGGACGTTTCGGTGATAGATACGTCCCTGGGGGGTAACACGTGAGGAATCAAAGACTGGTCGCGGCGATGAGTCAGGCCGGCCTGAGCCAGGTGCGGCTCGCGGCCGCCGTCGGCGTGGACCCGAAGACCGTGGAGCGGTGGGTGGCCAAGGGCCGCACGCCGCACCCGCGCCATCGCGTGGCGGTGTCCGACGCTCTGGGCTGCGACGTCGCGGCGCTGTGGGGCGACGTCGACCGGGCCGAGGCGGCCGCCCAGGAGATCGTCGGGGTGTACCCGGCGCGGCGTGCCGTGCCGTCCGGGACCTGGCGGGCGTTCCTCGCGGGCGTGGAGCAGCGGTTCGAGCTGCACGCGTTCGCGGCGACGTTCCTGCCCGACCAGACCCTTGACCTGACCACGGAGATCGTCACCATGGCTGCGCGTGGCGTGCAGGTGCGGATGCTGCTGGGCGACCCGGAGGGCGATGCGGTCACCATCCGTACCCAGGAGGAGGGCGGCACGGGGCTCGCCGGGCGGATCGAGCTGGTGCTGGCCTACCTGGCGCCCGCCCTCGGCACCCCGGGCGTCGAGGTGCGGTTGCACGACCAGACGCTGTACGCCACGACCTTCCGGTTCGACGACGACCTGCTGGTCAATACGCACGTGTGGGGCTCGCCCGCCGGGGCCAACCCGCTGCTGCACCTCAAGGACGGCCCGGAGGCCTCGATGGCGCCCGCCTACCAGGCGGCGTTCGAGCGGGTCTGGAGCACTGCGAAACCACTGGAGGCCTGGCCCCGGACGGAGGACTCGGGCAGGGTGGCGTGATGGCACGGCTCGACTATTTCGACGACCCTGCCGCGCCACCCGTCAACTCGGTGGTTCCCTCGGTCACGGTGGCGGTGCGGGACACCGTCGGACGGCTGTTGCTCATCCATCGCACCGACAACGGGCTCTGGGCGCTCCCGGGCGGCGGCATCGACCCGGGCGAGACCGTCCGGGAGGCGGGCGTCCGGGAGACCGAGGAGGAGACCGGCTACCGCGTGCGGATCACCGGCCTCGTCGGGATCTACACCGATCCCCGGCACGTGATCGCGTACTCGGACGGCGAGGTCCGGGCCCAGTTCTCCATCTGCATGCGCGGCGCGGTCACGGGCGGTGCGCTGCGGACCTCCGGCGAGTCGAGCGAGGTCGTGTGGCAGCCCGTCGACCGGCTCGGCGAGCTGGACGTCCACCCCTCGATGCGGCTGCGGATCGAGCACGCGGTGGACCCGGTGCGGACGGAGCCCTTCCTCACCTGAGCGGCGGCCGCTCCAGCCGGCGCTCGACGGCCGACACGATCCGCCGCAGCCCGGGCTCCACGCGCTGCATGCTCCGCGACACCAGGTGACCCGGCGGATAGCGGTCGTAGATGTGGTCGAACCGCTCGTCGACCGTGACGACCTCGCCCCGCGCCGACGTCGTCATGTCGCAGTACGTGAGCAGGTCCAGGAGGTCGCCCGAGGGCTCGGGGAACTCGCGGCGCAGGATGGTGTCAAGGCCCCGCTCCGCCGCCTCGACGGTCGCCGCCGTGTGATGCGCGACGAGGCCGGTCAGCGCCGCCGGGGCACCGAGCGCACGAAGACAGCGGGCGCCGTCGAGCTGGTGCAGGCCCGTGTCACGAGCCGCCGCGGCATAGCCGATGTCGTGCAGGTAGGCGGCGGAGACGAGCAGCTCCGGCCGGCCCAGCGCCCGCGCGACATGCTCGGCGCGCCGTCCGACGCCGATCGAGTGGGCGAGCCGGTCGGCGTCCGGCTCGAAGAGCTCGGTCAGGAGTGCCTGTGCGCCCGCGGGGTCCAGCTTCCACGGGGTGGTTCCGTGCATCGGTTCACCGTAGATCGCCGGGCCGTGCACGGCGCGGCGGGCGGTGAGAGCCGTGGTCGGGGAAGGCGCGCTGGTCTGCATCGGTGGCCTCCGTCGTCAGAGCTCTGGGCGACCGTTGACTACCCAGTCGCGGACCATCGTCAGAGCGCGGTGATGGCCGGCCAGCGCGTCGTCGCGCGTGGCGTGCAGCTCCGCGTACTGCTCGGTGCAGTCCAGCCGGTCGTCCTCCGCGAGCACGCCGTCTGGGTCGAGCCGCTCGACGAAGACCATGGTCTCGTAGATCAGCGGGGTGGGACCGTCCTCGTCGTCGAGAGAGGCCGCGGTATCGACACCGGTCCAGACGGTGGACACGTGGTAGAACCCGATGTGGTCCCGCGCGACGTGGGCGCTGCCGGCCCCGAGGCGCAGCACGGACCACTGGTCCTGTGTGATCGGCTTGCCGTCGAGGTCGTAGTACATCCGCTGCGAGAGCCGCTCGAAGAAATCGGGTCCGAACACTGTCTGTTTCCCTTCGGTCGATGCCGGAAGCCGTCGGCCGAGGCCGCCGATCGAGGGTCAGCATTGCTCAGGACGTCGCGGCGCGCGCGGCGGGGCTGTGGGGTGCGACGCTGGTCCCGGCGCACGATCTTGGACGCGTGCCAGCCGGGAATGTGGATGTTTGTCCGATTGCTCCGCTAGAAATCACACTGAGAGGTGCGCGGCGGACCCCGGGTTCGGGTGAGTATGAACGAATGCTCAACCTGCGAAATCACCGGGCCCTGCTGTCCGCCGTCGGAGCGGCCCTCGTCGCCGGCGCCGGTGGCGGCATCGCCTGGTCCCAGGCCGAGCGCACCAGCGAGCCCGCTGACGTGCTGCTCGATGCCGTGGAGCACAGCGAGTCGACGATGCGCGACTACATCGACGAGGTCAGCGGCCGGTTCGACGAGATCGAGGCCACCTCCGACGCCGGGCAGCAGGAGGAGCTCGCCACCGCGCTCATGACGGACGTGCCCGACCTTGCCGCAGAGGCGCGCGACGAAGTCCTGACCGCCAAGGAGGACGTCCAGGCGGTGATGCTCGCCGACGACAGCCGGCTCGACCGGGCGCGCGACGCGTACGTGGCGCACATCGATGCCTGGATCGCGGAGTACGAGCAGGCGATGGTCACCCCTGCGGGCGTCGTCGAGATCGAACCCACGGTGAACCGGACGTTCGACAAGGCGGTCACCGCGTTCGACCGGGCCTCGCTGGACGCCGGCCAGGAGGAACGCGTGCAGGAGCTGCTCGCGGACTGAGCTCGGTGCTCAACGACGGAAGACGCCGGTCCCACCTGTACAACGTCGGCACCTACGATGTGCCAGTGCCCCGTGACTCATCCGCTGCCCTGCCCGCTGCCGTCCTGCCCGCTGCCGTCCTGTTCGACATGGACGGCACCCTCGTCGACACCGAGCCCTACTGGATGCTCGCCGAGCGGGAGATCGTCGCAACGCACAGGGCGACGTGGACCCATGAGGATGCGCTGAGCGCGGTCGGGCAGGCGCTCGTCACCACCGGCGGGATGCTGCGCGACGCCGGCGTCCCGCTCGAGCCCGCCGAGATCGTCGGCTGGCTCGTGGCCCGGGTGAACGAGCAGCTGCGCGAGGCGGTGCCGTGGCGCCCCGGCGTGCTCGAGCTGCTCGAAGACCTGCGCGCTGCGGACGTCCCGTGCGCGATCGTCACCATGTCCTACCGCGGCCAGGCCCAGCTCGTCGCGGACGGCGCGCCCGCGGGCACCTTCGGCCACCTCGTCACGGGCGACGAGGTGACGCACGGCAAGCCGCACCCCGAGCCGTACCTGGTGGCCGCGGGCCTGCTCGGCGTGCGACCGGAGGACTGCGTGGCGATCGAGGACTCCAGCCCCGGGATCACGTCGGCGCTCGCCTCGGGCGCCCGCACGCTGGGTGTTCCCGCCGTGGTTCCCGTGCCGCAGCGCCCCGGGCTCAGCCGTGCGGCCTCGCTCAAGCAGATCGACCTGGACGTGCTCGCACGCATCGTGTCGGGCGAGGTCGTGGACCTGCTCGGCTGATCCGGACCGGGACCCGGACCCGGATCCGGATCCGGATCCGGACCGTGATCCGGAGGCGTCACGCGGCCCGGCGTCCGGTGCGGCGTCGGACTCGGTTCAGCCGGCGATACCCAGCCGCAGCTGGACGGCGCCCTCCGGGATCTCCGGTGGCGTGCCGCCGAACTCCGGGCAGATCGCCTGGTGCGCGCACCAGCCGCACAGCTTGGACCTGCGCGGCTTCCACTCGCCGGTCCGCGCCGACTCCTCGATGCCCGACCAGATGGCGCGGATCTTCTGCTCCGTGTGCTCCAGGTGCTCGGCCGTCGGCTCGCCCCGCAGCACCTGGCCGTCGCCCAGGTACACGAGCTGCAGCATCTTGGGCAGCACCCCGCGCTCGCGCCACAGGACGAGCCCGTAGAACCGCATCTGGAACACCGCCGACGTCTCGTAGCCCGGGCGCGGAGACTTGCCGGTCTTGTAGTCGACCACCCGCACGTCGCCGGTCGGCGCGATGTCCAGCCGGTCCACGATGCCGCGCAGCAGGGGACCGCCGTCGAGCTGCGACTCCACCAGCAGCTCCCGCTCGGCCGGCTCCAGCCGGTTCGGATTCTCCAGCGTGAAGTACGTACCGAGCAGCGAGCCGGCCCGCGCGAGCCAGCCGTCGCGGTCCTGCCCCTCCGGGCCGACCCCGTCGGTGAACAGCGACGTATACCGGTCGTCCGCCTCCAGCAGCCGGTCCCACTCGCCAGGCAGCAGGTCGTGCGCCGCGGCGAGCGTCCGCTCGCCCAACGGGGCGTCGTAGAGCCGCTCCAGCACGGCGTGCACCAGGGTGCCGCGCGCGGCTGCGGCCGACGGCGGCTCCGGCAGCCGGTCCACCGTCCGGAACCGGAACAGCAGGGGGCACTGCATGAAGTCGTTCGCACGGGAGGGCGACAGGGCCGGCGGCCGCGAGGGCGCGCGCACCGCCGGTGCGGCGTCGACCGCCTCGGCCGGGATGCTCGGCACCGGCTCCTGGGATACCTCCGTCGTCGTCATGGCCCCAACCCTATGGGTGGCCACCGACATCCCCGGGGAGTCGTCCACAGCGTGCCGTGCACCCGAGGGCGACAGGGCGGTTAGGTTTGTCCGGTGACCACCTCGGAGCCCGCCTCCACGCCAGCACCGCCCTCCCCCCAGCGTTCGAAGGGGTTCGTCATCGGCCGCGTCGCCGGCGCGCCCGTCATCGTCACGCGGTCCTGGTTCCTCGCGGCGTTCATCCTGACCATCCTGTTCGTCCCTGCCGCGGAGTCGCGCGTGCCGGGGCTCGGCGCAGGTGCCTATCTCGTCGCGTTCATGTTCGTGCTCCTCCTGTTCGGCTCTGTGTTCCTGCACGAGACCGCGCACGCGCTGGTCGCCAGGGCGCGCGGCCAGAACGTGACCGAGCTCGCCGTCACGCTCTGGGGCGGCCACACCGCCTACACCGGCGGCCTGGGCCGGCCGCTCGACGGCTTCTTGGTCGCCGTCGTCGGGCCGCTGACGAACCTTGCGCTCGCGGCCGGATTCTTGTTCGCCTACCAGGCCTCGCCGGTGATGGACGCGTACCAGGCCCCGTCGGTGATGGACCTGCTCCAGGGCTCACATGTGATGGACGTGCCGACGTTCCTGCTGTGGGCCGGCGCGGCGTCCAACGCGCTCGTCGGTGCGTTCAACCTGCTTCCCGGACTCCCGCTCGACGGCGGGCAGATCCTTGAGTCCCTCGTCTGGGCCGTCACGGGCAGGCGTACGACGGGCACGGTCGTGGCCGGCTGGGTGGGCCGCGTCGTCGCCGTCGGCGTGCTGCTCTGGGCCCTGGTGCTGCCGTACGTGCTGGGTACCAGGCCGGACATCTACAACGTCCTTTGGTCGGCGCTGATCGGGGCGTTGCTCTGGGCGGGTGCGGGGGCCGCGATCACCAACGGCCGGCGGCGCGAGGCGGTCGCGCGTCTGTCCGCCGCCGGGCTCGCAGGCCCCGCCGCACTGGTGCCGCTGGGTGCCACCGTCGCCGACGCGCTCGACGCCCGGGCGGCGGCGGGCGGCGGCGTACCGTCCCTCTACGTGGTCGTCGTGACTCATGACGGCGTCCCGATCGCGGTGCTCGACGCCGACGCCGTCGCCGCGGTACCCGCAACGGCCCGGGCCCAGACCCAGGTCGACGCCGTCGCGGTGCCGTTCGCGCCCGGGTCCGCGATCCACCCCGAGCTGGCGGGCACCGAGCTGCTGACGCACCTGGCCCAGCGGTCCGGCGGCGCCAGGCTGGTCCCGGTGGTCGACGCGGGCAGGGTCACCGGGGTGCTCGACCTCGCCGACGTCGCGCGGGCGGTCCGCGCGACGTGACGGGCGGCGCCGCGCCCGCCGCACGCGGGCAGGTGGCCCAGCGCCTAGGATGGTCGGTCGTGACCACACCCACCGATACCCCGACCGCCACCGGCGCCGAGCAGCGCCGCGGCCCGTTCCGAGTGGGCGACAAGGTCCAGCTGACCGACCCCAAGAATCGCCTGCACACCATCACGCTGCAGCCCGGCGGCACGTTCCACACGCACAGGGGCTACTTCCAGCACGAGCAGCTCATCGGGCAGCCCGAGGGCTCCGTGGTGGTCAACACCGCCAACATCGAGTACCTCGCCCTGCGCCCCCTGCTGGCCGACTACGTCCTGTCGATGCCCCGCGGTGCCGCCGTCGTGTACCCGAAGGACGCCGCGCAGATCGTCGCCATGGCCGACATCTACCCTGGCGCACGCGTGGTCGAGGCGGGCGTCGGCTCCGGCGCGCTGACCATGTCCCTCCTGCGTGCCGTCGGCGACGCGGGCCACGTGCACTCGATCGAGCGGCGCGAGGACTTCGCGGCCATCGCGCAGGGCAACGTCGAGACGTTCTTCGGCGGCCCGCACCCGGCGTGGCAGCTCTCGGTCGGCGACCTCTCCGACGTGCTGCCCCAGGTCGCGGAGCCCGGCGAGGTCGACCGGGTCGTCCTGGACATGCTCGCACCCTGGGAGAACGTCGACGCCGTCGCCTCGGCGCTCGCGCCCGGCGGTGTCCTCGTCTGTTACGTGGCCACCACGACGCAACTTTCGCGCACAGCGGAAGATCTGCGTGCGGACGGCCGGTTCACCGAGCCGGTGGCCTTCGAGACGATGATCCGCGGGTGGCACCTCGAGGGTCTGGCCGTGCGTCCCGAGCACCGGATGATCGGCCACACGGGCTTCCTCATCATCGCCCGCCGGATGGCCGACGGCGTGACCGCGCCCGAGCGGAAACGGCGTCCTGCCAAGGGTGCGTACCCCGTGACGCCCGAGGCGGAGTGGACTCCGGAGGAGCTCGGTGAGCGCGCCGTGTCGGACAAGAAGGTCCGTAAGGTGCGCCGTGACCTGGGCGTTGCGCCCGAGGATCCGAACGTCCCGTCTGCGTGAACGGGCTGTAACGATCGCGTACCCCGCACGTCCCAAACGGGTGTCCTTACTCCCGGTGTGTCAGTGACTGTGCTTAGAGTGCTGTTCTCGGAGGCGTTTGCGTCATATGGTCGCCTCCCGGGCCCTACGAGAGGGGATGTCATGACCGAGAGCACGTCAGGATATAACCATCCCGAGCATGAGTCTTTGCCAAACCGCGACTACGAGCGCCAGATTGCCCTCCTCTCAGCCAAGAACGAGCGTCTGGCGGAGGCACTCCGTGCGGCGCGCGACCAGATCGTCGAGCTGAAGAAGCAGCTCGACGAGCTTGCCAAGCCGCCGGGTACGTACGCCGTGTTCCTTGGGGCTCATGCCGACGGCTCGGTCGACATCTCGTCCGCCGGCCGCAAGATGCATGTGTCCGCGAGTCCCAACCTGGACGTCACCCGGCTCAGCCCGGGCCAGGAGGTCAAGCTCAACGAGGCCATGACGGTGGTCGGTGCGGGTGAGTACGAGCGCACGGGCGAGCTGGTGACCGTCAAGGAGATGCTCGGTGGTGACCGGGTGCTCGTCGTCGGCCGCGCCGACGAGGAGCGCGTGGTGCGCCTCGCCGGCTCGGTGATGGACGTGCCGCTCCGGGTGGGTGACTCGCTCACGATCGACACGCGCAGCGGCTTCGTGTTCGAGGTCGTGCCGAAGTCCGAGGTCGAGGAGCTGGTCCTCGAAGAGGTCCCGGACATCGAGTACGAGGACATCGGCGGGCTCGGCCCGCAGATCGAGGCGATCCGGGACGCCGTCGAGCTGCCCTTCGCGCATCCCGACCTGTTCCGTGAGCACGGGCTGCGTCCGCCCAAGGGTGTGCTCCTGTACGGTCCGCCCGGCTGCGGCAAGACGCTCATCGCCAAGGCGGTGGCCCACTCCCTCGCGGGGATGGTCGCGCGTGCCAACGGGGGCAACCCCGAGGTGAAGAGCTTCTTCCTCAACGTCAAGGGCCCGGAGCTGCTCAACAAGTACGTGGGTGAGACCGAGCGGCACATCCGGCTGATCTTCGCCCGTGCTCGGGAGAAGGCCAGCCAGGGGATGCCCGTCGTCGTCTTCTTCGACGAGATGGAGTCGCTGTTCCGCACCCGCGGTACCGGACTCTCCTCGGACGTGGAGACCACCATCGTGCCCCAGCTCCTCGCCGAGATCGACGGCGTGGAACGGCTCGACAACGTCATCGTCATCGGCGCGTCCAACCGCGAGGACATGATCGACCCGGCCATCCTGCGCCCGGGGCGCCTCGACGTGAAGATCAAGATCGAGCGGCCCGACGCCGAGGGTGCCAAGGAGATATTCGGCAAGTACCTCACCAAGGAGCTGCCGATCCACGCCGAGGACCTGGCGGAGTACGACGGCAACATCGCCTCGGCCCTCGACGGCATGATCACCTCGGTCGTGGCACGGATGTACTCGGAGGACGAGGAGAACCAGTTCCTCGAGGTCACCTACGCGTCCGGGGACAAGGAGGTCCTGTTCTTCAAGGACTTCAACTCCGGTGCCATGATCCAGAACGTGGTGGACCGGGCCAAGAAGAACGCGATCAAGGACTTCCTGTCCACGGGGCAGAAGGGCATCCGCGTGGAGCACCTGCTGACCGCGTGCGTCGACGAGTTCAAGGAGAACGAGGACCTCCCGAACACGACGAACCCCGACGACTGGGCGCGCATCAGCGGCAAGAAGGGCGAGCGCATCGTCTTCATCCGCACCATCGTCCAGAAGAAGGGCGAGGGTGCGACGCCCCGCACCATCGACACCGTCCAGAACACCGGTCAGTACCTCTGAGAGCGATCCGGGCAGGGTCCGTTTCCGTCCGACCGGCGGGCGCGGGCCCTGCCTGACCAACGGGACTACTCCGGCATAGGGTGGTGGACGTGAGCGTACGTCGTGTGATGGGCATCGAGACCGAGTACGGGGTGCTGCAGCCAGGTCGTCCCCTGGCCAACCCCATGCTGCTGTCGAGCCAGGTGGTGACGACCTACCGAGCGATCTCTACGCGTACCGAAGGTACGGGTGGCAAGGCTCGCTGGGACTATGACGACGAGGACCCGCTCCAGGACGCGCGCGGGTTCCACCTCGACCGCGCCTCGGCGCAGCCGTCGATGCTGACCGACGACCCGGCGCTGCCCGCGCCGTCGGGCCCCGTCACCGGGCAGGTGCCCGTGGTGGAGCCGGGGCTGCCGGGCCGGGGCCGACGCCGGACCGGGTCGACCCAGGAGGTCGAGCGGCCGCCCGCCGAGGAGTACGACGACCCGAGCGCCGCGAACGTGATCCTCACGAACGGTGCCCGGCTGTACGTCGACCACGCCCACCCCGAGTACTCCTCGCCCGAGGTGATGACTCCGGAGGACATCGTGCGCTGGGACGTCGCCGGCGAGCGGGTCATGCTCGCCGCGCTGCGGGAGCTGGCGAGCTTCCCCGGCAGCGAGGTCGTGCTCTACAAGAACAACGTGGACGGCAAGGGCGCCAGCTACGGCACGCACGAGAACTACCTCGTGGACCGGGCGCTGCCCTTCACCACGCTCGCCGAGCTCATCACGCCGTTCCTCGTCACCCGTCAGGTCTTCACGGGTTCCGGCCGGGTCGGCCTCGGCGCGACGAGCGGCACCGCCGGTTACCAGATCTCGCAGCGCGCCGACTACATCGAGGCCGAGATCGGCCTGGAGACGACGCTGCGCCGGCCCATCGTGAACACCCGTGACGAGCCGCACGCCGACCGTCAGCGATGGCGCCGCCTGCACCTCATCGTCGGCGACGCCAACCTGATGGAGGTGCCCACCTACCTCAAGACGGGCACGACCTCGTTGGTCCTGTGGGTGCTGGAGCACCTCGACGAGCTGGCGGAGGCGGGCGTGGACGCCCGCGCGGAGCTCGGTGCGCTGCGCCTGGCCAGCCCGGTGAGCGACGTGCAGAAGGTGTCGCGCGACCTCGAGCTGACCGCACCGCTCGATCTGGCCGACGGCCGGACGATGACGGCGCTGGAGGTCCAGGGTGAGGTCGCCGACGTCGTGCGGCGGTCCCTGAAGGTGCTCGGTACCGACGCCGAGTCGGACGCCGTGCTGGACCGCTGGGCGTCGGTCGTGGAGCGGCTCGGCACGGACCGGGCGAGCTGTGTGCGCGAGGTGGAGTGGATCGCCAAGCTGCGCCTGCTCGACCGGCTGCGCTCGCGGGACAGCCTGGAGTGGGACCACCCGCGACTGCACGCCATGGACCTGCAGTGGTCCGACGTGCGCCCCGAGCGCGGCATCTATCACCGGCTGCTCGCCAAGGGCGCGGTGGACCGCATCGTCGACGAGGAGAGCGTCGCCCGGGCGGTGCAGCACCCGCCGACGGACACCCGCGCCTACTTCCGGGGCGAGGTGATGGCTCGCTACGGGGACCAGATCTCGGCGGCGAGCTGGGACTCCGTCATCTTCGACGTCGACGGGTCCCAGGCCCTGCAGCGTGTGCCGATGCTCGACCCGACCCGCGGCACGCGCCGCCACATCGGCGCACTGCTCGACGCGAGCCCTGACGCAGCGACCCTGCTCGCGGGACTCTCCGGAAGGAGGTGACCTTCTATGTCAGTGTCACCGCCTAGGGTCGGTATCTAGGGTCAGGCCGTAGGCTTCGAGACCAGCACTACGTCAGTGAATCACCAGGAGGCGATCATGGCCGGTCAGGAACAAATCAACCCGTCACACGAGGACCGCACTCCCGACGACGACGCGGAGGCTCCGGCCCCCGCCGCTGCGGCGGCACAGAAGGACGACGACGAGGTCGACGCTCTGCTCGAGGAGATCGACGGGGTCCTGGAGACCAACGCCGAGTCGTTCGTTCGTGGATTCGTCCAGAAGGGTGGGCAGTGACCCTGAGCGCAGACCGCACCACAGGACGACTCCCGGACGCCTTCCTGCGTCCGGGATCGTCGTCCTTCGTGGACTTCCTGGCCGAGCACGCCCCCGACCGCCTGCCCGGGAACCGGGTCATGCCGGCCGGCGTGACCGACCCGGCGACCCTGTCCCCGCACGCCACCACGATCGTGGCGCTCACCTTCGACGGTGGTGTCCTGCTGGCAGGGGACCGCCGGGCGACCGCAGGCCCCATGATCGCCAGCCGCAGCATCGAGAAGGTGTTCCCTGCGGACGAGTACTCGGCCGTGGGCATCGCAGGCTCTGCCGGTATCGGGCTGGAGCTGGTGCGGCTCTTCCAGCTGGAGCTCGAGCACTACGAGAAGATCGAGGGCTCGCTGCTCTCGCTCACGGGCAAGGCGAACCGCCTGGCGACGATGCTGCGTGGCAACCTGCCCATGGCGATGCAGGGGCTGGCGGTGGTGCCGCTGTTCGCGGGCTACGACCTGGCCAAGGGCATGGGCCGGATCTTCAGCTACGACGCCACCGGTGGGCGGTACGAGGAGCATGAGCACCACGGCGTGGGCTCGGGCTCGCTCTTCGCCCGCGGCTCCCTGAAGAAGCTGTGGCGTCGTGGGATGGACGCTGAGGCGGCGGTCCACGTGGCGGTAGAGGCCCTCTACGACGCCGCTGACGACGACTCGGCGACGGGTGGCCCCGACACGGTGCGTGGCATCTTCCCGGTGGTCGCCACGGTGTCCGAGGACGGCTATCAGCGCATCGAGGACGCGGAGATCTCCCGCGTCGCGGAGCAGATCGTGGCGCAGCGCCGAGAGAGGGGGCACCTCGCATGAACATGCCGTTCTACGTCTCACCAGAGCAGCTGATGAAGGACCGGGCGGACTTCGCCCGCAAGGGCATCGCTCGCGGCCGGTCCGTGGTGGTGCTCGCCTACGACGGCGGCATCGCGTTCGCCACGGAGAACCCGTCGCGCGCGCTGCACAAGATCTCGGAGATCTACGACCGCATCGCCTTCGCGGCCGTCGGCAAGTACAACGAGTTCGAGAACCTGCGGGTGGCCGGCGTGCGGTACGCCGACATGCGGGGCTTCTCCTACGACCGGTCGGACGTGACGGCGCGTGGCCTGGCGAACGCGTACGCGCAGACGCTCGGCACCGTGTTCATCACCGAGTCCAAGCCGCTCGAGGTGGAGATCGTCGTCGCAGAGGTGGGCGCCGACTCGGCGGACGACCAGATCTACCGGCTCACCTATGACGGCACCGTGGCGGACGAGCACGGCTTCGTCGTCATGGGCGGTCAGGCCGAGCAGCTCGGCCGGCGTGTCAAGGAGGGCTGGCGCGAGAACATGTCGCTCGGGGAGGCGCTACGCCTCGCCGTGGCCGCGCTCGGTTCGGGCGATGGATCGGCCTCGCGCACCATCGAGGCCGCTCAGCTCGAGGTGGCGGTGCTGGAACGGGACCGGCCGCGGCGGTCGTTCCGACGCCTCGCCCGCCCGGTCCTGGCCGAGCTCCTCGCCGAGGGCGCGGAGCCGCCGGCGGCGGCCGCGCAACCGGCGGAGCCCTCCGCGAAGTCGGCACCCGAGGCCGAGGGCAGCACCCAGGCCAGGGCCGAGCCGATTCCCGCACCTGCAGCACCGACCGAGCAGGCCGACGAGTCCCCGACCGACGAGTCCCCGACCGGGAAGTCCTCGACCGGGAAGCCTCCGACCGGGAAGCCTCCGACCGGGAAGTCCCCGACCGAGGAGAAGCCCGGCGAGGAGCCGGGCACCCCCGGCGCTACGCCAGGCGCCGACCGCTAGCAGCAGGTTCCGCGAACAGGGAGGGGAAGTCCATGGACCGCAGGATCTTCGGTCTCGAGACCGAGTACGGCGTGACGTGCGCGGCCGATGACGGGCGTGGTCTGTCTGCTGACGAGGTCGCCCGCTACCTGTTCCGGAAGGTGGTGGCGTGGGGCCGTTCCTCGAACGTGTTCCTGAGGAACGGCTCCCGCCTCTACCTCGACGTGGGTTCGCACCCGGAGTACGCGACGGCGGAGTGCGACGACGTGCGCCAGCTCGTGTCGTACGACCGGGGCGGGGAGCGCATTCTTGAGGGGCTCGTGGCGGACGCGCAGCAGCGCCTCCAGCACGAGGACCTCCCTGGCCGCATCCACCTGTTCAAGAACAACACGGACTCAGCGGGCAACTCCTACGGCTGCCACGAGAACTACCTGGTGCGGCGGTCGGGCGACTTCTCGCGGCTGTCCGACGTGCTCGTGCCGTTCCTCATCACCCGTCAGATCCTGGTCGGGGCAGGCAAGGTGCTCTCGACGCCGCGTGGTGCGGTGTACTGCCTCTCGCAGCGCGCCGACCACATCTGGGAGGCCGTCTCCAGCGCCACCACGAGGTCGCGCCCCATCATCAACACGCGCGACGAGCCGCACGCCGACGCCGAGCTGTACCGCCGTCTGCACGTCATCGTCGGCGACTCGTCGATGGCGGAGCCGACCACCATGCTCAAGGTGGGCAGCACCGACCTGGTGCTGCGTCTCGTCGAGGCAGGGGTGCCGATGCGGGACCTCACGCTGGAGAACCCGATCCGTGCCATCCGCGAGATCAGCCACGACCGCACGGGCAAGCACTCCGTGACGCTGGCCAACGGCCGGACCATGACTGCCATCGAGATCCAGTCGGAGTACTACGAGCGGGCTCGCGAGCTGGTCGAGGCCAACCTCGAGGTCACGCCGGTGGTCAAGCAGGTGCTCGACCTGTGGGAGCGCGGGCTGCGTGCCCTGGAGGCGGAGGACCTGTCGCTCGTGGACCGTGAGCTGGACTGGGCCATCAAGCTCAGGCTCATCCGGCGGTACCAGGAGAAGCACGGTATGGGGCTCGACGACCCGCGCGTCGCGCGGCTCGACCTCGCATACCACGACATCTCCCGCACGGAGGGCCTGTACAACCTGCTCGCGGCACGTGGCATGGTCGAGCGGGTCACGACCGACCTGGAGGTCTTCGAGTCCACGGCACTGCCGCCGCAGACCACCCGGGCCAAGCTGCGCGGTGACTTCGTGCGCGCGGCACAGGAGGCGCGCCGGGACTACACGGTGGACTGGGTGCACCTCAAGCTGAACGACCAGGCACAGCGCACCGTGCTGTGCAAAGACCCGTTCAAGAGCGTGGACGACCGCGTGGAGCGGCTCATCGAGAGCATGTAGGGCCTGGTCGGTGCCCCGGGATCGACCACGGGTCGATCCCGGGGCACACCCACGTCATGGGAGACTCTGCTGGTGAGTTCCTGGGTACGTGTCATCGTCGGTGCGCTGGCAGCGGCGACGGTGACGGCGACAGCTGCGTGCGCGCCGGCATCGCTGCCGGTCGAGGTCGGCCCAGCACCGACGTCGTCGGAGTCGCAGGCTCCGCTGCAGGTCGACGGAACGAGCGGCGCTCCGCCGACGCTCGACTACGAGAAACCGTTCGACGTGGTGCGGTCGGGTTCGCGCACGGTCTGGCCTGGCACCGGGGACGTGCTGGAGCGCGACGACCCGGTGCTGCTGAACCTCTACGCGCAGGACGGCCGCGACGGCACGGAGCTGCAGAACACGTTCCGCACGGCGCCTGCCGCCTACACGATGACCGAGCGGTCCCTCGGCAACAACCTCTTCGAGGCGCTCGACGGCAAGCGCGTCGGCGCGCGGCTCTCGATCGTCGAGGAGCAGGACGGCGTCCCGGTGCTGCTGGTCGTGGACGTGCTGCCCGCCCGCGCGTCCGGCGTCGAAGGTGTGGCCCCGGCCAAGAGCCTGCCGCAGGTGCGGCTCGACGATCTCGGCGTGCCGGAGGTGCGGATCCCGCGCGGCGTCGAACCGCCGACGGAGCTCGTCGTGCACCCGCTGATCCGCGGGTCGGGCCAGCAGGTACGGGCAGGGCAGATCCTCACCGTCGAGCTCACCGCGGTCCGCTGGAGCGACGGGGGCGTCGTCGACACCACCTGGACGGAGGACACCCCGCCGCAGTCCGTGGAGATCGGGATCGGCAGGCTGGTCGAGGGCTGGGACCAGGGACTGCTGGAACAGACCGTCGGATCCCAGGTGTTGCTGGTGGTACCACCGCAGGACGGTCACGCCAACACCACGAGCCGGCTCGCCGGCGAGACGCTGGTCTACGTGGTGGACATACTCGACGCGCACCAGCTCGATCCGAACGAGCTCGATCCGCCCAAGGCGGGTACCGAGGAAGAGACCAAGGAGAAGGAGGGCTGATGTCTGTCGCGATCCGCGTGATCCCGTGCCTGGACGTCGACGCGGGCCGAGTGGTCAAGGGCGTCAACTTCGCCGACCTGCGCGACGCGGGGGACCCGGTCGAGCTCGCCGACCGGTACGACGCCGAGGGCGCCGACGAGCTCACGTTCCTGGACGTGTCCGCCTCGTCGGGCGACCGCGAGACCATGGTCTCCGTTGTGAGCCGCACCGCGGAGCAGGTGTTCGTGCCGCTCACGGTGGGCGGCGGCGTGCGCTCGACGGACGACGTCGACCGGCTGCTCCGGGCGGGCGCCGACAAGGTGGGCGTGAACACGGCAGCCATCGCGCGGCCCGAGCTGATCGCCGAGATCGCCCAGCGGTTCGGCTCCCAGGTGCTGACGCTGAGCGTCGACGCGCGCCGGGTCACGGGCGACGTGGTCACCCCGTCGGGCTACGAGGTGACCACGCACGGTGGGCGGCGCGGGACCGGGATCGACGCTGTGGAGTGGGCCGAGAAGGCTGCCCGCCTCGGCGCGGGCGAGATCCTGCTCAACTCGATGGACGCCGACGGCACCACAGCCGGGTTCGACCTGGAGATGCTCCGCGCCGTGCGGGGCCGTGTCCGTGTGCCGCTCGTCGCGTCCGGCGGCGCGGGCACGCCCCAGCACTTCGTGGAGGCCGCCAAGGCGGGGGCCGACGCCGTCCTCGCGGCGTCGGTGTTCCACTTCGGCGTGCTGACGGTGGGCCAGGTCAAGGACGCGATGCGTGCGGCGGGCCTTGAGGTGCGCTGATCCATCAACGGCCGAGCCCTGTCTGCCGGCCGTGCTCGTCGAGACCCCTTGACCTCAACCAACGTTGAGGTCCTAACGTCGTCGATGCCCTGGGCGAAAATCTGTCGAATCGATTCCCGGGCCGTGAGAAAATTGTGCTGTCCCCGAGGAGCGAGGTTTTGCCGTGCCCACAGATGCCCCGCGATCCAGACCTATGGCCCTGGCCGGCTCCCGCGTCGGCCGTTCGCTCGCGCTGATGTGGCGCGGTATGCGCTCCCACCCCGGCATCTATGCCCTGGCCGTGGGAGCGTCGGCGATCTTCGGCGCGCTGACGGTCGGTGTGAGCCGCGCCGTCGGCTGGGCCACGGACTCCGTCGTCGTCCCCGCCATCGCTGGTGACGAGGTGGCACGCGACCGGGTCTGGCTCGGCGGCCTCGTGCTCGCGGCCGTCGCGCTGACGCTCGCCCTGTCCGTCGCCGGTCGCCGCATCTGGGCGGGCTTCGGTGTGGTCCGCATCCAGGCCGACCATCGCACCGCCCTGACCCGCCAGTACCTGCGCCTGCCCGCTTCCTGGCACCGCGCGCACCCGGCCGGTCAGCTCCTCAACCACACCACCTCCGACACCGAGGCCGCGACCGGTGTCTTCAACCCGCTGCCGTTCGCGCTCGGCGTGGTGGTCATGATCGGCGTCTCCGTCGTGATGCTCTTCATGATCGACCCCTGGCTCGCGATCGCGGCGCTCGCGATCATCCCCGTCACCGTCGCGGTGAACGCGATCTACCAGCGCCACATGTCGCCGGCGGTGACCAGGGCACAACGCCTGCGTGGCGACGTGGCCGACGCGGCTCACGAGAGCTTCGAGGCGGCCCTGCTGGTCAAGTCGCTCGGGACCGAGGACCGCGAGGAGAGCCGGTTCGACGACCGCACCCAGGAGCTGCGGGCGGCGAACGTGCGTGTCGGCATCGTGCGCTCGCTGTTCGACCCGGTGATCCAGACCCTGCCTGCGGTCGGCACCTTGCTGGTGCTCGGTATCGGCACGTGGCGCATCTCCACCGGTGACGTCGACGCGGGCGACATCGTCACCGCCGCCTACCTGCTCACGATGATGACGGTGCCGGTCCAGGCGTTCGGCTGGGTGCTCGGCGAGCTGCCGCGCGCGCTGGTCGGCTACGAGCGCATCGCGCAGGTCGTCGACTCGACCGGAGCGCTCGCGTACGGCGACGCCAGGCTGTCCCGGACGCCCGGTCAGCCGGGCCTGGCGGTCCGTCTGGAGGGAGTGGGCGTCGACGTGCCGGCGCTCAGCGGGGCACAGCAGCGCTCGATCACGCTGCTGGACGGCGTGGACGTCGGTGTCGAACCGGGCACGACGGTCGCCGTCGTCGGCACAACGGGTTCCGGCAAGACCACCCTGGTGAGCCTGCTCGCCCGGCTGTCCGACCCGACCCGCGGGCACGTTCTGCTCGACGGCGTCGATGCGCGAACCCTTGTCGACGGTGAGATCCCGGACCAGGTCGCGTTCGTCACGCAGACCACGTTCGTCTTCGAGGACACGGTGCGCGGCAACGTGACGCTTGCCGACGAGGGGGCGCCCGGCGCGCCGTCGGACGCCGAGGTGTGGGACGCGCTGCGGCTCGCCCGCCTGGAGGACACGGTCCGCGCCATGGCCGGAGGGCTCGACGCGCCACTGGGGGAGCGCGGCGCCAACCTGTCGGGTGGTCAGCGGCAGCGGCTCGCGATCGCGCGCGCCCTGGTCCGCGGCCCGCGGCTGCTCGTGCTCGACGACGCGACCAGCGCCGTCGACCCGCGGGTGGAGCAGGAGATCCTGCGTGGCCTGGCCGACCGGGCCGACGAGAGAGCGGCCGGCGCGGCCGAGCCAGGGTCCGCCGCCGGGGCGGGCGACCACAGCCCCGGCACGACCGTCATCATGGTCGCCTACCGCATGTCGTCGGTGACGCTCGCGGACCGGGTCGTCCACGTCGACGGCGGCCGAGTGGTCGACACGGGGACGCACGACGAGCTCATGGCACGCGATCCCGGCTACCGAGAGCTCGCCACGGCCTACGAGGTCGAGACCGAGCGCCGCGAGCAGGAACGGGCGGACGCGGCCGCCGCCGGCGCCTTGGACGACGAGCTGGAAGAGGTGGCCCGATGACCACGGTGACGGACGAACCCGACGTGACCGACGTGCCGGAGGACCTGCTCGACGCCGACGGTGCCCGCATCGAGTCCACGAGCAAGCTCGGCGTCTTCGCGACACTGCGCCGCGGGATCCAGATCAGCCCCGAGATCACCAGGGGGATCTGGCTCACGCTCGGCCTCGCGTCCCTCGCGGCCGCCGGCCGCGTGGTGGTGCCGCTCGCGGTGCAGCAGACGATCGACGTCGGCATCCTGGCCGACGCCGGGCCCGATGCCGGGCGGGTGGCGCTCCTGGCGGTGCTGGCGGCGGGGGCGCTCGTGCTGGCCGGCCTGTGCGCGGCACTCGTCAACGTGCGCCTGTTCCGCGCGGCCGAGGCCGGGCTGGCGACGCTGCGGGTCAAGGCGTTCCGGCACGTGCACGACCTCTCGACCCTCACGCAGAACACCGAACGGCGGGGCGCGCTCGTCTCGCGCGTGACCAGCGACGTCGACACCGTGTCGCTGTTCGTGCAGTGGGGCGGCATCATGCTGCTCGTCAGCGCGCTGCAGATCGTGGTGGCGACCGGGCTGATGCTCGTCTACTCGCCGATCCTCACGGCAGTGGTCTGGGTCAGCTTCATCCCGATGTTCCTCGTGATCCGGTACGGGCAGAAGTACGTGAACCGCGCCTACACCCTGGTGCGCGAGCGAGTCGGGGCGATGCTGGGCGCCGTCTCCGAGTCGGTCGTGGGCGCCGAGACGGTGCGCGCCTACGGCGTGTCCGAACGCACGGGGCGCCGTATCGGCGGTGCCGTCGAGGCCACCCGCAGCGCGCAGGCCCGGTCGCAGGTCCTGGTCGCGGCGACGTTCTCGTCGGGCGTCCTGATCGCCAACCTGGTGCTCGCGGTCGTCGTGGTCGTCGGGACGCTGCTCGGCGTCGGCGGAGGTCTGACGGCGGGCCAGCTCGTGGCCTTCCTGTTCCTCGTACAGCTGTTCACCGGGCCGGTGCAGATGGCCACCGAGATCCTCAACGAGCTGCAGAACGCCGTGGCCGGGTGGCGGCGGGTGATCGCCATCATCGATACGCCGGTGCAGGTGGCCGAGAAGCCGGACGCGGTGACGCAGGAGCGCGGACCCGCCCACGTGACGCTGCGCGACGTCCGGTTCTCGTACCCGAACGGGCCCGAGGTGCTGCACGGGGTGACGCTGGACCTGCCGCCGCGCACCAAGGTCGCGGTCGTGGGCCAGACCGGCTCCGGCAAGACGACGATCGCCAAGCTCGTCACCCGCCTCATGGACCCGACGGCCGGTGCCGTGGAGCTGGACGGCGTGGACCTGCGCGACCTGGCCTTCGCGTCGCTGCGCAAGCGGGTGGTGCTCGTGCCGCAGGAGGGCTTCCTCTTCGACGGGACGGTGCTGGACAACGCGGCGTACGGCCTTCGTGTCCCGGCGGGCTCGACCGCTGAGCCGGAGGCCGAGCCCGCTGAGACCTCCCCCGAGACGCGTGCAGCGGTCGAGCGGGCATTCGTCGAGCTCGGTCTGTCCGACTGGGTCGCCGACCTGCCCGACGGGCTCGACACTGAGGTGGGCCAGCGGGGCGAGTCGCTGTCGGCGGGGGAGCGGCAGCTGGTCGCGATCGCGCGGGCCTACCTCGCCCAGCCCGACCTGCTCGTGCTCGACGAGGCGACGTCGGCGGTGGATCCCGCGACCGAGGTCCGCATCGCGCGGGCTCTTGACTCCCTGACGGCCGGCCGGTCGACGATCACCATCGCGCACCGGCTCTCGACCGCCGAGGCGTCCGACCTGGTGGTCGTCGTGGACCAGGGCCACGTGGCCGAGGTCGGCCCGCACGACGATCTGGCCGTGGCGGGCGGCATCTACGCCCGCATGCACGCGAGCTGGGTCGCGCAGACTCGGTAGCGGCCCGGCCCCGCCGCCGAACCGCACGTTAGCTCCCGCCGTGGGCGTCGAGCCGCAAGTTAGCTCCCGCCGTGGGCGCCGAGCCGCAATACACGCGTCGATCAGGCTGGCGGATTCATACGGTCAGTGCAACGTCGACTGATCGGGGATTGTGATGCCGTCTGGGTATCCGTGGCCGTTGTCCAAGCGGCGGGAAGTGCTGGATGCTGTGGCGTCGGGGATGCCGATGTTGCAGGCGTTCAGGGTGTGCGGGGTGTCGTTCGCGACGGTCCGTGAGTGGTGGGTCCAGGCTGCCGGGATGGGACTGTTGAAGTCAGGTCGGGGCGGTAACAGCTTGCGGGTGGTGCCGGATCCGGACCGTCCTGGCGGGCTTGGGCGCCGGTTGAGCTTGGATGAGCGGATCTCGATCCAGCACGGGCGGGATCTGGGCTGGACGCTGGCCCGGATCGCGG
>NZ_JAMTCT010000030.1 GCF_024171995.1 Promicromonospora umidemergens | reverse complement strand
CTCCCTGCGCTGCACCTCCGGCTCATGCTCTCCCCGTATCGCATGAGCCTGCGGTTCCGCTCCGGGCGCGTGCCTCGTTCCTCGGCCCACTCCCTACGCTGCACCTCCGGCTCATGCGAGGTCGCGGACGGCGGCGTACTGCTCGCGGACCACCGGCTTCGGGTCGGCGTCGAGGGTGGTGGCGATCGTCGTGGACCATGCGGGTGCCGCGGCGGCGGGGTCGGCCGCACGGGCCAGCGCCCAGGCGGCCTGGCGCGCGGCGCCGTCGGCCACGTACTCGCCGGGCTCGGGGATGCTGATCGGCAGCCCGAACACCTGCGGGGCGATCTGCTGCACCGCCGTCGACTGTGCCGCACCGCCGATCAGCATCACGCGCTCCATGGCGACGCCCTGCGCGCGCAGGGCGTCGAGACCGTCCGCGAGACCGCACAGCATGCCCTCGATGTATGCGCGAGCCAGGTGAGGGCGGGTGGACGTCGCGAGGCGGATGCCGTGCAGGGTGCCGGTGGCGTCGGGCCGGTTGGGCGTGCGCTCGCCCTCCAGGTACGGCACGAGGACGAGGCCGTCGGACCCGGGCGGAGCCTGCAGCGCGAGCTCGGCCAGCCCGTCGAAGTCGACGTCGAGCACCTCGCGGGCGGCGTCCAGGACCCGTGCCGCGTTGAGCGTCACGGCGAGCATGAGCGCATTGCCGGTCGCGTCGGCGAAGCCGTTGATCGCGCCGGAGCCGTCCGCGGTGCGCTGCGGCGCGACGGCGGAGACCACCCCGGAGGTGCCGATCGAGATGGCGATGTCGCCCGGCGTCATGCCGAGCCCGAGGGAGGCGCCCGCGTTGTCACCGGCGCCCGGCCCGATGAGGCATCCGTTCGACGCGATCGAGGTGGCGGTCGCCCCGCCCGCGACGCTCGGGTGCGCGACGGCGCCCGCCTCGGCCACACCGACCACGCGCGGCAGCACGACGTCGGCGCGCCCCAGGGCCCGTTCCAGCAGGTCCGGTCGGTACTCACCGACGGAGGCGTCGTAGTAGCCGGTGCCGGACGCGTCGGAACGGTCGGTGAAGAGCTTGTCCAGCTGCGGGCCGAGGGGCGCCGTCGGGTCGCCGGCGGGGCCGTAGCCCGCGATGCGCCAGGACAGCCAGTCGTGCGGCAGTGCGACGGCGGCTACCTTGGCCGCGTTCTCCGGCTCGTTGTCGCGCAGCCAGCGTAGCTTGGTGATCGTCAGGGACGCGACGAGCACGGAGCCGACGGCGTCGGCCCAGGCCTGGGCGCCTGCCTCGCGATCCCCGTTGCCGAGCTCGGTGATCAGGGCCTCGGCCGACGGCGCCGAACGGTTGTCGTTCCACAGCAACGCGGGCCGGACGACGTTGCCGTCGGCGTCGAGCGTGACCATGCCGTGCTGCTGACCGCCCACGGCGAGCGCGGCGACGTCGGCCAGGCCGCCCGCCGCGGCGGCCGCCTCCTGGAAGGCGTCCCACCAGTGCTGCGGGTCCACCTCCGTGCCGTCGGGGTGCTTGGCGGAACCGGTCCGGACCAGCGCACCGGTCTCGGCGTCGCGCACGACGATCTTGCAGGACTGCGTGGACGTGTCCACGCCGGCGACGAGGGGCATCGATGCTCCGGTGACGGGAAGGGGAACGAGACGACGAAACGCTACCGCGTGATTGTCGCGGGCCGAACATCTCTCTTCGAGGTCTAGGTTTCTTCGCTTTGAACCCGCTGAAAGCGAAGAAACCTAGACCTCGAAGAGGCGGATGACGAGACGAGGACCGGCTGTCAGCCGATCAGGTGGTTCAGGGCCAGCTGGTGCAGGCGGACCAGGCCGTAGTCCCGCTCGGCCAGGGCGTCTACGTCCGGGTCCGGCTCGGCGAGGAAGGAGTCGAAGGTCTCGCCCTCGGCGAGGGTCGACTGGCCCAGCTCGAAGATCCCCGCGTGCTCGAAGGCCGCCTGGACCTCCGGGTCGGCCCGGTACGCCGCGGCCTTGGCCGCGAGCATGTCGTAGGTCGTCATGTTCGCCTTGGCCGACTCCCACACGCCGTCGAGGTACTCGGTGCGCGAGGGCTTGTAGTCGAAGTGGCGCGGGCCCTCGTAGCGGGGGCCGCCGTTCGGGAAGCCGTTCTCCAGCAGGTCGACCGTGAAGAACGCCGACAGCAGGTCGCCGTGACCGAACACGAGGTCCTGGTCGTACTTCGGGCCGTGCTGGCCGTTCAGGTCGATGTGGAACAGCTTGCCGACGTGCAGGGCGAGCGCGATGCCGTGCGTGTAGTTGAGGCCGGCCATCTGCTCGTGGCCCGTCTCCGGGTTGAGGCCCACCATCTCCGCGTTGTCCAGCGAGTCGATCAGCGCGATCGCGTGGCCGATCGTCGGCAGGAAGATGTCGCCGCGCGGCTCGTTCGGCTTGGGCTCCAGGGCGATCTTGAGCCCGTAGCCCTTCTGCTTGATGTACGAGGCGACGGTGTCGATGCCCTCGGCGTAGCGCGCGTGCGCTGCGTTGAGGTCCTTCGAGTTGTCGTACTCGGTGCCCTCGCGGCCACCCCACATGACGAAGGTCTTCGCACCCATGTCGGCGGCCAGGTCCACGTTGCGCAGCACCTTGCGCAGGCCGAAGCGGCGCACCTCGCGGTTGTTGGAGGTGAACGCGCCGTCCTTGAAGACGGGGTGGGTGAACGTGTTGGTCGTGACCATCTCGCAGACCATGCCCGTGTCCGAGGCGGCCTTCTTGACGGAGTCGATGTGCTTCTGGCGCTCGGCGTCGTCCGAACCGAACGGGTAGACGTCGTTGTCGTGGAACGTGAAGCCCCAGGCGCCGAGGTCCGCGAGCTTGCGGATGGACTCGGCCGGGTCGAGCTCGGGGCGCGATGCCGTGCCGAACGGGTCGACGGCGTTCCAGCCGATGGTCCACAGGCCGAACGAGTACTTGATGTCACTCACGGGGGTCTCCTCATCGAGGCGGCCCCGGCACGCGGCGCCGCATTTGTTGTACGGATGAACTATTGCCCGGGTCTCGGCTACAGTCAAGGCGTGACCACCGCCGGGACCGCACGCGACACCACTACGCGGACGGGCCCAGGTGCGGCCCGTCAGCACACCCTGCGCGAACGCAACCTCGAGCTGGTCGCGCGCGCGGTGTTCGAGGTGCCGGAACCACTCTCGCGCGCCGGTGTGGCCGCGGCGACCGGCCTGGCCCGGGCGACGGTGTCGACGCTGGTGGACCAGCTCGTGGCCGCCCGGCTCGTCCGCGAGCTGCCCGCCGTGACCGGGGGGCGCGCGGGCCGGCCTGCCGTCCCGCTGGTCCCAGCGCCGCGCTCCGTCGTGGGCCTCGGGCTCGAGGTGAACGTCGACTACCTGGGCGTGCGGGTGCTCGATCTCACCGGTGACGTCGTGTCGGAGCGGGTGGTCCCCGGCGCGCTCCACGACAGCGATCCGGCGGTCGTGCTGGGCCGGCTCGGCGAGCTCGCACGCGAGGTGACCGACGGCGTCGCGGCGTCGGGCATGACGGTCGCCGGCGCACGCCTGGCGCTCCCGGGTCTGGTCGACCCGCGCACCGGCCTCCTCGAGGTCGCGCCCAACCTCGGCTGGTCGTCGCTCGACCCGGTCCCGCTCCTGGGACTCGGTGACCTCGCGGTGCGCATCGCCAACGAGGCCAAGCTCGCCGCGCTCGCGGAGCTGGCCGGCGGCTCCGACGTCGCGGCGCCCGACTCCTTCATCTTCGTGTCGGGCGACGTCGGCATCGGCGGGGCCGTCGTCGTCGACCGCGCGCTGTTCCTGGGGGAGCGCGGGTGGAACGGCGAGATCGGGCACGTGGTCGTCGACCCGGCGGGACCGCGCTGCTCGTGCGGCGCGTTCGGCTGCCTGGAGCAGTACGCGGGCAAGGAGGCGATGATGCGCGCGGCGGGACTGCCGCCGGACTCCCCGCTGGCCGCGCTCGTCGCCCGGCTGGCGCAGACCGGCGCCGCCGCGGGGGGCGCCCAGGCGCTCCCGGCCGGCCGTGCCCTCGGCTCGGCGCTCGCGGACTTCGTCAATCTGCTCGACGTCGGCACGATCGTGCTCGGCGGTGCTTACGCGGAGCTGCTGCCGTGGCTCAGGGCCGACGTCGAGGCGGTGCTGGCCGACCGCGTGCTGGCCGCGCCGTTCGTCGACCTGCACGTCCGGGCCGCGCAGGCCGGGCCGCACGCCGCGCTGACGGGCGGAGCGCGCGAGGTGCTGCGGGCGGTGCTGGCGGCCCCTGCCGCCTGGGTCTGAACCGGATCGCACATTGCGGGTCCGCGCGAGAAGATAATCCCCTGGGATAGACGTCCTCCCGAATTGTTGGCAGCATGCCTGCCCATTGGTTCGGTACAAAGGGGATGCCGGGTCAATGGGAATCCGCCAGTTCCCCGCGAGGAGGCGTTCTCTGTGCTGAATTCACTCGCCCGGCGGCTAGGGCTCAGGACGGACCCGGTGATCTTCTTCGTCTCGGCCGGTCTGATGGTCGCCATCCTGCTGCTGCTCGTCATCTTCCCGACGCCCATCGGGGAGCTGTTCACCGCTGGGCGTACCTGGGTGGTGACCAGGCTCGGATGGTTCTTCATCCTTGGTGTCTCCGTCTGGGTGCTGTTCCTGATCTACCTGGCCATCAGCAAGTACGGGAACGTGCGACTCGGTGGCGACCACGAACGGCCCAAGTACTCCAACATCTCGTGGTTCACCATGCTTTTCGCCGGTGGTATCGGCACTGTCCTGATGTACTGGGGAGTCGCCGAACCGATCAACCATTTCGCGTCCGGGCCACGTGGCGCGGTGCCGTTCTCCGCCGAGGCCGCGAACGACGCGATGAGCATCGCCATCTATCACCTCGGCCTGCACACCTGGGCAATCTTCACCTTGCCGGGGCTTGCCTTCGGCTACTTCGTCTATCGGCACAAGCTGCCGCTCCGGGTCAGCTCGGTCTTCTACCCTTTCCTGAAGGACCGCATCTACGGACCGATCGGCAAGGCGATCGACATCTTCGCGATCCTCGGCACGCTCTTCGGCCTGGCCGTGTCGATCGGTCTGGGCACGCAGCAGATCAATACCGGGCTGGCCGACCTGACCGCGATCCCGGACGCGCTGCTGCCCAAGGTGATCATCATCTGCATCCTCACCGCCGTCGCGGTGTCCTCGATCGTCGCCGGCCTCGACAAGGGCGTGAAGAACCTGTCGAACATCAATATCGGCATGGCCGTCGCGCTGATGCTCTTCGTGCTGTTCGCCGGTTCCACCATCTTCTTGCTGCGCGAGATCATCGAGACCATCGGGCTCTACGCGCAGAACATCGTGCCGCTCGCCTTCTGGAACGACGCGCTGGCCTTCACGACACCAGAGGGCTGGGGCTGGCAGGGCGGCTGGACGGTCTTCTACTGGGCGTGGACCGTCACCTGGGCGCCGTTCATGGGCATCTTCCTGGCGCGCATCTCCCGGGGCCGCACCATTCGTGAGTTCGTCGGCGGCGTGCTGGTCGCGCCCTCGCTCTTCACCCTGGTCTGGTTCGCCATCTTCGGCTGGTCGGCGATGGAGCTGGACGGTATCGGCTCGTCCCCGGACGACCCGCACCCCATCACCGCTGCGGTGCTGGAGAACCCGGCGACGGCGATGTTCACCTTCTTCGAGGAGCTGCTCGGCGTGGGTGGCCTGGCCACGTTCATCTCCGGGCTGGTCGTGGTGATCGTGGCGATCTTCTTCGCCACGTCGTCCGACTCCGCCTCGCTGGTCGTGGACATGCTCTGCACCGGGACCGAGGACTCCGGGCCGGTCCGCCAGCGGGTGTTCTGGGGCGTCTCCGAGGGGGCGGTCGCCATCGCGCTGATCGTGCTGGCCGGGGAGGCAGGACTGGTCGCGCTGCAACAGGTGATCACGGTGGTCGGGCTGCCGATCTTCATCCTGATGTTCCTGGCGATGTTCGCGCTCTGGCGGGGGCTCGCCACGGAGAAGTTCGTGACCATCCGGATGCCGCTCTCCGGCTCGAAGGTGGAGACCCTCCAACCGGAGGCCGAGGGGGTGCGCACCAGGATCAGCCGATCGACGCCCCGTCCGGTGCGTCGATCGGGCCAAGAGTGATCTCCGGGGCGTCCGCCGGCTCCTCGAACGTCTCGACGGCCTCGTCCTCCCGGCCCAGCAGCCGGTCCACGGCGCCCTCGAGCATCTGGGTGATGGCGTTCACCAGCCCGTCCTCGTCCCGTGCCTCCAGGCGTTCGACGATCAGCGCGTGCGCGTCCGCGGTGTCCTTGCGCACCACGTACTCGTCGCTCACGGTGAACGTGGCCAGCCGTACCTCGACGATGAGCGTGGTCATCCAGCGGGTGAGCCAGGGGTTGCCGGCAGCGGCCACGAGAGCCCAGTGCAGGTTCAGGTCGGCGCCGCCGACCCGACGGGCGTCCCCGGTGCGGTTCGCGGCGACGAGCTCGTCGTGCGCGCGGCGCACACCGGCGATCGCCGTGTCGGCGCCGGACCGGACGAGCAGCCGGGCCGCGGAGACCTCCACCGACTTGCGCGCCTCGTAGAGGGCAGGGAGCCGCTCCTTGCTGATCGTCGCCACCCGCATCCCTCGGCCCGGCGTCGCGGCGAGCAGGCCCTCCTGGACGAGTCGCTGGGCGGCCTCGCGCAGCGGGCCGCGGCTCACGCCGAGCTGGGCGGCGACCTCGACCTCCCGGATCGGCGAGCCGACGGCGAGCACCCCCGCGTAGACGGCGTTGCGCAGCTCCGTCTGGATCAGGTCCACGGTCGACGGGCGTGTCACCCGGGAGAAGGACGGGGCGGTCGTCAGCGTGGCCCGCGACGGGTGGGACATCGGTGCTCCTTCCGTGAGCGCACGTCGATGACGTCATCATCCCCGGTGCGCAGACAGCTGTGTGACGACGGCGGTGTCCAGGGCGGCGCCGGTCGGGTGAACTTGTAAATTGTAGACAATCATAATGTCGAACGCTAGATTGTCTGAACGTCAGCACCGCGCTACCGTTGCGAATCGTCCGTGAACTCCAGCCCACCCAGGCTTTGCCAAGACCGCCGGGTGGCGTGAAGGGAACCATGTCTACATCAAGCGTCCGACCGCTCCGCCGAGCCGTATTCGCGGCAGGGTCAGCACTCACCCTGGTCGCGCTGGCCGCGTGCTCGTCGACGGCTCCGAACGAGGGTGGTGGCGACGGCGCCAGCACGCTCGAGCAGCTTCAGGAAGACGGCACCGTCACCGTCGCGTTCAACGGCGAGGAGCCGTACAGCTACGAGGACGGCGGCGACCTCACCGGCGCCACCATCGCCCTGGACCGGGAGATCTTCGGCGCGCTCGGCATCGACAACGTCGAGGGCACCCAGACCGAGTGGAACTCGCTCATCCCTGGCCTGACCGCCGGCCGGTACGACACCGTCAGCGCGGGGATGTCCATCCTGCCCGAGCGCTGCGAGCAGGCCCTGTTCTCCGAGCCGGAGATCATGTACACCACGGCGTTCATGGTGCCGGACGGCAACCCGGACAACCTGACGGACATGCAGTCCGCGAAGGACGCCGGCGTCAAGCTCGCCGTCCTCAGCGGTGCTATCGAGTCCGGCTACGCCGACGACCTCGAGATCGAGAAGATCGAGGTCGGCGACGCTCAGGACGGGCTGGACGCCGTCACCTCGGGCCGTGCCGACGCGATGGCCCTGACGGGTATCTCGCTGAGGACTCTTGAGGCGAAGACCGACGAGGCCGTCGAGGTCACGGACTCGTTCGTGGCCGAGATCGACGGCGTGCCGCAGATCGGCGCGGGTGCAGAGGTCTTCCCGAAGGGCGAGGAGGAGCTGCGCGACGCCTACAACGAGGAGCTCGCGAAGATCACCGCCGACAAGGAGCGCTGGCTGGAGATCGTGGAGCCGTTCGGCTTCACGGAGGCTGAGTACCCCGTCGAGGGCCTGACCACCGAGCAGCTCTGCGAGGGTAACCTCGACGAGGTGGCCAAGGAGCTGGCTCCGGAGCTCGGCCTGGACGGCTGACCGGGCACGTGTCGGACAACCTTCAACATCTCGTCGATCTGCTCCCGCAGCTCGGCGAAGGAATACTCGTCACGCTCGGGCTGACCCTCGGCGGTGCGGTGCTCGCACTGCTCGTCGCGTTCACCCTGGGCTTCGGCTCGCGCGCCCACACGAAGTGGGCGCGCGTGCCGTCCCGGGTGGTCGTGGAGTTCTTCCGCGGCACATCTCTCGTGGTGCAGATCTTCTGGCTGTACTACGTGCTGCCGCTCCCGCCGTTCTACGTCGAGCTGGACCCGCTGGCGTGCGGCATCATCGCGCTGGGGCTCAACTACGGGGCCTACGCCGCCGAGGTGGTGCGCGGCTCGATCAACTCGGTCGCCAAGGGGCAGTGGGAGGCGGCCATCGCGCTCGACCTCGGCCCCGTGCACCGCATGCGCCGGGTGATCCTGCCCCAGGCGTGGCCGCTGATGATCCCGATGTTCACCAACCTGCTGATCCAGCTGGTCAAAGGGTCCGCCCTGGCGGCCTACATCTCCCTGCACGACCTCAACTTCTTCACCAACGAGCTGCGTGACCGGACGTCGGACACGATCTTCTCGTACACGGTCGGCCTGCTCTGCTACTTCGTGTTCGCCTACCTGCTCACGCTGGTCATGAACGCCCTCGAGGTGCGGGCAAAGAGCCGGCTGGGCGTGGGACCGTCGCTGCGCGAGGTCCTGCGCCTGGCGCCCGTGCAGACCAAGGCTGACGTCGGTGCCGCAGCTCCTGCCTCGGCGGAGACGAAGGGAGGTGACCGAGCATGAACGACACCCAAGCATGGAACTGGGAGCACGCAGCGGCTGTGCTCCCCGAGCTGCTCGAAGGTCTGCAGATCACCATCCTCGCGACGGTGGTCGGCATGGTCATCGCCTCCGTCCTCGGGCTGCTCGTCGCCATCGTGCGCCGGTCGAGGCTGCGCGTCGTCACCTTCCCGATCGGCTTCCTGGTCGAGTTCATCCGGTCGACGCCGCTGTTGGTGCAGCTCGTCTTCGCGAACCTGTTGTTCACGCAGTTCCCGTCGCTGGCCATCGGCTGCGTCGTGCTCGGCGTGCACTACGCGACGTACATGTCCGAGGTGTACCGCGCCGGTATCGACGCGGTGCCGAAGGGGCAGTGGGAGGCGGCCATCGCTCTCGACCTGCCGCGCTCACGCACCTGGGGCGCCGTCGTGCTGCCGCAGGCGATCCGCAACACGCTGCCGGGCCTGGGAAACTACGCGATCTCCATGTTCAAGGAGACGCCGTTCCTGTTCGCCATCGCCGTGGTCGAGATGTACACGGCCGCGCAGCAGTACGGCGCCGAGACCTTCCGCTACATGGAGGCGATCACGATGGCCGGCCTGCTCTTCCTGCTGGTGAGCTACCCGACCTCGCTGCTCGTCCGCCGATTGGAGAACCGCCTTGCCTGAGAATGACACCACCCCTGCCATCCAGTTCCAGGGAGTCGGCAAGCGCTTCGGCGACAACGTCGTTCTCGACGGACTGGACTTCTCGGTCGCCAAGGGCGACCGGGTCACCCTGATCGGTCCGTCCGGCTCCGGCAAGACGACCATCCTGCGCCTGCTCATGACGCTGGAGGAGGCGAACGACGGCCTCATCTACGTCGACGGCGACCCGTACACGCACGAGATGCGTGGCGACAAGCGCGTGGCCATCCCGGAGAAGCGGCGCAGCCTGGTGCGGCGCCGGGTCGGGATGGTGTTCCAGCAGTTCAACCTGTTCCCCAACATGACAGTGCTGGAGAACATCATCGAGGCCCCGATCCACGTGCTCGGGAAGCCCAAGGCCGAGGCGATCGCCAGTGCCGAGGCGCTCCTCGACAAGGTCGGGCTGGCCGACAAGCGTGACGCCCGGACCACGCAGCTGTCCGGTGGACAGCAGCAGCGCGTGGCGATCGCACGGTCGCTGGCCATGGAGCCGGAGATCCTGCTGCTGGACGAGGTGACGTCGTCGCTGGACCCCGAGCTCGTCGCGGACGTGCTCGGCGTGCTGCGCAACATCGCGGAGACCACGGACATCACGATGCTGATCGTCACGCACGAGATGCAGTTCGCCCGGGAGGTCTCCAACCGGGTGCTGATGTTCGACGGCGGAAAGATCATCGAGGAGGCCGCCCCCGACACGATCTTCACGTCGCCGACGCACGAGCGGACCAAGGAGTTCCTCCGCGCGATCCTCTGACGTCAGGTCGCTCCATAACGTGTCAGACCCTCAGGTCACCCGGGTGACCTGAGGGTCTGACACGTTTCTCAGGGTGCGCCTGGGCAGACTCGAACTGCCGACACCCGCTTTAGGAGAGCGGTGCTCTATCCACTGAGCTACAGGCGCTCACGCCTCTCCTGGCGGGGAGCGACGCGTCCGCCCCCAGGCAATACCCGGGACCGGCGCACACAGCCTAACGTCCCCGTGCCTCGGTGCGCGAAGTGCTGGGCCAGGAGCACGTCACGTTTTGGCAACATCCCTCCCAAACCTTGACGTGTCCGGCAATAGGGCAGAACGATGCTCAGCAACTCGGCGCGACGCTGCACCGGGTCCGCACGACGGCCGTGCGGGTGGACGAGAGGATCAACGATGTTCCTTCGACAGACCAGGTCCCGGGGCACGGTGGCCCTGGCGACGGCCGCTGTGGCGGGCTTGCTGCTGGCCGGCTGCTCCGGCGGTGGTGGGAGCGCACCCACGCCCGCCGCCAACCCGTACGCGTCCGCCGAAGGAATGGACGCGGCGACCGAGCTCATCGGGGAGTACCCCCGCGAGGAGACGCTGTTCACGAGCGGTACCCAGTGGGGCCCGCCGTCGTCGTGGAACCCGATCTCCGGTGCCGGGCACGCCACAGGTGCGCGCGGCCTGCTCTACGAGTCGCTGTTCCAGTTCGACCCGATCACCCTCGAGCTGACGCCGTGGCTCGCCGAGGGCGGCGAGTGGACCGGTGACGACACCTACGAGCTCACGCTCCGTGAGGGCCTCACCTGGCAGGACGGCGAGACGCTCGACGCAGAGGACGTCGTCTTCACCACAGAGCTCGGCAAGGTCGACGCCGTGCCGTGGAGCAACCTGTGGACCTGGCTGGACAAGGTCGAGGCCACCGACGCCACGACCGTCGAGTTCACCTTCTCCGACCCCCGCTACCAGGAGTGGGACAACTGGCTCTACAGCAACATGGTGCTGCCGGAGCACATCATGGGCGAGTGGTCCGATGAGGAGCTGCTGTCCAACCCGAACGAGGACCCGATCGGCTCCGGGGCGTTCAAGTTCTCCGCCGTCGGGCAGGACCGCATGGTCTGGGAGCGTAACGACGACTGGTGGGCCAAGAGCGAGCTCGGCCTCGAGATGCCGATGAAGTACATCGTCGACGTCGTGAACACCTCCAACGAGGTGGCGCTCGGCCTGATGCTGTCCGGCAGCCTCGACCTGAGCAACAACTTCCTGCCCGGCGTCAACACGCTCGTCGACTCCGGCCAGGTCAGCACCTACTACGACGGTGAGCCGTACATGCTGGCGGCGGCGTCCGCGAACCTCGTCCCGAACCAGACGCGGGCACCGATGGACGACGTCGACTTCCGGCGGGCGCTGGCCCGGTCGATCGACGTCGACAAGATCGTCAGCAACGCCTACGGCGGCCTCGTGTCGAAGGCCCACCCCTCGGGTCTGGTGCCGGCGTTCGAGGAGTACTACGACGAGGACGTCGCCGCGGAGCACGGCTTCACCTTCGACGCGGACGAGGCCAAGTCGATCCTGGCCGACGCCGGCTACGAGGACACCGACGGTGACGGGTTCGTCGAGACGCCGGACGGCGAGCCGATCGACCTCAAGCTGATCGTCCCGGCGGGCTGGACCGACTGGATGGAGGCGGCGCGCGTGATCGCCGAGGACGCCTCGGCGGCAGGCATCAAGGTCACCGCCGACTTCCCCGACGCGGGCGCCGTGGACGACGCCAGGGCCACCGGCGACTTCGACCTGCTGATCAACGGCAACGCCGGCATCAGCAACACCCCGTGGACCTACTACAACTACGCGTTCTACCAGCCCATCCAGGAGCAGATGCTGGCGGGCAACTTCGGCCGCTACGAGAACGAGGAGGCCTGGAACCTGGTGGAGGACCTCTCGCGCACCGAGAGCGGCACGCCGGAGTTCTCCGAGACGCTGTCCCAGGTCCAGGAGCAGTTCATGACCGAGCTGCCGATGATCCCGCTCTGGTACAACGGCGCGTGGGCCCAGTACAACGAGTCGCAGTGGACCAACTGGCCCAAGGAGGGGCGCGAGGACGCGTACTTCCCGGTGATGTGGAACAACTACGTGCAGCTGGGCGGCCTGAACACGCTGCTCGCCCTCGAGCCGGCCTCCTGACGTATGGGTGGCTATCTCGCACGCAAGACGCTGGTCTACGGCCTGACGTTCGTCGTAGCGGTCACGCTGAACTGGCTGATCCCCCGGCTCATGCCGGGGGATCCGGTCCAGCGGATGGTGGCGCGCGCCGCCGTCCAGCACCCCGAGACGATCGCGTCGATGACCGAGTACTACGAGCGCACGTTCGGTCTGGACCTACCGATCTGGCAGCAGTACCTGAACTACTGGGCCGCACTGTTCCGCGGGGACCTGGGCACCAGCGTGTGGCTGTTCCCGGCGCCGGTGAGCGAGGTCGTGCTCGCCGCCGTCCCGTACACGCTCGGCATCATGATCCCCGCCATCCTGCTGAGCTTCGTGGTCGGGAACAGCGTGGGCGCGATGGCGGCGCGCAGCCGCTGGCTCGACAACGTGGCCCTGCCCGTCGGCTACCTGATCACGGCCATGCCGTACATGTGGCTGGCGATCCTGCTCGCGTGGGGCTTCGGCGTGGCGCTCGGCTGGTTCCCCGTGGCGGGCGGCTACGACTTCGGCCTGGTGCCGCAGTGGACCTGGTCGTTCGCGCTCGACCTGCTGCAGCACTGGGTGCTGCCGTTCCTGTCGCTCTTCCTGGTCGCGCTCGGCGGCTGGGCGATCGGCATGCGGAACCTGATCATCTACGAGCTCGAGTCGGACTACTCGAACTACCTCGCCGCCCTCGGCGCGCCGAAGCGGCTCATCCGGCAGTACGCGTTCCGTAACGCGATGCTGCCGCAGATCACGGGCCTGGCGCTGCAGCTGGGCACCATCCTGGGCGGCGCCCTGGTGACCGAGATCGTGTTCGCGTACCCGGGGCTGGGCAAGCTCGTGCTCTCGGCCATCCAGAACCAGGACTTCTTCCTGCTGCAGGGCACCCTGCTGTTCGTGGTGATCGGCGTGCTGGTCGCCAACTTCGTGATCGACATCGTCTACGTGTTGGTCGACCCCCGCACGCGGACCGGACTGACGGGGGCGACCTCATGACGGCGACACAACCGACCGCCGGGCCCGGGACCGAGGCGAGCGAACAGCCCGGTGTGGCCGGGGCGACGTCGGGCATCGGGATGACGGGCGGCCGCAAGCCGGGCGGGGACGCACGCGAGACGCTGTACTTCGCGCTGCGCAACCCCAAGGTCATCATCGGCATGGTGGTGGTGCTCGGGTTCCTGCTGCTCGGGCTGATCGGTCCAGCGTTCCTGAAGTACGCGCCGATGGACTACGCGGGGCCGCCCATGGCGCCGCCGTCGGCGGACTTCCCGTTCGGGACCACGACGTTCGGGCAGGACGTGTTCGCGCAGTTCGTCGCCGGCCTGCGGTCCACGTTCCTCGTGGGCCTGCTCGGCGGCGGCGTGGCCGCCGTGATCGGCATGACCATCGGGTTCGTCGCGGGCTACCGCGGCGGCCTGATCGACGAGCTGCTGAACATGCTCACCAACGTGGTGCTCGTGATCCCCGGCTTCGTGGTGCTCATCATCATCAACGCCTACCTGGGCGTGCGGAGCGTCCCGATGCAGGCGCTGTACATCGGCATCTTCAGCTGGCCCTGGGTGGCCAGAGCAGTCCGCTCGCAGACGCTGTCGCTGCGCTCGCGCGACTTCATCGACCTGGCGCGGCTGTCCGGCGTGGGGGTGGGCACGATCCTCCGGCGGGAGGTCGCGCCCAACATGTACTCCTACCTCTTCATGACGTTCGTGCTGCTGTTCGGCGGGTCCATCCTCACGGCGGCGTCGCTCGACTTCATCGGGCTCGGCCCCACCAACGCGATGTCGCTCGGCCTGATGATGAACCAGGCGGTGCAGTGGAGCGCGCTCCATCTGGGGCTGTGGTGGTGGTTCATCCCGCCGGGGCTGGGGATCACGCTCATCGTTGGCTCGCTCTACATCATGAACGTCGGCCTCGACGAGGTCTTCAACCCCAAGCTGCGGGAGATGTGACATGGCCCTGGCTGTGAACGACCTCAAGGTCTGGTACCGCACGCTGCGCGGCGACGTCAAAGCCCTCGACGGCGTCACCTTCGAGGTGGCGGACGGCGAGATCATGGGCATCGCCGGCGAGTCCGGCTGCGGCAAGACGACGCTCGGCAAGGCCCTGATCCGCCTCGACACCCGCATGAAGCACGTGGGCGGCACCGTCGTCCTGGACGACGACGAGCTGCCGCTGGCCGACGACGCCGCCATGCGCCGCTACCGCTACCGCGAGGTGTCGCTCATCCCGCAGTACGCGATGTCGGCGATGAACCCGACCCGGAAGATCGGCCGGATGATCCGCGACCTGCTCGCGGCGCACAACGTCCGGTACGCCGAGGTGCTGCCGGAGCTCGAGCGGCGGCTGGGGCTCGTCGGGCTGGAGACCGACGTGCTGAAGCGCTACCCGATCGAGCTCTCCGGCGGCATGAAGCAGCGCGTGGTGCTCGTGCTGTCCACGCTCCTGAACCCGTCGCTGCTGATCGGCGACGAGGTGACCTCCGCGCTCGACGTGTCGTCCCAGAAGGCCGTCGCCCGGGCGCTCGTCGAGTTCCGCGACCACGGCTTCGTGAAGTCGATGATCGTCATCACGCACGACATCTCCGTGCTGTTCCAGGTCGCCGACACCATCCTCGTCATGTACGCGGGGCACCTCGCCGAGAAGGCGCCGGCCAAGACGATCATCAACGCTCCGCTGCACCCCTACACCAAGATGCTCATCGGGGCTCTGCCCAAGGTCGGCGACCGGTACGAGGAGCAGCAGCTCGAAGGGATCGAGGGGCGGCCGCCGTCGCTCCTGGAACCGCCCGCCGGCTGCCGGTTCCGCGACCGCTGCCCCCTGGTGCACGACAGGTGCGCCGAGGCGCCACCCTTCCGGGAAGTGGCCGAGGGGCATCATGTCGCGTGCTGGGCGGTGAGCTGATGCTGACGCTCAGCGGGCTCGACAAGGTCTACCGGACCGGCACCTTCGGCACCTCCGACCTGCACGCCGTGCGGCAGGTCAGCCTCGACGTGCAGCGCGGCGAGGTCGTGTCGCTGATCGGCGAGTCCGGCAGCGGCAAGTCGACCATCGGCAAGATGGTGCTCCACCTGCTCAGCTCGACGGGTGGCACCATCACGTTCGACGGGCGCGACGTCACCAAGCTGGGGTTCCGCGCCCGCCGCGACTACTACCGCAAGGTCCAGGGCGTGTTCCAGGACCCGTTCAGCTCGTTCAACCCCATCTACAAGGTGGACCGGACCTTCGAGACCCTGCGGCGCTCCTACTTCCCGCGGGTCTCCTCCGCGAGCTGGCGGGAGAAGCTGGACGACGCCCTCGCCGCGGTGACCCTCGAACCGGGCGACATCCTCGGCAAGTACCCGCACCAGCTCTCGGGCGGGCAGCTCCAGCGCCTGCTCATCGCGCGTGCCCTGCTGCTCGACATCGAGCTGCTGGTCGCCGACGAGATCATCTCCATGCTCGACGCCTCCACCCGGATCGACGTGCTCAACCTGCTGGGCGAGCTCAAGGGGCGTGGCCTGGGCATCCTGTTCGTCACGCACGACCTCTCGCTCGGCAACTACGTGTCCGACCGGGTGGTCATCCTCTACAAGGGGCGCGTGGTGGAACGGGGCGACACCAGCGCCGTCTTCGACGACCCGCTGCACCCCTACACGCGCGACCTGCTGGCCTCGGTGCCCCACCTGGACCGGACGTGGGAGGAGGTCGAGGCCCAGGAGGCGGAGCGCACCCGTCGCCTCGCGGGGCGGTGCCTGTACCACGAGGACATCACGGCGCAGGGCCGGTCGCTGGGCGACGAGGCCGAGGCCGTCGGCGGAGTGCCGAACGGCTTGGGTCTGGTCGAGCACGCGCCCGGCCACTTCGTGGGGTGCTTCCGCAAGGCGGCGGAGGAGGAGTGCCCGGCCGGACCCGCCGTCAAGCCTTGACCAGCACCGGGACGCCCGGGTCCAGGTCGGTGAGCAGCTCGAAGTCCGCGCCCGTGAGCCGGACGCAGCCGTTGCTCACCGCCTGGCCCTGGCCGACGCCCACGTGGAGCGCGGTGGCGGCGTAGTCGTTGCCGAAGAACCCGTCCAGGGACTCGCTCTGCATCGACAGGAACACGGACAGGCCGGTGTTCACCGCCTCCGTCACCGTGAAGACCTGGGTGAGCCCCTGCGGCGTCGGCGTGGCTGGCGCGCCGATGGCGGCGGCGCGCTGGTCGCTGGTGCCGTCGGCGTGCTCGACCGTCACGGTGCGGTCCGACAGGTCGACCACCACGGACCGCTCCTCCCGCTCCAGGTCCACGTCGCTCCCACGGAGCCACCCCGCTGATCCGTTGACTTTCTCGGGATCGTCCGACGGCAGGGCGCCACGTCCGTACGGGATGAGCACCTTGACCCACCCCGGCCGGCGCTCCAGGACGAGCCAGCGGGCCTCGGCGTCGTAGTAGAGGGACTCGAGAGCGAGGACCGGCGCCCTGGTCACGTCGGGTTCCGTCCAGACCGGGATCCGCGCGTCCGTCGGCTCCGCCACCGAACCAGGCAGGTTGGCCAGGGTGCTCACCTCGGCACGCGGCAGCCCGCGGGGCAGGATCCCGTCGATGTCCGGCGCGGGAAGGGACGGCAGGGAGTAGGCCGCGGGGCTCGGCTTTGGTTTCGGCTTCGGCGGGGTAGGGCTGGCCGACGGCGACGGGCCGGCCGACGTGACCACCACCGCCGCCGCGCCGGCATCGTCGACGGGCCGCAAGCCGGCCCAGAGGGCGGTCCCGAGGAGCGCGACGGCGACGACGCCACCCACCCAGGCCCAGGTGAGCGCGGCACGGGAGCGGCGTGGCCCCGGTCCCGTCGTCGGCCCGCTGTGCAGCTCTGTCATGGTGTCCCCTCCGTGAGCCTGCGCCGCCCGCGCAGGGTGCCGTGCGTGTCCATGGTGCCCGGTCGGCTGTCGGACGCGGCCGAGCAACTGACGGTAACCGGCTTGTGACACTTGTCCGATATCTTCGTGGGTGCGCGAACCCCTGGGAAGCCGAACGGTTGTTCGATACCATCACCCGGCACCCCCCGACCAAGGAGAGATCACCGTGGCCCCCGCCGACCGGACGTTCCCCGTATCGACCGTCCCGACGCGCCGTTCCCGCAGACTGGTCCTCACCGGCGCGATCTCCGTCGCCCTCATCTCGACCGGGTCCGCGTACCTGGCGATGGTCCAGTTCGGCATCGACGTCCTCGCCATGAACCAGGGCACCGCCTACGCGACCGCGGGCGTCTTCGAGCTGTCCCTCGTCACCGTAGCCCTCCTCGCCCGCGAGGCGGCCCGTGACAACCGGCCAGGCGGCACCCTGCTCGCCCTGACGTGGGCTCTCTCCTCGGCCTCCGGCGTCTTCGCCGCGTGGCACGAGGCGTACATCGGCCACCCGGTGGGTGCTGTCGTGTTCCGGTTCATCGTGCCGCTGCTGGCCGCCCTCATGTGGCACCTCGCACTGATCGGCGACCGGCACCTCGCCACCGGCACGTCCTGGTCCGCGATGCGGCAGTCGGCGCGCATGCACGCCCTCTTCCTCTCCACGGAGGACCTGTTCCGGGCGCAGAGCCTGAGCGACGGGTCACGGGCCGCCCGCCGCCGGCTCGCACGGGCCGAGGCCGGCCGCCGTCGGGCGCGCTCAGTGGCGCTGCGCACCGTCCCGCCCAGGGAGATGCGCGCCCAGGTCGCCGCCTGGTGCGAGGCGCTCGCCGCCGTCGGCGACGGCACGGCCGACGTCGCCCGCCTGCACCTCGCCGACCGGCAGCGGCTGACCGGCATCCTCGTCGACGCCGAACCCATGGACGGCCGGGTGTCGAGCGAGCTGGCTGGTGCAGGGTTCCGTGCCGAGGTAGGGGTGCCCGGGTGCGAGCGCCGGGCCGCCGAGGCGATCGCGGCGGAGTTCGGCGAGACGGCGGGGGCGGCTTCGGACGGGCTCGGTGGCGGCGTGTTCGACGGGGAGGCGTTTGACGGGGACAGGCTCGACGAGGACAGGCTCGACAGGGGCCGGTTCGACGAGGACAGGCTCGACAGGGGCCGGTTCGACGAGGACCGGTTCGACGAGGGCCGGTTCGACGGGGGCGCGGAGCTCCGCCCCGCACGCCGCAGCGCCGCCCTCGACATGCCAAGGCACGGAGTGAGCGAGCGCGCCCCGCAGCCCGACCCGGTCCCGGCGGAGCCCGCCGAGGCAGCCGACCGCGCTACGGCCAACGTCCGGGAGGCGATCCCTCCGCGGCGCACGCCGCGACGAAACACGCAGCTCGGCACGCAGGACGCCGAACGCATGATCGACCTGCGCACCAAGGGCCGGACCTACCGGGAGATCGCGGAGGAGGTCGGCGTCAGCAGCTCGACAGTTGGCAAGCGGATGCGTGAGTTCACGGAGACCGGCTCCATCCCGGTCGTCAAGCCCCGCTGAGGCGCGGACGGGCTCGGTCGGGTTCCATGAGATCGGTCGGTTGCCATGAGTTCGGTCGGTTGGTCTGAGATCGGTCCATTAACGGACCGATCTCATGACATCCGACCGAAGTCGCTGAGCTCGGTCCGACGGTGCGACCGAACTCGGCGCCGAGCGCACTCCCGCCGTCGCCGAGCCGCCTTTACCTGGCCGAACCGGCGTGGGCGACGTGGCTCAGGGACTTCCAGACGAGCAGGAGGGTGACGCCTGCGCCCGCGAAGGCGAACCACCACGGGGCAACGAGGCCCCAGTACTCCGCGAGGACGCCGCCGATGCCCTGCCCGAGGACCAGGCCGCCGAACACGCAGATCATGTTGATCGACGCCACGCGGCCCTGGAACTCCTTTGGCACGGCGCGCTGCCGGATCGTGGTGGACAGCGTGCCCCAGACGAACACGTAGACGCCGAACTCGAACATCAGGGCGATCGCCACCCAGCCCGTGGTGGTCAGGGCGAACGCTCCGTGCGTGAGCACCTCCAGCGTCAGGCAGACGCGGATCAGCGTCGCGAGGTTCACGTGCCGCTCCAGCCAGCCGTACGAGAGGACACCCACGACGCCGCCGAGCCCGGTCGCCGTGGTGAGCAGGCCGTAACCGACCTCGCTCATGTGCAGGTGGTCCAGCGAGTACTTGACCAGCACGCCCCACGGTGCGGCCCACGTGATGTTGAAGACGAGGATGACGATGCACAGGGTGCGCACCGGCGCGTGGTGCCACACCCAGCGCAGGCCCTCGGCGATGTCCTTGCGGACGTGGCTCTCGGAGTCGCGCGTGCTGGTGAACGAGGTGCCTGCGGGAGCCGTGATCCGGGCGACCAGCACGACCGCCAGCGCCACGCACACGACCTGCACCACGAACGGCCAGACCATTCCCGCGGCGAACAGGAACGCGCCGAGCGGCGGGCCCACGAGCTGGTTGGCCGCAAGGAACCCGGCCTGCATGCGCTGGTTGGCGGTGCCGAGGTCCACCGGTCGCACGAGCGCCGGCAGGAGGGTCTGCTGCGTCGTGTCGGCGAAGACCTCGGCGATCCCATAGAGGAACATCGCCGTGAGCACCATGGCGATGCTCACCGTCCCGGCCCCGACGAAGACGCACAGGACGGCGATGACCAGGGCCCGGACCGCATTGGCGATGATGACGACGAGGCGGCGGTCCAGGCGGTCGGCGAGTGCGCCCGCCCACAGGCCGAACAGCAGCCAGGGCACTCGCTGGAGCATCGCGGCGAGCGCGACGAGGAACGCACTGTCGGTCTGTGAGGCGACCAGCAGGGGGCCGGCGGCGAGCGCTATGCCGTCGCCGATGTTGCTGGTCCAGGACGAGCCGACGAGCCAGCGGAACGATCGGCCAAGCCTGCTGGGGAGGAGTGCCTCGACGAGTTTGCTCACAAACCTTCGAGCCTAGGTGTGCCGTCCAGGCTTTTTTGTTCCGGTCGGCAACCACCCCGACAGGGTGATCTACGCGACGCCGGACGTCGTTCCGAGGGGTGCGGAGGGCAGCTCGACCCTGTTTGCCGGGGCGCTGAGCCCGCTGTGCGGGAACGGCGGAATGCTGCGGAAGAGCGTGTCGCACGGGCGGGTGAAGCAGGTAGTTGGATAACGTTTTCACCCTCGCTCGAAAGAGAGTTGGACGCTCGTCCGAGTCGGTGTTGACGTCCGCCGGGAACAGGTGCAGACTCTCACAAGACGGTGCGCATCGCCCGCCCCCTGCGCGGTGCGCACCGTCATACCCCGTCGGGCTCCGGCCCGTCTGCAAGAGCCCCTTCGGACCCCCTGCCGGAGGGGCTCTTGCATTCCCCGACAAAGGTTCGCCGGCCGGCCCGCCGTCAGCCCGCCGGACGTGCCAGAAGCCCAGGCCATCTGACCGGTGGGTCGGACACGCCCGGGAGTTCTGCGGGCCCGGCGTGTCGCGCGGCGTGGCGTCCGGCCCTTGCGGACGCGACGCGGTTAGCGTGCTGGGTGTGAACGCTGCACGCCACCAGACCGCAGCCGCTCCTGAGATCTCGGCCGACCTGTCCGAGGAGATCTCGGCGGCGCTGCAGGACCAGACCGTGAACCCGGCCACCGAGCTGGCAGCGGAGGAGGCTCCAGGGGCCGCGAGGGGCCCTATGGCCGAGTCGGCCGCACGCTGGCGCGCCGGGCTGGTCCAGCTCGCCGGAGGATCCTCCCTCGCGGACGTCGGATTGCTGGGCGAGGCCGTCATAGACCTGTCGGCCGCCCATCCCTCAGGTGTCGCCCAGCTCTTCGCCGGCCGACCCACCCGGTTGTCCAACCTGGTGCGCGAAGCCGGGGCGCTGCCGACCGCCCGCCGTCGGGCACGGGCCGTCGCCGCGCGCTCCGCCGAGCACGCGCAGCGCTACGGGGTGTCGCCCACCTATCTGGCGATCGGTGTCGCCACGTGGACCGAGCGACCTGCCCCGGGTGGCGACGCGAACGACATGGAGGCCATCACGCGGGCGCTCGGCCCGGTGAGCGTGGCCCCCGCCGCCGGGCACGACTCCGCCGACAGCCCCGCCGACGCCCCTGCCCTCACCGGCTCCGTTCCCGTCGTGACGCTGGCCATGCCGTCCGGCAGGCCAAAGGCGCCGTCGGAGAACGCCGGGGAGGACGAACCGCGCGTGGTGCGCGCGCCCGTGCTGCTGCGGCCCGTCATGCTCACGCCGCGCAGCGACGGCGAGGGCGACTACGACATCACGCTCGACCCGACGGCCGAGATCAATCCGGTGGTCGCGCGCACGCTGCGCGCCCACGGTGCCCTGCTCGACCCGGCCGCGCTGGCCAAGGCGACGTTCACGCTCGCAGGCTTCAACCCGACCGACGTGCTGGACCGCGTGGCGAGCCTCGGGTCGGCGGTGCTGGGGGAGTTCCGGCTGGACCGGCGCGTGCTGGTCGGTACGTTCGTCCACCCGGGACAGGTGCTGGTCGACGACCTCGACGAGCTCGGCCCGACCTTGGGGCAGCACGAGGTGGTCTCGGCGCTCGGTGGCGTGGACAGCTCGGTGCGGCGCCTGGGGAAGGTGGAGGTCCCCGAGCCTCGCGTGGGCGACGCCGACCCGGCGCACGAGCGCGGCGTCGGCGACCTGGACCCCCACCAGCGGCACGTCGTCGACGCGCTCGCGACGGGCAGCCATCTGTTCGTCGACGGGCCGGTCGGGTCCGACGTCGCGGGCACGCTGGCCGCCGTCGTCGCCGAGGCGAACGCGAGCGGCCGGTCCGTGCTGTACGTGCCGGGGCACCGTCGGGCCGCCGACGCGCTGGCGGCGCGGCTGGAGTCCCTCGGCCTGGGCGGTCTGCTGCTCGACATCGCGCCGGTGCCTACCTGGCGGACGTCGACGTCGCGCCGCCTCCTCGAGGCGATGGCGCCCGCGCAGGAGCGCATCGACGCCGACGAGGTGGCCCGGGTGCGCGACGCGCTGATCGGCTCCAGGGCGCAGCTCGCCGGCTACATCGGGGCGCTGCACCGGGTGCGCGACCCGTGGCGGGTCTCCGCGTACGACGCCCTGCAGGCGCTCGCCCGGCTCACGTCCGAGCGGCCGGCTCCGGCGACCAGGGTGCGCCTCGGCTCGGAGTCGGTCCTCGCGCTGGGCACGGAGCGCCGCGCCGAGCTCGCCGCCGACCTCGAGCGGTCAGCCGAGCTCGGGGCGTTCACGCTGCAGTCGTCGTCGAGCCCCTGGTTCGGCGCGCACATCCTCACCGACGACGACGCGCGGTCGGCCCTCACCAGGGTCACGCGCCTGGTGGAGCAGACCCTGCCGGAGGTGCGCGAGCAGATCGAGTACGTCGCGCGGGTGACCGGCCTGGTCAAGGCGTCGACGGCGCACCAGTGGGGCGAGCAGCTCGCGATGCTGGGCGGTATGCGGGGCACGCTCGACGTGTTCCAGCCGATGGTCTTCGAGCGCACCGCCGCCGACATGGTGCAGGCCACGGCGTCGCGGAAGGCGCGTGCCGAGCAGGGCGTCGAGATGGGCTGGCTCGCGCGCCGTCGGCTGATGCGGCGGGCCCGCGAGATGGTGCGGCCGGGTGTCCGCGTGCCGGACATGCACGCGGCTCTCGTCGAGGTGCAGCGACAGCGTGAGGTGTGGCAGGCGCAGTGTCCGCGCGGTGGCTGGCCCACTCTGCCGGAGGGTCTGGCCGGCGTGGAGGAGACGTACGAAGCGGTCCGCGTCGACCTCGAGGCGCTCGAGCCGGTGCTGCGCTCGTCGTACGCGGGCGGCGGGCTGCTCGACCTCGACCTGTTCACCCTGGTCCAGCGGCTCGCGTCCCTCGCGGAGACGGAGGAGGCGCTGGCAGCGCTGCCCGAGCGGACGGCTGTGCTGCGTCGACTGCACAAGGCGGGGCTGGGTGAGCTGGTCGACGACCTCACCGAGCGGCGCGTGGAAGCCGACCTCGTGGGGCCGGAGCTGGAGCTGTCGTGGTGGTCCTCGGTGTTCGAGCAGGTCCTGGCCACCGAGCCCGATCTAGCCGGTCAGGACGGGGCGGGGCTGGACGCCCTCGCCAGACGGTTCCGCGAGCTCGACCGGCGGCACGTCGCCTCGCTGTCCGCTCCTGTGCGGGCCGCGGTCCGTGCGCACCTCGGCGGGGCGATGCGGGACCAGCGGGAGGACGCCGAGGCGCTCTACGCCACGCTCGTCGACGGTGGCCTGAGCTCGATCCGCGACCTCGTGTCCGCGCACGGGTCCACCGTGCGGCGGCTGCGGCCGACCTGGGTGTCGACGCCGACGATGGTGCCGCACCTGCTGCCCGCTGAACGCAGCGTCGACCTGGTGATCCTCGACGCCGTGCAGCACGTGCCGGTCGAGGTCGTCGTACCTGCGCTGGCCCGTGGCCGGCAGATCGTCGTGGTCGGCGACCCGCGGTCGGCGTCGGGCACCGCGGTACGAGACCTGGCGCGGCTGCTGCCCCGCGTCACGCTGCAGCCAGAGCCCGCTCGCCGCGACCCGCAGCTGACCGGGCTGCTCGCCGCCCACGGGTACGAGGGCATCGTGCGGCCGGCGCCCGTGCCGCGCACCGAGGCACTGGTGCACTTCTCGCTCGTGGACGGTGCGGGGATGCCCGACCCGGTCTCCGGCACCGTCGAGTCGACGACGGCGGAAGTGGAGCGGGTGGTCGACCTCGCGATCGAGCATGCGATGACCCGGCCCGAGGAGACCTTCGGCATCGTCACGGTGACCGCCACGCACGCCGACCGCATCCGCGAACGGCTGCTGGCCGAGGTGCGGGCCAACCCAGCGCTGGCGCCGTTCTTCGCCGGGTCGCGGCCGGAGCCGGTCGTCGTCGCAGACGTCACGGGCGTGGCCGGGCTGGCGCGCGACACGATTGTGCTCACCCTCGGCTTCGGCCGGACGCCGCACGGCCGCGTGCTGCACCGGTTCGGTGTGCTGGGCGACGGCGGTGGCGACGCGATGCTGCTCGGCTCGCTCGGAGCGGCGCGCAAGCGGCTGCACGTGGTGTCCTGCTTCCCGGCCTCCGACCTCGATCCCGAGCGGCTGCGCGGCCCCGGCCCGCAGCTGCTGGCGGAGGTGCTGTCCTTCGCGGAGGAGCGCTCAGGGCTCGCCGGCCAGGTGGAGACCGGCGACGGCGTGGACGTGGCCCGTTCCATCGACCGCCTGGTCGTGGACCTGGGGGAGCGGCTGTTGCGCTCGGGCCTCGTGGTCGAGACCGGCTACGGGATGCCCGGCGGTGACCGGATCCCGCTCGCGGTGGGGCACCCGGACCTGCCGGGGGAGCTCCTCGTGGCCGTGCTGACCGACGACGTCGCCTACGTGGCCGAGCCCTCCATCCGCGTGCGTGACCGCCAGCTCGCGGAGCGGCTCGAACGGCTCGGGTGGGTCGTGGCGCAGGTGTGGTCGGCGGCAGCGTTCCTGGACCCGGACGCCGAGGCGGAGCGGGTGCGGCGCGTGGTGATGTCCGTGCGGGACGACCGGGTGGGCGTCGATGGCGGTGTGGCGCCGGCGGCGGAGCTCGTGGTCCCGCAGGTGCTGGACGACTGAGGCGCTGGCGATGAGTTCGGTCAGTTGTGTGGGCAGTGCAACTGACCGATCTCGTTCGCGTGCGGTGACAATGGTGGGGTGAGCGAGTCCGTGAACCAGCCAGCTGCCCCGGTGCGCCCGGCCACTTCTACACCCTCCGCCGAGCAAGCAGCGCGTGACGCCGACGAGGCAACGGGTGACGCCGCTCCGCGCCGCCGTGGTCCTCGGCGTGCCGTGCGGCGCGGGACCGAGCGGGAGGCAGTGCTGGGCGTGAGCAGCGACGAGCGCCCGGCAGGCTGGGGCGAGGGGTCCGACGGCGGTCCCGGATCGAACGGCAACGGCTCGAACGACGAGCAGCTCCGGCAGGATGTCCCGCCCCATTGGGGCTGACGGACCCGCGTCCGGCACGACGCCAGATGGTCGGTAAGAGGTCAGGTGGTCGGCAGCTCGAGCTGCCGACCACCTGACCTCTTGCCGACCACGCCGAGATGCTCGCCTGCGCCTCAGCTGGAGTGCGGGCCCGCGCTGCTGCCCGCCTGGACGCGCAGCAGGTCGCGGATCTCGGTGAGCAGCACGACCTCCTCGGCAGCCGCCTCCTCGACGACCTCCTCGGGTGACTTGCGGAGGGACTTCAGCTTGTTGATCGGGACGATCACGAAGAAGTAGACCGCTGCCGCGATCAGCAGGAACATGATCAGGCCCTGGATGAAGCTGCCGATCGGGAACACGGTGGACCCGCCGCGCCAGTTGGGGACGCTGAACGCGATGGCCGTGAAGTCGGGGGCACCGACGAGCCAGCCGATGAGCGGCATGATGAAGCCCTCGACGAGGCCGTTGATCACTGCCGAGAAGGCGCCGCCGATCACGACGGCGACTGCGAGATCGAGCACGTTGCCGCGCGTGATGAATTCCTTGAAGCCCTGAAGCATTGTGGTCCCCTGCGGTTGTTCGCGTTGGTCGTGGGTCGCCAGGATCGGCGCCGGTCAAGGGATTCTGCTGTTCATTCGCAGATTCCGCACGTCGACCGGACATTCCACAGAATTGCGGCGCTGTTTATCCCACTATGCCCGATCCAGGTGCCCCATTCGACTTATGGAACCAGCACCGCCGTCACCGAGCCCCAGCCGGAGACCGCCGACAGCTCCGGCGCGTCCTCCGGGGCGACCGCGACGAGCGTCACCAGCCGGTCGCCCTCCGACGCCGGACCGAGCAGCCCGCCCGACCCCTCGGGCTCGCGCCCGGCCGGCACCGGTAGCACCAGCGCGCCGCGGGCGAGGTGCTGGGGCGATCCGGCCTGCGCACTGCCCGACGTCGTCCCGGACAGCAGGTCGACCCGGTCGCCGGGTCGCAGCAGGGCGGCGACGGCATCGTCGGACAGGCGGACCGGGACGACCACGGTGCCGCGCGGTGCGGCGGCGGAGACGCCGGCGTCGGACACGAGCGTGGCGTGCAGCGGCGCGCCCGCCGGAAGCGCGACCACTGCCGCGCGTCCCAGCAGGCCGCGCACGGTGTGGACCGCGCCGGGCGGGGCGAGGTCGGCGGCGATCGCGCGCAGGACCACGTCGTCCCGGGTGAGCTCCGTACCGGCCGGGACCGGCCGGGCGGTCACCGCGACGTCGACGGTCGGGGGCGGCGGAGGCCGCAGGACGTGCACCGTCAGCGCGACAGCCAGGCCGAACAGGGCGGCTGCCAAGGCGAAGCGCCAGCGCCACACGACCCGTCGGACCGGACGGAGGGCCGCGGAACGAGACCCGCCCGGACGGCCCTGCCCTGGTCGGCCCTGCCCTGGTCGGGGCCGACCCGGGCGGGGTAGCAGGCGGGCAAGGCCCGTGCGCGAGCTGCGCTGGGTCGCCCGGCCCCACGGCGTGCGCGAGTCGGAGCCGGGCGGTGAACCGTGGCGCGCGGCCGGTTCGGCGATGGTGTCGAGGAGTCCCATGCCGGCGACGCTACGCAGCAGGGGTGGGGTCGCGGCGCCGCCGTCGGGCCGCTTGTGCACGACAGCCGAGAAAAGCCGCCTGTGGTCGGGCTCGTATCGTTGGGGGCTCGTCGAGCGGGTCGCCGCCCCTGCCGAGGAGCTTCAGGTCCGGTGCTCTGGCCGACGAGGTCGGGCAATCGCCCGGGGTCGGTACGCCGCACCGAGGTCGGTCCAGTGCTGGACCGACCTCGGTGCAGGATGCCGACCTCAGCGCGAGCGCGAGGACCAGCGTCAGGCCGAGGCGGCCTTGGACGTGCTGGACCCGCTCGACGACCCGCTGGACGCGGAACCGGAGGAGCTCGAGGAGCCGGACGAACCCGACGAACCCGACGAGCTCGACGACGACGACGACGAGCCGGAGCTGTCCGACGACGAACCGCCGGACGAACCGCCGGACGACGAGTCCGACGAGGACTCGCCCTTGCCGGACTTCACGGTGCTGTTGGTCGAGGTGCTGCGCGAGTCCGTACGGTAGAAACCGGAGCCCTTGAAGGTGACGCCCACTGAGCTGAACACCTTTCGGAGCCGGCCCTGGCACTCGGGGCAGATGGTCAGCGACGAGTCGCTGAACTCCTGGTGGATGTCGAACGCGTGGCCACAGTCGGCACACCGGTACGCGTAGGTGGGCACGTGCACTCCTCTTGGACGTCAGGCCGGGCGGGGCGTCCCGCGCTCACCGGAACCGGCTCTGGCACTCGGGGTTTCCGAGTGCCAATAGTAACGGTCGCGCGCCGGGGGATAGTCCCAGGATCTCCTGAGAGTGTTCACCGGGGCGCGTTCACTCAAGCACAGGGGCGGGCGGTAGTCTCCACTGCGTGTCCGCGACCACTTCCGCCGAGCCCTTAGAGCCCGCCGAAACTGCCACCTCCGACGGAGCGCGACGCACCAAGCCCCGTCGTACCCGTACCACTCGTGTCCGTCAGTTCATCGTCGGCACAGCCGTCGTCCTGGTGCTCATCCTGGTCGCACTGACGACCTTCGGCTGGCTCACCGGGCGCCGTCCGCTCCCGGAGCACTCCGGGGAGGTGCAGGTCGAGGGGCTCAGCTCCGACGTCCGCGTCAGCCGCGACGCCCAGGGCGTGCCGCAGATCTACGCGGACTCCGCCGACGACCTGTTCCGCGCGCAGGGCTACGTGCACGCGCAGGACCGTTTCTTCGAGATGGACTACCGCCGCCACGTGACCGCCGGCCGGCTGGCCGAGCTCGTGGGCAACAACCCCGACGCGATCCAGGCCGACATGGTCATTCGCACGTTCGGCTGGCGGCACGTCGCCGAGGAGGAGTTCAACATCCTCGACGACACGACGCGGGAGTACCTCCAGGCGTACGCGGACGGTGTCAACGCCTACATCGCGGACCGCAACCCTGCCGAGACGGCCGTGGAGTACACGGTCCTCGACGTGAGTGTCGAGGTGGACGAGCCGGAGCCGTGGGACCCCATCGACTCGCTCGCCTGGCTCAAGGCGATGGCATGGGACCTGCGCGGCAACTACGACGACGAGCTCGACCGGGCGCTGGCGTACAGCACGCTTGGCGATGCGTCGCGCGTCGCGGAGCTGTTCCCTGCCTACTCGGGCACGGGTAACGCGACCATCCTCGACCCGGAGGAGGCGAGCGTCCCGCAGGCGACGCAGCAGACCGACGCGACCCAGACGGCGTCGGGCACCGGGGACGTGTACGAGAGCCCTGAGCTCGCGGAGGCGCTGGAGTCGGCGCAGCGGGCGCTGGACGCGGTGCCGGTGCAGATCGCTCGCGGCGAGGGCACGGGCTCGAACTCGTGGGCGGTGTCGGGCCAGTACACGGAGTCGGGCAAGCCGCTGCTGGCGAACGACCCGCACCTGGACCTCGCCGCGCCGGGCATCTGGGCGCAGGTGGGCCTGCACTGCAACCAGGTGGGCCCGGAGTGCCCCTTCGACGTTTCCGGGTTCTCCTTCTCCGGTTTCCCCGGGGTGATCATCGGGCACAACGCGGACATCGCCTGGGGCCTGACGAACATGGGCGCCGACGTCACCGACTTCTTCATCGAGCGGGTCCGCAACGACACGTACCTGCGTGGTGCGGACGAGTGGGTCCCGATGGAGAAGGAGACCGAGGTGATCCGGGTCGACGGCGGCAGCCCGGTCGAGCTGGAGGTCCGGCGGACCGTGCACGGCCCGATCGTCTCGTCCGTCATGGACGAGGCCACCATGGAAGCGGTGCGCAACTCGCCCACGGAGGACGGCACGCAGCTGGGCCAGTACGAGATCTCGCTGCAGTGGACCGCGCTCGAGCCCGGCCGCACCGCTGACGCCGTGTTCGAGATGAACCGGGCGAAGAACCCGAAGGACATGAAGGCGGCGGCCGCGAAGTTCGACGTCCCGGCGCAGAACATCGTCTTCGCCACCACCGATGGGCACATCGGCTACCAGGCGCCGGGCAAGATCCCGGTGCGCGCCAGCGTCCCGGGCGTGGTCGAGTCGGACGGCGCCTGGCCGCGCCCCGGCTGGGACGCCCGCTACGACTGGACCGGCTACGTGCCCAAGGAACAGATGCCGGGCGTGGTCGACCCAAAGGAAGGCTTCGTGGTCGCGGCGAACCAGGCGGTGCTGCCCGGGGGCAGCGGGCCGTTCCTCACCCGGGACTGGGACTACGGGTACCGCTCGGAACGCATCCGGACGCTGCTCACCGACCGGATCGCCGAAGGGAGCAAGCTCTCCGCCAGCAACATGTCGGACATCCAGATGGACCAGTGGAGCGTGTTCGCCGACACCCTCGTACCCGTGCTGCTCGCGGTCAACCTCCCCGCCGGCTACGACTCGGACGGCCAGGCTCTCCTCGCCGACTGGGACGGCTACTCCATGGACGAGGGCTCTGCGGCTGCTGCGTACTTCGCCGCCGTGTGGCGCAACCTTCTGCGGACCACCTTCAACGACGAGCTGCCGCAGTCCATGTGGCCCGAGGGCGGCAGCCGCTGGCTGGCCGTGATCCAGGGCATGCTCGACAACCCGAACGACGCGTTCTGGGACGACAAGTCCACGGTGTCCGTCGTGGAGAGCCGCGACCAGGTGCTCACGGAGGCGCTGGTCAGCGCGCGCCAGGACCTGACGGTCGAGCTCGGCAAGGACACGAGCGACTGGGAGTGGGGAAAGCTCCACCAGCTGCGGCTGGAGCACCTGGTGCTGGGCGGGCCGGGCGTCCCGGCTCCGGTGGCGGCGTACATGAACCCGGCGCCGGTCAAGGTCGGGGGAGGAACCTCGATCGTGAACGCCACGGCGTGGGACGCCTCCAGCGGCAGCTTCGAGGTGACCAGCGGCCCGTCGATGCGCATGGTCGTCGACCTCGCGGATCTCGACGCCTCCACGTGGGTGGTCGTGACCGGTACGTCCGCACACCCGGCGTCGGAGCACTACGACGACCAGCTCGACGCCTGGGTGAACGGCGAGACCTTCCCGTGGCCGTTCAGCGCCGAGGCGGTCGACGCCGCACAGGAGAACGAGCTGATCCTCACGCCGTGAGGTAGGCGGTCGTCGGTCGAGCCGCCCGTCGCCGGTCGAGCCTGCCGAGACCGGTCTCGGCAGGCTCGACCGGCGACGGTCACCCGAGCCAGCGCCAGTCGGCGGTGGTCGCGGCTGCGTGCACCAGGATGTCGTGCTCCTCGCGCGGCAGCGGGTGCTCCGCGGCGTCGTACACCTCTTCGGGGAAGACGACGGCGATCACGTTCGCGCCCGGCCGCAGGTGGGTCAGGGCGCGGTCGTACCAGCCGCCGCCCTGCCCCAGCCGCACCCCGCGGGTGTCGATGGCGAGGGCGGGCGCCAGGACGACGTCGGCCAGCTTGGTGGCGTCGGTGCCGAGGGTGGGGCCACCGGGCTCGGGTGGACGACCGGGCGCGCGCTCCAGGAGGTCGTCCGGACCGGTGTAGTCCGCCCAGTCGCGGGCCAGACCCGCGCCGAGCACCGGGAGCAGCACGCGGACACCGCGCCCCGTGAGGCGGTCCAGGAGTGGCAGCATGCCGGGTTCGGTGCTGCGTGCGGCGTACGCGGCGACGCATCCCGCGTCGCGAACCTCGGGAATTGACTCGATGATGTCCGCTAGTGACTCGGCCGCTTGTGCCCGCTGCCGGGCCGACCGGTGGCCGCGCTGCGCGCGGATCGCGCGGCGGAGCTCTTCCTTGGCGTCACCAGTCTCCATCCCGGGTAGGACGGGGTACGGCTGTGGCGTCGGAACAGAGATGCCGCTCATGACCGCTATTGTGCCAAGACTCCGAGACAAGATTGTTACGAACAGCGTACGAAGAAGGCGAGAACATGACCGAGCGGCTGCTCGACGGGTTTCAGACCACCGAGCGTGGTAGACCCTCTCCAACGCCGGGATTCGTCATGGGACGTGGCAAGGGGCGAACGATGATGCCGTCGAGCAAGTCAGATGCGCCGGAAGGCGCGACGGGAAAATTCGGTAAGGGGTGGGCGGTGGCCAAGCCATGGCCGGTGACGCTGCGCGACGACACGGCGGCCGGGGCAGTCGTGCTGCGCCCGCTCCGGCGTCGGGACGCGGGGGACTGGTCCCGGCTGCGAGCAGAGAACGCAGCCTGGCTGGAACGCTGGGAGGCGACGGCGCCCGGCGCGAACCGGTACATCGCCTCGACGTTCGGCGAGTACGTGCGCTCCCTCTCGGCGCAGGCGCGCGCCGGGACGTCGCTCCCGTTCGGCGTCGAGCTCGACGGCGCGCTCGTGGGGCAGCTGACCGTCTCCTCCATCACGTGGGGCTCGATGTGCTCGGCGAGCATCGGCTACTGGGTCAGCCAGAGCGTGGCCGGGCGGGGCGTCATCCCCACGGGCGTGGCGATGGCCACCGACTACGCGTTCTTCCTCGGGCTGCACCGCATCGAGATCAACATCCGGCCCGAGAACAAGCCGAGCCTCCGCGTGGTCGAGAAGCTCGGGCTGCGGGACGAGGGGGTGCGCGAGCGCTTCCTGCACATCCAGGGCCAGTGGCGTGATCACCGCACCTTCGCGATCACCCGCGAGGAGGTCCCCGAGGGGCTGCTGACACGCTGGCAGCGCCTGCGGGACGCGCCCTGACGGCGGGACACGCCGTGCACGGTGCGGCTGGGCGTGGCGATGCTCGCCTAACGTCGTGTCGTGGAATCGACTGCAGGACTGATAGCCGCAACGCTATTCGTCCTGTGGTCGGGCTACTGGCTGCCAACCCTGGTGCGCCATCGGTCAGAGCTCGCGGAATCGCGGGTGACGGACCGGTTTTCGGTGGGGCTGCGCATCGTCGCGATGAGTGGTTCCGACAGGAGAGGAGGAGCGATGGTTGCTGACGGCAAGCCGCGGGGAACCGGCCAGGGCGTGCCGCGCGTCGCTCGTCCGACCCCGAAGGGACACCCGCTCCAGATCATGGTCCGTGGCCGGCCGCTGACGGCGGAGCGCCTCCGCCGGGTCGAACGGCGTGCGCGGCGAGCTGCGCGTGCGCGGCGTCGCCTCATCGTCTCGGCGCTCCTGCTGGTGTGCAGCATCGGCGGCTGGGCACTCGTCGGGCTCGACCGGCTGCACTGGGGCGCGGCCGTCGCGCCGTCGGCCATGCTGCTGTTCGTGCTCTTCCTGGGCCGCCGTGCGGCCCGCGCTGCGCGACGCGCGGACGCCAGGTGGCAGGCCACCGTGCGGGCCGCTCGGCAGCGTGCCACGCAGGCGCGAGCCCTTGCCAACGGTGGCCCGTACGCCCCGCGTAACCGCGCGCAGGTCACCGGCCTCGCCACCCGCGGCTCGAGCACCGAGACGCAGGCGATCCCACGGGTCGCCCGCAAGGACGTGCTCGACGAGATCCTCGACGGCCCGGCGGAGCCGAAGGTCATCGAGGTCTCGGTGGAGGACGAGACCAAGGCGGCCCCGAAGACCGAGCGCACGGCGGAGGACGAGAAGCCGGCGAAGCGGGACGCGGTACCGAGCGGGCGCGCCTGGGACCCCGTCCCGGTTCCCCTGCCCACCTACGTGACCAAGCCTGCGGCACCGCAGCGTCAGCCCGCGGCGCTCCCGGCCTCGTCGACCGCACCCAAGGGTCCGACGGCGCCCACCGGTTCGGCGTCGTCGTCGAGCGGTACCGGTCGTCAGGTCTCCGCCGGCCCTACCTCCGCGCCGCCGTCGGTGCCGGTTTCCGGCGCCGCGCCGGCTACGGGCCCGGTCGCCGAGGACGACGAGCTGTCGCGTGGCGAGCCGCCGCGGATGAAGTCCGAGACGCTGGGCAAGCCGCTGGAAGAGATCCTGGCGCGACGCCGGGCCGCTGGGTGACATAGCCGGTGAGGTCGCGCGGGTCGCGTGTTCGTGACCCGTGCGACACCCCGTCAAGTTGCGGAGGACCGGCGGTGAAGTGCTAGTCTTCTGCAGTCCGAGGGGCTATGGCGCAGTTGGTAGCGCGCTTCGTTCGCAATGAAGAGGTCGGGGGTTCGAATCCCCCTAGCTCCACCCGGTGAAGGCCGCTGAACCGCTCGAAAGAGCAGGTCAGCGGCCTTCGACGTTCCTCGCAGGGCACCTAGAGAAGGAATGGTGCAACGAGGATGACACGGTTCGTGACACGGTTTGAGCGCCCACGGGTGCCGCTCAGTGCCCATGGTTCGAGGTGGCTCAAGGTGGCCGCTGGACTCTTAAGGGGTATGAGCGCAGAGCCCGAGGATCGACTGGACCGCACCCCGATGTGGACCCTCGACGAGCTCTGCGCGTTCGTGCGTACGACCCCTGCCACGGTCTACACGTGGCGTAAGCACGGCCGGGCTCCGAAGGCGTACAAGATCGGCCGACACCTGCTGTTCGCGGAGGCTGACGTCCGGGCGTGGTTGAAGGCGTGCGCGGAGGATGCCAGGGCCGTCGACGACGCGGACGACACCACCGATGGCCCGGGTGCGGGTGCCGATGGGTCGGGGTGGTGAGCCATGGGCAAGCACAAGCTGGAACCGGGCGAGCACGGTGAGATCTTTCTTCAGCAGACCGGCCTGAAGACGTGGCGTGGGCGCACGCGGTTGTGCCTGTGGGACGGCACGGAGACGTGGGTATCCCGCAACGCGTCGACGGACGATGCGGCTCGGTTGAAGGTCCAGAAGGGGGTCGTGGAGCGACTGAGCGCGGCCCGCGGCTCGGACGACCTGAAGCCCAACTCGAAGGTCGGGCTTGCGTGCCGGCAGTGGGTCGCGGAGATGCGAGTGCGTTCGGAGTGGCCGCGCCCGCCGATCCGTCCACAGACTGTGGACGAGTACGAGCGGCTGCTGGGCAACCACGTGGTGCCAACCCTGGGCAAGCGCCGACTGAACGAGCTCACGCCTGCCCTGTGCCAGGCGTTCGTGGACGGGATCGTGAAGCTGGGCAAGTCCAAAGAGCGGCAGGCCAAGGGGCAGGAGATGGTGACCACCACGCTGCAGGTGCGATCCGCTCTGTGCATGGTGCTCGACCGGGCCGTGGTCCACGACGCGATTCGCGACAACCCGATGCGCAAGACGATCGCGCCTGCGAGGAAGAAGCCGAACCCCAAGGCGATGACAGTGACGGACGTGTACCGCCTGCGGACCGCGGTCCGGGCGTGGGAGAAAGACCGCGAGGGCAAGCCGGGGCCGAAGCCGACGGGTCAACTGCCGGCCGCGATCGATGTAATGCTCGGGACCGGGATGCGCATCGGAGAGGTGATGGCGCTGCGCTGGGGCGAGGTGAACCTGTCCCCGGACGGGCTGCCGACGATCGCCGTGGAAGCGACCCTGACGGACGTGAAGGGGCAGGGCACGGTGCGGCAGCCCATGCCGAAGACCGATGCGGGGGAGCGGGTCATCATCATCCCGCCGTTCGTCGTGGAGTCGCTGGAGCAGATCCGCCCTGTGGTGACGAGCGCAGAGATGCCGGTATTTCCTTCGCGCCGATTCAAGGACAAGCGAGTGAGGGAGCAGACGACCGCCAACCTGCGCCGCACTCTCCGGTCGGCGCTGGCTCTGGCGAAGATGGCCGGTGAGGTGCATCCACACCTGCTGCGCTCCACCGCGGCGACCTTTGTCGCGCGGCGAATGCGGGCGGCGGACGCGGCGGCATTGCTGGGTCACAAGATTGACGCCGGGGTTACCGGGAGGCACTACATCGAGCGGCTGCGCTTGGCGCCGGACACGTCGGCCGTGCTGCAGGAGATGGTCGACATCGGCAAGGAGGAAGCCGCGAAGCTGAAGCGAGCCAAGGTCGCTGCGGCATCCGGGATGGGGTCGCGGGAGAAGGCGGTGGCTACCAGAGCGGACGCTGTGCTTCGTTGACGGCTGACCCTGCGCTCCGGACGGGTTCTGCCGCCAGAGCGCAGGGCGTCGCTTGCGACAAGACTGTAGACACCAGGCGCCCGCCAACGAGACGGGAAACACGGAATACACACACCCCGTGCTTCCGCAGAGCCAGAGGCCGGACCCAGCACCGGAGAGCCCGCGCCTGATGCGTCAGGCGAGCCGAAGAGCGACTACACCGGTGGGCCAGAGGCTCCGGCACCTCGTTCCTCGTTTTCGCGAGTTCCCGGGGGTCGCTATTTGATGGCTTCGGCCAGGCGAACTTCGCACTCCCTGACTACGTGTTCGGGAACGGCATCAAACTCGCGCGGATTCAACTGCATCAGGTACTCGTTCTCGATGTGGTAAGACTCGTTCACGAACTTCTGAAAGGCTCTATCTTCACCCTTTATCCAAGTCTTATCAGAGAGAAAGAGACGGAAGAGCTGTACCTTCTCATACCCGACATCTGTCGCTTCGAACTTCGCCTTCACGATCGCCGGGTCTTTGAGTTCCTGCACGACTTTGCCATAGTCAAGCGCGGGGATGTGCTGCCGAACCTTCTCCGTGCCAGCGGCAAGACGGTCCGCTGTCATAGGGGCGAACTCGCCGTCTGCCCCCTTAACTTCGGCGACGTCTCGAACATGTAGCAGGCTCGACAGAATGTGGTACTCGTCTCCAAATTCCCCATGCGCTTCATAGAAGCGGCGGAGGTAGATGCACTTTATGGCGTCGTCGGACGACGCTTCGATGTTGGTCAGGCAGATCTGGGAGAAAGTTGAAATGTGATGCTTATCGATGCGAGATTCCCGGACCGTGCCGGCGCGGCTGTGAAGGAAGTGTGCGATTGGCTTCATCATGGCAAACTGCCCTGAGGTGGGGTTAAGCACGATGTCGATCGCCGGTTCGATGTCGTGGGTCAGTAGCAGCGTCGTGAACTCGCGGATGCTGCTCTTTCCGTGGAATAACTGGTGGAGGATCGCGTACTTTTTCGTCTTGTCGAAGCTCGACACGGGGTCGTCCAGCACAACGAGATCCGGCTTTTCCTTCCGCACATGGTGCATGAAGAGGACGAGTGCGAAAGCGTTTCTTTCTCCGTAGCTCAGGTGGCGGCCCGCCGATTCAATGTGGCCTGCGGAGTCCTCATGCTCCACAATCATCTTGTACGAGTCGTTGGTCTTCTCGATCTTTACGGTGTACCGATAACCTGCTGAGCGCAGGAACTCATTGACCGCATCCTGGTTCGTCCTTATAAGGTCGGCCACCCGACGGTTCTGCTTCCCGAGTTCGGCGCGCAGCTCGTCAATCCGCCCTGCAATCTCGTCGAGCTTGTTATTGATCAACCTCACGACCGATGCTGACTTCTCGGAGTTGAGCGCGTCGAGTAGTGGAAGGTCGATCTTGAGGTCTAGAAGAAGTGCACTGACGTCATCGGTATCCCGGAGGGTGTGAAATGAGAGTGCGCGGAGATCCGTCAACTTTCCTAGGAAGGTTTGAACTTGTTCGCGGAGGTTGGTAAGGAAGATGCTCTGCTCCGGGGAGAGCTCCCCGAGGGAGGTGAGTAGGCCCTGCAGAAGTTCACGTTTGCTGTCCTCGAAGTAGTCCCCGAGCTGGTCGACCACCTGGCGAAGTGCGCTCAGATTTTTGACCGCCGCAGACTCATAAACTGCCGAGACTTGTTTTGCAGTCGCTTTATCTACACCCGAGTTGGAGCAAAACGGGCAGTTCTCCGAGAGGTCGAGGAAGGTTTTCCCCTTGGACTGCCAGGTGATCCAGGTGGCAGGATCATCGCTGTCCAGGAACTGTTTGTAGCCTTGTAGGGGTTCGGGGACGTGCGCCATTTTTCCACCCATCCCTATAGCCTTGAACCCCCGGCTATTCTTTGCGATCGCGCCAGTTTTGGTTACACCGAAAGCATCGCGCAACGCGGTGAACGCGGTCAAAGCGGCGTCGAATTCCTCCTGTTGGGAGAAAGTATCTTTGAGGGCTTGGAAAAGCGAGTCGATTTGAACGAGACCCTGCTTGTACTCGTCGGTATTGATGAAGACTTCAAAGCTGTTCTTCAGCACCTCATCGGGCTGAAATACAAACCGTGATACATAATCGTCGTCGAAGACGAGCACCGTCTTGATTGTGTCGGCGCCGACAACCTCAGGCGACGGGGCGCCATCGACTCCACGATGTTTGAATGGCACGAGCGAATCGAGGGAGCCGTCTCCTTGAGCGCGCAACTGGAGTGCGCGAGCGATCGTACTTTTTCCGACACCGTTAGCACCATATTTGATGTTCAGCGCTGATTTCCGAAGTGTGATCGTTGCTTCGGAGATGCTGTTGCAATCCCGTATTTCGATCATAAGATCTTCGGTGGTTGCATCGGTCATTTAATCCGCACCTGCCTGCTAGGGGACATCGCCTTTGGCGCTTTGCGCACTAGTTCTCCCATGGGCTCTAGTCAAGCGGATCCGGCCGTACGCCTCGCGGACCTGCGCCAGGCGAGCGCACGGTCCCGCGGTCCCGGAGAAGAGCTCGTGTAGTGGTCCATTTCCGCCCTGACTCCTTCGCGCGAACAACGGTGAGCCTCGTCCATCGAACGGCTGGACCCTGGAGTGGAGCGCTCCGTGATCAGAGTTTGAGGCTACGGGCTGTCAGCGAGATCCCGTCGGGCTGCTGGACGGCAGAGCGGGTGACATTTGGATCGGAGCGGAAGTGGCCGAAGGCCATCGAGTTCCGCACACTCCTGTCGAGGCCCCTTTGATCCGCGCACAATTGATTCCCCCCTGGCATGACGTGGTTCGATCCTCACGCGGTGCGAGGCGCGGAGTGGCATTGGCCACGGGCCCGTGGCTTGCAGACATGCGGCTCGAGTCGTGCATCAAGGGCACCGCAGCGGCCGCAGTGCTCGTGGAGCGAGCCGGAGCGTACAGGGCGATCCGTAGGGCCAGGACTCAGCCACGGATGGCGTTGGCGCTTGGCCGCCGGGCGCCGCCAACCGGTAGACCCAGCGCATCTAGGGCTTAGCTACCAGAGCGGAGGCTGTTCTTCGTTGACGACGTGACCCTGTGTTCCGGTGGGTTTCTGACGCCGGAGCGCGGGGTGGCGCTTGCGGCGGGCGGCGTGGATGCGGGTGCAGAGATAGTCGAGGCGTTCGGTCGCCCGGTGCAGGCGGGTGAGGTCACTGCTGTTCGCGGTCACGGCGAGAGCATCGGCGTCGGCCTGGTTGATCCACTCGTCGAGGTCTGCGACGAGCGCGGTTAGCGGCCGCGCCGTGCCCAGCTCCGTTGCGGTGCTGGCGTCGTCGGGCGGAGGTGTCGGAGTGCGTGGTGTACGTGGCCGGGCGAGCGCGGCCTGGGCGATGGCGGCCAGCTCAGCGGGATGGTCCTCGCTGTCGTTTGCCGGGGGCTTGGCATCGGTGGCGTGGTGTTCGTTGATGGCTCCGCGAATCTGCTTCCACTGCTTCTCCGGGGAGGCGCCGTTTGTGGTGATGTCGTGCCAGGCGGTCTCGGCCATGGCGCGGATGTGGGCGGGCATGGCGGGGTCGTCGCGGGTGTCCTTGATCCGTCCGGTGTGTTCGAGGCGGGTGTAGGACTTGGCGCCAGTAACGATCTGGGCGGCCTTGGCGCGCGCGTCACCGTGCCGTGCAGGCAGGGTGTGCTGTGACGGTCCCGCCGATTCGGCGGGACCCGTGTTGTCCCTTTTGCCCCCGTCGTTCGAGCTTCCGCCGTTCAGGTCTTTGACGGTGTGGAAGCGGGTCGCGTGCTGCCGGTGGGTGGCTTGTTCGGTCTCGATGGTCTTGTACTCGCGGTACAGCTCCTCGGCGGCCTGAAGCGGCAGGGGCTCGCGGATCGTGTTCTCGTCGTGCTCGGCGATCACGTCACGCAGTCCGGCTGAGGCGCGGCGGACGAACACTGGAACGGTCTTCCAGCCGAGTAGTCGGACGGCTTCCAGGCGTCGCCACCCGCACAGCAGCAGTCCATCGGGGGTGACGGTCAGGGGGCTCAGCAGCCCGCTACGCGTGATCGAGTCACACAGCGCGGACAGGTCGCCGACCTCGCGCCGGTGCCGGTACCCGACGGTGATGGAGTCGATCGCGCGGTCCAGTCGCAGCCCGTCGCTGAGGTCTTCATGCGGCATGCCCAGCCTCCCGCTGGTCGACGTGACGTGGGGGCGTGAGGTCGTGCGCGTCGTCCGTGATCACCTGGTGCGCAGTGTCGCCGGCCAGGAGGCGATGCAGGAGCCCGTTCCGGGTCGGTGTGCCGAGCACGGCCGAGACGAGACGGGTCCAGGTGGGCTGGTCGATGTCCAGTGCTGTCGCTGGTTGGCGGTCCTTGCGCAGCCGTTCGCGCGCTGTAGGGACGCCACCGGCCGACGTCAGAGTCGTGGTGATGTGCTCCAGCCCGAGCCGGGCCACGTCGTTCGGCCATCCGACCGCCACAAGGACCGCGACCGTCGTCCGGGTCGCGGCCCGGACCTGACCCACGACCAGGGCTGTAGCCGGGTCGAGATCGCAGGCTCCCGCGAGGTCGGAGCGTGTGGTGGCCAGAGCGAGTTCGAGCCAGGGCGCCGGTTCGGTGCCGGGAGTCGGGGTCGGGGCGGAGGGGTTACCGATGCGCCAGGCTGGTGGCAGGTCGGTGCGGGCCATCAGCCGACGTGCGCGGTCCCGGGAGCACAGCAGGTCGTCGGCGCGGGCCTCGGCCCGCAGCGTGCGGGCCACCGCTGTGGTGACCACTGCCCATGGGTTCCGTGAGCGTCGCACGGACACGCTGCGGAGTGCTTCGAACGCTGCGACGGCGGCATCGTGTCCGGAGGCGTGATGCTTGCGCGCTAGGTGCACGTACCGGTCGGCGCAGTACGCCAGCAGCGCCGTCGCTTCCGGAGAAGCAGCCCACGACCCCGGTCCCGCCTCGGCGAGGCGGTCGAGCAGGGCACGGAGCCCTTCTGGGGTAGCGAACTCCGGCCGAACATCGAGGTCGCCCAGCTTCTCCTGGTCGGCGGGAGCGAGAGCCGAGACTGCGCTGTCCGAGCGCTCGAGAACCTTGGCGGGCTGCGGTTCGGGGTGGCGGTCCGGCCCTGCCGTCCGGACTGCGCCCGTGGTCTCGTCGCTCATCATCGGTCCTCGGCCAAGGCGCACACACGGCGAGCCCGGCGTGTGTACTACGTTAGGTCCAGATCCAGAAATGTGCAAGGCATACACAACAAGGAGGTGGGTGTTGTGATTGTGCGCTCCGTGAGTAACCTGGTGCGCATGCCGCACCCGACTGTGCCCAAGCGCCCTGACTCTGGCGAGCAATCCGTCCAGCAGTCCGGCGACGCGTGGTCGAGTTCCTGGACGGCGGGGATCGGCGAGCGTCTGCGAGCCGCACGCTTGGCCGCGGGCTTGTCGACGCAGGAGATCGCGGACCGTACTGTCGCGCTGGGCTATCCGATGGCTCGCGCGAGCATCGCGAACCTGGAGACCAGGCCCCGGGAGAAGATCTACCTGCAAGACGTCACCGTGCTCGCGGCTGCGCTCGGGGTCTCACCGGTAGAGATCCTCTACCCCCTGGAAGTCAGCGCCGTCCCGGCCGCCACCTCCACACCCGTCGGAGCGATCCAGCGTGGCGTGCTGAAGAACACCAGCACCCAGGTACTTCCCGGCCGAACCGAACGAACTCCGGTCGCCGCAGCCTGGTTCACCGGCGGATACGGACGAGTCCTCGAAGCGCGCTTGGCCGCCATCACCGCCTACGGCAGGTTTGAAGCTCGCGGCCAGCTCCTGGCAATGCTTGTAGAAGAAGAGAGAGCCGGCACACTGGAAGCCAGGGCCCGGACAGCTGGCGCTCCCGCGCCCGCTCAGTTCATGAGTGTGCTCCGCATGGAGGTCTACGACCTTGCGCGCTGGGCCATCGACGGAATCGCTGCGTACCAGCGGCTCGCGGCAAAGGTCGGCGACACGAGACCCGCGGTCAGTGGCGAGGAACGCGAGATCGCTGAGCACATCGCGGCCACGCCCCCGGCCGGGTACATCCAGGACCCGTACGAACGGCCCTACGTCCAGGGTGCCCTCACCATCGGAGCTCCCGAGCCCGGAGGCACACCCTTCTACCTCCAGGACGACCCCGAAGACCGGTGGACCCCGCCCGACCTCACCCGACCGGCCACCGCATTCGAGGCCATGCGGCAAGAGTCGCCAGTGCGAACCAAGCCCAAGCCAACGAGGACCGAGCCCTGGCCCTCTCCAGCAGGGCCGCCCCGCCGACGGGACAACGGAGGCATGGAAGCACCCGGGTTCTGAAGCCGAGGCGGGTTCGAGACATGGACCGATTGGGAGCTGGCTCAGCCTGGCTGAGGAACTGACAAGCGACGCGGGTCCGAACGACGGATCCGGTGTTAACGATCCAGGTGCTGGTTTGCGCCCCACGCGGCGTGGGCGAGGTCTTCGAACTGGATGACGTCAACTCCGGCTGCTCGTAGAGTCGCGGCGCCGACGCAGTCCACGAAGAGGTCGGGTTCGGACAAGGCGAAGACGACGCGTGGTATCCCCGCTCGCAGGATGTGCTCGGTGCAGGTAACGGGCCGGCTCGCTCGACTGCTGCACGGTTCGAGCGAGGTGTAGAGGGTTGCGGTGGTGAGCCGGGCACGGCCCGCGTCGTCGAGCTCGTTCAGCGCTGTCTCTTCGGCGTGGTCGTGGGGGTCAAACCTCCCCGAGTAGCCGGTCGCCAGCACGGTCCCGTCGGCGTCCACGATGGTCGCGCCGACGCAGAATGAGGTGGCCTTCGGCGTGCACCTGCTCGCCAGAGCGATGGCCTCCTCCAGGCGCCGACGATCGTCTGGAGCGTTGGCGGCCGTCATCGGATCGGCCGGTAGCGCAGGAGGGCACAGTCGCCAACTGCGCGCGTCTCGATCAGATTCATGCGGTTGCGGAAGTCCTGGGGGAACACACCGTCGTGAACGAAGCGCGGTGCGCTGTTCTGGCCGACGAAGATCGGGGCGAACACGATCTGGAGCTCGTCGACGAGGTCGGCGGTCAGGAACACGGTGTGAATGTGTCCGCCACCTTCCACCATGATTCGCTCGACTCCGCGCGCGGCGAGGTCCTCGAGGACAGCTGCTGGTGTCACGGTCTCGCCGAGCGCGACGACGGTGGCGACGTTGCCAAGCCGCTCCTTGACCGTCGCTTCGGCGGCGTCGGTCGTGTACACGATCTTCTCGGCGTCCACGGTTCCGAAGAACTTTGATCCGGGATCAAGGTCGCCGCTCGCCGTGATCGTCACCTTGATCGGGTAGGCAGGCTTGCCGGCGGCGACCCGCTGAGCGCGACGTTCTTCGGACTTGACCACCAGGCGCGGGTTGTCGCGGCGCACGGTATTGGCCCCGATGAGGATCGCGTCGACTCCCTTGCGCTCTTCGTCCACGCGGTCGAAGTCGGCAAGGTTCGACAACCGCAGCCGTTCGGGATGGTTGTCGTCGATGTACCCGTCGAGCGACACCGCGACGGAGAGCAGCACAAAGGGTAGGCGCTCAGCCATTGATGGCCCTCCGGGTCGGGTGGTCGTCGTCGAACAGGCTGAGACATCCGGCGAACCGATCCACCAGTGCTTCGATGACGGCCTGCCCCTTGGCTGCGGTCGCGAGCGAGGGCATCCCGATCACTCCGGAAGTCGTGTAGGCCTTCATCCCCAGGGTGGTGAGGTGGTTACGTGACGGCGAGTCGTGGTCGTTATTCGCGTACGTGTCTCCGACGGAGTCAGGGAAGGCGTGCATGAGGATCGAGGTCTCGAGCTCGCCGGCATGCATGTCGGCCCTGCCGCCAGTCACGATCCCGGCCGTTGCCCGGGCTGCCTTCCAGTCCTCGTTTCCGGGGAACAGCGCCACCGCGGCGCTCTCGACATTCGCTTCTTGAGCGAGGTTGGACAGCGTGTAGTTGCCGCCGTGCGCGTTCACCAGGACCAGGTTGTGAATGCCCGCACGCTGTAGCGATCGGCGCACGTCATTGACGATCGCCATCAGCGTGGCCGGGCTGACGCTCACCGTGCCTGCCAGCCCCGGCATGCCTTCGTGCTCGTGCGAACAGGAGATCGCCACTGGCGGGAGGTTAAGAAGCCCGTACCGCTCGCTGACCCTTTCGGCGATCAGGGTAGCGACCATCGTGTCCGTAGCCAGGGGGAGGTGGTCTCCGTGCTGCTCGAAGCTGCCTATCGGTAGAACCGCGATCCGGGCGCCCTGGCGAGCAGCGTCGGTCGCGGTTACCCGGGGCATGAAACTCACTTCTGCGGTCCTCTCGTGGGGTCGCGTCATCCTCTCAGACGCAACGTCGTCTGAAGAGAGTGCCGCAGGTCAGCCCCCTCGCTACGAGCACCCGTGGTGTGCAGGATCGATGATGCCCGGTACAGCTGCTTTGCGGTGCGGACTGAGCCTGTCTCGCTGAGGATCCGGACGGCCTCCATCGCGATATCTAGGGCGTCGTCAGGCTCCCCGGTTCGGGCGTGGGCGACGGCGAACCGTGCGAGTCCGAGTCCAAGGTCGCGGCGGAATTCGGGTCGCCACTCCGCCAGTCCCTGCTGGAGCGCGCCGAGCGCCCTTTCTGGCTTTTCGAGCTCGACCCAACAGTGGGCGGCTTCCATCTCGATGTAGCTGGGGGTGCAGTAGCGTGCGATGTCGGTGTCCTGGGTGGGCGCGGTCGCCAGCTCGAAAGCGCGGTCGAGCGCGTGTGCGCAGGCGTCCTGATCCCCTAACAGAGCGTGGGCGTGCGCCTCCTGACGGGCCGCGAGTGCCCGCATCCGTGAGGTGAGTTCGCCGGGGACCTCGGCAGCGGCCCGTGCAAGTTCGAGGACGACGTCAGGGCGGCCAGCGTCGAATGCGATGTTGCTCTTGCGCATCAGGATGTAGGAGATGAGGCCCGGGCGCTTGATCTCGGTAGCCATGTCCAGGGCACGGTTCGACCACGTCATGGCGGCCCGGATGTTGCCGCTGTCCTGGTTCAGCCAACCGATGAACTCCGCGAACCGCGCACCGACGTACAGGAGCTGCTTGCGTGACGGGCCGGCGTCCGCAAGGAGTGAGTTGATGAAAGTGGCCTGCGCCTCGGCCAGAGGAAGCATCGGGGCAGGGCCGGTCATGTTGTCGGTGGTCGAGTACTGCCGCAAGGTCGCCAGCAGCGAGTCCGCCAGCGCGGCGTCTGTGGCGTGACTTGTCGCCGGGCGAGGCACCCCACCGGGGAGATTCATCGGCTTCGGACGACGTTCTCGCGACGGCGACGGGTCCGCAGTGGCGAACCAGAGCAGCTCGTGAGGGATGTGGAGAACCGACGCGTAGTCGCGGAGCCGGTCGATGTCCCGGATCTTGTTCCGGCCGGACTCGATACGGCTGAGCTGTCCCTGGGTGATCCCTAGCCACCCGGCAACGAGGCTCTGCGCGAGGGCACGCCGTCCATGACGAGGGTGACGTCGATATGCGGCCACGACCACGCCCATGTCCTGGCTCGCCAGGGCGTCGCGCATGAGGTCCGTCTCCCAGAACGAGCGGTCCAACTGCGGAGAACCGCCCGGACCGGTCTGAGCCGAACGGGCGCAGGCCGAGCACATCGAGGAAGAGTTGTCGGTCGCGACGCGCGCGGCACAGCGGGTGCAGTAGCGCACGAGCGCTGTGGTCGTATCCAGCAACGACTCCACCCCCTCTGTGACGGCAATCACTTGGCTGGTGTCAGCGTACGCGCGGGAGAAGGGCGGATGCGGTGCGCGCATACAAGTTATGCGCACGAGGCTGGACTGCCGTGTGGCTGCCGCCCATAGCGTTCCAGGCATCGAAGCCACCACACGTTCTGGAGAGCACCATGAGCACATCCAGTGAGAACGACGGAGCCGACATGGCTTCGCGGCTGGAAGCAGCGATGGCGACCACCGCGCGGGTGCTGCGAACCGTCGGGGCAGATCACATCGAGATCGTGACGCTCACCCGCGGCAGGATCTGTCTGCAGCCCGTGGACCTCAACCAGGGCGAGCAGATCGCGCGTGCCCTGGGCTGCGACTTCCCGCTGGACCATCGCATGTTCGTCCCTGGGCACACACTCTGGACCGGGCTGGTTGAAGGCCTGGAGATCCAGGTGCGGTCGGCCCTGCGTCAGGTGGTGGCCCGATGACCACCGCGACGACGACGTGCATGCGAGCCCTGGTTGCCCTCGATATCGACGGCACGCTGGTGGACGGCGACCGGCGGATCGCCTCCGGGACGGTCGAATTGCTGGATCTGGTCCGCGCAGCTGGGCACGACGTCGTGCTCGCCACTGGGAGGTCGCTGGCCGGGCTGCTGCCGATCGCCACGAGACTGGGACTCACTACCGGCTGGGCGGTGTGCTCGAACGGGGCCGTGACCGTTCGCCTCGACCGGGCTGCGCCGTCGGGCTACGACGTTGTCGAGGCCCGGATGTTCGAACCGCGGCCCGTGATCCGCCGTGCCCTGGACGTCGCTCCGAGCGTCCGGATCGCGGTCGAGGAGATCGGATGGGGGTGGCGCACCAGCGGTGCGTTCGAGCCCAGTGAGCTCAATGGGCAGCAGAAGACGGTGCTGCTGCCAGATCTGATGGCCGAGCCAGTCACTCGCCTCGCGCTCGTCGCTCCCGGTGTTCGCCGGTACGCAGAGGCGCTGCATGCCACTGGGGTCACAGTGGCACCGCAAGGACCGGACTGGCTCGACGTCACGGCCCCTGCCGTGAATAAGGCCGTCGCACTCGAAGTCGTGCGCGCCCAACTTGACGTGCCCGCAAAGCGCACGGTGGCAGTGGGTGACGGAGTGAACGACCTGGACATGCTCGCCTGGGCCGGACGCTCAGTTGCAATGGGGCAGGCGCCCGCCATCGTGCTTAGCGCTGCGGATCAGGTGACCGGCACCATTGGCCAGGCCGGAGTCCTGCCGATCCTTGCATCGCTCGTCCCGGCCGTGGACGGTGCGTTGTCACCGCTGGCTGCGCAGCTCGCGACCGCCGAGCGGACCGCGCCGGGCCCGGTCGTGCTACGGGTTTGGCACGGCACCGGGCCGGACTTGGCCCGGTGCGAAACCTGGGCCCTCCAAAGCGGGCACTGGGTGCGCCACGGACCGGTCCCATCTGGCGTCGGGACAACGATGCGCGCGATCGAGAAGGCAGCACTAGAGGCTGGGCTGCCCTACCCGCGCGGGGACGAGGGCAGGCGTCGCGCCCAATGGCGCAGCGTCACCGGTGACGGTCCGGCCGGTTTCGAACTTCCCCTGAGTGACCTTTAGCTGCGTCGCGCAACCGCGCAGTGCCCCAGACGACGAGGCAACCGGCACCACCGAGGAGACAGGCGCGGTGCCTGTGCTGCGGCCACTCTTGACCGCAGGTCCGCTCGGACCACGAATGCCACACCACCAAGAACTGCGATCACGAGAGGGATGAGATGACGGAGCAGACGTACGTGTCCGACGGACCCGTTGACAGCGAGCAGGCCCAGGAACTGCGGGAGGGCATGGTCAGCGCGTTGCAGACGTCGGGTGTGCTGCGCAGCCCGGGGGTAGTCGCCGCGCTCAGGGCTGTCCCACGGCACGTGTTCGGGCCCGAGGACGAGTTGGAGTCGGCGTACGCGTTGCGGACAGTGCTGCACCGCACCCTGGACGAGACCGGTGTCGCGGTCAGCATGATCTCAGCCGTCGATATCCAGGCGCTGATGCTCGAACAAGCCCAGATCAGTCCGGGCATGCGGGTTCTCGAGGTCGGCTCGGGCGGCTACAACGCGGCGCTGCTGGCCGAGCTGGTCGGCCCGGACGGGCAGATCACCACGGTCGACATCGACCCTCGCGTGACTGAGCGCAGTGTCCAGTACCTCGCCCGAGCTGGGTACGAGCGCGTGAACGTGGTCCTGGCTGACGCCGATTCTGGCGTCCCGCAGCACGCACCGTACGACCGGATCGTGGTCACCACCTCGGTAGCCGACCTGCCGCCGGCGTGGATCGAGCAGCTCGCGCCCGAGGGCCGGATCATTGTGCCCCTGCGGATGCGGGGCATCACCCGGGTCGTCGTGCTGCACCGGCAGGGCGCCGGTCTGGTGAGCGGCGAGTACGAGCTGGCGCAGTTCGTTCCCATGCGTGGTGCGGCCAGCCCGGCCGAGAGGTACCTGGAGCTGGCCGACGGCGTGACGCTCCTGATCGACTCCGACCTCCCCATCGACCCCGGCGCACTCCGCGACTCCCTGTCACAGCCGCGCGTGGAGGCATGGGGCGAGGTGACCGGCGTGGAGCGGTTTGACGGGCTGCACCTGTGGCTGATGGTCAACGAGCCGATGTTCGGGATCATCACCGCGACCAAGGCCGCCGCCGAGGCCGGACTGATCGCTCACGCCTGGCCGCTGGGCCTGCCGACGATCCTCGACGAGGCCGGCACCTCGTTCGCCTATCTCTCGCTGCGCAGGTTCGACGACGGCCTACGGTTCGGCGCCATCGGCCACGGCCCTCGCGACCAGGAGATGGCCGACCGGCTCGTCACCCTGATCAGCACCTGGGACGAGAGCAACCTCGACGCGACCATCGCCGTCTACCCCGCCGGTACCCCTGACGACGCGATCAGCACCAACGGTCGTGCGCGGGTCCTGGACCGGCCCCGTAACCGTGTGGCCATCACCTGGCCCGCGCCGCAGGAGTCCTGACTCGGGCACCTGCGCGAACACCACTCAAGCAGTACCGAACAAGGAGGAACCAAACATGGTGATGCCCCTGAGCCCCGCCCCCGCGTACTCGCCGCTGAGCGGCACCCCGGTCACCCCCGTGGCCAGCACCGGGTTCGACCTGGACATCCGCGTCGTGGAGTCCGGCCCGATCGTCGAGGACCTCTACCAGCTCACCAACGACAACTGCGGCACGACCTGCGAGACCGCCTGCACCAGTTGCCCCAAGTAGCTCTGCAGCAGTCCCCAGTAGTACCGCAGTAGATCCGCACTGACCGCCCTGGCGTGGGGGCTGGCTCCCGACCGGCTCCCACGCTCTGCGAAGGGAACGAACTGTGTTCAAGGCAATTGACGCCGCGTTCATTCGGATCGGAACCTGTTCAGCACCTTCTGCCCCACCTACCAGCGGCGGCCCGGGCGCCGACGTGCGTGCGTGGCTGACCAGCGCATGGCGGGAGTCCTTCGCTGCGGCGATCGAGCTGGCCAGCCCGTCCTTGGCGGCGCAGACACGCAAGGTCCTGGATGACCCCCTCGCCACCGCCGGCGACCTGGACCGCGTCGCACGGGCTCTCGGTCGGTACGCGCGACGAGCGGCCAGCCGTGTCACGCCCTTCGGATTGTTTGCCGGGGTCGCACCGGTCGCGTTCGGGCCGACGACGAAGGTGCGACTCGGCCAGGAGCACACTGCTTGCCCCCGCCCGGACGGCCAATGGGTGGCTGACGTCGTGGGCCGCCTGGAGTCCGATCCGACCGTCCTGCAGGGCCTGTCGGTCGTGGCGAACGAGCTTGCCTTCGTCCGTGACGGCCGCCTGGTCCTCGACCACCGACCCGACGGCGGAAACTCTCGTCACCCGAACCTCACCGAAGTCTCTGTCGCGCTCACCGAACCAGTGCTGCACACCATGGTGTGCGCGCGAGGACCCATTCGGTTCGCCGACCTCGCCCAGGCGGCCGTCGGTACTTTCCCTGACGCTCAGCGTGCGGACGCAGAGCGCATGATCACGGCCTTGGTCGAGCGCGGGTTCCTAGTGACGAGCCTGCGGCCGAGCCCGGCCGCAACCAATCCGGTTGCCCACATCGCGGGAGAGCTCGACGAGTCCAGACTGCAACCGCTGGTGGCTGAGGTGCGGAACCTGGCCGAACGGTTCCAGATCGCTCCCGCCGTCGCGTCAGGTGGCTCCTGGCGTGAGCTGGCCGAGCGGATGCGCACGATCCAGCCTCACGAACGACCGGTCGGAGTCGACACGCTGGCCGACGTCGACCTCATGATCCCGACACCGGTGATCGAGGAAGCTGAGCGCACCGCCGACCTGCTGATGCGCTTGGCACCGGAGCCGGACGGCCGAGGCGAGTGGCGTGATTACCACTCCCGGTTCTTGGAGCGGTACGGCCCGCACGCTGTGGTGCCGCTGCTCGAGCTCCTCGGGGACACCGGCCTGGGCTACCCGGCTACCTTCCGCGGCACTCGCCTGCCCGCACCGCGGCACGAGTCGACCCGAGATCGCGATGGCATCCTCGCGGCCCTCGCACAGCGAGCCGCCCTGGAACGACAGGTGGAGATCGACCTGGACGACGCCCTGATCGAGCGGGTCGCGTCGCAGCCGCCGCGCGTAGCACAGGCGCACACCGAGCTGCGGTTCGAGGTCCAGGCCGCCACTGCCGAACAGGTCGACGCCGGCGACTTCACGCTCGTGGTCGCCGGAGCCGCACGCGCGGCCGGGACTACCACCGGACGCTTCTGGCACCTCCGCGAAGAGGCTTCCATCGACCAGATCCGGGACGCCTACCGGTCCCTGCCGACGTCCACCCGCGATGCCCTGGTGGCACAGGTCGTGGTGCGCTCACTGAACGTCCGCGCCGAGAACGTCTCGGCCAGCCCCATGGTCCTGCCCTACGTCATCTGCCCCGACGGTGTGACGCCACCCGGTACGGAACCGATCCGGCTCGACGACCTGGCCGTCACGGCGGACCGAGAGGGCCTGACCCTGATCTGGACGAGCCGTGGCGTGTCGGTGGAGCCGGTCACGTTCACCGCGATCGAGCTGACCCAGGCCGCGCACCCCCTGATGCGATTCCTCTGCGAGATCCCGACAGCGCGGGCCGCTGCGTGCACTGCCTTCGACTGGGGCACTGCTGCCGCGCTGCCGTTCCTGCCGCGCGCGCGGCGGGGGCACACCGTCCTGTCGCCGGCCCGCTGGATCGTGACGACGGACGACGTCGGGGGCACGGGGGCCGATGGCGTTCATGCGTCCTTGGACTCGTGGCGCGATCGGATGATGGTGCCGTCCGGTGTGCTGCTGGTCGACATGGACCGCCGGCTTCGTCTCCATCTCGACGACGCCGCCGACCGCACCCTCCTCCTCGAACACCTGGCGCAGAACGACACCGCCGTCCTGCACGAAGCACCGCCACCCGGAGCGCTCGGCTGGATCGACGACCGCCCCCACGAGCTGGTGATCCCACTCGGCTCGCACACGCCGACCCGCTCACTCAACGTGCGTCCCGCACTCGCTGCCAGCGGCACGTCCACCACCGCACCGCACATGCCGCTGGCCGGGGACTGGCTCTACGCCAAGGTCTACGGCCACCCCGACAAGATCGACCCCGTCCTGATCGACCACCTGCCCAGGCTGCTGGACGGCCTCGGGGCCGGGACGCGGTGGTGGTACCTGCCCTACACAGACCCGGACCCGCACCTGCGCCTGCGCATCGAAATCACCGAACACACCGCCGAACACGTGGCCCACCAGACCGGCCGGTGGGCGCAGTCCCTGCGAGACCAGGGCCTTATGAGCCATCTCGTGCTGGATACCTACCAGCCCGAGACCGGCCGGTTCGGCACCGGAACGACGCTCGCAGCAGCCGAACGGTTCTTCGCCGCAGACTCGGCCGCCGCTCGGCTGCAACGCGCGGCCACCATCGATGCTCCGCTCGCGGTGCGCAAGGCCATGACCGCCGCGAGCCTGGTCGGCATCGCCGCAGTCCTGGTCGGCGAGCCCGATGCGGCCGTCGCCTGGTTGCTGGCGAAGATCCCGAGAACACCATCCGAACCTCCTGAGCGCACAACGCGCGCTCGCGCGATCACCTGGACTCGTCATGTCCTCGACGAGTACTCGGAGCCGGACGATCCACAACGCGATCCCCAGATCGCAGAGGCATGGCAGGCACGACACTCCGCCCTGACGGAGTACCGGTCAGCGCTCCTCGGCCTGGGTACCGACCCTGCTGCCTGGATTCCTGACCTCTTCCACCTGCACGTCATCCGCATGCTCGGCCTCCTGCCTGGCGCCGAAGGGGAATGCCTGCACCTGGCGCGCGCAGGGGCCCTGGCCTGGAACGCCCGCAGGCTTCACGAAGGGAGCTGCGCATGACTAACCCGGACACCATTCAGACCCAGTCGATCACCAGAGCTGCGGAGGATCTGGTCGGCGAGATCGCCCAGCGGCTCACCGACCCGGCGCGGTACCAGCACGGCAACGGACGCGCCCGGAGGCAGTCGCTCGGGGGCGGCGCGATAGGGATTGCTCTGCTGCATATCGAGCGCGCCCGCACGGGGCACGGCGACTGGGCCACCGTCCACGCCTGGCTGCGCGAAGCGGCCCGCGAGCCTCTCAGCGCCGGAGTGAACGCCGGGCTGTTCTACGGGACACCAGCTCTCGCCCTGGCGCTGCACACCGCAGCAGACGAGACAGAGTTCTCCAGCAGCCTGTCCCGTCTGGACCGAGCGGTCGCCACGGTCATCCGCCAGCGCCTCGGCCAGGCGCGCGCTCGGTTGCGGTCGAGATTGACACCGCCGATGGGGGAATACGACCTCATCCGCGGCCTGGCCGGCCTGGGCGCGTACCACCTGCGTCGCCATCCCGACGATGATCTGACCATCGAGGTCCTGGACTACCTGGTCCGGCTCACAGACACGCTCCCAGGGCACGAGGATCTACCTGGGTGGTGGACGCACACCGCGCCCACCAAAGAGACCGCGGGCACCGCCCGATTCGCCGACGGGCATGCCAACCTCAGCATGTCCCACGGCAGCGCCGCGGTCTTGGCCGTACTCGCCTCCGCGCTGCGCCAGGGTGTGCGGGTCCGCGACCACGAGGCTGCGATCGGGCGGATCTGCTCTTGGTACGACACCTTGGAGCAGCACGACGAGACAGGCACCTGGTGGCCGAGCATCCTGACGCCGGCCCAAGTCCGCGGCCACGAGCCGCCATCACCGCGGCAACGTGCGTCGTGGTGCTACGGCACGCTCGGCATCGCCCGCGCACTCCAGCTCGTCGCACTCGCGACTGGCGACGAGCAACGACTCCTGTGCGCCGAGAGCGCGCTCCTGAACGAGGTCCGCAGCGAGCAGAGCCTGGCCACCCTGACCGATGTCGGCCTGTGTCACGGCCTGGCCGGCGTCCTGCAAACCGCCTGGCGCGCGAGCGTCGACGCCGCCACACCCGACCTCGCCAACGAGGTAGTACGTCTTACCCGAGCTGTCGTCGAGCAGACCGATTCGCTCACCGAGCAGACCGAGTTCCTTGACGGTCTCGCGGGTGTCGCGCTCGCACTGCACACCGTCACGACAGGGCACCGGGAGGCGCAGTGGGACACCTGCCTGCTCCTGAACTGACCACGAACACCATCGACACGGTCGACCTCGACCCGGTCCCGACCGACGATGCATCGGTCGAGTGGCGGCAGGCCAACATCCGCTTTAGCGATCCGGCCACCGTCGAAATGACTGCGGTGACCGTGCTCTCGCCTCTGGTGGACTTCGGCGGCGGAAGGTGGTTCTTCGTCCGTAAGGCGCCGTACTGGCGGGTCCGTCTCCACGCCGACCTCGCCGGGGCAGCCCACTTGGGCGAAGCACTCGACAAGCTCCGCATCCGCAGGCTGATCCACGACTGGACATGGTCCGTCTACGAGCCGGAGACCCGCGCGTTCGGCGGTACGGCAGGGATGCAGGTGGCGCACACACTCTTCGTCAGCGACACCGCCCACGTGCTGGCCTACCTCGCCCACCGGCAGGCCCGGCCGACCGGCCCTGACCAACGTGAACAGGTCTCGATCCTGCTGGCAGCGCTGCTACACCGAGCCGCCGGCCTGGACTGGTACGAACAGGGCGACGTCTGGGAACGCATTGCCCACCACCGCGCCACGGCCACCACACCGACCGCCGATGACGTCACCGCGACACGACGGCTACTGACCGTGGACACCGCACGCCTCGTCGAGAACAACGAAGCGCTCACCTGGCTCGCCCCCTGGGCTGCCGCCTACACGGCCACCGGGGATCGACTCCGCGAGCACAGCCAGCGCGGGGAACTCACCCGAGGCATCCGCGCAGTCCTGGCCCATCACGCGCTGTTCGCCTGGAACCGCATCGGCCTTGACTCCCAGGCCCAGGCGCACATCGCGCACACCGCTGCCGCCGCCGTGTTCGACGACGGACCCCACAGTCGGACAGGAGTCACGTCATGACCACAACCAAGATCAGCCTGACCACGTTCGCCCACTGGTTCCCGCTCGTCCCTCGCCCACGCCCCGTCGCGCTACCGGTCGCTGACCGCATCGCCGCCCTCCGAAACGGTGCAGAACGAGCCGGCCAAGACGACGGCGACCTCGCCGCAGCCACCGCCGTACTGAACAGAGCGGCCCTGCTGCTGAGTGACACCGGGCACCCCGACTATGCCCGCGATTTGTGCTGGCGGCAGTTCGAGATCTTCCGCGAGCACGCGCCGCTGCCCGGAACACCCGCGACCTGGGCGCTGCAGCCCGTGGTCAACATCGCTCGCCTGCACATCCGAAACGGACAAGGCGAGCAAGCCCACACCGTCTTGCGCACCCTCCACGAGGCTGCGATACAACCCGGCGTAGTTGTCATCGACGGCGTACCCATCGACCTGGATCAGCTCGCCGTACCCGACGCTGCGGCAGAGATCGCGCGGTTCACCTGGACCACCCTGCTCGCAGACGGCACCCGAGCCCTGACCAGCATCGGCCGCTGGGCCGACGCCACCGCCTATGCAGAGCAGCACCACGGCATCGGCGAACGACTTTTCGACGGCCGACAGGCCGCGATCCTCGCCCAGCTCGATGCTGGCAGTCCCGACCAAGCATTCAGTCTCTTGGACGACACCCACATCGAGGAACTCTGGGAGTATGCGGTAGCAGCTTGCCTGCGCAGCGTCTGCCTCGCGATCACCGGGCGGCCAGTGAGCCTGAATCTCGGTGACGTGGTCCGTCTCATCAGCGCGCTCGACGCGGCACAGGCACTGATCGTCTTCCGTGTCCGGGTGGTCCTGCTCTTGCTCCAGCACACGACGGCTCGACCGGGTCAGCTCGCGGAAATCATCGAAGGCCTCGTCGCACAGGCCGACGGCTACACCGCGCGCGATCTCCTCACGGCTGACGGCATCATCGTGAGCCTGACAGACGGCAATCGGCGGGCACTAACCGCCGTCGTGGACGAATCGGTGACACAGGAAGTGCTGTCACTGGACGGTGTGGAGCAGATCATGGGCGCCGTGCACACCGCGGAGCAGACCTTGGACGAGCTGCTGGGGCGGGCCCCAGTAGGAGCACGCGCGCCGCAGCCCGCCAAGGTCTGAGTCGGGTAGTGCTCGTCGTGTAGCAGTTGAGCCAGGAGGTCGCCATCCCCGTTCGGGGTCGGCGGCCTCTTTGCATGCCCCGGGGGGCGGACGCGGTTCGCCGGGGGGACCCAACCTCGCGTCTCTTCCCGCCCCGGCCCACCGAGCCCGTTCCTGTCACTCGTTCGCATCCCGTCCCGACGCTGCCGAGCCCACGCGACCCGTTCCGCCCGCCGCACACCGGCGTCGTGCTCGCCGCGTCTCGCCAACGCGACCGGCCGGACCCGGCGTCGCGCACCCGGGCACCGGTCCTCCCTTGGCGAAGGAAACACACCTAATGCACAACGCTGTGAGCGGCCCGTGCCAACCCGAGTTGACCCGCTCCCAGCCGTGACCGGGAGGTGGTGGGGGGACGTGATGACGGCCCATGTGCTCAGCGCGGGTGGCGGGTACACGTACCTGACGCAGCAGGTCGCGTCGGGCGACGTGCCGCGTGGCAGGGGCATGTCGCTGACGGACTACTACATGCAGCACGGCAACCCACCCGGGCAATGGGTCGGGTCGGGGCTGGACCAGCTCGGGGTCTCGGGCCAGGTGCTCGAGAAGCAGATGAAGTCTCTGTTCGGGCAGGGGCGGCACCCGGACGCGGACCGGCTCGAGGTCGAGGCGCTGGCCCGCGGATTGTCGAAGCAGGATGCGGAGCGCACCGGTCGGCTGGGGCGAGCGTTCCCGCATTTCAAGGCCCGGCCCGACGACGGCTACACAGCGGCGCTTGAGGCAGCGTTCGCTGCGTTCGCTGCCGAGAGCGATCGCCCGCCGGAGGCGGGGATCGAGCGGGACCTGATCCGCTGGAACGTCGCCCGTTCTCTCGCGCAGCAGGAGCACACCGACAAGGGCCCTTCGGGCGAGCTGTCGGACAAGGACGTCGCCACGTGGTTGGCCAAGCGCGGGCAGCAGCCCCGCAAGGCGGTCGCGGGGTATGACCTGGTGTTCACGCCGGCGAAGTCGATCAGCGTGTTGTGGGGTCTGGGTGATGCGGCCACGCGGGAGGCGATCACGAAGGTGCATACCCAGGCTTGGCGGGACACGCTGGCGTGGATCGAGGCTGAGGGCGCGCTCACCCGTGGCGGTGCCGGTGGGGTGCGGCAGATCGACACCTACGGATTGACCGCCGTGGCGTTCGACCACCTGGACTCCCGCGCCGGGGACCCGAACCTGCACACCCACGTCGCGGTCTCCACCAAGGTCCTCGGCGTGGACGGGATCTGGCGTGCCCTGGACGGGCGGGTGCTGCTGGCGCTCAAGGTGGCGGCGTCGGAGCGGTACAACACCCGCATCGAGCAGCTCCTGGTCGAGCGTCTCGGCGTCGCGTTCCACACCGAGACCCGGGGCCGGGGCAAGCAAGGTGTTCGCGAGATCGTTGGCATCCCCAAGGCGCTGCGGGACGTGTTCTCCCGGCGGCGCGCGGCGATCCAGGAGTCCTACGAAACTCTCCGGGCTGAGTACCGCGCCAAGTACGGGCACGAGCCGGGCACGAAGACCGCGTACGGGTTGGCGCAGCAGGCCAACCTGGACACTCGGCAGGGCAAGGGCGCTCCCGTCGGGCTACGTCATCGGCTCCCGCAGTGGGCCCAGATGGCAGCCACGGTCTTGGGCGGGCCGGAGGCGGTGGCGCGGATGCTCGCGCGCGCGCTCAACCCCCGTCCGGGCACGGGGCAGGTCGTGGTCGACGGGATCAAGGATCTGTGGCCTGCCGTCGCCCAGGACCTCGCCGGGCGAGGGACCACCCGGTGGGCGGTTCAGGACGTCAGGGACGCGGTGGAGCGGCTCGCGGCGGTATGGCCGCGCGCGCAGGTCTTCCGGCAGTTGCGGTGGCGCACACCAACCGGTCGCCAGAGCGTCCTTGCGGACCTGGCCGTGCAGGTGCTGGCCCAGGGTGACCTGGTGGACGCCTGTCTGACGAACGTGGCTGGTAGGCGGGCGACGTGGACGACCTACCACCTGCAGGCCGAGGCCACCCGCCTCGCCCGGGAGCACGCCCCGAAGGGAACCGACCTGCTCGCGTTGGCCGCAACGATCTCCGCGCACGCCGTCGACGTCAGCCTCGTGATCACTCCCCCGGACCTGAACGAGCCGCCGGACGTGATGCGTCGCAAGGACGGCGAGTCGGTCTACTTCGTGCACGGCTCGACCAGGTACACGTCCCTCGCGGTCCTGGAAGCTGAAGATCAGCTCCTGGCTGCGACCCGCACCCTCGGTGGCCTGATCATCGAGCCCAACGCAGTCGAGCGGGCCATCGAGCGAGTACGGGCGGAGACCGGTCGAGTCTTGAACCCGGGGCAGCGGGAGCTGGTGACGCACTTCGCGGCCAGCACTGTCCTGGCGGCGGGGATCGGCCCTGCCGGGACCGGGAAGACCACGGCGATGCGTGCCCTGGCCGCCGCCGTCCAGAACGCGGGCGGCAAGCTCATCGCGCTCGCGCCGTCGGCCGCCGCAGCGGAAGTCCTCGGTGCCGACCTCGGCGACCCCGGGATCACCGCGGAGACGCTGGACATGTTCCTCCTGGCCAACCAGGGCGCCGGAGGGCAACGTCTCCGGGAACGGCTCACGGTCGAAGAAGGCACTGTCGTGCTGGTCGACGAAGCCAGCCTGGCCGGCACCCTCGCCCTCGCGCAGGTCCTGGCCATCACCCGGGCTGCCGGCGGCAGCGTCCGGCTGCTCGGGGACCCCGCCCAGCTCGGCGCCGTCGCCGCAGGCGGTGCGCTCCGACTGCTCGCGGAGCAGGCGGGCGCGGCCGAGCTGACGCAGATCCACCGGTTCCACACCACCGGAGAGGCCGAGGCCTCCCTCCAGCTCCGCGACGGGGACCACCGGGGTCTGGACTTCTACGTCACCCAGCACCGCACCCAGGGCGGCAGCGCGGCGGCGATGGCGGAGGAGATGTTCGCGAACTGGCAGACCGACTCCGACCACGGCCGCAAGACGATCATGATCGCCGCGACGAACGATCTGGTCACCAACCTGTCTGCCCGCGCCCGCCTGCACCGCGTCGCCCGCGGCGAGGTCGAGGAGAACGGCGTCACGCTGCACGACGAGACCCGTGCCGGGATCGGGGACGTGATCGTGACCCGGCTGAACAACCGGCACCTACGCGCCGAGCATGACGACGGGCACATCGACTGGGGTCGGGACTGGGTAAAGAACGGTGACCTGTGGCGCGTCATCGCCCGGGGCCGTGACGGGGCCTTGCAGGCCCGGCACCTGGAAACGGGTGCAACCGTGGTGCTCCCGGCCGACTACGTCGCCGCGCATGTCGAGCTCGGATACGCAGCGACGATCCACCGGGTGCAGGGCATGACCGTCGACACCAGCCACGCGATGGTCGGAGTCGGTATGAACCGCAACGAGCTCTACACCGCGACCACCCGCGGCAGGGACTCGAACCGGATGTACGTCGAGACCGACGACGTCCTCGACCTGGACCCGCATCGTCAGCCGGACCAGGAGCGTGCGGTTCTGAACGCGCTCAAGGGCGTCCTGGATCGTGACGGGGAGGAGAAGTCCGCCTCCCGGGTGATCGAGGAGGAGTGGGGCTACGCGCACTCCCTGGCTCGTCTGGTGCCGGAGTACGAGGACGCCTATCTCGCGTTTCTCGAACCGGACCGTGCCGGTCGCCTGGGACAGGCCGTGCGGTCGGTTCTGCCTGAGCCGATGGCCGACCTGGTGCTAGCGGACGAGGTATGGCCTGCGCTGGTTAAGCGGTTGTCCCAGCACGAAGCGGCGGGTACTGATGCTGCGATCGTCGTGCGACGGGCGGTCGAGGGCGGGTTCCAGGGTGCCCGGTCGGTCGCGAAGGTCCTGCACCACCGCGTCGGCGTGCCCCGACCCCGCGACCTGGACGGGCGGGGGTTGCCGGCCTGGATCACCACCTCACCTGACGCCACCGATGACCTCGCGTTGAGCAGCGCGTTGCTGCCCGGCGCGTGTCTGCCACATGCCGACCAACCCACCCCTGGAGGGCCGGACGAGCTGTCGATTGGGCAGGGCGAGAGTGCGGCCGAGATCGCCACGCGCACTCGATACGGTGAGCCGCCCGCGCCGGTCGACCCGAAAGCGCGGGCGCTGGCGGTCGAGATCAACGAGCACGCGTGGACTTGGTGGACAGGACAAAGCGTCACGCAACCCTGGGCACGCCATTACATGGCTGACCGTGGCCTGACAGAAGCCGAGTGGGGTGCTGCCCCGGCGTCCTGGACCGGGCTGAGCGACCACTTGCAGACGCTCGGCTACACCCTCGACGAGCTCATCGACGCGGGGGTCGCGACCAGGACCAGGAACGGGAGGCTGATCGACCGGTTCCGCAACCGGATCATCTTCCCCGTCCGCGACCAGGCCGGCGCTGTCGTCGGCGTCACCGCCCGCATCAACCCCAACGCCGCCGACGAACGCACACCGAAGTACCTCAACACCCCCGAGACCGTCGCCTACCGCAAGAGCGAGCTCCTGCTCGGCCTCGACCCCGAAGCCATCACCCGCCTGGCTGCTGGAGCGCGCCCGGTCTTGGTCGAGGGTGCCACCGATCAAGCGGCCCTCCACCTGGCCGCCTCAGCGCTGACCGAGCGCACGGGTATCGAGATCGTGCCGGTGGCCGCGTGCGGCACCGGCATCACCGAGCAGCACCTCCAAGCCCTGCGGGACGCCAGCGGACGCGACCTTCGCGACCTGATCGTGGCTCTAGACGCTGACAACGCCGGACGCACCGCCGCCGCTCGCGCGTGGGACATGCTTACCCCCGACGAAGCAGCCCACGCCCGGGCACTGGACATGCCGACCGGGACCGACCCCGCCCAAGCCGCCACCGGCGACCCTGACGCGCTGGTCACGCTCCTGGTCGAGGCAATCCCACTGGCGTGGTTCGCGATGGAACCGAACCTGCAACACATCCGGTCCCTGGATCACTTCGAACGACAGATCCCGCTCCTGCGAGCCCTGGTCGACCATCTGCACGGTCGTGTTGAACTCACTCACTGGCCGGCCCTGATCGACCATGTTGCCCAGAGCGTCGGCAGCATCACCGGCGCCAGCGCCCACGTACGGCTGGACGCCGGTGACGTGTGGCGGACCATGGTCGAGCACTACGCCGACCACCTCCTGGACCACGCGCAGGCTGACGTCGGACCGGAGCACGACCTAACGACCAAGGAGGTCGGCATGGCAACGACCGACCGAACGCAGGTCAGAAAGGACCCGGAGGTGCAGGACTGGCTCGTTCGGCATACTGAACTGATCGCGGCCCGTCTGGACCGCCTGGTCGAACACGCGGTTGCTGATCCGGAACTGTGGATGGAGACGATCACGCCACCACCATCGGACCGCGCGGCACGCGAGACGTGGACCGCGGCATTACGACAGGTGCTCGCCTACCGCGACCGCTATCAGGTCTCCAGTTCCACCGACGCACTGGGGCCGATGGTCGAAGGCGAGCGTGGAGACGCGCATCTGATTGCCATCCGGGCGTTGCAGACCATCACCCAGGCCGATCACGTCAAGACCGCCCTGGCGGCGAGGCGCGGTCCACGGCCGATGGAGCGCGTCCCGGTCGTCCTGAAGGAGGCACGAGCCGAGGGCGAGCGCAGGCTCCGTGAAGCCGACGAACGTGCCCGACACGACCAAGCCAACCGAGAACGTGATCCCGCGGCCAGCCATGGCTGGTAGCCGCGTGGTCAGGCCGTGAGGGCGGCTGTGATCTGATCATGGGTGGGTAGGTCCAGTCGACAGCATGTCGCCGTAGCGACCGGTCGACCGGTGGCGACGTCCAACCCGTCGATCACCAGGGTCGGGGAGGGGTGGTCGCCGACGACGACCTGCGCGTCCACCTGGATGCTGGTCTCGGCTTCCGCGTTCCGGATCCGGCCGAGCAGCTCGCCGACCAGCGGGCAGTCCGGGACTTGCAGCACTCGTACCTGTCGTGGGGCCAGCTGCGAGGTGCGGTCACTGTGGGGCACAAGGGCTTCCTGGGGTGTGACGTGGTCTCAGGAGGGGCGTGGGGCGTACATGATCACGGCGACGCCGACGAGGCAGACCAGGGCGCCGATCACGTCGTAGCGGTCCGGCTTGAAGCCGTCCATCACCATGCCCCACGCCAGGGATCCGGCGACGAAGATCCCGCCGTAGGCGGCCAGGATGCGGCCGAAGTTGGCGTCGGGCTGG
>NZ_JAMTCT010000029.1 GCF_024171995.1 Promicromonospora umidemergens | reverse complement strand
CCGATGTTGTCTGTCGGGTGAGGCCTGCTTTCCGTTCCGGGCGAGTGCCTCGTTCCTCGGCCCTCACCCTGCACTGCACTCCGGCCTCACCCGATAATGGGTCGTTCCTCGGGGAAGCGTACGATGCGCCGCCGGTCGCGCAGCGCCAGCACCGCCACGACCGTCACCGCGCCGGTCCGCCCGACGAACATGAGCGCCGACAGCCAGTACTTGGCGGCGTCGGGCAGGCCCTGCGTGATCCCGGTGGACAGGCCGACGGTCGCGAACGCCGACAGCACCTCGAACAGCACCTTGGACAGGTTGTGGTCGGTGAGCTCCAGCAGCGCGACGCAGGAGACCAGCACGATGGACGCTCCCGTGAACACCACGGCGATGGAGAGCCGCAGCACGTCGCGCGGGATGCGCCGGCCGAACGCCTCGATGTCCCGGTCGCCGCGCGCTTCCGCGACGATCGCGAGCAGCATGACGGCGAGCGTGGTCACCTTGATGCCGCCGGCGGTCGACGCCGACCCGCCACCGACGAACATCAGCGCGTCCTGGATGAGCCAGCTCGACTGGGTCATCGCCCCGACGTCGACCGTGCTGAACCCGCCGGAGCGGGGCATGATGCCGGCGAAGACGGCGGCCAGGAGCTTCTCCCCGAGGCTCAGCGGGCCGAACGTGTGCGGGTTGGTCCACTCCAGGACCAGGAGCAGCAGCGCACCCACCACGAACAGCACGAAGCTGGTCACGAGCGTGAGCTTGGTGTGCAGGGAGAGCCGCTGGGCCCAGCCGTGCCACCGTTGACCCGACCGGGGCAGCGACCGCTGGATGTTGAGGATGACCGGGAAACCGAGCGCGCCGATGAACACGCCGAGCGCGATCGGCAGTACGAGCGTCCAGTCCCCGACGTGCGGCGCCAGGCCCTCGACCGTCGGCACGAAACCCGCGTTGTTGAACGCCGAGATCCCGTAGAACAGCGAGTGCCAGGCCGCAGTGCCCACGTTGCCCTCGATCACCAGGAACCGCGGAAAGAGCAGCAGGGCGATCGACAGCTCGATGGTGGTGGCGGTGACGATGATGACCCGGATCAGCGAGCCGACGTCGCCCAGCTTGCTGGTCTTGGTCTCCGACGCCGTGAGCAGCTTCTGCGTGAGCCCGATCTTGCGCGACACGATCATGCCGAGCAGGGAGGCGACGGTCATGATCCCGAGGCCACCCACCTTGATCCCGGCGAGGATGACTATCTGCCCGTACAGGGACCAGTAGGTCGCCGTGTCCTGCACGACGAGGCCCGTGACGCACACCGCGGACACCGCGGTGAACAAGGCGTCGACCAGGCGGGCGCCGTCGCCGTCGGCCGTGGCGAAGGGGGCGAGGAGGAGCAGGGTGAACACGCCGATCACGCACGCGAAGACCGTGACGGCCAGCCGGGCCGGGGCCCGGAACGCCAGCTCGTCGATGTACTCCCGGAGACCGAACAGCCGGTGCCGCAAGCTTCGCGCCATCCGAACCGCTCCTTCCACCCAGCTCTCGACGATCGACGCCTTACTCTGCCACGCCACGGGGCCCGTCCCGAGCAGAAACCCCCACACCGGCACCGGTCCGATACCGTGGGCTGGTGCACCTCGCCCGGCTGGTCTGGAGTCCGCGACTGCTCGAGTACGACTTCGGACCCGGGCACCCGATGTCGCCTGCCCGCCTCGACCTCACGATGCGGCTCATCGAGGCGCTCGGCCTGCTCCGGGAGCCGACGCTCGAGGTGGTGGACGCCGAGCCCGCTTCCGACGCCGTCATCGAGACGGTGCACGACGCCGACTACGTGGCCGCCGTCCGGCACGCCGGGACCACGCTGGAGCCGGACCTGGCGCGCGGGCTGGGCACCGACGACGACCCCCTGTTCGCAGGGATGCACGAGGCCGCCGCACGCCAGCTCGGTGGGTCCGTCGACCTCGCCGACGCGCTCTGGGACGGGGAGATCGCGCACGGCGTGAACGTCGCGGGCGGCATGCACCATGCGATGCCCGGTGCGGCGTCGGGCTTCTGCGTCTACAACGACGCCGCCGCGGCCATCCGGCGCCTGCTGGACCGGGGCGCTGAACGCGTCGCGTACCTGGACTTCGACGCCCACCACGGCGACGGCGTCGAGGCGATCTTCTGGGACGACCCGCGCGTGCTCACGATCTCGATCCACGAGGACGGTCGCACCCTGTTCCCCGGCACAGGTGCCTCGGCCGACATCGGCTCCGGGCCCGCGGAGGGCAGCGTCGTCAACATCCCCGTCCCGGCGCGCACCTCCGGCGCGGCATGGCTGCGGGCCATCGACGCCGTGGTACCCGCCCTGGTCCGACAGCACCGGCCGGAGGCGATCGTGTCCCAGCACGGCTGCGACGCCCACGGCCGCGACCCGCTCTCGAACCTCGACGTCTCGGTGGATGCCCAGCTGACCGCGCAGCAGTGGGCGCACGGGCTCGCGCACGAGCACGCAGAGGGCCGCTGGCTCGCGCTGGGCGGTGGCGGCTACGCCGTGTCCGACGTCGTGCCGCTCGCCTGGGCGGCGCTCGTCGCGGAGGCGGCGCACGTGCCGCTGGAACGCGGCTCGGAGCTGCCCGGCGGGTGGCGCGCGACGGTCGAGGCCCTGGACCTGGAGACCGCACGCACGCTGGGCTCTGCGGAGGTGCCCTTCCGCCCCTGGAGCGACGGCTATGACCCGGCCGACGCGGTGGACCGGTCGGTCCAGGCCACCCGAAGAGCCGTCTACCCCTTATGGGGCCTGGACCCCCTGCTGGACTGACGCCCGGCGCCCGGGGCGCGCACTCGCCGGCCAGAACTCCCCTTCGAAACCTAGGTTGCTTCGCTTTGGGGGCCCTCAAAGCGAAGCAACTTAGGTTTCGAAGCAGATGGAGCGAACGAACCGTTCGAGCCAGGGTGATGACACCTACGGCGTCTCCGCCCAGCTCGGGTTGCCGACCTTCTGACGTTCTACCGACCACTCGGGGTCACTCCGCGGCCCTCACGCCGTCCGGCGGCGGAGAGTCAGCACGCCAAGGAGCATCGCACCCACGATGAACAGGGCGATCACCCCGACCGCGCCGCGGATGTCTGCCCACTCGTCGCCCGCCGCGAGCGACGTCATCGCCTCGACGGCGTAGGTGAGCGGGAAGACGCGGGACAGCCACTCCAGGACCTCGGGCATCTGGTCACGCGGCATCAGGAGGCCGCAGGTGATGAGCTGCGGGAACAGGATCGCCGGCATCATCTGTACCGCCTGGAACTCGCTCCGGGCCAGCGCTGACGCGGCCAGGCCCAGCGTGCAGCCGAGCACCGCGTCGAGCATCGCCACGACCAGCACGAGCCACAGCGGGCCGTCCACGTCCATGCCCACCCACGTCGCGAAGCCCACCACCACGAGCGCCTGGACCAGGGCCAGCGTCGCGAACGCGAGGCCGTAGCCCGCCACGAAGTCGCCCTTGCGGATCGGCGTGGTCATGAGCCGCTCGAGCGTGCCCGACTGCCGCTCGCGGAGTGTCGCCACGCTCGTGACCAGGAACATCACGATGAGCGGGAAGATGCCCACCAGCATGGGGCCGAACCGGTCGAGCACCTGGGGCTGGTCGTCGAACATCCAGGCGATGAGGCCGATCAGCAGGCACGGCAGCACGATGATCAGGGCGACCGTGCGGTGGTCGCCGCGCAGCTGGGACAGCACGCGGCCGGCAGTGGCGAAGGTCAGGTTCATCGCGCTGTCTCCTCGGTCGACTCTGTCGACTCGCTCGGCCCGGTCGACCCGCTCGGCCCGGTCGACTCGCTCGGTCCGGTCGACCCGCTCGGCCCGGTCCCCTGAGCGGGCCGAGCGGCGGGCCGGGCCGCGTCGATCAGGGCGAGGAACGCGCGCTCGGCGTCGGGCGCCCCGGTGGTGGCCAGCAGCTCGTCGGGCGTGGTGTCCGCGACGAGCGCGCCGTCGCGCATCAGGATCAGCCGGTCGCACTGCGTCGCCTCGTCCATGACGTGGCTGGAGACGAGGAGCGTGCGGCCCTCGGCCGCCAGTCGGCGGAACACCGCCCACAGGTCGCGGCGCAGCACTGGGTCGAGGCCAACGGTGGGCTCGTCCAGTACGAGCAGGTCCGGGCCGCCCACCAGGGCCGCGGCGAGGGAGACACGGGATCGCTCACCGCCGGACAGCGTGCCGACACGCTGCTTCTCGTGCCCGCCGAGGTCGACGGTGCCGACCGCCGCGGCGACCGCCTCGGCCCCGTCCGGGATGCCGGCCAGGGCCGCGAAGTACCTGAGGTTCTGTACGACGGTGAGGTCGGTGTAGACGCTGGCGTCCTGCGTCATGTAGCCGACCCTGCGGCGCAAGACAGGGCTGCCGGCGGCGCCGCCGAGCACCTCCACCGTGCCCGTCACCTTGTCCTGCACGCCGACGAGGGAGCGCATGAGCGTCGTCTTGCCGGAGCCGGACGGCCCCATCAGCCCGACGACGGAACCGGCGGGCACCCTGAGGTCGAGCCCGTCGATGATCGGCCTGCCGCCGCGGACCACGCGCAGGCCGCGGATCACCACCGCGCTTTTCCTCATGTGAGGAATTATGCGCGCTCCGCCGACGACACCGCAAGGTCTCCCGTGAGGTACCGCTGCAGGTTGGGGCCGACGAGCGCGGCCACCTGCGACGGACGCATCGAGGCGAGCGGCTCCACCGGGACCAGGAAGCGGGTCATCATGAGGCCGGCCATCTGGGACGCCACGAGGGCTGTGCGCAGCGGCGCGTCGGGCACGTCGAGCGCCCGCACCACCGGACCGAGGATCGCCGCGCCGATGAACTGGGACAGCAGCCCACGCAGCGCGGCGTCCGACATCACGGCAGGCACGACCACCCGGACCGTGTCACCGCCGTACTCGTCCCAGAGGCCGAGCAGCGCCTCGACGAGCCGCTCCCCCAGCGTCTCCACCGGGCCGGTCGCGATCCGTCCCACGACTGCGCCGGGATCGATCCCGACGACGCCGAGCATCGCCGTCAGGAGCTTCGCCTTGTCGGAGAACCAGTGCCGCACCGTCCCCGGGTCCACGCCGGCGCGACGGGCTACCGAGCGCAGGGAGGCCGCCTCGTACCCGCGCTCGACGAACTCCGTGCGCGCGGCGGCGAGAATCTCGGAACGCGCGTCCTGCCCGGCAGGACGGCGCCCGCGGCGCGGCGCGGAGTCGGGTGATGCCATCCGGCCATTCTCGCCCACGCCGGGGCGAGTCCGGAGTTCCGCGCCAACCCAGCGATCTGGCCCGGAACTCACGTGAGTTCCGGGCCAGATCGCTGGGTTGGCGCGAACGCCTGAGGGGGGTCAGCGCGCGGCCGCGGCCCGCTTCTTGTTCCAGACGTCGAACGCGACGGCCAGGAGCAGCACGACGCCCTTGACGATCTGCTGCGTCGACTGGTCGACACCCATGAGCGACATGCCGTTGGACATGACGGCCATGATCAGGCCACCGACCATCGCGCCGGTCACGGTGCCGATACCACCGGTCACTGCGGCGCCGCCGATGAAGCAGGCCGCGATCGCGTCGAGCTCGAACATGTTGCCCGCCGCCGGCTGGGCGGCGCTCGACCGGGCGGAGTACACGATGCCAGCGATCGCGGCGAGGAAGCCCATGTTCACGAACATCCAGAAGTTCACGCGCTTCACGCGGACGCCGGACAGCTGCGCCGCGGCGAGGTTGCCGCCGATGGCGTAGACGTGGCGGCCGAACACGCTGTGCTTTGTGACGAGCGTGTAGACCATGACCAGCACCGCGAGGATGATCAGCACCGCAGGAAGCCCGCGGTACGTGGCGAGGTTCCACGCGAACCACATGACGACAGCGGCGATCACGACGAGCTTCAGCACGAACAGCACCGGCGCCTCGACGGTCTGCTTGTACGCGACGCGCGCGCGGCGGTTGCGCCACGCGTTGTACGCGAAGCCCAGCACACCGATCGCGAAGATGACGAGGGTGAAGGTGTCGTAGCCGTACCCGCCGAGCAGCCCGTTGAGGAAGCCCGAGGCGATCGAGGTGTACTCCGAGGGGAACGGTGAGAGCGAGACGTTGTTGAGCACCTCGAGCGTCAGACCGCGGAACAGCAGCATGCCGGCCAGCGTCACGATGAACGCTGGAATGCCGACGTAGGCCACCCAGAACCCTTGCCAGGCCCCTACCAGGAGCCCGGTACCGAGGGCCGCCAGCACGCCTACCCACCAGGGCTGCTCGCCCCGGATGACGACGACGGCCGCCACCGCGCCCGTCAGTGCGACCACCGACCCGACCGACAGGTCGATGTGCCCGCCGATGATGATGATCACCATGCCGATGGCGAGGATCAGGATGTACGAGAACTGCAGCACCAGGCTGGTCATGTTCCGCGAGCTGAGGAGCAGCCCGTCGGTCAGCACCGAGAACAGCACGATGATCAGCACGAACGCGATGTAGATACCGCTCGTGCGGATGTTGCGCGTGAACAGCTCTCTGAGGTTCGCGATGCCGGTCATGCCTTCGTCTCCTGCGTGTTCTCCTGCGTCATGAGGGCCATGAGTCCTTCCTGGGTGGCTGAGGCGACGTCGGCCTCGCCAGTGATTCGGCCGAAGGCCAGGGTGTAGATGCGGTCGCAGATCCCGAGGAGCTCCGGGAGCTCCGAGGAGATGACCAGCACGGCCTTCCCCGCCGCGACCAGCTCGTTGATGATGGTGTAGATCTCGTACTTGGCGCCGACGTCGATGCCGCGCGTGGGCTCGTCGAGGATCAGCACCTCAGGGGCGGTGTACAGCCACTTGGACAGCACCACCTTCTGCTGGTTGCCGCCCGAGAGCTTGCCCACCTCCACCAGCACGTTGGGGGTGCGGATGTTCATGGAGTCGCGGTACTCGCCCGCGACCTTGAGCTCCTCGTTCGCGTCCACGAAGCCGTTCTTCGACAGCTTGCCGAGACCGGCCGCCGAGATGTTGCGCTTGATGTCCTCGATGAGGTTGAGCCCGTACTGCTTGCGGTCCTCGGACACGTAGGCGATGCCGGCCTTGATCGCGTCCGGCACCGTCCCGACGGTCACCTGCTTGCCGTCCAGGTAGACCTTGCCGGAGATGTCCCGGCCGTAGGAGCGGCCGAACACCGACATCGCGAGCTCGGTGCGCCCGGCGCCCATCAGGCCTGCGATGCCGACCACCTCGCCGGCCCGGACGTTCAGGTTCGCCCTGTCGACGACGACGCGTCCTGGCTGGGTCGGGTGATGCACCGTCCAGTCCTCGATGCGCAGCACCTCCGCACCGGGGTGCGACTCGCGGGCGGGGTAGCGGTTGTCGAGGTCACGTCCCACCATGCCGCGGATGATGCGGTTCTGGATCGCCTCGGACGATGCGCCCGCCTCGGCCATGTCGAACGTCTCGATCGACTGACCGTCCCGGATGATCGTGGTGCGGTCGGCGATCTCGGCGATCTCGGCGAGCTTGTGGGAGATCATGATCGACGTGATGCCCTGCGCCTTGAACTGCCGGAGCAGGTTCAGCAGGTGCTCGGAGTCGTTGTCGTTCAGCGCTGCCGTCGGCTCGTCGAGGATGAGCAGGCTGACGTCCTTGGAGATCGCCTTGGCGATCTCCAGGAGCTGCTGCTTGCCCACGCCGAGCGCGGAGACGAGGGTGGTGGGGGTCTCGTTGAGCCCGACCCGCTCGAGGAGTGCTGCGGCCTCGGCGTTGGTCCGGTTCCAGTCGATCGCTCCGCCCGCACGACGGCGCTCGTTGCCGAGAAAGATGTTCTCCGCGATCGACAGGTACGGGACGAGCGCGAGCTCCTGGTGGATGATCACCACGCCCCGCGCCTCGGAGTCGTTGATGGTGCCGAACTGGGCGGTCTCGCCGTCGAGCACGATGTCGCCGTCGTAGGTACCGTACGGGTACACGCCCGACAGCACCTTCATCAGGGTGGACTTGCCCGCCCCGTTCTCGCCGCAGATCGCGTGGATCTCGCCTCGACGGACAGTGAGGTTGACGTCCTGGAGTGCCTTGACCCCGGGGAATGTCTTGGTGATGCCGCGCATCTCGAGGATGTCGGTCGGCGCCGAATCGGCCATGCCAGTCCTTGTCGCGTACTTGTCGCCAGTGGTGGTGTTGCGGGTGGCCGACGCCGGCCTGGTTCCGACCGGCCGGCCGGTGGTCGAGCTCGTCGAGACCGGGTCTCTGGGAGCGCGACCACCGACCGGCCGCCGGGACATCAGCCGGGTCGGGCCGACCTACCGAGGTGCCGCTCCGGCTAGTCGGTCTGGCCGGAAGCGACCTCTTCCTCGGTGAGGTAGCCGGACTCGATGAGCTCGGCCTCGAGGTTGTCCGCCGTGACGATCACCGTGGGGAGCAGGAACGACGGCACGACCTTCACGCCGTTGTCGTAGGTCTCCGTGTCGTTCGCCTCGGGCTCGTTGCCCTCGAGGAACGACGTGGCGGCGATGACGGCCTGCTCGGCCAGCAGCCGGGTGTCCTTGAAGATCGTCGAGTACTGCTTGCCGTCCTCGATCAGCTTGGCCGACGCCGCCTCGGCGTCCTGCCCGGTGATGACCGGCATGTCGAGGTCACCCTTGCCGTAGCCCGAGTTGCTCAGCGCGGTGATGACACCGCGCGACAGCACGTCGGCGGGTGCCAGCACACCGTCGATGGTCTTCTCGCCCTTGCTGTACGAGGAGGTCAGCAGGTCCTCCATGCGGCTCTGCGCGCCCTCCTGCTCCCAGCGCTGGATGGCGACGGTGCCGAAGTCGGTCTGCTTGGAGGGCACGACCAGCGTGCCGTCGTCGAGGTACGGCTGCAGGACGGACATGGCGCCGTCGAAGAAGAACCCGGCGTTGTTGTCGTCGGGTGAACCGGCGAAGATCTCGATGTTGAACGGGCCCTCGGGCGCGTCAGCGGCCTCCTCGCCGTTCTCGTCCAGGATGCCGAGACCGGTCAGCAGCGAGGTGCCCTGCTGCACACCGACCTCCTCGTTGTCGAACGTGACGTAGAAGTCGACGTTCTCCGAGTCGCGGATGAGGCGGTCGTACGAGATGACCGGGATGTCCGCGGCAGCGGCGGCCTCGAGCTGGCTGCCCAGCGCGGTGCCGTCGATGGAGGCGATGATCAGCGCCTCGGCGCCCTTGTTGATCATCGCGTCGATCTGCTGCTGCTGGGTCGGGATGTCGTCGCCCGCGAACTGCAGGTCGACGTCGTACCCGGCCTCCTCGAGACCGCTCTTGACGGCGTCGCCGTCCGCGATCCAACGCTCGTAGGTCTGGGTGGGCATGGCAACGCCCACGAGGCCGCCCTCCTCGCCGTCCCCTGCCGCACCACCGTCAGCGCCACCACCGGCACCTGCGCCACCGCCGCCGCACGCGGCGAGCGAGACGGCCATCGCACCCGTCGCCAGTACTGCCAGACCGTGCCTGGCCCACAGCTTCCTTGCCATGACATCTCCTCTTCGAGGTTCCTTCCGGGCACGTCTGCGACCCGGCCGACTACGATTGTTAACGCTCACACGAGCGCCGGTCAAAATCGTGTCGGGGTGAACTCCGCCACGATCGATCGGCGACGCTATCACCGTAGCCGTGGTAGAGGAAATGTAAGGAGCCCTTCTCGAATGGTTACGGCATTGATACCGTCAACCCGCTGGGAGCCAGGTCAAGGAATCCTGAACCCCGTGCGCCGACGCTCGAGGACGATGTGCGCCTCACCGGACGCTCCCGAGCGACAGGCCGCCCTGCCAGTACTTCTGCAGGGAGAGGAACGCTATGACCAGGGGGACCACCGAGAGGAAGGACCCGGTGACGATGAGATTCCAGACCTGCTCGCCCCCCGCGCCGGCATTGGAAAGGGCTTGCCAGTTATAGATCCCTACCGTGACCGGGAGCAGATTCGGGTCCCGGAGCACGGCGAGCGGCAGGAAGAAGTTGTTCCAGGTCGCGACGGTCGTGAGCAGCAGCACCGTGACGATCGCCGGGCGCAGCAGCGGCAGCACCACCTGGAAGAAGAGCCGAAGTTCACCCGCGCCGTCGACCCGCCCGGCGTCGAGCACCTCCTCCGGCACGGCGTCCTGCGCGTAGACCCGAACCAGGTAGACGCCGACCGGGCTGAGCAGCGACGGCAGGATCACCGCCCACATCGTGTTGAGCAGGCCCATCCCGCTGAGCAGCACGAAGGTGGGGATCACGAGCGCCGTCATCGGCACCATCACGGAGCCGAGCAGCAGCGCGAAGAACACGCTCCGGCCGCGGAACCGGTACTTGGCCAGGCCGTAGCCGGCCAGCACCGAGAGCACCGTCGCGCCCACGCCGCCCGCGATGGCATACACGAACGAGTTGCGGAACCAGATCCAGTAGATGCCGCCCTGGTGGCTGAAGAGGCCGGCGATGTTGTCGGCCAGGGCGAAGTCCGAGCCGAACCAGAGCGGTGCGCCGCCGAACAGGCCGGCGTTCGTCTTGGTGGACGCCACCGCCAGCCACCACAGGGGCACCACGAAGTACAGCGCGAGCAGGACGAGCACCACGTGGGAGCCCAGCCGGCGGCCTTGGCCCACCGGCGTGCCGGTGGCCCGCTCGGTACGTGCCCTGGAAAGAAGGGTCGAGTTCGCCATCACTTCAGCCCGCTCTGCTTGCGTGTCAGGAACAGAAAGAGGTACGAGCCCACGAACACCAGGAAGCCGAGCGAGAACGCGAGCGTCGACGCGTAGTTGAACTGGCTGTAGTTGAACGCCGTGGCGAACGCGTACATGTTCGGGGTGTAGTCGGTCGGGATGGCTCCCATCGCGGAGGACCGCAGCACCTGCGGCTCCGTGAAGAACTGCAGCGTGCCGATGAGCGCGAAGACCACGATCATCACCATCGAGGACGAGATCATCGGCACCTTGATCCGCAGCGCGATCTGCCGGCGGTCGGCGCCGTCGAGCACCGCCGCCTCATAGATCGACGGGTCGATCGACCTCAGGGCCGCGTAGATGATGATCATGTAGTAGCCCACCCACTGCCAGGTCACGATGTTGACCAGCGACCCGAAGATGTTGGCGGAGCTCAGGAAGTCCGGCGCCGTCAGCCCCACCAGGCCGAACAGGTCCTGTGCCGGGCCGAACCGCGGGCTGTACAGGAAGCCCCACATGAGGGCCCCGATCACGGCCGGGATGGCGTACGGCACGAAGATCAGCAGCCGCGAGACCTGGCTCAGCCGCGTGGCGAGCGTGTCGAGCAGGAGCGCCGCCACGAGCGCGACCAGGACCTGGACCGGCACCATGACCAGCACGAACCGGAGGACCCGCCAGAGCCCTTCGAGGAACACCGGGTCCGTGAACGCCTTGACGTAGTTGTCGGCGCCCACGAACACGTTGCGGCCGGCCGTCGCGATGCCCTTGTTGTGCAGGCTCATCCACAGCGCGTAGCCCAGCGGCAGCACCAGGAACACGGCGAACACCGCGGCGAACGGTGCCACGTACACGTATCCCCAGCGCTGCCGTCGGCTGGCGATCTTGCTCGTGGGCCGGGTCGTCCTGGCCGGCCCACCAGGCGTGACGGCGCTCTTGCTCTCGCTCAGTACCGAGCTCATTCTGTGACCGTGAAGCCCTGCTCGGTGGCGTACTGCACCAGACCGTCCTGGACGGTGCCCAGTGCGGTGGCGGCGTCGGTGTCGTTCTCGACCATGTCGAACAGGGCCTGCGTCTGCTGGTCGTAGGCGTAGACCTGGAACGGGCTGAACGAGAAGCCCTCGTACCCGTTCGCGGCGTCGAGGAACACCTCCTCGTTGATCTTCTGGCCGCCGAAGAACGGCGCCTCGAGGCCCGTGAACCAGTCCGACTCGAGCATCGGCTTCCACTGCGGCCACAGGGCAGCCTCCTCGACGCCGAGCCTCCACGCCTCGTCGGTGTCGAACAGCTCCTTCGCGACCGTCGCGGCGGCCTCCGGCTGCTCGGACTGGGTGGTCACGGCGAACGTGGAACCGCCCCAGTTCACCTGGACCGGGTTCTCCGGGTCCCACTGCGGGAGCGGAGCGGCGCGCCACTCGGCGTCGGCGTCCGCCTCGGAGAGGCCCTGCAGGTAGCCGGGGCCCCAGGCGGCCGCGAGGTAGACGGCGTAGGTGCCGTCCACGAGCGCCGCGTTGTAGTCGGTCGTGAACGCGTCCTCGGTGGCGACCAGGTCGTCGTCGATCAGGCCCTTCCAGTAGCCGAGGACCTCCTCAGCCTCCGGGCTGTCGACATTGATGCCGATCTCGGTCGGCTTCGCGGCGTCGTACTGGAACGGCTCCCAGCCGTTCTGCGCGAACAGCGCGTAGTTGAGCGCGTTGCCGTTGGTCGGGAAGTCGGTGATGTGGCCTTCGAAGCCGGCGTCGCGCAGGTCCTGGGCGGCCGTCGCGAACTCGTCCCAGGTGGTCGGCACCTCGACGCCGTGCTCCGCGAAGATGTCGGCCCGGTAGAGCATGCCCATGGGGCCGCCGTCGACGGGGATCGCGTAGACGGAGTCGCCGCCCGAGACGTCGGACCACGAGCCCGCCGTGTAGTCGGCCTCCAGCTCGCCCGCGCCGTACTCGGACAGGTCCACGAGCGAGTCGAGGATCGTGAAGGTGGGGAGCACCTCTGCCTCGAGCATGATCACGTCGGGCGCGCCGGTACCTGCCTCGATCGCGGTCTGGAACTTGTTGTACTCGTCGGCGCCCTGGCCTGCGTTGGTCCAGCAGATCTGCAGGTCCGTGTGGGTCTCGTTGAAGCGGTCCACGATCGTCTCGAACGACGGGTACCAGGCCCACACGGTCACCTGGGTGGCGTCGGCCTGCTTGATCTCGTTGGTGCAGGTCGCCTCCGCGGCGCCACCGCTGCCACCGGAGCAGGCCGCGAGACCAGCGGCGGATACGGCCATGGCGGCTGCGGCAGCCACGCCTCGGCGTCGGGCTGATCTACGCATCCGAGTCCTCCTTGATTCGGTGCCACGGCCGAAGGGCCGAGGCGCTCCCGGCGTCGTCACCGGGTTTCTTTTCAACGTTGTAGGAACGCCGGGCACCGTTCTACCGGCTACTGGCCGCCGTGGCAAGGGGGTCGACCGTGGCCGATCGGCAAAACGTCAGGTCGTCGTGAGTTCGAACTGCCGACTACGTGACCTTTTGCCGACCACGCCACCGCCGGGCATCACCCACCAGCTCGGTCCCGCCCTCCTGGAGCGCTACCACCCGGCCGGCCTCGCCCGTCGCGACGTCGCCGGTCGACTCGCGGCCCACGATCCGCGAGTCCGGCACCACCTTCCGGAAGGGCGCAGGGTCGCCGGTCGCGCCGATGCGCTCCAGCAGCAGCTCCACCGCGGTGTGCGCGATCTGGTCGCGGCCGGGGTCCACGGAGGACAGCGCGGGGACCGAGTACTTCGCGTCGTCGACGTCGTCGAACCCGATGAGCGCCACGCCCCCGGGGACGTCGATCCGGTGGGCGTGCAGGGCGTGCAGCGCGCCGAGCGCCAGCGCGTCGTTGAGCGCGAACACGGCGTCGATCTCCACCCCGTCGTCGAGCATGCGGCTCATCGCCTCCGCGCCGGTGGAGCGGTGCCAGAGGCCCGCCTCGCCGACGAGCTCCGGCACGAACGGCAGCCCCGCCTCTTCCAGCCCCTCGCGGTAGCCCGCCGTACGCAGCGCGGCGGACCCCACCTGCTCCCCCTCGTGCGCCCCGATCACGGCGATCCGACGGCGGCCGAGCGACGCCAGGTGCAACGTTGCCGCCTTGGCGGCCGCTACGTTGTTCATCGTCACGTGGTCGGCCGGCGCCCCGAAGACGCGCTCGCCCAGCAGCACCAGCGGGAAGTCGACGGTGAACAGGCCGAGGTCGTCGGGCCCGAGCGCCAGCGGCGAGAAGATCAGCCCGTCCGTGAGGTGCCTGCGCCGGCCCGAGAGCACCTCGGTCTCCCGCTCGCGGCTGGCGCTGGTCTGCTCGATGAGCACCGTCCACCCGGCGGCGTCCGCGGCGGAGATGACGGCGTCGGCCAGCTCCGCGAAGTACGGGAGCGACAGCTCCGGGACCGCCAGCGTGATCAGCCCGGTACGCCGCGTCCGGAGGTTCCGGGCGGACATGTTGACGCGGTAACCCAGGTCGTCGATCGCCGTCTCGACCCGCTGCTTGGTCTCGGCCCGGATGTACGGATAGCCGTTCACCACGTTCGACACGGTCTTGATGGACACGCCTGCGCGCTGTGCCACGTCGTGCATCGTCACGGCCACGCTGCCAGCCTCCGCTCCTGAGTTTTCCCACAGGGTAGAGGACCGTCGTCGCCGCCGCGTCGTCGATCGACTAGTGTGCAACGTTGTAGAACCGCCGACCGATCAGCGAGGAACAATGACGACCTCACCTACCCGCGTCCTGCTGCACCCCGACTTCACCGTCGGCGCCGTCGACCGTCGCCTCTTCGGCTCCTTCGTGGAGCACCTGGGGCGTGCGGTCTACACGGGCATCCACGAACCGGGCCACCCGACGTCCGACAGCAACGGCTTCCGCCGGGACGTCGCCGACCTGACGCGTGAGCTCGGCGTCACCACCGTCCGGTATCCGGGTGGAAACTTCGTCTCGAACTACCGGTGGGAGGACGCCGTCGGCCCGGTGGAGCAGCGCAAGCCGTTCCTCGACCTCGCGTGGCGCACCGTCGAGCCCAACCTCGTGGGGACCGACGAGTTCCTGCAGTGGGCCGAGCGCGAGGGCATCGAGCCGATGATGGCAGTCAACCTCGGCACCCGCGGTGTCGAGGAGGCGGTGGCCCTGCTCGAGTACTGCAACGGCGAGGCGGGCACCCGCTGGGCCGACCTGCGGATCGCGAACGGCCGCGAGGAACCCTACGGCGTCAGGCTCTGGTGCCTCGGCAACGAGATGGACGGCCCCTGGCAGATCGGGCACAAGGACGCGCACGAGTACGGCAAGCTCGCCCGCAACGCCGGCGCCGCGATGAAGCTCGTCGACCCGTCGATCGAGCTCGTCGTGTGCGGGTCGTCGTCCATGCAGATGGCGACGTTCGGCGAGTGGGAACGCACGGTCCTCGAGTACACGTACGACCTGGTGGACCACATCTCGATGCACGCGTACTACGAGGAGGTCGACGGCGACCGCGCGTCGTTCCTCGGGTCCGGCACCGCGATGGACCGGTTCATCGATCGGGTGGTGGCCTCCGCCGACGCCGTCGGCGCCCAGCGTCGCTCGGACAAGAAGATCACCGTGAGCTTCGACGAGTGGAACGTCTGGTACCTGACCACCCGCTTCCCCGGCGAGGAGAACCTGCCGATCCAGAAGGACGCCCCGCGCATCATCGAGGACGTCTACTCCGGGCTCGACGCCGTGGTGGTGGGTGACCTGCTGGTCACGCTGCTGAACCACGCCGACCGCGTGCCGGTCGCCTGCCTCGCCCAGCTCGTCAACGTGATCGCGCCGATCATGACCGAGCCCGGCGGCGAGGCCTGGCGGCAGCCGACGTTCCACCCCTTCGCGACGACGGCACGCCTGGCCCAGGGCGAGGCGCTCGACCTGCGCGTGGCGACCCCGACCATCACGACCAAGGCGCACGGCGAGGTGCCGGCGGTCACGGCGGCGGCCACCCTGTCGGACGGCGCCGTCGCGCTGTTCCTGACCAACCGCTCCGCCGAGCCGGTCGAGGTCGAGCTGGCGCACCTGGGTGCGGCGCTCGAGGTCACCGAGGGCTGGTCGATGACCGCCGACCACGAGCCCGCCGTCGTCGGCCCCGAGCACGCGGAGAAGGTGGCCGCGGAGCACTGGGGCGCGTTCGACGTCACCGGTCGGGTCGCCGCCGGCGGAGGCCCGACGACGAAGGTGACGCTGCCCGCGGAGTCGTGGACAGCGCTGTCGGGAACCCTCACCACCCACTGATTCCCTTTGTCGTGGGCGTGATCGTTGCGGCTACGTGCCCGTTCCAGGCGCAACGATCACGCCCACGACCGAAGAGGTCAGCCCTTGTTGCCGAAGTCGAAGCCGCCGTCGGCCTCTGCGGCGCGCCAGAAGTCGCGCAGCATCTCCTCCGGGGTGTGCAGGTTGTGCCGGCTCGACACGGGCTCCTCGTCGCCCGAGATCGCCTTGACCTCGTCGTGGATGCGCTCCATCGAGGTGTCGAGCGACCAGGCGACGTCGGCCGCGAGCTTGAGCGAGTCGGTGAGGTGCCTGGGCACGTCGCCGTCGTACTTGTAGTAGATCTTGTGCTCGAGGCTCGCCCAGAAGTCCATGGCGATGGTGCGCAGCTGGATCTCGACGATGACGTTCTCGACCCGGTCGGACAGGAACACGGGGATCTGCACGATGAGGTGCAGCGACTTGTACCCGGCCGCCTTCGGGCTCTTGATGTAGTCCCGCTCCTCGAGGACCGTGATGTCCGACTGCTTCAGGAGCATGTCGCGGACCAGGTAGATGTCGTTGACGAAGCTGCAGGTGATCCGCACCCCTGCGATGTCGAACATCTGCGCCCGGATGCCCTCCGGCGTCAGCGGAATGCCCTTGCGGCGGCACTTGGCCACTATCGACTCGAACGACTTGAGCCGCGACCCGACGTGCTCGACCGGGTTGTAGTTCTGCATGTGCCGGAACTCGTCGCGCAGGATCGAGACCTTGGTCATGATCTCGTCGATCCCGAACTTGTAGGTCAGCACCAGCCGGCGCATCTCTCCGACGAGCTTTCGGAGCTCGGCGGGATCTGGTATCGGATGTTCCCGGACATCCTCGGGCAGCTTGCTCACGGGACCACCGTACGGGTTGACGGCGGTCCCATGGGCCCGAGTTCGTTGTGGGCGCGACCGTTGCGGCGACATGCACGTTCTAGCCGCAAAGATCACGCCCACAACCAGCTATCCGGCGTCTGTGAGGCGGAGGAACGTGATCGAGTGCGCGGGGAAGTCGTACGTGAACTCCGTGCCGCCGTCGGACGACGACACGTCGAGCGTCGCCGTGCCTTCCACCGGCACTATCCGCTCGGGTCGCGTCTTGGTGTTCACCGCCGACGGCGCCCCGCTCATCTCGGTCACGGACGCCTCCGGACCCACCTGGGCCCCGTTCACGGACACCGCCGTGCGCGCCACGGAGTCGTACGGGTTGACGACCTTGAGCACCAGCTCGCCGGTCTCGGCGTCCCGGGTGACCACCTGGTACAGCGACTCGGTGGTCGGCTCGGAGTACTTCATCTGCAGCTCACCGTCGAGGTACAGCTCGATGGTCCGCCCGGACACCACGACCTTCACGTGGTAGTCCTTGCCCGTCTCCAGGGAGTGCCCCTCGATGGCCGCGACCTCGCCCGCGGGGCCGCCGTCGGCCCGCTGCAGCGCCTGCCGCGTGTTGTTCCACCCGCCGAGGTTCCACCAGTAGAAGTCGTCCTGGCCCCCGGCGGCGAACCCGACGAGGAAGGCCTCGCTGCCGCCCAGCTTCCGGGCGTCGAGCTCCAGCGTGTAGTTGTCCCAGTCCTTGGTGTAGGCGTCCGTGATGATCGAGCGGGCGTCGGTGACGTCGCCGGCCGACTGCACGTACTCGCCGTCGGACACGGCCCACGAACCCGACTTCGGGTCCCACCGCGACCCGTCGTCGAACGAGTCGGAGAAGAGCAGTTCACCGGACTCGTTGTCGGTCACCGTCACGTCGTCGTACGCGGCCTGGGTGTTCCAGGTCGACAGGAAGACGCCGCCACCGATGTCCTCCGGCGTCTCCTCCGGGCCGTCGTGCGTGGACGGGACCACCTGGTCGCCGGTGTTCGTCATGAACATCTGCTGCGTGTAGTACGACGTCGAGCCCCACGACTCGTCGTTGTCGAACCACATCATGTCCGGGGACCACTGGACGTAGTCCTCGTTGGCGAACATCGGCGCGTAGGACGCGAGCTCCACCAGGTCGGCGTTGCGCTCGATCCCCGTCATGTACGCGGCCTCCGAGAGCGCGTTGGACCAGGCGTTGCCGCGCGACGCGTACTCGCCGAGGAACACGTGCGGCCCCTCCCGGTCGTAGGAGTCGTAGCGCTCGGTGTTGCTGAGGAACCACGAGGGGTCGTTGTAGTAGTGCTCGTCGACCATCGCGACGCCCTGCTCGCGGTTGAAGTCCCACAGCTCGTCGAACCGGGCGCCGGTGTCGTCAGGGCCGGAGTTCGAGATCACCGTGACCTCGGGGTGAGCCGCCTCGACGGCGTCCCGGAACCGCGGGAAGTTGGCCTCGAACGTCCGGGTGTTCTCCTCGTTGCCCAGGCCGATGTACTTCATGTCGAACGGCTCGGGGTGGCCCAGCGCGGCGCGCTTCGCACCCCACTCCGTGTCCACGGAACCGTTGGCGAACTCGATGAGGTCGACGGTGTCCTGCACCCAGCGGTCGATGCCTGCGTCGTCGGTCAGCTCGGGGATGTTGCTGCCGCAGCCGTTGGCGCCGACCGACAGCACCGGCAGCGGCGTCGCCCCCAGGTCCTCGGCGAACTCGAAGTACTCGAGGTAGCCGAGGCCGTAGGTCTGGTTGTAGCCCCAGAAGTTCCAGTTGGTCGGGCGCTCCTCGACCGGCCCGATGGTCTCCTTCCACTGGTAGGTCCGACGGCGGTCCGCGCCGTCCGACTCCAGGTACGTGTCGAACGTGCCGACGTTGGTGACGCAGCCGCCGGGGAACCGCAGGAAGGACGGCTCGAGGTCGGCGACCTTCTGCGCGAGGTCCTCGCGCAGCACCGAGCGGCCGTTGACCGGGCCGTCCCAGGTGTCGCGCGGGAACAGGGAGACCATGTCAAGGCGCAGCGTGCCGGCCGCGCCGCCCGTCACCACGAGCCGGGCGTCGTTCACCGTCTTGGTCGCGGTGAGCTTGGCGTTGTGCTTCTTCCACCGGTCGGTGCCGTTGACGTTGATCGTGGTGGAGGCGTAGGTCGTGCTGCCGTCCGGGGACTCGAGGCTGACCTTGAGGCGTTGCTTGCGCTCGGCGCGCGCGAACACCGAGAAGTCGTACTTCTCGCGCTTCTCGATCGCGAAGCCCTCGTTGTAGCTCGCGTTGCGCACGCCGACGCCGGGGCCGTCCGCCTCGACGGTCAGGTAGGCGCGGTTGGTGCCGCCCAGCCACTCGGCCCGCTCGGACTCCACCGTGGCGGTGCCCGAACTCCCCCGCTGGACGACGTCCCAGCCGGTCATGCCGGTGAACGCCGCGTTGTCCGTCGAGGCGAACTCGAAGGACCGGTTGCGGACCAGCTCGGCGTACAGGCCGCCGTCGGCCGCGTAGTTGATGTCCTCGTAGAAGACGCCGTACAGGTCGTCGCTCATCTCGGTGCCCGCAGCGGCGGCGTCGACGTCGAGCGTGTGCTCCTGCACCGGGGTCTCCGCCGGCGGGTACGCCGCCAGCAGCGCGGCCTGTTCCTCGGCGGTGATCGGCAGGACCGTGCCGTGCCGGGGGCTGGCCGGCAGGTTCGCGTCCAGGTTGGCGGTCCACTCCCCGCTGCTCAGGTCGTCCGACTCGAAGAGCATGTAGCCCTGGCCGCCGTGATAGCTCGGCTGGTCCTGCAGCAGGAACCAGCGGTCGTCGGTGAGCGACGGGAACAGCGTGGGTCCCTCCCCGCCGGTGAACGTGCCGCCCCAGGGGTTCGGCTGTCCGAACCCGACGCGCTCGGAGACCAGGTCCCAGCCGTCGCCGTCGGACACGCCCTGCGTGCGCCGCAGGTCCGTTGACGACTCCTGGCGCATCCCCATGTACGACTCGTCCTTGGTGAGGCGGTGGTAGACGCCGTCCTCCTCCTGGACCGTGGAGTCGATCATGCCGAGCCCGTCGCCCTGCGGCTCGTCGATCCAGACCTCCGGCTCCGAGAACGTCTCGAAGTCCGTGGTGGTCGCGTACATCATGCGCTGGTATGACGTGCGGATGTCGCGCTCGGCGGGCGGGACGTCGTCCGGGTAGAGCGCGGAGGCCCAGTAGACGACGAACTCGCCGGCCGCCTCGTCCCAGTACGCCTCTGGCGCCCACAGGTTGCCGGCGTTCTCGGGGGCGAGCTCGATCTCGCGCTGCTCGCCCCAGCTCACCAGGTCGGTGGACTCCCACACCATGATCGAGCGGCTGCCCGTCTCCTGGGCGTCGCCGAAGTTGCCGCCGCCGTAGATCTGCAGGTCGGTCGCGAGGAGGTAGTACGTGCCGTCGTCGCCCCGGATCAGGAACGGGTCGCGCAGGCCCTCGGTGCCGAGCGTGGAGGTGAGCACCGGATCGCCGCCGTTCAGCGTGGTCCAGTCCAGGGGGTCGGGGCCGTCCGAGACGGCGAACGAGATGGTCTCGCCGTCCGCGGTGGACTCGCCGGTGAAGTAGGGGAAGAAGTAGGCGGCGTGGTCGCCCTCCTCCCCCGAGGCCGCCGCCGTGCCGGACGTCGCAGCGGGCGGCTCGGCCGCCGAGGCGACCGGGTCGCCGTCGGGCGCCGCGACGACGCCCGCCAGGCCGACCGCGAGGGCAGCGCCCGCCGCGAGCGCAGCTCTTTTATATCGATGTAGAACCATGTTCTGTCGATCCCTTCACGTCACTGTGGGTGGGGTTGTGCGGTGGGTGGTACTGCGGCCCTGACTCGGCGTACCGAGTACGCCGGGTCAGGGCCGGGGGCCCCGCTAGGTCTTGCGGAGGCTGAGCACGCGCTGGACCGCCACGAAGATCAGCAGCAGCACGCCGATCACGATCTTGGTCCACCAGGAGCTGAGGGTGCCCTCGAACGTGATGATGGTCTGGATCAGACCGAGCACCAGCACGCCCAGCACGGAGCCGAGCACGAAGCCGGTGCCACCCGTCAGCAGCGTTCCGCCGATGACGACCGCCGCGATGGCGTCGAGCTCCATCGCTACGCCGGTCAGCGAGTAGCCCGACTGGGAGTACATGGCGAACAGCAGTCCGCCGAGCCCTGCGCACGTGCCGCTCACCACGTAGGCGAGCACCTTGGTGCGGGCCACGGGCAGCCCCATGAGCAGGGCGGACTGCTCACCACCGCCGACCGCGTACACCGTGCGGCCGAACCGCGTGAAGTGCAGCACCAGGAAGCCGGCGCCCACCACGATCAGCGCGATGAGCACGCCGGACGACATGCGCCATCCGCCGAAGATCTGCACCCAGGTAGCGAGCGAGACGAACGACGCTTCGTCGATGGCGATGGACTCCGGCGCGATGACGAAGCACAGGCCGCGCGCGAAGAACATGCCGGCGAGCGTCGCCACGAACGGCTGCACCTGGAAGTAGTGGACCATCACGCCGTGCGCCAGACCGATCACGGTCCCTGCGCCCACGGCGAGCGGGATCACCACGGCAGGCGGCCAGCCGGCCTGGAGCAGAGCCGCCGTGACCACGGTGGACAGCGCCAGCACAGAACCGACCGACAGGTCGATGCCGCCCGTGAGGATCACGAAGGTCATGCCGACCGCGAGCACGATCAGGTGCGCGTTGTTGATGAACAGGTTGGAGATCACGGCCGGCGAGACGAAGTTCTCGTACCTGCTGCCGCCCACGACGAGCATGAGCGCCAGCACCACGAACGTGCCCACCACCGGCAGGTAGCGGCGGTCCAGCCGGGTCGGGATCTTGAGTGCGCGTGGGGCGCGGGCGGGGGCCGACGTCGTCATCGGGCCTTCACCTCCGTCGAGTCGGGGCGCGCAGCGGACTGCGGCTCGGGCGGCGTCGTGGCGACCGGTCGGCGGGTGGCTGCCGTGAGCCGCTCCCGCATCCTCGGCGACTGCAGCAGCGTCACCGCGATGACGACCAGCGCCATGAACAAGGGCGTGACCAGCGGCGAGATGCCGACGACGGTCACCGTCCGCTCCAGGGTCGCGATGACGAGCGCGCCCACCAGGGTGCCCGACAGGTTGAACTTGCCGCCCGAGAGCGCCGTCCCGCCGATCACCACCGCGAGGATCGCGTCGAGCTCGATGAACAGGCCGGCGTTGTTGGCGTCGGCCGCCATGGTGTCGGCGCTGATGAGCAGGCCCGCCAGTCCGGCGAACAGGCCTGCCGCCGCGTACACGGTCCAGGTCAGCGTCTTGGACCGCACCCCGGAGAGCCTGCTGGCCGCCGGGTTGATACCCGTCGCCTCCAGGAGCATGCCGAGCGCGGTGCGCCGCACGACGAACGCGACGACGGCGAACACGCCGAACGCGAGGACCGCCGCGACGGGCAGCCCGAGCCAGAAGCCCGAGCCCAGCACCTTGAACGGTGCGCTGTTGACGGTGGTGATCATGCCGCCCGTGATGAGCATGGCGACGCCGCGGCCCGCCGTCATCAGGATGAGCGTGGCGATGATCGGCTGGATCCCCAGCACCGAGACCAGGAACCCGTTCCACACGCCCAGCACCAGGCACAGCGCCAGGGCCAGGCCGATGGCGGTGAGCACGGTCACGGGCGAGTCGGGGTTCGGCGACGACGCGATGTGCGACAGCGCCACCGCTCCCGAGACCGCGACCACCGCGCCGACCGAGAGGTCGATGCCGCGCGTGGCGATGACCAGCGTCATGCCGAGGGCGACGAGCAGGAGCGGTGCGGTGGTCCGGAGGATGTCGATCGGCGCACCGAACAGGTGGCCGTCCCGGACGGTGATGGCGAGGAAGCCGGGGCTGGCGACCGTGTTGGCGACCAGCAGGGCGACCAGGGCGGCCACCGGCCAGAACAGGTGGTGGCGAAGCAGGTTCGTCATGCTGCACCACCCCCGGCGATAAGGTCGACCACCTGGTCCATCGTGGCTCCTCCTCCGTCGATCTCCGCCACCTTGCGGCGGTCCCGCAGCACTGCGATGCGGTGGGATATGCGCAGCACCTCCTCGAGCTCCGCCGAGATGAAGACGACGGACATGCCGTCTGCGGCGAGGTCGGCCACGAGCTTCTGGATCTCGGCCTTGGCGCCGACGTCGATGCCGCGCGTGGGCTCGTCGAGGACGAGCAGCCGCGGAGCCGTGGCGAGCCAGCGCGCGAGCAGCACCTTCTGCTGGTTGCCCCCGGACAGGTTGCGCAGCAGCGCCTCCGGGTCGGCGGGCCGGATGCCGAGCTGCTCGATGTACGAGGCGACCAGCTCGTCCACCTGCTTGCGCGGCAGCGGCCGCATCCAGCCCCGCCGCGCCTGGAGGCCGAGCACGATGTTCTCCCGCACGGTCAGGCCGTCCACGACGCCCTCACCCTTGCGGTCCTCGGACGTGTAGGCGATGCCCAGGTCCATGGCCGCACGCGGTGTCCGCAGCCGGGCAGGCTTCCCCGCCATGCGGGTCTGGCCGGCGTCGGCCCGGTCGGCGCCCGTCAGCAGGCGCGCGAGCTCCGTGCGGCCCGAGCCGAGCAGCCCGGCCAGGCCCACCACCTCGCCCTCGTAGAGCTCGAGGTCGAACGGCTGCACGGAGCCCTTGCGGCCCAGGCCGACAGCCTGGAGCAGGGGGGTGGTGCCCGCCGGCCTGCCGGCACGTTCCACCACGTGCTCGGCGGCCTCCAGCACGTCCATCGAGCGGCCGATCATGTGCTGGACCAGCTCGTGCGTCGGCAGGTCCGCGGTGATGAACTCGCCCACGAGGCGGCCGTTGCGCAGCACGGTCATGCGGTCGGACACCTCGTAGACCTGGTCGAGGAAGTGGCTCACGAAGAGGATGGCCACGCCGTCGTCGCGCAGCGCGCGCATGACGGTGAACAGGTGCGCCACCTCGTCGGTGTCCAGGCTGGAGGTGGGCTCGTCGAGGATCAGCACCTTGCAGTCACCCACGGTGGCGCGGCAGATCGCGACGAGCTGCTGCACCGCGAGCGAGTGCGATCCGAGGGACGAGGCCGGGTCGATGCTCAGGCCCATCCGCTCCAGGTGCGTCGCCGCCTGACGGCGCATCGCCCGCCAGTGCAGGCCGCCCAGCCGGCGCGGCTCGGCGCCGAGCATGATGTTCTCCGCGACCGTGAGGTTCCCGCAGAGATTGACCTCCTGGTACACGGTGCTCACCCCGTGTGCCCTGGCGTCGGCGGGACCGGTGAACCGGCGCTCGACGCCGTCGACCCGGATCGTGCCCTCCGTCGGGGAGTGGATCCCCGTGAGGGCCTTGATCAGGGTGGACTTGCCCGCGCCGTTCTCGCCCATGAGGGCGTGGATCTCGCCGGGGCGCAGGTGGAGATCGACCCCGTCGAGGGCCTTCACCGGGGGGAACTCGACGCTGATGCCCGTCATCTCGACGACGGGCGGTGTTGTCTGCTGGGTCATCCTCGACCTTCTAACTCAGTCCCTTGGTCGTGGGCGTGATCGTTGCGCCCAGAACGGGCAGTCGCGACGATCACGCCCACGACCAAGAGGGCCAGCGGGGGGCGTCAGTACTCGCGCGTGGGCAGCGCTTCCTCGGCCGCGGCCTGGTCGAACGCCTCGTCCTTTACGACGATGCGCTTCTCGACCTCTTCGCCGGCGACGACCTTCTGCGCGATCTCCGCCAGGTCCGGACCGAGCAGCGGGTTGCACTCGACGATGTAGTTGATCTTGCCGTCGACGAGCGCCTGCATGCCGTCCTTGACGGCGTCGATGGTGACGATCTTGATGTCCTCGCCCGGTGTCATGCCGGCCGCCTCGATGGCCTCGATCGCACCGAGCCCCATGTCGTCGTTGTGCGCGAACACGAGGTCGATGTCGTCGTGCTTGTTGAGGAAGCCCTCCATGACGGTCTTGCCCTCGGCCCGCGTGAAGTTGCCCGTCTGGCTGTCGATGATCTCGACGTCCGAGCCTTCGATGGCCGACTCGAAGCCTTCCTTCCGGTCGATCGCCGGGGCGGCACCCGTGGTGCCCTGCAGCTCGACGGCCTGGTAGCCCTCGCCGTCGTACTGCTCGACGACCCACTCGCCGGCCATCTCCCCCTCCTTGACGAAGTCCGAGCCGATGAACGACTCGTAGAGGGTCTCGTCGCTCGAGTCGACGGCGCGGTCGGTGAGGATCACGGGGATCCCTGCCGACTTGGCCTCCTGGAGCACTGCGTCCCAGCCGGTCTCGACCACCGGGGAGAACGCGATGACGTCCACGCCCTGGGTGATGTAGGAGCGGATCGCCTGGATCTGGTTCTCCTGCTTCTGCTGCGCGTCGGAGAACTTGAGCTCGAAGCCGTTGTCCACGGTCAGCGTGTCCTGGATGGACTTCGTGTTCGCGGCGCGCCACCCGGACTCGGCGCCCACCTGTGAGAAGCCGAGGGTGATGACGCCGTCGTCGGCGCCGCCGCTGGTCTCGCCTCCGGCTGCCGGCTCACCACCCGCGTCCGAGGCGCAGGCGCCCAGCGCGAACAGCGAGACTACGGACACCGCGGCCAGAACGGTGCGGGTCAGGGTCGTGCGTGCCATGTCTCCTCCTTGAGATCCTGCACGGCTTCGTGCGAGGACTAGCGGCTATCTGCCCGCTCGAATGTTAGCGCTCACATGGGCTGGATTCATAGTGCGCGACGTCACGTTCCAGTAACGAGTCCGCCGCGTTTCGGCCTCGTGGCGTACCTGCTCCTGCTCGGTGCCCGTTCTGGCGGGACGCTCCGCCGTTCGGGGAACCTGCAAGCGGGCTGCATGTTTCTTGCAAGCGCGCGTCCCTACGTTGGGTCTCGGCGCTGACGGCGCCGCGTTCGACCGTCAGGTCGAGCCAGGACTCACCATCAGGAGGGCACTCATGCGGAGCACAGGAAGAATCGCGGCGGCTGTCGCAATCCTCGTCGGAGCCACGACGATGATCGCTGGACCGGCGCAGGCGCACACGGACAGCTTCAGCACGTCGTTCGTCGACGGAGCCGGCGCGATCAGCGACGACTGGGGTGATCACCGCGACGAGCTCGGTGGCGACCTGTGCCAAGGCTGTTCGAACTCGTCGAACACCGACATCGTCATCCTCTGGCAGTCGCTGCTCGCTGCCGAGGGCCTGCTGCCCTACTCGGGAGTCGACGGCTATTTCGGCTCCAACACCAAGAGGGCGACCGAGAACTGGCAGGACCGCTACGGCATCTCCTCGGACGGCAGGGTCGGCCGAAACACCTGGGACAAGGCCGACGACCAGCTGAGCTGGTCCTTCAGCGGGGTCGCTGTGCGCTACGAGGCGGGTGCGGGCCGAGGAGACGTGTTCTTCACCCGAGGTTCCGGCAGGGCCTACGTCGACGGGTCGTACGAGCTCGACCTGCTGCGCAGGGACTCCGGCGTGAAGAAGGGCTTCAGCGGAAGCCACCACGTCAACCTCAAGAGCCGTTCCATCACGATCGGTGCCACCTACTCGTAGGAGCGACGTCGTCGAGCCGGAGAGGCGCACCCGGGTGGGCCGTCCGTTCTGTGGGCGCGATCGTTGCGGCTTCCTGCCTGTTATAGGCGCAACGATCGCGCCCACGACCAAGGCTCCGCCTTGGGGTGGATCTCTTGCGTGGGTGTCCCGTGGTCTGCTAAGTCCGACAGAACCAGCACCCGCCCTCGAGGAGCCCTCATGGAACTCAGCCTCGCCGAGGAGTACCTGCTCCTCGCGCTCGACGACGTCTCGGGCCGACCGCTCCTCAGCGCACAGCACCTGCAGCTCGCGCTGGCCGGAGCCTCGGTCGCCGAGCTCACGCTGCAGGGTTCGCTCGACGTGTCGGACGGCGCGGACGGCGGGCGCAAGGGCCGGTTCCGCACGACCGGCCGGGCGACGCCGACGGACCCGCTGCAGCGCGAGGTCCTCGAGCTGATGCACGAGCGCAGGCCCAAGGACGCGATCCGCAAGATCGGGCAGGGCGGCTTCGCGAAGCGGCTGCGCGAGGCGCTGCAGCGCGGGCTGGCCGCACGCGGGGTGCTGCGCGAGGAGCAGGTCAAGATCCTCGGGCTGTTCCCCAGCACCGCCTGGCCGTCGACCGCCGCGCACTGAAGCGCCGCGCCAAGGAGATCGCTGAGTCGGAATGGGCCGGTGCCGCGGTGAAGCGCGCGATCGACGACGTCAACGCGGCCATGGTGGCGGCGACGGTGGCGGCGACGAGCGCCGCCACGGCGGGCAGCTAGCCGCCACCCCCCTCGTCGAGTGCGGGCTGCCTGTTGGCCAGACGGTCTTCTGGCGACGAGTAGCCCGCACTCGGCGAGGGGGTCCGGGTCAGAGGCCCTGGGCCACGCGGTAGTAGACCTGGTTCCAGCGGACCTGGTCGGCGAAGCCGCGGCGCGTGGTGTCCTCGTCGATGACGAGCAGCTCCGTGCGCGCGATGTTCGCGAAGACCTCGAACGCCTCGATGCCCGCCGCGGTCGACATGACGGTGTGGTGCGCGCCGCCTGCCGTCAGCCACGACTCCGCGGAGATCTCGAACGACGGTCGCGGCGCCCACATCGCGCGGGCGACCGGCAGCTTCGGCAGGTCGCGCGGCGGGGTGACGACGTCGACCACGTTGGCCGTCAGCCGGAACCGGTCCCGCATGTCGGCGAGCGACACGACGACGGCGCCCTCGACGGCGTCCGCCGAGAAGACCATGCGGACCGGGTCCTCCTTGCCGCCGATGCCGAGCGGGTGGATCTCGATCCGCGGCTTCGAGGTGGTCAGCGACGGGCAGACCTCCAGCATGTGCGCGCCGAGGATGAGCTCTGCGCCCGGGGTGAGGTCGTAGGTGTAGTCCTCCATGAGGCTCGCGCCCCCGGGGAGGCCTTCGCCCATCACCTTGGCGGCCCGGACGAGCACGGCCGTCTTCCAGTCGCCCTCCGCGCCGAAGCCGTAGCCCTGCTCCATGAGGCGCTGCACCGCGAGCCCGGGGAGCTGGCGCAGCGTGCCAAGGTCCTCGAAGTTGGTGGTGAACGCCTTGGCGCCCGCCGCCTCCAGGAACCCGAGCAGCGCGATCTCCTGGCGCGCGGCGTAGCGCAGGGAGTCGTGCCGCTCGCCGCCGGCCCGGAGCTCGGGGGCGACGTCGTACCTATCCTCGTACTCGGCCACCACCTTGTCGATGGCAGCTTCCTCGACGGCGTCGACGGCCGCGACCAGCTCGTTCACGCCGTGCGTGTTCACCGAGACGCCGAACCGCAGCTCGGCCTCGGTCTTGTCCCCCTCGGTGACGGCCACGTTGCGCATGTTGTCGCCGAAGCGGACGAGCTTGAGCTCGTGCGTCGCCGCCCAGCCGGCGGCGCCGCGCACCCAGGTGCCCACCCGGCGCGTGACCGCAGGGTTGGAGACGTGCCCCACCACCGTCGTCCGCGCGACGCCGAGGCGCGTGGCGATGTACGCGTACTCGCGGTCGCCGTGCGCGGCCTGGTTGAGGTTCATGAAGTCCATGTCGATGTCGTCCCAGGGGAGCTCGACATTCGCCTGCGTGTGCAGGTGCAGCAGCGGCTTGCGCAGCGCGTCCAGGCCCGCGATCCACATCTTGGCGGGACTGAAGGTGTGCATCCAGGTGACGACGCCCAGCACCTTGTCGTCACCGTTCGCGTCGAGCATGGCCCGGCGGATCGAGACCGAGTCCTTCAGGACGGGCTTCCACACGACCTTGACCGGCACGTCCGACGACGCGTCCAGCGCGCGGGCCACCTCCTGCGACTGCTCCGCGACCTGGGCAAGGGTCTCCTCGCCGTAGAGGTCCTGGCTCCCGGTGAGGAACCAGACCTCACGGTCCGCGTAGGGCTTGGTGCTCATGCCTGTCCTTCCGTGTTCTGTCCGGCCGTGTTCGATGCGGCGGTGCCCGACGGCGTCGTCGCGGGCTGGCCGTAGACGTTCTGGTAGCGGTCGTAGAGGGAGTCGATGTGCTGCTGCTCGATCGGGACGGGCTCGCCGAGCTGGCGGGAGACGTGCACCGTCCGGGCGACCTCCTCGACCATCACTGCCGCCTTGACGGCTGCGCGCGCGTCCTTGCCGATGGTGAACGGACCGTGGTTCCGCATCAGCACGGCGGGGCTGCGGTGACCCGCGAGGGTCTCGACGATGCCCCGGCCGATCGAGTCGTCGCCGATGATCGCGAACGGGCCGACGGGGACGGGCCCGCCGAACTCGTCGGCCATCATCGTCAGCACGCACGGCACCTCCTCGCCGCGCGCGGCCCACGCCGTCGCGTACGTGGAGTGCGTGTGCACCACGCCGCCCACCTCGGGCATGTGCCGGTACACGTAGGCGGCGGCCGCGGTGTCCGACGACGGCGCGCGCGTGCCGTCCACGAGGCTGCCGTCGAGGTCGCAGACGACCATGCCCTCGGGTGTCAGGTCGTCGTACGAGACGCCCGACGGCTTGATGACGAAGAGGTCGGCGCTGCCGTCCGGCACGTCCGGGTTCGGCACGCGCTGCGAGACGTTGCCCGCCGTCCAGACCACCAGGTCCCAGCGTGGCAGCTCGGCATGCAGGTCCGAGACGACGGTGCGGACGCGCGCCACCTCGTCCTGGACTGCCTGCGGGTAGTCGGTAAGGGCCTGCGTGGTCATCGGTCGTCCTCCTGCGTCGTGTCCCGGGTCCGGAGCGTCTCCACGGCGGCGCGCTCGATCGCGAGGCCCGCGCTGTAGCGCTCCAGGAAGGCGGAGAAGCCCGCCACGTCGTCGGCGTCGGGCTCGACGACGTCGAGCGCGGCATCCGCGAACACCTCGGCGCCGAGGTAGGCGCCCAGGTCCTGCTCGGGGGCGGTCGCGCCGTGTGCGGACGCCCGGTAGGCGGCGAGCAGCGCGATGCCCCAGGCACCGCCCTCGCCCGCCGTCCGGCCCACGGCCACCGGCGCGCCGAGCGCGGCGGCCAGCAGCCGCTGGGCCACGCCCTCCGTCTTGAACAGGCCGCCGTGCGCGAACATGGTGTCCAGCTCGACCTGCTCCTCGGCCAGCACGCGCATGCCGAGGCTCAGGGTGCCGAACACGCTGTAGACCTGCGTGCGCGCGAAGTTGCCGAGGGTGAGCCGGCTGTCGGGCGTGCGCGTGAACAGCGGGCGGCCGGCCTCGAGGCCGGTGATCGGCTCACCGGACAGGTAGTTGTACGCGAGCAGGCCGCCGCCATCGGCGTCGCCGTCCAGGGCGGACCGCAGCAGTGCCCCGAAGACGGCGCCCGGCTCGGCCGGCTGCCCGAGGGCGGACGCGAACTGGCCGAACAGCCCCGCCCAGGCGGCGAGCTCGCTGGCGCCGTTGTTGCAGTGCACCATCGCGACGAGATCGCCGGCCGGGGTGGTGACGAGATCCAGCTCCTCGTGCACGCGGTCCAGCGGCTTCTCCAGGACGACCATCGCGAAGATGCTGGTCCCCGCGCTGACGTTGCCGGTGCGGGGCGCCACGGAGCTGGTGGCGACCATGCCGGTCCCTGCGTCGCCCTCGGGCGGGCACAGCGGGATGCCCGGGCGGAGCGTGCCCGTCGGGTCCAGGAGCGCGGCGCCCTCCTCGGTCAGCGCACCGGCGTCGGCACCGGCGGGGAGGGCGCGCGGCAGCAGGTCGGCGATGCCCCGGCCCGGGCCGCGGTCGCCCACCAGCTCGTCGAGCTGGGCAAGCATCCGCTGGTCGTAGTCCTTCGTCGCCGGGTCGATCGGGAACATGCCGGAGGCGTCGCCGACGCCGAGCACCTGCTGCCCGGTCAGGCGCCAGTGCACGTAGCCGGCCAGCGTGGTGACGTGCCGTACCTGTGTCACGTGCGGCTCGGCGTCGAGGATCGCCTGATAGAGGTGGGCGACCGACCAGCGCAGCGGGATGTTGTGCCCGAACAGGCCGGTCAGCTCGGTAGCGGCGCGCTCGGTGCTGGTGTTGCGCCAGGTGCGGAACGGCACGAGCTGCTCGTCCGCCTCGTCGAACGCGAGGTAGCCGTGCATCATCGCCGAGACGCCGAGTGCGCCGACGGTGGTGAGCCGCACGCCGTACTGCCGCTCGACGTCGCGCAACAGCGCTGTCACCGAGTCCTGCAGGCCCGACCACACGGCGTCCAGCGAGTAGGTCCACGTGCCGTCGACGAGCTGGTTCTCCCAGTCGTGGCTGCCGCTCGCGAGCGGCGCGCCCGCCGGGCCGACGAGGCACGCCTTGATCCTGGTGGAGCCGAGCTCGATGCCGAGAGCGGTCCGCCCCTGCTCGATCGCCTCCCGGAGACCGGCGAGCCGTTCCGCTCCTTCGTCCTGCCGCTCCACCATCGTGGGCCGCTCCATCCTGCCCGCATCGTCGCGTGGCGTCGTTCGTGTCACCGTCGGTCGACCGTCACGGCAAGCCGTGGCCTGACCGCCCCCGGCGATGTTAGCGCTCACACGATACGTTACGACAACCGGGTAAGGACAGGTCCGCCTTGAGAACGACGTCGGGCACCGAACCGTGCCCGGTTCGGTGCCCGACGTCGTTCGGAGCGGACCTCAGGACCGGTGTGTCCTCAGCCGCGGGTCCACTGCTGGTTGGTGGCGCCGCTGCAGGCGTAGGTGATCACCGCGGCACCGTTCGCGGTGAAGCCGCCGTTGACGTCCAGGCACTCGCCGGTCGCGCGCGACCGGACGGTCACATGGCCGCCCGACGCCGCGACGACCGACCACTGCTGGTTCGTCCCCGACCCACAGCCCTCCTGGGTCACGGTCGTGGCGTTCTCCTGCACGCAGAGCGCGCTGTGCCGGGCCACGAGGTTGTGGTAGCCGCCGCCCGCGTTCCGGAACCAGAACCGCTGGTTCCCGCCGCCGTTGCAGTCGTACTGCTTGATCTGGGCGCCCGCGGCGTTCGACTGGCTGGTCACGTCCGCGCACCTGCCGGAGTGCCGCGCGGTGAGCGACTCGAACGGTCCACCTTGCCCTGTGACGGTTCCCGCCGCCGCGTCGATGGAGAGCTCCGGGTAGTAGTCGAACGACATCGAGGTCGACGTGGGGAACGTGATCGGCGCCCACACGTAGCGCGAACCGTTCACGTTGCTGCCGATGGAGTTGCCCCAGCGGTCACCCAGATACAGGTACGACGTGCCGGACGTGCCCTGCACCGGCAGCACGAACGTGGTCTGCGAGCCGTATCCGCTGGAGTCGCCCGCGTTCCGCATGGCTGACCAGCCGGACGCCAGGCTGCCGCTGGTCGCGTACTTCTGCTGGTTCGGGTTCCAGCCCGTGGCCCCGGAGGTCAGCATGAAGTACGTGCCACCGCGCTTGAACAGGGCGGGCGCCTCACGGTGGCCGCCGGGCCACGGGTTCGCGACGAGCGTCGCCACGTCCGTGTAGTCGCTGGTGAGCCGGTAGATGTGCAGGTCATAGTTCTCGTTAGCGGCCGAGTACATGTAACCGGTCCCGTCGGTGTCGACGAACACGCCGATATCGCGGGACATGTGCCCGAGCGGCCGGAAGCTGCGCTGGTACGTGTAGTCGCCGTCCACGGTGTCGCTCACGGCGACCGCCGCCCGCGCCTCGGAGTAGTCGCTGCCGTTCTCCTTGTGCATCCACATGACGAACTGGCCGGTGGCCTCGTTGTACATCACCTTGGGCCGCTCGATGTTGGCCACGGCCAGCTCCGGGTGGCTGGCCTCGGTGAGCACGTGGTTCCGGAACTCCCAGTGCACGAGGTCCGTGGAGCGATAGGCCGACACGTACCGGAAGGTGTTGTCCTCGTTCCGGTTCTCGCCGAACCAGTAGTAGTACTGACCCACCTTGACCACCCCGCCGCCGTGGGCGTGCAGCGGATCGCCGGCCGTGTCGGTGAACTGGGTGGCGTTGACCACCGTCTCGGGCGAGGCCTGGGCGGAGACCGCGCCGACGGCCGGCGCCAGTACGCAGGTCAGGGCAGCGAGGGCAGCAAGAAGACGCCTCACGGGGACCACACTCCTTCATCGCGGTGCAGGGTTCGGGGGCAGTGCAGGCGGTGCAGGCGGTCAGCCGTCGACGGTGAAGCCTTGCTCCTCGCCGTACCGGACGTTCTCCGCCTGCCATTCGGAGAGGCCGTCCAGCAGCGATGTCCTGTCGAGGTAGGCCTGACCTACGGTGTCCGAGAAGATGCTGTTCGCGTACGACTGCCACGGCAGGTAGCTCCAGCCCTCGACGACGTCGTCCGCACCGGCCGCGAGCACCTCGTTGATCTTCTGACCGCCGAAGTACTCGGACTCGTAGCCCAGGAACTCCTCGGAGCCCAGCTCCGCGACGGTTGCCGGGAACCCGCCCGTCTCCATGAACACGCGGATGCTCTCCGGGTCGCTGTTGAGCCACTTGAGGAAGCCCGCGGCGAGCACCTTGTCGTCGGCACCGGCCGGGATGACGTCCGCCGAACCGCCGTTCTCGGCGTTGACCGGAGTGCCGTCGTAGGTCGGCATCGGGGCGATCCGCCACGCGCCGTCACCGTCCGGCACACCGTCCTCGAAGATGCCGGGCATCCAGGCGCCCACGACCATCGAGGCGATCGTGCCGTCCCCGAGCGCCTGGTACCACTCGTCGCTCCAGCCGGTGATGTCCGACATCAGCTCCTCGTCGATCAGCTGCTGATACGTCTCGGCCCACCGAGTCGTGCCTTCGTCGGCGAGGTCGATCGTGACGGTGTCACCTTCCACCTGGAACGGCTTGCCGCCGGCCTGCCAGATCATCGACGTGACGGTGCCCGGGCCGTTCCCGTCGTCGTTGAAGAGGACCTTGTCGGGATCTGACTTCTTCAGCTTCCGCGCCTGCTCGACGTACTCGTCCCAGGTCTTCGGCACCACGAGGTCGTTCTCCTCGAAGACCTCGGCGTTGTAGAACAGCGCCATCGGACCGGAGTCCTGGGGCAGGCCCCAGAGACCATCACCCAGAGCCACTGAACCCCAGGTCGACGGCGTGTACAGGTCCTCGAGCTCGCCGAGGCCGTACCCGGTCACGTCGGTCAGCTGGCCGGGGAGCTGGAACTGCGGCACCGACTGGTACTCCAGCTGGGCCACGTCAGGGATGCCCTTGTCCGCTGCTATCGCGTTCTGCAGCCCCGTGTTGTGCTCCTCGGCGCCCTGCGTGTCCGTGAGGTTCACGGTCATGTTCGGGTACGCCTTCTCGAAGGCCTCGATCTGCTTCTCGGCCTGCGGCGTCCAGGTCCAGTAGTCGATGATGCCGCCCTCCTCGAGAGCGGCCTCGATCTCCTCGGCGGTCGCTCCCTCGTCGGGTTCCCCTCCGCCGCCGCCACCCCCAGAGCAGGCTGCGAGGCTGCCGGCCAGCACGGCGGCCATGGCGCCCGCCGCGATCCGGCCGTTACGTGTGATGCTCATGATTCCTCCTCCTTGAGGTAGTTCGTCTTGAAGCCGCTCATCCCTTTACGCCTCCGGCGCTCAGGCCGGACTGCCAGTAGCGCTGCAGCAGCAGGAACGCCGCGACGATCGGCAGGATGGTCAGCACCGAACCCGTGATGACCAGGTGGAACACCGGCGTGGCGCCCACCCCGGTCGCATCGGCGTTCCAGCTAGCTAGCCCGATCGCGAGGGGGAACAGGTTCCGGTCCGAGAGCATGATCAGCGGCAGGAAGTAGTTGTTCCACGTCGCGACGATCGCGAACAGCGCGACCGTCACGATGCCGGGCGCGAGCAGCCGCAGCGAGATGGTGAAGAAGGTGCGCCACTCCCCCGCTCCGTCGACCCGGGCGGCCTCGAGCAGCTCGGTCGGTATCGCCTCCGTGGCGAACACCCACATCAGGTACAGCCCGAACGGGGAGACCAGGGTGGGCAGGATCACCGACCACATCGTGTTCGTCAGCCCGAGCTGGCTGAACATGAGGAACGTCGGCACGGCGAGCGCCGCGCCGGGAACGGCGACGGCGCCGATGACGGTGGCGAAGACCGCCGAACGCCCCCGGAACCGGTACTTCGCCAGGCCGTAGCCCCCGAGCGTCGCCAGGAGCGTGGCACCGCCTGCGCCCGCGACGACGTAGACCACCGTATTGCCGAACCAGCGGACGAAGACGCCGTCCTGATAGGTGAGCACCGCCGCGATGTTGTCGAAGAGCGCGAACGGCCCCGCCGGCCAGAGGCCGAAGGAGTCGGCGAGCGCCTCCTGCGTCTTGGTGGAGCTGACGAGCAGCCACCAGAGCGGTGCCAGCGAGTAGACGACCAGCCCTGCCATCAGCAGGGTGAGGACCACGGACTTGCGCGGCCGCGAGAAGGAGTGCGCCATCAGCTGTCCCTCCTGGTGCCACGGAGCTGGACCACGTAGGCGATCGCGGCGGTCAGCACGCCCATGATGATCGCGACGGTCGCCGCGTAGTTGACCTGCTGGCCAAGGAAGCTGAGGTTGTAGGCGTACATGTTGGGCGTGTAGGACGACGAGATGAGCGTCGGCGCGAGCACCTTGAGGATGTTCGGCTCGTTGAACAGCTGGAAGCTGCCGATGATCGAGAAGATGGTCGCGATCACGAGCGCCCCGCGCAGGGCCGGTAGCTTCACCGCCCTGATCACCCGCCACTGCCCGGCGCCGTCGATCGCCGCCGCCTCGTAGAGCTCGCCGGGGACGGTGCGCAGCGCCGAGTACAGGATGAGCATGTTGTAGCCCACGAACTCCCACGTCACGATGTTGCCGATCGCGACGAGCATCCATTCCCTGGAGAAGGGAGTGAGGACCTGCGAGCCCGCCGCCTCGTTGATCCAGCCGACCAGCCCGATCCGGTCGCCGTACAGGAAGCCCCACATCAGGACGGCGACGACGCCGGGTACCGCGTAGGGCACGAACAGCGCGATCCGCGTGAAGCGCTTCCCGAAGAGGCGGCCGCTGTCGATCACGAGCGCGGCGGCCAGGGCCACTGCGAGCATGATCGGCACCTGCACCACCAGGAACAGGAGCACCCGGCCGGTGCCGTCCCAGAACTTCGGGTCGGTGAACGCGGCGGAGTAGTTCGCCAGCCCCACGAACTGGTTGCCGCCCATGAGCTGGTTGCGGAACAGGCTGAGGTACAGCGAGTAGAGCACCGGAGCGAGGAACGCGAAGGCGAACGCCACCATGAACGGCGCGACGAAGGTCCAGCCTGCCGCGGAGACGCGGCGGCTCGGTGGGCGGCGACCAGGCACTGGCGCACCCCTTTCCCCGGACCACAGTGTCCGGAATCACCTGGACTTCGATGTCCTGGAACACGCAGGGCAACGCTGCCCGGCGACGGAATGTGAACGTAAACATCTCCGTGCGCGGTGACTCTGCCACCCCGGCAGAAGGCTGTCAACGGCCCCGGCCACAGGGCGGGACAGCCCGGGGCAGGCCGTCGGGAGGAGCCGGTGCAGCCGGGCCGGTCAGCCCAGCGGGACGTTCCCGCCGAGCAGCGCCCAGGCCATCACTCCGGTGTCCTGCCCGACCTCGACCGCGCAGTGCGCCGCGTACGCGAGCCAGACAGAACCGCTCCGAGCGCGCACCCAGCCCAGCAGCAGGCCGACGATCCCCGTGCTCAGCACCGCAACGGGATCCACGACGAACCCGTCTGCGGTGAGCACGAAGCCGTGCCACAGCCCGAACCACAGCGCCGTCAGGACGAGCCCCCAGCCGACGTCCGCGCCGAGAAACCGCCACGGCGTTCCGCAGGCCCGGTCGAGCACGGCCAGCATCGCACCCCGCACGAGCAGCTCCTCGACGAGGTTGGGGTGACCGACGTCGAACAGGAACCGCTCGGTGTCCATCGGGGTAGGTGGCGCACCGGCGTCGGCAAGGCTCCACAGCGAGAGGAGGGCGAACCCGCCGAACAGCCCCACCACCACCCAGCCCGCCGGCCGCCAGCCGGCCCGCAGCCGGAGGCCGAGACCCGCCTCCTCGCGCGCCCACGGCCCGAGCGCCAGGAAGAGGGCGACCAGCCAGAGCAGCTCGACGGTCTTGCCCTGCCAGTTCCACTCGAGCAAGTTCCACTCGAGCCCGGTGCCGAAGACCTCGGGCAGGCCGTGCGCCCACCGGCTGCACGCGATCAGGACGGCCAGCACCGCCACGACCCGCAGGGCGCCTGGTCGGCGCCACAGCGCCACGGCCAGGAGCGGCCCGACGACGGCGAGCGTGATCGCGGTGTCGGCCAGGCCGATGGCGCCGGACCGCAGGACCGCCACAGGCCCGGCCACCACGCCCACCAGGACCGTTGCGACGGCCAGGACCATGAGGACCGGCCCGGCCCAGCGCCAGGTGTCCACGGGCCCCACCCGGACGGCAGGGACGCTCTGCGGTGGGCTCGTGCTCATTCCTGGGGGTCCCTTCAGCGTCGTGGCGCGGCAGCGCTCCGGCGCACCACCAGCTCGGGTGCGATCAGCTCCGCCCCAGGCGTGCCACCGTCGACCGCCGCGAGGAGCAGGGCAACGCTCCGCCGGCCGAGGTCGACGAACGGCTGGCGCACGGTCGTCAGCGGGGGGATGAAGTGGCCAGAGCCGTCGACGTCGTCGAACCCGACCACCGAGACGTCGTCGGGCACCGAGACGCCGCACTCCCAGAACGCCCGGAGCAGACCGAGGGCGAGCTGGTCGTTGGCGGCGAAGACCGCCGTCGGGCCGGAGCCGGCCTTGACCCGCTGCGCCAGGTCCAGGCCCACCATGTAGCCGCGGTCCGCGGTCCAGCCCGCCACCACCGGACCGAGGACCGGAAGGCCGTGCTCGGTGAGGACCGCGCGCCAGGACTCCTCGCGCTCGACGGCGTCCAGCCAGTCCGGCGGACCTGCGACGTGCAGGATCCGCTGGTGTCCCAGCCCGATCAGGTGCTCGACGGCGAGCCGCGCCCCGGCTCGCTGGTCCACGGCCAGCGGGATGGTCGGCACGTCGGGCTTCAGGTCTCGGGCCGCGATGATGACCACGGGCACCGGGGCCTGGAACGACTCCACCGCGTCGGCGACGTCGGTGTGCGGCGCGATGACCACGATGCCCTCGACCGCCTGGTCCATGAAGTGCTCGAGAGCCTTGTGCATGGTCTCGGCGTCGTACCGGCGCAGCGTGGCGACGCTGACGTACCAGCCCTGCTCACGCGCGGCCTCCTCGACGGCGATCAGGGTGCTCGACGGGCCGAACAGCGGCGAGCCGGTGGTGACCACGCCCACGGTGGTCGATCGCGCGGTGACCAGGGCACGCGCCGCGCTGTTGCGGCGGTACCCGAGCTCGGCGATCGCCTCCAGCACCTTCTCCCGCGTCGCCGGGCGCACGCTCCGGTGCCCGTTGAGGACACGTGAGACGGTCTGGTGGGACACGCCGGCGAGCGCGGCGACGTCGGCCATGGCCGGCGGCCGCGTCGTCGCGGGTCGAGAGATGGTCACGGAAGGAATCATCCACCCAGCTCGTCGGCGCGGTCACGCGCGGCGGTCGCGGCCGCCAGGAACGAGGCACGCACCCCGCCGTCGTCCAGCGTTCGGAGGGCGGCCGCCGTGGTGCCGCCGGGCGAGGTGACCTTCTCCCGCAGCAGGACGGGGTGCTCCCCCGACTCGTCCATGAGCCGGGACGCGCCGAGCAGGGTCTGGACCGCGAGGCGGCGCGCGACGTCCCGCGTCAGGCCGAGGAGCACGCCCGCCTCGGCCAGCGCGTCGGCGACGTAGAAGATGTACGCCGGTCCGGACCCGGAGATCGCCGACACGGCGTTCAGGTCCTTCTCTGCAGCGCGGACCACAGCGCCCGTGCCGGAGAACAGGTGCTCGACCGCCTCGAGGTCGGCGTCCGTCGCGCCCCGGCCGGGCGCGATCGCGGTGATACCCGCGCCGATGGCGGCGGGCGTGTTGGGGACCGCCCGCACGACGGGGACGCCGGCGGGCAGCCGCTGCTCGTAGAACGCCGCGGGGTGGCCTGCCGCGACGGTGACCACCACGGCCTGAGGGTCGATCGCGGACGCGATCTCGTCGAGCAGGGCTCCGACGTCCTTCGGCTTCACCCCCACGAGGACGAGGCCTGCGCCCCGGACCGCCGCCACGTTGTCGCTCGTGGTGGCCACCCGGTAGGTCTCACGCAGGCGCTGTGCCTTGGCCTCGGTCCGCACGGTGGCGACGACGTCGGAGGCCGCCCAGCCCGCCGACAGCGCGCCCGCGAGCACCGCCTCGCCCATGTTCCCGGCCCCGAGGACCGCAAGTCGCTGGTTCACGGCGCTATTGTCCCCCGCGCCGCTCGGGCCGCTGGACGGCCGCCGCTCGGGCCAGGCCGAGACCCGTCACAGCGGGAAGGCCGCGTAGAAGTCCTCCATCGTGTCGGCCGGGCCGGTCGCCTGCATCACGGCGGTCCCGTTCTGCCAGACCGCGACGGCCCTGCCATCCTCGGCAGGCATGATCGCGTACTGCCCGACCACCTTCTTGCCGACCTTGACGTCGCCCTCACGCTCGGCCTCGCCCGCTGCCTCGATCCAGGCCGTCGCGGCCTGAGCCGCCTCGTCCGACGTCGCCCACTGGCCCGCCTGGAGCGTCACCTCGCCGGAGCCGCCGTCCGAGTACTCGGCGGTCCACGCCTCGAGCGCGTCCTGTTCTTCCCTGATCTCCTTGGCCTCGGCGATGGAGCCGAGCGCGAACTGGAGCACGGTCGACGGGAGCGCCTTCTGGAAGGCCGTCTCGTCACCGCTGCGGTCCATCGCCTTGACCGTTGGAGTCGGCACCGGCGCCGTGACGGTCACCGTGGGAACGGGCTGCGGGGTCGCCTCGGCCCGCATGAAGCCGGGCCATACGAGACCACCGACGAGCACCACGGCGAGCACGAGCACGAGCAGGCCCACGAACACCACGAGGCGACGACGCCGGTACACGGCGGGCGAAGCCTTCCGCGCGCCCGGCGTGGCCACCGATGCTGTCGCACCGGTGCGCGGTGAGTTCACGCGCTGGTCGGTCATGGCTGGCTCCCCCGTGCTCTGTCCACCGGGTATGTCACGGTGGCTCAGTTGGCACCTTATGGTGCGGCACTGACATCCGGGGGTAGGCACGCCCGGGAAGGGCCGGTGCGGCGCTCCGCCGGCCGGACGACCAGGGCCGCGCCGTCGCCTGGCACAACGGGAGCAGCACCGCGAACGCTGCCGCGGAGACGGCGCACGCGGCGAGCAGGCCTCCGGTATAGGCGGTGAGACCACCGGCCCACGGCAGGCCCGTCCAGGTGTGCCCCTCTGTCGCCGCGGCGGCCAGGACGGAGAGCCCCGCCGTCGGCACCGCTACGACACCGAGGACCGTGGTGACCAGCCACGTCGAGAAGTCGGCCCGGTCGGCCGGGTCGCCGCCGGTCCGGTCGGCCCATCCCCGGGGCGCCGCTGCGCACACCAGCGCAGTCCATGCCACCACCACGAGAACCGCCGCGACGACGTCGGACGGGCGGTGCCAGCGGTCGCCGAGCGTCGCGAGGCCGATCCCGCAGGCGGCGACGGCTCCGGCGAACGCCGTCAGCGGCCGCCAGCCGCGCGGCGTGACGAGGAGCAGCGCCGCCCAGGCCGCGACCACGACGGTGACGTGACCGCTCGGCAGGGTGTTGATGTCCCGGTTCCACTCGCCGACGAGTCCCGTGCGGTGGAACACCCCGTCCTTGATCACCTGTGTGGTCACGTTCGACCCGATGATCACGACGGCGGCCAGACCCGCGGCAACCCATCGCCGGCGCAGCAGCCCGATCCCGCACACCAGGCCGAGCCCGGTCAGGAGCCATGGCAGCGAGCCGAGCAGCAGCACGGGCTCCACCAGGGGGTTGACGACGTCCTGGAACCGGTCCGCGGTCTCGAAGACACGCTCTTCGACCCGCTGCCCCGGCCACGTGGCCACCATCGCCCACCAGACGAGCCAGGTCCCCACCGCTGCCCCCATGGCCACGACGAGGCCTGCCGCGCGGGCCGCGCGACGGGCCGTGGAGCTCTGGGACTTCATGGGGTCGGGACCGGTGCGCGCGATGCTTCGCGGCTCACCCGGTTCCCGTCGGAGACCAGCATGGACGCAAGGTACCCCGCCCGTGTGGGTGGTGGCACGTACGGTGGCGCACGTGACCTCTTCGACCTCCAAGCGGGCTCGGCCCGCTTACCGCTGTGCCGAGTGCGGCTGGACCACCGTCAAGTGGGTCGGCCGCTGCGGGGAGTGCCAGGCGTGGGGCACCGTGTCCGAGGACGGGCCTGCGGCGGGCGGCCCCCGCACGGCCACCGTGTCTCCCGCGCGTGAGCCCGCTCGGCCCATCGGGGACATCGACGTCGAGTCGGCGCGCGCCAACCCGACCGGCGTCGGTGAGTTCGACCGGGTGCTCGGCGGCGGGCTCGTGCCCGGCGCCGTGATCCTGCTCGCGGGCGAGCCGGGCGTCGGCAAGTCGACCCTGCTGCTCGACGTCGCCAGCAACGTGGCCGACGGCGCGCTGGGGCCCGACGGGTTCGAGTCACCCCGCACCGTGCTGTACGTGACCGGCGAGGAGTCCGCTGGGCAGGTGCGGCTGCGTGCCGAGCGGATCGGCGCACTGTCGCCGACCCTGCTGCTCGCCGCGGAGACCGACCTGGGAACGGTGCTCGGTCATCTGGAGGCGAACCAGCCGGACATGCTCATCGTGGACTCGGTGCAGACCATCGCGTCCGCTCAGGTCGACGGCGCCCCGGGCGGCGTGTCGCAGGTCCGGGAGGTCGCCGGGGCGCTGATCGCCGTGGCCAAGGAACGGCAGATCCCCACGATCCTCGTGGGGCACGTGACCAAGGACGGCTCCGTCGCCGGCCCGCGCACGCTCGAGCACCTGGTGGACGTGGTCTGCCAGTTCGAGGGCGACCGACACTCTCGCCTGCGCATGATCCGAGCGGTGAAGAACCGGTACGGACCGACGGACGAGGTGGGCTGCTTCGACCTGTCGGAGGACGGGATCGTCGGGCTGCCGGACCCGTCCGGCCTGTTCCTCTCGCACGCCGGCTCGGGCGTCGCGGGGTCGTGCATCACGGTGACCCTGGAGGGACGGCGGCCGCTCGCCGTCGAGGTGCAGGGCCTCGTCGCCCCCAGCCCGCTGAACAACCCGCGGCGTGCGACCAGCGGCGTCGACTCCAGCCGGCTCGCCATGATCCTGGCCGTGCTGCAGCGGCACGGCGGGCTACGGCTCGCCGACCAGGACGTCTACGCCTCGACCGTCGGCGGTGCCCGGATCACCGAACCGGCCTCGGACCTCGCGGCCGCGCTGGCGCTCGTCTCCGCGCGAACGGGCAGGCCCTTGCCCGGGGCCACGGTCGCCGTCGGCGAGGTTGGCCTGGCCGGCGACCTGCGCCCGGTCGCCGGGCTGGATCGCCGCCTTGGCGAGGCGGCGCGCCTGGGCTTCGCGCACGCCGTCGTGCCGCACGGGACCGGCGTCAAGGCGCCCGAGGGGCTCCGGCTGGTGGAGGCCGCCCACATCCGCGACGCCGTGGAGTGGGCGCAGTCCGCAGGCAGCGAGACCGGAAGCGAGACGGACCGTGATTGACCGTGATTGACCGGTCCGCGAAACGAACTGCTTGTGAGCCTGCGCGCAGCGTAGGATTTCTTCGTGGCCACCACCTCCTCGCACCCTGACGAGCTGCTCCGGGAGACCCTGGCCGCCGTCGCGCCCGGGACCGAACTCCGCGACGGACTCGAGCGCATCCTGCGCGGCCGTACCGGCGCGCTCATCGTGCTCGGGCTCGACCCGACGGTGGAACAGATCTGCTCCGGCGGGTTCTCGCTCGACGTCGACTTCTCGGCCACCCGGCTGCGCGAGCTGTCCAAGATGGACGGCGCGGTGGTGCTGGACCGGGCCGCTACCCGCATCCGCAAGGCCGCGGTGCAGCTGCTGCCCGACCCGACCATCGAGACCACCGAGTCCGGCACCCGCCACCGCACTGCCGAGCGGGTCGCCAAGCAGTCCGGCTTCCCCATCATCTCCGTGAGCCAGTCCATGCGGATCGTCGCGCTCTACGTGGGTGGGCAGCGGCACGTGCTGGAGGACTCGGACACGATCCTCGGCCGGGCCAACCAGGCCCTCGCGACGCTCGAGCGCTACCGCGCCCGCCTCGACGAGGTGTCCGGCACGCTGTCCGCACTGGAGATCGAGGACCTGGTCACGGTGCGTGACGTGTGCTCGGTGGTCCAGCGCCTCGAGATGGTCGGCCGCATCTCCGACGAGATCGCGGGCTACGTGATCGAGCTCGGCGTGGACGGCCGCCTGCTGGCGCTCCAGCTCGACGAGCTGATCGGCGACGTCGGCTCGGACCGCGAGTTCGTGATCCGCGACTACGTGCTGGGCCGCAAGGACCGCACGCTCGCCGACGTGCAGGCCGAGCTCTCCGCGCTCACGTCGCAGGAGCTCCTCGACATGAGCCAGATCGGCAGGATCCTCGACCTGCCCGGCGGCGGGGACGCGCTCGACGCCGCCGTCGCGCCGCACGGCTACCGGCTCCTGTCCAAGGTGCCGCGCCTGCCGAACACCACCATCGAGCAGCTCGTCGGGCACTTCAGCAGCCTGCAGAAGCTCCTCGCCGCAAGCGTGGACGACCTGATGTCGGTCGACGGCGTCGGCGAACAGCGCGCCCGGACCATCCGCGAGGGCCTGTCCCGGCTGGCCGAGTCCAGCATCCTCGAGCGGTACGTCTGACGCGATACCTCTGACGGAGCACGCCTGACGCGGACTGCTGCCCGGAACACACCGGTCCGGTCCGCACCGGACCGGACCGGACCGGACCGGACCGGCGAGTGCAGACTTGATCGCGCCCCCGGCCGACGAGTGCAGACTTGATTGCGGTTTGAGTGCCCCTCACCGCGACAAAGTCTGCAGTCGGCATCTGCGATCGCAACCAAATCTGCACTCGCGCATTGGCGCCGGCCGGCAGCGGCGTCAGGGCTTCTTGTCGGAGTCGCCACTCGGCTCGTTCGCCGCGTCCGTCCCGTCCGTCCCGTCCGTCCCGTCCGGCTCCGCCGATGCCTCAGCGTCGTCCGACGCGTCCGCCGACGGGCTCGCGGACGAGTCCCCGGACGGGCTCCCTGACGGCGACGGCGACCCGCTCGGCTCCGGCACCGTGTACGTCATGCGCACCACGTCGCTGGACACCCCCTCGATATCGGCGAGCGTGACCTGTGCGGTGTACTCGCCGGCGGTCAGCCTGGGCTGGCCCGCCTCGCAACCGGGCACGGACCGGGAGTCGGACCAGCTCACGTCCGTGGTGTCGACGTCGTCCGGCCCGAGCAGCAGCAGCCGCTCCTCCTCCTGGTCGGCGCAGTCCGCCGACGACCAGACCCGCTCCGCCGTCGGCTCACCCACCTCGCCCTGGTACACGGTCACGGCGAGGCCGTGCGCCGGCGCCTCGACCAGGCACTGCACCGGCCCCTCGTTCCGGAGCGACACCGTGAACCCGACCGGGACGCCGGGGGTGACCGTCAGCCGGTCCGCCGCCAGCCCGACATCGAGGTCGCCGGGCTCGCACGGCGCCGCGGCGGCGTTCGGGTCCACGGGGTTCGGCGGGTTCGCCTTGTCCGACACGATCGGCGCGTCGGTCTCGGGCCACGTCAGGGCTACCCCGACGCCGCCGAACGCCAGGACGGCCAGCACCACGGCCACACGCCCGAGCCGTCGCCGGCCGGCGGACGCCCGCTCCGCGTCGTGGTCCTGGGGCCGTTCGGCCTCCTCCGGCGCACTGACCACCTGCTGAACCCCCTGCTGGACTCCTGGACACGGTCCCACGTGCGGTAACACCGCGCGGCACCAAAATACGACGCTCCGCACCGCCGTGGTGACAGCCGCGCCGCCGACTCGGTCAAGTGTCCTACTTCACGGGGTCCGCGAGCCCCACCCGCCACTCGGTCCGCTTCGGCCGAGCGGCGATCGTGGGGCAGGATGAGTCCCCGTGACAGCACGGGAAGCGACACGACGCACGGCGGTACGCTCCGGCGTCGTGCACTGGTTCGACGGCGCCGCACGCGACCTGCCCTGGCGTGCACCGGACCGGACCCCCTGGGGCGTGCTCGTCAGCGAGGTCATGCTGCAGCAGACACCGGTGGTCCGCGTGGAGCCCGCCTGGCGCGCATGGCTGGAGCAGTGGCCGACCCCCGCTGACCTGGCGCACGCGGCGACCGCCGACGTCCTCCGGGCCTGGGGCCGGCTCGGGTACCCGCGCCGTGCGCTGCGGCTGCAGGAGTGCGCCCGGGTGGTCGTCGAACGGCACGGCGGCGTGGTGCCCGGCACCGAGGCCGAGCTGCGTGACCTGCCCGGCGTGGGTGAGTACACGGCGGCGGCGGTGCTGGCGTTCGCCTACGGCAAGCGATCAGTGGTGGTCGACACCAACGTGCGCCGGGTGCTGGCGCGCGCGGTCGGCGGGGCGGCCCTTCCCGCGCCGTCGTACACCGCTGCGGAACGTGCCCTTGCCACGGCCCTCGCGCCCGACGGCGACACCGACGCCGCCCGCTGGGCCGCCGCGTCGATGGAGCTGGGCGCGCTGGTCTGCACGGCGAAGGCCCCGAAGTGCGGCGCGTGCCCGGTGGCCGCGCTGTGCGCGTGGCGCCAGGCGGGCTCGCCGCCGGACGCCCACGCCGAACGACGCCGCACGCAGGCCTGGGCAGGCACCGACCGGCAGGCGCGCGGCCGGGTCATGGCGGAGCTCCGCCAGGCGGACGAGCCGGTGGACCGCGCCCTGCTCACGTCCCTGTGGCACGACCCGCGGCAGCTGGACCGCGCGATCGCCGGCCTGGTCGAGGACGGCCTGGCCGAGCAGGACGAAGCAAGCCGCCTCCACCTCCCGAGATAGCTCGGTCGTGGGCGTGGGTCAGAGCTCCAGCAGCATCCGCGAGTTGCCAAGGGTGTTGGGCTTCACCCGCGCCAGGTCGAGGAACTCGGCCACGCCCTCGTCGTAGGAGCGCAGCAGCTCCGCGTACACCTCGTGGGTGACGGGCGTGCCGTCGATCTCGCGGAACCCGTGGGCGGCGAAGAAGTCGACCTCGAAGGTCAGGCAGAAAACGCGGCGCAGCCCGAGGGCGCCGGCTCGCTCGATCAGCGCCTCGAGGAGAGCGTGCCCCACCCGGCGGCCGCGCCAGTCGCGGTGCACGGCCAGCGTGCGCACCTCGGCGAGGTCGTCCCACATCACATGGAGCGCCCCGCAGCCGACGACGGCGTCGCCCGTCGCCGCCGCCCGGTCGGTGGCCACCAGGAACTCCTGGACCGCCTCGAAATAGCCGACCATCTCGTACGGTCGGAGGATCCGCTCCTGGCTGAGCGGCTCGACGAGGTCACGGATAGTGCGCACGTCGGCCGGGAGCGCTGGGCGGATCACGGGCGCGGCCGGCGCCTCGGGTGTCGTCACGGCGACACACTACGGCCGAGCCCTCGCGCTGCGCCCGGTGGGCGCACCAGACGGGCATATCAGGCGGTTGCGCCGGACGAAGCGTACGGCGAACCGGAATGTGAGCAAGAGAACCTACCGACACACCCTGGCTAACAGGGCAAAGGTCTTGCCAAGTGACGGAATGCGTGGTGAGTTGGGCGCATGGCATCCACACGCCTGACCGCAGACGCGCGGACGCAAGCACTGGCCGCGCTCGAAGCCAGTGTCAGTCCATCGGCCGAGCTCGACGTGCTGGTGATCGGGGGCGGGATCACCGGGGCCGGCATAGCGCTGGACGCGGTGACCCGCGGGTTGTCGACCGCCGTCGTCGAGGCACAGGACTGGGCGCAAGGCACCTCCAGCCGGAGCAGCAAGCTGGTCCACGGCGGGCTGCGCTACCTGCAGATGCTGGACTTCGAGCTGGTCCACGAGGCCCTCACCGAACGCGACCTCCTGCTCCGGGACCTCGCACCGCACCTGGTGCGACCGGTCCCGTTCCTGTACCCGCTGGAGCACCGGGTCTGGGAGCGTGCCTACGTGGGCGCCGGCATCGCCATGTACGACGTGCTCGCGACGCTCACGCCGGGCCGCCGGCCACTGCCGCTCCACCGGCACCTGAGCAAGAAGCAGATGGAGGCCAAGTTCCCGGACCTGGCGCACGACGCCGCCGTCGGCGCCGTGCAGTACTGGGACGCGTCGGTCGACGACGCCCGGCTGGTGGCCACGGTCATCCGCACCGCCGCGAGCTACGGGGCGCACGCCGCGAGCCGTACCCAGGTGGTGGGCCTGACGCAGGGTGCGACGGGCGCAGTGAACGGCGCGGTGATCGTGGACCTGGAGACCGGCAAGGAGATCACCGTCCGGGCCCGCTCGGTCATCAACGCGACCGGCGTGTGGACAGAGGACACCGAGGCCCTCGCGGGCTCGGAGGGCGGGCTGCGCGTGCTCGCCAGCAAGGGCGTCCACCTCGTCGTCCCGCGGGAACGCATCCGTGGCCATGCCGGACTGATCCTGCAGACGGAGAAGTCCGTGCTGTTCGTGATCCCGTGGAGCAGGTACTGGATCATCGGGACCACCGACACACCGTGGGACCTCGACCCGACCCACCCGGTCGCCACGAGCGCCGACATCGACTATGTGCTCGACCACGCCAACGCCGTGCTGGCACACCCCCTGACCCGGGAAGACATCATCGGCACCTACGCGGGCCTGCGCCCGCTGCTCCAGCCGGGCACCAAGGCCGGCACGAGCAGCGCGAAGGTCAGCCGCGAGCACACCGTCGCCTCGCCGACGCCTGGCCTCACCGTGATCGCGGGCGGCAAGCTGACGACCTACCGGATCATGGCCAAGGACGCCGTCGACTTCGCGATCGGGCAGCGCTCCGCCGCGCTGCCCTCGATCACGCACCAGATCCCGCTCACGGGCGCCGTCGGGCTGCGGGCCGTGCAGCGTCAGGCGCGCACGTGGGGCAAGCGGTTCGGCTGGACTCCCCCGCTGCTCGACCACCTGCTGCACCGGTACGGCGCGAACCTCGCCGAGATCGTCGAGCTGTGCGACGCCGACCCCTCGCTCGCACGGCCCCTCGAGCACGCCACCGCCTACCTTCGCGCCGAGGCGCACTATGCCGTGAGCCACGAGGGCGCCCTCCATCTCGAGGACGTGCTCGCGCACCGCACACGGCTCGTCTACGAGATCGCGGACCGAGGCACCGAGGCGGCCGAGGAGGTCGCCTCCGTCGTCGGCCCGCTGCTCGGCTGGGACGCGTCCGACACCGAGCGCGAGGTCCGCGCCTGGCAGGCGCGGATAGAGGCCGAACGCCAGGCGGAAGAGGCTCCCGACGACGAGGCCGCCGAACGGTCGCGCCTGACCACCCCGGACGTCGCGGCCATGCAGCCGCTCCGAAACTAAGGAAGCAAAGGACGTAAGCACCGAACTGCCGACGGGCTCCCCCCAGAGAGCCGCCGGGTACACCCCCGTACGCCGACAGTGTGGTCGGCAGAGAGCGAGTCAGCGATGAACGCATTCACAGACATCATGTTGCCGGAGTTCCTCGGCACAATGATCCTCATCCTCGGTGGTGCCGGCGTGGTGGCCAACGCCATCCTGCCCAGGACCAAGGGCTTCAACGGCGGCTGGCTGCTCATCAACTTCGGCTGGGGCCTCGCGGTCTTCGCCGGCGTGTTCGTCGCCTTCAGGTCCGGCGGGCACATCAACCCCGCCGTGACGCTCGGCATCCTGACCAACGGGGCAGAGGAGTTCGCGGAAGGGGTCCCGGCCACCTTCGGCAACATGCTCTTGTACTGGGTGGCCCAGCTCGCCGGTGCCTTCGTGGGCGCCGTCCTCGCCTACCTCGCGCACAAGAAGCACTTCGACGAGGACGCCGAGCCGGCCGTCAAGCTCGGCGTCTTCTCCACCGGCCCCGAGATCCGCTCGTACACGTGGAACTTCGTCACCGAGGTCATCGCCACGTTCATGCTGGTCTTCGTGATCCTGTCGTTCGGCAACTGGCCGGGCGACCTCGGGCCGCTGGCCGCAGCCCTCCTCGTGGTCGGCATCGGCGCGAGCCTCGGTGGCCCCACGGGATACGCCATCAACCCGGCGCGTGACTTCGGACCGCGCATCGCGCACTTCATCCTGCCCATCCCCGGCAAGGGCTCCAGCGACTGGGCGTACTCCTGGGTGCCGGTCCTCGGGCCGCTGGTGGGTGGTGCGATCGGAGGCCTGCTGGCTGCGGCGGTCTTCTGATCCACACGGACTTCGACACGGACACAGACAAGGGAGTCAACAGCGATGGCTGACTACGTACTCGCGATCGACCAGGGCACGACGAGCTCTCGGGCGATCATCTTCGACCACGCCGGGACCGTCGTGTCCAGCGGCCAGATCGAGCACGACCAGATCTTCCCGAAGGCCGGGTGGGTGGAGCACAAGCCGGACCAGATCTGGGACAACACCCGCCAGGTGGTCGGGCTCGCGCTGACCAGGGCGAACATCAACCACAGCGACCTCGCGGCCGTGGGCATCACCAACCAGCGCGAGACCACCGTCGTGTGGGACAAGACGACCGGCAAGCCGGTCTACAACGCGATCGTGTGGCAGGACACGCGCACCCAGGCCATCGTCGAGGAGCTCGGCGGGTCCGAGGGCCCGGACAAGTACAAGGCGATCGTGGGCCTGCCGCTCGCCACCTACTTCTCCGGCCCGAAGGTGAAGTGGATCCTGGACAACGTCGAGGGTGCGCGCGAGGCGGCCGAGCGGGGCGACCTGCTGTTCGGCAACACCGACGCCTGGCTCCTGTGGAACATGACCGGCGGGGTCGACGGCGGCGTGCACGTCACCGACGTCACGAACGCCTCCCGCACCATGCTGATGGACCTCGACACGCTGTCCTGGCGCGAGGACATCGCCGCGGACATGGGCATCCCGCTGTCGATGCTCCCGGAGATCCGCTCCTCCTCCGAGGTGTACGGCAAGGGCCGCCCCCGGGGCATGGTTCCCGGCGTGCCCATCGCGGGCATCCTCGGCGACCAGCAGGCCGCCACGTTCGGTCAGGCGTGCTTCGAGGTCGGCACCGCGAAGAACACGTACGGCACCGGTAACTTCATGCTGCTCAACACGGGCACGGAGAAGGTGCCGTCCGAGAACGGCCTGCTCACCACGGTCTGCTACAAGATCGGCGACGCGGCCCCCATCTACGCGCTCGAGGGCTCCATCGCTGTCACGGGGTCCCTGGTCCAGTGGCTCCGCGACAACCTGGGCCTGTTCCACGACGCGCCCGACGTCGAGTGGCTCGCCCGCAAGGTCGAGGACAACGGCGGTGCCTACTTCGTCCCCGCCTTCTCGGGCCTGTTCGCACCGTACTGGCGGCCCGACGCACGCGGCGCGCTCGTCGGCCTGACCCGGTACGTCAACCGGAACCACATCGCGCGAGCCGCGCTCGAGGCCACGGCGTACCAGACCCGAGAGGTCATGGACGCCATGCGAGCCGACTCCGGCGTCGAGCTGACCGAGCTCAAGGTCGACGGCGGCATGATCGCCAACGAGCTGCTCATGCAGTTCCAGGCCGACCAGCTCGGGGTGCCCGTCGTCCGGCCGGTCGTCGCGGAGACCACGGCGCTCGGCGCCGCGTACGCGGCAGGTATCGCCGTCGGCTTCTGGAAGGGCGAGTCCGACGTCACCGCGAACTGGGCGGAGGACCGCCGGTGGGAGCCCGCGATGGAGCAGGACGAGCGGGAGCGCCTGTACCGGAGCTGGAAGAAGGCCGTGACGAAGACGTTCGACTGGGTGGACGCGGACATCGGCTGACCTGGCCGGGTCAGCGGAGGGCCCACCCACCAGTCCTCGGTGGGTGGGCAGGTCCGGTTACGGTGCCAGGAAGCGGCTCGCCGTGTCGACGAGCGTCGCCTTCTCGCCCCGCGCCGTGAAGCTCTCCTCGACCGCTGTGCGGCCAAGGAAGCCGTCGGTCAGCAGGTAGAGCCACGAGGTGATCTGTTCCGGGGTGAGGTCGGTCCTGGTCTCTCCCGCCCGCTGGGCCCTCTCCACCCAGGGCAGGAGCAGGTCGCGCTGCGCCTGGGTGTCCGCGTCGAGGGCGGCGGCGACCTCTGGCAGGTGCATGACGCCGCCCACCGCGCGCACGAAGCCCGGCATCCGGGGGTCTGCCGCGTCGTCGGCGCCCTGCCTGACGATGTCGAGGAGCACACCGAGCGGGTCGGTCCGGTCCGAGTAGACCGCGGCGGCGTCGCGTACCTCTGCGGTGCCGAGCGCCAGGATCGCGAGCAGCAGCGCGAGCTTGGTCGGGAAGTAGTGGAAGAACGTGCCCGAGCCGATGCCCGCCCGCCGGCAGATCTCGGCGGTTGTGGCGCCGTCGTACCCGCGTTCGGCGAAGACGGTCAGGGCCGCGTCGATGATGACGAGCCGGCGCGCCTCGTGGCGCACGGGGTCAACGGTCCGTGCCACGGGCTCCCTCGCCGGCCGACGTCGCCAGGTCTCCCGACCCGCTCCGGATCCTCGCGACGTCTCCGACCCGCCGCGCCTCGAGCCGGCGCTTTCGGGTCCGAGCCACGAGACCCGCACCGGTGAGTCCCGCGTCGGCCTCCCGGCACACGGCCGAGTCCTTCCGCACCGAGAACCGGTACCGCAACAGGTCGTTCTCGGCCTCGGTGAAGCCCGCCTGTCCGTCGGCCCACGGCCTGAAGTCCGCCTCGAACGGGTCAGCGTCACACAGCGGCCAGCCATGGTGGGTCAGCGCCTCACGGACCCGCGCAGGCGGCAACGTACGGACGTCGAGGCGCGCGTGCAGCGCACCGCGGGTCAGCAGCACCAGCTCGTTCCCGTCCCTGAACACCGCTGTGACCTCAGCTCGCTCCACCCGGACCTCTGGCACGTGCCGCTGCCGGTGCTCCACATGGCCGTCGGCGACCTCGACACGCGGGGCCTCTGCCGCCCGTGAGACCGCGAGGAACACCCCGCCGATCAGCCCCGCGAAGCCGAGCAGCGGTACCGCCAGCTCTGTGGGGATGGCGGCGAGCTCGACGACGGGGCCGAGCACGGAGTCCGCCGTCTCTTCCCGCAGACCGGCTCGTGCGGCCTGGTCGACCGTGATCCGGGCCGCGATCGGCCCGAGCCAGCCGGCCAGCGCCCCGATCACCGCACCCACGAGGACGAGGACGAAGGGGGCAGTGCGTGGTCGGCGCAGGGTGGTGGTGTCCATGGCTGGATTATCCAGACTTCCGCGCCTGCGATCCACGGGCTCTACCGGCTCGTCGTGTCGCGGTCCGACGTGGTCCGGCGCACCTGGATCCGGTCGTCCCGGATCCGCGCCACCAGTCCCAGCGGGGCCAGGTCCTCGTCCGCCCTGCGACGGGCGGCGGCATCCTTGCGTTCCTCGAGCCGACGGCGGAGCACTGCGTGCTCGTCGGGCGTGAAGCCGGGCCTGCCGTCGACCCAGCGCTCGAACTGCTGCTCGTGCGGGTCGGCGTCCCGCCAGGGCCAGCGGTGCTGCTCCAGCGCGCCCAGGACCTTTGTGGCCGGCAGGGTGTCGACGTCGAGCCGGGCACGCAGACCGCCGTCGGGCCGCAGGAGCACGAGGTCGCTCCCGTCCTGGAACGCGGCGCCGACGTCGGACCGCTCGATCCACACCTCGCGCTCCTCCTGCCGGTGCTCCAGGTGGTCGTCCGCGACGGTGAGGCGCGGCGCCTCGCCCACCGTCATGAAGGCGACGAAACCTCCGCCCAGGAGGCCGAGCCCGCCGAGGATCCCGAGCGACCACTCCAGCGGGAGGGTCTCGATCAGCCGGATCAGACCAGGTGCGGGCAGCGGCGTCGCCTCGATCAGACCGGCCAGGCCCCGGGCCAGCGCGGGCGCGAACCAGCCCAGCACGACGCCGAGGGCGAGCACGCCCAGGCCGAGCAGGACGGGTAGCGCGGGTGGCTGGCGCACCTCGGTGGTCGTCATGGGTCAATTATTAGAGCAGCGACTCCAGTAATGCAACGAGTGGCGAGCCGAACCCTTGTGAGCAGCCTGCGAGGTTCGTGGCGTCGGCTCGCTGCACAGACACCGACTCGGCCCCATAGGCTCGTCCCCGTGCCCATCAGCTACACCCTTCCCGGTGTCCACGTCACCGACCATTCCGTCGACGTCCCGCTGGACTGGTCCCAGCCCGACGGCTCGCCCACCATCTCCGTGTTCGCCCGCGAGCTCGTGGATCCCGCGCGGCGGACCGAGGATCTGCCGCTCCTGGTGTTCCTGCAGGGCGGCCCCGGCGGCAAGGGCCCGCGCCCGACCGGCCCGGAGGGCTGGGTGGGCACCGCCCTGAAGCGCTTCCGCGTGGTGCTGCTGGACCAGCGCGGCACCGGGCGGTCCAGCGCCGTCCGCGCCGCCGCGCTCGACGCCGTCGGCACGCCGGCGCAGCAGGCCGAGCACCTCAGCCACTTCCGCGCGGACAACATCGTGCGCGACGCGGAGCACGTCCGGAAGACGCTCTTCGACGGGCGGCGCTGGACGTCGCTGGGCCAGTCGTACGGCGGGTTCATCACGATGACCTACCTGTCGTTCGCGCCGGAGGGCCTGAACGCGAGCCTCGTCACCGGCGGCCTGCCCAGCCTGACGGCGTCGGCCCGGGAGGTGTACGAGCGCACCCAGCCGCGTGTGGTCGCCAAGAACGAGCAGTTCAGGGCGCGCTACCCGCACGCGGTGAAGACGCTCGGCCGCATCGCCGACCGGCTCTCGACCGGCGAGGTGACCGAGCCGGGCGGCGACACCCTGACCACCCGCCGGTTCCAGACGCTCGGCATGGACTTCGGCATGCAGCCGGGGTTCGAGCGGGTGCACTGGATCCTCGACGAGGCGTTCGACTCCCCGCACGGTGGCCCGCTGAGCGACACCCTCCTCGCCACGGTCGGAGCGGAGACGTCGTTCGCGACCAACCCCCTGTACGCGCTGCTGCACGAGTCGATCTACGCCCAGTCCCACACCGGCCCGACGGCGTGGGCGGCCCAGTCCGTGCGCGACGCCGACCCCGCGTTCGCCGAGAGCGCCCGGCCGCTGCTGCTGACCGGCGAGATGATCTACCCCTGGATGTTCGCCGAGATCAACGCCCTGCGCCCGTTCCGGGCCGCCGCCGACGCGCTGGCGGAGCGGCAGGACTGGCGCGACCTGTACGACCTGCACCGCCTCGCGGAGAACGAGGTCCCGGTCGAGGCCACTGTGTACTTCGACGACATGTTCGTGGACTCGTCGCTCTCGCTGGAGACGGCCATGCACGTGGGCAACGTCGCGCCGTGGGTCACCAACGAGTTCGAGCACGACGGCCTGCGTCTCGGCGACGTCCTGCCGAAGCTGCTGGACCGCCTGGACGCCCGCGGTGGCCCGCTGCGCTAGTTCGGCGGCGACCGGGTAATCCCCTTCGAGGCCTAAGTTTCTTCGCTTTGAGGCGGCTCAAAGCGAAGAAGCTTAGGCCTCGAAGGGGAGGGTTTCGACGGGCAACCTCAGGCGCGCAGCGCCGGGATCGAGACGACCACGTAGCCGTCCACCTCGACGACGTCGCCCGTGGTCAGCTCCGGCTTGCCCGCCGGGACGCAGAGGGTGACGTGGAAGCCGTCGGTCTGCACGCGGGCGGCGGTGAAGGCCTGGCCGGTACGGCCGACGGCGCGCCGCTCGACCGCGAGCACGACGCCGGTCAGGTGCGCGACGGCGTCGGTCGACCGGGAGTAGGCCCCGGTGGGCTCGAAGACCAGGCCGGGCGCTGCGCCGTCGGCCCGCCCGGTCACCTGGGTGGAGTTGCCCAGCACGACGACGGACACCGGGCCCCTGACCGGCGGCGGCGCCGAACCGAGCAGGGCGAGCTCCTCGAGCTGGCAGGCGATCTCGGTGATGACCTCGTCCTGGTCGTTCACGAGCTCTGCGAGCACGAGCCCGCCGTCGACCGCCTGCGGCTCGGAGATGACGGCGCCGGGCGCCGCGTAGAACGTGGGCGTGACCGCTCGGACCAGGTCGCCCTCGGTGGTGATGATCAGCCGGGCACCGGACACGTCGGTCCAGACGTGGACGCCGACCTCGCCGTCCTTTGCGATGGTCTCCGCCTCGGAGCGAGCCGCCGCCACCATGTCGCGAAAGTCGCTACGTCGCCAGACGTCCAGTCCGATACAAGCCAGGTTCGATGCCACGGTCGACTACGCTAACCCGTCCGACAGGCAGCAGCAGCAGCCGGGGTCTACCCAGGCGCGTGCTTGTCCAGGAACGCGTAGACCTCTGCGTCGTCCACGCCGGGAAAGGCGCCGCGCGGGAGGGCCGCGAGGATCTGCTGGTGCATGCGCCCGGACGGCCAGGCCTCGCCCGACCAGCGGTCCGTGAGCTCAGGCGCCGGGCGCTGGCAGCATGCCGGGTCCGGGCAGCCGGAGCTGCGCCGCACCTGCGAGTCCCGCCCGCGGAACCACTTGGCATGGGCATAGGGCACGCCGACGGTGATCGAGAACGCACCCGACCCGCCGTCCGGCCCGCCCGACTGCGACATGGAACCCGTCTGGGTGGAGCACCAGAAGGTCCCGGCCGGTGTGTCGGTGTACTGGTAGAACTCGGTGGCGCGGTCGCGCCGCTCGAAGGCCTCGCGCGCCGCCCACCGCCGGCAGATCAGCTGGCCCTCGATGGCGCCGGTGACGTCCTGCGGGAAGGGCAGACCGTCGTTCGCGTAGCCGCGGAAGAGGGCACCGTCGGCCCCCACCCGCAGAAAGTGCAGCGGGATGCCCAGGTGGTGCGTGGCGAGGTTGGTGAGCCGCATGGCGGCGGCCTCGTGCGTGATGCCGAACGCGTCGCGGAAGTCCTCGACCGCGAGGTCACGCTCCCGCTTGCGCGCCTCCAGGAACGGCACGGCCACGAACTGCGGCGCGAGGCACGCGGCGGCGAAGTACGTGATCTCGACGCGCTGGCGCAGGAACTCGCCGTAGGAGCGCGGCCGGTCGTGCTCGAGCACCCGGTGCGCCAGCGCCTGCAGCGCGAGCGACCGGAGCCCGTGTCCACCAGGGGTCGACGCAGGTGGCAGGTAGATGCGGCCGTTGTGCAGGTCGGTCACCGAGCGCGCGGACCGCGGCAGGTCGTCAACGTGCAGCAGGGTGAAGCCCATCTGCTCCGCCATCCGCGCCACCGTGCGGTGGGTCAGGGCGCCGCCCGTGTACCCGGCGGCCCTGACCAGCTGCTCCGCCACCGCCTCGAACTGCGGGTAGTGGTTGTCGCGGGCCTCCCGCTCCAGGCGCAGCTCGGTGTTGGCGCGCCGCGCCTCCTCCGGGGTGGCGATGGCCAGCTGCTCGCGCCGGGCCAGCTCCTCGTGCAACCCGACGAGCTGCTCCAGCACGGGCATCGGCAGCTTCTGGCTGGGCTTGACGGCGGGCACCCCGAGGGTGGTGAACAGCGGTCCGCGCTGGGCCCGATCGAGCGCGATCTCCAGGGCCGCGCGGCGCGACGGCGGCTCAGCGCTGAGCAGCTCGCTCATCGGCACGCCGAGCGCCTCGGCGATGGACCGCAGCAGGCCGAGGCGCGGTTCGCGCCGCCCGTTCTCCACGAGCGACAAGAGGCTCGGCGCGGAGCCCACCTTCTCGCCGAGCCCGTCGAGCGTGAGTCCCTGCGTGGTGCGCAGGTGCCGGATGCGCCGGCCCAGGGTGATCAGGTCGGTCTCGCCGCGCGAGGTCGCCTCGTTCGAGCTCGGCACGTCGCCCTCCGTCCGTTCGTGTGATCGCCGTTCGTGTGATCGCCGTTCGTGTGACGGCCGTTCGTGTGATGGCCGTCACGCCGGGAAACCCGGGATCGGCCAACAGGAACCCGCTACTTCACACTACGTGAAGATCCGCGTTTCTTGACAGCCCGTGGGCTGGAAATCGGGAAGATCCACGTACCAGAGTGGAAACAAGCCCGCCACCGTGGCTCGCCGCATGACGATCGGAGCGCACATGTCCGTCCTCGCGAACCCCCGCCGTACCCGGCTCGTCGCCGAGCTCGTCTCCGAGCTGACGGCCGGCCAGGGCTCCACCACCTCGTCCGAGGCGACCGCGCAGGCCGCGTCCGCGGGAGAGCACGGCGTGCGGGCCTGGGTGGCCGGTGTCGCCGAGCTCACGCAGCCGGACGAGATCGTCTGGTGCGATGGTTCCGCCGACGAGAAGCAGCGCCTCATCGACCAGATGCTGGCCGCCGGCACGCTCGTCGAGCTCAACCAGGAGAAGCGCCCCGGCTCGTACCTGGCCCGCTCCAATCCCGCCGACGTCGCGCGTGTCGAGTCGCGCACCTTCATCTGCTCGGAGGCCGAGGAGGACGCCGGTCCCACGAACAACTGGGCGGCCCCCGCCGAGATGCGCACCGAGCTGGAAGGTGTCTTCGAGGGCTCGATGAAGGGCCGCACCATGTACGTGGTGCCGTTCTCGATGGGCCCGGTCGGCGGCCCGATCTCACAGGTCGGCATCGAGATCACCGACTCGCCGTACGTCGTCGTCTCGATGCACGTCATGACGCGCGTCTCGGACGAGATCCTCGAGCTGATCGACGCGGGGCAGCCGTGGGTCCCTGCCGTGCACTCCGTGGGCGCCCCGCTGGCTGATGGCGCTGCCGACGTCGCCTGGCCCTGCAACGACACCAAGTACATCGTGCACTTCCCCGAGAGCCGCGAGATCTGGTCGTACGGGTCCGGCTACGGCGGCAACGCCCTGCTGGGCAAGAAGTGCTTCGCGCTGCGGATCGCCTCGGCGATGGCGCGCGACGAAGGCTGGCTCGCCGAGCACATGCTGCTCATCCGCATCACGTCGCCCGAGCAGCGCCAGTACCACCTTGCCGCCGCCTTCCCGAGCGCCTGCGGCAAGACCAACCTCGCGATGCTGCAGCCCACCATCCCGGGCTGGAAGGTCGAGACCCTCGGCGACGACATCGTGTGGATGCGCCCGGGACCCGACGGCGCCCTGCGCGCCATCAACCCAGAAGCGGGCTTCTTCGGCGTGGCGCCGGGTACCGGCATCGACACGAACCCGACGGCCGTTGCCACGTTCGACCGCGACACCATCTTCACCAACGTCGCCCTGACGGACGACGGCGACGTCTGGTGGGAGGGCCTGACGCCCGAGGCGCCGGAGCACCTCATCGACTGGCAGGGCAACGACTGGACGCCCGCCGACGCCGACGAGCGCCCCGCCGCCCACCCGAACTCCCGCTTCACGGTCTCGGCGGCCCAGTGCCCGACCATCGCGGACACCTGGGAGGACCCGGCCGGCGTGCCGGTCGACGCCATCGTCTTCGGCGGACGCCGCGCCACCAACGTGCCGCTCGTGGCGCAGTCGTTCGGCTGGGAGCACGGCGTGTTCATGGGCGCGACGATCTCGTCGGAGCGCACGGCAGCGGCAGAGGGCGCGCTCGGCGAGCTGCGCCGCGACCCCTTCGCGATGCTCCCGTTCTGCGGCTACAACATGGCCGACCACTGGTCGCACTGGCTCGACGTCGGTGCGGGCATCGAGGAGTCGAAGCGCCCGCAGATCTTCCAGGTGAACTGGTTCCGCAAGGGCGACGACGGCAGCTTCCTGTGGCCGGGCTTCGGCGAGAACTCGCGTGTCATCGAGTGGATCGTCGGTCAGGTCGAGGCCGGCCGCGGCCTGCGCACCGACACGTCGGTGGCCTCCCCGGTGGGCAACCTGCCCGCGCCGGGCACGCTGAACCTGGACGGCCTCGAGGTGTCCGACGCCGATCTGGCGGCGCTCTTCGACGTCCCCACCGAGCCGTGGCTGGCCGAGGCCGAGCTGACCGAGGAGTTCTTCGCGCGGTTCGGCGACCACACACCGGCCGCGCTGCGCGCCCAGCTGGACGCCCTGCGGGAGCGTCTGGCCAAGTGACTTCGGACGGCTGACGGCGCGGCTGCAACGGGTGGCTACCCGTCGTGCCGGCAGCCGTCCGAGCAGACTTCCCCGGCCGGGTCATCGAGGCATCCCGGCCGGGGAACTTCTTTGTCCGCGGGCTGGTGCGCCGGCCCGCGGTGTCGGATCAGCCGCAGAGCCCGTGCACGGTGGCCGTCCTGGTCTTGCCGCGCCAGTCCATGAGCCCCTGCGCCGAGACGCACTCACCGCGGACGCCGCCGACCGACGCCTTGCCTGTCCGGTAGCGATAGTCGCCACCCGAGAAGGACGACGAGTACGCGTTCCAGACCTGCACCTGCGTGTAGGCGGTCTTTCCCCAGCTCGCCCCCGCGTGCATCACCACGCCGCACTTGGTGCCCTTGCTCCGGCTGTAGTAGACGTTCAGCCAGCCGATCTTGTATCCGTTCAGCTTGATCGGCTTGTGCACGATGCGCTTGCCCGGACACACGGATGCCAACGCGGAGACCGGCGCGGAGGGCGCAGCGGCGACCACCGGTGCGACAGGCGCCGGGGCAGCGGGCACAGCCGCGACAGCGGTGGCGGGCAGCGTAAGGGAGAACGTCGCCAGCAATGCTATTGCCAGCTTGCTCGTCGCTCTCCGAGGTGCGGTGATCATGTCTCTCTCCTTCGGTCGACACGCGTGCCGAGCGCACGCGCGGCACACCGTAGCCATGAACGGAAGGGACCCCTCCCGGGCTCGGGCAGACAGGTCAGTACCGCATCCCCATGAGATCGCGGACGTCGTCGAGGGTGCGGTCGGCTATCGCGTTCGCATGGGCGTTGCCGCGGGCGAGCACCTCGGCGAGGTGGCGAGAACCGGTGGCGGCGAGCTCCCGGCGTCGGGCACGGAGGGGGCGCAGGCCCTCCGTGACCGCCTCGGTGACCAGCGTCTTGAGACGCCCCGCGCCGGCCGAGCCCACCTCGTCGGCGAGTGCCTGCGGCGAGGTCCCGGTGAAGTACGCACCGATCTGGAGCAGGTTGGCGATCTCGGGCCGTCGCTCGGGTTCGTACGTGATCGCACGGTCGGCATCGGTCTTCGCGCGCCGGAAGAACGCAACGGTCTCGTCCTCGGTGGCGCGCAGCTCCAGCGCATTGCCGCGTGACTTCGACATCTTGCCCCCGTCGCTGCCCAGGATTGTCGGGGACTGTGCGATGAGCGCATCCGGCTCGGGGAAGTACGGCTGCGCGGCTGAGTAGCGCTGGTTGAACCGGCGGGCCACGGTCCGGGTGGCCTCGAGGTGCGGCAGCTGGTCCTCGCCGACCGGCACGAGGTTGCCGTGACAGAACAGGATGTCTGCTGCCTGATGCACCGGGTAGGTGAACAGCAGGCCGCTCGTTCCCCGGCCGCCGCGCTCTGCCGCGGCCTCCGACTCGGCCTTGACCGTGGGGTTGCGCTCGAGCTCTGCGACGGTGACCAGCGACAGGAAGGGCAGCAGCAGCTGGTTCAGGGCCGGGACTGCCGAGTGCGTGAAGATCGTGGTGCACTCGGGGTCGATCCCTGCGGCGAGATAGTCGAGCAGCACCTCGCGAACGGTGGCGGGCAGGTCCCCTGCGTCGTCCCGGTCGGTGATGACCTGGTAGTCGGCGACGATGAGGAACATCTCGACGCCGAGGTTCTGCAGGCGCACGCGATTGGCCACGGTGCCGAGCAGGTGGCCCAGGTGCAGCGCCCCCGTGGGCCGGTCCCCGGTCAGGACGCGGTACGCCCCCGGGTTCTGGACGATCAGCTGCTCCAGGTCGGCGGTTCGCTCGCGGGCCGCTGCGGCGGAGCGGGTCGTGCTGGCCGGCCCGCCGGGAGTGGCCGACGGCGGTGTGGTCGCCTCGGGTGCGATAGTGACGGACATGTGGGTGTCTCCTTGGTCAGGGAGCTGCCCACGGACGGCGTCGGGCACAGAAAAGTCCCGGGCTGCGGCGAGCAGCTCGGGACTTCCGTGCGGGTGGGCGCGTCAGGTCACGGCTGCGAGTGCAGCCGCCACCAGTCGAGCCCGTGCGTCATGCGCTCAGAGTATGTGTCCTTTCGACGCCGAGCAAGGAGGTCTTCGAGGCCGTGGCTGCTGGTGCAAGTCCCTACGACGGTCAGCGCGACATGATCGAGCGCACCGACCTTCAGCTGCGGTTCGAGATCGAGGAAGCGAACAAGCCGACCGCCGTGGCGTCACGCGCCCCGACGTCGGGCAGGGAGAATGGGGCTGTGCCGCACCAGCCTGACGCCTCCGCGCTGCCCGAGTTCCCGCTCGCCCACATCGTCTACTTCGAGCCCCGCATCCCCGGTAACACCGGGTCCGCGATCCGGCTCGCGGCGGTCACCGGTGCCCGGCTGCACCTGGTGGAGCCGCTGGGCTTCGACCTGTCGGAGGCCAAGCTGAAGCGTGCGGGCCTCGACTACCACGACCTCGCCGTCATGGACGTGCACCCGTCGCTCGACACGGCGCTCGACGCCCTGCCGGGAGCACGCGTCTTCGCGTTCACGACCCGTGCGACCACGCGCTTCACCGACGTCGAGTACCAGCCGGGAGACGTGCTGCTGTTCGGCCCGGAGCCCACGGGGCTGCCGCCGGAGGCGCTCGCCCACCCGCGCGTCACCGACGAGCTGCGGATCCCGATGCTGCCCGGGCGGCGGTCGCTCAACCTGACGAACGCGGCGTCGATCGCGGTGTACGAGGTGTGGCGACAGGCGGGGTTCGCGGAGGGCGCGTGAGGTGGCCGATCGCAAGAGTGCTGTCGAGATCCTCGCAGAAGTGACAACGAGATGATCAAAACAGGGCGATCACCATCATGCGGATGGCCTGAGGTCTGCCGCTTCCCTCGTGCGAGCTACGGTCGGACGACGAGCACGCGGCCCGGGGCCAGCTCGTACCTCCCGGCGACCACGCCGGGACTCGCTGCTCCTGCCTGCCCGATCACCGTGACCGGCGGTTCGCCCACGACGCGGTCCGACGTCGGGAACCACGTGCGCCCCTGGCTGACCAGGATGAGCATGCCGTCGATGTGCCCGGCCGGAGAGAACGTCTCCGAACCGTCCGGGTAGCGACCGATCCCTGTCTCGGTAAGGCGGTCGGCAGTACCGACGACGTCGGGCACCGCGATGCCCACCTCACTCACTGACAACAGGTCACCGGGCCCGAACGGGACGAGCTGGGTGTCGGGCTCGTGCGGGCTTGAGGCCTTCGCACCCGGCACGGGCCCGGCACCCAGCGCTGAGGGGAGATCACGGCGCGCGATGACTTCCAGCACCGACCGGTCCGGCCCGGGGAAGTAGAGCGACCGCGCGTTCCAGGCCTGCTGCGCCTCGAACTCGGTGCGGTCACCGTCGCCGAGCAGCCCAGGGCCCGCTGCGAGGAAGTCCCGGGCAGCTTCGAACCGCGCGTCGTCGACGAGGAAGGCGTAGTGCTGGTCCCCCACGGAATCCGCGTCCTCCCGGAACCGGATGACCGACCGCCCGACGGCAACCTCAACCGCACCGATCTCTTTCCGCACCGGGAGCCCGAGGACGGTCTCGTAGTACGCAGCGGTCTCCGCCGTCGACCGGGTCACCGTGTCGACGCTCATGATCTCCATGCGGCACAGCCAACAACCTCAATGCCGGTTGAGGTCAAGCGTGGTTCAGGAGATCCCGTCGGCCACAGTCACGTCCCACATCTCGACCTCACCCGAGTCGTACCACTCCGCGATCGCCTGTCCTGGGGGACTTCTGGAACAGGCCTCAGGGGGATCTCGCTGTCGTGGAGGGTTATCCACAGATTCCGGATAGCGCGCGCATATCATACGTATGTTCGAGATAATGGGGTCAACGGACGACGGAGATGGGGGGTGGGTACTGGTGGAGCAGTCGACGAACGACACGACTGGTGGTCTGCCTCCCGCGGTGTCGATCGAGGAGGCGTTGGCGCGGATCGAGGACGCGGTGGGTGAGCTGGCGGGTCTGACCGGTCCGGAGGTGTTGGACGGGTGGGATGCGCCGTCCGTCGCCCGCTTGGTCGAGGCGCACACCCGGGCCCGTCGGTTGACGGGCCGGTTGGACGGGGTGCGGTACGTCTTGTTGCCGCGGATCGAGGCTGAGGGTTCGTGGCGGTCGGGTGGTACGGCGCGCACGTTCACGTCGTGGTTGCGGGTGCGTGAGGGCATCTCGGCGGCGGCGGCGGGCAAGGACATGACGATGGCGCGTCGCCTGGCCACGGCGTTGCCGGTGACGCGGGAGCGCCTGGTCGCGGGGACCCTGGGTG
>NZ_JAMTCT010000028.1 GCF_024171995.1 Promicromonospora umidemergens | reverse complement strand
AGCTGAGCTTCACCGTTCGACTTGCATGTGTTAAGCACGCCACCAGCGTTCGTCCTGAGCCAGGATCAAACTCTCCATAAAAGAGAAACATCCACACCCACCCGAAGACGAGTGCGAACAATGATACCGGCCAGACCAATCTGATGATTAAGTCTGTCCAAACAACCCCTCACAGCACATGACCACACCAACCGAACGGTCAGCACAGCCACACCCACAAGGGTTAAAACATTGGCATTGACTATCAAGCACACTGTTGAGTTCTCAAACAACCGACGCACACCGTCAGATCCGCGATCTTTCCGATCGCTTCCCTGTCCGGGGCAGTTCCTCTAACCTACCAGATTCTTTCGGCCGATCAAATTCGCTTCCGTTTCAAGAACTGGAAGGAATTGCACCTGCCTGCCGAATCCGGCAACCACATCTGCTTCAGAGAGCACGAAGCTACCCGAATCTTCGATGTGGGTTTCAACCCCGGCGCGGCCACCCAACCGTTTCCAGTTGGTGTCCGTCTGCCCGGCGGGCTGACCTGGAGAACATTACACACGATCCCGCGTAGACGCCACTCCGCTCGGAGTGGCATGGGGCACACACTCTTTCCGCAGGTCAGAGCCTGTTTTTAACAGGCCATGACACGGGCGCGGAGTGCACTTGTGACGGGGGCCACGCCAGCCGGTTCCGGCATGCCCTCCCACGGGTACCGCCGACCTGCGGTTTTCCCACGCCACACCAGGATTTTCCCCTGCGGCCATCTCGCCCGCCCCCGAGACCCCACGTACTACGTTCGAACGGTGACATCCGAACCCGCGTCGGTGCCTTCCGCCGACACCGAGACACCCACAGCCGAGACACCCACAGCCCAGCGTGCAGCGCAGAGCACGACATCGACCGCCCCCGGGAGCAGGCCCGGCGTCGTGCGCCGGGCGACCGTCGATGACGCGGCCGAGGTCGCGTGGCTCGCCGCACTCACCTTCCCCCTGGCCTGCCCGCCCGAGGCCTCCACCCTCGAGATGGCCACCCACATCGCCCAGAAGCTGACGCCCGCGCGCTTCCGGGAGTGGGCGGCCAGCAACGCGCACGCACTGCTTGTGTACGACGACGGCACCGGGCTGCTCGGTTACGCCCTCCTGGCCCTCGGGGCTCCCGAGGGCGCTGCGGAGGCCGACGCCGTGCGGCGGGCGAGCGGACTCGAGGCCCCGTACGTCGAGCTGTCCAAGATCTACGTCCAGCCAGGCATGCAGGGCCGTGGCATCGCCGGCGAGCTCATGGGGGCCGCCTCCGACGCGGCGGCCGGGCTCGGCCCGGACCTGCCGTACTGGCTGGGGACGAACGCCCAGAACCTGCGTGCCCGAGCGTTCTACGGCAAGCACGGCTTCGAGATGATCGGGCGGCGCGCCTATGTGGTGGGCGGCCTTGAGCACGACGACGTGGTGCTCCTGCGCACCAGCCAGTAGGCCCGGGAACGCCGGTGAACGACAGAGGGGGTGTGGCCGACGCCGTCGGCCACACCCCCTCAAGCATCCGCTCAGCTGCGCCGGAGCGACCGAATCTCTACGTAGGAGCGCGCCGCGTTACCGAACGAGTCGACCGGGAAGCCCGGCGCCGGCGTCGACGCGGCGTTGTCCTGCTCCCAGATCCCGTGGCGCCGGCCGCCGCCGCCGAGCGCTGAGAGGAACTCGGCGTACGGCAGGTCGCCGGCCCCGAACTCCACGATGTCGTAGCCGCCGGAGTTCTCCGGGTTCACGTCACCGTCCTTGAGGTGCAGGAGCGGGTACCGGTGCGGGTTGCGCTTGACGTAGTCCACCGGCTCGAAGCCCGGGTACCGGTGCTGGCCCACGAACGCCCAGTAGACGTCCATCTCGAGGTACACCTTCGCGGGGTCGGTGTTGTCGTAGAAGACGTCGTACAGGCGCACGTCGGGGTTGTCCGTGGCGAAGCTGAACTCGCCGTCGTGGTTGTGCTGGTAGAACTTCAGCCCGCGGGCCGTCGCCGCCTCGCCGAACCCGTTGAACTGCTCGGCAGCGGCGAGGTAGCCGGCGACGGTGCGGTCAGAGGTCGGCGCGTTGGCCGTACCCACGTGCGGCATGCCCAGGATCTGGGCCGTGTCGAGCTCCTGCTCGAGGTTGTTCACGAAGTCCCCGATACCGCGGTGGGCGCCGACGGCGCACAGGCCGTTGTCGTCCAGCAGCTGCCGGATCTCCTGCGGCGTGATCGGCCCGGCCTGGCCCTGCGAGTACCCGGCGAACTCGATCTCGGCGTAGCCCATGGCCGAGAGCCGCTCGAACACCTTGCGGAAGCCGAGCGAGGAGACCTTGTCCCGGATCGAGTACAGCTGGATCCCGATCTGGCCCGGCGGGACGAGCACCCGGCCCTTGCCCGCGGTGGTGGCAGCGGCCCCCGCCGTCGGGGCGAGGACGGAGGCCGCGGCGCTGCCCGCGAGGGCCGCGCCGGCGAGCGACGCCGCACCGACGGCTACGGTGCCGCCGGCCAGCCTCAGGAAGTTCCTGCGGTCGACATCAGTGCGTGATTCCATCACTGCTCTCCTTCGGTACGAGCGGCCAGTTCGAGCGGCCCGGTCGGGCCGGTCATGTTCTCTGCTGCTGCCGGGGGCGTCCCCACGCCCTCGCCAACCATCGTCACCGCGTCGACGTCGAGCGTGCCGTTCGTGGTGACGTACAGCGTTCCGGTGCCCTCGGGGGCGTCGAACGCGAGCGCGAGGTCCTTCCACGTCTGCCCGCTGCGCACCTTGGCGGTGGCGAACGGCTTGGCGGTCGGCGAGTCCCAGCGCAGCTGGACCTTGCCCTTGCCGCGGACCGTGGCGGTGGCGCTGTCGATGCCGGTGAGGTTCACCGGGGTGAAGCCGACGGAGTCGCCCTTCTTCAGGCCGGTCACGTAGGCGCCGGCCGATGCCGCATCGTCGGCGACGACCTCCACGCCGTCTCCGACCGCGTGCTCCGCCTGCTGCAGCTTGGGGTTCAGCTGCACCGTGGCCTCACCGGTGGCGGGCGGCAGGCCGTTCGCCCCGCTGTCCGTGTAGGTGACCACCACTGCGCCGTACAGGTGGGCGCCCGGGCCGTGCTCCGGTGAGTTGGGGTCGGTGGGGAACACGCCGGTGCAGCCGGTCCCGGAGACCTCCGGGTGGGCGTGCTCGTCGTGGCCGAGGCCGTACGACCACGACACCCGGTCGCACACCGTCTCGGCGCCGTCCTCGGCGTCCTGCGTGGTCACCTGGAAGGGCACATCGGCGCCCCAGTCGAAGAAGCCGCCGTCGGCCGGGAACTCCACGGTGACCTCTGGTGCCTGGTTGCCCACGCTGATCTCGCGGGACGTGAGCGTGAACTTGCCGCTCTCGTCGGTGACCCGCAGGCGCGCGGTGTAGACGTCGAGCTCGGTGTAGGTGTGCGTGGTCTCGGCGCCGGTGGCGTCGAACGTGCCGTCGCCGTCGAGGTCCCACTCGTAGGTGAGGGTGTCACCGTCGGGGTCGGTGGACCCGGTGGCGTCGAACGCGACCTCCAGCGGAGCCTCGGACGACGATCCCGGCGTGGTCGTGAACCGCGCCTGCGGCGCCTTGTTCCCCTCGGCGTAGTCGATGCGGTAGAGCCCCGAGTCGGGGTTCTGCCGGAAGAAGCCGTCGCCGTACTCGAGCACGTAGAGGGACCCGTCCGGGCCGAACTCGAGGTCGATCGGGTTGTCGTGCGTCTTCATGCCTGCGGCCTCGACGGCGCTGTTCGGGAAGAAGTCCTCGACCTCGCCGACCTCGAAGGTGGACCAGTCCACGCTGAGCGCCGCGTAGTAGTCCTGGGAGAACTCGCCGAAGAACGCCTTGCTGTCCCAGTACTCGGGGAACTTGCCCGGCGCCGTGCTCTCGGCGTCGTAGTGGTACACCGGGCCACCCATCGGGGCCTGGCCGGATCCGGCGCCGAAGCTCACGAACTCGTCACGCGGCTGCTGGCCCGGCTGGTCGCCGTAGTGCACGGTCGCAGCGCGAGCAGCGGGCAGCTCGGTGAGGCCCGTGTTCCAGCGGGAGTTGTTCTGCGGCGCCGCGCAGTCGAAGAACTCGCCAGGTGTGGCGGTCTCGAAGTCCCAGTCGTTGTAGGCGGCATTCGGTCCGTGGCAGTACGGCCAGCCGGAGTTGTGCGGGTCGTCGAGGCCGACGGCGTTCCACTCCACGTAGCCCATCGGCCCGCGGTCGGGGTTCGCCGAGCCGGCGTCGGGCCCGTAGTCACCCCAGGTCAGGGAGTTCGTCTCCGGGTCGACCTCGATGCGGAACGGGTTGCGCACGCCCATCACGAAGATCTCGGGCCGAGTCTTCTCCGTCCCGGGGGCGAAGAGGTTCCCCGCCGGGATGTCGTAGGTGCTGCCCTCGCCGGGAGCCGTGCCGGCCGGGATGTCGTCCTTCACGTCGATCCGCAGGATCTTGCCCCGCAGGTCGTTCGTGTTGCCCGCACCGCGACGCGAGTCGAAGCCCGGGTTCATCCCCGGCGCGTCGTTGTTCGGGGCATACCCGCCGGCGCCCGGCGTACCGGCCGGCGTGTTGTCACCGGTGGACAGGTAGAGGTTGCCCTCGGCGTCAAAATCGATGTCCGCACCGACGTGGCAGCACTGGCCGCGCTGCACCTCGATGTCGAGGATCGGCTGCTCCGACGCCAGGTCGAGAGAGTCACCGGTCCACGTGAACTTGGCGAGGCGGTTCACGCCCACCCACTGGTCCCAGTAGCTCTCGTCCTCGCCTGCGGGCAGCGAGTTGGGCGCGTTGCCCGACGGCGTGTCGGCCACCCCGTCACCATCGGCGTCCCGCGGCGCGTACACGACGTAGACCTCGTTGCTCGTGGCGAAGTCCGGTGCCAGGGCGATGCCCTGCAGGCCGTCCTCCGAGTTCGCGTAGACATCGATGGTGCCGGCGAGCTTGGTGACCCCGGTGGCCGGGTCGGTCACCCGCACGTCGCCGTTGCGGGCCGTGTGCAGCACCCTCTTGTCCGGCAGCACCGCCATGTCGATCGGTTCACCGACGTCCTTGGTGAGCAGGACCTTCTCGTAGTTGCCCCAGTCGGTGTCTGCGGCAGCCGCCGCCTCGACGTCCGGAGCCTCGTGGGCGGCGGCCGACGGCGTGGCCAGGAGCGCCACACCGACCAGCGAGGTCGCGGCGAGCGCCGCCACCGTCTTCTTTCGTCGCGCGTGCGCACGATCCTGAATACTCTTCATACGTGATTCGGCTCCTCATCGAGTTGGTCACTTCGGCCGGGTCTCGCTCGCATCGATTCGTTCGAGGCCCGGTCCGTCGGTGCTCTTGCGGCACCGACGCCTGAGCGCGGTACCGGTTCGTGCTGTGTGGTGCGGGTGTACCTCCTGGTCAGCGTGGTGAGCGTCAGCGGGTCGAGAAGGCGGCGTCGAACGCCGAGTCGGGGGCGTCGTACGCGTGGGAGCGCACGAACTCGAGCGCCTCCGGAGCGCCGACGAGGCGGTCCATGCCCGCGTCCTCCCACTCCACGGAGATCGGGCCGTCGTAGCCGATCGTGTTGAGCATCCGGAACGCGTCCTCCCAGGGGACGTCGCCGTGCCCGGTGGAGACGAAGTCCCAGCCGCGGCGTGGGTCCCCCCAAGGCAGGTGCGAGCCCGTGCGGCCGTTGCGGCCGTTCGCCATCCGCTTCTTCGTGTCCTTGCAGTCCACGTGGTAGATCCGGTCCTTGAAGTCCCAGAGGAAGCTGACTGGGTCCAGGTCCTGCCACACCATGTGGCTCGGGTCCCAGTTCAGGCCGAACGCCTCGCGGTGGCCGATCGCCTCGAGCGTCCGGACGGTGGTCCAGTAGTCGTAGGCGATCTCGCTGGGGTGCACCTCGTGGGCGAACTTGACCCCTACCTCGTCGAACACGTCGAGGATCGGGTTCCAGCGGTCGGCGAAGTCCTGGTAGCCGGCCTCGATCGCGGCGTCGGAGACGGGCGGGAACATCGCCACGTACTTCCAGATCGCCGAGCCGGTGAACCCGATGACCGTCTTGACCCCGAGCTTCGCGGCCAGCCGGGCGGTGTTCTTCATCTCCTCGGCGGCGCGCTGCCGGACGCCCTCCGGGTCGCCGTCGCCCCACACCCGGTCCGACACGATGTCGCGGTGCCGCTGGTCGATCGGGTCGTCGCAGACCGCCTGGCCCTTGAGGTGGTTCGAGATCGCCCACACCTTCAGGCCGTGCCGCTCCAGCAGCTCCAGGCGCCCGGCGACGTACTCGTCGTCGTCCCAGCGCCACGGGTCGAGGTGGTCGCCCCAGCAGGCCAGCTCGAGTCCGTCGTAGCCCCACTCCGCTGCGAGGCGCGCCACCTCCTCGAGCGGCAGGTCGGCCCACTGGCCGGTGAACAGGGTGATCGGTCGTGTCATCTTTGTTCTTTCCTGTTGTGCGTGACGATCCGGCGTCGCCGGTCGTATGCCCATGGGTCTTCGGTCACGCCGTCCGTCGACGCAGGACGACGACGGCCGCCACCCCCGCGGCGACGACGAGCGCCCCCAGCGCCCAACCGGTCCAACTTCCCGGCAGACCGCTCGACGACCCGTCGTCGGTGGCCGCCAGGCCGGCGGCGCCCGCCTCGGTCGTGATCTCTGCGGTATCCGGACCGGCCGACGCGGGTTCGGACGGCGGAGCGGACGGCGGCGGGACGACATCGATCTCGACCTCGACCTTCGCCTTCCGCGGTTCCGTGACCCGCGCGGTCACCGTCCAGTGCCCCTCGTCGAGCAGCGCGGGCTCCGAGCGGTACCAGCCGACGCCTTCCGACGCGGAGACGAGGGTGACGGGGCCGACCTCCTCGCCGGTGTCGGAGACCGCACGCACCACCACGATGGCCGACTCCTCGACAGGATGCCCGTCACCGGCCCAGGTCACCGCCGCGGAGACACCGCCACCACCATCCGTGCCGAGCTCGATGTCGATCTTGCCGCCGTGCGCGGCAGCCGGAGCCATGGCGGCAGGCGCGACGGCAAGCCCGAGCACCAGCAGGAGCACCGCACCGCAGCGCGTGAAACGTTCCATGTTCGTTCCCCTTCGAATCGAGAAGGCTGACGGCCCCGCGGGGCGGGGCGTGCACCGGCAGGCCGGCGCACGCCCCCGGTCACTCAGTCACACCTCTCTTCGACGGTGACGACGATGCTTGCCTTGCCGGACCGCAGGAGCTTCCAGTCCCCCGTGGCCGTCAGGTCGGCGCCGGTGGCCGGCGAGGCGGTCACCCGGTAGTCGCCCGGAGCGAGGTCGCCCAGGTCTCGTACCTTGCCGCGCGGCGAGCCGTCGACCCAGCGGTGCACGGTGTAGCTGCGCACTCCCGGAAGCACGACCGGATCGATCGAGCCACCGGCGTCACACGTCGCTGCCTTCACCAAGATGTCCGGTGTGTTCGGGTCCGGGCACTCCGGTTCCTCGAGCGTCACGAGAAGCACGGCGAGCCCGTTGTCGCGGACCTGCCAACCACCCTCACCGACGAGGACGTACCCGTCGGCAGGTCGGGCCTCGATCCGGTACCTCCCGGGAGCCACGTCGTCGAGGTCGTTCACACGGTCAGCGGCGGTGCCGTCGACCCACTCCCGCACGACGTAGGACTCCACGCCTGCCACCTGGGCGGTGACCAGCGCACCGCCGGTGACGACCTCGGCTCCCGAGGCGTCGTACGAGCACGTCGGTTGGACGATCTCGACCGCGGGTATCGCCTCGACGGCCGGCTCTGCGATCGTGAGCTCCAGGGTCTCGCCGACCACGGTCTCCCCGTCCACCGAGGCCCGCACCTGGACGGTGTGGGCGCCGGGCGCCGAGATCTCCAACGGCGCCGTGTACTCGGCCCAGCCCTCGTCGTCGACGTTGACCTCCCGGTACACCTGGGCGCCGTCCGGACCGCCTGAGGTCTCCACCGTGACGGTCACCGGTCCGAGCCACTTCCCGTCCGGGCCGTCCGGTTCTGCCGGCGACAACGTGCCGGTCACCTCGAGCGGCTCGGTGGCGTCAGCCGTCCGGAAATGCTCGAACGTCGCCGTGGCAACCGACTGCTGAGCCGCCCCGAGGGCGTACAGGCCCACCCGAGCATCCTCCAGCCCGTCGTGAGTCACCGGCTCGGCGAGCGCCGTCCAGTCCTCGCCGTCCGCGCTGTACTCACCGGTGAAGGTCGGCCCCTGCTTCGACAGCCGTAGGTGCCACACGGCCGACCCGAGGTCGTTCACGCTCGGCTGCGGGTCCTGCACCACGGCATCGACCTCGCTACGCAGCTCGATACGCTGTGCCACCGGGTCGCCCGCCGCGTTGTCGGTCACGAGGTCGAGCTTGACGTAGTTGTCGTCGTCCCCGTACACGATGAGACCGCCCTGCTGGTACTGCTGGTCGAAGTCCGACCCGTCCACCTGGGTCTCGACGGTCCAGTCATCTTCCGGCAGGTCCTGCACGACGATGTTCGGTGTGCTGGTGTTGCTGCCCGTGTAGATGTCCGTGGCGCTCGTATCGATCTCCAGCGCGCCCCCGGTCACCCGGTACCCCGTCGGGTCCTCCCGCACCACGTCCCAGCGGCAGGCATCGAGGGCGTCCCCGTCGAACTCGTCCGCTGGCCCGGAGGCCCCGGCCGTGTCGTCCGGAGTGATGTGGAACCAGTCGAACTGCGCGTCCACCACGTCCGCGGACGAGCCCGCACCGGCGAGCGCGGCGAGCCCGATCTGCGGGTCGTCGATGCCGGCGAGCGACTTGGTCTGCGGCATCTCTGTGAACTCCACGCCGTCCGCGGAGTACGACGCCGTCAGGTCCGCACCGTCGCTGCTCGCCAGGCGCACGTACACCGTGTCCGGGTACGCCTCGCCGAGAGCCGCGGTGTTGGAGTCACCGACCTCGTTCGGTGTGCCGCCCTCCTCACGGATGTACTGGAAGACGCGGGTGGCCGGGTCTGCAGGTGCCGAACGCCCCTGGATCACCATCTTCGCGTAGTTGTCCGCATCGCCGTAGATCAGCAGCCCGGCCTGCTGGTACTGCGCATAGGCCGGGATCGTGACCTTGGCCGTCGCGGTGAACGGGCCGTCCGGCAGGTCCTGCAGGACAAGGTTCGGCACTGCTGTGTTGTTCGTCCCGTAGAAGTCCGAGGCGCTCGCCGGGACCGTGAGGTTCCCGTCGGCGACCCGCAGGTCCTGGTTGCGGTCGAGCACCGTCCAGCGGTCCGGGTCGAGCTCGTCCCCGAGGAAGTCGTCCGACCGGCCCGACAGGCAGAGCTCCGGCTCCGGGACGATCCCGGTGACCTCCACCGTGGCGTACTCGATGGCGTAGGCGCCGCCCTCGTCGGTCACGCGCACCTGGAGCCGATAGGTGCCCGGCTCGTCGTAGGTGTGCTCGAGCGTGGACGTACCGCCCTCGACGAACCCGTCGCCGAGGCCGACGTCCCAGGCGTAGGACAGGTCGCCGGCCCCGTCCGGATCGGTGGCGTCGGCCGACGCGGTCACCGTCAACGGGGCGTCACCCGAGACCGGGTCGACCAGCAGCTCGACCTCCGGCCGTTCGTTATCGGTGACCCCGCGGCCGTCGATCTCCATCCAGTTGGCGTTGACGCCGCCGGAGAGCAGGACGAAGTGCAGCGAACCCGAGCCGGACGGCACGTCGGTCAGCTCGGTACCGGCATCCACGTACTGTTGCCAGCCGCCAGTGCCCGGCACCGTGATACGGCCGATCTCTGGACCGTCCGGCGCGTCCCAGCGCACCGAGACCTCCCCGCCGTCGACGCCGGAGGCGGCGCGCAGCGAGATCGCGTCGACACCGGCGAGGCCCACCGGCTCGTGCGCCCAGTAGTCACCGGGCTCGATGTACCCGATGTTCTGCCCGCCACCGGCGGTGTCGCCCGTCTCCTCGATCTGGACGCCCGGGTCACCGGTAGCGTCACCGATGCCATCGACGCGGCCCGTTCCGGTGAAGAACTCCGACTGGACCAGCTTGGGCTGCAGCACCTGCAGGTCGGTCGCCGTCAGCGGTGCGCCCGCCGCGCCACCGTCGTCGGTGTAGAACGCCTCGATCACCCAGAAGATGTTCGACTCGATGCCGTGGCCCTCGTCCCGGGCGGTCTGGATGACGCCCTCACAGCCAGTCAGCTCGTCGAACGGGTGGGCGTGGGAGTCGTGGCCGAGCGAGGTGAACAGCGAGACGTTCTCGCAGCTCACGTCGCCGTCGGGGTCGTCGACCGCGATCTCGTAGCGCACCTGGTCGCCCCACTCGAAGAAGCCACCGTTGTCGGGGAAGGTGATCGTCACCTCGGGGGCGATGTTGCCGACCACGATCGTCACGTTCGCCACCCCGGTCTGCCCCGCGGGGTCGGTGGCGACGAGCTGGGCGGTGTAGCGGCCGTTCTCCATGTACGTATGGGTCGGGTTCGCCTCGGTGCTCGGCTCCGACCCGTCGCCAAAGGTCCACTGCAGGCTGATCGGTTCCCCGGCCGGGTGGCGGGTGCCCTCCGACGAGAACTGCACGGTCAGTGGGGCCGCTCCGTCGGTCACGTCGGCAGAGGCCTGTGCGAGGGGTGCCGGGTCGCCCTTGACGTAGTTGACCCGGTACACGCCCGAGCTGTCGTTGTTCCCGCCGAAGCCGGAGCCCCAGTCGATGACGTACAGCGCACCGTCGGGTCCGAAGTCGAAGTCCATCGGCCGGTCGAACCCGGCCTCCGGGTCGAAGATCCCGGGCAGGGCCCGGTTGATGTCCACGAGCTCGTCCCGCTGCTCGCCGGCGAGCTGGAACGAGTACATCCGCCCCTGGTTCCACTCACCGAACAGCGCCTTGCCGTCCCAGTAGGCCGGCCACTTGACGTCGGACTCCAGCTCCGGGTCGTAGGAGTAGACCGGCCCACCCATCGGGGCGCCGCCGCCGCCGATCTCGGGGAACAGCGGGTTGGTCCCGTACCCGTACCAGACCTCCGCCTCGACGGCCGGCGGCAGCTGCGTGATGCCGGTGTTGTTCGGCGAGTCGTTCACCGGACCGCCTGCGCAGTCGAACGCCGCCCCGGACTGCCCCGTGGCGAAGTCGTAGGCGCGGTAGTCGGTGTTCGCCCCCGTGCAGTACGGCCAGCCGTAGAAGCCCGGCTCGCTCACGACGTTCCACTCGACCGTACCGGCCGGCCCGCGAGCGGCGCTGGCCGCCCCCGCGTCCGGACCGTAGTCGGCCACGAGCACGTTGCCTGATCCCGGGTCGACGCCGATCCGGAACGGGTTGCGGAAGCCCATCGCATAGATCTCGGGCAGCGTCTCCGCCTCGCCCGGAGCGAACATGTTGCCCTCGGGGATGGTGTACGAGCCGTCGTCCTGCGGCGTGATCCGCAGCACCTTGCCCCGCAGGTCGTTGCTGTTGGCCGACGTGCGCTGCGAGTCGTAGTTCTCCCGCCCGGCCCGCTCGTCCAGCGGCGCGTACCCCTGGGACTCGAACGGGTTGGTGTTGTCGCCGGTGGCCACGTACAGGTTGCCGTCAGCATCGAAGACCATGTCACCGCCCGCGTGGCAGCACGTCTCGCGCTGCGTCGGGATGATCAGCACGGTCTCCTCGGTGGCCGGGTCGATCGTGCCGGAGGCCGCGTCGTAGTCGAAGCGCGAGACCCGGTTGTGCGGACCGTCGTCGCCGACGTCCTGCGGGGACCAGAACAGGTAGACCCACCCGTTGGACGCGAAGTCAGGGTCGAGCACGACACCGGTCAGCCCGTCCTCGTTGGACTGGGTGACCGGCAGCGTCATCGCCGTGGTCGTGGTGTTCGACTCGGGGTCGATCGTCTGGACGCGGCCGTCGCGCTCGACGTAGAAGACGCTGCCGTCATCGGCCACGTCCAGCATCATCGGGTTGGCGGTGTCCTCGTCGAGCGGCACCATCTCGTAGCTGTTGCTCTGCGTCGCGGCACAGTCCGAGTCGACGACGCCTGCCGCGGTCTGCAGACCGCCCAGCAGGTGCTCGACGAACTCCGGCTCGGTGTACGAGGCGTCGGTGTGGCCACCGCCGGTGTACCAGGACCGGCCCCCGTCGTAGGCCTGGCACCAGGCGATCGGGTGATCGGCACCCATCGCGCCTGTGCCGGCGTCATAGGTGGACTCGTCCAGGGAAGCCAGGACGTGCACATCGTCGCGCGGGTTGGTCCGGAAGTTGTACCACTCGTCGTGGCGGTCCCAGCGGTCCGGCAGGTGCGCGGTGGAGCTGTGCGCGTGGTCCTCGACCTTGACGGTGGCGTCCTGGTTCTGCGGGTGCGAGCTGAAGTACGCCCCGACCAGCTCGCCGTACCAGGGCCACTCGTACTCCGTGTCGGACGCCGCGTGGATGCCCGCGTAGCCCCCGCCACCCTGGATGTACCGCTCGAACGCTGCCTGCTGCTCGCCGTTGAGCACGTCGCCCGTGGTGGACAGGAAGACGACCACCTCGTAGTCGGCGAGGCCCTCGTCGGTGAAGACGCCGGCGTCCTCCGTGGCGGTGACCGTGAAGTCGTTCGCCGCGCCGAGCTGCGTGATCGTCTCGATCCCTGCGGGGATCGAGCCGTGCCGGAAACCCGCCGTCTTCGAGAAGACGAGAGTGTCGAACGGCTCGGCTGCTGCATCGCCTGGTGCGGCGGCAACCTCGGCCTGCACGCCCTGGTTCGGTGCGGCGGCCGGTTGAGCCGCGGACGTCAGCGCCATGGGGATACCTAGCGCGGTCATGGCTGCTGCCGCGACCACCGGCCGCAGAACGCGGCGGGTTCGGTGCACGTTTCTCACCTGGAGCTCCTCATTGAGTCGGGTCAGTACTAGTGCAGTGCGGGCTCAGGACAGGTCTTCTCCCTGCCCTGAGCCTGTGGTTCACGGCAGCGGGACCCACCCCCCTCCGCCGGCCGCGCTGCGCTCGACGGCGTCCAGCACCCGCTGGACCTCCAGGCCATCGGTGAACGACGGCGTCGGCTGCCGTCCCGCTGCCAGGTCGCCCATCAGGTCGACGACCTGGTGCGTGAACGCGTGCTCGTAGCCGAGCCCGTGTCCCGCAGGCCACCAGGCACCGCCGTAGGGGTGCTCCGGCTCGGTGACGACGATCCGGCGGAAGCCGGCGGTCGTCACATCGTCCGTGGCGTCGAAGAAGTGCAAGAGGTTCATGTCCTCGAAGTCGAAAGCGAGCGAGCCCTTCGATCCGTTCACCTCCAGCCGGATAGCGTTCTTGCGGCCCCAGGCAAACCTGGTCGCCTCGAAGGTCGCCAGACCGCCGCCGGACAGCCGCCCGAAGAAGACCGCGGCGTCGTCCACCGTGACCTTACCCGTGCGGCCGCCGTCGGCCACCCCCGACAGGCCGGAGGACGACGACGCCTCCGGCCGCTCGTGCACGAAGGTCTCGAGCAGCCCGCTCACCCCGGTGAGCGACTCACCGGTGATGAACTTGGCCAGGTCCACGATGTGGGCACCGATGTCGCCCAGCGCACCGGAGCCCGCCTTCTGCTTGTCCAGGCGCCATGACATCGGCGCCTCGGGGTCGGCGATCCAGTCCTGCAGGTACTGCGCGCGCACGTGCCGGACCTCACCGATCCGCCCCTGCTCCACGAGCTGGCGCGCCAGGGCGATGGCGGGGACGCGTCGGTAGGTGAACCCCACCATCGCGCGCACGCCCCGCTCCGCCGCCGCGTCCGCGGCGGCCACCATCTTCTCCGCCTCGGCCACGCTGTTCGCCAGCGGCTTCTCGCACAGGACGTGCTTGCCCGCCTCCAGCGCCGCCACCGCTATCTCGGCGTGCGTGTCGCCCGGCGTGCAGATGTCGATCAGCCCGATGTCGTCCCGCGTCAGCAGCTCTCGCCACCCGACGACCGCCTCGTCCCAGCCGAGCCGGTCGGCCGCCGCACGGACCGCGGTCTCGTCCCGCCCGGCCACCGCGCGCATGCGCGGCGCCAGAGCCAGGTCGAAGAACCGCGGCGCCGTGCGCCAGGCCTGCGAGTGTGCTGCCCCCATGAACGCGTAGCCGACCATGCCGACCCCGAGCTCGTTCTCACCGCTGCTCATACCGCGCCTCCCCCCACTCTCGATTCACCGCCGTGTTGCACGCCCCAGCGGGCGTCGTCCGATGCGTCACGCGTCAGGACTCGAAGCCGATGGGGAGGTACTCCTCGACGTTGTCCGCCGTCACGACGGGTGCGTGGAGCTGGATCGTGCGCGGCACGCCGATCGATGCCAGGTCCCCGATCGTCTTGTCCTGGGCGATCAGCCGGGCGAGCTTGATGCCGTCGGCCGCCTGCGTGGACGGGTAGACGACCGTCGCCTGCACCACGCTGTCGCCGGACTGGATCTCTTCCATCATGTTGGTCGACCCGGCGCCACCCACGAGGAAGAACTCGTCGCGGTCGGCGTTCTCGATGGCCGCGAGCACGCCGACGCCCTGGTCGTCGTCGTGGTTCCAGATGGCGTCGATCTCGGGCTCGGCGGACAGCAGGTTCGCGGTCGCCTCCTCGCCACCCTCGACCGTGAAGTCGGCGGCGACACGGGCGTCGACGTCGAGCCCGCAGTCCTCCAGCGCGTCCTTGAAGCCGTCGCTACGGTCCGTGGTCAGCGGCAGGGCGTCGATGCCGGCGATCTCGGCGACCACGGCGTCCTTGTTGTCGCCGATCTGCTCGCAGATGTAGGTGCCCGCGCTCACGCCCATGCCGTAGTTGTCGCCCAGCACCGTGGTGCGGGCGGCGAACGGGCTGGTGAACTCGCGGTCCACGTTGATGACCGGGATGCCCGCCTCCATCGCCTCGAGCGCGACCGCGGTGAGCGCGGCGCCGTCGAACGGCAGCAGCACGATGGCATCCACCTCATCGGTGATGAAGCCCTCGATCTGGCTGATCTGCACGTTCACGTCGTTGGTGCCCTCGGCGACGCGGAGCTCCACGTCCTCGTACTTCTCGGCCTCGGCCTCGGCCGCCGAGGTGATGGCGCCCATCCAGCCGTGGTCGGCCGCCGGGGCGGAGAAGCCGATGACGACCTCGTCGCCGGGCTCGTCGTTGTCCGTCGTGGTGACGGGGCCGGCAGCCGCCGTCTCCTCGTCGCGCGGCTCGTTGCTGACGCAGCCGGTGACGACGAGCGCGGCGCAGGCCGCCGCGATGAAGGCGCCGGAAACCCTGCGCGTACGCACTGCTGTTGAAGAAGTCATCGTGATCTCCCTTGATCCGGGGTAGTACCTGGGGATTGGTCAGCACATGTACTGGGTAGGACGTGGGCCGCGCGGACGCGGCTCAGGTGCTCGTGGCCTTCTCGCGCGCGGCGAACCACTGCTGCAGCAGCACGGCGCCCACGATGATCACGCCCTTGGTGATCGCCTGGACCGAGCTGTCGATGTTGTTCAGGATGAACACGTTGGTGAGCGTCGAGAAGATCAGGACGCCCAGGACGGTGCCTGTGATGGTGCCGCGGCCGCCGGCCAACAGGGTGCCGCCGACGACGACCGCCGCGATGACGTCCAGCTCGAGGAGCGTTCCGTTCGTCGAGGAGCCGGCAGTGGTGCGGGCCAACGCCATCACGGCGCCGATACCCGCCGTCAGGCCGGCGAGCCCGTACAGGTAGAGGGTGTGCCGCTTGATCTTGATGCCCGCGAGGCGCGCGGCCTCCGGGTTGCCGCCCACCGCGACGGTGCGTCGGCCGAACGTGGTGCGGTTCAGCAGGAACCAGCCGGCGACGGCGACCACGACGAAGATCCACACGATCATCGGCAGGCCGAGCACGTCGGCGCGGAACGTGTCGAGGAACGGGTCCACCTCGACGAGCTGCGTCTGCCGGCCGGCGATGAGCTCTGCGAGGCCTCGCGCGGCCGCCAGCATGGCGAGGGTGGCCATGAAGGCCGGCACCTTGCCGTACGCGACGAGGGCGCCGTTCACCAAGCCGGCGGCCAGGCCGACGGCCAGCGCGGTCAGCACGATGACCCACCAGCCGTAGTCCTCCGCCAGGTACTGGGTGGACAGCGTGGACGCCCAGACGGTCGCCAGGCCGAGCACCGAGCCGACCGACAGGTCGATGCCGCCGGCGGTGATGACGAACGTCATGCCGATGCTCACCACGCCGGTCGTCGCCGCAAGGGCGAGCAGCGTGGTGATGTTGCCGACCGAGGCGAACCGGCCACCCGTGGTGACGATCCCCACCACGCACAGCAGGACCAGGGCGAGCACGAGGCCGCCCATTCGCAGTGCCGGCCCTGACAGGGCCGATCGTCCTCTCACGGGACACTTCCTTCCATGACCATATCGAGCACGGCGTGCTCGTCGATGTCGTCGGCGGGGCTGTCGTGGACCGCCCGGCCGTCGGAGATGACCAGGACCCGGTCTGCCAGGCCCAGTACTTCGGGGATCTCGCTGGACACGACGATGACGGCGGCGCCGTCGTCGGCCAGTCGGCGGATCAGGCTGTAGATCTCGGAGCGCGCGCCCACGTCGACGCCCCGGGTGGGCTCGTCGAGCAGCAGCACGCGGCAGCCGTGCACCAGCCAGCGGGCGAGCAGCGCCTTCTGCTGGTTGCCGCCGGACAGCGTGCGCGCGTTGCGGTCCACGGAAGCCGGGCGCAGCTCGAGGGCCTCGACCTGCTCCTGCGCCGCGGCACGCTCGGCCTTCTCGTCGAGCCAGCTGCCGTGAGCGAAGCGCGCGAAGGAGGACAGGGTGATGTTCCGGTACACGGGCTCGTCCAGGAGCAGGCCCTGGCTCTTGCGCTCCTCGGGGCACAGGCCCATGCCCGCGGCGACCGCCGCGTCGACCCCGCCGCGCAGGCGCTTGCCACCCAGCCGTACGGTGCCCGACGTCGCGCGCCGAGCCCCGTAGATCGTCTCGAGGATCTCGGACCGGCCGGACCCGACCAGACCCGCCAGGCCGACGATCTCGCCGGCCCGGACCGTGAGGGAGACGTCCTTGAAGACGTCGCCGAGCGCGAGGCCCTCGACCTCCAGGACGGGCGCGGCGTCCTCCGCGACGCCGGGACGCTCGGGGAACGCGTACTCGACAGCACGGCCCGTCATGAGCTTGATGAGGTCGTCCGTCGGCGTGTCCGCGACAGCGAGGCTCGTCGCGACCGTGCGCCCGTCCTTGATCACGGTGATGCGGTCGCCGAGCTGCCGGATCTCCTCCAGCCGGTGCGAGATGTAGACGACGGCGACGCCGTCGGCCGTCAGCTCGCGCACGATGCGGTGGAGGTTCTCGACCTCCTCGGAGTCCAGCACGGCGGACGGCTCGTCCATGACGACCACGCGTGCGTCCCGCGAAAGTGCGCGGGCCAGCGAGACGATCTGCTTGCCCGCCGCCGGCAGGCTGCCCACCTCGCGGTGGGGCGAGATCTCCGAGTGACCGAGCCGCTTCAGGATCGCCCGGGTGTTCCGAGCCGCCTCGGACCGGCGTGTGACGCCGCCTCGTGCGAGCTCGTGCCCGAGGTAGATGTTCTCGGCGACGGTCAGCCCGTCGACGACATCCAGCTCCTGGTAGATCGTCGCGATGCCCAGTCTGAGCGCCGCGACCGGGTCCGGGATCGTCACCTGCTTCTCGTCGAGCAGCACCTCGCCAGCTGTGGGCTGGTGCGCACCCGCCAAGATCTTGATCAGGGTGGACTTGCCGGCCCCGTTCTGCCCCAGCAGGCAGTGCACCTCGCCAGGGCGGACCTCGAGGTCCACCCCGTCGAGCGCCCGCGCACCGGGGAACTCCTTGACAATGCCCCGCATACGAAGCAGGGGCTGCTTCACCTGTTGCTCTGCCCCATGGGGGTCCACGTCGACCATGTAATGAACGTAGAGGGACTTTTGGCGACGGTCAAGCAAAAGTCGCAACTTCGTTGGCCATGATTGACTAGAGGCATGGTGGAAGTGGCACGGGAACTGATGCAGCAGGCGCCCAAGGTCTCCGGAGCAGGGGACATGTTCCAGCTCTTGCGCGACGGCAGACCGCGCACGCGAGCGGATCTTGCGGCGGTCACGGGACAGGCCCGGTCGACCGTGGCTGCGCGTATCGACCTGCTCATGGCCGCGGGGCTGATCGCCCCGGCGGGCGAGGCCTCGTCGACCGGCGGCCGCCCGCCCGCGACGTTCGCCTTCGCGCCGTCCGCCCGGGTGGTGCTGGGCGTGGACCTCGGCGCGACGCACGCGCGGCTCGCGCTGACCGACCTCGCCTCCACCGTGCTCGCGCAGCGCGACCTGCCGCTGCTGATCACCGACGGACCAGGACCGGTGCTCGACCAGGTCGCCGCGACCGGCGCCGAGCTGCTGGCCGAGGCAGGCCGGTCCGCCGACGAGCTCGCGGGGGTCGGCGTCGGCCTGCCCGGGCCGGTGGAGCACGCGACCGGGAAGCCGAACAACCCGCCGATCATGCCGGGCTGGGACGACGCCGACGTGCCGGCCATCCTCGGTGCGCGGTTCAACGCGCCCGTGCTCGTCGACAACGACGTCAACATCATGGCGCTCGGCGAGCACCGCGCCGCCTGGCCCGACGTCGCGGACCTCCTGTTCGTCAAGGTCGCCACGGGCATCGGTGCGGGGATCATCGCCGACGGGGCGCTCCGGCGCGGCGCCCAGGGCTCAGCCGGCGACATCGGGCACGTCGCGGTGCCCGGCGTCACGGACGTCGTGTGCCGGTGCGGGAACATCGGCTGCCTCGAGGCGATCGCCAGCGGGCTGGCCGTCGCGAACGCGCTGGAGGGCACGCGCACGCCCGCCGACGTAGTCGTCCTGGTGCGCGCCGGCGACGTCACCGCGAGCCAGGCGGTACGTCAGGCCGGCCGGGACATCGGCGCGGTGCTCGCCACGAGCGTCAGCCTGCTCAACCCGTCGATGATCGTCATCGGCGGCATCCTCGCGGACGCCGGCGAGCACATCGTCGCCGGCATCCGTGAGGTGGTCTACCAGCGGTCCCTCCCCCTCGCGACGCAGCACCTGCGCATCGTCACGGCCCGGACCGGCACCCATGCCGGCGTGCTCGGCGCGAGCGCCATGGCGGTGGACCAGGCCCTGTCCTCGGAGGCGGTCGACCGCCTGGTCAGCTAACCGTACGCGGACGGCCGGTGGCCCTGACTCGGCGTACCAGGTACGCCGAGTCAGGGCCACAGGCCGTTCAGGACCGCTCGGGCCGCGTCAGCCCAGCTCCTTCACCCGGACGTCGCGGTAGTAGATGGTCTCCCCACCACCGTGGTTCTGGAGACCCACGTACCCCTGGGCGAGGTCACGTGCGGGATCGGTGCTCGTGAAGTCGTTCACCAGCACCCCGTTGAGCAGGACCTTGATGTTCTGGCCCTCCACCTTGATCTCGTAGGAGTTCCACGAGCCGACCGGGTTCAGCGCCTGCTCCACGGCAGCCGCGTCCGCACCCTGGAAGGTGTAGATCGACCCGGTGGTGCGGTCGGGCTCGTCGCTCGCGTCGACCTGGATCTCGTAGCCCTCGTTCACGGCGACCCACGGGTCGTTCCCCGGGTTCGGGAAGCCGACGAAGATGCCGCCGTTGTCGTCCTTGATGAGCTTCCAGTCGAGCTTGAGGCTGTACTCGCCCAGCTCCTGACCGGTGTGCCAGAGCAGGCCCATACCGCCGGTGCTGCGGATCGAGCAGTCGGCCTGGCGGCCGAACGAGCCGGCTCCCGCCAGACGCCACTCGTCGAGGGATGCGAGGGTGCCGTCGAACAGGGCCTCGTAGCCCTCCTCGTAGTCCTCCGACCCGCAGATGTCCGGGTTGCCGTTGCCGACCTTGAGGACGTCGAGGTTGACGTTGCCGTCGTCCTCCGCGTCGTAGCGCAGCGTGATCGTGTTGACGCCCTTGCGCAGCGGCAGGTCCCTGGACGCGGTCGCCCAGGTCTTCCAGTCACCGGTGGACTCCAGCGCCCACGGCTCGACCTCCTCGCCGTTGACGAGCACGGAGACCGTCTTGGTGCCCTCGAACGGGTTGGGACCGTTCGAGTACCGCAGGCTCACCGGCTGGTCGCCCGTGCGCTTGGCGGTCGCCGTGAAGGTCGCAGAAGCGCCCACCTCGCCGAACCCGGCCGCGAAGCCGGAGCCGGAGTAGCCGCTGTGCTCGGTGGCGACGTTCGCCGAACCCCGCAGCGAGGCCTCCTCTGCCTCGAGGTACCCCTTCTCGGCGGGGGCCTTGTAGCCGGGGATCGCGTTGAGCGTGTACCAGGCCTCGGTGTTCCACAGCTCGCGGCCCTCGGTGTCCGCGAACGGGCGCGGGCTACGCAGGTGCACCACGCGTCCCGGCTCGAGACCGTCCACCGTGAGGGTCACCTTCGTACCGTCCCTCGACACCTTGGCCTTGTCGACGAACAGCGGTCGCTCGTCGACCTTCGGCCCGCCGTAGGAACGCGTGGGCACGTAGCGCCAGTGGTCCATCTGGAACGCCGCGTTCGGGTCCTCGGCGATCTTGGCCACCGTCTCCTCGGACAACGGCTGCGTGTACTCGACCTCGAAGCCCTTCTTGGTGGCCCGCATCTCGGTCATGTCGAAGGCGTCCTGGCCGTTCGGAGTGAGCTTCTGCAGGCCGTAGCGGAGCTTGCCCGGCTCGCTCCAGTTGCCGCCCTCACCGATGCCGCCCACGTACAGGGCGCCGTCGGGCCCGACGACGGTGCGGTTGACGCCTGCCTCCAGGCCGGCCGAGTGCCGGAACACCGCGCCCTGGTACTCGCCATCGACCTCTTCGAGGAAGCCGCGCTGCAGGCCGCCGTAGGTGACGTCACCGAAGACGAGCTGGCCCTCGTACGGGCCGTCCTCGAGCTGCACAGGGGCGCTCGGCGAGTTGCCGATCTCGTTCTGCGGCACCCAGAGGGCCGGAGCAGAGACGGGCTGGTCGTCGAACGGACCCGCCGGGTTTGTGAAGTGGTTGAAGAACTTGTCCTGCTCGATGTGCACGAGCTTCGAGCTGGGCAGCCACGCACCCTGGTTGTCCATCACGAACAGCTCGCCGTCCGGGCCCTTGACCATGCCGTTCGGCGTGCGCAGGCCACCGGCGACGAACTCGACCTCACCGGTCTCGCGGTCGATCTTGATGGTGCTGCCGCGGTTCTCGGCCGGCTGGGGGTCCGTGGTGGCGCCGCCGTTGTTGATGGCGACCGAGAGGCTGACGTAGAAGTAGTCCTCGTCGTGCAGCAGGCCGAAGGCGAACTCGTGGAAGTTGCCGCCGAAGGGCCACTCGGCCACCGTGCGGTGCTCGTCGTAGAAGCCGTCGCCGTCGGGGTCGGTGAGCTCGGTGAGCCCGTCGCGCTCGGAGACGAAGATCGAGTCCTCGATGACCGCGATGCCCATCGGGTTGAACAGGTCCGTGGCGACCTTCTCGTAGGTCACCTCGTCCTTCGACGTCTCGCCGGTCACGTTGTCGAGCAGGAACACCTCGCCCGGCTCCGGGTCCTCGACCCAGCCGCCGGGGCTCACGGAGCCGGAGGTGACGACGGCGAGGCGCTCGTCCTCGGTCCAGTCGAGGCCGGAGACCATGGGCTCGAAGCCCTCGGGACGCAGGTCGGTGAGCGTGTAGCCGGGGTACACGGAGTCGAGGCGCATGCCGTCGCCCGCCGAGTCGTCCTGGCCCTCGCAGTACTTGGTGCCGGGAGCGGTCACGCGCACGACACCGGCCTCGGTGCTCAGGACGCTCTCGGGGACGACGACGAAGTCGGCAGTGCCCGGCGGACGCCACTCGAGCCGCAGGATGTTGTCGTTCGTGTTGTCGAAGTACTCGACGCGCAGGTCGTGGAAGCCCGCGTCGAGGGCGATGGTGCCCTCCTTCGAAGACTCGCCGTGCAGGCCGTCGTGGTCCACGACGACCGTGTCGTCGATCGACAGCCGTGAGCCGTCGTCGCTCGTGAGCCGGAACTCGTAGTTGCCGGCGGACGGCACCGACAGGTTCGCGAGCGCGTGCGCGATGAAGCGCTCGCCCATGCCGAAGTCGGCTTCCTCGGTGTAGTCGATGGTCGGCTTCAGCTGGTCGACGTTCGGCGTCTGGCCCGAGCGCAGCGTGCACAGCTCGCTGAGGTCACGGGCCAGGTCGTACGTCCGGAGCGTGACGCCCGGCTCCTGTGGCGGCAGGTCGTCGGTCGCCGCCGTCGCTGCGGGGACCGTCCCCGTCAGTATCACCGCTGTCAGTGCTAGGGCAGTCGCGCCTGCGGCTGCCTGTCTCGCGCGGGTCGTGGTTCCACGTTGACGCATGAACTCTCCTCGGTCGGCGTTGACCTTGCGGCTAGAACCTACGAGAGACTTCTGTCGGGAGTCAAGCAGAAGTTGTCAGACAATCACCGTTAATGGGTGAACTATGCCGGGGCCGAACCGGTGCCTCCGGGCGCCTGGATCGGCCGGCCCGGACGCGAAGTACGCATCCGGGCCAGCCGGCCGAGGTGCCGATGCGGTCAGCTCATCGGCCGCTGTCGGCGACGACGAGCTCCACGGTGGCCCAGTCCCTCGTCCCCTCGCTGTCCGTGGCGATCAGCCGGGCGGTGTACCGACCGGGGGCCGAGTACTCGTGGGTGACCTCCTGGCCTTCCGACGTCGTGCCGTCACCGAGGTCCCAGAGGTAGGACGTGATCTCCCGGTCCTCCGGCGCGACGGCGGAGCCCGACAGCTCGACCGAGAGGTTGTCCGGGCCCCCGGTGCGGCTGGCCTCCGCCTGGACCACCGGGGCGGTCGCGTCGGCGACTCCCCGGCCGTGGAAGACGAGCCAGTCGAGTGCCAGCGCGTCGTCCGCTCCCTGTGCCTGCTCCGTGCTGCCCGACTGTCCCCTGTCGGAGACCACGAGATAGAGGGTGGTGGTTCCGCTCTGCCCCTCGATGTCGATGCTGGGCGAGACGACCTGTCCGGCGGCGGCCGCCGCGCCGACCTTCACCTGGCCGATCTTCGGTCCGGTCGGGCTGCCCGTGCGCACCTCGACGGTGGCACCGGCGGCGCCGGGCACCACTCCGAGGGTGAGCCCGGTGATCCCGGTCAGGTCGACCGGCTCGAACGCGATCCAGTCACCGTCGTCAACGTCGCTGACCAGGCGACCGCCTCGTGCCGAGGAGTCGTCAGCGACGGTCACGCCGGAGGCCTCGCTGAAGAACTCGGCCTCCTTGTCCTTGACCTGCAGCCTGATGCGGTCCTGGCCGGTGAGCTCGGGAACGCCCTCGGTGCCCAGGTCCTGGTAGCCGGCGCCGAGCACCCCGTAGACGTTCTGCCCGACCCCGTGGTCGGCGGGGTCGAGGAAGACGGACCCGGAGCAGCCCGTGTAGTTGTCCAGCGGGTGGGCGTGCGTGTCGTGCCCCAGCTGGGTGTTGACGGTCACGCGGCTGCAGTCGATGGTTCCGGCAGCGGTGGAACCGTCCTCGGCGTCGACGACGTCGACCGAGTACGGGACGGTGTCCCCCAGCTCGGCGAAGCCGCCGTCGGCCGGCGTGTCGAAGGAGACCTCCGGACGGGTGTTGCCCGCCGTGATCTTCTGGACCGCTACACCGGTGAGGCCGTCACTGTCGGTGACGGTCAGTCGCGCGGAGAACTGTCCGCGCTCCTCGTAGGTGTGCACGGGGCTGACCTCGGTCGAGTCCACGACGCCGTCGTTCTCGAAGTCCCAGGCATACGTGATGTCGAGCCCGTCCGGGCTGTGGCTGGCCTCGCCGTCGAAGCTGACCGTGAGCGGGGCCGAGCCGGACTCGACGTCGGGCGTGAACGACGAGATCGGGCGCCGGCCGTCGGCGACGTAGTCGACGCGGTAGATGCCCGCGTCGGTGTTGGTGCTGCCTCGCCCGGCGCCTCGTCCGCTGCCGAAGTCCATGATGTACAGCGAACCGTCGGGCCCGAACTCCGCCTCGAACGGCGAGACGAAGCTCTCCTCGGGGAGGAACGGGTCGATCGAGAGGAGGTCACCGGTGGCCTCGTCGATCGACAGCACCTTGTAGAAGTTGCGCGCGTACTCGGAGACGAACCAGTGGCCGTCGTAGGACTCGGGGAACTTCGTCTTGACGGGGTTCTCGGCGTCGTACCGGTAGACCGGGCCGGCCATCGGGGCGGCACCGCCCGACGCGAGCTCCGGGAACTCCGGCGACTCGCCGTAGCCGTACCAGACGAGGGGCAGCTGGCTGGGCGGCAGCTCGCGCAGGCCCGTGTTGTTCGGGGACTCGTTGACCGGGTTGGCGCAGTCGAACGCCTCGCCGGACTCGCCGGTGGCGAAGTCGTAGTCGATGTACGCCTGGTTGTTCGCGTGGCAGTACGGCCAGCCATGGTTGCCCGGCTCGGTCATCCGGATGAGCTCGACCATGCCCTCCGGTCCGCGCAGCGGATTCGCCACCCGGGCGTCGGGCCCGTAGTCACCGACGAGGACCGCGCTCGTCTCGGGGTCGACGGTGATGCGGAACGGGTTCCGGAAGCCCATCCCGTAGATCTCGGGGCGAGCGCCCTCCGTGCCCGGCGCGAACAGGTTGCCCTCGGGAACCGTGTACGTCCCGTCGTCCTCCGGGTGGATCCGCAGCACCTTGCCGCGCAGGTCGTCGGTGTTGGCGGACGTGCCCTGCGCGTCCCACGCACGGCGACCCTCGCGCTCGTCGATCGGCGTGTAGCCGCTCTGGTCGAACGGGTCGGCGTTGTCACCGGTGGCCACGTGGAGGTTGCCGTCGGGGCCCATCGCCAGGGAGCCGCCCATGTGCGAGTTCGCGCGACCCTCGCCCCGCCAGATCGTGTAGTCGAGCAGGCGCTCCTCCGACGCCGGGTCGATCGTGTTGTCCGGCCCCATGGTGAACCGGGAGAGGTTCATCTTGGCGACGTCCGGGTCGCTCCACAGCAGGTACAACCACCCGTTCTCGGCGAAGTCGTTGTCCAGCGTCAGACCCAGCAGACCGTCCGACTGGGTCAGGAGGTCGAGGGAGTACCCGAAGTCCAGTGCGGTGGTCTGGCGCAACGTGTCCTGCTCGAGGACCTTCACCGCGCCGGTCCGCTCGATGTAGACGACCCGGCCGTCGTCGGCGACGTCCAGCTCGAACGGGTCGCTGAGGCCTTCCGTCACCAGCGGGATCTTCTCGAAGCTGGACGAGTCGGCGTGGTCGCCCTCCCCAGGGTGTGCTGCGGAGACCGAGGCGGTTGCCAGGGACCCGACGGCGACGGCCATCCCGATCATGGCCGCCACGGCTCTGTGGCGTGATGCAGACATCATGAACACTCCTTCGTGTAGGTGAAATGTCTTGGTGCTGGGAGATCAGGTCAGATGGCCTGGTCGCACCACCTCTCCGGTCGACGCGGCCGCATAGATCGCGCACAGGAGCCGGACCGTCTGGACGGCGTCGTCGACGTCCACCGGAACAGGCGAGGAGCGCTCCAGAGCGGAGAGGATCCTGTCCCACTGGGCGAGGTGGCCGCCGTGCCCGATGGCGAGCGGGTCCGCGGCCCCGGTCGCGGCAGTCCCCGACGGCGGCGCCGGGACCCCCGGCACCTCCCAGCGGCGCACCTCCCCCTGAGCGAGCTCCACCGTGCCGCCCGAGCCGTGCACGGAGAGGGTCGCCGGGTGTCCCGGCGGCGTCGCGGTCGTGGTGGTCACGACGCCGAGTGCCCCGGACGCGAAACGCAGGGTGGCGACCGTGGTGTCCTCGGCCTCCATCGCGTGCGCAAGGGTGCCGTACTGCGCGGTCACTGACTCGACCGGGCCACAGAGCCAGCGGAGCAGGTCGACGTTGTGGACGCCCTGGTTCACCAGGGATCCCCCGCCCTGCTCGACGGTGGTCCGCCAGCTCGCGGCGGCGTAGTAGTCGTCGTCGCGGAACCAGTGGACGTGCGTCGTCGCCAGCCGGATCTCGCCGAGCGCGCCGGCGTCCAGGGCGCTCTTGAGCCGCTCGTGCTCGGGCTCGAACCGCCGTTGGGAGATGGTCGAGACCATGAGCCCGCGCTCCCGGGCGACGCGGGCGATGCTCACGGCGTGCTCGACGCTCAGCGCCAGCGGCTTCTCGACGACGACGTGCCGCCCTGCCTCCAGTGCCGCGAGCGCCAGCTGCGCGTGCGTGCCGCTGGGTGAGCAGATCGCCACGACGTCGACGTCCGGGTGGTTCATCACCTGCTCCGGCGTGAGGTGGGCCGCCTCCCAGCCGGCGAGCGCCTCCCGGGTCGCGCCGCGCGAGCTGCTGTACGCCACGAGCGCGGCACGCTCGCCCAGGTCTCGCAGGGCCCGCGCGTGCATGGTGCCGATGTTGCCCATGCCGACGATGCCGACACCGAGGCTGCTCGTACTCATGGATCCTCCTGGAAGGGCTTCGGGTCCGCGGGGTGATGAGGCGCGCCGACCGGTCCGCGGTGGCCGCGGTGGTCGGTGGCGGCCCGTACGTCTACTCGGGTGTGTGCGTGGCCCCGAGCAGGCCCCGGATCCGTTCTGCCGCGCGGGTGAAGCGGGGGTCCCTCAGGGTGGTGCCGTAGTCACGCTCGTCCGGCAGGCCGGGCTCCAAGGTCTCCACGATCCGGCCGGGTCGTGGGCTCATGACCACGATCCGGCTGCCCAGGTACACCGCCTCTGGAACCGAGTGGGTGACCAGGACGACCGTCGTCCCGGTCTCGCGCCAGATCCGGTTCATCTCGACGTTCATCTGCTCGCGGGTCAGTGCGTCCAGTGCTCCGAACGGCTCGTCCATGAGCAGCACCCGCGGTTCGTGCAGGAGTGCCCTGCACAGCGCGACCCGTTGCTGCATGCCTCCGGACAGCTCGTGCGGCAGCGCCTTCTCGAACCCGGTCAGTCCGGTGAGCTCGATGAGGTGGTCTGCGCGCCGCTGCGCCAGCCGCCGGTCCATGCCTCGCATCTCGGCCTGGAGGAGGATGTTCTTGCGCACTCCTCGCCACTCGAGCAGGGCCGACCGCTGGAACGCGAACCCGATGTCACGCTGTGGCCGGGTGACCGGCGCACCGTACAGGTGCACCTTTCCCTCGAAGCCGGGTGTGAGGCCCGCGACGAGCTTCAGCAGCGTCGACTTCCCGCAGCCGGAGGGGCCCGCGATGGTGACGAACTCGCCGGCGCGGACCGTCAACGAGACATCGTCGAGGGCCACGGTCTCCGACCGCTTCGACCTGAACCGCATCGTGAGGTTCTCGACCTCGATGATCGGGTCCGTCGCCACGGACGGCGTCGTCGCTCCGTCGAGAACTGTGGCTGCCATCAGAGGTCCTCACCGAACGTGGCGTCCCAGTACTCCGTCGGCGCGACCTCACCGTCGAAATCCGTGTTCTCGGAGAGGAACGTGAGGGTGTCGGTCCACTGCTCCTCGGTGTTGGTACCAGGCACCGGCGCCTCCTCCAGGTTGAGCAGCTCGATCGTGGCGGCGAGCTGAGCGGACAGGACGCTCTCCTCCGGGGCCTGCTCGGCGCCGGCCGCCATCGCCTTGACCGCGGCATCCTGGTTGTCGGCCGCCTCGAGGAACGAGCGCGACGTAGCGCGCACCATGGCCTCGACGAGCTCCGGGTCCTCCTGGATCATGGACTCGTTCGCCACCAGGCCGGTGCCGAGCAGGTTCATCCCGAAGTCGGCGAACGGCAGGGCATCGACCTCCTCGCCGGACTGGTTCTCGATGGTCGGGGCCTGGTCGTGGTGGAAGCCCTGGATGGCGTCGACCTTGCCCTCGATCAGCGCGGCGATCTTGCCGGCCGCGTCGACGTTGACCACCTTCACGTCAGCCGGGTCGACACCGTTGAGCTCCAGCCAGGCCGGGAACGTGCCGTACATGGCGTCACCCGGTGTGCCGCCGACCGTCTTTCCGACAAGGTCGGCGGGCTCCGTGATGCCCTGGTCGGCGAAGAACTCGACCGAGCTGGGCCCGGTCTGGAGGAAGACGCCCACGCTCCGCACCGGCATCCCCGAGCTGATCCCGTTCGCCAGCGGCGGCGTGTCCGACCAGCCGAAGTCGGTGTTGCGCTGTGCCACCTGCTGGACGGTGTTCCCCGATCCGTTGCCCGGCTGGATCGTGAGGTCGATCCCCTCCTCCTCGAAGAAGCCCTGCTCGACCCCGTAGTAGAGGGGGGCGTGCTCGCCGTAGGGGACCCAGTTCAGGGTGACGGTCACCGCGGCGTTCCCCTCTGCGGCGCTGTCGGGCGTCCCTCCGGCCGAGCACCCCGCCACGGCCAGGCTGACCACTGCCAATGAAGCTCCGAGCTTTGCAGCACGCATGAGAACGGCCTTTCTTTCGTGCCGCCGCTACGGGCGGCCGTTGGCTACAGGCAAGTGACACGAGAGAAGCTGAGGTTCGGGCGGGTGGGGCTCAGGACGCCGCGAGCACGACGCTGCCCCGACGCGACGCGTGCCAGGGGATGAGAAGGTGCTCCGCCAGCTCGACCAGCACGAAGAGGACGACGCCGATGAGCGACATGAGGATGAGGTCCGCGAACAACAGCGGCGCGTCCAGGTTGCCGCTCGCCAGGAGCAGCACGAACCCGAGACCGCGGTCGGCGCCGACGAACTCGCCGACGACCGCACCCACCACGGCGAGCGTCACTGCGACCTTGAGGCCCGACATGAGCTGCGGGAGCGCACCGGGGAACCGGATCTTCACGAACGTCCGCCAGCGCGAGGCGCCCATCGTCGCCGACATCTCCAGCAGCTCCGGGTCGACCGACCGCAGACCCGCTACCGCCGAGACGACGACGGGGAAGAACGCGATGAGCACGGCGAGGATGATCTTGGGCGTCAGCCCGAACCCGAACCAGACCACCAGGATCGGCGCGATGGCGATCTTCGGGATGACCTGGGCGAAGAGGATCAGCGGGTACAACGACTTCTCGGCCGTCTTCGAGTAGACCAGGAGCACCGCCGTCGCTACACCGACCACCGCGGCGATCACGAAGCCGAGGACGGTCTCGACCGTGGTCACCCAGGTGTGCTCGAGCAGCATGGCCCGCTCACTGACCATGGTCTCCAGCACCGCTCCGGGAGACGGGATGAGGTAGGCGGGAACGAGCTCTCGCCACGCGACGAACCACCACCCGGCGAACAACAGGCCGAGGACGACGAGCGGTCGCCAGGACGCATCGGCCAGGCGGACGGCCTGACCCCACGCCGAGGTGCGCCCGCGCCCGGGGACCGCCGTGTCCTTGGCCGTGGCCCTGGCAGTCGCGGTGGGCGGGCCGTCCGACGAGTCAGCCCGCAGGTCCTCAGTGGTGGTCATCGGGCTCTCCTCCGTGCTGGTCGTTCGAGGGTTCGTCGAAGCGGGCGGTGGGTCGGTGGTGGTCACGTGTACGGCACTCCCTCGGCTCGCAGCATGGTGGTGAAGGCTTCCCAGGCGTCCGTGAACAGCTCCGGCCCGGAGAAGCCGCCCAGGCTGTGGGCGTCGCTGAGATGGGGCTCCAGCGAGAAGAACCCGTCGAACCCGTCGGCCCAGAGCGCTCGGACCGTGTCGCGCACCTCGCCGTCGCCCAGCCCTGGGAGCACGATCTCCCCCGTACTGCGCTTCGTGTCCTTGATCTGCACGTACTCGATGTGCGAGCGGAGGAGCTCGTAGGCGTCGGTGTACGGACGCACGCCGACCTGGACGAAGTTGGCCGGGTCCCAGGCCAGGGTCAGGTGCGGTGACCCGACGGACTCCACGACGTCGAGGCACCGCTTCGGGGTGTCCCCGTAGACGCCCTGCTCGTTCTCGTGGAGCAGCACGACACCGGCGTCGGTCGCCAGCCGGGTCAGCGCGGACAGGCGCCGCAGCACCTCGTCCCTGCACGAGTCCGGGTCGGTACCCGGCCGCACGTAGAACGAGAAGATCCTGACGTAGGGGGCCCGGAAGTACTCGGCCGTGTACGCGGCCTGGTGCATCCGTTCGAGGTGCGCGTCGAAGTCCTCGTCCACGAAGATCTTCCCGATCGGGGACCCGATGCTCGACACCTCGAGCCCGTACTGCCGCAGCAGGCTCTTGACGCGCTGACGCTGCGCGTCGTCCAGATCGAGGACGTTGGTGTCCCACGCGCTCCGCAGCTCGATGAACTTCAGGTCGAGCGCTGCCGCCACCCTGCACTGGGTCTCGAAGTCGGGCGATATCTCGTCAGCAAATCCTGAGAGCGTCCACACCTTGGTTCTCCCTCTTTGGCGCATGTCGACACTGACACCCGGCCCGTCCGGGCCGGCCGGCCTTTCTCCTGTGCTGGCCCTGCTGCCGGTCCGCGCGAGCGGACCGGCAGCGTGGATCAGTAGCGCAGCTCGGCGAGGTTGCCGATGCTGGTGCACGCCGACGTGACGCCGTCCGGGCTCGGCCGGTCGTGCTCCGTGAAGCCGTACCGGACCCCGGCGAGCGAGGCGCTGGCGAAGATCTCGGCGAAGTCGATGGTGCCCTCGCCCACGTCGGCGAAGGAGCCGTCAGCCGCGATGTCCTTGAGGTGAAGCAGCTCGAACCGGCCGGGGTAGGTGTTGAACAGCTCGACGGCGCCGACCTCGGCGCTGGCCGCCCAGTACACGTCGAGCTCCATGGTGACGAGCTCGGGGTCGGTCTCCCGGACCAGGACGTCGTAGCCGCTGACGCCGTTCTCGACGGTCTCGAACTCGTACCCGTGGTTGTGGTACGCGACGGTGATCCCGTTCTCCTTGAGCGTCGCGCCCACCTCGTTCAGGACCGCGGCGGTCCGGGAGTAGTCCGCGAGGGTCCAGCTGCTGGAGCCCGAGATGCGCACGTACTCGGCGCCGATCGCCTGCGCCTCCGCGATGACGCCATCGAGGTCGTTCTCCAGGTCCGCCTGGCTGACACCGATGGACGGTACGGCCAGCCCTGCGGCGTCCGTCAGCGGCGCGAGCTCCGCGGAGGTGTACCCGTAGAAGCTGCCGACGCGTCCGGACGGCTCCATGTTCTGGAAGCCGCACTCGGCGAGAGCCGCAAGGGTCCCCTCCGTATCCGTCGGCATCGTGGCCCGGACAGTGAAGCCCACCAGGCCGATCTTGCTCAGGTCCACCGAGCGGGTCCCGGTCACGGGGTGCGGCGCACCCACCTCCGAGGCCGCCGCGGCTCGCGAGATGCTGGAGCGCTCGGCGTCCGTGAGCACACCCGCCCGCTCCAGGTCGCTCGCGACTCGAACGGCAGTGCTCGTGAACTGGCCGTGCGTCGAGAACGGCGCATCCGCCATGATCTCGTCCATGACGGTGCATCCGTCGCCGGTGTCATAGTTAGGCACACCGGAGGCGGCCTCGCCCGCACCGAAGAACACCGCCTGGCTGGCCGAGTACCCGTAGGCGCACTCGTCGGTCGTTGGAGCAGCGGACGCACCTGACGCGACCAGAGGTAGCGAAAGAACGCCGCTGACCGCCGCGACGAGCCACTTGCTGGTGCGGTGTGAGGTCCGCCCGGGGGTGGGAATACGGTCCATCAGCCTGCCTCTCCGTTGAGGTTGCCTGTCCGTTACGCACGAAGAACACCGATGTGGTCCTCATGTCGTGGCAGACGTTATGTCCCCGACAGAGCCGCCACAACGAGTTGCCATTTGTTGCCCTGGGGCGCTCACGAGGCTGGGTGGCGGCCCTCCAGCAGCAGCGTCTTGCCGGGACGCGACGGCCGAGGACCGGCCCCGAACGCATCGGCGCCGAGCTGGGCGAAGTGCCGCACGACGGGCAGGTCGAGCGCCCAGCCCGCGAGCGCCCAGCCGAGGTGGATGTGCCCCAGCGCGCGGGCGACAGCGGCGACGCCCTTGGCACGAGCTCCGGGCGTCTCGTAGGTGATGCGGTACAGGACATCAGGGTGTTCGGCGGCCGGCCGGATCTCCAGCCGGGCGGGCGCGCGGCGGGCGAACCAGTACGCGAGCCCCGTGCACGGGTCGCAGCCGGCGGCGACCCACAGCGTCGCGGCAGGGATGGTGGCCGCCGGCCGCCGACGGGGCAGCCAGGATCGTACCGATGCGCGATAGGTGAGGTAGCGCGCGCCGAACGTCCGGTGCAGCTGCTCCCTCTCGTGCCACTCGCCCAGCCCAGCGGAGTAGCCGACGGCGACCAGCGCGCCGAGCAGGAGCGCCGGCTCACCGAGGGTGAGGGCGAGCATCGCGTACGCGGCGGCGACGGTCGCCTGCATCGGATTGCGCAGGTATGCGTACGGTCCGGAGGTGACCAGGCGCGCGGGCGGGTCGTACGGCAGCGGTGTGCCGTGCCCGACGACGGCCAGCTCGCGCATGGCGGCAAGGCCCGGCAGGCAGACGAGCAGCGTGAGCTGGAGACCGATGGACGTGACCGACGTCGGCCACCTCGGTTCGGGCGCCAGGGCCAGGACGGGCAGGGCGAGCAGCAGCCCGCAGGCCCAGATCGCCTGCGCCCATGCCCGAACCGTCACGCGCGTGCCGCGCAAGGTCCAGCGAGCCAGGAGCAGCGCCGGGACCAGGACCGTCACGACGCCGACCAACTCGCCGACCAACCACGCGTCGCCGAGCACGACCACCGGCTCACCGAGCGGCATGAGGGCGAGGTCCAGCCAGACCAGGGCGGCAACGAAGAGCAGGAGCGATCCCGGTCCCCCGCCTTGTCGTGCGCCCAGGGCCGGCACCGCGCCCCACAGGAGCGACCACCCCAGCCACAGGTCCACCGGCACGTCGAGCCACACCGCGCCGGTCGCGTGGAATGTCCACCAGCCGAGCGCAGGCGCCACGACGTTCAGAGGGAGGAGCAGCAGCGCGGCCCACGCCGTCGCCGTGATCGCCGCTCCGACCGCGCGCGGACTGGGCGCCCGCCAGGCGCACAGGGCGATCATTACGGTCAGCGGGGCCGCTAGCGCCACTCCCCGGACGATGACGGCGGCCGCGGCAGGGTCGAGCTGGCCGGTCACGAGGCCGCCTGCTCCGCCGTGGCCGCGAACGTCTCGATGAGGTACTCGGAGGCCAAGTCCGTCGCGTAGCGCTGGAGCGGGCCGAAGTACCAGGACGGGTCGAAGGTGCGGGTGTACCGCAGTGACCAGGTGACTCGGGTGCGGTCGGCGCCGACTGCTTCCCACGTGACGTCGGCGGCGTGCAGGTCCATCCAGCGGCTCAGGGTCGTGTCGTTCGTGACGTCGAAGCGCAGCCTTCCCCCGGCGTCGGACACCTGGGACCGGGTGATCCGCAGGGACATCGCGCGCGGCGTGGTCTCCGCGCCGATGCCCAGGCTGCGACGCGGGGTAAAGGTCACGTGCCGCTCGTCGCCGACCCGCAGCCCGTCACCCGTCGCGGACACCGGCTCGGGGAACGGGACCGACCGCAGGAACGGCTCCTCGAAGTCGCCGTAGCTGGGTTGGGCGGCCAGGGCTGCCGCTACCTGCTCGGGCGTCGCCTGCACCACGACGGTCGCGGTGCCGGCGTCGTCGCGCGGAAGCAGGCTGAACCCACCGACGCCCTCGGCCAGCAGGACGAGGAGCAGCGGCGCCACGGCGACGGCGCGCCCGCGATGGTTGCGCGACTTCTGGACGAGACCGCCGATGATCGCCGCGACACCGTAGAACAGCGGTGCCGCGATGACCAGGCACACGACGCCCTCGTCCAGGAGCGGACCGGCGAGCGCCAGCCCGACCGTGGTGGTGGCCAGGGCGGTGCCGACCGCACTCCTTGGCCGGGCCGTGAGGATCACGGTGAGCGCGATGACCGCGGGGATGCCCACGTAGAAGAGCGCGGTCTGCTGCGCGTCGGCGGAGCCGAGGAGCTTGGCCGCGAGCATCGCGGCGAACAGGGCGAGGGCGATCCCGGCCAGCTGGAGCCGTGCGCGACGCGCCTCCGGCGTCAGCGGAGGGCGGCGAGTACGGGCAGGCTCGGGGTCGGCGTCCCACTCGGCGTCGGGCCGCGTGTCCCGGCGGACCCGCCGCTCCGGGTCGGGCTCGGTCTCCCGGGGTTCTTCCGTCGGTCCATGCACCAGTTCCTCCGTCGTCGCCGCGCGGGACTGACCGGCGCGCTGTTTGATCACTCGATTTAATCACTCGATTAAAGCATATGATCAAGCGACGGCGGAAGGAGCTCACGATGGCCCAGACCGGGCGCGGGACTGCCGAGGAGACACGCAAGCGCCTGCTGGACGCCGCGGACCAGGTGCTGCGCGAGCACGGGTACGCCGCGGCGTCGGCAAGGACCATCGCGACGGCCGCTGAGGCCAACTCGGCGCTGGTCTTCTATCACTTCGGTGGCGTGGACGGGCTGCTGCTGGCGGCGCTCGACCGCGCGACAGAGGAGCGCATGGCGCTGCACCGGGTCACAGCGGCGAAGGCGCGCACCGTCGAGGAGCTGGTCGAGGCGGCGACCGCCATCTATCGCACGGACCTGGAGCGTGGGTACCTCGCGCAGTTCGGCGAGCTCGTCGCGGCGGCCGTGACCAAGCCGGCCCTGCGGGCGGAGATCAGTGTGCGGGCCGAACCCTGGGTCGGTTTCGTCGCCGAGCACTGGGAGCGCGTCGTGGGCGGGTCACCGCTCGGGAAGCTGCTCCCCGCGCGGGACGTCGCCGACGCCGCGATCACCTTCTACCTCGGCGTGAACCTGTTCTCGGTGATCGACCCCGACCGCCAACGGACCGACGGCGTCTTCGCCCTCGCCGCCCGGCTCGCGCCGCAGGCCAAGCTGCTCACCATGCGGCTGCCGGGCCGCCGGTGAGCCCACCGGCTCACAGCGCCTCTGGACCGCCCTCCAGCAGCGCCTTGAACCCGTCCTCGTCGAGGGTGGGGATCTCGAGCGCCTCCGCCTTGGCGGCCTTGGTGCCTGCATTCTCCCCCAGCACCACGTAGTCGGTCTTCTTCGAGACGGATCCCGAAGCCTTGCCGCCCGCTGCGATGATCGCCTCCTTGGCGCCGTCGCGCGTGAAGTCCTCCAGCGAGCCGGTCACCACGACGGTCAAGCCCGCGAGCGGCCCGGTGGGCTCGGTATCGGCCACTGCCATCGCGGCAGGGCCGGGGTGCCCCGGTGTGGCGAGCTCGACCCCCGCAGCACGCCACGCCGCGAGGATGTCCCGGTGCCAGTCCACGGCCAGCCAGGCCTTGATCTCGGCGGCGATCACCGGCCCCACCCCGTCGACCGCCGCCAGCTCCTCCTCGGACGCCGCCTCGATGGCCTCGACGGAGCCGAACCAGCCCGCGAGCGCCCGCGCCGCAACCGGCCCGACGTGCCGGATGTTCAGGGAGACGAGCTTGCGCCACAGCTCCTTCGTCTTGGCACGCTCCAGCTCTTCGAGGAGCTTCGTCGCGTTGGCCGACGGCGCCCACTCGTCCAGGGTCTCGCCCGCCTCCTCGGCCGCGACGCGCTGCGCCTTGCCGTACGACAGCTTGCGCCGGAACGGGGTACGCCGGCGCACGACGCCGTCGTCGTCCATCTTGGGCAGGCCGGTCTCGGCGTCGCGGACCACCGCTTCGATCGGGAGCAGCTCGTCGAGCGTGAGCGAGAAGAGCTGGGCCTCGGTGACCAGGGGCGGGATCTCCGGCACGTCGGGCTGCGTGAGCGCCGCGGCGGTGACCTCACCGAGGGCCTCGATGTCGAGGCCACCGCGCGAGCCGATGTGCTCGACCCGCCCGCGCACCTGCGCGGGGCAGGACTCCGCGTTCGGGCAGCGCAGGTCGACGTCGGCCTCCTTCATGGCACGCAGTGGCGTGCCGCACTCGGGGCACTCCGTGGGCATGACGAAGTCCTCGCGCGGGTAGCCGTCGTCGGCAAGGGCGGCCACCGGCCCGAGGATCTCCGGGATGACGTCGCCCGCCTTGCGCAGCACCACGACGTCGCCGATGCGCACGCCCTTGGCCCGCACCACGTCCTGGTTGTGCAAGGTCGCCTGACGCACCGTGGAGCCTGCGACCTTCACCGGCTCCATCACGGCGTACGGGGTGGCCCTGCCGGTGCGGCCCACACCGATCTGGATGGCCAGCAGCCGCGTGTTGACCTCCTCCGGCGGGTACTTGAAGGCGATGGCCCAGCGTGGCGCTCGGCTGGTGGACCCCAGCCGGCGCTGCCGCGCCAGGGCATCGACCTTGAGGACTATCCCGTCGAGCTCGTGCTCGATGTCGTGCCGGTGCTCGCGGAAGTACTCGATCATCTCCAGCGCGCCGTCCAGGCCGTCGACCACCCGGTTGTGCGGAGAGACCGGGATGCCCCACTGCTCGAACAGGGCGTACGCGTCGGACTGCCGCTCCAGCTCCGCGTGCTCGCCCTCCTGCCACTGCAGAGCACCCACTCCGTGCGCGTACATGCGCAGGCCTTCCACGCGGGCGAGACCCGCCTCCAGCTCGAGCCCGTCCTTCTTCTCCAGCAGCTGCCGCAGGCCACCCGCCGCAGCGTTCCGTGGGTTGGCGAACTGCGGGAACCGGCGGAGCCCGGCGATGCGCGCCCGGTCCATGTCGAACTCCTTGCCACCGGCGTGCCGTCCGGAACGTTCTCGTGCTTCCTCGACGGCCCGCTCGCGCAGCTGGGCCTGCAGCTCGTTGAGCCGCGCGAAGGTGGCGACCGGGATGAACACCTCGCCGCGCACCTCGACCACGTCGGGCAGTCCCTCGCCGGTGAGGCTCTGGGGGATCTCGGCGATCCGCAGCACGTTCCGGGTCACGTCCTCGCCGACGCGCCCGTCGCCGCGCGTGACGCCCCGCACCAGGCGCCCCCTCTCGTACACGAGGGAGATCGCCAGACCGTCGATCTTGACCTCGCACAGCAGGCCGGGGCGATCCGTGCCGAGGTCGCGGTTGACCTTCTCGGCCCACACCGCCAGCTCCTCGGTGCTGAAGGCGTTGTCGAGCGACAGCATGCGTTCGAGGTGCTCGACCGTGACGAAACCTGCCGCCGCCGCGCCACCGACGCTCTGCGTGGGCGACTCGGGCGTCACCAGCGCGGGGTGGGCGGCCTCGAGCGCCTGCAGCTCACGCATCCGCGCGTCGTACTCGGCGTCCGACGAGACGGGCGCGTCGGCCTCGAAGTAGGCCCGCCGGTCCTCCTCGATCCGGGCCACGAGCCCGGCCCACCGGCGCTGCGCGGTGGCTTCGTCGCTCGTAGTGTCGGCGGGTTCCGGAATGCCTGTCGTCTCGCTCACAGACACAATCATGGACCGAACCACTGACATCCGAGCGGTCATGTCCTCGACGCGCAAGGTCGGCGGCGAGCGGTCAGACCGACAGCGCAGCGGGCGCCGTCGATCCGGCCGTCAATACACCATTGACCACGGTGGATGCACACCTCCACCGCTCGCTTCTCGTCTCTGCGAGCGGATACGATTCGACCGGATTGACCGAGTCGTTGATCGTCGGGTTCGAGGAAGCAAAGGGGTTGGCGTTGAGGATCGCTGTCGTCGGAGCAGGATTTGCTGGAATCGCCCATGCCAGGGTGCTCACCGAGCTGGGGCACGAGGTCGTCGTGTTCGAGAAGGCGCCCGACGTCGGCGGTGTGTGGAGTGCGACCCGGCGCTACACGGGCCTGCGCACCCAGAACAACCGGAAATCCTATGCGTTCTCGGACATGCCGATGCCCAAGGATTACCCGGAGTGGCCCACGGGTGAGCAGGTCCAGGCCTACCTCGAGCGATACGTGCGGTCCTACGGGCTGGTGCCCGTGCTGCGCCTGTCCACGGAGGTGGTGCACGTCGTCCCCACCCCGGACGACGACGGCTGGCTGATCACGGCCCGCCCCCTCGGAGCCTCGCTGCGACCCCCCGAGCGCTTCGACCACCTCGTGATCGCCAACGGCATCTTCTCCGACCCGGTGATTCCGCACTTCGACGGCTATCCCGACTTCGTCCGCTCCGGTGGACGCCTGGCGGCCTCCAGCCAGCTCACCGACGTCGAGTCGGTACGGGGCAAGCACGTCGTGGTCGTCGGCTACGGCAAGTCCGCCTGCGACATCGCGGCCGAGATCGGGCACGTCGCTGCCAGCACCACGGTCGTCGCACGGCACCTGCTGTGGAAGATGCCCAAGCGGATCGCCGGCGCCTTCAACTTCAAGTACCTCCTGCTGACGCGGATGGGCGAGAACCTGTTCCAGTACCAGACGCAGAAAAGCGGCATGGAGCGTTTCCTGCACGGTTCAGGCAGCGGGTTACGGCAGGGCGTCCTCACCCGCGTCGGTTCCGTGGTGTCCTCCCAGCTCGGCCTGAAGAAGCTCGGCCTCGTGCCCCGCGGCGAGTTCTCCGACATCGCCCGCAGCACCGTCTCGCTGTCCACGGACGGGTTCTACGAGCAGGTCGCCGCAGGGACGATCGCGGTGCACCGCGACACCGAGATCGACCGGTTCGTCATCGCCGACGGACAGCCCATGGTCGAGCTGTCCAACGGCGAATCGGTGAAGGCCGACGTCGTGGTCTGCGGGACCGGGTTCAACCAGCGCGTCCCGTTCCTTGGCGACGTCGTCACCAAACGGCTCCTCGACGAGCGGGGCAACTTCCAGCTATGGAAGCACATCCTTCCCCATGACGTGCCCAACCTGACCTTCGCCGGCTACAACTCCTCGTTCTTCAGCCCGTTGTCGGCCGAGGTCGGCGCGCTGTGGGTCGGAGCCCATCTGGCCGGCGTGCTCGACCTCCCGCCCCTCGCCGAACGCCGGGCGCGAGTCGCCGAGCGACTGCGGTGGATGGAGCAGCGCACCAACGGCAGGCACGCCCGCGGCACGAACGTCCTGCCGTTCTCCCTGCACAACATCGACGAGACCCTCGAAGACCTCGACATCGACGTCTCCCCGAGCATCCGGGCGATGCAGTGGCTGCTCCCCGTGAACCCGGGAGCCTACTCAGGCCTGCTGGCCAAGCTCAAGAAGAAGATCGCCAAGGCGCAGGCCACCGCGGCCGTCTGACCGTCACCAGCGGCAGCACCAAGCCCACCGGGGCGTGGCGCGTCGGTGCGACCGGTCGAATCGTCGCCGGTCTCCACCAGGGCCACCAGCCGCGTTGGTCAACCCCGCTCAGGTGCTCTCGCGTCGAGCCGAACCATCCCCAGACCGATCGGAGGGCCCCATGATCGACGACCTCGTCAACCAGCCCCTGTGCACCGCGTCCGACCAGGACATCAGCTGCGCTGCCACCCCGGACGCGCGACCGGGCTCTTGGCGATGAGCCCGCGCCGCCGTGAACGCCAGGTCGTCGGCTCCGACGTGCGCTTCGATGTCGTCGACGTCATCGAGGAGCTGCACCCAGGGGACACCGCCCTGATCTACCTGGCCGGCCCCGGCCACACACCCGGCTCTTACGCCCCTGTCGACCTCATCGACGTGATCGACGTCATCGACGGTGTCCGGCCCGGGGACACCGCCCTGCTCTACCTGGCCGGACCCATGGCCGGTTTCGTGGCCGGCACGGTCGAGTCCGTCCTGACCCCCGGGCCCGGACGGTCCGCCCACCAGATCACCTTCACCACGCCGGTCACCGACGATCTCGGCTCCTCCCGGCTCTCCGTCACACCCCACGGCACACCCGAGAGCACCTGCGTCTTCATCCGTGCCTACCGTGTGAACCAGCCCCGCGTAGACCGTCGCACCCGGCAGGCGACAGACCCTGCAGCCGACGATGACGAACCATCCGGCGCCTCCCCGTCCGCACCTCCAGGCGCAGCCGAGCCCAGCATCGTCTCCGGCGTGGTCGGATCCGTCACGCCCTGGGGGCTGACCTGGCCAGGGCACCTCATCAGCTACACCACACCGGTCATCGACGACGGCTCCTACCAGTTCCCCGTCAACCGGACCTCCGCCTACGCCTTCATCAGCGCCTACAGAGCACAGAGGGACTGAACGGCTCTCAGTCGCTGAGCGTGGCGGCGTGGGCCTTGGCGTAGATCTCCTCGTACGACCTGAACCGGCCGGGATTCTCCTCCAGGAGCCGGAGGACCGTCTCCACCTCCGGGTCAGAGATCTCCCGAGCCCGGATCGCGACGTCCAGGCTGTTGCGGATCTCCTCGTCGTCGCCGGGCAGCGACATGGTGCTGGCCATCTGGATCCTTTCAGGGCGGTAAGGGCGGACATCTTCTGCACGACGGCGGGGTGTGACGCGTGCGCGGCGCACCCCGGAGACCAGCTCGCTGGTGATGTCCGACAGGCTCTTGACCCGGTCGGCCCACAGGTCGTCCCCGAGCAGCGGGCGCACAAGGACCGAGCCGACGATGACGCCGTCGGCCCATCGCCCGACCTCGGCAGCCTGATCGCCGGTGGAGACGCCCAGACCGACACACACGTGTGGCGCGCCAGCGGCCCTGGTGTCCGTGACGAGCTTCTCCGCCCGTTCACCCACCGTGGCGCGGGTCCCCGTGACCCCCATCGTGGAGGCCGCGTAGACGAACCCACGTGACGCCTGGGCCGCGCCGGCCAGCTGCTCCGGCCGCGCGCTCGGTGCCACCAGGAACACACGGTCCAAGCCGTGCCGGTCGCTCGCCTCGACCCACTCCCCGGCCTGGCCGAGGTCCAGGTCCGGGGTGATCAGCCCGGCCCCGCCGGCAGCGCCAAGGTCGCGGGCGAACGCCTCCACGCCGTAGCGCGCCACCGGGTCCCAGTAGGTCATCACCAGCACCTCGACGTGTGGCGCGTGCTCACGCAGCCGCTGCACCGCTTCGAAGACGTGCCCCACCCGTGTCCCGGCCTCCAGCGCGACCTGGGCCGCCTGCTGGATCACTATCCCGTCCATCACCGGCGCAGTGAACGGGATCCCCAGCTCGATGATGTCCACACCGCTGTCGGCAAGCGTGTACAGCGCCTCCATGCTGCGCTCGAGGTCGGGGAACCCGAGCGGTAGGTACCCCACCAGCGCCGGACGCTTCTCCTTCTCACGCAGGCGGCTCAGCAGGGAGGCTGTCCTCCCCTCGCCCGAGACTGCGTTCTCCTGCCAGTTCCCCATAGCGGTTCCTCCCGAGCGATCATTCATGTCGGATCAACGGACTGGCAGGTCACGATGCCTACCAGCTCCGCCGCAGGGAGGGCGAGCTCACGTCATCGGAGGAGTCCGCGACCTGGGTCAGCAGATGGGCCGCGAGTCGTGCGCTGTCAGCGCTCATGGGGTCGCGCAGCCCTGGCAGGAACACCGTGCTGGCCCCTGCCTCCCCGGTCCTGCCCACGATGCGGAACGAGGACAGCCACCCCGAAGCAGCGTGCGCGGCATGGTGGGCGACACGGATGAGCTCCTGCTGCCAGCCGGTCAGCCCCACCTCGGTCTTGCCGTCGACGTCCACCGCGCACAACGCAAGGTTGCCGCGCAGCTCCTCGTCGGGGACCGCCTGTCCAGCCCCCGCCGCCAGAGCCGCCCTGACACGCCGGGCTACCGGGTTGACCGGATACTCCTCCGGCACGTCCCGGGCGGCCTCCGGCCGGTATCCGCCGATCCCCGCAGCACCACCACGAGGGTCCACGACGGCGACCCTGGCGGCCGCCCCGTGCAACGGGTCGGCCGCCTCCCGCACCTCCCGCGGCGTCCCGTCCTTGAGGGTCAGCAACCCGTCCGGATTGATCAGCGCGAACACATTCCTGCTCGAGGTCAGGCGGTGCGCCTCCCGCGCCAGCGCAGCCTGCAAAGTAGGGGCGGCGTCGTCCCAAGGGACCGAATCTGACATGGTCCCAGAGTACGTGAGCACGGGGAAAATACGCATATCGACCCTCATGTGGAGCTACTTCCGACACGTAAGGGCACTCGGGTGCCGGTCACCGTGCGGACGGAGCGACTACCTCCGCAGGTGGTCGGCGCTCGGGACCGCCCAGCCGTCCATCGGCGGGGAGGTGAACCGGACCGGCAGGCTGCGCGGGTAGCGCGACCACGACGAGACCGACATCTTGATCGAGTCCGACGACACGATCAGCTCCATGTCGAGGATCCGGCGCAGCAGGGTATCCACGGCGATGCGACCGATGAGCGGCCCGATCCGGTGAGCGGGGCACGCGTGCGCACCAGCGCCCCACGTGAGCTGGAACCGGCTGCCCAGCTCCTCCCACGGATCGTCCGTGCGGATGGCCCGGTCGGAGTTCGCGGCGGCGACGGCCGGGACGAGAGCGTCGCCGAGCGCGATCCGGCGCCCGCCCAGCTCGCAGTCCTGCAGGGCGAACCGGGGCAGCACGTGCGGCGTGGGCGGGTTGCGCCGCGACACCTCGTCCAGCGCGTCGTCCAGGTCGAGCCGGCCGCGGCGCACGCGGGACGCGAACGCCGGATCGGTCAGGATCATGTGCAGCGTGCTGGCGATCCAGGCGATCTCGGCGTTGTGCCCCAGACCGAACATCACGCCGAGCGAGGCCATCACCTCGGCGTCGTTCCTGTGGTTCGGATGATGCACCAGGGCGGTGATCAGGTCATCGCCCGGCTCAGCCCGGCGCCTCGCCACGAGCGCCGCCAGCAGCGCCTCCTGCTCGGTCGCGGCCGCGATCGCGTTCTCCGTGCCCGCGTACAGCGCCTCGGTGAGCTCGTGCATCTTGTTCCCGTCGGACAGGCTCATGCCGAACATCTCGGTCATGACCAGTACGGGAACGGACACCGCGTACTCGCTCACGAGGTCCGCCTCACCGCGCGGCATCAGCCGGTCGATGATCGCCTTGCACGTCACCGAGACGGTGCGGGCCAGACGCTTCTCGTCGACGCCGCTCAGGGCGTCGACGAGCGGGGCGCGCAGCCGGCGCTGCTGCATCCCGTCGAGGTAGTAGGCGTTCTCCCGCGGGGACAGGGCTGCGAACACGCCCGACTCCGCACGCAGGGAGTGTTCCCTGACGTAGCGCCAGTTGCGCGAGCTGCGCGAGAACAGCAGCTCGTTACGCATCACGCTGCTCGCCTCGTCGTACCCGAGCACGAGCCAGGCGGGTACGCCGGGCTCCAGGTCCATCGGGGCCACCGGGCCCCACTCGTCGCGCAGCTGCTCGTAGAGCTTGTGCGAGTCCCGGGCCGCGGTGATGTCCGACAGCCGCATCCGGTCCGGAACGTCCTCCAGCCGCAGATGCAACCCGTTGGCCAGGGTCACGCGTTCACCTTTTGGAACACGGGAAAGGTCATCGCGTGCTCGACGAGGGTGATCAGGGTCAGCACGGACGACGGCCGGTCCCGCGCGTCGCACTCCACGATCGGCGTCTCGGGCAGCAGGTCCAGCGCCGCGCGAACTCGTTCCAGCGGGTAGCTCGGCGAGTCCGGGAACTGGTTGACGACCACGGCGAACGGGATCTTGGTCCGCAGCTCCAGCTGGTCCAGGACCTCGAAGCTGTCCTCGAGGTTTCTGGTGTCGATCATCACCAGGGCGCCGACGGCGCCGTCCGCCAGGCCCGCCCAGAGGTCCCAGAACCGGCGCTGACCAGGGGTGCCGAACAGGTACAGCGCGATCTCGTCGGTCACGGTGATACGACCGAAGTCCATCGCGACCGTCGTCGTCTCCTTGTTGGGCTGTCCCGGATCGATACCGACGCTGGCCGTGGTGATCCGTTCCTCGGTGCGCAGCGGGTCGATCTCGCTGACCGCACCGATCAGCGTCGTCTTGCCCACCCCGAAGGCACCCACGACGAGCACCTTGACCGACCGTGCCACGGTCGGCGCCAGGTGCTGCTCGGGCGCGGTGCGATCAGAGCTTGCGGAGTCCATCGAGAATCTTCTCCAGGATGTCCTTGCCGGGCAGGACGTGCGCTTGATGGTTGGAACGAATCGTCAGGTTCCCCGAGTCGACCAGGTCAGAGACCATGACCGCCACGAGGCTGACCGGTAGCTGCAGGTATGCCGCAACCTCTGCGAGCGCGAGCGTGCCTCGGCACAGCTGCACCAGCTCGCGCTCCAGCCGGCCCGCCGTCGAGAGCACGGGACGGCTCTCGACGGCACGGACAAGAGTCTCTGGTCGCAGCGTGTTGCGCGACGGGTGCGCCCGCCCCGAGGTGAGCACGTATGAGCGCACCGGGTGGTCGCGGTACTCCTCGGTGTCCATCCCCTCGCCCCCTGTCGGTCGGTCAGGTATCGGTCGAGCTGGTGGTGCGTGAGCACTCGGGCCCTGCCGGGCCGGAGCACTGCCTTCCATCGACGGCGCCCGGTGCGGGATCAGCTCGTGATCCGCTCCGTGCCCAGCGTGCGTTCCCCGATCATGAGGACCTGGGCCTGCATCTGCTGGGCGATCAGCGCCGGGTCGATCACCGGATCGGTGACGACCGCGAGACGAGATCCGTCGCCGGCCCCCCGGACAAACAGGAACCCTCCGTCAAATTCCACCACAATCTGGCGAATCGTGTCGCTGTTTCCAAACTCCCGGCTCATCCCGATCCCCAGTGCCGCGAGACCGGCACACGCCGCGGCTACCTTGTCGGCCGTGTCGAGCGGGGTCTGGTCCGTCCGAACCTTCATCAGGCCGTCCGAGGTGAGCACCACAACATGCTTGACCCCCCGTACACCACTGATGAGCTCGAGCATCCAGCTGTTGCCGTCAGTGCTGGTCATGCCGTCGGCCTGCGTAGTCATCGGTCCTCCGAAGTTCCGCCGGCTCCAGCCGGCGGCTCGCTGCTGTCAGATGAGTCCCCGAACCGCGCCTCGCTCGAACTGAAGAAGGCACCCATCCATTCACCGGCCTCTTCGGCCGATTGCGCGGGACCGGGAGCTTCCGTACGGACCTCCGCGGTCCTGGTCCGGTCGTCGGGCGCTTCCGCCTCTCCACGGCGCGATCGCCGCTGCGGAAGTGCGGACGGCTCGGGGAACTCGTCGTCCTCGGGGCGGGCCCGCCCAGGACGCAGGGGCAGCTCGCCTGGGGCCTTCACCTGGGCACCGGCCACGGGCGTCTCCTCCTCGTCGTCGACCACGTCGCCGGGCACGCTCAGCGGCTCGACAGGGACCACGCTCGCAGGGTCGGGCGCGGCAGGGGCCGGCCACTCGCCGTCGTCCGCGGGCCTTGCACCGGGCAGCTCCGGTGCGAGCTGCGGCTCGATGACGGCGGTGGCGCTGGCGCTGCGGCCGGACCCGAGTGCCGAGACCCCTGCGGACGAGCTGCCTGCGCTCGGCAGGGTCGCTGCCGGCGTGAGCATCCCCGTCGGCACCACTGCCTCCGTGAGCTCGGCCGGGATCATGACGATGGCGCGCAGGCCGCCGTACACCGACTCGGTGACGTCCACGCGGAAGCCGTGGCGCCGCGCGTAGGTGCCGACGACGGCCAGGCCGGTCTGCGGGATCTCGCCCAGCTCGGTGATGCTGATCTCGCGCTTGCCTGAGGCGATGTCGCGCGCCTGCTCGAGCTGCTTGAGGTCGAGGCCCACACCGCAGTCGTCGATCTCGACGACGGCGCCGCGCTGCACCTGGCGGAGCGAGACGAGCACCTGCGTGGTGGGCGGAGAGGACTGCGTGGCGTTGGACAGCAGCTCGGCCACGAGGTGGATGAGCGGCTCCACGATGCGCGCCGAGACGGCGACGCCGGGGTCACCCGACACCTCGACCCGGTGGAACGCGGTGATGCGGCTGGCAGCGCCCTTGACGACGTCGGGCAGCGGGAGCGGCTCGCTCCACTGCTGACCAGGCCACTCGCCGCACAGGGCCGCGAGGCTCTGTGCCTGGCGGGCCTGCTGGGCCGCGGCGTGGTCAACGCGCATGGACGTCTGCAGGATGTCCGGGTCGGTGGGGTGGCGCTGCACCATCCGCGCCGCCTCCTCCTGGATGCGGTGCGCGGCGGCCTGGACCTTGCGGCTCAGGGCGACCACGGCGACCTGGACGGCGTCGCGGCGGGCGACGCGCTCCTCCTGCACCCGGGCGAGCATGGCCGCGGCCGCGTCCAGACGGGCCTGCGCGTCGGCGTCACCGGGAAGGTGAGGCAACGGCGGGGCCGGCTCGCTGTGGAGGAACGCGGGCAGCTGCTCCTTCGCCAGGGCGTCGAGCGCCGCGGAGGCTGCCTCAGCACGCTCCTCGGCCCGGCGCTGCGCGAGGACCAGGACCTGGTGCGATGCGAGATCGTCCCGTGAGGACCGCGCGGCGATCAGCGCGGCCGCCACGGCGAGCCCGACGGCGGCGATGCCGACGAGCCATGCGGGCCACGTGGACGAGGCCCCGGTGGCAGTGAACAGGACGGGCGCTACGAGTACGTAGGCAAGCACGCCGGCGACGCATACCCAGGGCGCAACCTGGCGCAGCCTGCTCGGCGGAGGAGAAGAAGACATCGAGCTCACCGAGCCGATCCCCCTAATAGTTGTCTCGTCAGAGTTTGGGAAGACCGGACACGGCGGATTACCGCGGCCTGCTCCACGAACTCGGCTGGAGGGGGCGAACAACCCCCTGGAGTGCAGTTTCTACCACAGCGCGTCCCACGCGTGGAAGGGCACGGCCGTGGTGCGGCGAGCGAAAATATGTGCCACTGAGGAATGCGGCAGCACCGCAGCCCGATAACCGCACATTACGGCAAAAATCGGGCGCGCGTCACTCAGCCTACGGCACGCGGCCGTCGGCGGTGGAAGCCGCGACCGGCCGCGTAGGGTGCTCACCATGAGCGTCGAGCACACCCAGGCCGCCCCCCGACCCGCTCTCCCGACCACTCCCCTCGACCCTGCGGGGACCGACCCGTTCGAGTGGCTCGAGGACGTCGACGGCGACACCGCCCTGAGCTGGGTCCGCGAGCGCAACGCGCACAGCGCGGAGGCGCTCGGCGGTCCCGCCTTCACCGAGACCGAGCGGGCGGTGCGCGAGGTCCTCGACTCGGACGACAAGATCCCGCACGTCTCGAAGGTCGGCGAGCACTACTACAACTTCTGGCAGGACGCCGAGCACGAGCGCGGGCTGTGGCGTCGCACCACCCTCGACTCCTACCGGACCGACGACCCCGAGTGGGAGATCGTCCTCGACCTCGACGCCCTGGCCGAGCAGGAGCGCGAGAGCTGGGTCTGGCACGGAGCGAGCGTCCTGCGCCCGGCACCGGAGCAGCTCGCGGCGGGCGAGCCCCGCAGGCACGCGCTGGTCGACCTGTCGCCGGGCGGCTCCGACTCCGACGTCACCCGCGAGTTCGACCTGGTCACCAAGCAGTTCGTGCCCGAGAGCGATGGCGGGTTCGTCCGCGCGCAGGCCAAGGGCGGGATGTCCTGGGTCGACCCGGACACCGTCTACGTGTTCACGGACTTCGGCGAGGGCACCATGACGCCGTCGGGCTATCCGCGGCAGGTGAAGCGGTGGCGCCGCGGCACTCCGCCGGCCGAGGCGACCCTCGTCTACGAGGGCACCGACGAGGACATGTACATCAGCGCGTCCCGGTCGCACACCCCGGGCTTCGAGCGCGACCTGGTGCATCGCGCCCTGCGGTTCTACGCCAACGAGACGTACCTGGCCACGAGCGTTGGCACCCCCGACCAGACCCTCACCAAGATCGACGTGCCGGACTCGGCGAACGTCGGCCTGCACCGCGAGTGGATGCTGGTCCGCCTGCGCGACGACTGGGCGCTCGGCGACCTCACCTACCGCGCCGGCTCACTCCTGGCCACCGGCTTCGACGACTTCATGGCCGGGTCCCGCGAGCTGACGGTCCTCTTCGAGCCGACGCCGACGACGTCGCTCGTCGGGACCACCTGGACGCGGAACCACCTGGTGCTCAACGTGCTCGACGACGTGAAGAACCTGCTGCACGTGCTGACCCCGCCGTCATCGCCGTCGGTGGCCGAGGCCGCCACGACGGGCTGGGTGCGCTCCGAGCTCTCCGTGGGCGGCGAGCTGCTCACCGTCGGCGTCGGCGCGGTGGACGTCGTCGACTCCGACGACGTCTGGGTGGTCACCACCGGCTACCTGACGCCGTCGAAGCTGGGACTCACCACCGTGGCGCAGGAGCGGCAGTCCGCGCCAGAGGTGCTCAAGTCGGCGCCCTCCTACTTCGAGTCGGCCGGGCTGGCGGTCCGCCAGCGGTTCACCGAGTCGGACGACGGCACGCGGGTCCCCTACTTCGTCGTCGGCCGGGCGGACCTCGTCGCGGGCGAGGCCGGACCCGCGCCCACCCTGCTGTGGGGCTACGGCGGCTTCGAGCAGTCGATCCTGCCCGGCTACTCGGGCACCGTCGGGCGCGCGTGGCTGGAGCGCGGCGGGGTGTACGCCGTCGCGAACATCCGGGGCGGCGGCGAGTACGGGCCGGCCTGGCACCAGGGCGCGCTGAAGGAGCATCGCCACCGGGCGTACGAGGACTTCGCCGCCGTCGCGCGCGACCTCGTCGCCCGCGGTGTCACCGTCCCGGCGCAGCTCGGGATGGAAGGCCGCTCGAACGGCGGTCTGCTTGCCGGGAACATGCTCACGCGTTACCCGGAGCTCTTCGGGGCGATCATCGTGGGCGTGCCGCTGCTGGACATGAAGCGGTACTCCCACCTGCTCGCCGGCGCGTCCTGGATGGCCGAGTACGGCGACCCGGACACGGACGACTGGGAGTTCCTCCAGAAGCTCTCGCCGTACCACCTGTTCGACGCCGCGCGCGACTACCCGCCGGTGCTGTTCACGACGTCGACCAAGGACGACCGCGTGCACCCAGGCCATGCCCGCAAGATGGCGGCACTCATGCTGGCCGCGGACAAGGACGTGACCTACTACGAGAACATCGAGGGCGGCCACGGCGGTGCGGCGAACAACGCGCAGGCCGCGTACATGGCGGCGACGCACTGGACGTTCCTCTGGAACCGCCTGAGCAGCTGACTCGCGGGCTGCTCTCACCTCCTGCTCCTGCCCTCCTCCCTTTCGAGACCTAGGTTGCTCCGCTTTGGAAGGCTTCAAAGCGGAGCGACCTAGGTCTCGAAGGAGAGACCGTTACGCCTCCGCGCGCTCCGCCAGGGTCTCCGCGACGCGGCCAAGGTTGGCGAGCTCCGCGCGGTGAGCGTCGGACGAGCCGAGCGACGGGCGGGGTGCGGCCAGCAGCGTCACGTCCGCCAGCCGCGCGGCAGGCAGGCCGATCCGCCGCCACGGGACCGCCACGAGATCGGCGAGCCGGCCGAGCGCAGGCCCAGCGCACTGCGAGACCTGCGCCGGCGGCAGCCCGGCCCAGAGCCCGGTGCCGCGCTCCGTGGCGCGGGCCAGCAGCTCCCAGGCCTGCTCGTTCCAGCCACCCGGCCCGACGGCGGCCAGGTCCAGGCCCAGCGCGTCGGCACCGGCGAGCACCACGGGCGGCACGCCGACCCACGTGCTACCGAGGTGCACCACGGACCGCGCACCGGCGTCCCGCACCGCCGCGAGCACCGGCTCCAGTCCTTCGACGATCTCGGGCCCGGCAACGGCCCGCAGCCGCGAGAAGCCGGAGAACGTCGGCAGCACACCGGCGTGCACCTGACCGAGCAGCGGCTCCGCGAGCTGCACGGTGACCTCGGCGCCCGGTACCTGGGCCACGAGGTCCGCCACGAGCGTCCGCAGGCTCTCGGCGAGCGCGAGGGTCAGGTCCGCCCGGGCGCCGGTGTCGGCAAGGACACGGTCTCCCCGCGCCGACCAGAGCTGGGCCGCCAGCGTCCACGGCCCCAGCAGCTCAACGGTGAGCGGACCCGTGTGCCCGTGCGCCGCGACGGCGAGGGCCCCGAGGTCCTCACGCCAGAACGCCTCGGCACGGCGCGCGTCGATGCCTGGACGTTCGGTGAGCTTCCAGCCGTGCGGGCCCAGCTCGACGGGCATCTCGGTGAGGCGCACCGCCGTCCGCCCCAGGGCATCGGCGCCCGGACCGCGCTGCGGCAGCTGCGTCAGGAACGGCACGGCCTCGACACCGGTCGGCAGCTCGGCGAGCTCGCCGAGCGCCGTCTGCTGTGCCTCGAGCACCTCGCGCTCGCCGCCGGGCCACGGCCCGTGTCCGCTCACAGCAGTCATCAGTTCTCCTTGTCGAGATGTGTCGTGCAGGTACCTGAGCCCTTCGCTCCGCGCCGGGATGAGATCGGTCTCCTGGGACGAGATCGGTCAGCTGATTGACCGATCTCGTCCCAGGGGACCGAAGTCAGCGAGCCCGGTCGGTCGCAGGGGCTCGCCAGGCTCGGGAGACCGTCGCCTGGCCCAGCACGCGCGTTCCGCGGTACACCACCACCGACTGGCCCGGCGCGACGCCGCGCAGCGGCGCCCCGGTCAGCTCGATCTCCATGGCGGTCGCGGCCCGGTGCGATCCGTCCGCCGACGGCGGTCGCTCACCTTCCGGGACGCCGTCACCATACGCGTCGCCGGCCGGGGCGGCTGACCGCACCCGCGCAGGGACAGGCGCCCCGTGCGCACGGACCTGTACCTCGGCGTCGAACCAGCCGTCCGGGTCAGGGACGACGTCGGCGGGGGGCACGACGGGCCCGACCAGCGGGGTGGGCTCGGCCAGCACGCCGTCGAACCACAGCGCCTTCTCCCCCGTGATCCGGTCCACGCTCAGCAGCTCGGCGGGCCCGACGACCACGGTGTTCGTCGTGGGCTGCACGTCGACCACGTACCGCGCCTTGCCGTCGGCGGCAGGGCGACCCAGGCCGAGCCCCTTGCGCTGGCCCACGGTGAACGAGTATGCGCCGCCGTGCTCGCCCACCACCTCGCCGGCGGTGTCCACCACCGCACCGGGCCGGGAGCCCAGGCGGGACTGCAGGAAGCCGCGGGTGTCGCCGTCGGCCACGAAGCAGATGTCGTAGGAGTCGGGCTTCGCCGACACCGACAGCCCGCGGCGCGCGGCCTCGGCCCGCACCTCGTCCTTGGACGCGAACCCGCCGAGGGGGAACAACGCACGGGCGAGCCGGTCGGCCCCCGCGACCGCCAGGACGTACGACTGGTCCTTGGCGTCGTTCGGCGAGCGGTGCAGCTCGCGCACGGTGCGCCGGCCGCCGTCGGGCAGCGGGACCTCACGCGTCTCGATCCGGGCGTAGTGGCCGGTCGCGACGGCGTCGAACCCGAGGGCCGTCGCCTTGTCGAGCAGCGCCTCGAACTTGATGTGCTCGTTGCAGCGCACGCACGGGTTGGGGGTGCGGCCCGCCTCGTACTCCGACAGGAAGTCGGCCACCACGGTTTCCTCGAACCGCTCGGACAGGTCCCACACGTAGTACGGGATGCCGAGCAGGTCGGCGGCGCGGCGGGCGTCACCCGCGTCCTCGATGGAGCAGCAGCCGCGCGATCCCGTGCGGAACTGGTCCCGGTTGCGGGACAGCGCCATGTGCACCCCCACGACGTCGTGCCCCGCCTCGACCGCGAGCGCCGCGGCGACCGCGGAGTCCACACCGCCCGACATCGCAGCGAGCACCCTCATGCCATGCCTCCTTGTCCCCGGCCGGACACCAGTCCAGCGGCCTGTGCCCGCGCCACGACCTGGGGCAGCGCGGCGACCAGGCGGTCGACGTCGGCCTCGGTGGACGTGGCCCCGAGCGTGAACCGCAGCGCGCCGCGAGCCTCGGTCTCGGGGACGCCCATCGCCAGGAGCACGTGCGACGGCTGCGGCACGCCCGCCTGGCACGCCGAACCGGTCGACGCCTGCACTCCCGCCGAGTCGAGCAGGTACAGCAGGGAGTCGCCCTCCGCGCCGGGGAAGGTGAAGTGCGCGTTGCCGGGCAGCCGGTCGACCGGTCCCGTGGACCCGGGCGACGGGTCAGCGGCGGTGTCCGGGTCGTGCGCGGGGTGCGGCGTCGGCTCCGGGCCACGCAGCACGGCGGTAGGCGCCGCGGCGCGCACCCGTTCGACGAGGTCGTCGCGGAGGGCGCTCAGCCGGGCTGCACGCTCCGGCATGCATCCGACGGCGTGGGACGCGGCGACGCCGAAGGCCGCGATCGATGCCGTGTCGAGCGTGCCGGAGCGCACGCCGCGCTCCTGGCCGCCGCCGTGCAGCACGGCGTCGAGCGCGAGGTCCCGCTTGGCGAGCAGTGCGCCGACGCCGACGGGGCCGCCCAGCTTGTGGCCGCTCACCGTCATGGCGTCCACGCCCGACTCCGTGAAGTCCACCTCGGTCTGGCCGACCGCCTGGACGGCGTCGGTGTGCACGGGGATGCCGTACGGGCGCGCCGCGCGCACCACGTCACGGATGGGCTGGAGCGTGCCCACCTCGTTGTTCGCCCACATGACGCTGATCAGCGCGGTCTCGTCGGCGTGCGCGGCGAGCTCGGCACGCAGGGCGTCCAGGTCGAGCCGGCCCTCGCCGTCGACGGGCAGCAGCACGATCTCGGCGCCCGCGTGGCCGGCCAGCCAGAACGCGGGGTCGAGCACCGCGTGGTGCTCGACGCCGGAGACGAGGACGCGGCTGCGGCGCGTGTCCTGCGCGCGCCGCCCCCAGAAGATGCCCTTGATCGCCAGGTTGTCGGCCTCGGTGCCGCCCGACGTGAAGATGACCTCGCTGGGCCGCGCGCCAAGAGCCTTCGCGAGCGTCTCCCGCGCCTCCTCGACGGTGCGCCGCGCCGTACGGCCCGCGGAGTGCAGCGACGACGCGTTGCCGGTGCGCTGCGCCACGGCCACGAACGCCGCGAGCGCCGCCGCCGACATGGGCGTGGTCGCGGCGTGATCGAGGTACGCGCCGTCCGGCTCGCGGGGCGGTGTGCCGTGCGCGCCGCTCACCGTCATGGGTGTGCGCGCGGGCTCAGGGGGCGGAGTGGTCACGGTCATCAAGTCTACGAACGCCGCGGAGGCCCGATCGCATCCCGGGTGTGTGAGATGACGCCACGTGAGCCTCCTCGTAGGACGCCGCTGGCCGAGCCTGCCGGGACCGGGCCTCGACAGGCCCTGGTCTCGACGAGCTCGGCCAGCGGCGAGCGGTGCCGGGGGTCAGCTGTCGGAGCGACCGTGCCCGTTGCCGTGCCCGTTGCCGTGCCCGTGCCCGTTGCCGCGGCCTCGGTACACCTGCACCACCGTCGGGCGCGGGCCGCGGAAGTCGCCGGCCTCCACCCGCGCCCCCTCGGCGATGTAGTCCGGGAAGAGCGACTGCGGCGCGTCGAACGTGCCGTCCTCGCCCGGGTGCTGCACGTTCACGTAGACCATGCCGTCACGGGAGTCGATGACCGGGCCACAGGTCTCGGCGCCGGCGGGCACCGAGAGGAACTGCTGCACGTGGCCGCGCTCGCGGCCCGCCACCGGCACCTTGAACAGGCCGTCGCACTTGGCGATGCCGCTGGAGCTGGGCTGCCCGTCCGTGGAGATCCAGAGGTTGCCCTCGGCGTCGAACGCCAGGTTGTCCGGGCAGGAGATGGGCGAGACCCGGTCGCGCGGGTAGCCGGCGAAGTACGTGCCCTCGACGGTGGGGTCGCCCGCGACGAGCAGCAGGTTCCACGCGAAGCGGGTGGACGTCTGGTCGCCCGACGGGATGATCTCGACCACGTGGCCGTCCCGGTTGCCGTTGATGGTCGCGCCACCCTGGACCTTGTGGTCGCGCGGGTTCGGCTCCGTCGCACCCTCGGTGCCGTTGCCAGGGGTGCGGCCCGAGTTGTTGGTGCACGCCACGTAGATGCGACCGGTGACCGGGCTGATCTCGACGTCCTCGGGGCGGTCCATCTTGGTGGCGCCGACGGTGTCTGCCGCCAGGCGCGTGTAGATCAGCACCTCCTCGACGGACATGCCGGCCACCTGGCTGGCGCCGTCGAGCACCAGGGGCAGCCATTCGCCGGAGCCGTCGAAGGCGCCGTCGGACGGGACCGCGCCCGAGCCGTCGATCTCGGTGGCCGGCGAGTCACCGGTGAGCTTGGCGACGTACAGGTCGCCTTCCGAGAGCAGCGTCTTGTTGTGGGCCCGCGCCCATCGGGAGCTGCCCTTGGCGACCCGGTCCTTGGACACGAACTTGTAGATGTAGTCGAACGCCTGGTCGTCACCCATGTACGCGACGGCGTGCCCGCGGCGGGACAGGGTGACGTTGGCGCCCTCGTGCTTGAACCGGCCCATGGCGGTGTGCTTCACGGGCGGTGCGGACGGGTCGTGCGGGTCGAGCTCGACGATCCAGCCGAAGCGGTTGGACTCGTTCTCGTAGCCGGCGCCGCCACCGAAGCGCGGGTCGTCGGCCTCCCAGTTGTAGCTGGTGGAGCGGCCGAGGCCGTAGCGGGCGTCAGCGGTCGGGTTGGCTCCGGCGGCCACGAAGTAGCCGTTGAAGTTCTCCTCGCCCGACAGGACGGTGCCCCACGGCGTGGTGCCGCCCGCGCAGTTGTTCATGGTGCCGAGCACGCGGGTGCCGGTCGGGTCAGCGGTCGTCCGCATCAGGTCCGTGCCGGCGGCAGGCCCGTCGATGACGAACTCGGTGTCCATGTGGATGCGGCGGTTGACCGGGCTGATCCGCTGGTACGTCCAGGGCTTGCCGGGGGCCCGACGCCGGACCTCGACGACCGCCATGCCGTGCGCGGCGCGCTCGATGGCACGGGCGTAGGCGTTCTGGTCTCCGGTGACGTTCCCGTCGGCGTCGGTCTCCCAGTACTTCTCCGTGGCCGGGAACATGATCGACGCGTTCGTGTACTCCAGGTTCGACACCAGGAGACCGCGGGTGCCGCGGTGCTCGTCGCCCGCGTCGAACGGCAGGATGTCGAGGTAGTCGCAGTTGTAGCCGAACTGCTTGGCCTGCTGCTCGGGCGACTGGTTGTTCGGGTCGAACGTGCGGGCGCCCGGGAGGATCGGGTCACCCCAGCGGATGATCGGGTCCCAGGTGTAGCCGTCGGGTACCACGAGCTGGTCGACGTCGACGTGCTGCGGTTCGATCGCCCCGAAGGCGAGGCCCTTGCCGTGGCCGTGGCCGGGGAACCGTCCCTCGGGCAGGGTCGCGGCGGCGGCCGACGGCGCGCCGACACCCTGCGCGCCGATGACCACGGCACCGGCGGCGACCGCCATGGTGCCTAGCATCGCGCGGCGGGACAGCACCGAGCTCACGACGTCCTTGAAGTACTCGTTGGCGCTCTCGTTGGGAGCGGGGTGCAGGCACGCGTCGTTGCACTTGAGACGGCAAGTGACGGGGCTGCGCTTGCCACGCGCGTGCGTGTGCACGTTCAGCAGCTGGCGATGTTCAGGGGCGATCGTCATCGGAGGTTCTCCGGTCCGAGCTGGGGGGTAGGTCGACGTCAACCTAGGAGCAGGCGGTGTCTCACCCGCGAAAGGTCTGGTACGTCCAGGTGAACGGGACGTGTCCAGGTGGGTGATCATCCGAGCATCGCGTGGCTCGTGACATCGCGCCACCCGTCGGCGCGGAGCAGCTGCTCCGCGCCGCGCGACCGCAGGCCGCGCTCGCAGACCACGACGACCGGCCCGTCGACCGGGTGGTCCAGCAGCTGGGGGGGCAGATTCCCGGCCGCCAGGTCCTCCAGCCGCGCGAACACCGCACCGGGCACGGCGCCCGGCCGGAGGCCGACGTCGAGCAGCAGCACGCCGGGCTCGGCGGGTGGCACCTGACCGGGAGCAGGCGCCGGTCCTCCGGGCGCCGCCGGCTCAGCGGGTGCCGCCGGCTCAGCGGGCAGTACGGCGGGGCCCGACGGCGCCGCCAGCTCGATCGTGTCCCACGAGGAGGTGCGCGCGTCATAGGCCAGCAGCCGGCCCAGCGCCGGGTCGCCGGTACCCGTCAGCATCTTGACGGCCTCGACCGCCATCGTGGAGCCCACGACGCCGCACGCCGGGCTCAGCACGCCGACCGTCGCGCAGGACTCTCCCTCGGACGGCTGCGCGCCGAACACGTCCGGGTAGGTGATGCCCCGGCCGCCCGGCGCCGCCGACCAGAAGACGCTCACCTGGCCGTCCCAGCCCAGCACGGTGCCCCAGACGACGGGCAGACCGAGGCTCGCCGCGGCGTCGGACACGGCATAGCGCGTCTCGAACGTGTCCGAGCCGTCGACCACCAGGTGGTACCCGCCGAGGATCGCTGCGGCGTTGTCGCGCGTCAGCCGCTCACCGTGCGCTATCACCTCGACCTCGGGAGCCAGCCCGCGCAGGGTGTCGGTGGCCGACGCCGTCTTGGCGCGTCCGACATCCGCTATCGAGTGCAGCACCTGTCGCTGCAGGTTGGAGGCCTCGACGACGTCGTCGTCCACGATGCCGAGCGTGCCGACGCCGGCCGCCGCGAGGTACTGGAGCGCCGGTGAACCCAGGCCGCCTGCGCCGATCACCACGACCCGCGACGCGGCGAGGCGCTCCTGTGCGGCCAGGCCGAACCCGTCGAGCAAGAGATGCCGCGCCGTCCGACGCCGCTCGGTGGGCGCCAGCGTCCCGACGGGGGGCGATCCTGTCGAGACCGCCGGCGCCGTCGGCGGTGGAAACTGCTCCATCACGTCATTCCACCACGAGATGCCGGCCGCCCGACGTGGCCGAGGGCTCGGCTGCGTGCCAGGCCTTGGTCCGGGTACGAGGTTCTGGTCTGCATGGCGCAGCAGGCAGCGGCCCTGCCTCAGCTCCTGCGCTTGCGGATCTCCGCCGCGGCCTGCGGGAGCACGTCGGCGAGCTGCCCCACGACGGCGAAGTCGCAGATCTCGAAGATCGGCGCCTCCGGGTCGCTGTTCACGGCGACGATCACCTGGGAGGCCTGCATGCCGCCGCGGTGGTGCGGCGCGCCCGAGATGCCCGCGCCGATGTAGACGCGCGGGGCCACGGTGACGCCGGTCTGTCCAACGTAGGCGTCCCACCAGCCCTCGAACGCCGCGTCGCGGGACGCGCCGACGGCCGCGCCGAGGGCGTCCGCGAGGTCTTCGACGGGTCCGAAGTCGCCGTCGGTGCCGCGACCGCCGGCCACGACCACCGCTGCCTGGTCCAGGGGCGGGCGGCCACTCGTGTCGGCCTTGACCTCGCGCGACAGCAGCGTCACCGGGGACGGCGCCACCTCGACCGCGAAGCCCTCTGTCACGGGCTCGACGGCGGCCTCGGCGGGCTGCGCGACCGCCGAGTTGGCCCGGACGGTCACCACCGCGACGTCGGTGGTCACCGCGCACTCGGTGTCCCACGCCCCGGCGAAGACTCGCTTGCCCGCCACGATCCGGCCGTCGACCTCGCGCACGGCGGCGGCGTCGATGACGAGCCCGGCGCCGAGCTCGTGGGCCGCGAGCGCCGCGGTCTCCTTGGCGGCGAACGACGTGGGCAGCAGCACCACGTCGGCGTCCGTCAGGCGCACGGCGGCGGCCAGGGTGGCCGCCACGACGGCGGGCAGGTGCCGCTCGTCGCCACTCACGCAGGCTCCGTCGCGAGCGAGCTCGGCCTGGTGCACGGTCTCGATGCCGTAGGCGCCGAGCTGCGCGAGCACCTCGACGGTGGGTGCCTCCAGGGCTACCGCCTCGACCCGGCCGAGGCCGCGTGCGATGGTGAGCAGCTCGAGCACGCTGGTGCGGACCTCGGTTGCGGGGTCGAGCAGGACCAGGACTGTGCGGTTGGTCATCACGTGCCTCTCGGACTGAGCTTGCGTGGTCTGATGCTGCGGTTCCGCGCCCACATCAGACCAGGTCGTTGCGGATGAGGAAGTCGGCGAGCGCCACGCCGCCCTCGCCCTTGTCGGTGACGATCTCGGGCTCGGCGCGCTCCGGGCGCGGGGCCGCGGACAGCGTCTCGGTACGGGCACCGGCGGCACCGGCCACGGCGCTGTCGAGCCCGAGGTCTGCCGAGGACCACACCTCGATCTCCTTGGTGCGGGCCGCCATGATGAGCTTGAAGCCGGGAAAGCGCGGCTGGTTGGCGGCGTCCGTCACGGACAGCACGGCGGGCAGCGGGGCGGACAGGTGCTCGGTGACGTCGTCGATCTCGCGGGTGATCGTGAGCATGCGCGCCGGGCTCCCCGCGGGAGCCAGCTCGACCTTCTTCGCGAGGTTCAGCGTGGGCAGGCCGAGCTCGGCGCCGAGCAGGGTCGGCACCACGGAGCCCAGTCCGTCGAGGGCGGCCATGCCGGTCACCACGAGGTCTACCGGCTCCTCGCTGCCGAGCTTACGGACGGCGGCGGCCAGCACCGCGGCGGTGCCGAAGTAGTCGGAGCCGGCCAGGGCGTCGTCGGACACGCGGATGCCGCGGTCGACGCCGAGCTGGAAGGCTTTGCGGAGCGCCACGTCGCCGTCGGTCCCGGCCATGGTGACCACGATGACCTCGCCGTCGTCGGGGCCGACGCCGCCGGACTCGCGCTCGGCCTCGACGAGCCGCAGGGCGGCCTCGATGGCGTTCTCGTCCAGCTCGTTGAGGGTGCCTTCACCGGCGTTGCGCACTACCCGACAGTCCTGGAAACCACGCTCGGTGTTGATGTCCGGGACGTACTTGGCGGTGACGACTATGCGCATGGGGTAACGGTACGACGGCGGGCGGGGTGGGACGGATCCCGTCTACTGCGTGGGCAGGTGTCGGAGGCTAGTCGTTCACACACTTTCCGTCCGGGCCGATCACCGCCCGCCGAAGAAGTATCAGGCGTCGTCGTCCTCCGGGATGCCGTCACCGACTGGGAGGATGGGCTTCCCGGTATCTGCGGGCACCAGAAGTGAGCCACGTCGGGTGCTATGTGACCAGAAGCCCCGCCAAGCGGGCCGAGTAGCCTTGCCGCTGCGAGTGACGGCCGGGAACTACTGAACTAGTCGTCCACGCGCTTGCCGTCCGGGCCGCGCACCATGTCCGGGGTTGCCTCGTGCAGGAGGTCGATGTCCGGCGGGGTCGTGTACGTGCCCACCGCGAACTCGTCGGTCGGCTCGCACTCCTGAGTTGATTCCCCACCACCGTCAACACGCCACCCGTCAGGCGACTTCCACACCTTGTACTGGTGCTCGACGAAGTGTTCTTGCTCGATCCGATACGCACCGTCCACCTCACGGATCTCCCCCTTCTCGAAAGTGTCACTCACCGCGAGAGTCCAACGAGGAGCCGTCCTCTGGCACACGTGCACGTCGGAAAAGAGCTCCTGGCGCTTGCGCTTCACGACGTCGGTCACCGTGAACGACGGCGGTCCCTCCCACATGGTTGCGCTGTCAAGCGGGGACTGGCGGATGGAGGACGCGGTGGATGTAGCCATGCCGAAGATTGTTGCGTTCGTTGCGATCTCGGTCAGGGCGGGGTCAGAGTAGTTAAAGGCGTTGTCCGCGGCATGCTTCTGCACGACGTACTCCCGAACGACCTGCACGCGCGGGTCGTCCTCGAACTCACCCGTGTTCTCACCGTCCCACTCGACCTCGGCATGTACCGGCACAGCGGCAGGCCCACACCCGGCAAGAAGAACAGCGATGACGCCTGCTACGGCGGCGGTGGTCAGGGTTCGGATGGTGTTCATGTGCCGGCGTCGCTTTCCTCTTCGGCCCGGTTGATCCAGGCCCCGTACGCGTTGTCGAACGCGGTCTGCTTGTGTGTGGCGAACTCGGCCGCGCTTATTGACTGCTGGCCAAACTCACTGATGTAGGCGTCGTAGGCGTCAGCGGACTTGTCGGCCAACTGGTCCGCCATGGCCGTAAAACGCTCCTGCTCGGCTTCCTTGATCTCTTCGACCCTGGTGGCGGCCAGGTGCTCTTCCATGAGCGCGTTGGCCTTCTCCATCGACCAGTCCACGACGGATTCCGGAACCCACTTTTTCGCGACGGCTCCGACGGCCGTCGTGCCCAGCTCGGCCGCCGTCTCGGTCTTATCGTCCGCACGGAGCGCTGCTTCGCTCACGGCCACCAGCCGGGCACCTTCCAGTGCGCCGTCGACCTGGAACATCAGGTTCGCTTTCTCACCCGATTCCAGCTCGCTCGTGGACCCGAACGACGCCAACACATCCACACGGAACTCCTCCGACGCCCGGTTGGCGACCTCCATCCCCGACTCCTGCGCCAGGACCGGCCCCAACGCGCGAGCCAACTCCCACTGCGTCGCGTTCATAACTGGCACCGGCCCGTCACCACCCACCAGCTTCACGTCTGCGAAAGGAGGATCACCGGACGGGTCTCCGATCACACCGTTGACCGCGAAATGCGGGAGCTGCTGCAGCATGGCCTCGGCCAGATGCTCAGCCGCCGCTGGGGTAAGCCGCTCCGGAACCAGCCCCTCATTATTCGCGAGCTGCTTGAACACCTCGGTGGAGAGTTCCGCCACCGCCATCTGAGTTTCGGCGTCGCTACCGCCCTCGAGCAGTGAGCCGTCTGCGTGCTGGGCGCTGGACCACAGGTCGGCCACGGTCTCAAACCGTCCCTGCCGGCGTGTGCCGGTCTCGCTGAAGTAGTGCGCCACCCGCTCGCCTCCCAACGTTTCACCGGTCAGCGGGTCTGCTTCAGCCGCGGTGAGCCAGTCCAGTGCCGCATCGGGATACTCGGCCAGCGTGGTCAGGACCAGGGTGCTCTCGTCATACCAGAGCCCGTCCTCCATCTCGGGGCCTCCCAGGTCCGCCAGATAGGTCACGCCCGGCTGGCGCGGCACCACCCCGGTACCGCGTTCCCACTGGTCCAGCTCGTCGGCCATAGCGACGGTGAACTCCCGCCCCATCAGCTCCGGACCGGTGAACAGGAACCCGACCGGCGCACCGTCGCGCCTGGCGTTGATCCCGACCATCATGTCCTGAGCGAACTTCTCCGCCTTGGCCTGCCCGGCCTGTCCTCTGCTGTCCCAGACGTGACTGGCGCGCACCACGCCCGCACGCACAGCGACCAACGCCGCCAATGCGGCCGCGCCGTAGACCTCATCGTCACGATCGTCGTACGCACTGGCACCGATGGTGCTTATCGCACCAGCGACCGCGGCCCCGCCGGCACTGGCCACCGCAGCCGGCATGATCTTTGCCCCACCGAACAGCTCCGTCGCCAGCACCAACGCCTGCCCGTCAGACCCATCCGCGTCCATCGCCCCCGCGTCGATCAACGCGTCAGTGACCAGCCGCCGCCGCACCACCGGCGGCAGGTCCGACTCGTCGATCGCGTCAGCCATCAGCTCCCGCTGCCAGTCCGGCAGCCCGTTCCACCACGCCAGGACCTCATCCGGCGACGCGGTCCGGAGCCACTTCTCGTCCGGGACGAAGCCCTGCGAGCCCGGCAGCGAACTAAAGCCCTGCCCGACAGCGCCGAACGACCCGAACCCGCCAGCACCCGGGCCCTGGCCCTGCCCGTGCAGCTTGCGCGCCAGTTCCTCGTCAGCCGCCTGCAGCTGCTCCATCACCGCACGCGCCAACGCCAGCAGCTCCTCGTGGTACTCCACCAGCTGCCTCGCCTCAGGGTCCTGCGCCGCCGCCAGCCGCGTCACCGCCCACGACTCACCCCGCATCGCCACCGACCGCCGCAGACTCTCGGCTTCCCGCTCCGCGGTCTCCAGCCGGGGCTTGCACGCCGAGACCTCCTCCACCCAGGCCTCCATCTGGTCAGCCCCGGCGAAGAACGCCTCGTGCTCGTCCTGACCACCGGTCTTGACGACCGCCATCTTCGCTTGCAGGTCAGGTGCCTCAGGAGCGGCGTAGTACTCACCCATGGACCGCCAGATCCCATCCACGGCCTGCGTCACGTCCGACGTCTTGGCACCCAGCTGCCGCGCCAGCACCGCCTGCCGGGCCACCCACTCGATCCCCAGCGAGTACGACCGGAACGGGAACCGGCCCATATCGATCAGCCCACTCGAGTCCTGCAGGTCCGCGAACGTCACCACGCGCGACCACCCCCACCCAGCGCATCCCCACGCCGCGCGAGCCCCTCGGTCTGCGCAGCCATCTCCCGATCACCCGCCTCGTAGACCTCGATCACCTCAGCCGCCACCCTGACCGCGGTCTCCGCCCGGTTCCGCAGCTTCTCGACCACCTCGGCACGCTCCTCGAAGAACACACTCACCGCGCCACCCACCAAGAACGACCCAGCATCACCGGCATCGACACCCCGCGCCTCACGCGCCACATCCGACAGATCCTCGACCCGATCCCCCGCCTGTCGCACCACTCCAGCAGCCGACGCCGGCTGCACACTGAACTTCATCCCCGTGATCCTCTCCAGCAATGTCTTGGAGCGTCGCGCCAGTCCGGCGCCGTCCGCGGCCTACTGCGTGATGACCTGCGCCTCGCCCACGACGACCTGAGTCTCGGTGGTGCGCTCCAGCTCGATCGTGCCGCCGATATCTCCCGGGCCCTGCCAGTCAGCGACCCAGTACGACGTCGCAGTCACCGTGTACGGGTCCCCCTGCTTGGTGTACTGGTGGCCACAGTCGGGCGATTCGGTGATGCCGTACCGGTCCTCGTACGGGGTGCCCGGGCTGTTGCACGTGACGGTCGTCCCGTCACCCATGTCGTACACGATGCGGACCACCCGCGCGGTCGCCGTAACCGTCACGTCCCCCGCGGTTGCCTCGCCATCGCCGGGGCCATAGGTGGTCGGGCCGGGTTCCTGGACCCACATCCACACCGGCATGCCCACGATGCCGACCCGGTCCGGCTTGTCCTCAGGGACGATACCGATCGTGATGGGCTCGATCCCCATACTCTCCACCGCACGTTGGGCCAGAGCCTCGAAGTCAACATCCGTACCGGGCGGCACCGGAGCCCAGTACGCCGTCTCCTCACCAGGGAAGCAGTGCGCCTCGTCGTTCTGGTCCAGGCGCTCGGCGCATGCGAGAGACCTGCAGAGCACGATCACTCCGTCGTCGTGCCCCTTCCAGGCTGGATGACCCGAGTCCGGTTCGGTGTCGATGACACCGGCGAAGCAGGCACCACTCCACGTGCCGCTCGCGAACTTGCACGTCGTCTTGCCGTTCACCTTGGGACAGTCGATCTTCTTCCCGTCCCCCGACGAGCCAGAACTCGCCGGGGTGGTCTCGGTGCCGCCGCAGTCCTCGGCCACGATTCCTAGGCTGTTATCCGTGCCCGCATGTACGCCGCTGCCCGAACAATCGTCCATCGCCACGGGCGCGGAACGGAATGCTTCGGCCGGAACTGCCGCAGCGGCCGGTGCGAGAGCCAGAGCGATCAGGACCGTGACTGCGAGGGATGCAAGTGCGCGCATATCAGCACTCCTTGTCCGTGGTCTTGAACTCGTTGGCGGTCCACCGGCCGTCCTCCTGGCCCTGCATGACCACCTTCACGATGGTCCGTCTGGGCTGGCCCTTCTTCACAGCCGACGTGCCGTCCTCCCGAACGATGTCGACCTCGCTGTTGTCAAGGCAGACGGCGAACTTCACGCGGTGGCCACCGATGCCGTCAGCCAGCGGGTCGCCGTCATAGCCAGTTACCTTGACGGACGCGATCCGGGTCTGCCCGATCTGCTTGAGGCCCTGGTCGGCCCAGAAATCGTCGTCCGCCTCCACTGCGTCCCACACACCCGGCTCACCGAGAAGCCCTCTCTCGTCGAACAGCTCATGAAAGGCGCGAGTGCCCTCGATGCGGTGCCGGTTTGTGATCTCCCGATACTCCCGGTACCGCTTCTCCGCCGCGGCCGCCCGCTCAGCGATAGCAGCCTCCGACGGCGCGACGCTCGGGCTCGGGCTCGGCGACGCCGTCGGACTCGGCGGCGGATCGGTCACGTGCGGCAGCCCGGACGGTTCGTCCTCGGACTGGCACGCCGCCAGGCTCAAACAAAAGACAGCGACAGCCACCACGCCACCCAGGCGCGTCGTCATGCGGGTCACCAGAACCGACTCCTCAGCATCAATTGGGCCGAAAACGAGTCGACCACGCACAAAAACCCAGCAAAACGGAATACCGCAGGCCACGCTAGCCGGTCGACACCGCCCCAACCACGAAAGCCCGGAACACCCAGCGCCGGCCTCGCCGTCGGCCGATCCAACCACGGCTCGCCGGCACCGGCCTGTACTCTTTGGGCCGACAGTCGTCCCCTGCAACGATTGGGCACATGGTGCAGTCACGACGAGCAGAACCGCAGCGGGCGCCGGGCGACCCGGCGCCGCGGCCCGTAGTCCGGCCGCTCATCCGCCCATCGGCGCGGCGTAGCCATGTCCCGCCTCTCGGGGTCTACGTCACGCCCGACGGCGGGATCGACGCCGCTGTCCTGGCGTCCCACGCGACCGCCGTCGATCTCTGCCTCATCGACGTCACCGACCAGTCCCTGGACGAGCACGACCCGAACCGGTACACCGAGCGGCGGGTCGAGATGGTGGGGCCGGTGTACGGCGTCTGGCACACGCACGTCCCGGACGTCGCCCCTGGTCAACGCTACGGGTTTCGCGTGTACGGACCGTGGGACCCCCGCGCGGGGCTGCGGCACAACCCCGCCAAGCTGCTGATCGACCCGTACGCCCGCGGTTTCGCCGGCCGGCTGCGCTACGGCCCTGAGGTGGTCGGCTCGGTGTCCACCGAGCGGGAGCCGGGCTGGTGGCTCGGCGATCCCTACGGGGCGGCGGACGAGACCGACTCGCTGGCCTACGTGCCGCACTCCGTCGTCGTCGCGCCGCTGCCGCCGCCCGCTCCTCTGTCCCGGCCGCGCGTGCCGTGGGCCGAGACCGTCATCTACGAGGCGCACGTGCGCGGGCTGACGATGCTCCGCGAGGACATCCCGGCGGAGCTGCGCGGCACCTACGCCGGGTTGGCGCACCCCGCCGTCGTCGAGCACCTGCTGAGCCTCGGCGTGACCACGCTCGAGCTGCTGCCGATCCACAAGAGCGTCGCCGAGTCGCACCTCGCCGCGACCGACCTGCCGAACTACTGGGGCTACAACACCCTCGGGTTCTTCGCGCCCAACGCCGCGTACGCGACCCGGGCCGCACAGGAGCAGGGCGCCGAGGCGGTGCTCGACGAGGTGCGCGGCATGGTGCACCTGCTGCACGAGGCGGGTATCGAGGTGCTGCTGGACGTGGTCTACAACCACACCTGCGAGGGCGGCGACGACGGGCTGCACGTGGCCTGGCGCGGCCTCGACAACCCGGTCTACTACCTGCACGACGGCGCCTCGCCCGCCGCCCTCGCGGACGTCACGGGCACCGGCAACTCGCTGGACTTCCGACGCCCGCGCGTGATCCAGATGGCCCTGGACTCGCTGCGGTACTGGGCCGAGACGGTCGGCGTGGACGGGTACCGGTTCGACCTCGCGGTGACCCTGGGCCGCGGCAACGTCGGGTTCGACCCGGACCACCCGTTCCTGGTGGCCCTGCAGACCGATCCCGTGCTGTCCGGCCTCAAGCTCGTCGCGGAGCCCTGGGACGTGGGGCCGGGCGGCTGGCAGACGGGTTCGTTCCCGCCGCCCATGGCGGAGTGGAACGACGGGTTCCGCGACGCCGCACGCGGCTTCTGGCTGGAGGCGCCCAAGCAGGGCGTTCGCGGCCAGGAGATGCTCGGCCTGCGGGACCTCGCCACGCGGCTCGCGGGGAGCGCCGACCTGTTCGGGCCGAGCGACCCTCCGCTGGTTCGCGGCCCGGTGGCCTCGGTGAACTACGTGACGGCGCACGACGGCTTCACGCTCGCGGACCTCGTGGCCTACGACCACAAGCACAACGAGGCCAACGGCGAGGACAACCGCGACGGGTCGAACCACAACCTGTCGTGGAACCACGGGATCGAGGGCCACACCCCGACGGGCGACGACGCCACCACGGAACCCTGGCAAGCGCTCGTGCCGCCGCGCCGCAGGTCGCAGCGCAACCTGCTGGGCACCCTCCTGCTCGCGGCCGGCACCCCCATGCTCACGGCGGGCGACGAGTTCGGCCGCAGCCAGGGCGGCAACAACAACGCGTACGTCCAGGACAACGAGATCTCCTGGCTGCGGTGGTCGCTGGACGACGCCGCCAACGACCTCCTGGAGACCACCCGGTACCTGCTGCGGCTGCGGCGGGAGCACCCGGCGCTGCGCGCCGACTCGTTCTTCCTGGGTTCGCCCCGGCCGAACGAGTCCGACACGGACCTGCTCTGGTTCTCCGAGACGGGGGCGCTGATGGAGCCCGCGACCTGGAACGACCCCCGCCGGCGCGTGCTGCAGATGCTGCGGCCAGGCCCGACGGCGGGTGACGCGGACGTGCTCCTGGTCGTGAACGGCGGCATGGACGACGCGCACGTGACGCTGCCCGAGCGCACGGGCAGCGCAACACCCTGGCAGCTGGTCTGGGACTCCTCCTGGGACTTCCCGTTCGTGCCCGAGGACGAGGCGGGTCCGCGGAGCTCGGTGACGATGGACGCCCTCAGCCTCCAGGTGCTGCTCTCGCCGGGCAGGTGAGCGCCGTTTCACCCTCGAAATGACCTGCTGGCAGCACCGTGGGAGGTATGTCCCGGTTAAAGTGCGCTCATGACTGACTCCGTCTACAACAACGACGTTGCCGCAGCGGTCGACACCGACGTCATAGTCATCGGTGCGGGGCTGTCGGGGCTCGTCACCGCTACCGAGCTGACGGCGTCGGGCAAGCGGGTGATCCTGCTCGACCAGGAGCCCGCCGCGTCGCTGGGCGGGCAGGCCTGGTGGTCGTTCGGCGGGCTGTTCCTCGTGGACTCCCCCGAGCAGCGCCGCCTCAAGGTCAAGGACTCGTTCGACCTCGCCTTCGCCGACTGGCTCGGCTCCGCCCAGTTCGCGCCCGGTGCCGAACGTGGCGAGGGCCCCGACCGGTTCGGGTACCGGTGGGCCAAGGGGTTCGTCGAGTTCGCCGCCGGCGACCTGCGGTCGTGGATGCACGCCAAGGGCGTGCGCTGGTTCCCGCTGGTCCAGTGGGCGGAGCGCGGCGGCTACCCGGTTGGATCGCACGGCAACGCTCATGGCAATTCAGTGCCCCGCTTCCACGTCACGTGGGGCACGGGTCCCGCCGTCGTCGAGCCGTTCGTCGTGGCGGCGCACGAGGCGAACCGGGCGGGTCTGCTGGACCTGCGCTTCCGCCACCGCGTCACGTCCCTTGTCACCACGGACGGGCGGGTCACCGGGGTCCGCGCGGAGATCCTGGCCGACGACGACGCCGGCCGCGGCGAGCCCTCCGGCCGCACCGTGACCGGCGAGGTGGAGCTGTCCGCGCACGCCGTCGTCGTCGCGAGCGGTGGCATCGGTGCGAACCACGGCCTGGCACGCGCCCACTGGTCCGCCGACGCCGGGCACCTGCCGACGCGGATGCTGTCCGGCGTACCGGACTCCACGGACGGGCTCATGCTGGGCGTCGCCGCGGCGTCGGGCGCCGCGCTGGTGCACGAGGACCGCATGTGGCACTACCCGGAGGGCATCGCGAACCACTCGCCGGTCTGGTCCAAGCACGGCATCCGGATCCTGCCCGGCCCGTCGTCGCTCTGGCTCGACGCCGACGGCGGGCGCCTGCCCGGCCCGCTGTACCCCGGTTTCGACGCGCTCGGGGCGCTGCGGCACGTGACCACGCGGGGCGACGACCACTCCTGGTTCGTCCTGAACAAGGCCATCATGGAGAAGGAGTTCGCGCTGTCGGGCTCCGAGCAGAACCCGGACCTGACCGGGAAGTCCGTGCCGCTGCTCCTCGAGCGGGTGCGCGGCAGGTCGGTGCCGGTGCGGACCTTCGCTGAGCAGTCGGAGGAGTTCCTCTGGGCGGACTCGCCAGCCGAGCTCGCCGGCAAGATGAACGCCCTCACCGAGGCGACCGAAGGCTCGTCCGGACACATCGAGAGCGAGGCGCTGGCCGCTCTCATGACGGCCCGGGACGCGCAGGTCGCCACGGGGCTCGGCAAGGACCCCCAGGTCGTGGCGACGGCGGCCGCGCGGCACTTCATCGTGGACAAGGCGATCCGGGTGGCGCCGCCGCGCGCCCTCAGCGACCCGAAGGACGGGCCGCTGCTCGCGGTACGCCTGTCGGTGCTGACCCGCAAGACGCTCGGCGGGCTCTGGTGCGACGAGACCGGCCGCGCGCTGACCCCCGCGGGCGACGTGCTGGAGGGACTCTGGGCGGTGGGCGAGGCCGCGGGCTTCGGGGGCGGGGGCGTGCACGGGCACCGCGCGCTGGAGGGCACGTTCCTGGGCGGCTGCTTGTTCACGGGCCGCACGACGGGCAGGGCTCTGGCGGAGGCGTTGTAAGGCCTGGCGAACCGTCGGGGCATGACGAAGGCGGCTGGGCTGTACGTGGGCACTGCCTGCCGCCTTCACTCATAGTGTATCGCGGCGGGTCAATCGTGTCGCGGTCACGTTCTTGGCGACATGCATGACTTCGGTGAAGTTCTTGGCCCCGACCAGACGACGTCGCATCTCCTGGAGCACAACCCTGTCATCGAGCACCGACCGTGCGGTATCGATCACCAACCGGTCGCTCTGGGCCGCAGCTCGTGTGAACTGTCGTGCGATTGTGTTCTTGCCTGCACCCTCGGGTGACTTCAGCTCCCAGATCTGATAGCCGATCGTCACATCCGGGTTCTTCACACCGGGCTCGTGCGACAGCCTGTTGAACCGGACGTTGAATCCAACAACCGCCAAACGCTGCGCTGTGGCCAGCTCATGCGGACTGACGAGAAGTCCTGGTGGGACGATCACACCACCTTGCCGGTCAACGGGCAGCGGTATCAGCACAATTTCATCAAGGCCATAATCGCCATCGCACGACCCCAATCCGGTCATCTGTGGCTCACAGTTTGGGGAGATAAACTCTGCATTGGTGAATGTTCGCTTGACCCGGCCAGTTTCGCATCCGAGAATGTCACATGTTGCTTATACGCAACGGAAAACAATCGTTTCAGCGCACCAGCCGAAGCTCCGCACCACGTTCATCGAGCCGGATGACCACGGCGCCCGCCGCGCAGCGGGCCACCAGCTCAGCGGGCCAGTCGCCCGTCAACGGCACCGTCTCGACATCCGGGCCGACGTCGGCGCCGGTACCAGCTACCCCGTCGCCCGGACGCAGACCCGTCACGCGCATACCACCGGGGCGACCGATCAGCTCCCGCACCGGGTCGGGCCGGTCGAAGAACCAGTGCGTCGGCGCGTTGGAGTCGAGCTCGTCGGCGAGCCGCTCGAGGTCCCGTGCCGCCAGCCGCAGGACGGGAGCCACCCACGCGGCGTTCTCCGTGACCATCGCCTCGGTGCGGCGCGGGTCGGTGAGCCCGACCCGGGTCCCGTCCCGGAACGATCCCGCCGCGAGGCCCAGCGCCAGGTCTTGCACCGGCGCACCGGACACAGCCCCGAGCAGCTGGTTGGCCAGGACGTGCGGCACGTGCGAGACGAGGGCGGCCGCCTCGTCGTGCAGCTCGTCGGTGAGCACTGCGGCCGTCCCGCCGAGCGGGCCGGTGACGAGTCGCAGCACCAGTTCCAGGCGGGCCGGGTCGGTCCCGGCCGCACCGGCTCCGGCCACCGCACACGTCACGGCCCACGGGATCCCCTGCAGCAGCTCCGCCGACGACGCCGCGAACCCGCTCCGCTCCGTCCCCGACATCGGGTGAGCCCCCACGTAGCGGTCACCCAGGCCGGCGTCGGCCACTGCCTCGCGCACCGGCGCCTTCACCGAGCCGACGTCGGTCACCGTCGGGTCCCAGCCCAGTTCCCCCGCCAGCGCCTCGGCGAGCTCAGCCGCTACGGCCCGCATGGCGCGCAGCGGCGCGGCGAGCACCACGATCTCGGGTCGGTGCACGGCGAGCCCCGCGACGTCGTCGGCCACCAAGAGGCCTGCCGCCCGGGCCTCCTCCGCCGAAGCGGGGTCAGTCGCGACGACCGGCACTGCTGCCGCCTGCAGGGCCCTGGCCAGGGAGCCGCCGATCAGCCCGAGGCCCACGACGCCGACCGACCCGCGCTGCGCGCCGAACCCGCTCACCACAGCAGCCCCCGGTCGCGCGCCGGGTCGGAGTCCTTCGACGACACGGAGCCGACCGGGACGTGGTCGGGGTCCAGCACTCCGTCGAGCGCCCCGAAGGACCCGCGGGCAGGGAAGAGACCGAGCGTCTTGAGGGCGTCGCCGGCGGCGAGCAGGTCGCTCAGCACCTCCCGCGCGCCCCGGTCCCACGGCGCCTCGTCGAGCGTCACCACGAAGACGTACTTGCCCTGCTGCGCCTTGAGCGGCCGCGTGATCAGGCTCGACATGTTGACGCCCCGGTCGCCGAAGGCCGCGGTGATCCGCGCCAGCACGCCCGGCCCGGTCACGGCAGGGGTGATCGCCAGCATGGTCCGCCAGGCGGTCACGCCGGCGTCGCGGGACCGCGCCAGGTGCGCGTCGGCCGCGCTCCGCCTGGCCAGGACCAGGAAGCGGGTGCGTCCGCCGCGGAAGTCCTCGACCGCCTTCGCGTACGTCTCCAGACCGTAGAGCTCGCCGCAGATCGTGGGGCCGAGCGCGATGGTCCCCGGTCCCGCGTCGCGGCACGCGGCGGCGTTGGACGACGCCGGAGCGCCTACCAGCCCGGTGCTCGTGACGAAGCCGGCGCACTGCGCCAGCCCGTGCGGGTGCGCGGACACCTCGGTCAGCTCGCCGTGGCCAGGACGCACGAACGCGTCGAACGACACGTCGAGCGCTACCTCGTCGACGGCCACGACGTCCGCGCTGGACAGCAGCGCGTCCAGCGACGGCACCACGTAGCCCTCGACGGAGGACTCGATGGCGACGACGCCGACGTCGGCGACGCCGGCAGCCACGACGTCGTGCACGTTCTTGACCGTGTCCAGCGGCTCCGCGATCAGATCGCCGGCGGGCTCCCCTGCCGTGGCGTGCAGGCGCGCCCACTCCAGCGCCGCCTGGTGCGTGAACGTCCCCTCCGGCCCCAGGTACGCGGCCCGCGTACCGCGCTCGGCGCCCGGCACCGTCACGCCCACCGCGGCGTCAGTGCGTCCGGCCCTGGCACGAAGGCCTCGCCCGGCAGGACGGCCAGCGTGCGGTACGCGACGCCGCGCTGAGTGAGCGCTGCGACCAGGTCGCTCAGTGCCGCCGACGTCGGGCAGGAGAACGACGTGAAGAACACGTGCGGACCACCGGTCGACGGCTGGCTGCGCAAGTGGTCCAGGTCGAGGCCGGCGTCCGCGACGAGCGCGAGGGTCGGCTGCAGGGAGCCGAGGTGGTCGTCAGCCGGGCCGAACGCGAGCCACACCTGCGCGGGCTCGCCGAACGGGGGCCAGTCGCCGCGCGACTCCAGCAGCCCGTACCAGACGGGCCCGCCCTCTGCGAGGGCCGCGCTGTCCGGAAGCTCGGTGAACCCCGCCGGGATCCGGGACCGCTCGATCACGAGCGACCCGCTCTCGCCCGCCAGGGCTATCCGCTCCTCGACCGTCGCGCGCGTCGGCACCAGGCGCGGGCTCGCGCCGAGGGTCCGCAGCACACCCGCGCAGTCGCGCATGCCTGCCTCGTCGATCACCACCTGGCCGCCCGTGGCCCCCGCGCCCACCCAGACCCACTGGCCGGGCACCGCCACCGCCGCCGTCACGATGAGCGACGACGCGCCCTCCAGGAGGGCGCGCTCGAGGCCAGGCGCCGGGTGCTCCGGGTGTCCCAGGTGCACCACGGCCGCCAGGCCCTCGATGCTCGCCACCGTGGCGAGCGTGTCCGCCGTGGTGCCGAGGTCCAACAGTTCGACCGGGTCGTTCCAACCCGCTATCTGCGCGGCAAGCACCGCGTGCGCGGGAGACTCCCGCTCGCTACGTCCAAGCATGTGCGCAACCTACCGCTGGTCAGTCCCCCGAGCCTTGCGGCTTGTCGCACACCACCGGGTTGTCCGGGTTGTAGGAGTGGTTGAACGAGTTCTCCTTGGCCAGCTCGTCGCCCACGAAGACCTTGCGGTGGATACTGATCGAGAACCCGTCCTCACCACCCGGATACGGCTTGCAGTCCGCCGACGAGTCGTGGATCACGGTCTTCGGGACGATGCTCTGCTTGCCGCTGGTGCTCTCCTCGACCCGGTAGTGCTTGGTGCTCCAGACCTTGACCCAGAGCTCGTTGTCCGCCACGTAGGACTGCAGCACCGCGCCGTACGGAGTGTCGTTGGTGAACTTCATGTCCTTGGCACCCACGTAGATCGTGGCTTCACGACCCGGTGGGTAGCGCGGGAACCAGTACGAGTGCGCGTGGTGCTCGACATCCTCGTACCCGGCGAAGAAGCCCGCGTTGAAGGTCGTCGTAGCCATCTGCGACAGGCCGCCACCGACCGCCTCGACATGCATGCCGTTCTCGACGACACCGGCGTCGAAGTACCCGTTCTCGAGCGTGATCGGCGCGAGCGCGTCAAGCAGCGAGAACGTCTCACCTGGCTTGATGAGGTCGCCCGTGATCATCTCCGCGCCACGCTCCAGGTTGTCCGTACGCACCGGCTCGTTCGTCAGCGGCGTGTGGAACTCGGAGACAACTTCCTTGACGCCAAGGGCCTCCAGGGACTCCACGGTCTCCTTCGGGTCCTGCTCGACCAGCTCGACCGACGTCTCCCGGTCGTCGCTCTGCGCCGCGATCCGCACGGCCTTGCCCGCCTCGGCGGGGTCGAGGGTAGTACCGGTCTTGCCCTCCACCACGGTCGGCGTGCCGCTGACGAACTCGAAGTGCGCGTCGTCCGGCAGCTGCAGCAGGTCGGTGGTGCCTGCGACGACAGCCTCGACGGTCGCCTTCCGGTCCACGATGGTGGCCAGCTTGCCGTCCCGCTGTTCGAACCGGACGAGCCCGGCGAGCACCTCGGGCGACAGCACCGGCGACTGCTCGCCCACGGACACCGTGACCGGTGCCGAGACGACCTTCTGCGCCACGACGAAGCCCTCGTCGGTCTCCTCCTGCGTGATCGCCGGCTCGACCGGCTCGACCGGCAGGTCGAACGGACCGTCCTGGAGGAGCCAGCGCTCCTGGATGATGCGTGCGGTCTCGCTCGCGACGATCCGCGAACCCTCCTCCGCGTCCGTCTTGACGGCCTTCCCGTCGACGAACGCGACGGTGCCGTCCACTGCGTCGACGGCCAGGGAGTCCTCGAGGCCCGCCACCGCGGAATCGAACTTCTCCTCGTCGACGGCCAGGACCAGCTCCTCGTCGGAGCCGCCGAACATGTGCGCCCACAACCGGGCCGGGCTCAGCGAGAACCCGGTGAGCTCCGCGACCGTGGCCTCGGCGTCGACCGAGAGGCCGCTCGGTTCGGCAGAGAGCTGTGCCTTGCCCTCACCCGCTGTGAGCTCGATCGGCTCCTTGGCCCGCGGGGCCAGCTGCTCGGTGAGCGCGGACGCCGCCTCTGCCTGCGTCATGCCACCGACGTCGACGCCCGCCACCGTGGTGTCGCCGGGCGTGGTGTCGCTCACGCCCCACGCCGCCAGGGCGTAGATCCCGAACAGCACGACGACGGCCAGCACCGAGAGCAGTGCGATCTTGGGGCCGCGGCGCGGGGCGCCGTCGCCGGCGAGGCCGAAGAACTCCCCCTCGCCGGAGCCGCCCGAACCGTACGGTCCCATGGGGCCGTTGGGGCCGTTGGGGCCGCTGGAACCGTTGGAACCGTTGGAACCGTGAGGCCCGTTGGGGCCGTGGGGGCCGTTCGGGCCGTTGGGACCGTTGGGACCGTTCGGGCCGTTCGGGCCGTTCGGGCCGTTGGGACCGTTCGGGCCGTTGGGACCGGGCGGACCACCCTGTCCGTTCGGCGCCGCAGGACCCTGTGCAGAGGCCGCCATCGACGTCGCCTCAGGGCGCACGGGCGACCAGCGGGTACCAGCCAGCGGGCGCGAGACCCGCTGGATAGCGCCGGTCAGCGGCTTGAGGAAGGAGTTCTGGCCCGTGTGTGGCGGGGGCACCGCGCCGGTGCCCGCAGCAGCGGGCGGCACCGCGCTCGACGGCGGGACGAGCGAGCGGGGCTGGACGGACGGCGGCGCCGACGGCGTGGGCGGGGTGGATGGCCCAGGCATGGGCGGGACGGGCGTCGGAGCAGCGCTCGCTGCTGCCGCGCCGGCCACCGCTGAAGCACCGGCTGCTACGGCTCCGCCAGCTGCTGCTGCTGTGGGGGCCGATGCTCTGGGAGCTGACGCACTCGGTGCCGGCTTCTCAGGTGCCGGCTTCTGGGGTGCCAGCTTCTGAGGTGCAGGCTTCTCGGGGGCCGGCTTCTGAGGTGCAGGCTTCTCGGGGGCCGGCTTCTCAAGTGCCGGCTGCTCGGGGGCCGGCTTCTGTGGTGCCTGCTTCTCAAGTGCTGGCTGCTGAGGTGCAGGCCTCTCGGGTGCAGGCCTCTCGGGTGCAGGCCTCTCGGGTGCAGGCCTCTCGGGTGCAGGCCTCTCGGGTGCAGGCCTCTCGGGTGC
>NZ_JAMTCT010000027.1 GCF_024171995.1 Promicromonospora umidemergens | reverse complement strand
CGGGCGAGTGCCTCGTTCCTCGGCCCGCACCCTGCGCTGCGCCTCCGGCTCAGGCGGTGATCAGGTAGTCGTCGGCGTCGTCGTCCCAGGCAAGCGCGACGGTGCCGGCAGCTTCTGCCGCCTTCGCGAACTGCAGGAACCCGCGGAAGCCGAGCGCCTTCTCCGAGAAGTCCGGGCGCTTCTTGCGCACGGCGTTCTTCAGGCCGGACAGCGCGGCCGAGCCGCCGGACTCCTGCACCACGGCCCGCAGCAGCACGAAGGCAGCGGAGGTGTCACCCTGCTCCGGCAGCGACACCTCGGGGTCGCCTGTCGACGGTCCCGCCGCGAGCTCGACGAACCCGCGGTCCGCGAGGAACCGCAGGAACTCGCCGAACGTGCGGAACCCGTAGTCCGACTCGCTGAACGTCGCGTCCTTGCGCAGCAGCGTCCGCTTGAGAGCGGACGCGGTCACGGGACCGCTCGTGGAGGACTGCAGGTCGGCGAGGGTCTGCGCCACACGCACCTCCATGGGCGCGTCGCTCGATGCCGGCGCCTCTTCCTCCTGCTCGCTCACGTCGATGTCGGCCTCCGGCGTGACGTCGACGGGAGCGGGGGCGGGCTCCGCCTTCTTCCGACGGCGGGTGGCGGGCTTGGCCTCGGGCTCGACCGCACCGGAGGTCGCGGGGGCGGCGGGCTCGGCGACGGCCTCCGCCACTGCCTCGGCGGCCTTGGCGCGCCGCGACGTGGTGGGAACCTTCTGCGCCGTGGCGCGCTCCGGTGCCGTTGCGGGCTTGCGCGAGCGGGTGCCGCGCTTCGGAGCGGGAGCCCTCTGATCCTCGTCGGGCACCTCGACGCCTTCGAGGCGGTCGTAGAAGAGGAACTCGTCGCACGCTGCGGGCAGCAGCCGCGACGTCGACTTCTCGACGCCGACGCCGATGACGCGCTTGTTGAGCTCGCGCAGCTTGTGGACGAGCGGCGAGAAGTCGCTGTCGCCCGTGCACATGACGAACGTCGAGATGTAGTCGCGCTCGAAGGCCATCTCGATGGCGTCGACCACCATCTTGATGTCGGCGGCGTTCTTGCGGGAAGCACCCATCCGCTGAGTCATCTCGATCAGCTCGACCTGGTGCCGGGTCAGCATGCGGCGGTCCTCGTCGAAGTACGACCAGTCGGCGTAGGCTCGGCGCGCGACCACCCGGCCGCGCACGGCGAGGGCGTCGGCGATCGGGCCGAAGTCGAACTGCATCCCGCCAAGGTGCTCACGGGCGCCCAGCGCCAGGTTCTCGTAGTCGATGAAGACAGCGAGGCGTTCTTCGAGGTCCATGCTCGCCACTCTATGGGGTTTCGAGACGTCGAGGGTTCGGGGCCGCACCGTCCCTGCCCTCCGCATGGAGAAATGGCCAAGGGGTGAAATCTGTGGCGCCGAGCGTGCTGCTCCGGCCCGGAGGCCGCTTGTTGCCTACGATCAAGACATGGCCGAGGTGACAGAAGTGACAGAGGTGACAGCAGCGTACGAGGATCCGATCTCCAGCCGGAGTCGGATCATCGCTGCTGCGGTCCGCCTCACCTGTGCCGACGGCTGGTCGAAGGTGACGATGGGGCGTCTGGCGACCGAAGCGGGTGTGAGCAGGCAGACCGTCTACAACGCGGTGGGCAGCCGCGAGGCGCTCGCCAAGGCGATGGTGCACACGGAGTCGGCCAAGTTCGTCCTCAAGATCGCCGAGGGCTTCGACGACCACCCGGACGACCTGCTGTCGGGGGTCCACGCTGCCGTCGGGAACACGCTGGCGTTCGCCCTGGGTAACCCATTGCTGCGCGCCATCATCTCTGCCACGCACGGTGCGGACACCGAGCTGCTTCCCTTGCTCACCACACATTCGGAGTCCCTGCTCGGCACCGTCAAGAGGGTCGTGCAGGACCGGGCGGACCAGTACGAGATCCCGCTCGAGCCGCAGCAGATCTCGGCAGTGATCGACATCGTGGTGCGCACCTCGATGAGCCACGTCATGCAGCCGTCAGCGACCCCGCGTGAGATCGCTGACTCGATCACCTGGCTCGTGGCGCGGATCCTCGGGCTGACGGAGGCGCCGACCGCTCCTGGCGCCTGACGCGTCCGCACTTGACGTCGCGCGACGGCGTAGGAGGATCGAGACATGCGAATCGGCACCCACTTCATGCGCTTCGACTCGATGGAGCCCGCCCGGATGCGGACGGAGCTGGCGGACGCCGCCCGGTACGCCGACGACGGTGGCGTCGCGTGGGTCTCCGTGATGGACCACTACTTCCAGATGGAGCACCAGGGCTTCCCGGCGTCGGACCCCATGCTGGAGGCGTACACGACGCTGGGCTATCTGGCCGGCGTGACGGAGAACGTGCAGCTCGGCGCGCTGGTCACCGGCGTGACGTACCGCTACCCGGGCCTGCTGGCCAAGATCGTCGCTTCGCTCGACGTGGTCTCGGGCGGGCGCGCCACCTACGGGATCGGCGCAGCCTGGTACGACAAGGAGCACGCCGCGCTCGGGGTGCCGTTTCCGCCGCTCAAGGACCGCTTCGAGATGCTGGAGGAGACGGTCCGGATCGCGCGCCAGATGTACGACCTCGACAATGACGGCCCGTTCGAGGGCAAGCACTACCAGCTCGCCGAGACGATCTGCTCGCCGCCACCCCTGTCGGGACCCGAGATCATGATCGGCGGCTCCGGGGAGCAGCGGACCCTCCGGCTCGTCGCGCAGTACGCGGACGCGTGCAACCTGTTCGCCGAGACGCCCGAGCGGCTGCGGCACCTGCTCGACGTGCTGCGGCGGCACTGCGACGACGTCGGGCGCGACCCCGCTGACATCCGTGTCACGATGCTGCACCGCGGTGCGTCGATCGGCCCGGGTGACACCGCTGCGTTCGTCGAGGAGATGCGCGGGTTCGCAGAGCACGGCGTCGACACCGTGATGCTGCGGCCGCCGGCCACGTCCCTCGCCGAGTGGGTCCGCGACGCCGTCCTTCCGGTCGTGGAGCCGTGCGCGGAGCTGTGACGACGACGCTCAGGTAGTGGGTCCCTGCGTGACCGCGATCGCCCGGGTGCGCTCGATGGCCACCGGGCAGGTGGCCACGTGGTCGTCCACGAGGCCGCAGGCCTGCATCGCCGCGTAGGCGGTCGTCGGGCCGATGAACCGGAACCCCTGCTGTTTCATCGCCTTGCTCATGGCCTTCGACTCGGCGGTCCAGCCCGGCACGTCGGCGAAGGCGGCCGGGTGCTCACGGACGGCCGCATCAGGGGCGAAGGACCAGAACAGCTCGTCGAGCGTGCGGCCGGAGTCGTGCAGCGCGACCACGGCCCGCGCGTTGTCGACGGTGGCCTCGATCTTCATGCGGTTCCGAATGATGCGGGCGTCGACGAGCAGCCGCTCGACGTCGTCGGGGCCGAACGCCGCCACCTTCTCCGGGTCGAACCCCTCGAAGACCTCTCGGAACGCCGGCCGCTTGCGGAGCACCGTGATCCAGGAGAGGCCGGACTGGAACCCCTCAAGGGCTATGCGTTCCAGCAGGGCGGCCTCGCCGTGCACGGGCACGCCCCACTCGTCGTCGTGGTAGGCCGCATAGAGCGGGTCGCCGTCGCCGAAGCACCGCAGGGCCGCGCCTACCGCCGGCGTCACCGTCTTGTCATCTGTCCTGGGATCACTGGTCACGGCACCACTCTGACGCACGCCACCGACATGCCACGGGATCCGGCCGCCGACCTGTGCACGACGTCCGAAAACCGCGGCCTGTGGTCGGGCCAGGACCGTTGCGCCGCTGTGGCGAAGGGCTCATGACTCGTCGTCGGGAATCGCGCCACGGCGCCTGAGGTAGGCCTCGACACCGTCCAGGACGACGGTGATCCCGAACGTGACGTCGTCCGCGCCGGGTGCGGCCTCCACCGTCCCCGTCCAGGTCGAGAACGACTCGAACAGGTGCGGGTACACCGCGGGTGCGGCATACCGCGCGAGGACCGCCTCGAAGTCGGCGTAGGGGGCCGCCGCCTCGATCGCGGCGGGGTCGAGCTCGGACTCGGGCGTCCCGTCGGGCAGCCCCGCCTCCCGGCGCACCCGCTGGACCGCTGCGCGGTGGGACTCGACATGCACCCGCGCCTCGCCCAGCACGTGCTGGGCGAGCAGGCCGATGATCGCGAGCTTCTCGTCGGCCGGCAGGTCGATGGACCGCAGCGCGCCGAACGCCTGGTCCATCCAGCGCATCCGGTGCGGTCCGGGTAGCACGGCGGACAGCGGCAGGTCCAGGAACCACGGCCGGTCCAACCCCATGTCGATCTGGGCGCGCGTCCATGCCTCCAGCCCGGCGCGCCAGTCGAGGCCGGCCGGGAGCTCGGGCAGGTCGCGGGCCACGGCGTCCGACATCAGGACGAGCAGCTCGTCCTTGCCGGAGACGTGCCGGTACAGGGCCATCGGGGTGTACCCGACAGCCTCAGCGACGCGCGCCATCGAGACGGCGGCGAGGCCTTCGGCGTCGGCCAGGTCCATCGCGGCCTGCACGATCTGCGCGGCGGACAGTGCCGGCTTCGGCCCGCGGCGCCGCGGTGCCGCATCTCCCCACAAGCGCTGCACGGCAGCGGGCAGCTCAGGCGTCGGCCCGTTGCCCGGCGGCTGCTCGGCCGGTTCAGGAGCGGTGTCGGTACTCATCGGCTCCATCCTGCCCTGCTCCGCGGCGTGAGCCGATCCGAAACTCTCTTGACCACATACTGTTTACGTTCCACACTAAAGCGCGTAGGACATAAACAGTTACCGGAACCAGTAGAGGAAGAGGGAGACCATGGCTGCGATCGTCACAGCCGAAGGCCTGCACAAGTCCTTCGCCAGACGAGGCTCGATGAGCCCACCCGTGCTCGACAAGCTCGACCTGGAGCTCGAGGAGGGATCGGTCCTCGCGCTGCTCGGCCCCAACGGTGCGGGCAAGACCACCACCGTCCGCATCCTGTCGACACTGCTGCGGCCCGACGCCGGCCGGGCGACCGTGGCCGGCTTCGACGTGGTGCGCGACGCGCGGCGGGTGCGCGAGATCATCAGCCTCACCGGCCAGCAGGTCGCGGTGGACGACAAGCTGTCCGGGACCGAGAACCTCACGATGATGGGTCACCTCGCGCACCTCCCGCGCCGGGTGGTGCGCGGCCGTGTGGCGGAGCTCCTCACGGCGTTCGACCTGGCCGACGCCGCGCACCGCCAGGTCGGCACCTGGTCGGGCGGCATGCGCCGGCGGCTCGACCTCGCCGCGGGCCTGCTCACCCGGCCCCGCGTCATGTTCCTCGACGAGCCGACCACCGGCCTCGACCCGAGGTCGCGCCAGGCGCTCTGGGACGTGGTCCGTGGCGTGGTCGAGCAAGGCACCAGCGTCTTCCTCACCACCCAGTACCTGGAGGAGGCCGACCGGCTCGCCCAGCGGGTCGCGCTCGTCGACGGCGGCCGCGTGGTCGCCGAGGGCACGCCCGCACAGCTCAAGCGTGAGGTGGGCGACGCGGGCGTCGAGCTCACCTTCGCCTCCGCGTCCGACGCCGGACAGGTCGCCCCTGCGGTCGCGGCCACCGCCGACGGCGCGCGGGTGCGGGTGCCCACCGACGGTTCGGTCGCCCACGTGCGGTCCGTGCTGTCCGTGGTCGAGGCGACGGGGGTGACGCCCGACCACTGGGAGGTGCGGGCACCCACCCTCGACGACGTCTTCCTCGCCCTGACCGGACACGTCGGCCAGGAGCACTCGGCGCGACCGGCAGGGGTGGCAGCGTGACGTACCTGCTCAGAGACGTCTCGACCATGACGGTGCGCGGCCTGCGCCTCGTCTCGCGCGACCTGGACGCCATGATCACCGCGGTGGTGCTGCCCGTGATCATCCTGCTGATGTTCGTGCTCGTCTTCGGCGGGGCCATGGACACCGGCACCGGCTACATCAACTACGTGACGCCGGGCGTCATCCTGCTGGCCGCCGGGTTCGGTGCCGCAAGCACCGCGGCCGCCGTCGAGCACGACATGTCGAGCGGCATGGTCGAACGGCTCCGGTCGATGCCCGTCACCGCCTGGACGGTGCTGTCGGGACACGTGGCCGCGAGCCTCGTGAAGAACCTGGTCACCACCGCCATCGTGTTCGGCGTGTCGATCCTGATGGGGTTCCGCCCCGAGGCTTCCGCCCTGGAGTGGCTCGCCGCCGTCGGCATGATCCTGCTCTTCGTCGGGTGGATCACCTGGCTCGCCGCCCTCGTGGGAGTGCTGGTCCGGTCGCCGGAGGCCGCTGGTGGCTTCTCCTTCTTCGTGATGTTCCTGCCCTACGTCTCGAGCGCCTTCGTGCCCGTCGACACGTTGCCGGGCTGGCTGCGCGGGTTCGCGGAGCACCAGCCCGTGACACCGGTGATCGAGACGGTGCGCGGCCTGCTCGCCGGCGACGCAGCGGGCGGCGCAGACCCGGTCGGCGCAGCAGTGCTCGCCGTCGTCTGGTGCCTCGGTCTCGGGCTGCTCTTCGCGGTGGCGGCAGGCCTGGCGTTCCGTGCCCGGCGCTGACGTGGCGCACCGTCCTGAACTTCCGATCCGACGAAAGCAGGCAAGACATGGCAACCGACACGACGACAGACGCCGCGCCGGACACCGCACCCGCTCCTCGCCGACCGGCGGTCCGCTGGTGGCGCCGTCCCTGGATCGCACCGCTCGCCGTGATCACGGCGGTCTTCCTGGTGACGACGCTGCCCCGCTACGTAGGCCTCGACCCGTCCCAGGCGCTGCTTCCCGTGGGGGAGGTCGGTGACCGCGGGCCTGCCTACTACCCCGCCCTGGTCACCCACATCTTCACCGGTTCGGTGCTGCTCGCCGCCGCGGTGCTCCAGCTCTGGCCGTGGCTCCGGGCCAACCACCCGCGCATCCACCGCTGGAGCGGCCGGGTGTACGTGGTGGCGGCCGTACTGACCGGGATCGGAGCCCTGGTCACCGCACAGTTCCCGAGCGAAGGGCCGAGCCAGCGGATCGCGAACTCGCTCCTCGCGGTGCTGCTCGTCACGTTCACGCTGCTCGGGTTCCGGGCCGTGCGGCAGCGACGCTTCACCGACCACCGCGCGTGGATGGTCCGGAGCACCGCGCTGGCCTTCTCCATCGTGGCGAACCGCTTCTGGGGTGTGCTGCTGGTCGTCACCTTCGCCCCGTCGTTCGACGGGGACATGGCGTCGTCGCCCGAAGCCCTGTCCGCCGCAGCGGCGTCCGCCTGGGTGTCCTGGGTGGTGAACCTGCTCTTCGCCGAGTGGTGGCTCCAGCGCAAGCCCAAGAAGCGCACCAGGGCGCAACGGGCTCGATAGATGTCAGTGGCGCGGGACACACTGGCCCTATGGTGCAGACGACTGGCAGTACGACCGGCGACGCGGACGAGCTCGAGCAGAAGCAGGTCTTGAAGCAGTACCTGAACGAAACCCGTGCGGCCCTCTTGTGGAAGCTCGAGGGCCTCACGGAGAAGCAGGCACGCTGGCCCCTCGTGCCCTCCGGCAACAATCTGCTGGGCCTGGTGAAGCACTGCGCCAACACCGAGATCGGCTACTTCGGGGCCTGCTTCGGCCGGGAGTGGCCCACCCCGGAGGAACTCCTGTCCGACCAGGCGCTGGAGGACGACCCGCAGGCGGACTGGTACGCGACGGCCGACGAGTCGATCGCCTCGATCGCCGACCTCTACCGGCGGGCCTGGGTGTTCTGCGACGAGACCATCGACATGCTGCCGTTGGACACGGTCGGCCACGTGCCCTGGTGGGGGAACCGCGAGGTCACCCTGTTCCGCATCATCACGCACGTGGCCAACGACATCACCCGGCACGCGGGCCACGCCGACATCCTGCGCGAGCTGACCGACCGGTCTGTGGGCCTCCTGCCTCGCAACACGAACATCCCGGACTGGCAGGCCGGCGAGGCCGCTGTGTACCTCGACAAGCTCAAGAACCTTGCGGACCGGGCAGGCGATTAGCGTCAAGGGCCCGAATTCGCCAAACTTCGGGCCATGTCCTTCAACGTGGAGCCGCCCGCACCTGCCGGGCCGCCCGAACCCGCCGCGGCCGGGCCGCGCCCGACGTCGGGCACCTCGACCGAGGTGCCGGACCGGGCGCAGCCCGACGGAGCCGGGTCCGGAAGGGCAGCCGCCCCGTCGGACGGCGGGTCCATGCGCCCACTGGTCGTCTTCCTGGTCACCGCGGCGGTCGCGCTCGTCGGCAGCATCGTGTTCGCCCTCGTCCACGCCGGGAACGAGCGCGAGCTGGGACAGCTGGCGCACGCCCACGCCGACATCGTGCAAGCCGTGGACGACGGGCGCGCCGTCCAGGAGGACCTGACCCAGCAGATCGCGGAGGCGGAGCAGGTCCTCGCCGCCTCAAAGGGCAAGGTGGCCGACGAGACCGTCCGGACCGACTTGGCAGGACACGTCGCCGAGGCAAAGGAGCTCGGCGCCACGCAGCCGCCGGCGGTCCCCGACTCCGGCACGGCCGGGCTCGACACCCCGGAGGACATCGCCGCCCTCGAGGCCAAGGCGACCGGGTGGGCGACCACCCTGCGCACCACTTCGACCACACTCGTCGAGGCGACCAAGGAGACCCAGGCGTCGAACCGGGAGTGGCAGCAGAACCGCAAGGACGCGCAGGCCGAGGCCCGCACGGCAGCAGAACAGGCCAAGAAGACAGCCGCACAGCTCAAGACGGCGAAGACGACGCTGACGAAGGTCACGGCACAGCTCAAGATCTCCGTGCGCGACTCCGCGTACACCCTGAGCTGGACCGCGGACTCGGGCGCCCCTGCCACCGTCCGCAGCACCCTGGAGGCCCATCGGAAAGAAGGCCAGGCGGCGCTCACGGCTGCGGCGGACCAGGGCGAGCTGAGCTCCGTCCGGGAGCTGGGTGAGCGGCGGGAGGCTGCGCGAGCCGCCATCGAGGCGGCAGCGTGGGACGCCCGTGCGACCGTCGCAGACGGCTCCAACGGACGGCTCGACCTGGACACCCTGTGCAAGGTCGGGGTGGGGCCGGAGGGGCAGGACCAGTACCTGCGGTGCGACGCGAGCAAGGCCTGGGAGAAGCTGGGAGCGGAGTTCGAGGCGAAGTTCGGCAAGCCGCTGCGGGTGGAGTACGGGTACCGGCCCTACGACTGGCAGCTCCAGGCGCTCAACGAGTTCGGCAGCGGACAGGTGGCGGCGCCCGGCACCTCGAACCACGGCTGGGCGCTGGCGATCGACGTGCCGACGGACGACGGCTTCCGCTTCGGCCAGCCCGAGTACGAGTGGCTCGCCGCGAACGGGCCCGAGGTCGGCTGGCACCACCCGGAGTGGGCGCGGGCGGGCGGGGGCCGCGAGGAGCCGTGGCACTTCGAGTACACGGAGTAGCGGCCGGACGAAGGCGCTGATCAAGGCGGTTGCGCCCGGGCTGGATAATGGGTGTGTGCAGTGCCTCCACTACGACGCCGGCCGCTGCCACTCCTGCACCCTCCTGGAGATCGACTACCCCACCCAGGTGCTCGACAAGGAGCGGCACGTCGCTACGCTCCTTGACTCGGTACCGACGGGCTCTACCGTCGAGGAAGCCGACCCGACCGCTGGTTCGGGGCTGACCTGGCTTCCTGCGGTCAGCAGCCTGGAGTCCGGGTTCCGGAACAAAGCCAAGATGGTGGTCAGCGGCACGGTCGCCGAGCCGGTGCTCGGCATCCTCGATCGCGCCGGCCACGGAGTCGACCTCACGGACTGCGGCCTCTACCCGGACGCCCTCCAGGCGTCCTTCGTGCCCCTGGCAGCTTTCGTCACGCAGGCCGGCCTGGAGCCCTACGAGGTGTCCGGCCGGGGCAAGCGCGCGCAGCAGCGCGGGGAGCTCAAGTACCTCCTGGTCACCCTGTCGCCCGACGGCGAGCTCATGGTCCGGTTCGTGCTGCGTTCCCAGGAGTCGATCGCGCGGATCCGCAAGCACCTGCCCTCGTTGCTCGCCGAGCTCCCGGCGTTGGCCGTCGCGTCGGCGAACATCCAGCCCAAGCATGCGGCCGTGCTCGAGGGTGACCTCGAGATCCCGCTCACCGAGCGCACCACCCTCCCGATGCGCATCGACGACATCACGCTCGACCTGCGCCCGCAGAGCTTCTTTCAGACCAACACCGCAGTCGCCACGGAGCTCTACCGACAGGCCCGCACCTGGGTCGACGAGGTGGGCCCGAGCACGCTCTGGGACCTGTACTGCGGGGTGGGCGGCTTCGCGCTGCACTGCGCTGCGCCGGGCCGTGCCGTCACGGGCATCGAGATCAGCGCGGAGGCGATAGCGGCAGCGTCGGGCACGGTGGAGAAGCTCCGCGACGACGACGCGGTCGAGCGCTTCCGTGACGTCACGTTCGCCGCGGGCGACGCGACGGAGTTCGCCGTCGGACCGGCTGCCCCCGAGCTGCCCGAGATGGTGATCGTGAACCCGCCCCGGCGGGGCATCGGCCCGGACCTGGCACAGTGGCTCGAGACGTCGGGGATCGAGCACGTCCTGTATTCGAGCTGCAATGCGACGACGCTCGCCAAGGACCTCGCCGCGATGCCGTCGCTACGCCCGGTGCGAGCGCGCCTGCTCGACATGTTCCCGCAGACCTCGCACTACGAGGTGCTCGTGCTCCTGGGACGGGCATGATCGGACGGGCTTGGCCGGTGTCCCGCTGGTCTCCCACTTACTGCCTGGTTCGTGTCGCGCAGTCTTCCTAGGCGTTCCCTCGCCCGGGGTTCGACCGTGTCGCTGCTTCGTCGGACCGGTCCGGACGAGCTGCCTCGCCTGACTGGCCGGGCGGCGTGCCGTTCTTCTTGGCCTGGCCGGGCGGCGTGCCGTTCTTCTTGGCCTGGCCGGGCGGCGTGCCATCGGTCTTCGCGAGGCCGGGCGGTGTGCGATCCGTCCCGTTATTTCCCGGCGAGGTACCTGTGCTCGGCTCGGTGGGCCTCGGCGAGCTGCTGGCGTCGTCCGCCTGGTCTGCCGGCGCACCGTCCTGCTTGGCCTGTCCTGGCGGTACATCGTTCTGCTTGGCGAGGCCCGGCGGCACACCGTCCTGCTTGGCCAGACCGGGTGGCATGCCGGTGCCCTTCGCCAGACCAGGCGGGACGAACCGGGTCGACTCCGGACGGTCCGCTGGTTCCTCCGCCGGCGCGGTCGGCACGCCGTCAGGAACCACTGCCTTCGCGCCACCCGGCGTGGAGACCGAGACCACCCCGGTCTCGAAGAATGTCGGCGGGACTCCTGCGACACCGGCCACCCCGGTAGTGACGGCGCTGGTGAGGAACAGCCCGCCGGCTACCGTCGCCGTCAGGCTGATCGGGTCCGTCAGGGCACTACGGACGGTCAGAGCCACGCGGGTACCCAGAGCGGCGATCCCCCCGCCGAGGCCGGCTCCCGTCGCGGCGACGCCGGCGGTCCCGACCGCGGTGCTCGCCTTCACCGCCGTCACGGCGCCGAGCAGCAGGACCGGAGCGGCCGCACGCAGCATCCAGTAGGACTCCCGGACGTCGACGAATGCCCGGGTGCAGCCGGCGCACAGAACCATGTGGTCCTCGACCTTCTGCCGGCGGCCGGGCAGGAGACGGTTCCGCACGAAGTCATGCATCGAGGCCCTGGTGGACTCGCACTCGATGTCGTCGGCCGTGCCGGTGTGCGTCTCGGCGAAGCTGCTCGCGAGGCGGTTCTCGGCGCGGCGCAAGCGCCGCTTGGCGGCGTAGGGCAGCACGCCGATCTCGTCGGCGATCGCGGCCACCGGGCGGGATCCCACGTGGTGGTCCCAGAGCAGCTGCTGGTCACCGGCGGACAGCCGCTCCATCGCCGCGGTCAGCACCTCGAAGTCCAGAGCTCGCCGGATCGGCGCGGTGATGGCCTCGCTCGCGGCCTGGTCGTCCGGCATGGGCTCTTCGTGCGCCATCGCCAGGGCTACGTCCACCGCGGCGGTGGTCCAGAACGCGACAGGGTCGGACACCTCGCCCTGCTTCAGAAGCTCGACGCACAACAGCTCGAGCCCGCGGCTGGCGGCCAGCTCGGGATCTATCCCGTGGACGCGCCGTGAGACCGTGAAGACGACAGCGCGGCGGTGCGCTGCCCACTGGCTGAGGTCCGCGCTGGTGACGGTCACGCCAAACCCCTCCTGTACGCGACAGGGCGCCGCGTGTTGTCACGTTGCACGAGACCTCGGGCGTGCATGCTCGCAAAGAACGCAGGCGCATGGAAGGCGCAGTCGTGATCAAGGGACGATCTTGGGCTGCCGCCCAGAGGGACTGTGCGTACGCACAGCGATGACAGGCTGCGGGCCAGGTGTGAAGCCCGCACGGCCATCAGCCCCCGGCCACTGGTTCAGCGTCGTCGACGGCCTGTCCGGCACTGTCCGTGGCCGTGCCGAGGAACAGTGCCCAGATCTCGTCCAGCGTGGTGGTCGCGAGATCGATACCGGGAAGGCCGGCGAGGCCCAGGCCGGCGAGCAGGTCGCTCAACGCACTGCCGACCGGGCTCGGGGGAGCGTCCGGCGGGTTCGGCGGTTCGGGTGGGCCAGGTGGCGGGTCTCCCGGTTCCTCCGGCGGGGGGTCGGCCGGGGGAACGGGGTCAGGCTTGTCCGCACCCCCGCCTGGTGCCGGGACAGGATCTGAGCCGGGGCCTGGATCAGCTGTCGGTGGGGCGTCATCGGGCGGCGGCTCGGGCGCCGGCGCAGGATCGGTCCCGTCCGGCGCGGATGGCGCTACCGGGTTCGCTGCCGCGGCAGCGTCCTCCTTGGGCGTGGTCGCCGGGCGCGGCTGAGGGTCGGTCGGCGGGATGGACGGCGGCTGGTCCTGCGGCGTCTGGTCGGGCGAGCTCGACGTGTCGCCTGTACTGCTGTCGCCAGTACCCGCACCGTCGCCTCCGCCACTGCCGGCGCCGCCACCCGGGCCGTCACCGGCAGGCCCGGTGTCCTGGACGGCCTGGACGGGTGGTTCGGCGCTCTGGTTGGCGACAAGTGCCAGCGCGCCTCCGCTGATGGCGAGGGCGGCCAGGACTCCGGCCGCGACAGTGGTCTCCTTCTTGCCCAAGGAGCGTGGTCGCTTCCCGGTGCTCTTGGGCCTCGCCCCGGCGGCGGCACCCGTGCCGCCGGCGACGGCGCCGGCCGCGCTGGTGGCGAGCCCGCCGGCGACGACATGCTGGCCGAGGTCACGCAGCATCCAGGACACCTCGCGCACGTTCATGAACGCGCGGGTGCACTGGGCGCACCTGTCCATGTGGACCTCGAGGCGGCGTTGCCGGCGGGGTAGCAGGCGTCCCTTGAGGTAGTCGTGCATGGCGGCGCGGGTGGTGCGGCACTCGGGTTCGCGCACGGCTTGGGCGTGGGCGGCGGCGAACGCGCCGGCGAGGCGTTCCTCGGCGCGGCGTAGCCGCATCGTCGCGGCGTGGGGTCGGACGCCGAGGTCGGTGGCGATGTCGGTGACGGCCCGGTCGTGGACGTGGCGTTCCAGGAGGATCTGGCGGTCGTCGTCGGCGAGGTCGGCCAGGGCGTCGCGGAGCATGGTGACGTCGGCCCGGCGTTCGGCGTCGAGCTCGGCGCCGGCGACGGGGGGTGTCAGGCCGTCGAGGGTGTCGTCCTCGACGGGTCTGGTGCGTCCTGCTTCGCGGGTCATGCTGATGGCTTCGTTGACTGCTGCGCGTCGCCAGTAGGGGGCCGGGTCGTCGATGGTGGTGCCGGTGGACACGATCCGGACCATTTTTTCCAGGGCGCGGCTGGCGGCTTCCTCGGCATCGATGCCGGGCACGCGGGCAGCGACCGAACGCACGACGTTGGGACGATGGACGACCCAGTCATCGACCCGCAGGTCACCAGTCGTGGTCACGCGGTCTTGGCTCCTTCTGCCCATGGTGTCCAGTTTTGACGCGCTGGCCAATGATCGCACCACAACGCTGTCTTCGCGCAAGTCTTCGGGTTCGTCGGCTCCGCCGGAGGCCTTGGCAACGGACCTGGTCCTGTTCATCGGTACCTACCTCCGGTTCGTCGCAAACGTCGTCGATACGGCGTCCAAGCCCTGTGGTCCGGCCGTCGCGTGGATGACGGCGAGGGCGACCTCGCACGTGGCGGCGATCAGCTCGCTCGCCCCCCACGCGTCGGCGAGGCGGTAGAGGCTGACGGCGTCGCCGTCCGCGTACGCGCGCAGGTACTGGGCGCCCAGACGAACCAGTTCGGGGTGCTCGGTGTGTTCCATGTAGCCCAGACGCGCGGGTCGCCCGGATGTCACAGCACTTGTGGGTTTTTTTCTATTTCTCCTACAACGTCCGCTTCGGACCGTATTCGGACCGGCTCGCTGCACGAGGAGCTCGTTCGCCGCGCGCGGGACGCGCCCGCGCACAGGTGCGACTCCCTTTACCTGGCTCGGCCGGCCCACGTATCGTGGAGGCATGCGCAACGCACGCTCGCCCCTTACGTAGCCGCACCGACTCCGCCCCTCGATCGGGCACACCCGGTGCGGCAGCCCCTCCCTGTGAGGGGCTTTTTCGTGCCCGGACCCGATCGATGCACCGGAGAGCGAGAGCGATGAGCGACACGTACCGCACCCCAGGCCCGGCAGGCGACGGCCCGGCGGAGGGCCGTCTGTTCCAGGCGTCCGACGACGGCGCCCGCCCACGCCGCTATCTGCTGACGATGTTCCCGTACCCGTCGGGGGACCTGCACATGGGTCACGCCGAGGTGTTCGCGATCACCGACGTCGTGGCGCGGTACTGGCGGGCCAAGGGCTTCGACGTGCTCAACCCGATCGGCTGGGACTCGTTCGGCCTGCCGGCGGAGAACGCGGCGATCCGCCGGGGCGAGCATCCGGCCGTGTTCACCTCAGTGAACATCGCCACCCAGGCGGCGTCGATCCGGCGCTACGGCGTCTCGTTCGACTGGTCACGGCGCGTGCACACACATGAGCCGGAGTACTACCGCTGGACCCAGTGGCTGTTCGCCCGGCTCCACGAACGAGGTCTGGCCTACCGCGCCGCGGCAGAGGTGAACTGGTGCCCGGACGACCGGACGGTGCTGGCCAACGAGCAGGTGGTCGACGGCGCGTGCGAGCGCTGCGGCGCCACCGTCGTCGCCCGCAGCCTGACGCAGTGGTTCTTCCGGATCACCGCGTACGCGGACCGGCTGCTGGACGACATGTCGCTGCTGGAGCCGGGCTGGCCGGCGCACGTGCTGACGATGCAGCGGAACTGGATCGGCCGACAGCATGGACCGGACGGCACCAGCTACCGCCTGCACGACTGGCTGGTCTCCCGGCAGCGCTACTGGGGCGCACCGATCCCGGTGGTGCACTGTCCGGGCTGCGGCGAGGTGGTCGTCCCGGACGACCAGCTGCCGGTCGAGCTGCCGCACCTGGAGGGCGAGCAGCTCACGCCCGGCGACGTCTCGCCCCTGGCCGGCGCACGGGACTGGGTGGCGACCGCCTGCCCGCGGTGCGGCGGCCCGGCCGAGCGGGACACGGACACGATGGACACGTTCGTGGACTCGTCCTGGTATTTCCTGCGATATCTGTCGCCGGGATACGACGGCGGCCCGTTCCGCCCCGAGGACGCCGCCCGCTGGATGCCGGCCGCGCTGTACGTGGGCGGTGCCGAGCACACGACCATGCACCTGCTGTACGCGCGGTTCGTCACCAAGGTGCTGTTCGACATGGGTCTGGTGCCCTCGCCCGAGCCGTACGCCCGCCTGCTGAACCAGGGGCAGGTGGTCAACCACGGCAGGGCGATGAGCAAGTCCCTGGGCAACGGCGTCCACCTGGCGGCCGAGCTGGACCGGCACGGGGTCGACGCCGTCCGGCTCGCGATCCTGTTCTCCGGGCCGCCGGAGGACGACGTCGACTGGGCGGACGTCTCGCCCGAGGCGATGCGAAAGTTCCTGGCTCGCGTGCTGCGCCTGGTCCCATCGGGCTCGACCGACGGCGACGGCGACGGCGACGGCGGTCCCGACGTCCTGCGTCGCGCGGTGCATCGCACGGTGCACGACGTCGACGGACTGGTCGACGCCGGGCGCCTCAACGTCGCCGTCGCGCGGCTGATGGGCCTGGTGGGCGAGGTGCGTCGGGCGGCGTCGGGCGGCAGCGTGGACGCTGCGGCCTACGAAGAGGCCGTCGCGGCCATAGCCGTGCTGCTGAGCCTGTTCGCGCCGCAGACCGCCCAGGAGCTGTGGCAGCGGCTGGGGCGCACGACGCCGGTCGCGGCGCAGCCGTGGCCGGCAGTGGACCCGGCGCTCCTGGTGACTACGGAGGTGGAGGCGGTGGTCCAGGTCGACGGCAGGGTGCGGGACCGCCTCTCGGTGCCCGCCGACGTCGCGGCGGCGGACCTGGAGCTGGCCGCCCTGGCGCGGCCGGCCGTCACCCGGGCCGTGGGACACCGGGCGGTGCGGCGGGTCGTGGTGCGGCCGCCGCACCTCGTCAACGTGGTGCTGGGTTAGCTATGGCGTGGCGCCGGCCCCGGCTGTGCTGCCGCCGCCCTCATCGTCGAGCTTCGCGCGCAGGGAGCGGAGCTCGACGAGGATCTCCCGGTTCTGTGCGGCCAGGGCGTCGAGCCGCTCGTCCTTCTGCTCGTCGTCCAGGCGCTCCTCCTCGGAGATCTCCTCCATGCCGTTGACGATGACGGCGATGAACAGGTTCAGCACCGCGAAGCTGACCACCAGGATGTAGAGCACGAAGAAGATCCAGGCCCACGGATGAGCCACCATGACCGTGCGGGCGATGTCGGGCCAGGCCTCGCCCGTCATGGCCTGGAAGAGCGTGAACAGCGAGATCCCCAGGTTGCCGAAGTACTCGTCCGAGGACTCGCCGAACAGGCCGGTCGCTATCACCGCCGACACGTACATGACGAGCACCAGCAGTGCGCCGACGGCGCCCATGCCCGGCACGGCCCGCAGCAGACCGTCGACGACGCGGCGCAGCGACGGCACCACCGTGATCACGCGCAGCACGCGGAGCACGCGCAGAGCGCGCAGCGCGGACAGGGACTCGCTGGCCGGGAGCAACGCGATGCCGACGACGGCGAGGTCGAACAGGTTCCACGGGTCACGGAAGAACTGCCGACCGTTGGCGACGATCCGCAGGAGCAGCTCGACCACGAAGAAGCCGAGCATGATGTGGTCGATGTCCATCAGGATCTCGTACGCAGCGCCGCTCACCATGGTCTCGGCGCCCAGGATCAGGGCATTCGCCAGGATCACGACAAGAACGAGGTTGACGAACCACCTCTGGTCGAGGAACGTGCGGAGCCGCCCCCGCCAGGTGCGTGGTTCGAGTCGTGGCTCGGCCGGTGTACCGATCGCCTGGTTCATGCGGTCTCCCTTGTCACGTGCCCGGAGTCCTTGCTCCGGTCCTGCCTCAGGCCCTTGCCCGGGCGAACTGTAGCGCGACGCCGTCAGCGGATCGGCTGGGTGCAATGTCCCGATATGGGACTGATTCGGCGGGTCCGGTGGCACGTCGGCCCAATCAGTGCTGAGGTAGTGCGCAAGCAGGCCAAACTACTCTGGAGGAAGACGCTATGGGCTTCTGGGCCTTTCTTATCCTCGGACTGATCGCCGGCGTGATCGCCCGCATCGTCATCCCAGGCAAGCAGCCGGGCGGCTTCTGGCTCACCCTGCTCCTGGGCGTGCTGGGCGCCATGCTCGGCGGCTGGCTGGGTGGTCTCATCTTCAACGTCAGCATGGACACCTTCTGGTCCTGGCAGAGCTGGCTCTTCTCGGTGCTCGGCGCGATCATCGTGATCCTGATCGTCCAGGCGATCTTCGGCCGCAAGAAGGCTTGATCGCAGCATCCCGCGGCCGCGCCGTCACCGTCGTCCTCCTGACGTCGATGATCGGTGCGGCCGCGGCGTCGTGTACGGCGGGTAGCGCGTAGCCGTCAGCCGATGATCGGGGCGCTCTCCGGCAGCCGGTACAGGCGGCCACGGGCGCGCAGCGCGAGCGCGGTACCGAGGGTGATCGGTCCGAGCCGCCCGATGAACATCAGCATGACGAGCACCAGCTGGTGATACCAGGCGAGCTGCGCGGTGATCCCTGTGGACAGACCGGTGGTGGTGAACGCGGACGTCACCTCGAACAGGATCTGGTCCACCGTGAACGGCGAGAGCGCCGTCATCCACAGGGTGGGGAGAACCACTATCGCCACCCCGAGCAGGGCCAGGGTGAGGGCCTGGCGCTGGGTGGCCGGCGAGATGCGGCGGTCGAAGACCGTGGCGTCCGGGTCGCCGCGTAGCTCGGACCAGATCACCACGGCGAGCACCGCGAACGTCGTCACCTTGATACCGCCGGCCGTTCCACCGGAGCCGCCGCCGATGAACATGAGGATGATCGTCCCGAGCCAGGTCTCCGTGTGCATCTCGCCGGTGTTCACCGAGTTGAACCCGGCGGTGCGCGCCTGCGCCGACTGCGTGAACGACGCCAGGACCCGGCCGCCGTTGTCGAGCCCGCCCATGGTCGCGGCGTTGTCCCACTCGGCCACGAGGAAGAACACGGTGCCGCCCACCAGCAGCAGTGTCGTCATCAGCAGCGTGATCTTGGTGTGGACGCTCCAGCGCGCCGGCCGCACGCGTTCGCGCAGGACCTCGAGGACCACCGGCAGGCCGAGCCCGCCCACGATCGTGGCGAGGCAGATCGGCAGGACGATCCACGGGTCGGCCACGAAGTCGATGAGCGACAGCGAGAACAGGGCGAAGCCGGCGTTGTTGTACGCGGAGACGGCGTGGAAGACGCCGTGCCAGAGCGCTCGGCCGAGCGTCTCGTCGTAGGCGACGGCGAAGCGCACCGCCAGCACCGTCGCGACGGCGGCCTCGATGACCAACGCGAGGATGACGACGCGGACGAGGGTCCGGCGTACGTCGCCAAGGCTCACCGTGCGGGTCGACGCCGCGGCGACCAGTCGCGAGCTCAGGTCCAGGCGCCGTGAGACCAGGACGCCGAGCAGCGAGGCGACGGTCATGACCCCGAGGCCGCCGATCTGGATGAGCACCAGGATCACCGCCTCGCCGAACCCCGACCAGAACACCGGTGTGTCCGTGACGATCAAGCCCGTGACACACACGGCCGACGTCGCGGTGAACAGCGCCTCCATGAACGTGGCCGGTTCACCGGACGCCGCGATCGGGAGCAGCAGGAGCAGCGTGCCCACGGCTATGGCAGCGACGAAACCGGCAATCACGAGCTGACCAGGTCGGCGCCGGAGCGCTGCACCCCGCCCACCCTCGCGACCCGCGAGGCTGCTGAAACGCATCTGGCTACCGTCGGCTTTCGCTCGTCGTACGTCACGGTGGCGTACCGGCGCCACCTGACGCCCGGCGGCTACGTTAGCCCGTCATCGACGCCGCAACGCGAAAGGCGCCGCCTCCGGCGTCGGGCGGAAACCCGGCACGGAGGCGACGCCTCGCAGTGAGCTGTTGGTCCTACGGCTCAGGCCTTACGCGACGCGGATGAATGTCGGGCTGTTCTGCCACATCTCGGTATAGCGCACCGGCATGCCGGCGGCCCAGGCTTCGATGATCATGCCGTCGCCCGCATAGAGGGCCACGTGGCCGGGTGTCCAGACGATGTCGCCGGGCTCCGGGTACGTGACCTGGTAGCCGGAGCTGAGCATCGCACCGGACGAGTGCGGCAGGCCGACGCCGAGCTGCGCGTACACGTACTGGATCAGGCCCGAGCAGTCCATGCCCTCGGCCGGCGAGTTACCGCCCAGCACGTACGTGATGCCGAGGTAGTTGAAGGCGATGTTGATGGCCTGCTGGCCGACCGGGACCGGGTCCGGTGCGTCGACCGAGACGACGGCAGGGCCTTCGCCCTCCTCGCCGCCCTTCTTGCCGTCGGCGTCTGACGAGGTGCCCAGTGCTTCCATCTCGGTCGGCATCTTTGCGTCGGCCGGGACGGTCACGGTGGGGGCCGCGGCGACTGCCTGCTTGGCTACCGCGGTGAGGGAGTTGAGGTCGACCGAGTTGAGCTTGGCGGTCTTCACATCGGTCTTGAGGTCCATCGCCGGGGCCGCGTGGGCCGTCGTCGCGATGGTCGAGATCAGAACGCCACCTGCGGCTGCGGCGATGGCGCCACGGCGGGCGACGGTGCCGGCGTTCTCCGTGGCGGTACGAGCGAGGATGGTCAGCGGTGTCATGGCCGGCCGGCTGTCACGATGCCGGCCGCGGATGGAGTTCGTCACCTAATGTCTCCTGTACCGCCTGCGAGGTCAGCTGTCGGGTTCGGGTAGGAGTACACACCCGGCCGCACGGCTACTGGGGGGTTTCCGTCCGGCTTCACCCCGAGGACGACGATCCTGCTGTCGCCCGGGAAGTGGGTCCCCCGCTCCTGTCTCGAACGTCTGGTCATGAGCCGGTGACAGGATTCGGCGTCCAGCTCACGACTCCCACCGTTGCGGGGGAGCAGAAGTCAAAGTACACACGTTCATGGGAAAAGTCACGATCGGGTTACGCATTACGGTCTGACCCCACGAAGACGCAGATTTTACGTCGTTCTAGTCTTCAGCGGTTATGACCGACATCACATTCATCCGCTACCGTTCGGCGGCATGGCCGTAAGCGCGTACCGCACCTCCGCCTGGTGGGTGCTTCTCATCAGTGCCTTCGCATGGTGGGCCTGCGGCTTCTTGCCCTGGCTTCTTCAGGCGTTGTACGTGGTCACAGGCATTTCTGACGCCTCGGCCGCGGGCGGCAACAGTTTTCTGCCCCTCCCGTTCATCGCCGACGACGCGGTGGTCGGGCTGGCCGTCATGGCCCTGTTCGGTGGTCTCCTCGGCGGTGTCGCGGCGGGTCTGCCGGCGTCGTCGAGGGCCGGTGCCGGTGCCGCGATCACGGGCACCTTCGTGGCGATGGCTGCCACGGGTGGCGTCTCCTGGTGGATCTCGATCCGGGCGAGCGTGCCCGGTGATGCCGCGCCGCTCGGGATGCTCGTCATCACCGGTGTCGCTGGGTCCGTCGGGCTATTGGCCGGTCTCTTGACGGCCCTCGGCCCGGCAGCCCTGCGCGGCCTGACGCTCGCCCTGCCGGTGGTGCTCCTCGATGGCTGGCTCTGGGGGCTGCTCCCGGGGAACTCGGTGTCCCCCACCGGCACGTGGTGGATCTTCGCGGTGGCGCTCGGCATCGCGTTCGGTCTGGCCGTGGACACGAAGCCCATCGAGCTCCTCGGCTGGCTGCCTGCCGCGGGGCTCGTCTGGGTCCTGCAGGCGGCAGGTCCGGCCCTCGCGGCCGTGCAAGGAGACGTCTCGGCCGGCTCGGCGCTCACCGAGGACGCGCTGACCGCTGCCGGCATCGTCTGGGACGAGCTGGCCTCGGCGGCCGTCGTGTCCGACGGGCACCAGCTCGGCGCCTGGGTGGTCGCCCTCTTGCTCGGAGCGACGATCGCGGCGCTCCGGCTCTCCAGGGAAGCCTCGGACGAGGTCGAGCTCTCCGAGGCCTGGGCCTGAAGCGGCAGCAGCCGTCCGCGCGGCCCCGGCGGTCGCCTACGGACCTTCTGGTCGTGGGCGTGATCGATGCGCTCGAGACGGGCGCTCGGGCACAACGATCAGGCCCACGACCAAAAGGGTGTACCTGTCAGTACGGGCGGATGTAGACCGCGTAGTCCTGCCACTGGGCGGTGTGGCGGACCGGCGTACCGTAGTTGGCCGCCTCGACCACCATGCCGTCGCCCGCGTAGAGGGAGACGTGGCCCTGGGTCCACACGATGTCGCCGGGGATCGGCGTCGTGACCTGGTAGCCGGAGGCCACCATGGATGACGACGAGTGCGGCAGCTGGACACCGAGCTGGGCGTACACGTACTTGATCAGGCCGGAGCAGTCGAAGCCCGTGCCCGGGGACTCGCCACCGTACGTGTAGGCGATACCGAGGTACTGCATGGCGATCGCCACGGCCTGAGCGCCGATGGAACCGTCGGACGCGTAGTCCGGGGTGGCCGGCTCGGGTTCTTCGACCGAGGCCTGGGCCTCCACCTCCGGCTCGGGATAGGTGGCGGCCTTCACGACGGGCTCTGGCTCTGGAGCGGGGGTGACCGTGACGGCCTTGCTCTCGATGCTGAGCTTCGCGTCCGTTGCGACCTGTACTGCCGGGGCCGCCGCGAGCTCCTTGCGGGCGGCCTGCGTCAGTGCCGACATGTCGACGCTTGCCAAGCGGTTCGAACCGTCTCCAGCGACGGCGTGCGCACCGGGTGCGAATGCCGTCGCGAGAAGTCCGGACGATGCCGCGATGACTGCGCCCGAGCGGGCTGCAGTGCGGGTCACGGTCATCAGGGGAGTGCTAGGAGCATGATCGGCGCGGTGTCGACCGCGTCGGACGGTGGTACTCACCGAAGTTCTCCAAGTCGCCGGTTGCGCGGTGCCCGTACCGAATCTGGGAATGAGGCCCGCGGTTGTGCCTCCGGTGGCACAACGGATCCGACGCTACATACGGGTAACCGCCTTGTCTCGATCAGATAACAGTTGTTGTGAAGTATCGAGGTGTCCGAAACGCGCGTAACTTTTCGACCGGATGCCTTTTGCCAGCGTAAGGGTCATTCTGGAGAACGAGACAGGCATTCAGCAGACATGAGAAGACACCGAAGGAAATGATGTGACACGCCGATCTACGGCGGCGTGTCAGCCCTTGCCCCGCATGCGGAGCTCGGACTCGGCCTTCAGGCCGGCCAGCTCCGTGTCCACGAGCTCGCGCGCCTTGGACCCCTGGACCAGGTTGGTCAGCCCGGCGAGCATCCCGCTCTGCGCCGTCACCAGCGTCACCTCGCACGCGGCGTCGGACACCGGTGCGATCTGGTGCGCCGCCCCCGTGCGGACGCCGGGGGTGGTGCTCGACCAGGAGAAGCCGCGGCCCTCGACGAGGCCGTCCACCTCCCAGGTGGCCTCGGGCAGACCAGGCTGCTGGACCTCGACGCGGGAACCGACGGCGATCCTCGTCTCGGGACCGAGGAGCGTCACGTGCGTCATGGAGGTGGTCCAGGTGGGCATGCGCTCGACGTCGGACAGTATTTGCCAGACGACGTCGGCGGGCGCCTCGACCTGGGCGCTGGTGCGGTAGGCATGGGCCACGGGCCCCAGGCTACGCGGGCTGGAGAACAGCCTGCGTAGCCTGCGGCCCGTGGTGAACAACCAGGTCAGGAACCAGTGGACAGCTGGAGCGTCACCACGGCGCCCCAGGTGACCAGTGCGCCGGCCGCCGGGTCGGACGAGATGACCGTCCCCTCCGGCACAGTGTCCGACTCGGTGTCCTCGAACGTGCAGGTGAGGTGTGCCTGCTGGCAGGCGACCCCGGCGTCCTCCACCGTCATCGCGGTGAATTCGGGAACCTCGATCGCACTGTCGGCGACCTCGTCGGGGAGGTCGGTGAACTCGGTCGTCAGATAGACGTCCGTGCCGTGCTTCGTGTCCTGCGTCTCGAGCGGCAGGTTCCTGGCCTCGTCATAGATCACGGTCCGCACCCTGTCGTCGTCGCCGTACTGGTACGTCGCTGCGGTGCCCTGGCGGTTCTCCGAGTCACGGGCGTCCTGCTTGACCTCGACGTCGGCAAGGCTCGTGAGCAGCTCCCACGCCGCGGCCCGCAGTTCCGGGGAGGCCGGTGCCTGGGTGGCCAGGCGGGCGGCGGCGTCGCGCACCGCCTCCTCGCGTTCGCCGGGGAAGTAACGGCTGAGCAGGGCGTCGTGCAGGGGCTCCGGATCGGTCGGCAGCGCTGCCATGTCCGCCCAGGTGTAGGTGAGGGTGTGCCCCTCGATGTTGATGTGGTCGCCGATGGCCATCAGCGCGGGGCCGTCCGTGGTGAGCTCGAAGCTCACACCGTTGCCGTACCAGCTCTCGCTACCCAGCCTGCTGCCCAGCGGCGCCTCGCGCCCTGACTCCCCGCCGGTCTGGCTCGGTAGGCCCCGGGTCACGACATGGAAGTACGTCGCGTCCCGCCAACCGTCGGGCGGTACCACCGGTTCCACGGCCGGGTAGGTGGGCAGCTCGGTCAAGGGGTCGCCCTCGCTCGACGTGATGGGCGGCCCGCTCGGCTTCGGAGACGGTTCTGCGTCCACCGTCATCGAGCCGCCGGGCAGGGCGGTTCCCGGAGCGTCCATGGTGGTGGCCGCCCAGGCCCCGCCGCCGAGAACCAGACCCATGGCCAGGGTGACGCCGCCGATCTGGGCGGCCCGCCGCCGTCGGGCAGCGGGGACGACCCGCGTGGCGTCGACGGAGATCTTCGGCGCGACCCGGTTCACCTGGGCGCGCAGGTTCTCTGCGAACCGCTCGTCGTCGTTCATGACCCGCTCCTCTCGTCGGTGGTGCTCGTGGGTGCTGCTGTAGTGCGCGCGGCGTCTGCCGCGTCTTCGGCCTGGAGGAACTCCCGGAGGCGGGCGAGGCCGCGTGACGCGGTGGACTTCACGGTGCCTACGGAGACGCCCGTCGCGTCGGCGACCTCACGCTCCGTCAGGCCGTCGAGGTGGCGGAGGACCACGATCCGGCGCTGCTTGGTGGAGAGCGTCAGCAGGGCGCGGCTGAGGCGGTCGCGCTCGGCATGCTGGTCGGCCGGGCTGGGGCCGCCGCTCGACCGGTCGGGCAGCGTGTCGGAGGCCATGAGGACCTCCCGCCGATGCCTGCGCCACGTGTCTATCCGCGTGTTGGCCAGGACCCGGCGTGCATAGGCGAGCGGCTCGCCTCGCCGTGCCTTCGGCCAGGCCAGATACGTCTTCATGAGGGCCTGCTGCACCAGCTCCTCGGCGACGTGCGTGTCGCCGCACAGCAGCCAGGCGGTGCGTGCAAGGGATGGGGTCGACCGCGCCATGAAGCTGGCGAACTCGGCCTCCTTGTCCCCTACCACCACGACGTCGATCGCGTGAACCTTGTCGGGGCTCGAACGCCCCGCGACCATTGGCATGCTCATGCCTCCTTCACGGTCCAGCACCACGAAAGGTTGAGTGGGCCGCTCGAGAGATTGTCGGTGCCCTTCCGTATCCTCGCTGCATGGCCACCCATCGGCTCACCGTGCAGCAGGGGCGCCGCATCGCCCTGCGCGCCCAGCTGCTCGACGCCCGCCGGCCGGTGGACCTGGTGCACCTGGTCGAGGACCTGACGTACCTCTCGGTGGACCCGACGTCGGCGGTGGCGCCCGCGGTGGACCTGGTCGCCTGGTCGCGGCTCGGCAACGAGTACTGGCAGGGTGCCGTCGACGACGCGATCTCCGACGGCATGCTGTTCCAGCTGCGTGGCACGGTGCGGCCGATGGACGACCTGCCCCTCTACCTGGAGCAGATGGCCCGCTGGCCGCAGAACGAGACCATGCGGCAGTGGCTCGCCGACAACGCCGAGTTCGAGCGCGAGGTGCTGGCGCTGGTGGAGGCGGAGGGGCCGGTGCTCGCCAAGGACGTGCCCGACACCGCCCGCGTGCCGTACACCTGGGGCGCAGAGGGATGGAGCAGCCGCCGCAGCGTGGCCGAGCTGCTCGAGGCGCTGAACATGCAGGGCAAGCTCGCGATGGTCGGGCGCAAGGGCAGGCAGCGTCTGTGGGACCTGGCGGAGCGGGTGTATCCGCAGGTCGAGGCGGTGCCGCTGGAGGAGGCGCTCCGCGAACGGGTGGAGCGACGCCTGGCGGCCGAGGGCATCGCCCGTAAGCGGGTACAGGGCCGTTCGGGCGACGGCGGCTGGTGGGTGGACCTGCCCGGCGAGGTGGTCCAGGTGGAGGGGGTCGACGGTGAGTGGCGGGTCGATCCGGAGCTGCTGGAACGGGCGGACGACGAGTTCGAGCCCCGCACCGCCCTGTTGTCCCCGTTCGACGCGACAGCCGCGGACCGGCCCCGTCTCCTCGACCTGTTCGACTACGAGTACCTGCTCGAGATGTACAAGCCGAAGGGCAAGCGGCGCTGGGGCTACTTCGCGCTGCCGATCCTGCGCGGGGAGCGGTTCGTGGGAAAGCTCGACGCCAAGGCGGACCGCAAGGCGGGCGTGCTGAACGTCTTCGGGGTGCACGAGGACCTGCCGTTCGACGGGGCCACGATGGACGCGGTGCACGACGAGGTCGAGCGCCTCGCCTCGTGGCTGGGGCTGGGCCGGGTCGACTACGCGAGAGACGCGTAGGCCACTCCTGACCCACGCTCAGGTGGTTGAAAGTTTCATCAGTCCCTACCAGTCCGAAATGCGACTATCATCCGCCAGGTGACGTCGCAGATGATGGTCGACCTGGTTCCGGTGGACGAGGAGGTGCTCGAAGACCTGCTCGCCCTGGCTGTCGCCGAGGCCCAGCCGGGCGAGGTGATGCCGCCCACCTCCGGGGAGTCGGCCACCGAGCCTCGTACCACGTGGACCGGCCCGCGCAAGGGCGCGTTCCGCGAGTACCACCGCCGGTGCCGGGTGAACCTGTCCACGCCGGTACCCGAGGTGACGTGGGCGATCAAGGCCAGAGGCAGGATCGTGGGTGCCGCGCGGCTCGCCCTGGTCGACGGCGACCCGGAGGGCCGGGAGGTCGGTCTCTGGCTCGGTGAGTCGTACCGGGGGCAGGGCATCTCCGGCGAGGTGGCCTACTGGGCGATCGCCGCGGCACAGACCATGGGCGCCAGACGTCTGGTCGCGCGCACGACGCCGAGCAACCCCATGGCCCGCAGGTCGCTGGAGCGGATCGGCTTCGAGCTGGTCGACAGCGGCGACGTCCTGGTCGGCACCATGTCGCTGCCGTGAGCCGCGGCGTCGTCGGCGGCTGAGCTCAGTCGAGGGTGAGAGCCTCGAGCTCCTCGCGGGTGCCCGCGAACACGTTCATGTCGATGTGCGGCTCCACGCCGTCGTACCCGGGCAGCCGGTCCCGGTTCGAGTACTGCCAGACCGTCCATGCGCGGCCGTCCGACAGCTGCGGCGCCCACGCCACCGAACGGATCCAGATGGGCAGGTCCGGATAGCGGTCGGCGAGATACAGGTCGTACGCGTCCTCGGTCGTGTACACGACCGGCGCGGCGCCGTAGTGCTTCGTGATGCCGGCGACGAGCGGGTCGAGGATCGCGTGGACCTCGTCCGTCGTCGGGGGGTCCGCGGCGAAGGCGCCGTAGAACTCGAGGTCGATGACGGGCGGGAGGGTGCCGGCGGTCGCCGGCACCTGGTCCGCGAGGTGCGCGGCCTGGTCGGCCCCTGAGCTCTCGAAGCTCATGAAGTGGTACGCGCCCACGAGCAGGTCGGTCCCCGCGGCGCCCGCCCAGTTGTCGGCGAACCGCGGGTCGGTGTGCGACGAGCCCTCGGTGGCCTTGATCCACGCGAAGTCGAGGTCCTGCGCCGCCAGCACGTCCCAGTCGATCGCACCCTGGTAGTGCGCGACGTCCACACCCCGCACGTCGTACCGGGCGGACAGGATCCGGTTGGGCCAGACGACGCCGTTCGCCACCAGCACGCCGAGCAGCGCAACGAGCGTGACTCCTGCTGCCGCTGTCCACAGGGCTGTGCGCGGCACCGGCCGGCGAGAAGCAGGCCGGCGAGCTGAAGGGGCGTGGATCATCGGCCGAGGCTACTTGAGTACCGCCTGGATCCGCACTGGCAAGCTCGGTCGCCGAAGTGCTGTGACATCCGTGCCGCCGGTGCGTCTGTAGTGCATGACGCAGACAAAGAGCAGGACCTACGGCCTCGCTTCGAACCCCTCGGAGTGGGCAGCCCACCGCAGGGCCGTCGTCTTCTCCGTGCGCCGGATGTTCCCCGGAGTCGATGCCGAGCGTGCCGCGACCGAGGGCCTGGGCGAGCTGTGCCGCCAGATCGTGGTGCACGGCGCCGTCGACCGGCCCGCCGTCGTGTGGTGCGAGGCCGCCATCGCGGCGGCCGCGCGCCTGCGTGCCGGGGCCGGTTCGCCGGCATGAACCGGCGGTGGTGCGCCTCGTCCCCGGCAGTCGAGCCCCACGTGCGCCTGACGGACGCACAGGTCTACGGGACCTGTGCGTCCGCCGCGTTCGTCAACGCGTCTTGCCGACCTCTGCGACGAACCGTGCGGCCCGCTCGCGCAGACCGGCGATGCGACGGTCGGTGATCAGCTCACGCATGGCGGGGTCGTTGCCCGCCTCCGTGAACGTCGGCCTGCGCCGCACGTTCCGTGAGCAGCCGAACTCGGTACAGATCAGCGTCCCGATCGTGTTTCCGTTGCGCCCCGAGGCGCCGCCCCTGCGGGCGACGTACAGGGAGACGTCGTCGGTGACGACGACGTCCTCGCACCAGGCGCACACACCCTTGGTGCGCGCGCGGCCGGTCTTGGCGTCGGACGAGCGCAGCAGGATGCCGGTCGGTACGCCGTCGAGCTCCAGCACCACGTACGAGGACAGCGGCGCCTTGCGGTCGTGCCACCCGAGGTAGTCGAGCTGCGCCCAGTCGAGGGCGTCGAGGTCTGGCAGGGTGGCCTGTGCGGCCTCGCGCTTGCTCGCGTTCCGGAGGGACGCGCGGATCTGCTTCTCGGTCAGAGAGTTCATGAGGGTTTTCGGCTTCCGGTCGTTCGGATGCCACCGGCCGGCTTCTACGTCGTGCGCGTGCACGACGGCGCCTCGGTCACCCGTGCGTTCAGGTCACCGGGCCGGCGGGCGGCAGGGCAGGGGACGATGCCGCGCCCGCCCTCCGACGTCCGACCGCAGCGCGCGCGACCGCTGAAGCGGTCGAGGCGGCGTGCTGCCGGGTCTGATCAGAGAGTCGTGACGCGGGTCCGGGGGTTGCCCGAGCAGGCCACGACGGCCACCCCGCACCCCGCGGTGAACTCCCGCATCTCTCGCTCCTCATGTGTGTCCGGTAGGTCGGTCGACAGTCTTGCCAGATGACCGACCCGTCGATGCTACGACAGGACCTCCGCGCGGTACACGTGTTTTGCGGCACAGCGCCGGCCTAGCGCGGCACAGCGCAGCGCGGTGCGGCCTCAGGTCCAGGTAGCGGTCTCGGGGTCCACGCCGTGGCCCAGGGCGTTGGCGTTGATGGCGTCCTGGAGCCAACCGGCCAGGCCGGGCTCGAGGCCCTCGAAGAAGGTGCGGAAGCCGGGATCGTCGACGTAGGTCCGGCCCAGGCAGACGTGCATGGAGTGGGTGCAGTCGAAGTAGGTGCTGATCGATGCCCGGTGCCGTTCGGCCAGGGCGTTCGCTCGTTCGTCTCCCGGCCGCACGCCCTCCCGCAGGGCCGCGGCCAGGTCGGCGTGCAGCGCCTCGACCTCCGCCGTGATCCGGCGCCAGTCCTCGGGGGTCCGCTCCGCCGCGCGCTCGGCGGACTGGGCCCACTGGGTGGTGTCACCCCAGCGCTCGCGGGCGCCGAGCTGCCACGACGGCTGCCAGCTCTCGCCGAAGATCGCCACCTGTTCCTCGGGGGAGAGCAGGACGCCGGACCTGCGGGCCTCGATCAGGCGATCGAGCGCCTCCGCCGACTGCTCCAGGTGCCGGATGTGCTCGCGCACCTGGTCCAGCTGACGCCGCAGGGACTGTTCCGCGTCGTCGTTCGGCGCGTCCAGCAGGCCCCCGATGTCCGCGAGGGGCACGCCGAGCTCCCGGTAGACGCGCACGCGGTGGAGCCGGGCGACGTCGGCGGCGTCGTAGAGCCGGTGCCCGCCCCCGGTGCGCTCGGACGGGCTGGCCAGCCCCAGCTCGTCCCAGTGGTGCAGGGTCCGCACGGTGACGCCCACGGCGGACGCGGCCCCGCCGACGGTGAGGCCGTCCGGCGGCACCGCGTCCGCAGTGCTCTCGCGCGCCATCGCGGCCAGTCTCGCAGCCGGACCGAGGGTTCGCGGCCTCACTCCGCAGGCGCGTCGATCCCGATGTCCCGGAGGTTCTGGGCCTCGACGCTGCTCGGGTCCCAGGGACGTGCCGCGGTCATGATCACCCGCGCGTTCTCCGGCGTGATCACCTCCAGGTCCACCGAGTTCCACGGCGTCTGCCGAGGGCCGGTGGTGCTGCCGGGCAGCAGCCTCTCGCAGGCCGCGGTGATCTCGTCGACCTGGCTCAGCACGCACGAGAAGCTCACGGTCAGGGCGGGCGGGGCGCCCGCCTGGTCCGCCGGGACCAGCAGGACGTCCTGGAACGACCAGCGGCGCAGGTGGGTGATCGTGCCCGGTGCGGAGAAGAGCTCGAAGAAGCCGAGACCGCGGATCCAGAAGTCCGCGGAGGCGGCCAGGTCTGCCGTGGGCACCGTGACGAACATGGGCATGCCGTAGAGGCCGCTGAACAGCTCAGGGGCCTTGGCATCCAGTGCCGGGACGGGGACGGGGCTGATGTCGAATGCGGGGTAGGTGTCTGCCATGCCGCCAGCCTGGCCCCTCACGCCACGTGAGGTTCAAGCGCTGCGAGCCGATCGGCCGCAGCCCAGAGCTCGCGCTCCCGCTCCGGGTCGTACGACTCGTCCGACGACGGCTCCACCCGGTCCCGGTTCACGTAGGAGCCGGTGGGCGCCGCGACCTTGCCGAGGGCGACGTCGGCTAGCTGCCGGCCGGCGGCGGACGGGCTGTTCGTCAGCGGGGTCAGGTTCAGCACGGGGAAGATCCAGCGCATGACGAAGCGGCTCAGGGCGTCGGCGTCGCGGGCCAGCCCCGTGCCTGGCACCAGGCTCGGGTTGAACGTGACGACGTCGACCCCGGCAGGTAGCCGGCGCGCGTACTCGTGCGCGAGGTAGATGGTGGCGAGCTTGCTCGTCGAGTAGGCGGTCCGACCGCCTCGCGTCCGGTCCGACGCCGGGAACGCGCCCGTCCTGGCCAGCACCTCCGGCGCCTGCCACCGGGGCGCCGGCACCAGTCCTCCGGTGTGTGCGAAGTCCCCGAAGTGGGTGTCGCTCGTGGTGATGACGATGCGGGCCGGTGCCACGAACCGGTCCATCAGCGTGCGCAGCAGCACGTGGTTGGCCAGCACGTTCACCGTGAACGTGGCCTCGTACCCGTCGGCGCCCTCCGTGCGGGCGTTCGTGTACTGGATTCCCGCGTTGCCGACGAACCCGCGCAACGGCGGCAGCTCCCCGCGGTCGAGCCGCCGGGCGATCTCGGTCGCGGCGGCCCGGACCTCCGCGAGGGATCCGAGGTCGGCAGCGACGTGCGAGACCCGGCTCGCGCCGTCGCCCGAGCGGCCGGCCACGCCTCCGTCCAGTCCGACAGCGAGCTCGGCGGCAATCCGCTCGCCTGACGTACCCCGGGCGATCACCACGAGGTAAGCCTCAGGGTCGTCCCGCAGGATGCGTGCCGCGCCGACGCGGCCGATGCCGCGGGTCGCGCCGGTCATGACGATGGTGTGCATGGTGGCTCCAGGGTGCTGGGATGGGTGCCGCTGACACCGACCACGTTCGCCGTCGGCGACCGGTGTCCACCAGTGCCCCGCACAGCCTGTGGATCAGCGGTACCCACGCTCGCGCGGCGTCGGACCGCCACACTGGTGAGTATGACGTCGACACCCGGACTGAGCTTCGGCGCACTGGTGCACCGGTGGCGCGACAGGCTGTCCCCGGTCGACGCCGGCCTGCCCCGCTCGGCCCGCCGTCGGGCGCCGGGTCTGCGTCGCGAGGAGCTCGCACAGCTCGTCGGCCTGTCGGTGGACTACGTGCTGCGCCTGGAGCAAGGGCGTGCGAACCGCCCGTCCGCCCAGGTCGTCGCGGCGATCGGGCGAGCGCTCCAGCTTTCCCGGGCCGAGCGGGACCAGCTATATGTGGCCGCCGGACTCCTGCCGCCGAGAGACGGCCTGGTCAGCCGACACGTCCCGCCCAGCGTCCAGCGGCTGACCGCCCGGCTCGGGGACTTTCCGATCGCGGTGTTCGCGGCGGACTGGACGCTGGTGTGGTGGAACCCGGTCTGGACCGCTCTGCACGGCGACCCGGGTGAGCTCCCGGTGAGCGAACGGAATCTGGCCCGTGCGGTGTTCGGAGCTGGCCCCGCGCGGGCCGCGCTGCGGCCGTCCTGGTCGGAGACGGGCGAGGGCGTGTTCGCGGCGGCCGTGGTCGCCGACCTCAGGGAAGCGGCCTCCCGCTATCCCGGGGACGAGCAGCTGAGGGCGCTCGTGGCCCGTCTGCGCGGTGAGTCGGCGGACTTCGAGCGGTACTGGGCGACCGGAGAGTCTGTCAGGCATCTCGCGGACCGCAAGACCGTCCGGCATCCGGAGATCGGCGACGTCACCCTGGATTGCGACGTCCTGCTGGTGCCCGACGCCGACCTCCGTGTCGTGACCTACACCGCCGCGGAGGGCAGCGCCGACGCCGGACGGCTGGATCTGCTGCGGGTCGTCGGCGGCCAGCCGGTGACGTCCGCGTCGTGATCGGCGCCGTCCGGCCGCGACCCGGAGGAGCAAGCGTGTACCGGCGGTGACCTATCGCGTGGTCTGCAGGTCCGCCGGCGTCTGCGCCGCCGGACGGTCGGCCGGGTCGGCGAGGTAGCCGGCGCGCTTCAGCCACCACTCGGCGAGCAGCGTGGTCAGCGGCGGGATCGAGGAAGCGAGCGCCACGAGCGTGCGGAACCAGCCCCAGCGCAGCTTGACCGCCACGAACAGCGTGACCGCGACGAACAGCACGAACGCCCCGCCGTGAAGCCGGCCGAACAGCCACACCCCGACCTCGGTGGTCTCGGTGACGTACTTGAGGAACATCCCGACCAGCAGTCCGGCCCAGGTGAACGCCTCGATCCAGGCGACGATGGCGAACAGGCGGCCGAAGCGAGACATCGCGGGCATGTGGAACCTTCCGGAGGCGAGGCGGGCGTAGGCCCCAGTCTGCCCGACGCCGGACGGTGCCCCGCGCCGTCGGCGGGCGCGATCGGTCACACCCGGCCAACGGTCACACCCGGCCATCGGCAAACCCGGTCAGCGCAGACGTGAGCGGACCGCTACACCCGCGCAAGCGATCACGGCCGCCCCGCCGAGCGCCGTCGGCCAGGTGAGCTGCTCGTGCAGGAGCAGCGCGGCCCAGGAGATGGTCAGCACGGGCTGGACCAGCTGCACCTGGCTGACCTGCGCCATCGGGCCGATAGCGAGGCCGCGGTACCAGGCGAAGAAGCCGAGGAACATGCTCACCACCCCGAGGTAGCCGAACAATGTCCAGTCGAGCGGGGTGCCGGTCGGCGGGTGCTGCGCGATCGAGACGCCGGTGAGGACCGCCATCGGAATTCCGGCGAGCACGAGCGCCCAGGAGATCGTCTGCCAGGCGCCCAGCTCGCGGGCGAGCAGCCCGCCCTCCGCATAACCGATGCCGCAGGCGAGCACGGCGGCGAGCAGGAGCAGGTCCGACCCGTGCAGCCCACCGCGTCCGCCGCCCTGGATCGAGGCGAAGGTGACCGCCGCGACGGCGCCCAGCGCCGCCATCACCCAGAACGACGTGCGCGGCCGCTCGTGTCCGCGGAGCACCGCCAGTACTGCCGTCACCGCGGGCAGCAGCGCGATCACCACGGCGCTGTGACCGGCCGACGCGGTAGCGAGCGCGAAAGAGGTGAGCATCGGGAAGCCGACGACCACACCGCCCGCGACGATCGCGAGCCGGGCCCACTGGGAACCGTGGGGCAGGCGCTGCCGGGTCGCCGCGAGGGCGACGGTCGCGAGCATCGCGGCGACGACCGCCCGGCCGCAGGACACGAACAGCGGGGACATGCCGCCGTCGCCGACCACCATGCGGGTGAAGGGGAGGGTGAGCGAGAAGGCCACCACCCCGAGAAAGCCCCACCAGAGGCCAGCGCGCGAGACGGATAGCGGCGGTGTCGCGCGGAGAGTAGCGCTACTGTTGCTTGTCATGCATGACGATAGCAGCGCGCGAATCGTCGCGGGTCTCCGCGAGTGGATGACGACGGCAGCGCCTGGCTCCCGGCTGCCGTCAAGCCGAGCGCTCGTGGCGCAGTACGGAGCGAGCCCGGTCACCGTGCAGAAAGCGCTGCGCACGCTGGCGTCCCAGGGAGCGGTGGAGACCCGGCCGGGCGTCGGGACATTCGTCCGGGCGGTGCGGGTCGCCCGCTCCCACGACTACGGATGGCAGACGGCGGCGCTCGGCCCCCGGCCCAAACCCGTCCAGCAGCTCGCCACCAGCCTGCACACCTACCCGAACGACGTGATAGCGCTGCACTCGGGTTACCCGGACCGGGAGCTGCTGCCCGAACGGCTGGTCCGAGCCGCGTTCATCCGTGCGGCGCGCAGCGACAGCGCCGTCACCCGGTCGCCCGCCGCAGGTCTCCCTGACCTGCAGGCGTGGTTCGCGGCCGAGCTCGGCGCGGGATCTCCGATGGGTGTCGCGCCGCCGGCCCCGAGCGACGTCGTCGTCTTTCCCGGCAGTCAGACCAGTCTCAGCGCCGCCTTCCGCGCCCTGGTCGGCGTAGGACGGCCGCTCCTGGTCGAGTCGCCGACCTACTGGGGCGCGATCCTCGCGGCGGAACAGGTCGGCGTGCAGGTGGTGCCCGTGCCCAGCGGTCCGCGCGGACCCGACCCGGAGGTGCTGGCGCGCGCCTTCGCGCAGACCGGGGCGCGCGCCTTCTACGCGCAGCCGAGCTTCGCCAACCCTACCGGCGCCCGCTGGTCGCCCGACCTGGCCGACGAGGTGCTCCGCCTGGTGCGAGAGCACAGCGCCTACCTCATCGAGGACGACTGGGCGCACGACTTCGGCATCACCCAGGCCGTCGTCCCGCTCGCCGCCCGGGACGACGGCGGCCACGTGATCTACCTGCGCTCGCTGACCAAGAGCGTCTCGCCGGCGGTGCGCGTGTCCGGGCTGATCGCCCGGGGTCCCGCTCGTGAGCGGATCCTCGCCGGTGCCCAGGCCGAGTCGCTGTACGTGAGCGGGATGCTGCAGGCCGTCGCGCTCGACGTCGTGACCCAGCCCGCCTGGCGTACTCACCTGCGCGGCCAGCGGCAGCAGCTCGCCGCCCGGCGCGACCTGCTGCTGGGTGCGCTCCGGGAGCACGTTCCGGACGCTATCGTCGAGGCCGTTCCACAGGGTGGCCTCAACCTGTGGCTGCGGTTCCCCGACACCACCGACGTCGCCCGCCTGGTGCGGGACTGCGAGGCCGCCGGCGTGATCGTGGCGGCGGGCGACGAGTGGTTCCCGGCCGAGCCGACCGGCGCCTACCTGCGGCTCAACTACTCCGGACCGAACCCGGGGGCGTTTCCTGAGGGCGCGCGCGTGATCGGGAAGGCGCTGGCACGGCAGGGGTGACTCGCTGCGCAGGGCGGAAACAGCTGGCTGGGCCGGCGATCAGGCGGTTACGTTGCGGCCATGCCGATCCGTGATCAGACGCTCGCAGGCCGGACCGCACTCGTGACGGGAGTCTCCCGGAGAAAGGGCATCGGCTACGGGATCGCCCGTGAGCTCGCCGACCTGGGTGCCAGTGTGTTTCTCCACCACTACTCCCCGCACGACGCCGACCAGCCCTGGGGCGCTGACGATCTCGACGCCGTCCTGGCTGGGCTACGTACAGTCCTGCGCGGCGATGCTGTGTCCGGCGCGGCTGGTGCGGACCTCAGGGACCCGGTCCAGGTCGACAAGCTGTTCGATGACGCACGTGCCCTGACTGGATCTGTTGACCTGCTGGTGTGCAACCACGCCCGGTCCGGCGGCGACGGATCGATCCTCGACATGTCGCCCACGGCGCTCGACGCGTTCTGGGAGACCAATACGAGGTCCACGATCCTGCTGACCCGCCGGTTCGCCCAGCAGTTCCAGGCGGTGCTGCCCGGGACAGTGACGCGCCCCGGCGAACGGCAGCCGAGGACCGCACCGGCCAACCCGACGACCGCTCCGAAGGTCTTCTGGATGACGTCGGGACAACAGCACGGGCCGATGCGTGGTGAGGTCGCATATGCCGCGTCGAAGGCTGCTCTCGCCGGTGTGACGGCGACCGTCGCCGCCGAGCTGCTTGATCTCGGGATCGTTCTCAACACGGTGAACCCGGGACCGGTCAACACCGGATACCTCGACCCTGAGCCCACCGACCGGCCGCTCGAGGAGCTCGAGGCGTTGAAGGCCGCGACACCGTTCGGACGCTGGGGTGAACCCGCCGACCCCGCGCGGCTCATCGGCTGGCTAGCCGGGCCGGCGGGTTCCTGGGTCGTGGGCCAGGTGCTCACCACCGACGGCGGATTCGGCCTGCAGTGACGCGCCTCTTGAGAACGGCCGCGGCTAGCTGCCGCGCAGAGCTTCGACCAGGTGCGGCATGGCGCTCGACGGGTTCGCTCCGCGAGCGTTCAGGGCCGATGTCCGATTGTTTTTGCTAGCCGTGGCGACCGCCTGTTCGAGACGGTCGAACGGGAACGCGGCTGGGAGGTGTTTGCATGTGCCGGTGAATCCGTGTCGCTTCAGTTCGTTCTTGAGTGAGCGCGATGTCTGAGCCGCTCCGGTGTTCGAGAAGTGCCACAGCAACCACACCTCGAACTGTGGGTTCGACACTACGACTGTCTCAGCGTTGGCGCCGCACTGACGTAGAACGTCGTCCAACGACGCGTGGTCGTCGACGTCGACGACCATCCACACCGCTTCGTAGTCACCCTTCGCCGCGAGGTCGCGAGCCTTGGCCAGTACGCGAGACGGCTCTCCGCCGCCGCCCTGAACGGTGCACGGGACAACAGTGACACCAGCCGTCCGCAGGTATTGGACGAGACCCTGCAGGTACTGGATCTCCGTGATCTCGCCTTCTGTCACGATCAGGAACTTCTTGTTCTCCTGCCGTCGAGGGCGATCCCGGCGGACTGATCCGCCCTTACGCATCCGCTGAATCCTTCGCCTCCGTGTCGAAAAGCGTCGCAAGGAACGACCGTGCAGTCCGTGGGATCGCGCCGTAGCGACCGTCGAGGTAGCGCTTCGAGAAGTTCTGGTCCGCACGGGTCGGGAAGTCCGCAAGAGAGAAGAGCGAGGTGGCGCCGTCGCGGTCCTTCTCCGTGAACCACGTCTCCTCAGGGGCTAGCGCGGAGTCCGACTGGGTAGACAGCAGGAACGTGTCGTGAGTCGTGAAGATCAGCTGGGCACCGGTGTGGTTGTAACCGGGGTCCTTGAACATCCGGAGGATCACCTGCGAGAGCTGCGGATGCAGGCTGGCATCTATCTCGTCGACGACGAGGACGCCCCCGCTGCGCAAGATCGTGAGGGCTGGAAGAGCCAGGCTCAGCCACGAGAGCGTTCCCGTGCTCTGGGCATCGAGAGGGAGTGGGAAAGTGCCGTTGTGGCCGATGTGCTTGAACATCAGGGCTCGCTGGACCAGCTCCTGCTCTTGCGAAGCAGTGTCTCGGGCGCGGTACAGAATCCACCTGGAGTCGGACCAGGGAGTTAGGGGGCTCTCGGCAGACCGGACCTCGTGGCGCGCGATCAGGCGCTCGAGGTACTCAGCGACGCTGTACTCCCCTTCCTCCTCGTCGAGGGCGACGTCAGCAATTCCGATGTCGGCAACCCGCAAGAGCGTCGTCACGTCACCGAGGTCGATGACCCCCTCGGCAATTCCCTCGGTGATCTGGTCGAGGCGCAGGCGTCGATCCTGCTCGGAGAAGTCGGCGACTACCAAGCTTTCGGTGAGCGCGGACCACAGCGTGCCGAGCAGTTCGTGCCCGTTGGACTTCGCCTTTGACAGAAAGAGCTCGCGCTCACCGGTTGCGGATGCGTGCCTGCGGGGAGCGCCGAGCAGTGCACGACCGAACCTGAACTCGCGGTCGTCTCGTTCGAAAAGGACCCTGTGCTTGGCGCTCGGATAGTCGTAGAGCCATTCTTGGCGAACCGCACTCTCGTTGATCTCGAATCCGTACTGGTACCGCACGTCGGCGAGGACGAAGTCGACTGAGTAGCCGGACGGAGATTTCTTGGCATCCGGATCGAGCAGGAATGGTTCCTGCGGAAGCTTCTTGCGCAGGCTCCATGATGTCGCTGACTCGATGACCATCGAACGGAAGAATTTGAGCGCTTCCACGACGGTTGACTTCCCGGACGCGTTCGCGCCGTAGATCCCGGAAACTCGCGTAGTAGCCCCGACCCAGTCGTCGTCCTTGGGGCGAACCGTCGTCAGCGACGGTCGGACGAGCGACAGCTCGGTCTCGTCACGGATGCTCCGATGGTTCTCGACCCGGAAACGTAGCAGGATCATGGGGCCATGATTGCACTATTGCCAGCCGAACGGTCGAAGTCCGACGAAATAACTGTGGAGAACGCGATAGTAGCGGCCCGGTGCGGACTGCTCTGAGGCTTACTTCGGCGGCAGCGACTGAGCGTGGTCCACACCGCGCCGTACCCACGCCGAGAGCTCCGCCTCGGTGCCCAGTGCGTCGGTGCCGACCTGCAGCCACACCTTCATGACCCGCGCGCCCATCACCGCGCGCGTCGCGGCAGTGGCGCGCTCCAGCTCCTCCGCGGCGTCGGCACCGACGCGCACCAGGATCCCGGCCGATCCCCGGACCGCCACTGCGAGGTTGCCGTTGATCATGAACGACAGCCCACCGAACATGCGCCGCTCGGTCACCCGGGGCTCGCCGTCCAGGACGGTCCGGATCTCGTCGGCCAGTGCCTGGTCGTATGACATGACATCGAGGCTACGTCCGCCGCCTCACCGCTTCCGGGCGGCGCGCTCGTCCTGTTCGGCCCATCGGGCGTACAACAGGCTGGTCATCCTCACCCCTTCTTGGGCCCCACCCAGACCTGCTGGGCGTTCACGAACTCCCGGATGCCGTGCGGCCCCAGCTCCCGCCCGTAGCCCGAGCGCCTGATGCCGCCGCTCGGCAGCCGGGGGTCGGACTTCACGATCCCGTTCACCGTCACCTGCCCGGCGAAGATGTGCCTGGCCATCGCCTCGCCCCGCGCTGCGCTGGTCCAGACGCTCGCCGCAAGCCCGTACGGCGTGTCGTTGGCCAGCGCGAGCGCCGCGTCGGCATCGTCGGCGGCCATGACCACGGCGACCGGGCCGAACGTCTCCTCCGTGCAGGCCGCCATGCCGGGGACCACGTCGGTGAGCAGCGTGACCGGGTAGAACCAGCCGTCGCCGTCGGGCAGCTCGCCGCCGAGCACGCACGTGGCGCCGGCCGCGATGCTCTCGGTGACCTGACGGTGGAGGTTGTCGCGGAGGTCGGGCCGGGCGATCGGCCCGACCTGGGTGGCGTCGTCCCGCGGGTCGCCGACGACCAAGGCGCTCAGTCGTTCGGCGAGCAGCTCGACGAGCTCGTCGTGCACCGGCCGTTCGACGATGATCCGCTTGGCGGCGATGCAGGACTGGCCCGCGTTGATGATGCGGGACAGCGCGATGACGTCGGCGGCCTGGACCAGGTCGGCGTCGGCCAGGACTATGCAGGGGTCCGATCCGCCGAGCTCCAGCACGGTGGGCTTGACCTCGCTCGCCGCGATAGAGGCGACCGCTGACCCGCCGCGCTCGGAGCCGGTGAACGACACCGCCTGGATCCGCGGGTCACGGATCGCCTGCTCCACGTCGGGCGTCTCGGCCAGCACCGCCTGGAAGATGCCGGGTGGGGCACCGACAGCCTCGAAGACGCCGGCGATCGCCTCGGCGCAGCCGGGCACGTGCGGGTCGTGCTTCATGACGCAGGTGTTGCCGGCCATCAGCGCCGGTGCGCAGAACCGGAAGGCCAGCCAGAACGGGGCGTTCCACGGCAGCACGCCGAGGACCGGCCCGAGCGGCAGGTACTGGACGTAGCTGGAGGTCGCGTCCGACTCGAGGACATCAGGGGCCAGGTGCGCCTCCGCGTGCTCGGCGTAGTACTCCGCCGCCCAGGCCGCCTTGATGACCTCGCCCCGCGACTCGGTCATGGGCTTGCCCATCTCCTCGGTCATCACCATGCCGAGCTTGTCCACGTTCTCGCGCATGTACGCGGCCACCGCGCGCAGCACGTCGCCGCGCTCCTCGAACGACGTCGTACGCCAGCCCTCGAAGGCGGACTGGGCGCGGTCGATGGTGGCCGTGATCTGTTCCGGCGTGGCGGCGGGAACACGGCGGACGACGGCACCGGACGTGGGGTCGGTAGCGGTGAGGAAGCTCATCGTTCTCCTGTTCCTACGGCTGTTCCTGTGGCGGCTTCGACGGCGGAGGTCACGGCCCCGGCGGGCGCTCCCGTGCCGGTGTCGGGCTCGAGGTCGGCGACCGACGTCAGCGTCGCGGCGTCGGTGGCGTGCACGACGAAGTCCTCGTCCAGGCTGAAGAACGACTCGCACCCGTCCTCGGTGATCCGGATGGTGTCGGAGATCCCGACGGTCTTGTCGCCGTCGACCCCCCACATCCACGGGATCACGTGGAAGGTCATGCCTGGTTCGAGCACGGAGAAGTCGCCGGGGTTCAGCGACAGGATGTATCCCTCGTCCCAGGAGGGTGGGAAGGCGATCCCGATCGAGTACCCGGACCGGGTCACCAGCCGGGCGCCGACGTCGTTGTCGGAGATGATGCGCCGCACTATCGAGTCGGCGTCCGAGACGGTCATGCCAGGGCCCATCAGGCTCTTCAGCTCCGCCAGCGCCGTCTTCATCCGCTCCTGCGACCGGTACATCGATCTTGACAGCTCACCGGTGACGGCCGTGCGCATCATCGCCGTGTGGTACCTGCGGTAGCAGCCGCCGATCTCGAGGAGCACGTGGTCGTTCGGCTGGATGACGCGTCCCTCCCACGTGGCGTGCCCGATCATCGACCGGGGCCCGGACGCCACGTAGGGCATCACCGACGGGAACTCACCGCCGGCCCGGAACATGGCGGACGAGATGGCGGCGGCGACGTCGTTCTCCGTGGCTCCCGGGACGGCGGACGCGAGGCCTGCGGCCATGCCCGCCTCGGTGGCGCGGGCTGCCTTGCGCATCACGTCGATCTCGACTTCCGACTTGCGGAGCCGTCCGGACTCGACGATGCCGAAGCAGTCCAGGAGCACGCCGTGCTGGAACGAGGTGTGGATCCGGTCCTGCTGGTAGGCGGGGAAGAAGTAGCTGTTGCGTTCGTAGCCGACCCGCTTGTGCCCGAGCCCGGACTGGTTCAGCGCCAGCACGAGCTCCTGGATGGCATCGCCCGTGTCGGGGTACGGCCGGGTGTGCTCGACCCAGGTGCGCTCGATGACGTTGGACTCCTCCATGGCCCGGGTGATCATCAGGGGTTCGCCGTCGAGCGGAACCACCAGCGCCTGGAAGAACGAGTACCCGGTGGTCTGGTAGTCGGTCAGGTACATCAGGTTCTCGGGGTCGGTGATGACCACGGCGTCCAGCCGACGCTTGGCCATCCGTTCCCGCAGGTCGTGCAGCCGGCGCTCGTACTCCTCCGGCGGGAAGGTCATGTCGTCGCGAGCGCGCATCACGCCACCCCCGCCGCCGTCGTGATGGCCTTGTCGAGGATGTCCAGGCCCTCTGCGAGGTCCTCGTCCGGGATGGTCAGGGGCGGGATCAGCTTGATCACCTGGCCACCCGTCCCACAGGGCCCGATCAGCAGGCCCGTCTCGAAGGCCGCCTGCTGCACCCGCTTGGCGAAGGCGCCGTCGCCGGTGTCCAGGGCCTGCATCATGCCGCGGCCGCGCACCTCCCAGTCCTGCTCCGGGTGGGCGGCGGCGATGGCCTCCAGCCGGTCCCGTATGACGGCGCCCTTGGTCGCCACCTCGCTCATCAGCACGTCGTCGGTGAAGTAGTCCAGCGCGACCGTGCCCGCGACGAACGACAGGCCCTGGCCGCGGAACGTGCCGGTGTGCGCGCCGGGCGACCAGCTGTCGTCGATGAACGGCTTGTTCAGGTTCATCGCGATCGGGGTGCCGAAGCCGCCGAGGCCCTTGGCCAGGGTGATGATGTCGGGGTCGAGCCCCATGCCGTCGAACGAGAAGTAGCTGCCGGTTCGGCCGCAGGCGGCCTGGATGTCGTCGATGATGAACAGCGCACCGACCTCGCGGGCGAGGTCCTGGACCTGGTGCAGCCACGCGGCGGTGGCGAGGTTGACACCGCCCTCTGCCTGCACCACCTCGACCAGGAACGCGGCCGGCGGCGTCAGGCCGCTCGACGCGTTGCGCAGTGCGGCCCCGTAGTCGGCGACAGCAGTGTCACCACCGGGCGACGTCTCGAACGGCAGGCGCACGACGTCGGTCAGCGGCACGCCGGCCCACTGCCGGAACGCGTCGTTGGCGGTGGCGGCCAGAGCCCCCAGCGTCATGCCGTGGAACCCGCCGCTGAACGCCACGACCTCGCGTCGTCCGGTGGTCAGCCGGGCCAGCTTGAGGGCGGCTTCCACCGCGTTCGTTCCGGTGGGCCCCGTGAACTGCATGCGGTAGTCCATGTCCCGCGGCCGCAGGACCACGTCCCGGAACTTCTCGATGAAGTCGCGCTTGGTGGTCGTGTAGGTGTCGAGGCTGTGGGCGACGCCGTCGCTCTCGAGGAAGGCGATCATCGCCGCCTTCATCCGCGGATCGTTGTGCCCGAAGTTCAGCACCCCTGCCCCGGCGAAGAAGTCGATGTAGGACGTGCCGTCCTCGGCCGTCTGCCGTGCGTTGGACGCCGAGGCGAACACGGTCGGATAAGCGCGGCAGTAGCCGCGGACGCTGGATTCGGACTGCTCGAACGGGGTCATGTCCATGCGGCACCTCTTCAGGGTCGTACAAAGGGTTTCTTGTGGGTCTCCTCGTTGCCGGCGCTTGCCGGGATGGCAAAATGCGAAACTTCCTGCGACGGAGGTGTCATCACCCCGGAGCAGGAAGCCAACACGTACAGACTGAACCCTCGTCGTGCGGGCAGCAACCCCTGTGTTCGGACCAGTTTCCGAGGGTCAGGCGGGTGGCTCGGCGAGGGGCTGCAGGCGGAACAGGCGCACGACCCGGCCGGACGTGCGTTCGTAGGCACGGTAGCCGGGCCACTGCGTCTCCAGACGAGCCCAGGTGGCATCCCGCTCGTCGTCGTCGATGAGCGTCGCCCGGACCGGCACACGACGGCCCCGCACGCTGATGCCGGCGTCGGGGTGGGCCAGCAGGTTGTAGGTCCAGGCGGGGTGCCGTCCCTGGGCGAACGCGGAACCCGCCACCAGCGCCCGGCCCTGCCCGTCGGGCGTGTACATGAGGTACGTGTCGCGCGGCTCTCCCGACTTCGCCCCCGTCGAGTGGAGGACGAGCGACGGCACCAGGAGCGCACTGATCTGCAACCGCCCGCCGGAGCACCGTGCGAGCAGGCGTTCGGCCGGCGGCAGCAGCACGGGGCCGACGGCACGGAACACCCGCGTGCGCGTCAGTGGTGCGACCACGGTGCGGACGGCGTGCAGGAGGCTGGCCATCTGCCCAGTCTGGGCCCGGACGGCCCAGGTGGCCTCTGGGCTCAGCGCTCCATGAGCTCGGACCGCTCCACGAGCTCGGCCGGACACGGTGATCTGGACGCGGTGATCCGGCCACGGACGTCGGAGCACGTACCGGGGTGGAAGGTCGAGGATGGTGCCAGGACGGTCGGCGCTGTCGCCGTCTCGATCTCCCACCTCGCCACCTGGAGGAGTCATGACCATCACCTACGAGTCCGTCGCCACGCCGGACGGCGTCGTCGCGCCGCGGTTCCGCCCGCCGACCGGTGCCTCGAGCGCCTCGGCCATGACGCTCGACGGCGAGTGGCGGTTCCGGCTGTTCCCGCACCCCGACACGGGGGTGGACCGTGGTGAGCGGGGCGACGACTGGGACCGGCTGGTGGTCCCGGGACACTGGCAGCTCGCGCAGGCCCCGCATGCCTGGCCCTACGGGATGCCCGAGTACAACAACGTGCTCTACCCGTTCCCGGTCGATCCGCCGCACGTGCCCGACGACAACCCGACGGGCGAGTACCGCACGACGTTCCGGCTGCCTGCCGACTGGCCGGAGGGCGGCCGCACCGTGCTGCGCTTCGAGGGCGTGGACTCCTGGTTCCAGGTGGCGCTCGACGGCGAGGTGCTCGCCACGTCGCACGGCTCGCGCCTGCCCACCGAGGTGGACCTGACCGACCGGCTGCACGCGGGAGGCGAGCACCTCCTCGCTGTCCGCGTCACCAAGTGGTCGGCCATGTCGTACGTCGAGGACCAGGACCAGTGGTGGCTCTCGGGCATCTTTCGCAGCGTCACGCTGGAGCACCGGCCGGACGGCGCGCTCGACGACGTCCGCGTGCATGCCGACTACGACCACACGACGGGCGTGGGCACGCTGCGGGTGGACACGGCGACGGTCGTGGCCACGCCAGGCCCGGTCGCCGCACGGGTGACGGTCCCGGAGCTCGGCATCGAGGGAGTGACCGGCGAGGAGCTGCAGATCGCGGTCGAGCCGTGGAGCGCCGAGCAGCCGCGGCTCTACGACGTCGTGATCTCGACGGACACCGAGACGGTGACCCTCGCCGTCGGCTTCCGGACGGTGTCGATCGAGGGCGGCGTGTTCCTCGTCAACGGCCGGCCGATCAAGCTGCGCGGCATCAACCGGCACGAGTTCGACCCGCTGCGCGGGCGTGCCGTCACGCCGGAGCTGATGCTCGAGGACGTGCTGCTCATGAAGCGGCACCACATCAACGCCGTCCGCACGAGCCACTACCCGCCGCACCCCCACTTCCTCGACCTGTGCGACCGGTACGGCCTGTACGTCGTCGACGAGAACGACCTGGAGACGCACGGGTTCCAGCCCGGCGGCTGGGTCGGCAACCCTGTCGACGACCCTGCCTGGACCGAGGTGCTGGTCGACCGTGTCACCCGGACGGTGCGCCGCGACGCGCACCACGCGAGCATCGTCATGTGGTCGCTGGGCAACGAGGCGGGCGGCGGGTGCAACCTCCCGGTGATGGTCGACGCCGTCCGGGAGCTTGATCCGAGCCGGCCGATCCACTACGAGGGCGACTTCTCGAGCGACCACGTGGACGTGTACTCGCGGATGTACGCAGACAGCGAGGAGGTCGAGCTGATCGGGCAGGGCATCGAGCCACCGCTCGAGCGTCCCGACGTCGACGCCCGTCGTCGGGCCATGCCGTTCGTGCTGTGCGAGTACGCGCACGCGATGGGCAACGGCCCGGGTGGGCTCGCCGACTACGACGCGATCTTCGACCGCTACCCGCGACTCCTCGGCGGCTTCATCTGGGAGTGGATCGACCACGGGCTGACGCGTGCCGATGCCGACGGGAACCTGTTCTCGGCGTACGGCGGCGACTTCGGCGAGCGGTTCCACGACGGCACCTTCATCGCCGACGGCCTGCTGCTGCCCGATCGCACGCCCTCGCCGGGGCTGCGCGAGACGGCGGCGGTGTTCGCGCCGATCCGCATCGACACCCGGCCCGACGGCGCGCTGCTGGTCCGCAACCGCTACTCGTTCCGGGACACGAGCCACGCCGAGCTCCGCTGGACGCTGCACCGCGGTGAGGAGGAGCTGGCCACGGGCACCCTCGACCTGGTGCTCGACGCAGGCACCGAGACGGTGGTGCGGCCGCCGTCCGGCCTGCCGTTGCTGGAGCCCGGTGAAGCACCGGTCTGGTGGACGGTGCGTGCCGTCCAGCAGAAGGCGGAAGCACTCGAGGAGGCGTGGCTCGAGCCGGGGTTCGAGCTCGGTGCGGGCCAGCTGCTCCTGGTCGAGCCGGCGGGGCTCCCGGCTCCGGCGGGTCGGGTCACCACGGAGGCCGACGGCGGTTTCCGTGCCGGTCCGGCCGTGTTCGACGTCCGGGGCGGCCTGCGCTCGCTCGCCGGCCGCGCGGTGCACGACCTCCGGGTCGATGCCTGGCGGGCGCCGACCGACAACGACCGCCGTCCGGCGAGGTGGCGCGGGCCGGCCGACGCGGAGAAGTGGCGCGGCGCGGGGCTGCACCTGCTCGCCGAGCGCAAGGACGGCGTGGCCGTCACGGCCGACGGCGCACTCGCGGTCGAGGCCCGGACCGCCGGACCGGCGACCCGGGCTGGATTCGCCACGACATACCGCTGGCAGCCGGTCACCTACGCACCGGACGCCGTCGACCTCCTCGTCGACATCCGGCCGGAAGGCCGCTGGCCCGAGAGCGTCGCGCGCCTCGGGCTGCTGCTCGCGCTCGACGAGCCGCAGGCCGCCGAGACGGGCGTGCGCTGGACGGGGCTCGGCCCCGACGAGTCGTACGCGGACTCGAGGTACGCGGCCCTCGGGGGCGCGTGGCGGCACACGGTGGCCGACTGGCAGACCCGGTACACCCACCCGCAGGAGAACGGCGCACGACGCGGGGTCACGAGTGCCGCCCTGTCCTTCGCCGACGGCTCCGGCCTGCGGATCGACGCCGACGACGTGACGATCGGTGCCCGGTCACAGCTCGGGATCGAGCTGTCGCTGCGACCGTGGTCCGACGACGCGCTCGAGCGTGCCGCCCACCCGCACGAGCTCGTACCGGACGGCAGGCTGTGGCTGCACCTCGACGCCGCCCAGCACGGTGTCGGGAGCGCTGCCTGCGGGCCCGGCGTGCTGCCGAACGCCCAGCTGCACGCCGCACCCGTCCGGATGCGCCTGCGGTTCACCAGCCTGTGAACGCGTGCCCGACCCGCCCGGCGGGTCCGGCATGATGTATACAAGAGCGGTTATACAAGACGACGACGAGGAGTACACCGTGAAGATGGGCTTCCGCTGGTACGGCGACGGCAACGACACCGTGACCCTGGACCAGGTGCGGCAGATCCCTGGCGTGGAGACCATCGTGTGGAGCCTGCACCACAAGCAGGCCGGTGAGGTGTGGGAGCAGGCGGAGATCGACGCTGAGGTCGCGCGGATCACCGGCCTGTCGGACGATGCACGCGCCCAGGGCGTGACACGGACCTTCGACGCGGAGGTCGTCGAGTCGGTCAACGTGCACGAGTCGATCAAGCTCGGCCGGACCGTCCTCGGGATGAGCAGGGACGAGGCGATCGCGAACTACATCACGACGATCGAGCGGCTCGGCCGGGCCGGGGTGAAGGTCGTCTGCTACAACTTCATGCCCGTCTTCGACTGGCTGCGCACCGACCTGTGGCACCCGCTGCCCGACGGTTCGACCGCGCTGTACTACGAGAAGGCAGTCGTCGACAAGATGTCGCCCGAGAGCCTGATCGCCGACATGGAGGCGAACACGCACGGGCTCACCCTGCCCGGCTGGGAGCCGGAGCGGCTGGCGAGCTTCCATGAGCTCAACGAGGCCTACGTGGGCGTCACCCACGACGACATGTACGCGAACTACAAGTACTTCCTCGACGCCGTGATCCCGACCTGCGAGGAGTACGACGTCAAGCTGGGCGTGCACCCCGACGACCCGCCGTTCGACGTCTTCGGCTGGCCGCGCGTCGTCTCGAGCAAGGAGGGCCTGGCCCGCGTGCTCGACCTGCACCCGAGCCCGCACCACGGCCTCACGCTGTGCCTCGGCAGCTTCTCCGCCAATCCCGAGCACGACGCCGTCGACGCCGTGCGCACCTTCATGGACCGCATCCACTTCTCGCACGTGCGCAACATCAAGCACTTCGAGAACGGCGACTTCACCGAGGTGGCGCACCGCGCGTCCGAGGGCAGCGTCGACACCACCGGGATCATGAAGGCCTACGCCGAGGCCGGCTACCAGGGCTACATCCGGCCCGACCACGGCAGGCACCTGTGGGACGAGAACACCACCAACAAGCCTCGCCCCGGCTACGGCCTCTACGACCGCGCGCTCGGCATCCAGTACCTCCTCGGTGCCTGGGACGCGTTCCACTACCAGCAGGGCTGAGGCGCGCCGCCGAGGCGTGACCGGACCCCGATCTACCGTGGCGAGCGGTGCCGGCACGGGTCCACGATGCTCGTATGGACGCACGAGAGCAGGCCGGCGAGCCAGAGACGGCACGATGGACGCAGTCGACCGTCTACCCCGACATGTGGATCGACCCGGACGACGACCCACGTGAGACCGAGACCACGCCCGGCGACGAGCGCGGCACGCTGCTCGAGTACCTCAGCTACTACCGGCTCACCTTGGAGCTGAAGTGCGCGGGGCTCGACGCCGAGCAGCTCGCCCGCCGGTCGGCACCGCCGTCCACGATGTCCCTCCTCGGCCTGGTACGACACCTGGCCGAGGAGGAACGGCACCTACGCCGCGTCATGGCCGGCGAGGACGCACCCCGCCTGTACCGGACCGACGAGGACCGCGACGGCGACTGGAACGGCGCGGTCGCCGAACCAGCCGTCGCCGAGGACGCCTGGAGACAGTGGCACCTCGAGATGGAAGCCACCGACCGGTACCTCGACGGCGTCACCGACCTCAGCACCTGGAACGCCGGCGCGTCCGACCTCGGGCCGGACGGCGGCGACCTCCAGCTCCGGGACGGCCTCCTGTCGCAGATCGTCGAGTACGCGCGGCACTGCGGGCACGCGGACATCCTGCGCGAACGGATCGACGGCCGCGTCGGCCAGTAACATCTGCCCATGCCACCCACGTTCGTACTGGTCCACGGGGCCTTCGCCAACTCGTTCTCGTTCGCGCCGCTCCAGGCCGAGCTGGCGCTGCTGGGCCACCGCTCCGCCGCCGTCGACCTGCCCGGGCACGGGTTCGAGGCGACCTACCCCGCCGCGTACCAGGCCCCGCAGGACCTGGCCGGTCTCGCGACGACGCCCGGCAGCATCAAGGGCGTCACCCTGGCGGACAACGCAGCCCGCGTCATCGAGGCACTCGAGCGCGCGAAGCAGCACGGACCAGTGATCCTGGTCGGCCACAGCCGAGGCGGCATCACCACCACCGCCGTCGGCAACGCCCGCCCCGACCTGATCGACCGGATCGTCTACGTCTCCGCCTGGGCGCCCGTGGACCTCGACGTCGGCGACTACTATGCAGAACCCGAGATGGCCTCCGTCGACGCCGGGGCGCTCGCGGGCGCTCTGGCGGCCGACCCGGCCGCCGTCGGCCTGCTGCGGTCCAACTTCCGTACCGCGGACCCGGCGGTGCTTGCCGGGTTCAAGGAGGCGTTCCTCGCCGACGGCACCGACGACGAGTTCTTCACGTTCCTCAACACGTTCCAGCCCGACGAGAACCTGGACGTGGGCACATCGGCCGACCGGGCGCAGGCGGCGACGTGGGGCACGATCCCCAAGACCTACGTGCGGCTCAGTGCGGACACGAGCATGCCGCCGGCCGTGCAGGACCGGATGATCCGCGAGGGCGATGCGCTCACCCCCGGCAACCCGTACGACGTGCACACCCTGACGTCCAGCCACCTGCTGTGGCTGGTGCGGCCGCGCCCGGCCGCCGAGCTGCTGGCCGGCCTGGCGGCCGGGCTCAACCGCTGACGACCGCCGCGCCCGCCTCGAAGAACATGGCGACCGTGACCGCACCGGGGTCCTCGACACCGAGCGCCAGGTCGCCGACGTAGCTGGCGCGACCGCGCGCCGCCAGGAGATCGGCCGTCGAGGCGGCGCCCGCGCGCGCCGCCCCCGCGGCCGAGGTGAGCGCCTTGTCGATGGTCAGGCCGCTGGTGGACGCGTCGAGCAGGGTCTGCGAGGCCGGGGCGAGCGCGTCGATCATCGTGTTGTCCCCGACCGACGCGCCACCGAGCTGCTGGACCTTGGCCAGCCCGGCCGCCACGCCCTGCGCCAGCAGGCCGGTGTCCGGGCCCTCGGGTGCGGTCGACCGCGAGATCGCGCGGAACCACATGCCGAACAGGGGACCGCTCGTGCCGCCGGTGGCGAGGAACCCGTTGGCGGTCGCTGTGAACACCGACGCGAAGGTCGCGTCCTCGGCGGTGGGCAGCTCGGCGACGACCTTGCGCAGCGCCGAGGCGATGTTCGTGCCGAAGTCGCCGTCACCGGCCTGGCGGTCGAGGTCGGTGAGTGCCTGCTGGGCGTCGTGGAAGTCCTCGGTGAACCTGTTCATCCAGCGCAGGGCGAGTGCGCCGTCGATGTGGTCGGTCATGTCTGTCTCCTGTGCTCGGTGTCGGGTGCTCGGTGTCGGGTGCTCGGTGTCGGGTGCTGCGTGCGGGTCACCAGGTGAGGGACGGCGTCCGGACCGGGGCGTCCCAGGCGCGGACGAGCTCGTCGTCGGCGACGGTGAGGGTGACCGAGGCGCCGTGCATGTCCAGTGACGTCACGTACGAGCCGGTCAGGGTGCGGGCCACGGTGATGCCACGCGCGGCCAGGAGCCGGTGAACCTGGCGGGTGATGATGGCCAGCTCGAGCGGGTAGGTGCTGCCCAGCCCGTTGATCACGGCGATCACGCCGTCTCCGCTGCGCAGCGACAGGTCCTGGACGAGGGGGTCGACCAGCTGTTCGACCAGCTCGTCGGCCGATGCGAACGGGATGCGGCCCGTGCCGCGCTCGCCGTGGATGCCGACCCCGAACTCGACCAGGTCGTCGGGCAGCTCGAAGGCGGGCTGGGACTGGCCCGGGTGGGCGCAGGAGTCCAGCGCGACGGCGAGGCTGCGGGAACGGGCCACCACGTCACGGCCGCGGGCGGCGACCGTCGACAGGTCTGCACCGGCCTCGGCGAGGGCGCCACAGACCTTCTCGACCACCACGGTCGCCGCGGTCCCGCGTCGACCAGGTCCACCGTTCGTGCTGGTGGTGGCGAGGTCGTCATCGACGAGCACCGACTCGACGACGACGTCGTCCTCGGCGAGCTCGGCAGCGATCTGAAAGTTGAGCACGTCACCGGTGTAGTTCTTCACGATGTGCAGCACACCGGCGCCGCTGTCGGCCAGGAGCGTCCCGGCGCGGACCTGGCTGGCGGTCGGGCTGGCGAACACCGCTCCGGCCACGGCGACGTCGAGCATCCCGGTCCCGACGAGGCCGGCGTGCAGCGGCTCGTGCCCGGACCCACCCCCGGACAGCAGCCCCACCTTCTTCGTCGCGGGCGTGACCCGTGAGACGAGACGCTCGGCGGGGTCGAGCTTCAGCAGATGCGGGTTCGCCAGCACGAGACCCTCGAGGGCCTCGTCGATGACGTCGTCCGGCGCATTGATGAACTGGCGGCGTGTAGGCGTTGACATGGCTGCTCTCCTTTGAACCGCGGTGCGACCAGCTTCGGTCTCACCGAATCCTATTCGACATTATCGAATGCTGTCCCTGCAGGGAGATGTTGTCAAGACGGGTCGAGCCTGCGCTGGAGACCGTGGTCGAGCCCCGACCGGGCCGAGGCGGCGGCCTATCCCTGTGCGACGGCCTCGACAAGGGCGATGACCAGCATCGTCGCCGAGGCGGCCCCGGGATCCACGTGGCCGATCGATCGTTCGCCCAGGTAGCTGGCCCGGCCCTTGCGGGCGAGCATCGGTGCGGTCGCCTCGCGCCCCGCGACGGCCGCCGCCGCGGCAGCCGCGGTCGCCGGGCCGAGCCCGGCGCCGTCGTCGGCCGCCTTCTGCAGGGCCTGGACCGCGGGGTCGAGCGCGTCGAACATGGTCTTGTCGCCGCTCTCGGCGCTGCCCCGCCGCACCAGCTCGGCCAGCCCCGCCCGCAGGCTGTCGGCCAGCTCGGCAGGATCCAGCCGGGTGCGTTCGCCGGCTGCGGCGCCGGCCCCCAGGAAAAGGGCGCTGTACAGAGGCCCGGGCGCACCGCCGAGCGAGGTGAGCAGAGCGTTGCCGATGCGCTCGAGGAGCGCGCCGGTCGAGGCGTCGGACCCGTCGGCCGGCTGGTCCAGCATCGCCACCACCTGTGCCAGGCCACGGTCCATGTTCACGCCGTGGTCCGCGTCCCCGATCGCCGAGTCGAGCTCGGTCAGGTAGGCGCGCTGCTTGGCGACGATGTCGTGAAACCGGGCCAACCAGTCGATGATCACCCCGTTGGTCACTGCGGTGGCCATGCTCTGTCCTCCCGTGAAGCTCCGGATGGGTGGCACCGGATCGGTGACACCGTGCGCGCCGGTCCCTGTACGGAGCGTGCCATACGGCGATTGCCCCGGCCTGCGGATGCGACCGGCTGCGTCGGCACAGGCTCCGCCGTCGGAACCTCATTCGGTAATGCCGAAGCCTCTCCGCTCTCGCGGGAGGGTGTCAAGGGTCCTGTGTACGGTTGCCCCACAGGGCTCCTCACGCAGAGGTGGAATCCGAGGAGGGACAGACCCGTGATTCAGGCCATCGACCGCGCCGCCAAGGTCCTGTCGTCGTTGCAGGGGGCGCGCCGACTGGGGATCTCCGAGCTGTCGACCGCACTCTCCCTGCCGCCGTCGACGGTGCACGGCATCGTCAAGTCGCTCCAGCAGCACGGCCTGGTCGCCAAGGAGCCCGGGGGCAACAGGTACATGCTCGGGCCGGCGTTGCTGAAGCTGAGCAACGTCTACCTGGACACCCTGGACGTGCGTGCCCGTGGCATGCGGTGGACCCATGAGCTCGCGCGACGCACCGGCCTAGCGGTGCGCCTGGGGGTACGGCTGCTGGACGAGGTCGTCATCATCCACCATGACAGCAGGCCCGACGGCAGCGAGCAGATGCCCGAGACCGGCCTGGCGATCCCGGCGCACGCTTCCGCCATGGGCAAGGTCCTGCTCGCCTACCAGCCGCACGAGCAGGCGGCGTCGCTCGCCCTGCGCAGCCTGACCGGCGACACCATCACCGATCCAGGGGTGTTTCGCGCCGACCTGGAGAAGGTCGTCGACGAGGCCCTGGCGACGGAGAAGAACGAGGCGATCCTGGGGGAGTCCTCCGCCGCGGCGCCGGTGGTCGACCATTCCGGTGCGGTCGTCGCGGCGGTGGCCGTGGTCATGCCGACCACCGAGTTTCCGCCGGCACCGACGATGCTCAACGATCTTCGAGAGACCGCCCGGAACATCTCCCGCGAGCTGGGCGCCGCCCAGTGGCCGCCCACGTCGGGGCTGATCCGGTGACCACCCCCACGTGACGGGTGCGCGATGAGCTACGCCGGGGGGGAAGCACCCGACGGGCTGGCACCGCGGCACGAGGCAGGGGTGCGGAATGCGCTGAAATAGGCGAATGTGTACTCCGTCGCGATCCCCGCGGCCTGACGGAGGTGTGCGTATGTCCAAGAAATCCTTCCCGGATGCGCCCGACGCCGTCCGGCGGGCCCAGAACAGTGATGCCGTGCGCAGCCTGGCCCGAGGGGGCTATGTCGCCTCGGGTGTGCTGCACCTGCTGGTCGGCTGGCTGGCGGTCCAGCTCGCGCTGGGCGAGCCCGCAGGCCAGGCCGACGGGTCCGGTGCCTTCCGCATGCTCGCCCAGATGCCGGGTGGCGCCGTCGTCCTCTGGGCGGTCGCCGTGGGTTTCGCCGCGCTCGCGGTGTGGCAGCTCGCCACGGCCGTCGTCGGCGTGCCGAACACGAAGCACCAGGCGGCGGCACGGGCCAAGAGCGTCGCCAAGAGCGTGCTCTACGGAGTGCTGGCAGCGACCGGCGTCCAGAACGCGCAGGGTACCGGTGGATCGGGCAGCAGCGAGGAGAGCATGACCGCCGGCGTCCTGAGCATGCCGGGTGGCCCCTGGCTGGTGGGCGTCGCGGGCCTGGTCATCGTTGCCGTCGGCGCCTACCACGTCGTCAAGGGGGTGCGGAAGAAGTTCCTGCGTGACCTGACGGGGACGGGCGGTAGCTCCGTCCGCCCGGTGGTGGTGCGGCTCGGGCAGGCGGGATATGTCGCCAAGGGGATAGCACTCTGTGTCGTCGGTGGGCTGGTCGTGGGCGCCGCGGTGACGACGGACGCTTCGCAGGCCGGCGGGCTCGACGAGGCCCTGCGCACCATGCGCGACCAGCCGTACGGCACGGCGCTGCTCCTCGTGATCGGGCTGGGGATCGCCGCCTTCGGCGGCTACTCCTTCGCGCGCGCCCGGTTCGCGCGGCTCTGAGCCGGCTCCCGCCGGAACGGGGCGAGCGTGGCGCGGACCTGATCGGCCGCGCCCCAGCGAGAGCCGGCCCGCCCTCAGACGGTCTCGGAGCGCTTCTTGCGGGCGAACCGTGCCGGCAGGTCGGGCCCGTCCCACACCTGGATCGCACGCCAGATCGAAGCTGCGATAGGCACGGCGAGCACTGCGCCGGTGATGCCGACGAGCACTGTCCCAGCAGTCAGGGCGAACAGGATGACGAGCGGGTGCAGGCGCAGGGTGCGGCCCATGACGATCGGCTGGAGGAAGTCGCCCTCGAGCTGGTTCACGACGACGACGATGGCGACGACGATGAGCGCCTCGACCGGTCCGACGGCGACGAGCGCGACGAGGGCAGCGAGGATGCCGGCCAGGGTGGCGCCGACCAGGGGGATGAAGGCGAGCAGGAAGACGAGCACGGACAGCGGGATCACGAGCGGCACGCCGACGATCGCGAGGCCGATCCCGATGCCGACCGCGTCGACGATCGCCACGATCGCCGTCCCGCGCACGTAGCCGCCGAGCGTGCGGATGGTCGCGGCGCCGACGCGCTGCCCCCGCTCGTACCGGTGCCCCTCGAAGGGCCGCAGCAGGAACTCCCACATCGCCGGGCCGTCCTTCAGGAAGAAGAACAGGACGACGATCATGATGAAGAAGCCGGCGATGAAGTCGGCGGTCTGGGACACGCCCGCGATGGCACCGGAGCCCACGGCGTCGGACTGCAGCAGGCTCATGGCGGACTCGCGCACCGACGCGATCTGCTCGTCGGTGATGTCGAAGGGCAGTCGCTGGACATAGGTCTGCAGTGAGTCGAAGCCGTCGAACGCCTGGGTCCGCAGCTCGTCCCACTGGTCGACGACGGCCAGCACGACGAGCCACACGATCGCTGACAGCAGCGCGATCAGCGCCAGGAGCGCGATCCATGTCGCGAGCAGCGACGGCAGACCATGGGCACGCAGGTACGAGACCAGCGGCGAGATCGCCGCCGCCAGCACGAGCGCGATGAGGACGGGGACCACGACGAGGGTCAGGCGCGTACCCACGAACCCGAAGAGGGCGATGACCGCGACGACCGCGAGGATCTGCAGCGACCGGGTACCGACGCGGCCGAAGCCGTCCGACCACAGCCGGGACGCCCCGCGACCGGAGGGCGGCTCGTGCGCGGCGGATGCCCCGTGCTCGGTCTGCGGCCGCACCTCGAGGGCCGTGCCGCTCTGGTGGGCGGGTGGCTGTCTGCGGCGGCCGAAGAGTCCCATCGACTGTCCTCCTTGAGCTGGGCCCGGCGGACGCCGGACACCCCGACGCTATTGCGGTCGGGCCCGGGTCGCGCGGCGACCTCAGAAGCGCGCGACCGTCACACCTGCATGTCGACGAACCGTTGGTAGTGGCCCTGGAAGGCCACCGTGATCACGTCGGTGGGGCCGTTACGGTGCTTGGCCACGATGAAGTCGGCCTCGCCGGCGCGCGGCGACTCCTTCTCGTAGGCGTCCTCGCGGTGCAGCAGGAGCACGAGGTCGGCGTCCTGCTCGATAGAGCCCGACTCACGCAGGTCCGACATCTGCGGCTTCTTGTCGCTGCGCTGCTCAGCGCCACGGTTCAGCTGCGAGATCGCGATCACGGGCACCTCGAGCTCCTTCGCGAGCAGCTTGAGCGAACGCGAGAACTCGGAGACCTCCTGCTGGCGCGACTCGACGCGCTTGCCGGACGACATCAGCTGGAGGTAGTCGATGACGACCAGCTTGAGGTCGTGCTTCTGCTTGAGCCGGCGGCACTTGGCGCGGATCTCCATCAGCGACATGTTCGGCGAGTCGTCGACGAACAGCGGCGCGTCGGAGACCTTGCCCATGGTCGCGGCCAGCTTCTGCCAGTCGCCGTCGTCCATGTTGCCGCTGCGCATCTTGGTGAGCGGCACGCGTGCCTCGGCGGCGAGCATTCGCATGACGATCTCGTTGCGGCTCATCTCCAGGGAGAAGATGACGGCGGCCTGGTTGTGATGAATCGCCGCATGAGCAGCGACATTGATACCCAGCACCGAGTTGTGGGTCGGAACCATCGACCGGCTCGCCAGATATAGGTGCGACGGGTGCTCCACCTCGACGCAACGCACGGGCACCGACTCGATCAGCCGGACGGACCTGAACCCGAAGACTTGGTGCGTGCCGGTATGGCCCGGACCGATGGCCAGATCGGCGCCACGGCCGAGCTTTCCGGCAATCTCTTCGGTCGTCAGGATCTGAGCGTCGACCGCCGCGCCGACGGCCCACTGGTGCTGAGCATCAGCGACGATCACGGATCCGTCGTCGAACTCCACCTCGTAGGTGGGGCGACCGTGCATTACCTCGGTTGCGCCGACCACTCGCGTCGGGCTGCCGTCGGCAGCCATGATCAGGTCGCCGACCGCGACCTCGCCCATGGTGGTCCACCCGGTCGGCGTCGGAAGCGGTGTGTCGAGTGCCAGTGCCTTTCCGACGGCAGGCCGGGCCGCCACAACGATCATCTGGCCCGGGTGCAGGCCGTTCGTCAGGCGGTCGAAGTCCGAGTACCCGGTCGGCACGCCGGTGAGCCCCTCGCCCCGGCCCTGCGCGGCGTCGATCTCGTCGAACGTCGGCCCGATGATGTCGGCCAGCGGCAGGTAGTCCTCCGACGCCCGGCGTTCGGTCACCGCGTAGACCTCGGCCTGCGCGTTGTTGACGACGTCGTCGACCTCGCCGCCGTCGGTGGCGTAGCCCATCTGGACGATGCGCGTGCCCGCCTCCACGAGGCGGCGCATGATGGCGCGCTCGCGCACGATCCTGGCGTAGTAGCCGGCGTTCGCGGCTGTCGGCACTCCGGCCATGAGGTCATGCAGGTACGGGGCGCCGCCGACGCGCGCGTGCTCGCCACGCCGCTGCAGCTCGGCGAGCACCGTGATCGCGTCGGCAGGCTCGCCACGGCCGTAGAGGTCGATGATCGCGTCGTAGATGACCTCGTGCGCCGGCCGGTAGAAGTCGTTGCCGCGGATCTGCTCGATCACGTCGGCGATCGCGTCCTTGGAGAGCAGCATGCCGCCCAGCACGCTCATCTCTGCGGCGATGTCCTGCGGCGGCGTGCGGTCGAGGCCGGGGCTCCGGCCGGAATAGCTCGACTCGAGCTCTTCGATCGACATCGCACCCCCTACCTTCCTCTTCTCATGACGCCTCGGCGCACGCTGCGCGCGCGCTCCATCGACGTCCTACACCTGTTCTACTCCTCGCCGCTGACACTCTCGGGACGTCGGCCACGACACGCCTTTGTGTCGTGTGCGACAGGTCCCGCGAGCTCCGGATCGCCTAGGAGGCTCCGCTGACGCTAAGCCCCTGCAGAGCCGAACGCAACGAGGCCTGTGGACGAGCCTGTGCACATCCATGTGGAAAGGTGGCCCAGGCTGTGCACAGCGGGTGGATAACCCTGTCCCCAGCTGTGGATAAGCCCTGTGTAAAACATCACCATCGCCTCTGGCCTGCATCGACGTAACCCCCAGCCTGTGGAGGAAAGAAAGTTGGGCGAGCCTCGCCACACCCCGGAATTTCGCCGGTCGATCGACCGGGAGATCCTCGTCCTCGCGGTACCCGCACTCGGGGCGCTCGTCGCGGAACCGGTCTTCGTGCTTGTGGACAGTGCTGTGGTGGGCCACCTCGGCATCGCCCAGCTCGCCGGCCTCTCGCTCGCGAGCAACGTGCTGCTCACCCTCGTCGGCCTGTGCATCTTCCTCGCGTACACGACCACGGCGTCGGTGGCCCGGCTCACGGGCGCGGGCAAGGAGCGGGACGCGCTGCAGTCGGGCATCGACGGGATCTGGCTCGCGCTCGGGATCGGTGCTGCCCTGGTCGTCACGGTGCTGCTCGCCGCCCCGCTGACGGTGGCTGCTCTGGGGGCCGACGGAGAGGTCGCGCGGCACGCGGTGACCTACCTGCGGTGGTCAGCGCCCGGGCTCGCCGGGATGCTCGCGGTCCAGGCCGCGACCGGTGTGCTCCGCGGCCTGCGTGACACGCGCACGCCGCTGGTCGTCGCGGCTTCCGGGGCGCTGCTGAACACCGGGCTGAACTTCGCGCTCGTGTACGGGGCGGGGATGGGGATCGCGGGTTCCGGCCTGGGGACAGCCATCACCCAGCTCCTCATGGCGGTCGTGCTCGCGGTGATCGTGGTCCGCGGAGCACGTGCCCGCGGCGCGAGCCTGCGTCCGCACCGGGCGGGCATCCTGTCGGGAGCCCGCGCAGGAGTGCCCCTGGTGGTCCGGACCCTGAGCCTGCGTGGAGCGATCCTGCTCACCGTCGTCGTCGCGACCGACCTCGGTGCCGTCGCGCTCGCGGGACACCAGGTGGTCAGCTCGCTGTGGGGCCTCGCGGCGTTCGCGCTCGACGCGCTCGCCATCGCGGCGCAGGCGCTGGTGGGACACGGGCTCGGCGCGGGCGACGTCGGCCACGTCCGCCTGGTCCTGCGCCGCTGCCTGCAGTGGGGCATCGGGGCGGGCGCGGTGATCGGCGTGGTCCTGGCGGCGGCGGGCTGGTGGATCGCACCCCTCTTCTCGCCCGACCCCGACGTGCGCGTCGCCGTCGCTCTCGGCATAGCGGTGTGCGGCGTGCTGATGCCCATGGCGGGCTGGGTCTTCGTGCTGGACGGCGTCCTGATCGGTGCGGGCGACGGCCGCTACCTCGCCTGGGCCGGCATGGCGACGCTGGTGGTCTATCTTCCCTTCGCCTTCGCCGTCTCCCGCTGGGCGCCCGACGGCGCGCACGGGCTCGTCTGGCTCTGGCTCGCCTTCGCGGGCGTGTTCATGGCCGCCCGCGCCGTGACGACAGGATGGCGTGCGCGAGGCGACCACTGGCTCGTCACGGGAGCATGACGCACCGTCACGGAGCGGCCTGGATCCGTACCTTGAGCCGGTAGCCCACGCCGCGCACGGAGGCGACCTCCACGTCGCGGACAGGGGACAGCCGTTTGCGCAGCCGCTTGACCGCCGACGTCACGGGATCCGAGTCGCCGAGGTAGGGCAGCTGCCACACGCGTGCCGTGAGCTCGGCGAACGACCACACCCGCCCTGCCTCCAGGGCGAGCGTCGCGAGCAGGTCGAACTCCCGCGCCGACAGATAGACGCGCCGGCCCAGCGCCGTGACCTCCCGGCCGGCCAGGTCCACGAGCAGCGGCCCCGCCACGAGAGGTTGCAGGATGGGCGGGGCGATCATCGGGACCGGCCCCGTGACGGTGGGCACTGCACCGGTGTCCGCACGTACGGCGCGGGGACCGCGGCCGAGTCCCGCGCGAGGGTCTTGGGCACCGGTACCGGCCGTCCCTGCCCCAGGCCGTGGCGGCGCGGAGACGGTCGCGTGCAGCACGGGCTGCGCCAGCACGCTGCCCGACGCCGGCCGGAACCGGCCGCTGCGGCCGCCGGCTCCGGCGTCGGGCATGCCGGGTGATCGACGACGCGCGACCGAGGACAGCGCTGTCGGCGGAGGCTCTGCGGCGGCTGCGCGGGCGGCCTCGGTGAGGTTGTCGGGCTCGGGGACGCGCTCGGTATAGCGGTCGACGGGGTGCTCGGGCAGGTGCCGGCCGTAGGCGTGGTCGTCCCCAGGGCCGGGGTTGTCGTACCGCTCGGCCTGCGCGCCGAGACCGCGCCAGGCAGCGGTGCCACCGGGCCGGGGTGCGGCCTGGTTGTCGAGGACGGCGCGCGCACCCTCCGCGTCGGGGGTGGCGAGCACCGTTGCCCGGCCACGGAGGAGGTGCGCGATCTCGATGATCTGGTCCGGAGGGAGGCCAACGCAGACGACGAGGCCGGGGGCGGAACCTGGTGCGGGGTCGATCGTCACGTGCGTCACCCTCCATGGGTCGGCCGTTCAGGTGCGTGCCGGGTCGGACCCGGGCAGCGCGTGCCAGTTTGCCCCCGAGTCGTACCGTCGAGGTCAATTTTTGGTTACCTTCCCGTTGCGTGCCGGAAATGACGCATTCCCGCCCAGTTGGCATCTTTACGCCAAATGGTGCCGGTACCGGGTGAATTCCGCCGTCGCCAGGGTGAAAAAGGAGGCGACCCATTGACATGGGCAATTGCTGTTGTCCGACCGCAGACTGACCGAGAAGTGACCCATGTCTGACCGTGAACCGACCTTGTCGGGTCGAACTACGCAAACAACGGTTAGGGCTGGCCCACAACCGTGGTCCGTCCAAGCGCATCCGGTGTCGCGGATGCGCCGGGTAATGGAGGGTTCATGCACCGTCGAACTGCTCTCGCACAACGCTCGGCAACCGCTACAGCGGTTCTCGCGCTCGTTGCGACAACCGCGCTGAGCGTCGCCCCGGCGGCGTTCGCAGGAACGTCCCCGGCAACGGCGGCGACAACGACGAAGGCCGTCGCGGCCGACCCCGAAGACAAGTTCACCGACTTCGCCAGGGAGATGCTGACCGAGCGCAAGACCTCCGACTTCTGGGTCGAGCTCGCCGACGAGGCCGACCTGACGGACGCCCGCGGCATCAGCAGCTGGGACGAGCGGGGCAAGTACGTCTACGACGCCCTCACCAGCACCGCCAAGGCGTCCCAGGCGAGCCTCATCAAGGAGCTCAAGGCCGCCGACGCCGACTACGAGAGCTACTGGATCAGCAACCGGATCCTCGTCGAGGACGGCACGCTCGCCCTGGCGGACAAGCTCGCCAAGAGCAGCGAGGTCCAGCAGATCAGCGAGACGGTCAAGCTGAACCTGGTCGAGCCGGTCAAGCGCACCCCGGTCAGCGACAAGGGGACCCAGGCCGTCGAGTGGGGGCTGGACGCCATCAACGCCCCCGAGGTCTGGGACATGGGCTACACGGGTGAGGGCATCACGGTGTCGAACATCGACACCGGTGCGCAGTACGACCACCCGGCGCTGGCCGACCACTACCGCGGCATGCAGCCCGACGGCACGGTGGTCAACGACTACAACTGGCAGGACACCTCCGGCTCCGCCGAGCTGCCGTTCGACAACAACGGACACGGCACGCACACCATCGGCACGATGGTCGGCGACGACGGTGCGGGCAACCAGATCGGTGTCGCACCCGGCGCGGAGTGGGTAGCCACGAACGGCTGTGACACCTGCTCCGACGTGGACCTGCTCGAGTCCGGGCAGTGGATCCTCGCCCCGACCCGCACCGACGGCACGGAAGCCGACCCTTCGATGCGCCCGCACGTCGTGAACAACTCGTGGGGCGCCAGGGCGGCGGGCTCCATCGACGACTGGTACACCGAGACCACGGCTGCCTGGGAGGCCTCGGGCATCTTCGGCACGTGGTCCGCGGGCAACTCGGGACCGTCCTGCCAGACGACGTCGTCCCCCGGCGCCAACACCGGCTCCTACTCGGTCGGCGCGTTCGGCATGTCCGGCGCCATCGCCGACTTCTCGTCGCGTGGCCCCGGCCAGGACGGCATGGTCAAGCCCAACATCGCGGCGCCCGGCGTGGACGTGCGCTCGTCCGTCCCCGGTGACGGCTACTCGGCTCTGGACGGCACGTCCATGGCGGCCCCGCACCTCGCGGGCGCCATCGCGCTGCTGTGGAGTGCCGCACCCGCACTCGTCGGTGACATCGAGGGCACGCAGGCGCTGCTCAACGAGACCGCGGTGGACGCCGACGACACCTCCTGCGGTGGCACCGCCGGCAACAACAATGTCTGGGGCGAGGGCAAGCTCGACGCCGCAGCCCTCATCGACGCCGCCCCGATCGGCGCCACCGGGTACGTCGCCGGCACCGTGACCGACGCCGACGGCACCCCGATCGCGTCCGCCGACGTCGTCATCGACGGCGAGCGGGACCGCACCGTCAGCACCGACGGGGACGGCACCTTCACCGCGCGCGTCGCCACCGGTGACTACGCGGTCTCCGCGTCCGCCTTCGGTTACCTGGCTTCCGAGCCGGCCGCCGCCACCGTCACGGAGGACGGCACCGTCGACGTGCCGATCACGCTCGAGGCCGCCCCGTCGCACGCCGTGACGGGCACGGTGACCTTCGCCGGGTCGGGCGACCCGGTCGCGGGTGCCCCGGTCAGCCTCGGCAGCCACTTCGAGGACGTCACCACCGGCGCGGACGGCACCTTCGCCTTCGCCGACGTCCCCGAGGGCACCTACTCGCTCAGCGTGACGACGGGCGGCTGCGCCTCGTCGTACGAGAGCGACGTCGTGGTCGACGGCGCGAAGGACGTGCCGGTCGAGATCACGGCCGTCACCGACGACTTCGGCTACTCCTGTGCGACCTCGACCGGTGACTACCTGCAGGGCGACACGGAGCTCCCCCTCACCGGGGACGACGTGCAGACGCCGATCGACCTTCCGTTCGAGTTCCCCTACTACGGCGCCGGCTACGACGCGGCGTTCGTCACCTCCAACGGCCACCTGAACTTCCTGGCCGGCAGCACCAGCTACACGAACGGCTCCATCCCGAACAGCGCGGTACCCAACGCCGCCCTGTATCCCTTCTGGGACGACCTCAACCTCGACGCCGAAGCGGGCCTCTACACCGGGACCACCACGGTCGACGGCGAGGACGCCTTCGTCGTCGAGTGGCGCAACGTGCGCAAGTACTCGCCGTCGACCGACCGCCTGAACTTCTCGGTCACGCTCGTCGCGGACGGCACGGTGCTGTTCGGGTACGGCGCGGTCACCGACACCGAGACCGCCAAGGGCAGCTCCGCGTCGATCGGCATCGAGAACGAGTCCGGCACCGTCGGTCTCCAGTACTCGACCAACACGCCAGCAGTCACCGAGGGGCTCACGGTCACCTACACGGCGCCCGTGCTCTCGTTCCTCGACGGCACGGTCACCGACCGCAACACCGGTGAGCCCGTCGAGGGTGCGACGGTGACCGCGGTGGCCGACGGCGTCACCCGCACCGCCACATCGAAGGAGGACGGCACCTACACGGCCATCGCCCTGCCTGGCGAGTACACGGTCGACATCACGGCCCCCGACTACGCGGCCGAGTCCGGAGAGGTGACCCTCGCGCCCGATGGCACCAGCACGTTCGACGCGGCGCTCGCTGCGGGCATGCTCGCGGTCAGCACCGAGTCGATCGACACGACCCTGCCCCTTGGCAGCTCCACGTCCAAGCGGTTCACCGTGACGAACGAGGGCACCGCGCCGGCCGATGTCGAGATGACGGGTACCGGCGGCGGGTTCGAGATGCTGGGCACGGACGGCGCCGCCGTCATCCAGCACCCCGAGGGCAAGGCCACCGTGGCCGAGTCGACGAAGCCGTCGGCCAAGCTGGGTGGTTCGTTCGGTAGCTCGGACTCACACCTCCAGGCCGCTGGCAACGGCACGACGGGCAAGACCGTGACGCCGGAGTCCATCCCGGTCCGGCCGGACGCCACGAACCTCACCCACTCGGCCTCGCAGGAGATCGCGGAGCTCAACTCGGCGTCGTGCGGCAGCCTGGCCGGAACCACGGAGAACCACTTCTTCCGGACGTTCACGCTGAGCGACTTCGGCATCGACGGCGACTTCGACGTCTCGGAGGTGTCCTTCGGTGTCGAGCAGGCCACTGCTCAGACGCTGACCGTCAATCTCCACACGCTGGACGGCGAGCTGACCTTCGCCAACCTGACGTCGATCGGGACGGCTGAAGTGAACATCCCGGCGTCGACCCTGACGATGATCTCGGTGCCCGTGACGGGTGAGGTGCCTGCCGGCGCCACGCTCGTGGTCGAGATCGTCTCGCCCAACCAGCAGTCGAGCGGTGGCGTCTTCTACATCGGGTCGAACGCCGCGGGTCAGACCGCGCCGTCGTACCTCTCCGCCACCGACTGCGCGATCCCGGAGCCGGTGACCACCGACTCCATCAACTGGCCCGACATGCACATCGTCATGAACGTCTCCGGTGACACCTCCGGCGGCGGCGCCATGGAGTGGCTGACCATGGACCCGACCGAGTTCACGCTCGAGCCGGGACAGTCGAAGACGATCACGGCGGCCATGAGCGGTGTGGTGGCCCAGCCGGGCACCTTCACCGGCTCGCTGGTGGCCGACGCGGAGACGCCGTACGACGCACCCGCCGTCGACGTCAGCCTGACCGTCAACCCGCCGCGCAGCTGGGGCAAGCTCGCCGGCACCGTGTCGGGCTTCAGCCCGGACGGCGTCGTCTCGCTCGGGGACGCGGTGGTCCAGGTGAACGCGAGGTACTCGGCGGTCACCCTGGTCACCGGGGCGGACGGCACCTACGAGTACTGGTTCGACCGGTCTGAGCGCACGGCGCAGATCATCGCGACGGCGAACGGGTACGTCCCGGAGGTCGGCTCCGCGAAGGTGGCGCCACGCACCACCGTCGTGACCGACTTCGAGCTGGACCCGATCAAGTAGTTCGAGGTGACGGGGCCTGACCCCGTCGTGAGTTCGGTAGAAGGTCCGGTGATCGGCAGCCCGAGCTGCCGATCACCGGACCTTCTACCGACTGTCTGCGCTGAGCGCTGAGCGCTTCAGCGCTTGGCGCTTCAGCGCTTGGCGCTCAGCGCTCGATGTCGCCGCGGATGAACGACTCCAGCTGGGCGCGGCCTGCCGTGTCCTCCATCTGCACGGGCGGGGACTTCATGAAGTAGGTGGCCGCGGAGTGCAGCGGGCCGCCGACGCCGCGGTCCTTGGCGATCTTCGCCGCCCGGACCGCGTCGATGATGATGCCGGCGGAGTTGGGGGAGTCCCACACCTCGAGCTTGTACTCCAGGCTGAGCGGCACCTCGCCGAACGCGCGACCCTCGAGGCGTACATAGGCCCACTTGCGGTCGTCGAGCCACGCTACGTAGTCCGACGGACCGATGTGCACGTTGCGGTCCTCCTTCTTGCCGGCCAGGGCGCCCGTCAGGTTGGACGTCACGGCCTGCGTCTTGGAGAGCTTCTTGGACTCCAGGCGGTCCCGCTGCAGCATGTTCTTGAAGTCCATGTTGCCGCCGACGTTCAGCTGGTACGTGCGGTCAAGGACCACGCCGCGGTCCTCGAACAGCTTGGCCAGCACGCGGTGCGTGATGGTGGCGCCGACCTGCGACTTGATGTCGTCACCGACGATCGGCACGCCGGCGTCCTCGAACTTCCTGGCCCACTCGGGGTCGGACGCGATGAAGACCGGGAGGGCGTTGACGAAGGCGACGCCCGCGTCGATCGCGCACTGCGCGTAGAACTTGGCGGCCTCCTCCGAGCCCACCGGCAGGTAGCACACCAGCACGTCGACCTCGGCCTCGCGCAGTGCCGCCACGACGTCGACGGCGTCCTTCGTGGACTCGTCGATCGTCTCGCGGTAGAAGTCGCCCAGGCCGTCGAGCGTCGGCCCGCGCTGGACGGTCACGCCCGTCGGCGGCACGTCCGCGATCTTGATCGTGTTGTTCTCGGACGCGGTGATGGCCTCGGCCAGGTCGAAGCCGACCTTCTTCGCGTCGACGTCGAACGCCGCGACGAACTCGAGGTCCGACACGTGGTAGTCGCCGAACTGCACGTGCATGAGGCCCGGTACGGTGCTCGCCGGGTTGGCGTCACGGTAGTAGTGCACGCCCTGGACCAGGGACGAGGCGCAGTTTCCTACGCCGACGATGCCCACGCGGATGGAGGTCATCCTCGCTCCTTCTTCGTTTGTTCCTGCTGCGATGGGCGGTTCTGCGCCGCAGCGCGTCCCCGCTCGGTGGAGATAAGGCTGTCGAGCCAGTGCACTTCGCGCTCGGCTCTCTCGAGCCCGAACCGCTGGAGCTCGAGTGCGTATTCGTCGAGCCGCGAACGCGGGTGCGTCGCGGCCTGGCGGAACGTCTCCAGGCGCTCGGTCAGCCGGGTACGCCGGCCTTCGAGGACCCGGAGGCGGGTCTCGGCGTCGGTCTGCGCGAAGAGCGCGAACCGCACGTCGAAGTTGTCGTCCTCCCAGGCGGCGGGGCCGGCGGTGGCCAGGACGGTCTGGAGGTGCTCCTTGCCCTCGGCGGTCAGCTCGTAGACCACGCGACGTCGTCCGATGGGCTTTGGCTTGGCCGTGCGACCTGGGATCCCGGTCTTCCCCTTGCGAGGTGGGGGTGTCGGCGGGTCGTTCTCCGTCGTCGCGATCAGACCACGCATGACCAGCGCCTTCAGGGCGGGGTAGAGAGTCCCGTAGGAGAAGGCGCGGAACGAGCCGAGCACCAGGTTGAGGCGCTTGCGGAGCTCGTACCCGTGCAGCGGGGACTCGTTGAGCAGGCCGAGGACGGCGGTCTCGAGCACGTCGGAACGGCTGCGCACGGCGGCCTCCTTCCTGAGCCCGTCAGGCGTTGCCCAGGCTTATCAGTTCTGCTCGATGTATCGTCTCGATACATCGAGAGGATAGGCATCCGGATCCCGATATGCAATCCGAAGTTCCTGCACCGGCCGCCATCGGCCGAACGTGGACGAAATGTGAAGCGAGAGCAGACGGACTGGGCTGACCCTGGGGTAAATGCCCAGGGCGGGGTGCTGGAGCAGTTCCGGGCTGTTGGGGCCCGTAGGTGATCCCCTATGGTTTCGGGTTGTCTGCCGTGGCAAGTGCGTCGACCGCACCGGCAGGCGCAAGTCGAACCGAGGAAGAGGCTGACGTGTCGAACTGGAGTCCCCCTCCGATCTGGCCGCGAACTCCCCGACGACGGCAGGGAATCTGGAACTACCCCCGTCCTCACCGCACCGGGATTCGTGCGTGGATCCCGTCGTGGCGGTTTGTCGTGGGCACGCTGCTGAGCGGTACGTCGCTCGTGGCCGGCGTCGTCATAGCCGCCTGGTTCAACGTCGGCGTGCCGCCGGAGCTGGACAGCGTCGACTTCGAGACCACCACGGTGCACTACGCGGACGGCAAGACGCTGGGCAAGTTCGCGGCGCAGGACCGGACACTGGTGTCCCTGAAAGATCTCCCGTCTCACGTGCCCGACGCCATCATCGCGTCCGAGGACCAGAGCTTCCGGTCGCACCCCGGCATCAACCCGCGGGCGATCGCACGAGCGGTCCTCAACAACGTGACGGGCGGCGCCCAGCAGGGTGCTTCCACCCTGACCCAGCAGTACGTCGAGAACTACTACTTCGGTGTCGGCGACACGACGTACGCGGACGAGTTCCGCGAGGCGATCCTGGCGCTCAAGGTGACGCAGGAGCAGTCGAAGGACCGGGTGCTCGAGGGCTACCTCAACTCCATCTACCTGGGGCGTGGCGCGTACGGCGTGGACGCGGCGTCGAAGGCGTACTTCGGTCACCCGGCCACGGAGATGACCATCTCCGAGTCCGCCTTCCTGGCGGGGATCATCCCGAACCCCACGTACTGGGACCCGCGCCAGGGCGAGACCGCCGCGGCGCAGGCGGAGTCGCGCTGGAACCGCACCCTTGACTTCATGGTCGAGACCGGTGCCATCACCCAGGAGGATCGCAGCGCCGCGAAGTACCCCGAGCTCGTCGAGTACCAGCAGGGGTCCGGTGACAACCGGACGGCCTACCTGATGGAGCAGGTGGCCAACGAGCTCGACCAGGCGGGCATCACGGCCGACCAGCTCACGAAGAACGGCTACGAGATCCATACCTCCATCGACCGCAAGATGCAGGCCGCCGCGTACGAGACGATGGACCTGCCGGACGACGCGGGCAAGTACACGCGTGCGTCGCTGACCTCGATCGATCCGCAGACCGGCGAGATCAAGGCGATGTACGGGGGGCCGAACTACTCGAAGCACCCGACCAACGCCGCGACCTTCCGCGCACAGGGCGCGTCGACGTTCAAGCCGTTCACGCTGATCGGGGCGCTGAAGGAGGGCATACCGCTCACCGAGGAGTACGACAGCACCGACGGGACGATCATCGAGGGCTGGAAGCAGGATCCTGATGGCCCGGACGTTCCGCTGAGCAACTTCGACAACGAATCGTTCGGCCAGATCGACCTCGCCTATGCCACGGCACAGTCGGTCAACGTCGTCTACGGCCAGCTCAACAAGGAGATCGGCCCGGAGAAGACCGCGCAGGTCGCCTACGACCTCGGCATCCCGCGGCCGGACGACGACGAAGAGACGAACGACTGCTGCATCATCCGGAACAACCTGGCGAACGTGCTGGGTACCGACTACGTGACCAACGTCGACCTCGCCCACGCCTACTCGACCATCGCCGCACAGGGTTACCGCACGACGCCACACCTGGTGACCAAGGTGATGAAGGGCGAGACCGTCTATCACGAGGGCCCGACCGCCCGTGAGCAGATGTTCGACGAAAAGGTGATGTCCGCCGCGACGTACGCCCTGACCAAGGTGGTCGAGGACGGGTCCGGCGCGGCAGCGCAGGAGCTCATGGGCCCCGACGGGGTGACTCCCCGCCCGGTGGCGGGGAAGACGGGCTCGTCCCAGCAGACCGAGTCCGCGTGGTTCGCCGGCTTCGTCCCGCAGCTCACCACGGTGGTGGGCCTGTACCAGTACGACATCGAAGAGAACACCTACGAGCAGGTCCAGCCGTTCGGTGGCTACGAGTGGATGACCGGTGGCTCCTGGCCCGCCACGGCGTGGACCGACTACATGGCCAAGGCCACCGAGGGCATGGAGATCGAGGAGTTCCCCGTGTACACACCGCCTGCGCCACCCGAGCCGACGCAGTCGCCGTCCCCCACGACGAGCCCGTCGACGGAACCGGAGGAAGAGCTGGTCACGGTGCCCACGGGCCTGGTCGGTAAGCAGTACACCGCCGCCGCATCGGCACTCGCCGGTGCCGGGCTCATCCCCCAGCAGGTGGATGTGGACAGCGACCAGCCGGCCGGCACCGTGCTCTCCGTCGACCGTGAGGGCCAGGAGGTCGATCGCGGCGAGACCATCCGGGTCGAGGTCTCGAACGGCTCCCAGGTGGAGGAAGAGACCACGACCGTGCCCTGGGGCCTGACCAACCAGGACCAGGGCTATGCCGAGGAGCAGGTCAGTGCCGCCGGGCTGGAGCCGGTGGTCCAGGAGGCGCCGTCCGACTCCGTGCCCGAGGGAAGGGTGATCTCGGTCGACCCGCGCGAGGGGTCGGAGGTGGCCGAGGGCAGTCAGGTGACGCTCGTCGTCTCCAGCGGGCCCGGAGAGGGCGGGGACGATCCGACCGATGGTCCGCCGGACGGCGAGGACGGCGGCATCCTCGGATAGGCGGGTGAAAGGCCGGTAGGACCACTGCTCGAACACGGGGCGTACACACGGAAACCGCGTTTGTGCTACTTGCCGTGAACATCGATCCTCTATCGTTTCCGGGTCCGGTGCTGTCACTGGATCGATACGAGGAACGAGGAAGACGTGGCGAACTGGAGTCCTTCTCCGATCTGGCCGCAGACGCCCCGGCGCCGACGGGGAATCTGGAACTATCCGCGGCCGCACCGCACGGGACTCCGTGCCTGGGTCCCGTCGTGGCGTGTTGTGGTCGGCACCATCCTGACCGGGATGTCGCTGGTCGTCGGTGTGTTCACGGCAGGGTGGATCGGCTGGTCCGTACCCGACGAGCGTGAGGGGGTCGGCTCGGAGGCCACTACCGTCTACTACGCGAACAACCAGGTGATGGGTAGGTTCGCGGCGGTGGACCGCACGATCCGGAGCCTCGACGAGATGCCCCCGTACGTGGGCCAGGCCGTGCTCGCGTCCGAGGACCAGAACTTCCGGAACCACCTCGGCGTCGACCCCCTGGGCATGCTCCGCGCACTGGTCAGCAACGTGACCGGGGGCGCACGGCAGGGCGGTTCCACCCTGACGCAGCAGTACGTGGAGAACACCTACTTCGAGCCGGGCCAGACGTCCTACACGGACAAGCTCCGCGAGCTCGTCCTGGCCGTCAAGGTGGACCAGGACAAGACGAAGGACGAGATCCTTGAGGGCTACGTCAACAGCATCTACCTCGGTCGTGGTGCGTATGGTTTCGAAGCCGCCGCGAAGGCGTACTTCGACAAGCCGGCGGCCGAGCTGACCGTCTCCGAGACCGCGATGCTGGTGGGGATCATCCCGTCGCCCTCGTACTGGGATCCCCGGTTCGGCGAGGAGTCGCGGGCCGTCGCCGAGCAGAAGTGGGCGCGCGTCCTGCGCAACATGGCCGAGCAGGGCGTCATCACGCAGGAGGAGCGCAGCTCCGCCACCTTCCCCGAGCTGGTCGAGTACAAGCCGGTGTCCCGCGCCGGCCAGGTGGGGTACCTGCTCGAAGAGGTCCGTAAGGAGCTGGCCGATGAGGCAGGCCTCGACGAGGAGGACCTCATGAACAACGGGTACGAGATCCACACCACCATCAACCCGAAGTGGCAGAAGGCCGCGGTCGCCGCGGCGAACACCATCCCGTACAAGGGTGAGGGCGCCGCGTCGAAGCGGCTCGGTGTCTCCATCGTCTCCGTCGACCCCAAGGACGGTGCCATCCGGGCGCTCTACGGGGGCAAGGACTACGAGGAGAACCAGTACAACGCCGCCACCATCGGCAAGGCGCAGGGCGGCTCCACGTTCAAGCCGTTCACCCTGATCGGCGCGCTCGAGGACGGGCACGAGCTCAACGAGTACTACACGGGCAACAGCCCGATGCAGATTCCGGGCTGGACCGAGACTCCGGGTGGCCCCGAGGTGGAGCTGACCAACTTCGGTCCAGAGGGGTCGGGTGGAGAGTCGTTCGGAGACATCGACCTGATCGACGCGACGGCGAACTCGGTGAATACCGTCTATGCGCAGCTCAACGTGGAGATCGGGCCGGAGAAGTCCCAGGACGTCGCGATCCGGGCCGGTATCCCGGAGGATTCGACGAACGCCGAGCTGTCCAACGTGCTCGGCACCTCGACGGTACGCGCCGTCGACCTCGCCGGCGCGTACGCCACGTTCGCCGCGCAGGGCACACGCAGCGAGACGCACATCGTGACTTCCGTGCAGAACGGTGAGGAGGTCCCGTACAAGTGGGAGGGCGTACCTCAGAAGGGGGCCATCGACCCGGAGGTGATGGCCAAGGCCACGTACGCGATGCAGCAGGTGGTCGAGAAGGGATCCGGCACACCGGCGCTCGAGCTGCTCGCCCCTGACGGCAACCCGCGTCCGGTTGCCGGCAAGACCGGCTCCACCAACGGCAACAAGTCGGCCTGGTTCGCCGGTTATACGCCCCAGATCGCGACGGTCGTCGGCCTCTACCAGGAGACGGCGAAGGGCGGCCAGGACTCGATCACGCCCTTCGGCCAGTGGGCGGGCGGCAGCCTGACCGGTGGTACGTGGCCCGTCTGGGCGTGGACCGAGTACATGAAGACGGTGACCGAGGGCATGGACGTCCAGAAGTTCCCGGAGTATGAGGCGCCGGTGCCGCCCACCCCGACCCCGGAGGCGACACCGACGATCGAGCCGGAGGACAAGGTCGTGGTCCCGGCGAACCTTCGTGGCCAGCCGGTCGCGGGTGTGCTGGCGGCGCTCGCCAACCTCGGGCTGAATCCCGTGCTGGTCGAGGTCGACAACGATCAGCCGCCAGGCACCGTGCTGTCCGTGCAGAACGAGGGCCAGGAGGTGGATCGGGGCTCGGACATCCAGGTCGAGGTCTCGAAGGGTCCGGCCCAGCCGGAGACGGTGCAGGTGCCGGGCGGTCTCATCGGCGGCGACGAGAACAATGCCAGGGGCATGATCCAAGGTGCCGGGCTCGAGCCGGTCGTCGAGCGCCAGCCGTCCGAGGAATACGACGAGGGCGTGGTCATGGACATCAGCCCGGGCGAGGGCTCGGAGGTGCAGCCCGGTAGCCAGGTGCGGGTGCTCGTCTCCAGCGGGTCGGGTGGCATCTTCCCGCCCGATGATGGCCCGACGGGCGGGAACGGCAACGGGAACGGGAACGGCAACGGCAACGGGAACGACTCCCCGTAGCCTCTCCCGCCCCGAGCCGGTGGTCGAGGGGTCGTCTCCCGCGTGGAGACGGCCCCTCAGCCGTTGCCGGAACCGCGGACTCTCGCGTGTGAGGGGGGTCTCGCCCGCTCGATTCCGCCGTCGTGCACATGGCAGGTACGCTTGGCCCTTGCTGTGAACCCTCCTGTCACGGAACGACCGTGACCGCTGAGACCAGAGGAGGTGGGTATACACATGCGTCAGTACGAAATGATGGTGATCCTGGACCCGGAGGTCGAGGAGCGCACCGTTGCCCCGTCGCTCGACAAGTACCTGTCGGTCATCACGACCGAGGGTGGCTCCGTCGACAAGGTGGACATCTGGGGGCGCCGCCGTCTGGCCTTCGAGATCCTGAAGAAGACCGAGGGCATCTACGCCGTCGTCGACTTCACCGCGACGTCTGCCACCGCCAAGGAGCTGGACCGTCAGCTCGGCCTCAACGAGGTCGTGCTGCGTACCAAGATCCTGCGCACCGGCGACAAGAAGCTGAGCACCGCCGACAAGAAGTAGGTCGTCGGAACCGAACCTCCTGCGCCCGCGCGAGTGTCAGTGGTTCGTGGTTGCATTCACCGCGAGCCCGCACACCGCGTACGGAACGTCGACTGAATCGAGGAATTGGCATGGCTGGTGAAACTGTCATCACAGTGATCGGGAACCTGACCGGGGACCCGGAGCTGCGCTTCACCCCTTCAGGTGCTGCGGTTGCCAACTTCACGGTGGCGTCGACCCCGCGCACCTTCGACCGCCAGAGCAACGAGTGGAAGGACGGGGAAACCCTGTTCATGCGCTGCTCGATCTGGCGAGAGGCCGCGGAGAACGTCGCGGAATCGCTGACCAAGGGCACGCGCGTCATCGCGCAGGGCCGTCTGGTCCAGCGGTCCTACGAGACTCGCGAGGGCGAGAAGCGCACCGTTGTCGAGCTGCAGGTGGACGAGATCGGTCCGTCCCTGCGCTACGCCACGGCCAAGGTCACCCGGGCCCAGCGGTCCGGTGGTGGCGGCGGCTTCGGTGGCGGCGGCGGTGGTGGCTTCAACGGCGGAGGCGGCGCCCAGCAGGGCGGCGGCTCCGGCGGAGGATTCAGCTCTTCCGGTGGCGGTCAGAGCAATGACGACCCGTGGGCCACGGCAGGCCCGGCGTCGTCCGGTGGTTCGTTCTCGGACGACCCGCCGTTCTGATGCGACAGAGCATCAGCAAAAAGATCTGATCGGCACCCCCTGTTCACCTTTTTTCGTTCGCCCGGCCCGCCAGGCCGAGTGAGCAGCACCTGACAAAGGAGCAACGCCATGGCGAAGCCTGTGGTGCGCAAGCCCAAGAAGAAGATCAACCCGCTCAAGTCGGCGAAGATCCACAACATCGACTACAAGGACACGGCGCTCCTGCGCAAGTTCATCTCCGACCGCGGGAAGATCCGCGCTCGTCGTGTCACCGGCGTCTCCGTGCAGGAGCAGCGTCAGATCGCGAAGGCCGTGAAGAACGCCCGCGAGATGGCCCTGCTCCCGTACACGTCGACGGCTCGCTGAGGAAGGGATCGAGAACAATGGCAAAGCTGATCCTGACCCACGAGGTGACCGGCCTGGGTGAGCCCGGCGACGTGGTTGAGGTCAAGGACGGGTACGCCCGTAACTTCCTCATCCCGCGTTCGCTGGCGACGCCCTGGACCAAGGGCGCCGAGTCCGACATCAACGCGATCCGCAAGGCTCGCAAGAGCCGCGAGGTCGCATCGCTGGACGAGGCGAAGTCCCTGGCGGACTCGCTGTCCGCGAAGCCTGTCGTCGTCGCGGCGAACGCCGGCCCCGGTGGCCGTCTGTTCGGTGCGGTGACCACGGCGGACATCGCCGGTGCGGTCGCCGCTGCCGGTGGCCCGTCGGTCGACAAGCGCAAGATCGAGATCGGTCAGTCCATCAAGACGACCGGTGACTTCACCGTGTCGATCCGCCTGCACCCTGAGGTGTCGGCCAAGATCGGCGTGAAGGTCGTCGCCGACTGAGCTGACGCTCGGTTGATCGCCTGATCGCGAGAAGGCCCCGGCCTCCCTGTGGGGAGGCCGGGGCCTTCTTCATGCTCGGTGCTCGACATCACCGTCCATGGTGCGCGTACCCAGCGATCAGGCCCGGACACTACGCCGTTCCGGGCGCAATCGCTGGGCTGCGGCGGCATCGACGGCACCTTGCTCCAAGTCCTTGTGCCCCCTTCAGCAGTAGGTTAGATATAAGTGCCAGACCACTCACTCAATGGCGAGGAGATGTCATGTTCCGGCACAACGGGGCGGCCGCGGTCCGCCTGACGATCGCAGCGACGACGGCCGCCACCGCGGCACTCACGCTCAGCGCCTGTGGTAGCGGCGCCCCCGAGTCCGACGGGACGGTCACCGTCTGGACCGTCGAGACCCAGCCCGAACGCCTCGCGATCCAGGAGGAGGCCATGGCCGCCTGGGCCGAGGAGTCCGGCGTCGAGACCGACCTGGTGCCGGTCGAGGAGGACCAGGTGTCGCAGCTCCTGTCCGCGGCGGCGCTCTCCGGTGACGACATGCCGGACGTCGTCAATGCGATCAGCCCAGGCCTGGTCCGTTCCTTCGACCGGGACGGCTACCTCGATCACGACGCGGCCGCCCAGGTCGTCGCGGCTCTCGGCGAGGACACGTTCGCGCCGCTGGCCCTTGAGCTGACCAGCGACGGCGACGAGCTGCTCGCCGTGCCGTCGGATGCCTGGCCGATGATGGTCTACTACCGCACGGACCTCTTCGAGGAGGCCGGTCTGGAGCCACCCGCCACCTACGACGACCTACGTAAGGCCGCTGAGCAGCTGACGACCACGGGCCGGCACGGGATCACGCTCGCCACGGACGCGGCCGACCCGTTCACCCAGCAGGTCCTCGAGTTCCTGGCGCAGGGCAACGGCTGTGAGCTGGTGGACGACGCGGGCGAGGCGACCCTCGACAGCCCCGAGTGCACCGAGATGATCGAGCTCTACGCCGATTTGGCCGGCGAGCTCTCACCCGATGGGACGCAGGGCGTCGAGTCCACGCGGTCGTCGTACTTCGCCGGACAGGCGGCGATGACCATCTGGTCCTCGTTCCTGCTGGACGAGATGGCCGGGCTGCGCGAAGAGTTCACGCCGTCGTGCGACGAGTGCGCCGACGACCCGGGCTGGCTCGCCGAGAACACCGGGGTGGTCCCGGTGGTGGAGGGGCCGTCCGCGAGCGGGGAGGCTGCCGGGTACGTCGAGTTCGTGTCGTGGGGCATCACCGACGGCGCCGACCCGGAGACCGCGGACTTCGTGGAGTACATGATGTCCGACGCGTACGTGGACTGGCTGGCCATGGCCCCGGAGGGCAAGGTGCCCGTACGTGCCGGCACCACAGACAACCCGACCGAGTACATGGACGCATGGTCAGAGCTGCAGATCGGCGTCGACTCCAAGAAGCCCCTCTCCGACGTCTGGCCCGCCGAGGTGACCGACACCCTGGCTGCGGCACCCGAGTCGGCGGACCGCTGGGCGCTGCCGCAGGGCCAGGGCGCGATCCTCGGCCCGATCACGAGCGAGCTGCCGCTCGCCAAGGCTGCCGCGGACCTCGGTTCAGGCAGCGTCGACGCCGCCGAGGCACAGACGGCCATGCAGGACGCCGTCACCGACATAGCCACCCGCGACTAGAACCCATCGGTTGTGAGCGCCCACAACACGAGGAGGAGGGTCGGTATGGCGTCGACGCTGCGGCGGTTGGAGAACCGGGACGGGATCACGCTGGTCACGCCCGTGGTGCTGGTGGTGGCAGCGATCATCGTGGTCCCGATCGTGTGGACAGTGGTGCTGTCCTTCCAGGACGCGCGGTACGTGGACGTGGCGCGCAACGGGTTGTTCAACGAGCTCACGCTCGACAACTACACGGACGTGCTCACGGCGCCCGCGTTCTGGCAGGCGCTGCTCACCACTGTCGAGTACTCGGTCGCCACCACCGTCGGCTCGATCACGGTGGGCCTGGTGGCGGCGCTCGCGTTTCGCGACCGGTTCCGGTTCCGGGCTCCGCTGCGCGCGGTGATGCTGCTCCCGTACGTGGCGCCGGTCGTGGCCACGACGTTCGTGTGGCAGGTGGCGCTGAACCCGCAGTACGGCGTGGTGAACGCGTTCGGCACCCAGGTGCTCGGGTGGGAGCACCCGGTCAACTTCCTCAGCTCCGCGCCGACGGCGCTCCTCACCGTCATCGTCTACGACATCTGGCGCTACTTCCCGTTCGCGTTCATGTTCCTCGGCGCGGCCCTGACCGGGCTCAGCCGAGAGATCGAGGAGGCAGCGGTGGTCGACGGCGCCACACCGCTGCAGAAGTTCTGGTTCGTGGTGCTGCCCCAGCTGCTGCCCACGGTGGCGCTGCTCGTGCTGTTCCGCATGGTGATGTCCTTCAACGAGTTCGAGGACGTCTACCTCCTCACCGGTGGCGCCGCCGGCACGCAGGTGGCGTCGGTGCGGGTGTTCGAGCAGCTCACCGGGTCGAGCGACATCGGAGGCGCGAGCGCGACCGCCGCTGTGATGGCTGTGTTCCTCGGCGTCGCGCTCGCGATCTATCTACGCCTCACGGCCAAGCAGAGGGAGGCGTGATGAGTACCGTCTCCACCCAGGCCAGTGTGCTGCGGGTGCTGCGCGTGGTCGTGATCGTGGCGCTCGTGGTGGCGACCGTGGTGCCGTTCCTCTACATGTTGTCGCTGAGCTTCGTGCGCATCGACGACCTGCTGCGCGAGCCGTTGCGCGTGCTGCCCGCCCTCGAGCGGATCACCACCGAGACGTATGCCGAGGTGCTCCGGTCGGAGGAGGACGGCGGCTACGGGTTCGCGCGGTTCATGCGCAACTCCGCGATCGTCGCGGTGTCGGCGTCGGCCCTGACCGTGGCGCTCGTGGTCCCGGCGTCGTACGCGATGACACGGCTGCGGTTCGCCGGGCGTACGCAGGTCTCGTGGCTGTTCCTTGCCGTGTACCTGTTCCCGACGATCATCATCGCGGTGCCGGTGTTCGTCGGGTTCCAGGTACTGGGGCTCGGATCGTCCCTGGTGGGCCTCGTGATCGCCTACATCGCCCTGACGGTGCCCGTCTCGGTGCACATGCTGCGCAACTACCTCGCGGGCTTCCCGGAGTCGATCGACGAGGCGGCGGTGATCGACGGCGCCTCGCGCTTCCAGATCCTGACTCGCATCACGGTGCCGCTCGCGCTGCCGACCATCATGTCGACCGCCCTGTACTCGTTCATGATCGCCTGGAACGAGTTCCTGTTCGCGCTCCTGTTCCTCTCCGCCAAGCAGGACCTGTGGACGGTGTCGCTCGGGCTGACCCGGCTCGCCGACGGCCAGGAGGTGTCGAAGACGGTCCTCATGGCGGGCAGCGTCCTCCTCACGGTGCCGATCGTGATCCTGTACGGGGTGGCCGAGCGAGCCCTCACCGAGGGGCTGACCGCCGGGGCCGACAAGGGTTAGCGAGCGCAGGGGCGACACCCGGTTGGCTGACGATTTCCACCGTTCCACAGCTGTGGGTGATCTTCTCCGCTTTACTGAGTTGTGATCAGTAGAAGCGTTCCGCAAGGGCCCGACCGCCGGTACGTTCAGCGCAGATGCCCGCGATGTCGGGCTTCGTGCTCGCCAACGGCGGCGAGCCCGGCGGACAGTGGCGCCGGTCGGACAACTTTTCGCGGGGCAACGACGCCCGCGGGACGAGAGGCGAACCGATGACGCAGTTGCACGCATCCCGAGCAGCGCAACCAGGTCCAGCACCAACGATCCTGATGGCAGTAGGCGTCACCCTCCTGCTCACCGGCGCGATCGTGGCCACGGCCTTCATGCTCCTGTTCCAGGGCGAGGTCGCATCCGGCGCGGACCGGCTGGCCGACGGCGCAGGCGAGCTGAACGACGGCGTCCAGGCCGACCTGGTCTCGGGCGTCGGCGACCTCAGTGCCGGCGCCACGGAGCTGAACAGCGGCGTCCACGACAGCGTGGTGCCGGGAGTCGAGAAGCTCGCGGACGGTGCCGGGCAGCTCGACTCCGGAGCCGGTGAGCTCCGTGCGGGCGTGATCAAGCTGCACGACGGGTCGAAGAAGATCGCGGACGGCACCGCCGAGACCGCTGAGGACGTCTCCGACCTCGCGGATGCGTCGCTGCTGCTCACCGCCGGGTCCACGAAGCTGAATGATGGATCGATGCAGCTGAACGACGGCCTCGGCGAGCTGAACGCCGCGGCGCCCGCGCTGGCCGACGGTGCCGAGCGGCTTGCGGACGGATCGGCACGCCTCCAGGGGGGCGTGGCGAAGGTCAGCGATGGTGTGACTCCGATTGATGCTGGTGCTCAGCGGCTGGCGGGTGGGTCTGGCGAGGTTCGGGCTGGCGTGGCGAAGGTCAGCGATGGTGTGACTCCGCTTGATGCTGGTGCTCAGCGGCTTGCGCCTGGGTCTGCGTTGGTGCGGGCGGGCGTGGTGCGGGTCAGTGAAGGTGTGACTCCGATTGATGCTGGTGCACGCCAGCTGGTCACCGGATCGAAGGGTCTGGCGACAGGGATCAGGCAGGTCGACGGCGCCGCCGCGAAGCTCGCTGACGGTTCGTCGCAGGTCTTCGCCGGCAGCCAGACACTGAACACCGGGCTGTCGCAGCTGGCCGCGAGCAACGGCGCCATCCTGGGCGGGATCTCCTCGCTCCAGACGGGTGCAGGCGACCTCGCCGCTGGTGCCGCGACCCTGGACGCGGGGGCCGACCAAGTCGCCGTTGGTCTGCAGCACCTCAACGCCAATACGCCCCAGCTTGCCGCGGGTGCGGACGCTGCGGCGGCCGGTGCCAAGAAGGTGGCCGAGGGTGCTGCCAGTGTGGCGGGCGGTGTCGGCGCTGCGCAGAATGGCGCGAACACTCTGGCCGCCAACGTCGGCGGCCTCGTCAACGGGGCACAGGATGTGCAGGGTGGCAACCAAGCTCTCTCGGCCGAGCTGACGCAGCTGGCCGACGCCACCGACGACCCGGCGCTCAAGGGACAGCTTCAGGAACTTGCCGACTCGGCAGGCACTCTCGCCACAGGTGCGGGGCAGGTCAAGGCCGGGGCCGAGCAGGCGCAGGCGGGGGCCTCCGGTCTCGGCGCCTCGCTAGGTACGCTGTCGGCCGGGGCCGCCGAAGTTACGACCGGTGCTTCCGCCGTGGCGACCGGCACCGCGAAGGTATCCGCCGGGGTGACCCAGACCGCGGACGGGCTGGGGCAGCTCTCGACCGGTGCGAGCGGTGTGGCTGTCGGCGCAGAGCAGATCAAGGACGGCAGCGCGAACCTCCGTGCAGGTTTCGGACAGTTTGCTCCGGGCGTGCAGAAGTACGTGAACGGCGTCGGTTCGGCGTACGACGGGAGCACGACCCTGGTCGCAGGCTCGGGGCTCGTCGCCGGTGGCAGTGCCCAGCTGGCGCAAGGTACTCCGGTCCTGGCCGCGGGTGCTTCGCGGGTCGCGGACGGCAATGCGACGTTGGCTGCTGGGACGGGTGAGCTGAAGGGTGGTCTGCCGGAGCTTCTCGCCGGCGCTTCGCGGGT
>NZ_JAMTCT010000026.1 GCF_024171995.1 Promicromonospora umidemergens | reverse complement strand
GGCGTCCTTGGTGATCGCGCCCTCCAGCAGCAGGTCGGCGAACTGCTTGCCGCGTTCGGACCGGTCGCCGACCACGATCCGTGAGGGGTACAGGTTGTCGTACAGGGCCCGGCCCTCGCGGAGGAACTCCGGGGAGAACACGATCCCGGCGCCGGGGTACTCGGTCCGCATCCGTTCGGTGAACCCGACCGGGATGGTCGACTTGACCACGATCGTCGCGTCGGGTACCCGGGCCAGGACGTCGCTGATCACCGACTCCACGGACGAGGTATCGAAGAAGTTGTTCTGCTCGTCGTAGTTCGTCGGGGTCGCGATCACCACCACTCGCGCGCCCGTGTACGCGTCGTCCTTGTCGAGCGTCGCGGTCAGGTTCAGGTCCTTGCCCGCGAGGTATTCCTCGAGCTCGGTGTCCGCGATCGGTGAGATCCCGTCGTTCACCTGCGCGACCTTGACCGGGTCAAGGTCCAGGGTCCAGACCTCATGGTTCTGCGCGAGCAGCACCGCGTTGGACAGACCCACGTAACCCGTACCGACAACAGCAATCTTCACGACGGGGACTCCTGACAAGAAGGTGGTCGATGAGGACCCCCATGGTAGGCGTGCGGCAGGGCCTCGGCGGCGCCTCGCAGGTCAGCCACCGGCGGTTCCACCAGTGACGCACGCCACACCGGCACCCGCCCAACCCCGAGGTTAGGCTTGCCTCACAATGTCACAGACCACGAACGCACCGAACGGCAAGCCCCGCACGGGGGTCCGCACCACGGCGACCGTGACCGCGGTCCGGCAGCTGACACCGCACATGATCCGGGTGACGATCGGTGGCGAGGCCCTGGCGGCCGTCGACCCGACCCCACTGACGGACCGCTACATCAAGCTCGTCATGGCAGAGTCCCCTGAGCCCGAGGGCCGGCCCGTGCTCCGCACCTACACGATCCGCAACGTCGCCGGGTCGAGCTGGGACATCGACATCGTCACGCACGGCGCCGTCGGTTACGGCGGCCCCTGGGCGCAGGGCGTCCAGCCGGGCGACGAGGTGTCCTTCGTCGGACCGGGCGGCGACTACGCGCCCTCTCCCGACGCCCCGTGGCACCTCATGGTCGGCGACGAGTCCGCACTGCCCGCCATCGCCGCCGCGTGCGAGGCCCTGCCCGGCGACGCGGTGGCCCACGTCTTCGTAGAGGTCACCGACGCGTCCGAGGAGCAGGAGATCGCGAGCCCCGCCGACGTCCGCCTCACGTGGGTGCACCGGTCGACGGGAGCGCACGTGGCCGACGTCGTGCAGGCCGCCGAGCTGCCCGACGGTGTGCCGCACGCGTTCCTGCACGGCGAGGCCGGCTGCGTCCGTGACCTGCGCCGCTGGGCGCGCGGGACGCTGGGGGTGCCGCGCGAGCTGCTGTCGGCTTCTGGCTACTGGCGCAGGGGCCGCGACGACGAGCACTGGCGGGCCGAGAAGGCCGAGTGGCGGGCCGCTGTGGAGCAGGACGACCTGGTCCTCACCGCGCGCTGAGGACGAGACCGCTCACAGCGCGTCGAGCACCGTGAACCAGCGCTCCGCCGTCGGGCCGTCGTAGGGCGGCTCGCCGGCACGGACCGCGGCGAGCAGGCGGTCGGCGTCCGCCCGGACCCGGGCCACCACCGACGGCGGGTAGCCGTACCGCAGGGTGTGCTCGGCGAACTCGTCCTCGTCATCGATGAACGACTCGCCGCGGGTCCTGGCCCGCTTGCTGCCCGGCTCCTGGGCCAGCACGTCGAGGTCCATGTCGACCGCGGAGACCTCGAACGCGGGCCCGTCGCCGGCGTCGGGCACCGCACGCCACTCCGGGACCGTGGTGAGGTCGATGTACAGGCGCGCGCCCCTCGGGTGGCCGCGGTAGATGTCGGCCACCCAGCCGACGTCGCCGAAGAGCATGAGGCCAGGGTTCCTGCTGTGGAACTGACGGCCGGGTCTGCTGAAGAGGGTTCCGGTACGGTAGCCGACCCAGAGGCCGTGCTGGTCGCGACCCAGGTAGGCACCCTCGTACCGCCAGTGCGGAGTGCCGTCCCACTTGCGCATCCGGCCGCCGACGACGGTGCCCGGCTCGGTCGGCAACGATCCGGAGAGCACCTGGTCAGCAGATCGTCGCGCGGGCATGTCCCGGAGCCTAGCGCGGCCGCGCTGAGCTCGGCCCGATGACCTGAGATCGGTCCGACGACCGACCGATCTCAGGTCGTGCGACCGATCTCAGGCAGATCTCAGTAGCCGTCCGATGCCGGAGCGTCCACGCCCGCCCCCGCGTCGAAGCCGGCCAGGACCGACGCCGTGCCCGACAGGCCCAGGCGGGTGGCGCCCGCCTCGATCATCGAGAGCGCCGCGTCGAGGTCCCGGATCCCGCCGGAGGCCTTCACGCCGAGCATGCCGCCGCCGACTGCACCGACGGTGCGTGCCATCAGCGACACGGCGTGCACCGAGGCGCCGCCGGCGGGGTGGAAGCCGGTGGACGTCTTCACGAAGTTGGCGCCGGCAGCCTCTGCCGCCTTGCACGCGCCCACGATCTGCTCGTCCGTGAGCGCCGCCGACTCGATGATCACCTTCAGGACCCGGTCGCCGGGCACGGCGGCGCGGACGGCCTCGATGTCGGCCTGCACCACGTCGAACCGGCCGGAACGCGCGATGCCTACGTCGATCACCATGTCGACCTCGTCGGCCTCGTCAGCCACTGCGCGGGCTGCCTCGAAAGCCTTCACGTCGCTCATGTGCTTGCCCGACGGGAACCCGCAGACCGTCGCTACGGCGAGCCGTCCGGCCGCGACCTCGACCGCGAGGGACACGAACGACGGCGACACGCACACCGAGAACACGCCGAGCCCGGCGCCCTCCTCGACGAGCGTGGCGACGTCGCTCGCCGTGGCCTCCGGCTTGAGCAGCGTGTGGTCGACGAACGCGGCCAGCGCCGCCCTGTCGTGCGGCACGGTGGGTGTCCGGGGCGCTTCAGGCTGAGCGGTCATACGAGTGCACCTTCGACTTTCTGAATTTTGGGCAGGAGTACCTGCTCCACGAGATCACGCCGTTCGTCGTGGTGCATGAACGCACCCCAGGCGGCGGTGACCGTCACGTCGACGAGGTCGTCGAGCGTCCAGCCGGCCTCGTCGACGAGCAGCTTCATCTCGTGCGTCATCGACGTGCGAGACATCAGGCGGTTGTCCGTGTTGAGCGTGACGGCGAAGTCCAGCTCCTTGAGGCGGGTGATCGGGTGCTTCGCTATCGATTCCGCTGCACCGGTCTGGAGGTTCGAGACCGGGCACAGCTCGAGCGGGATCTGGTGGTCGCGCACCCAGTGCGCGAGGCGGCCGAGGTCGGCGGCACCGCCGCGCCCGTCGCCCGACAGGCCGCTCTCCGCTGGGTCGCCGTTCGCCACGAAGGCGATGTCGTCGATGATCCGGGCGCCGTGGCCGAGACGGTCGGCGTGCCCAAGGTGCACCGCCTGCCCGATGGAGTCGAGGCCGTCGGCCTCGCCGGCGTGGATGGTCACGGGCACGTCGTGCTCCGCGAGGAAGCGCCAGATGCTGAGGTGGCGTGACGGCGGGAACCCGGCTTCGGGCCCCGCGATGTCGAACCCGACCACACCGAGGTCCCGGTAGGTGACGGCGAGCTCGGCGATCTCCTGCCAGCGGTCCTGGTGCCGCATGGCGGTGACGAGCTGGCCCACGCGGATGATGTGCCCGTCGGCGGCAGCCGCCGCGATGCCGTCGTCGATCCCCGCCTGTACGGCCTCGACGGTCTCGGCGAGCGACAGCCCGCCGGACAGGTGCTGCTCGGGGGCCCAGCGCTGCTCGGCGTACACGACGCCGTCCGCCGCGAGGTCCAGCACGGCCTCGCGCGCGACGCGGGCCAGGTTGTCGGCCGTCTGCATGACGGCGATCGTGTGCTCGAAGGTCTCCAGGTACCGGACCAGCGAGCCGGAGTCGGCGGCGTCGCGGAACCAGCCCGCGAGGGACTCGGCGTCGGTGGCGGGCAGCGGGTGCCCGGCGGCGTCCGCGAGCTCGAGGACGGTCTGCGGCCGCAGCCCTCCGTCGAGGTGGTCGTGCAGCACCACCTTGGGCAGGGCGCGGATCAGCGCCTCGCCGGGGCGTGCCCCGGGGTCTTGCGTGGTCATGCTGACAACCTACCGCCCAGCGCCGACACTCGGCCGTCAGCCGGCCTCAGGGTTCTCGTCCTCGTCATCGTCCGCCGAGACGTCAAGGGCCTGCTCCACGACGTCCGCCTCCGCGGCGTCGCCGTCGTTGTCGGGACGCGGCGCGTCCGGGACGTACTCGTCGGGCTCGTGCGTGGCGTCGACGTCGGCGTCCTCCGGAGGGTCGAGGCCTGCGTCACGCCAGGAGTCCGGGCCAGGGAGCGTGCTCATCGGGTCCTCCTCGTCAGGTGGCTTCCATCGTCACCCGTACGTCGTCACCGTGCCACCGGCCGGCACGCTCGGGAAGCAGCACCCACGCGATGTGCGGCCAGCCGCCGAGCGCGGCCGTCAGGGCCTTGCGCACCCGCGCGGCGGTCCGCTCGCCGGTGGAGTGCGAGACGTCGGCCCCGCCCGACCGCGCAGGGGGCGGGTCGAGCAGCGCTGCGACGGGGACGGTGTGCAGGCCGGCGCCCGACGGCTCGTACAGGACCGCGCTGCCCGCCGCACCCTCGCCGTCGGCCAGGGTGAGCAGCACGACGTGGCGCGGTACCGCGGAGCCCCAGCCTCCCGTGACGTCGCCGCCCGTGTACAGAGGTACCGGGATGCCGGCACGCGCGCTCGCCACGGCCGCCTCCAGCAGAGCCCTGGAGCCGGCCACCCGGTGGGTGTAGCGCACGCCGCCGTAGCTGGCGAAGCGGGCGGCACCCCACGGCGGTGTGCCGTAGGTGCGCGGCCAGCCCGCGACGACCAGCCCGCGCCGGTTGGTCGCCGCCTGGACGGCGTGCTGCAGGCGCGCGAACCGGCTCGCCGGGTCGCCGCTCGCGAGCCGCAGTGCCGCGAGCGGGTCGCCGGCCAGCCCCAGCATCGCCAGGACCGCTGACCCGCAGGTGGTCTCGTCGACCTGGACGGCGGCCGCGGTGGTCCCGTCGAGCGACGGCAGGTTCAGCCGCCGCGGGAAGCCGACCGTGCCGGTGCCTCGCTCCCGCGCCAGCGGGTCCAGCACCGAGCGCCGGGCCCTCGATGTCGCCGCCTCGAGGTGCCGTTCGACGTCGTCGGGCACGGCGGGGCGTTCGAAGCGCCCCACCGGCGGCGGTGTCGGTACTGGCCCGGCGAAGGCACGCATACCGCCAAGCAGGGACGAAAGGCGCAATGTCGACGGCACCTCGACAGGCTAATCCGGGCCGGTGCGACTCGCCGGGCCGCCACGCTGGCGGGCGTGGGCGATCCGGCCCCCCGCCGGCCGCGCGGCGACCGGACGACCAGCCCAGCAGGTCAGACGATGCGGTCGAGCACCACCGACTGGTCCGACGCCAGCGCCGCACCGACCAGGGCGCCCGCGCCGACGTCGACGGTCGCCAGCGCGCTGGCCGCGCCGGCGAGCGCGCCGCCGAGAACTCCGCCGCCCACGCCCTCCGGCTCCACCGTCCAGCCGCCCTCGAGCGCCGCGCGTGCCCGGGCGAACCGCTCAGGGGTGTCGGTGTGCAGGGTGAACACCGGCTGACCGGCGGCGACCGGCTCCCCCGGTTTCACGTGGATCTCGATGCCTGCGGCCGCCTGCACCGAGTCCTCCTTGCGCGCGCGGCCCGCACCGAGGCGCCGGACGGCGACACCCACCGCGTAGGCGTCGAGCGAGACCAGCATCCCGGACTCCGTGGCCACCACGGTCTCGGACTCCTTCGCGACCGGCAGCGGAGCGTCGACGTCGCCGCCCTGCGCCGCGATCATGGCGCGCCACTTGTCCATGGCCCGCCCGTCGGCCAGAGCCGCGCGGACGTCCGCCTCCGCGGCGGGGCGGTCGGCCGCGGCGAGCATCTCCACGGCGAGCGCCACGGTGAGGTCGACGACGTCGGACGGCCCGCCGCCGGCAAGGACCTCGAGGGACTCGCGGACCTCCAGGGCGTTGCCCGCGGTGCGTCCCAGCGGCACCGACATGTCGGTGACGAGGGCGACGGTACGCATCCCGGCGTCGGTCCCGAGGTCGACCATGGTGCGGGCGAGCTCGCGCGCGCTCTCCAGGGTCTTCATGAACGCGCCGGAACCGACCTTCACGTCGAGCACCAGGGCACGGGTGCCCTCGGCGATCTTCTTCGACATGATCGAGCTCGCGATGAGCGGGATCGCCTCGACGGTGCCGGTGACGTCGCGCAGGGCGTACAGCTTGCGGTCGGCAGGGGCGAGGCCGGCGCCGGCGGCGCAGACCACGGCGCCGACCGCCTCGAGCTGAGCCATCATCTCGTCGTTCGTCAGCGAGGCCCGCCAGCCCGGGATGGCTTCCAGCTTGTCGAGCGTGCCGCCCGTGTGGCCGAGGCCCCGGCCCGACAGCTGCGGCACGGCGACGTCGAACGCGGCGACGAGCGGCGCCAGGGGCAGGGTGATCTTGTCGCCCACGCCGCCGGTGGAGTGCTTGTCCGCCGTCGGCCGGGAGAGCTTGGCGAACGACAGGCGCTCGCCGGACTCGATCATCGCGTGCGTCCACCGGGAGATCTCCGCGCGGGACATGCCGTTCAGCAGGATCGCCATGGTCATCGCGGACATCTGCTCGTCGGCCACCGCACCACGCGTGTAGGCGTCGATGAGCCAGTCGATCTGCGCGTCACCAAGGGCCTCCTGGTCGCGCTTGGCTCGGATGATGTCGACTGCGTCGAACTGCTCGGTCATCGGGTTGCCTTCCGCACGTGGTCCAGGTCGCCCGGCCCGAAGGCCTGGGGCAGTACCTCTGTCATCGGCTGGATGCCGAGGGGGGTGTCGACCAGCAGCACCGGCCCGCCGTGCTCCCACAGGATCTGGCGGCACCGGCCGCACGGCATGATCGTCTCACCGAGCGCGTTCACGCACGTGAACGCCGTGAACCGCCCGCCTCCCGACATCACGAGGGCGCTGACCAGGGAGCACTCGGCGCACAGCGTCACCCCGTAGGCGGCGTTCTCGATGTTGGCGCCGGTGAGCAGGCGTCCGTCGTCGGCGAACGCCGCAGCACCCACCGGGTACTGGGAGTACGGCACGTACGCCTTGTCGAGCGCGCTGCGAGCTGCCGCCCGCAGGCCGTCCCAGTCCACGGCGGCGGCCGGTTCCACAGGGTCCACGTCCATCATCCTCATCCCTTGATGTACGGCTCGCCCGAGGCGGCCGGCGGACGGGACCGCCCGACCAGGCCCGCCACGGCGAGCAGGGTGACGACGTACGGCACCATGAGCATGAACTGGCTCGGGACGGGCGAGCCCACGACGGACAGCACGTTCTGCAGGTTGGAGGCGAACCCGAACAGCAGGCCCGCGAACGCGGCCCGCACCGGGTCCCACTTGCCGAAGATGACCGCGGCGAGCGCGATGTAGCCCGCGCCGCCGGTCATGTTCTCGCCGAACTGGCTGAGGTAGACGGTCGTGTAGAACGCGCCACCGAGACCAGCCACAGCGCCCGCGACGAGCACCGCGTTGTACCGGGTGCGTACGACGTCGATGCCCACGGTGTCCGCGGCCTTCGGGTGCTCGCCGACGGCCCGCAGACGCAGGCCCCAGCGGGTCCGGTTCAGCGCGTACCAGACGGCGGGCACGGCAAGGAACATCAGGTAGATCAGCAGCGGCTGGTCGAAGAGGACCGGGCCGAGCACGGGGATGTCCGACAGCACAGGGATCGGGATGGACGAGAACCGCGTGGTCGAGTTGAGCGTCGCGGCGTCGTCCTGCAGCACCTGCGAGTACAGGAAGCTGGTCAGCCCGACGACCAGGACGTTGAGCACCACACCCACGATCACCTGGTTCACGTGGTACGTGATCGCGAACAGCCCGAGCACGAGCGAGACGAGCGCTCCGGCGAGCACGGCCGCGGCCAGACCGAGCAACGCGCTGTCCGTGACCGAGGAGACGATGCCCGCCGTGAACGCCGCGCCGAGCAGCTGCGCCTCGATCGCGATGTTGACGACGCCGGCTCGCTCGCCGATCACGCCGCCCAGCGCGCCGTACACGAACGGCACCGACCACAGCACGGCGCCGCCGAGCAGGCCCACCACCGACAGGTCGCGGGGGCTGCCCGCCCCGGCCCAGGCCAGGAAGCCGGTGAGACCGGCGAAGGCGAACACCGCGACGACCCACAGCGGCGTCCTGGACCCGCGCGCGGTGCGCAGGACGACGAACGCCGTCGCCGCGAGCATGACGGCCCCGCACGCCCAGGCCAGCGGCGCCGCAGGGAGCACGATCACGGGAATCTGGAAGAAGTCGCCGCGCTGCGACAGCAGGAACCGGGTGTCACCCGAGTGCGGGACGGCGAGGAGCAGCAGCGCGTACAGCGCGGTGACGGCGAGCAGCACGCCCGCGGACTTCCACGACACCAGCGTGACGGTCCGCGTCGTCTCCGACAGCGGCGCGTCGAGCTGGGCCGTCCTCTGGTCGGCGCTCACGCTGCCGCCTCCTTCCGGGCCCGGGTCGCCTTCGTCTTCTTCTTCGATGTCCGACGCCGGTTCGGGTCCGGCAGCCGGAAGATCGCCCGGATCAGCGGCGGCGCGGCGATGAACAGCACGATGAGGGACTGCACCACGAGCACGATGTCGCTCGGGATGCCCTGCGAGGCCTGCATGGTGGACCCGCCCGCCTTGAACGCGCCGAACAGGATGCCCGCCGCGAGCACGCCCCACGGGTTGGACCCGCCGAGGAGCGCGACGGTGATGGCGTCGAAACCGATGCCCGCGTCGATGTCCGAGCTGAAGCCCGTCGTGACGCCGCCCAGCACCTGGGAGGCGCCGGCCAGGCCGACGAGCCCGCCGGCCACCAGCATCGAGCTCACCGTGGCGCGACCCGTGTCGATACCCGCCACCCGGGCGGCGCGGGGGTTCTCCCCGACGGCACGGAAGGCGAAGCCCGCCGACGACCGGCTCAGCAGCCACCACACGAACACGACGGCGAGCAGCGCCAGCACGAAGCCCCAGTGGAGGTTGAACCGATCACCGATGAGCGGCGGAAGCTGAGCGGTCTCGGCGGTCGGCGGCGTCTTCGGGTTGGACGACCCGGGCGCCTGCAGCAGGCCCGGGGTCGCGAGCAGGTAGGAGATCAGATAGAAGGCGACGTAGTTGAGCATGATCGTGACGATCACCTCGTGCGCTCCGGTACGCGCCTTGAGCAGACCCGCCAGGCCCGCCCACAGCGCACCGGCAGCGATACCGGCCACGAGCGCCATCAGCAGGTGCAGCGGGAACGGCACGCCGCTCACGCCGAAGCCCACCCAGCCGGCCGCGGCGGCCGCCACGAGCATCTGCCCCTGGCCACCGATGTTGAACAGGCCGGCCCGGAACGCGAGCGCCACGCCGAGCCCCGCCGCGATGAGCGGCGTCGCGTAGTTGAGCGTCTCGGTGAACGGCCGGATCGCGGTCAGGAGGTCCGGTGCCTGGAGGTTGACGACCGAGCCGCGGAACAGCGCCGCGTACGCGCCGCCGATCGCCTGGCCGAGGGCGACGAAGGTGTCGGCCGGCCGCGCGAAGAAGTACGCCGAGGCGGCCTTCACCTCCTCGTCCGTGAAGGCGATCATGATCGAGCCAGCCACGATGGCGAGCACCACGGCGCCGACGGACACGGTCCAGGGGCTGCTCATGGTCTGGTGCAGGGCCTTGGCGAGGCGGCTCGCCGTGTCGGGCGCTGCGTCGCCCACCGGTCCGGTGGCCTCGCGGGCCCGCTCCTGCTCCAGCTCCTCGGCCGTGCCTGGATCCAGCGTGCTTGGATCGCGGCCGGCTTCCTGCTCTGAGCTCTCCTCAGAACTCGACTCGGGCGCGTTCACGCGACCTCTCCCTTCGCGTCCTGGGGGGAAATCCCCGCCATCATCAGGCCGAGCACGTTGCGCGGGGTGTCGGCAGGCACGATGCCCACCACCTTGCCGCGATACATCACCATGATCCGGTCGGCCAGAGCCACCGCCTCGTCCAGCTCGGTGGAGACCACGACCACGGGCACGCCGGCGTCGCGCGTGGCGACGACCCGCTTGTGGATGAACTCGATGGAGCCCACGTCCACGCCGCGTGTCGGCTGTGCCGCGACGAACAGGCGCAGGTCGCGCGAGAGCTCGCGCGCGAGCACCACCTTCTGCTGGTTACCACCCGACAGGCGCCCCACCGGTGTGGTGATGCCCTGCGTGCGGACGTCGAACTCCGCGACCTTCTCGCGGGCGAACTGGTCCCGGAAGGAACGCTGCAGCGCGCCCCGCCGCACGAACGGCGGACCGTCGGAGCGGTCGAGCATCAGGTTCTCCGCGATGGTGAACTCGGCGACCAGCCCGTCGTAGGTACGGTCCTCGGGGACGAACCCGACACCTTCGTCGAGGATCCCGCGGACCGAACGCCCGATGAGCTCCTTGCCGTCGAGCGTGATGCTGCCGGACACCTCGTCCTGGAGGCCCAGCAGGGCCTCCGTCAGCTCCGTCTGACCGTTGCCCTGGACGCCCGCGACGACGAGCACCTCGCCGCCACGCACCTCGAAGCTCACGCCGTCGACCGCCACGGTGCCGGTCGACTCGGTGATGACCAGGTCGGTGACCTTGAGCCCGTTGTCGCGCAGGGTGGGCGCGTCCTTCTGCACCGTGAGCTCGACGGAGCGGCCCACCATGAGCGAGGCGAGCTCGCCGTCCGACGCCGTGGGCAGGGCCTCGCCCACCACCTTGCCGTGGCGGATCACCGTGATGCGGTCCGCGACCTCGCGGACCTCACGCAGCTTGTGGGTGATGAACACGATCGCCGAGCCCTCGTCGCGCAGCTGGCGCATGATCGCCATCAGCTCGTCGGTCTCCTGCGGCGTGAGCACCGCCGTCGGCTCGTCGAAGACCAGCACGTCGGCGTTCCGGGAGAGCGCCTTGATGATCTCGACGCGCTGCTGCACGCCCACGGGCAGGTTCTCGACGACGTCGTCGGGGTCCACGTGGAAGCCGAACCGCGCGGAGATCTCCCGCACCTGCGCGCGGGCCGCCTCCAGGTCGAGCCGGCCGCCGCCGCGCGTCTGCTCGTGGCCGAGCATGACGTTCTCCGCGACGGTGAAGACGGGCACGAGCATGAAGTGCTGGTGCACCATGCCGATGCCCGCGCCCATCGCGTCGCCGGGCCCGGAGAAGTGCTGGACGACGTCGTCCAGCAGGATCTCGCCCTCGTCCGCCTGGTACAGGCCGTAGAGCACGTTCATCAGGGTGGACTTGCCTGCCCCGTTCTCGCCGAGGAGCGAGTGGATCTCGCCTGGCCGGACCACCAGGTCGATGTGGTCGTTCGCGACGAGCGCGCCGAAGCGCTTGGTGATGCCGCGCAGCTCGAGCCGCATGATTGTCCTTCCCGAGGGGGGTCCTGCTCATAACAGGTCCCGGGGCGCACGGTACGACCCGTGCCCCCCGGGACCATCTTGCGTCACGTCTCGGTCATCGACCGATTCCGGTCACTCGGCGAGGTAGGACTCCACCTCGACCTCACCCGCGATGATCGACTCCTTGAGCGCCTGGGTCTCCTCCCACAGGGCAGGGTCGACCTTGTCCTCGAAGTTGTGCAGCGGCGCGATGTCCACCCCACCGTTCTCGAGGGTGCCGACGTACGGCGTCGGGTCGAACTCGTCGTTGCCGGAGGCGACGACCGCCTCCTTGGCGGAGACGTCCATCCGCTTCAGGACCGACGTGAGGACCACGTTCTGCGTGGTGGGGTCGGTCTCGAAGAAGTCGGCGTCCGCACCGATGATCGCGACGTCCTTGCCGGAGTCGGCGATCGCGTCCATGGCGCCCTGGTAGATCGGGCCGCCCACCGGGAAGAGGACGTCGACGCCCTGGTCGATGATGTTCTTGGCAGTGGTCTTCGCCGCCGGGTCGGCCGCGAAGCTGCCCGTGAACGAGCCCTTCTTGCCGTCCCAGCCGACGAGCTCGACCTGCTCGCCCTTGGTCTCGTTGTAGTAGTCGATGCCCTGCTTGAAGCCGTCCATGAAGATGGTGACGGTCGGGAACTCCTGACCGCCGTACGTGCCGACCTTGCCCGCCTCGGAGTAGCCGGCGGCCAGGTAGCCCGCGAGGAACGCACCCTGCGCGGTGTCGTACAGGATCGGCTTGATGTTCTCGGCGTCGGCCGTGCCGTCGAAGTCGGCGTCCGCGGCGTCGTCGATGATGATGTAGTCGATGTCGGGGTTGGCCTTCGCCGACTCGATGGTCGTCGCAGACAGGGCGAAGCCGACCGTGACGATCGCGTTGCAGCCCTCGGCCACGAGCGACTCGACGTTGCCCTTGTAGTCGCTCTCCGAGGCCGACTCGACCTCGTGCGGCGTCGCGCCCAGCTCCTCGGCGGCAGCAGTGACGCCCTCGTAGCTGAGCTGGTTGAAGCTCTTGTCGTCGAACCCGCCCTGGTCCGAGACGATGCAGGGCGTGAAGTCACTGGCGGCGGGCTCGCCGCTACCAGTGGTCTCCTCAGGGGCGGCGCCGCACGCCGCGAGGGCGAGCGCCGCTGCTCCCGCAAGGGCGGTAAGCCGAACAGCCTTCTTCACTGGTGCTCCTTCGATGGTCCAGACGGGCCCTATCCAAACAGATCTGGGGCCCTATACCGCACCGAGGGTAGCCAGCGCATCCCGCATTTCGCGTTTCGAGACGGTAACCGGAGTAAGTCGTTACCGAAGCGTCACAGACAGGAACATCCAGCGGTCAGCTCGCCGCAAACTGGGCAAGGGTCCGCACACCGACGCCGATCGCGCGCTCGTCCACCACGAGGTCGCCCTGGTGCAGGTCGTAGGTGCGGCCGCCGGGAGTGCGCACCCCGAGGCGGGCCATGGTGCCGGGCACCTTGCGCAGGAACCAGGCGAAGTCCTCGCCGCCCATCGACTGCTCGGTCAGCTGGACGGCGTCCGGGCCGACGGCGTCCCGGACCGCGTCCTCGAGATCGCAGGTGGCCGCCGCCTGGTTCTCGACCGGCGGCACGCCGTGCGTCACGGTCACCGCCACGGTGACCTGGTACGGGGCCACGATCTGCTCGACCGCGTCGCGGACCAGCTCGCCCGCCTTCTCCCACGCTCGTACGTCGAGGCACCGCAGCGTGCCCTTGACGACACCGGTGGACGGGATCGCGTTGGGTGTCGAGCCCGCCTGGACGGCGCCCCACGTCAGGTTCACGCCGGAGCGCGGGTCGAGCCGGCGGCCCAGCACGCCCGGCGTCTGGGTGATGACCTGGCCGAGCGCGAACACGACGTCGCCCGTGAGGTGCGGGCGGGAGGTGTGCCCGCCGGGCGACGAGACGGTCACCATCACGGAGTCGCTGGCCGAGGTGATGGGCCCGATGCGGGTGCCGACGTGCCCGACGTCGAACTTCGGGTCGCAGTGCAGCGCCGCCATCCGGTCGACGCCGTCGAGCTCGGACGTGCGGTTGATGATGTCCTCGGCGCCGCCGGGGAACACCTCCTCGGCCGGCTGGAAGAAGAGCCGGACGCCGCGCCGCAGCCGCCCTTCTTCCGCGAGCCGTGCGAGGACCAGGCCCGCGCCGAGCACCACGGTCGTGTGCACGTCGTGCCCGCAGGCGTGGGCGACACCCGGCTCGGTCGACGCGAACTCCACGCCGCTGGTCTCCTGCAGCGGGAGGGCGTCGAGGTCGGCACGCAGGCCGACCCGGCCCTCGCCGTCCGGGCCGTGGTCGGGCCCGATGTCGCAGACCAGACCCGAGCCGATCGGCAGCAGACGCGGCTCGAGGCCTGCGGCTTGCAGCCGCTCGGCGACGACGCGCGTGGTGCGGGTCTCCTTGCGGGACAGCTCCGGGTGGGCGTGCACGTCGCGGCGGAACGCGACGAGCTCGGCGTCCAGCATCCCGGCCAGCTCGCCCACGCGGGCCGCCAGGCCTGCGACGACCTCCGTGGCGTTCCCTCCGGGTACGTCACCCACCGGCATCTGGTCGTTCGAAACGATCAGATCGAAGTCGGCGAGATTGACGGGCGGCTGGGTCGGGTTCACCCGACCACGGTATCGCTGTCCGGCGGGCGAGACACAGTAGTGGACGGTCCGTCCCACGATACGGACCAGAGTGAGACGTTCGGTGCCGATACGCCCAACATGTCAGACGAAACGGCACGATCGGCGGTCACCGACGACAGTCAGAGCAGGTCCTCGCGGCCGCGCGCCCGCACTGCCGCCACCACGTCCTTCACCTGCTGGGCGCGGGCCCGCGTGGTGACGAGCAGCGCGTCGGGCGTGTCGACGACGACGACGTCGTCCAGCCCCAGCACCGTCACCAGCCGGCCCGACGCCGGCACCACCACCGAGCCGGCGCTGTCGATGCGGAGCACGTCGGCCGGGTCCCCGAGCACCTTGGCGCCGCTGTCGTCGTCGGACGGCAGGAGGACGGCGAGCGAGTTGTAGTCCCCGACGTCGTCCCAGCCGAACGTCCCCGGCACGACGGCGACGCCGCCCGCCTCCGCGACAGGCTCGGCCACCGCGTGGTCGATGGCGATCTTCTCCAGGCCTGGCCACACCTCGGCGAGCACCGCGGCGCGGCGCGGGGTGTCCCACGCATCCGCGACGAGCCGCAGCGAGTCGTGCAGCTCTGGTCGCTGCTCGGCGAGGTGCCCCAGCAGCACCGAGGTCCGCGAGACGAACATGCCCGCGTTCCACCGGTACTCGCCCGACGCGAGGTAGAGCCGCGCCGTGGCGGCGTCGGGCTTCTCCGTGAACCCCCGCACGTGCAGCGTGTGCGGGGCGCCCTCGACCCCGAGCGGCTCGCCCGAGCGCACGTACCCGAACGCCACCGATGGGCGTGAGGCGGCGATCCCGACCGTCGTCACGTAGCCGGCCCGCGCGGCGGCCACCGCCTCGCGGACCGCCAGGTCGAACGCCCGCGTGCCATGGATCACATGGTCGGCGGCGAACGACCCGATGACGACGTCGCCGTGCCGCTTCTCCAGCACGGCGGCCGCCAGACCGATCGCCGCCATCGACTCGCGGGGCGACGGCTCGGCGAGCACCGCGGAGTCGGACAGACCGGGCAGCTGCGCACGGCAGGCGGCCACGTGCTGCTCACCGGTGACCAGGATGACGCCGTCGGGCCCGGCCAGCGGGCGCAGCCGGTGCTCTGTCGCCTGCAGCAACGACATGCCGGAGCCGACGAGGTCGTGCAGGAACTTGGGCTCCCCGCCGCGCGAGAGCGGCCAGAGCCGGGTGCCGGACCCACCGGCGGGAACCACTGCGAAGAAGTCGTCGATCGGGGACGATGGGGCGGCGGCCGAAGTCATGCCCGCAGGATGCCAGTCCGACGGCTTTCGCGCAGCGATAGCCCGCCGGGCCCAGGCCAGGTGGGGAGCGGGATCCGCTAGCAACGCGCGAGCATCCTGACGGGTGCCAGAAGCGACGACATCTCCCCTGTGGGATCAGTCACAAATGCCGTGTCTTGATGCCCGTAAGGGCCGCCGGGCGGCGATCGAGGCGAGCAGTTGTCATTACAGTGGGGACCAGCCACCCACCCCCAGCCGGACAGCCATAGGAGGCTCCCGAAGTGCCCACCGCACCAGCAGGCACGTTATACCGCGGCCGTGAAGGCATGTGGTCATGGGTCGCGCACCGCGTGACCGGCGTGCTGATCTTCTTCTTCTTGCTCGTGCACGTGCTCGACACCGCGCTGGTGCGCGTGTCCCCCGAGGCGTACAACGCAGCGATCGGCACGTATCAGACTCCGATCATGGGGTTGGGCGAAGCGGGCCTCGTGGCCGCGATCGTCTTCCACGCCTTCAACGGCATCCGCATCCTCCTGGTGGACTTCTGGGCCAAGGGCCCGAAGTACCAGAAGACGATGCTCTGGGTGGTCGTCGGCCTCTTCGTCGTGACGATGGCGGGCTTCCTGCCGCGGCACCTCATCAACGTCTTCACCGGGGGTCACTGATGGCGAACGCAACCACAGCGGTGGCGAAGGTCGCCTCCCCCCGCTCCCCGTACGCGCGGCGCAAGACGACGCGCGGCAACTACGAGCTGTACTCCTGGGTGTTCATGCGGGCGTCCGGCGTCGTGCTGCTCGTCCTCATCTTCGGCCACCTGTTCGTGAACCTGATGGTCGGCGAGGGCGTGCACGCCATCGACTTCGCCTTCGTGGGCGGCAAGTGGTCGAACCCGATGTGGCAGGTCTGGGACCTCCTCATGCTGTGGCTCGCCATGATCCACGGCACCAACGGCGTGCGCACCATCATCAACGACTACGCCACCCGGGACCTGACGCGCGGCATCCTCAAGGGCCTGCTCCTCCTGGCGTTCACCGTCGTGGTCGTGCTCGGCACCCTGGTGATCTTCACGTTCGACGCGTGCCCGGCAGACGCTCCCGCGGAGCTCCTGGCCTCCTTCTGCACGGCCTAGCACGGCGCAGCACCAGCACGTCCCAGCCCCACACTCCGAAACTCTTCAGCAGGAGGCATCGAGCCCGATGCAGACCCATCAGTACGACGTCGTCATCGTCGGCGCAGGCGGCGCAGGCATGCGCGCAGCCCTCGAATCGTCGAAGGAGGCCCGCACAGCGGTGATCTCCAAGCTGTACCCCACCCGCTCCCACACCGGTGCCGCCCAGGGCGGTATGGCGGCAGCCCTCGCGAACGTCGAGGAGGACAACTGGGAGTGGCACACCTTCGACACCGTCAAGGGCGGCGACTACCTCGTCGACCAGGACGCGGCCGAGATCCTCGCCAAGGAGGCCATCGAGTCGGTCCTCGACCTGGAGCGGATGGGCCTCCCGTTCAACCGCACCCCCGAGGGCAAGATCGACCAGCGCCGCTTCGGCGGGCACACCCGTGACCACGGCCAGTCCGCCGTGCGCCGCGCGTGCTACGCCGCCGACCGCACCGGTCACATGATCCTCCAGACGCTCTACCAGAACTGCGTCAAGCAGGACGTCGAGTTCTTCAACGAGTTCTACGTGCTGGACCTCATCACCGACCACGACCTCACCACCGAGGAGATCGCGGCGGGCGAGGAGGTCAACGCGACCGGCGTCGTCGCCTATGACCTGGCCACCGGCGAGCTCCACGTGTTCCAGGCCAAGTCGATCATCTTCGCCACCGGCGGTGCCGGCAAGATCTTCAAGACCACCTCGAACGCGCACACCCTGACCGGTGACGGCATGGCCCTGGCGTACCGCCGTGGCCTGCCGCTGGAGGACATGGAGTTCTTCCAGTTCCACCCCACAGGTCTCGCAGGGCTGGGCATCCTCCTGTCGGAGGCGGCCCGCGGCGAGGGCGGCATCCTGCGCAACTCCGAGGGCGAGCGCTTCATGGAGCGCTACGCCCCCACCATCAAGGACCTCGCGCCGCGCGACATCGTGGCCCGGTCCATGGCGAACGAGGTGCGCGAGGGCAGGGGCGCCGGTCCGAACAAGGACTACGTGCTGCTCGACCTCACGCACCTTGAGCCCGCGCACATCGACGCCAAGCTCCCGGACATCACCGAGTTCGCGCGGACCTACCTCGGCATCGAGCCGTACACCGAGCCGGTTCCCGTCTACCCCACGGCGCACTACGCCATGGGCGGCGTGCCGACCAACATCAAGGGCGAGGTGCTCCGCGACGGCGTCAACGTGGTCAAGGGCCTCTACGCCGCCGGCGAGGTCGCCTGCGTGTCCGTGCACGGCTCCAACCGGCTCGGCACCAACTCGCTGCTCGACATCAACGTGTTCGGCAAGCGCTCCGGTCGCGCGGCCGCCGAGTACGCGAAGACCGCGTCGTTCCACGAGCTGCCGGAGGACCCGACGGTCCGCGTCGTCGCGCAGCTCGACGAGATGCGCAACCGGCCCGACGGCGAGCGCGTCGCCGACATCCGCAAGGCGCTCCAGGACACCATGGACCTCAACGCCCAGGTGTTCCGCACGGGCGACTCTCTGAACGAGGCCCTCACCGACATCCGTGCGCTGCAGAAGCGGTACCGCAACGCGTCGGTGCAGGACAAGGGCAAGCTGTTCAACACGGACCTCCTCGAGGCCATCGAGCTGGGCTTCCTGCTCGACATCGCAGAGGTCACCGTGGTCGCGGCCATCAACCGCAAGGAGTCCCGCGGCGGTCACTACCGCGAGGACTTCCCCGACCGCGACGACGCGCACTACATGCTGCACACGATGGCCTACCGCCGCCCGCCCGAGGCGTCGGACAAGGCCGAAGGCCACGTCAAGGGCTACTTCGACCACGTCGAGGAGTTCGACGGCTACAAGGTCGTCCTGGGCTCCAAGCCCGTTGTCCAGACCCGGTACGAGCCGATGGAGCGAAAGTACTGATGACTGCCACTCTCGAAGCCACCGCACCGTCCTCCGCGGGCGAGATCCCCTCGTTCACGGTCACGCTGCGGGTCCGGCGGTTCAACCCCGAGGTGTCCGAGGAGTCCACCTGGGAGGACTTCACGGTCGAGGCCCACGGCACCGACCGCGTGCTCGACGCCCTGCACAAGATCAAGTGGGACATGGACGGTTCGCTCACGTTCCGCCGGTCCTGCGCACACGGAGTCTGCGGTTCGGACGCGGTGCGGATCAACGGCCGCAACCGCCTGGCGTGCAAGACGCTCCTCAAGGACGTCAACCCGGACAAGCCGATCACCGTCGAGCCCATCAAGGGCCTGCCCGTGATCAAGGACCTCGTCGTCGACATGGAGCCGTTCTTCGCCTCCTACCGCGAGATCATGCCGTTCCTCATCACCACGGGGAACGAGCCCTCCAAGGAGCGCTACCAGTCCCCCGAGGACCGCGCCCGGTTCGACGACACCACCAAGTGCATCCTGTGCGCCGCGTGCACGTCGTCCTGCCCGGTGTTCTGGACGGACGGCCAGTACTTCGGCCCGGCCGCGATCGTGAACGCGCACCGCTTCATCTTCGACAGCCGTGACGAGGGTGGGTCGCAGCGCCTGGAGATCCTCAACGACAAGGAGGGCGTGTGGCGGTGCCGCACGACCTTCAACTGCACCGAGGCTTGCCCTCGTGGGATCGAGGTCACCAAGGCGATCCAGGAAGTGAAGCGGGCAATGATTACTCGCGCGTTCTGATCGTTTGTTGTTCCTCCTCCGCCGCGGGCGGATGGTAGGGGCGGCCGGCCTCGCTCACGCGCCCCAGGGGGCGCTCCGCTACGGCTTTACGGCCGGCCGCCCCTACCTTCCGCCCGCGGCTCTGCTGTCGGCGCGCCCCAACCGACGCTCGTTCAGGCGGCGCTCGCCGGGGCGGGGGAGTCGGGGTCTGGGTTGTCCCGGTCGGGGTTCGACATCCAGGCGCTGGCCAGGAGCAGCACTCGGGCCAGGACGTTGACCAGGACCAGGACCGTGATCACCACGGCGAACGAGGCCAGCAGGGCGTTGCGGGAGGCGGTGCTCGCGATGATCTCGGCGCCGAGGAGGCGTAGTCCGCCCGCCACGATGCCGACGGCCAGGGCGCCGAGCAGCAGATCACGCCGCGGTGGGCGCACACCGCCTACGAACCGGATCACAGCCGCGACCACGCCGGTGTCGAGCAGCACGGCCAGGAACAGGCCCACCCCACGGACCCCCCAGCCGGCCCCCTCACCCAGGCCGACCAGGCCCAGCGTCCACGGCACGGCCGCCGAGACCGCCACGCTCGTACCCGCGGTGATCAGCATGCCTGCCCCGAGCAGCACGAAGCCCAGGACCTGCCGCAGTCGGTCCGTCAGCGGGTTGCCCGCGCTCTCCGTCTCGCCGAACATCGCCCGCACCGACGAGCGCAGCGCACCCATGAAGTTCGTGGCCGACCAGAGCAGCACAGCCGCTGCCACGATCGACGTCCAGCTCAGGCCCGTGGCGAGCACGAGGTCCGACGGCGAGAGCACGCCCCCGCTCCCGGTGTCGACCAGGCCCGGCACCCAGGTGTCCACCTGGGCCAGCACCGCGTCACGCAGGTTCGCGTCGCCGCCGAGCACCCGGATGAACACCGTGTAGCCGATGGCGAGGGCAGCGAAGAGCGAGAACAGCGCCGCATACGCCATGCCGCCGCTCAGTACCGCGCCGTTCGCGGTGTTGAACCGGCTCAGCGTGCGGCCTGGCCGGGTCGCCTCCCAGCGCGCCCAGGCCGCCTTCCCCAGCTCGAGCAGCCGCTTCATCCGGCTGACACTAGACGGCACCGAGCCCGACGGCACACTTGGATCGTCCCGGCGAACGCGCCGGACGCCCGTCGAACCGCACGTCAGCGGACTTCGAACAGGGTCGAGCCGCACGTTGGTCGTCATCGAGCAGGTCGAACCGCACCTTGGCGGTCGTCTTACCGGCCGAGCCGATAGGTACACGTGGATCGGGCACCCAGAGCACGCGTCTGTTGCGGTTCGGCGAGCCCGGTGACGGCCAACCTGCGGTTCGGCGAGCCCGGCAGGCTCGGGAACCCGCCCGGCAGGCCCGCGACTCCGCTCGACCGACCCAGCGACGGTCAGCCGGCGGCAAGGCCCAGCGGGAAGGCCGCTTGAGGGCGCCAGATGCCGTCGTCCCCGTGCTCGTACTGGTAGAAGCGGTCGACGTCGAACTCCGCGGAGTAGTCCGACATCGCGTCGAACGCCTTGTCGAGAGCGGCGTCGGGCACCTCGTGCGCGATGGTGACGTGCGGGTGGTAGTTGAACCGCAGCGGCCCGCCGAGGATCCCGGACCGCACGCTCGACTCGAGCTGTTCGCACTCGGAGATGCCCTGCGCCAGCGCGATGAACACCACCGGCGAGATCGGCCGGAACGTGGCCGTGCCGCGCAGCTGCACGGTGAACGGTGGCGCCGAGGCGGCGACGGCCGCCAGGTGGTCCCGCGCCGCTGCGAGCTGCGTCGCGTCCAGCACGGTCGGCCCCAGCAGCGTGATGTGCGGGGGGATGAAGTCTGCGAGCGGGTCCTCTGCGGCCACCCGCGCCGCGCTCAGCTCAGCGGCGTAGGGCTCCGGGATCTCGACAGCGATCCCGATGCGAACCTGGCCGGGTCCCCGCTCGGGGAGATTCACCGGACGCCTCGTGCGGGGAGCAGCCCGAACCGCTCGTACATCCGGTCCAGCACCGGGCGAGCGATCGCGCGCGCCCGGTCGGCGCCGTCGGCCAGCACGCGGTCCAGCTCGGCCGGGTCCGCGAGGTAGGTGTCGGCCCGCGCCTGGAACGGCTCGAGGAAGGCGACGACGGCGTCGGCCAGGTCCACCTTGAGGTAGCCGTAGCCGCGGCCGTCGTACTCCTTGGCGATGTGGTCGATGTCGCGGCCGGTCACGGCCGAGAAGATCGTCAGGAGGTTCGAGATGCCGGGCTTCTCGGCGGGGTCGAACCGCACGCCGTACGACTCGTCGGCGTCGGTCACGGCCGACTTGATGGCCTTGACCGCCTTCTTCGGGTCCTCCAGCAGCCAGACGACGCCCTTGCCGCCCGCGCTGGACTTGCTCATCTTGGAGCTCGGGTCCTGCAGGTCCTGGATCTTCGCCACGGCCTTGACGATGTGCGCGTCCGGCACGACGGCGGTGCCCGCACCGAAGCGCGTGTTCATCCGTTCCGCGAGGTCTCGCGTGAGCTCCAGGTGCTGGCGCTGGTCCTCGCCGACGGGGACCAGGCCCGCGTCGTACAGCATGATGTCGGCGGCCATCAGCACGGGGTACGTGAAGAGGCCGACGGTGGTGCCCTCGCTGCCCTGCTTCGCCGACTTGTCCTTGAACTGCGTCATACGCCCGGCCTCGCCGAACCCCGTCTGGCAGCTCAGCAGCCACGCCAGCTCGGCGTGCGCCGCTACGTGGGACTGCACGAACAGGATGGACCGCTCGGGGTCGATCCCCCCGGCGAGGTACTGCGCGGCGGTGCTCCGGGTGCGCTCACGCAGCAGCGCCGGGTCGGGGCTCACCGTCAGCGCGTGCAGGTCCACGACGCAGTAGAGCGCGTCGTAGGACTCCTGCAGCGCGATCCACTGGGACAGCGCACCGATGTAGTTACCCAGGTGGAGCGACCCGTCGGTGGGCTGCATCCCGGAGAATATGCGCTTCCGGGTGGGGCGGTCGGCAGCTGTATCGGTGCCCACCGCGGTCGAGGTTTCGGACGACATGGCGAACATTCTGGCAGGTCCGCCCGCGCTCACCGAATCGTCAGGTCGCTTCGTCGTCGTACGGCGCCTTCCCTGGTTCAGCGGACGCCCCGGCCGGCGCAGGGGGCGTGCCGTTCCGCTCGGCGGCCCGCGCCGCTGCCGACCCCGTGTACGCCGAGGGCGGGCTGTCGTCGAGCAGTGCGTCCCGGACGATCTTGCGCGGGTCGTACTGGCGCGGGTCGAGCTTGGACCAGTCGACGTCGTTGAACTCCGGCCCGAGCTCGTCGTCCACGCGCGACTTGGCGTTCTGGAGCAGGTCGCGGCCCCGCCGCACGAGAGAGCCGAGCTGCTCCGCGTAGACCGGTAACCGCTCCGGGCCGATGACGAGCATCGCGACCACCAGAATGATCACGAGCTCCCAGCCATTGATACCGAACACGCTCAGAGCCTACTCGTGTCGCGGGACCGCTCGGAGAACGCCGGATGAACCCGGTTCACTGGCCGCTCGACTGCTCTTCGAGGACCACGCGGACGTCGCGCTCGTCGCCACCGGAGCGCACGTTGAGCGTCACCGGTTCACCGGGGGCCTTGGCCCGGATGGCGACGATGAGCTCGTCGGCCACCGAGACCGGGCGGCCGTCGATCGAGAGGATCACGTCGCCCGCCTCGATGCCTGCCTGGTCGGCGGGGCCGCCTGGCGTGACGGCCGGCGTGCCCTGCTGCGCCTCCTGGGACACCTGCACGCCCTCGCCCTGATAGCTGGGGTCGAGCAGCACACCGATGATCGGGAACGTCGCGGTGCCCGTCTCGATGAGCTGCTCGGCGGTGTGCCGCGCCTGGTTGGACGGGATGGCGAAGCCCAGGCCGATGTTGCCGGTCGCGGCTGCGGTGCCCGGCCCCTGCGCGATGGCCGAGTTGATGCCGATCACCTCGCCGGCGGAGTTCACGAGCGGCCCGCCAGAGTTGCCGGGGTTGATGGCTGCGTCCGTCTGGATGGCGTCGATGAACGCGGCCTCTGCGGCCTCGCCCGCCTTCACCGGGCGGTGCAGCGCGCTGACGATCCCGGTGGTGACAGTAGCCTCAAGGCCGAGCGGTGAGCCGACGGCGAGCACCGCGTCACCGACGACGACGTCGTCGGAGTCGCCGAGCACCAGCGGCTCCAGGCCCTTCTCCTCGACCCGGATCACCGCGAGATCGTAGTCGGGCGTCGCACCGACGAGCTCGGCGGGCTGCTCGTGGCCGTCGGAGAACGTCACGGTGACGTCCGCCCCCGATGCCGCCTCCGCGACCACGTGGTTGTTCGTCAGGATGTAGCCGTCAGCCTTGAGGATCATTCCCGATCCCGTAGCGACGCCCTGCCGGGCCCGCACCTCGATCGAGACCACGCTCGGCAGCGCCGCGGCGGCGATGGCAGCCACGGAGCCCTCGGGGCGCTGCACCGGGTCGGCGCCGCCCGCGGGCCTCGGCAGGGCGGCGTCCGCCGGGCGCACCGCGTCCTGTCCGTCCAGCAGGCCGAAGGCGGCGACGCCGCCGCCCGCACCCGCCAGCAGGCCCAGCAGCACGACGCCGGACACCGCGCGCGCACCGATCCCGCCGCGCCTGGACCGGGACGCCGGCTGCGTGGCGTGCGATCCGGGCACGTGCGGGGCCGGGTGGGGGGTGTAGGCGCGCGGCGTCTCCGACCCGGCTGGGGGCGGAGCGGGCAGTGTGGTCAGGTAGCCCGACGTCGGGAGCTGCGCGGTGCGCTGCCCGACAGGCCCCTCGGCAGGCGGGCCGGTCTCGGGATCGGGATCGGGCGTGGGTTCGGGTCGGGGAGCCGCGGCCGGCGTCTTCGGCTCGTTCGCGGACGGCACTGCTGCACGCGGCGTGGGCGGCGCGAACGGGTTCTCGTCGGTCATGGGCTTTCGATGGCTCCTGTCACGGTGTGCCACCCGCGGGCGATGCGGGGCAGGACCCCGGCATCGTAGCCATGCTCACCGAACGATGCCACGAGGTCGGTCAGCACCTCCTCCGGCGCGTCGGCCACGACGTCGACCACCATGTCATCGGACTGCCACGCCACATGGGCGGGTTCGGAGGCCAGCACCTGGACCTCACCGAGCGCGGCGGAGCCGTTCTGGGCCAGCTGCCCCGGGCGTTCGCGGACCACCGCGTGGCCCGACGGGCCGACGAGGTCGATCTCCAGCGTCTGGCCCTGCTCGCCCACCAGGCGCATCGCCGAGACCCTGTACCCGTCGGGCAGGTCGGAGGGCGCCGCCCAGCCGTTGTCCGCAGCCCAGTCGAGCGCGGCGGGCGTGAGCTGGTCGGGAGCGACGTCGAGCGTGGCGAGCACGTCCTGGCCCGCCGCCGTCGTGTCCGGGCCCGTGCGACCCAGCATGGTCATGCTGGTCTGCGCGGAAAGCTGCGGGGACACCACCGGGACGTCGCCGAGCGTGAAGAGCGCCAGCCCCAGCACGCCGGCCCCACCGACACCGAGCGCGGTGAACCGCGCGGCCCGACGACGCCGCGCGGGCCGGTCGAGCCTGCCGTCGAACCCGTCCACGCCGTCGAACGCCCCGGCCTGCCACATCGGCACGGACAGCGGGTCGGGGCCGAGGAACGGACGGCGCAGCGGGTCCTCATCGGTGGGCGGGATGCTCGCCTGGAGCGCCATCAGGCGCGCGGTGAGGGCCGGGTCGGGCACCACGTCGGCGGCCGAGGAGAGCGCACGCCGGGCCGCACGAGCCGAGTCCAGCTCGCGGGCGCACAGGCGGCACATAGTCACGTGAGAGAGCGCCCGCTCGGTCTCGGCGGGCGAGAGCTGGCCGTCGGCCAGCGCACTGACCAGGTCTCCGAGGTGGCTCATCGCACGCCCCCGCGCGTGGGCGCCAGGTGCTCCAATGCGTCGCGGAGCTGGGCGCGGGCCCGGTGGATGCGGGAACGCACGGTTCCGAGCTTGACGCCAAGGGTCACGGCGATCTCCTCGTAGCTCAGGCCCTCGATGTCGCACAGCACGACGGCGGCGCGGTACTCGGGACGCAGGGCGTCGAGCGCCCGCTGCACGTCCTGGTCCAGGTTGGCGTGCTCGTACCCGCGCTCCGGGCGACCGAACTCTCGTGTGTCGGCTACGTGTCCGTCATCGTCACCCATCGCCTCCATGCGGATGCGCTTCTTGCGGCGTGCGCCGTCCAGGAACAGGTTGGTGGTGATGCGGTGCAGCCAGCCCTCGAACGTGCCCGGCGTGTAGCTGGACAACGAACGGAACACCCGGATGAAGGTCTCCTGCGTGAGGTCCTCGGCATCTTGTTTGTTGCCGGTCAGCCGGTAGGCAAGCCGATAGACGCGAGCTGAGTGCTCACGCACGATCTCTTCCCAGCTCGGTGGCTGCCAAGGCATGTCGACGGCGTCGGCCCCAGAGGGTACCGACGCGCTCGGGTCTGCTGCGCGAGTGCTCACAGAAGTCATCGTCCTCTCAACGTACGTGCATGCCCAGTCGTTCCCACTGGCTGTACCCTGACGCCGCACGGGATGCACACATCTGTACGAGTTCAGCGGAGGCAACCATCAGCACAGCGGAGCCGTCCGGCCACGGCAAGGTCGCGGCCTGGGTCTACAGCGAGGCTTTCGTCCCTGAGGACGAGGTGCTCCTGCGCGCCCGCGAACGCGCCTCCGAGCTGGGCTGCCCGGCGGTCCTCCCCGGTGTCGGAGCGGTGCTGCGGGTGCTCGCCGCCGCCACGAACGCGCACGCCGTGGTGGAGGTCGGTACCGGCGCCGGGGTAGCGGCCCTCTGGCTGCTGCGCGGCATGCCGCTCGACGGCCAGCTCACCACCATCGACCGGGAGGTGGAGCACCAGCGGGCCGCTCGCACGGCGTTCACCGAGGACCGCGTAGCTCCTCAGCGGACCCGGATCATCCCTGGTCGCCCGGGGGACGTGCTGCCCCGGCTCGCCGACGGCGCCTACGACCTGGTGCTGGTTGCGAGCGACCCGCTCGGCTACCCGGAGTACGTCAACGAGGCTCTGCGCCTGCTGCGACCGGGCGGCGTGCTCGCCGTCGACGGCGCCCTGCTGCGGGACCGGGTGGCGGATCCTGCCCGCCGCGACGAGCTCACCACCGTGGTTCGTGAGGTGGGCCGGACGCTGCGGAACGACGAGCGGGTCCTGCCTGCCATGCTGCCCAGCGGAGACGGGTTGCTGCTGGCCGTCCGCCGCTGACCTGCCGATTGGCCGGTTCGCGCGACGGACGACCGGGAGACCCCAGACTCAGGCTCTATCCGTATCGGCTGAACATGCGGCTCCGCTACGGGCGCGTGCCTTGCTTCGCTGCGGCCCGCAGCCTGCGCTACATCTCCGGCTCAGCCGACGACGGTCTGGAGAGCGTCGCCGAGCTCGCTTGCCTCGGTCGCGTTGAGCTCGACGACGAGCCGACCGCCGCCCTCGAGCGGCACACGCATGACGATGCCGCGCCCCTCCTTGGTGACCTCGAGCGGTCCGTCACCCGTTCGCGGCTTCATCGCAGCCATGTGTGGCTCTCCCATTCCGTTGTCCGGTGTGTAGCAGCATTCATGTTCCCGGCGAACGCCGAGGGCACAGACACATTCTAGTTCAATTGGCGCCTCTTACTTTCCACGCGCCAATTCGTCGCCCTTCGTCGGATCAGCCAAGTCCGCGCAGCGCCGCGGCCGGTGGCGCCTCGTCGCGGACCGCCGCCACGAGGTCGAGAACACGTCGCGTCGCGGCCACGTCATGGGTCCGGAAGACCCGTGCACCGAGCCACGCGGCCACCGCCGTCGCACCCAGCGTTCCCTCGAGGCGCTCCTCGGGCGGAAGGTCCAGCGTCTCCCCCACGAAGTCTTTGCGGGAAAGCGCCATGAGCAGCGGGAATCCGAGCCCCGCCAATGTGCCGGTGCGCCGCAGCAGGTGCAGGGAGTGCCAGGTGTTCTTGCCGAAGTCGTGCGTCGGGTCCACGAGCACCGACGCACGCGGCACCCCGCACTCCACGGCCCGCTCCGCGGCCGCCAGGAGGGTCGCCACGACGTCCGCCAGCAGCCCGTCACGCCCGTCGGCCGATGGGCCGTACTCCACGCGGTAGGGGTCCGTGCGTGGCGTCGCTCCGCCCGTGTGGGAGCAGACGACGCCGACGCCGGCCGCTCCCGCCACCTCCACGAGACCCGGGTCGTGCCCGGCCCAGGTGTCGTTGATCAGGTCGGCCCCTGCGTCGATCGCCGCGCGGGCCACGCCCGCTCGCCAGGTGTCGACCGAGACGAGCAGGTCCGGCACCGCGCGGCGGACCGCCGCGACGAACGGGACGACACGGCGGATCTCCTCCGCCTCGTCCACCGGCGAGCCGTTGCCGGCCCGGACGCCACCGACGTCGAGGATCTCGGCACCCGCCTCGAACGCACGCTCCGCCGCGTCAAGCGCCGCGGCGTCGTCCGGCACCCGGGCGGGGGCGTAGAACGAGTCGGTGGTGCGGTTGAGGACCGCCATCACGACGGGGCGCACCGCGCGCCCCGCACGGCCCACCTCCCGCCCGCGCAGCACCAACGGCGCGGAAGCCTGCGGAACGGTCGGGTCGAGGACGTCGGAACCGTCCACCTACGCGCCGCCGAGGGTGCTCGGCAGCCCCGGCCCTTCGAGCGCCGCTTCCTCGGTGGCGCGCTCCGCCGCGGCCGCCGCCTGCAGGGCCGCCTGCTCCGCCGCGATCTGGTGGGCACGCTCGACGACGTGCCGCACCGCCTCGGCGGGGTCGTCGGTGAGATACATGATGTCGAGGTCCGCCTCGCTGATGGTGCCGTGCGTCAGCGCCGTCGACCGGATCCACTCCAGGAGACCGCCCCAGTAGTCCTTGCCCACGAGGACGAGCGGGAACTGCGTCACCTTGTGCGTCTGAACGAGAGTGACTGCCTCGAAGAGCTCGTCGAAGGTACCGAATCCCCCCGGCATCACGATGAATCCCTGTGCGTACTTCAGGAACATCGTCTTTCGCGCGAAGAAGTACCGGAAGTTGATGCCGAGATTCACGAACTCGTTGACGCCCTGTTCGAAGGGCAGCTCGATACCAAGGCCCACCGAGGTACCGCCCGCCTCTGCGGCGCCCTTGTTCGCGGCCTCCATCACGCCGGGTCCACCACCCGTGATGACGGCGTACCCCGCCTCCACCAGGAGCCGGCCCACGGTCTCCCCCGCCCGGTAGTCCTCGTGGTCCGGCTTGGTCCGCGCCGAGCCGAACACCGACACCGCCGGCCCGAGCTCCGCGAGCGCACCGAAGCCCTCGACGAACTCGCTCTGGATGCGCATCACGCGCCACGGGTCGCTGTGCAGCCAGTCGGTCTCCTGGTCGGACGCCAGGAGGCGCTGGTCCGTGGTGGTCTGCGGGATCTGGTTCCCGCGCAGCAGCACCGGGCCGCGGCGGTATCCGCGGCCGGACTGGGGTATGCCGTCGTCGCTCATGCGACCAAACTATCCGCCGAGGAGCCAAGCTCGCAGCGCGTCGCGGCACTGCGCGAGCTGTGCCACCGGAAGGCGCTCGTCGTCCTTGTGCGCGAGCAGCGGGTCGCCCGGGCCGAAGTTCACCGCCGGAATGCCCAGCTCGGAGAACCGGGCGACGTCGGTCCACCCGTACTTCGGTGCCGGCGCACCGCCGGTGGTGGCGAGCACCGACTCCACGAACTGGGCGGCGAGCGGGTCGTCGAGGCCCGGCCGGGCACCCCCTGCAGCGTCGGTCACCACCAGGTCGAACCCCTCGAAGACCTCGCGCAGGTGCGCCTCGGCCTCCTCGACGGAGCGCGACGGCGCGAACCGGTAGTTCACCTCGACGGTGCACGCGTCGGGGATGACGTTGCCCGCGATACCGCCGTCGATCCGCACCGCGTTGAGCCCCTCGCGGTAGACCAGGCCGTCGACCTCGACCTCGCGGGGCTCGTACGCGGCGAGCCTGCTCAGCACGGGGGCGGCCGCGTGGATCGCGTTCTCGCCGGTCCAGGCTCGTGCCGAGTGCGCGGCGACGCCACGGGTGCGCAGCTCGACCCGCATCGTGCCGTTGCAGCCACCCTCGATGCCGGCGTTCGAGGGCTCACCCAGGATCGCGAAGTCCCCGCGCAGGAGCTCCGGATGGTTGCGCGCGAGCCGGCCGAGCCCGTTCAGGGCGGAGTCGACCTCCTCGTGGTCGTAGAAGATCCACGTCAGGTCGTGCGCGGGCTCGCTGCCCGGTGCCCCGAGCTCGGTGGCCAGCGCGAGCGCCACGGCCACGCCACCCAGCATGTCGACGGTGCCCCGGCCCCACAGCACGGCGTCGGGTCCCGCGCCCACCAGACGGGTGGGCAGGTTGTCCGCGATCGGCACGGTGTCGATGTGCCCGGCCACGACCACGCGCCGGTCCCGGCCCAGGTTGGTGCGGGCGACCAGCGCGTCACCGTCCCGCAGCACCTCGAGGTGCGGGTAGCCACGCAGGAGGGCCTCGATCGCGTCGGCGAGGGCCGTCTCGGCGCCGCTGACCGACGGGATGTCACAGATCGTCCGGGTGAGGGCGACGAGGTCGGACTCCGCGCCGGACGGGTCGAGCAGGGCAGGGTCGATCGCGGTATCCACAGGCGCAACCTTAGAGGCTTGCGCGGCCGATAGGCTGGGGCCATGACGACCGCATGGGGTTTCGGCCTTGCCACGATCGCCGACGACGGCACCACCCTCGACACCTGGTACCCGGAGCCCGCCCTCGGCGAGGCTCCTGCCGGCGCCACCCCGCCAGAGGCCCTCGCGGCGCTCGTCGGCGCGGACGAGGCGCGGCGTGTCCGGCTGGAGGTCGTGACCACGCGGATCGATCTCGCTGACCCGCCGACGGACGTCTCCGACGCCTACCTCCGCCTCCACCTGCTCTCCGCCCGCGTCGTGCGCCCGCACGGCCTCAACCTGGACGGCATCTTCGGGGTGCTGACGAACGTCGTCTGGACGAGCGCCGGCCCGTGCGCGGTCGAGGGCTTCGAGCAGACGCGCCTGCGCCTGCGCGCCCGGGGGCATGTCACGGTCTTCGGGGTCGACAAGTTCCCGCGCATGGTCGACTACCTGGTCCCGTCGGGCATCCGCGTCGCCGACGCCGACCGCGTCCGCCTCGGCGCGCACCTCGCCCCCGGCACCACCGTGATGCACGAGGGCTTCGTCAACTACAACGCAGGCACGCTCGGCGCCTCCATGGTCGAGGGCCGCATCTCGGCCGGAGTCACCGTCGGCGACGGGTCCGACGTCGGCGGTGGCGCCTCGATCATGGGCACGCTGTCCGGCGGGGGCAAGGAAGTGGTGTCGCTCGGCGAGCGGTGCCTCCTGGGCGCCAACGCGGGCCTCGGCATCCCCCTCGGCGACGACTGCGTGGTCGAGGCCGGCCTGTACGTCACTGCGGGTACCAAGGTCACGGTGCTGGGCGCCGCGGTGGACCCGACCGGTGATGGAACCGCCACCGTCAAGGCGCGTGACCTCGCGGGGCGCAACAACCTGCTCTTCCGCCGGAACTCCACCACGGGTGCGGTCGAGGTGCTCGACCGCACCGGCGTCGGGATCGAGCTCAATGAGGCCCTGCACGCCAACTGACCGGGACGACCGAGAACACGCCCGGCACTCGTGGTCAAGGCTGGCTCACTGATGCCGCCGTCCACCGCCGTCTCACCACCGCGTCGTCCGGTGCGGCGTGCGCTGAGGTACGTGGTGGTCATCGGTTCGGTGTGCGCGGCCGCGACCATCGGCGTCGTCGTCGGGCTGAACCACCTCACGGACGCAGGACCGGTCACGGAACGGTGCACCGCGGAGCTCGACGGGTCGGACTGGTACCTGTCGCCCGACCAGGCGGACAACGCGGCACTCGTGGCCGGCACCGCCGTGGCCCGTGGCCTGCCCGCACGAGCGGCGACGATCGCGCTGGCCACCGCCCTGCAGGAGTCGAAGCTCATCAACATCGACTACGGCGACCGCGACTCGGTGGGGCTGTTCCAGCAGCGCCCGTCGCAGGACTGGGGCAGCGTCGAGGAGATCCTCGACCCCGTGTACTCGACCAACGCGTTCTACGACGCACTGGTCAAGGTCGAGGGGTACGAGGACATGTCGGTGACGGACGCCGCGCAGACCGTCCAACGGTCGGGCTTCCCCGACGCGTACGCGCAGCACGAGACGCGGTCGCGTGCCTGGGCCTCAGCCCTCACCGGGAACTCTCCCGGGGTGCTGTCCTGCGAGCTGGGCCCGGTCGCCGACGGCGACCAGATCGCTTCCGACGCCGCCCGCGGCGTGATCGCGGGCCGCCTGGGCCGCGACCTCGGGCTCGCCCCCGCGACCGGCGCGGCGGACCCGGACCGGCAGGACCCGGCGTCGTCCACGGTGACCGTGGACGCGACACCGCTCGCGCCGGACGACCCGGAGCGCGGCGCCTGGGCCGCCGGCCAGTGGGCCGTCGCGACCGCCCAGGCCACACAGGCGGTCGAGGTGCAGGTGGCCGACCGGGTGTGGCTGCGCGAGGCGGCTGCCTGGGTCGAGGCCGAGACCCCGCTCCGCAGGGGCGAGGTCCGCATCACGGCGGACTCCGCCGGGTAGTCGAGTAGCCGCGGACAAGGTCCGCGACGCGTCAGCCGGCGCCGCCCGTGAAACCGCCCAGGCCCGAGGCGTTGCCGCCCTCGTTCTGCCGCGGCGCGGGGCGTTCGGGGCGTTCGTCGACGCGGAGCTCCGCGACCTCGTCACCGAGCTGTGCCAGCAGGGCGTGCCGCGCCTCGCGCCGGCGACGCTGCTCCAGCGGCTCCGGCACGGGTGCTGCCGCGAGGAGGCGCTGCGTGTACTCCTCGCGAGGACTGTGCAGCACGTCCTCGCGCGCCCCCTGCTCCACGATCCTGCCGTTCTGCAGCACCACCACCCGGTGGGCCAGCAGGTCGATCACGGCCAGGTCGTGGCTCACGAAGAGGCAGGCGAACTTGTAGCGCTCCTGCAGCGCCGTGAACATCTTCAGCACGTTGGCCTGGACGGACACGTCGAGAGCCGACGTCGGCTCGTCGGCGACCAGCAGCTCGGGGTCGAGCGTGAGGGCGCGGGCGATGCTGACGCGCTGGCGCTGGCCACCGGACAGCTCGTGCGGGTAGCGGTTGTAGGCGCTGCGGGGCAGCTCGACGGCGTCGAGCAGCTCCAGCACACGCGCGCGCCGGGACTTGTCGTCGCCCTCCTTGTGCACCACCAGCGGCTCGGCGATCACGTCACCGATCGGCAGCCGGGGGTTGAGGGACGACGCCGGGTCCTGGAACACGACGCCGATGCGCTTGCGGAGTGTCTTGAGCTCCTTGCCACGGAGCCTCGTGAGGTCGCGCCCGAGGATCGACACGGAACCCGAGGCGGCCGGGATGAGCCCCAGCGCGCACTTCGCGATGGTGGACTTGCCGGAGCCCGACTCGCCCACGAGACCGACGATCTCGCCCTGCGCCACCGACACCGACACGTCGTCGACTGCCCGGAACGTCGGCTTGCCGAGCCGGTGGTACTCGATGACGAGGCTGCTCAGCTCGAGTGCGGGCAGGTCACCCGCAGCCGCCCGCACCGGCGCGACGTCGCCGAACTGGCCAGGGCCGGACCCCAGGTGCGGCACCGCGGCGAGCAGGCGCTTCGTGTACTCGTGCCGCGGGTGGTTCAGCACCTGGTCGGCGGTCCCGGTCTCCACGAGGTCGCCCTTGAGCATGACGGCGACCCGGTCGGCCATGTCCGCAACGACACCCATGTTGTGGGTGATCAGGAGGATGCCGGTATCGAGCTTGTCCTTGAGCGAGCGGAGCAGGTCGAGGATGTCGGCCTGCACCGTCACGTCGAGGGCCGTGGTCGGCTCGTCGGCGATGATCACCTTGGGGTCGCACGCGATGGCCATGGCGATGACCACGCGCTGGCGCTGACCGCCGGAGAGCTCGTGCGGGTACTGCTTGAGGCGCCGCTCCGGCTCGGGGATCCCGACCATGTCGAGCAGCTCGGTGGCCCGCTCCGTCGCCTTCTGGCCGTAGGCGAGGCCGTGCAGCTGCAGTCCCTCGGTGAGCTGGTCGCCGATGGTGAGCACCGGGTTCAGTGCGGTCATGGGCTCCTGGAACACCATGGCGATGTCGTTGCCGCGCATGTTGCGCAGGCCCCTGCCGTCGAGACCGCCCACCACCTTGTCGCCCACGCGGATGGTGCCCCTGACGCGCGCGTTTCGCGGCAGCAGGCCGAGCGCCGTCATGGAGGTGACGGACTTGCCCGAACCGGACTCACCCACGAGGGCGACGACCTCGCCGGGGCGCACCTCCAGGTCGATGCCCTTGACGGCGTGCACGTCACCGAACTCGGTCTTGAACGTCACGTCGAGGCCCTCGAACGCGAGGACTGCGTCGCCGGCCGCCGAGACGGGACCGGGCGCACTGATGTCGAGAGTAGTCATGCTCAGTCCTTGGTCCGGTTCTGGCGGGGATCGAACGCGTCACGCAGGCCGTCGCCGATGAAGTTCACGCACAGGGCGATCGTCAGGATCATCAGACCCGGCCACCAGAACAGCCACGGCCGCGTCGAGAACGCCGACTGGTACTCGTTGATGAGCGTGCCCAGCGAGGTGTCGGGTGCCTGCACGCCGAACCCGAGGAAGCTCAGCGAGGTCTCGAGCAGGATCGCGGTGGAGATCGAGAGCGTCGCGGACACGATGACGACGCCGATCGCGTTGGGCAGCACGTGCCGGGTGATGATGCGCCACGCGCTGGTACCGACAGCCTGGGCCGCGAGCACGAAGTCGCGCTCGCGCAACGACAGCACCTCGCCGCGCACCAGGCGCGCCAGGCTGGTCCACGTGACCAGGCCGAGCACGAAGGCCAGGCCCCAGATACCGGACTCACCGGCCATGCGGCCGAGCACGGCGGCCACGGCCAGCAGGGGGATCACGATGAAGACGTCGGTCATGCGCATGAGGACCGCCTCGAGCCAGCCGCGGTAGAACCCGGCCAGAGCGCCGATCACGGTGCCGACGACCGTCGAGATGATGCCGACGGCGAACGCGATGATGATCGAGAACTGGGTGCCGCGCATGACGAGGGCGAAGTAGTCCTTGCCGCCCGTGTCCTGGCCGAACGGGTACGCCCAGGTGGGTGCGCCGTCACCGATCTTGTCGTACTGGAGCGTGTAGTCCTTGGGCCACCAGCCCGGGATGGGGCCGACACCGATCGAGGTGAACGCCACGACGATGACGATGCCGAGCACGATCATCGCGGTGAGCGCACCCCGGTGCCGGAAGAAGCGGCGCGCGACGAGCTGGCCCTGGCTGTACGACTTGTCCTCGCCGGGCAGCGGGGCGGCCGAGCCGCCGGCCGCGAGGCCGACCGCGTCGGTGCCGGCCACCGACACCTGCGGCTCGTAGTCCTCGCCACCGGGGTTGCTGTTCCTGATGTCATTCATGTCTGTGTCTCCTGCCTTCGCCCGCGCTCAGCGCCGGATCCGGGGGTCGAGGGCCGCGTACGCGATATCTGCCAGCAGGTTCATCAGCACGGCTGCGATGCCGGTGACGAGGAAGAACGCCATGACCGGTGCGGGGTCCACGGCGTTGAGGCCGTCCTGGAACAGGGCGCCCATGCCCGTCCAGCCGAAGACCTCTTCCGTGATGATCGCGCCGCCGATGAGGGCGGCGAAGTCGAACGCGACGATCGTCGTGATCGGGATCAGCGCGTTGCGGAACGCGTGCTTGACGATGACCTCGCGCTCGGACAGGCCCTTCGACCGCGCGGTCCGTACGTAGTCCTGGTTCAGGGTCTCCAGCATGGAGGACCGGGTGTAGCGGGAGTGCGTCGCCACGGAGACCAGGGTGGGCAGGATGGTCGGCAGCAGGATCTGGGTGCCCATGTCGAGCACGCGCTCCCAGAACTCGCCGTCGAAGTTCGGCGTCTGCGAGCCGATGGTCGAGATGGGCCGCGACTTGAGGCCCAGGAAATCGCTCCAGTGCGCGATGAGGATGTCCGCCACGACCACGAAGCTGGTGATGACACCCGTGATGCCGGTGACCAGCATCGCCTGTTTGCGCGCGTAGCCACCCCAGGCGGCGCCGATGGCCACCGAGACCACCACGGCGACCACGAAGAGCCCGATGAGGAGCAGCCACGTCGGTTCGTCGACGAGGAGCGGGGCGGTGAACCAGTAGGCGATCACGCCGACGACGGCGGTGGTGAGCGCCGCGTAGAGCACCCGCCGGTTGCGCAGGCCGGCCGTCAGCGCCGTGACGAGCACGCCCGCCGCGGCCGAGACCAGGAGCACGCCGCCGATGCCGAACATCGGGTTGCGCCACCAGTCGAGCGCGTTGAAGACGAAGAGCATGACCGCGACGAAGGCGAACACCCCGGCGGCCGTGGCCAGCCGGCGTCTCGTCGACCCGCCGAGGACCGCCTGGAGCAGGAACCCCGCTAACGCCGCGACCAACACTATGGTCCATGGTGCGTACTGGCCGACGGCGATCCAGTTGTTGTACTGGATGGCCGCGAACTCCTTGAGCAGCGTCGCCGCCCAGAACACCGGCAGCGAGAAGAAGAGGAAGGCACCGAACGTCACCGTGTAGTCGAACCCGGAGTACTGGCGGATCGCGGTGAGGATTCCGAGCGCTACACCGACGACGATGGCGAGCAGCGTGGAGAGGGTGATGAGCCGCAGCGTCGAGGACGCCGCCTGCTGCGTGAGGCCGAGCACGTCGATGCCGTTGATGGTGACACCGAGGTCACAGTTGCCGGTGAAGCACCCGCCAACGCCGCTGAGCCAGTCCCAGTACCGCTCCCAGGGCGAGTCGTCGAGCCGCAACCGCTCGCTGCGCTCGGCCATGAGCTGTTCGCGGTTCGGATCGTTGGACTCACGCAGGTCTTTCAGCGGGTCGCCCGAGTTGATGGTCAGGAAGAACATGAGCAAAGAGGCGCCGAGCAGGACGAGCGCCGAGGCGCCGATGCGCCGGAGGATGAACTTGAGCACGGTTGGCCCTTCGAGGCGGACGCAGCACGGCGTCTGCTGGGGGAAACGATCAGCGTGTCACTATAGGACACCGGATGAAAATTGCCGCGATTCGCCCAGGTCACGCCTGGAAATATTCCTGAACGGCGGCAGACAGCCCTGCGGGGAAGGGAACAGACGCTCCCTTCCCCGCAGGTCGTACGTCAGGCTCGCGTTCAGGAGGCGGCGCGGGCCCACTGCTCGGCGTTCCACATCACGCCGTTCTGGGTGGCGGTGTTCCGCACGTTCTGCAGGTCCGAGCTGCTGGCGATGACGCCAGGGTGGGCAAACAGCGGGATGCCGTAGAGCGTGTCCCACAGCTGCTTCTCGATGATCACCAGCTGCTCGGTGTGCACCGCTTCATCCGTGGACGAGGCCAGCGTCTTCCAGGCCTCGTCGACGGTCTCGTCGGAGTACCCGCCGTAGTTCTGCGTGCCGGGCGTCGAGTAGATGTTCTCGCCCGAGGCGATCTGGCCGGAGCCGGCCCACGCGAACATGGCGACCTCGTAGTCACCGTTCGGCAGGGCCTTGTCGAAGAAGTCCGGCGCGGCAGCGTCGACGATCTCGAAGCCGACCTGGTCGCACGAGGACTTGATGGCCTCTACCTGGGCGGCACGACGCGGGTTCGGCGCGGCGTAGCCGATGCGGATCTCTTCGCCCTCCTCGAGGCCGGCGGCCTCGAACTTCTCCTTGGCGGCGTCGAGGTCCGCCTCGTCGTACCGGCCGTCGTAGGAACCCTCGACGAGCTCCTCGTAGCCGTCCTGGAACGGGAAGACCTCGCGGGCGTTCATGATCGTCGCCTCGGGGGCGATGGGCTTGATCAGGTCGTCCACGATCTTCTGGCGCGGCACGCAGTGCGCGAACGCCTCCCGTGCCTCCAGGCTCTCGGAGAAGACACCGGAGCCGAAGTTGAAGTCGAGGTGCTCCCAGGTCAGGCCCTGGTCGGTGTCCACGCTGACGGCGTCACCGAGCTGCTCGAGCTGGGTCACCGTGTCGACGGTCGGGCCGTTCGGCTGGATGACGTCGAGGTCACCGTTGGCGAGCGCCTGGATCTGCGCGTCGGCACCGACGAAGCGGAACGTGAGCTCCTTCGTGGCGGCCGGCGTGCCCCAGTACTCGGGGTTCGCCTCGAGGGTGATGTACTGACCGGCCTCCCAGCCGTCGGCCTTGAAGTTGTACGGGCCGGTGACAGGAGTGATGGCCGGGTCAGGGACCTGGCCCGGCTGCGACAGCCAGCCCTCGTTCCAGAACTTGGCGGCCTTCTCCAGGACCGCCATGTCGCGGTCCTGGATGGCGGTGACGAGCTCCTCGGTGGAGACGCCCGCCTGCTCCGCGACGATGTGAGCCGGGAACGGCGGGTAGGAGTGGATCTTCCAGTCGGCGTACACACGCTCGTAGTCGTACGTGAAGGTCTTGGCGTCCACGGAGTCCGCCTGCGGGCCCTCGGGGACGTAGTCACCCAGCGACAGGCCGTCGATGTGGTTGAAGAGCGGCTTCTCGGTGCCGTCCTCCGTCACCTCGCCGTCCGTGGTGATCGCCCGGGCGGCCCAGTCGAGCATGTAGTCCGCGTAGGTCACCGGCACGCCGTCCGACCAGGCAGCCTCGTCGTTGAGGGTGTACTCGACCTGGAGCGGGTCCTCCGAGAGGGCCTTGTACGTGCCGTAGGACTCGTCGGGGCAGATCGTCCCGTCGACGCCGAAGTAGTAGAACGTGCTGATGAGCCGCTCCGTCACGGCGCTGTTGTACGTGGAGTAGGTCTCCGGGGTCAACGAGTTGTAACCGAGGAACTCGTCCTCGACGGACACCTTGATCTCGCCGTCGGCGGTCTCGACCTCGCCGATGTCGGCCTTGCACGGGCCGTCGGCCTCGGCCGAGGACGCGGTGGACTCGCCGTCCGCCGGGTCGTCGCTGCCTGCGGGGCTCGTGCACGCCGAGAACAGCAGCGCGCCCGTGGCGGCCACTGCGACGGCGGCGCTCAGTCGCCTGATCTTCAATGTTCCTCCTCAAAGGGATGCCGGCCACGGAAAAGTGGCAGCGCGCCGCGGCGCGCGCCAGGTGAGACGTCCGTCACCGTCATGGTTTCCGGCCACGCTACTCACGCTGTGGGAGGTTTTGCCCTAATTCACCGTGAGCCGGATCTGATCGTTACCGACCTGATATCGCCCCGTAGCGGTACCGTCGCCAAGCATCAGAGATGGAAACAGGGAGTTAACACCTCGGACCGAACGTCACACCCAGCCGTGCGACCGCGCCACGGCGACGAAGGCACCTCGGGTGGCGAGCACCTGCTCGGCGGTGAGGCTGGGCACCCCTGCGAGCAGCACCTCGGTGACCTCGGCCGCGAGCTCCCGCTCGGACGGCGCGTCGCCGTCGGGCCGGGAACCGAGGTCGGGCAGCGGCGGGAGGAAGGTCGGGGCGGGCGCTGACGGCGCCGCAGCGCCGACGGCTACCGCCGCCAACGCCGGGGCCGGCGCGACCAGGGTGACCGTCGAGGCCTTCAGACCCCGGTCACCGTCCTCGACCGCGAAGTCCACCACTGCGCCCACCGCGAGATGTCGCTTGTCGAACTCGAGGTCGTTGACGTGGATGAACACGTCGTCGCCCCCCGTGTCCGGCGCAACGAACCCGTAGCCGCGAACCTCATCGAACCTGATGACCTTGCCTTGAACCACGACACACACTCCGCCTCGTAAGGATCCCTGCTGCGTCGAGTCTAGGACGCTTGTCCAACTCCGTGTCGTCAAACGCGCGTCGTGTCGCCCTGGTTCCCCCAGAACCATGCTCCACGGCTGGTCCGGCACCGTGGCCGCGGCCCACCCGGCGACGGTCGTCCCACGCGCCGACCGGGAAGGACGGCGCTAGCGTGCCGACATGACGATCCGCGCGCTGGGGACGACCGAGGTGCTGCGGCGCGCGAACGCGATAGCCGGGATCTACCAGCGTGCCTTCGGCTACTCGGACGAGCGCCGCGACCACTTCCGGGATACCCGGATCGCCTACCTCCCGCTGTACGACGGCGCGCTGGCCTTCGGCGCGTTCGACGGCGAGGCCCTCGTGGGATTCGTGTACGGGTTCGAGTACCAGCCGGAGCACTGGTGGCCGCAACAGGTCGGGCCGGCTCTCGACCGGGCCGGGCACGCCGGATGGACGAGGGACGCCTTCGAGCTCAACGAGCTGGAGATCCTGCCGGAGCACCAGGGGCGGGGGCTCGGCACCGCGCTGCTGCGCGCGCTGCTCGACCTGGCTCCGCAGCGGCACATGCTGCTGTCCACCACTGCCGACCCCGCGGACCGCGCGAAGCTGCTCTACCGCCGCCTGGGGTTCGTGGACCTGGTGCCTGGGTTCCGGTACGCAGGGATCACCGAGCCGGCGAACATCATGGGCCGACGGCGGGTGGGTGAGCGTGGTCCGGCCGCCACTGCCCCTCAGCGCTTCCAGGCGTAAGGCGTCGTCGTGGACACCTTGACGAAGCCGTACCGCTCCAGGATGGGGCGGGAGTACTCGGTCGAGTCGCTGTGGACCAGCGTCTTGCCGAGCGCAAGGGCCGAGCGCGCGCGGGCCGCCGTCAGCGCCCGGTAGATGCCGCGACCCCGCCACTCCGGCCGGGAGCAGCCGCCCCAGACCCCGGCAAAATCGGTGTCGGCCACGGGCTCGAGCCGGCCCGTCGTGACGATCTGGCCGTCGGCCTCCGCGACCCAGAGCTCCATACCGTCGTCCAGCTCCAGGCGGCGCAGGATCTGGTTCGCGTACCTGTCGGACGCCGGTTCGCCGAACACCTCGTCAGCCATCGTGGACATCGCGCGGACGTCCGACTCCTCGGTGATGCGGCGCAGGGTGACGCCGTCGGGCAGCGGGACGTCCACCGCGAGCGCCGCAGCCTCACCGATCATGATCGACTCCGGGTCCTCCGGGACGAACCCGTGCTCGAGCAGCGCCTCGTGCAGGCCGGGGGCGTGGTCGTGGCCACGGGTCTTCCACTCGACGCTCGTGATGCCGCCGTCGGCCCGGAAGTGGGCGACGGTCTCGTCGACCAGCGTGCGCACCCGCGCGTCGTCGGCGCCGGCGAGGTCGCGGTACGTGACGAAGCCCCGCCCGCCCAGGAAGGTCACCAGCCGCAGCGGTCCGAGACGGGTGACGGAGACGGCGCTCGGGGTCTCGGCGTCGGTCCGGAGCTGTTCGTCGTAGGCCCGCAGCAGGCGGGAGGGGTCGGTCATGGGCACACGGTCCTCGGTGGCGGTGGGATGGGCAACGGATTATCGGCCGCCACCCAACCCGGTCAGCTCTTGTCGGGCCGTCGGACGACGGGCACGCCACCGCTCGGGGTCGAGGGGCTGTCCTCCTCGGTGGCCGACGCCGGGCTGTCCTCCTCGGTGGCCGACGCCGCCGTGGAGAGCTCGAACGGCTCACCCTCGTGCTTCTCGACGCCGGTGGACACCGTCTCGGCAAGCACCTGGACCGCCAGCTCCCGCTTGAGGACGAGCGGGTCGCGCGCAAGGTCCTTCCACAGCGCGACGCAGAGCACCAGTATCACCACGACGAACGGCAAGGCCGAGACGATGGTGATGTTCTTGAGCCCGTTCAGCGCGGCAGCAGGGTCGTCACCGCCGGCCAGCAGCATGGCGGCGGCGACGGCGCCCGTGCTCACTCCCCAGAAGACGACCGCCTTCTTGGTCGGGTGCTCCGCACCGTTCTGGGAGAGCCCGCCCATGATGATGGAGGCGGAATCGGCGCCCGTGATGAAGAAGATCGCGACCAGCACGACCGCCAGGCCCATCAGGATGAGACCGACCCAGCCGGGAACGGGCAGCGCACCCAGGGTCTGGAACAGGATGAGGTCGAAGTCGATGTCAGCCCCGCCCTCACCGATCGCGGCGAGCGCCGCGCCCGTGTCTTCGGCTCTCTCGGCGCGCTCCTGCAGACCGATCGCGCCGCCGCCGAAGATCGCGAACCACAGCGTGGACACGATGGAGGGCACGAGCAGCACCCCGACGACGAACTGGCGCACCGTGCGACCGCGCGAGATGCGAGCGATGAACGGGCCGACGAACGGCGTCCAGGACACCCACCAGGCCCAGTAGAAGATCGTCCAGGTGCCCATCCAGTCGGACAGGGACTGGTCTCCGGACGCGGCCGTGCGCGAGGCCATCTCCGGCAGGTCCCCGACGAACGCGCCGAGCGAAGCTGGCAGCACGTTGAGGATGAACAGCGTGGGCCCGCCGATGAAGACGATGACCGCGAGCGCCAGGGCGAGCCACATGTTGGTGTTGGCCAGCAGCTGGATACCGCGTTCGATACCGGAGACGGCAGAGATCACGAAGAGGATCGTCAGGATCGCGATGATGCCGACGAGGGTGACGGTGCCGATGTTCCCCAGGAAGCCGGAGTGCTGCAGGCCGCCGCCGATCTGGAGGGCGCCGAGGCCGAGGGAGCAGGCGGAGCCGAACAGCGTGGCGAGGATCGCCATGATGTTGATGACCCGCCCGCCGCCGCCGTTGACGGCCTTGCTGCCGAACAGCGAGGTGAACATCGAGCTGAACAGCTGGTTCCGGCCGAGGCGGTAGGTGCCGTAAGCCATGCCGAGGCCGACGATCGCGTACATGGCCCACGGGTACAGCGTCCAGTGGAAGAGGGTGGTGCCCATCGCGGTGGCCGCGGCCTCGGGCGTCGACCCTTCGACTGTTCCTGGCGGCGGGGCCATGTAGAAGTACAGGGGCTCGCCGACGCCGTAGAACATGAGGCCGATACCCATGCCGGTCGCGAACATCATCGAGATCCAGGAGGACGTCTTGTACTGCGGCTTCTCATCGTCCTGGCCCAGCGGAATCTTGCCGAACTTGCCCAGCGCCACGACGAGCACGAAGACCGTGAACACGGTGGCGGCGATCACGAACAGCCAGCCGAAGTTCTTGATGATGCCGTCGAGTGCCGAGGTCGACACCCTGCCCAGGCTTTCGGAGCTGGTGAATCCCCACACGACGAACGCGACGGCGATCACGCCGGCGACGCCGAAGACGATCTTGTCGGTCCCGGTACGGTGCCCCTTCGTGCCCAGAGCAGCGCGCTCGACACGGTGTGCGGCGCGCTGGACGCGTCCGAGCAGGGTCTTGGTGGATTCTGAATTACTCATCACAGTGGCACCCCGCTTGCCAGTCTAGCCAGCCATCACACCGGGGGCGCCGGAACTCCTTTACATGCGACACGGGGTCTACGAGCGATGCCACGTTAACACCACGTCGAACTTTCACCTCCTGATCACCTCGGGCCGCTCAGCCCTTGAGCCCGCTGTGCGCTAGGCCCTGGACGAACTGCTTCTGCGCCACGAGGAACACGGCCAGGACCGGCAGCACCGTCAGCGTGGTGGCGGCGAGCTGCACGTTCCACATCGGACCACCGTAGGCGTCGACGTACTGCGTCAGTGCCTGCGGCAGCGTGAAGTTCTCCTTGCTGGACAGGTAGACGATGGGTTCGAGGTAGAGGTTCCAGGACTTCAGGAACGTGAAGATGGCGACGGCGCCGAGGGCCGACCGCGACAGCGGGAGCGCGATGTGCCAGAAGGTCCCCCAGCGCCCGAGACCGTCGATCCGACCCGCCTCCTCGAGCTCCACCGGCAGCGCGAGGAAGAACTGCCGCATGATGAACACGGCGAGCACGGCAGGCGCCCCGAGCATCGGGATGACGATCAGCGGCCAGTGCGTGTTGATGAGCCCGAGGCTGTTGACGATCCGGAAGAGCGGGACGATCGTCACCTCCGACGGCACGAGCAGTCCCACGAGCACCAGGACGAACAGCGCGTTGACCCCGGGGAACCGGATCCGCGCGAACGCGTAGCCCGCCATGGCTGCCACGAACATGGTGCCGATCGTGACCAGGGCCGCGATGTACAGGGAGTTCCAGTACTGCTGCGCGAACGGCTGGAGCGCGAACACCTGGCCGTACGCGTCGAGCGACGGGTCCTGCGGCCAGATCGTCGGCACCCTGCGCAGGATCTCGCTCATCGGCTTGAGGCTGGACGTCGCCATCCACCAGGTAGGGAAGATGAACGGCACGCTCAGCAGGACGAGGAGCAGGACGAGCAGCCACTGCTTCCAGCGCCGGCGCGCTCGGGCGCCGGCCCGGCGGGGCCGGAGCGCCGCGGTCGCGGACCGCCGCGGGTCGCCGGGTGGCCCCGCCGGAGCGTTCGGCTCCGGCGGGCCCGACGTCGTCACGGGTAGCACGTCAGACTTCATGGAAGACCCACCTCTTGCGCGACTGCCACTGCAGGAGCGTCAGTACGAGGACGATGACGAACAGGAGCACCGCGACGGCGCTGGCGTACCCGAAGTCGTTGAACTGGAACGCCTGCTGGTACAGGTAGTAGACGAGCACGGTCGTCGAGCTCCCGGGCCCGCCGCCCGTGAGGACGTCGATCTGCGCGAAGACCTCGAGCGAGCCGACGATCGTGATGATCGAGACGAGCAGGATCGTCGGGCTGATCAGCGGCAGGGTGATCGACCGGAACCGGCGCCAGGCGCCGGCCCCGTCCAGCCGGGCCGCCTCCTGCAGCTCCTCCGGCACGCCCTGGAGCGCCGCGAGGAACAGGATCATGTTGAGCCCGACGTTCTTGAAGACCTGGACGACGATCACCGAGACCATGGCCGTCGTCGGGTGTCGCAGCCAGTTCGGCCCGTCGATGCCGAGCACCGCGAGGAACCCGTTGATGCCGCCGTCGGCCTGGAGCAGGAAGCTCCACACGATCGTCCACGCGACCAGCGAGACGACGACGGGCGAGAAGAAGAACGTCCGGAACGTGGTGGTGCCGGGCAGCCGCTGGTTGAGCAGCACGGCGAGCAGCAGCGCCAGCGCGATGTTCAGGACGACGAGCCCGATCGAGAACCACAGGCTCGCCAGGAGCGCGTCCCCGAGCCCGCCGTCGGACGCCAGACGCTGGTAGTTGTCCGCCCCGGCGAACGTGAAGGTGCCCGCCAGGACGTTCCACTCGTGCAGGGAGTACCAGACCACCATGCCGAGCGGCAGGACGACGAAGGCGAGCGCGCCAAGGACCACGGGCGCCACCATGGCGTACCCGACGAGCCAGTCACGGCGTACTGCCGCTGACACTGTTGCCACGGTCACTCCTCCAGCAGCGGCCCGATCGCCGAGCAGGTGTCCGTGAGGACCGCCTCGACGTCGGCGTCCGCCGTCCACAGCGCGTCGAGCTCGGCGCGCACGGTCTGCGACAGCTTGGCGAAGTTCTTGTGCGCCGGCTTCGTCACGGCTTCCTCGACGCCTTCCACGACCACTGCCTGCAGCTGCTCCTCGCTGAGGCTCGGGTTGGCCGCCGCGAGGGTCTCCGCGTTCAGGAGGGACGCACGGGGCGGCGGGAAGTAGGCGGCGAGCTGCTCGGCGTTCTCCGGGCTGGTGAAGTGCGCGAGGAAGTCGGCGGCGACATCGGGGTGCTCGCCGGCGGCGAAGACGCCGATCCCGGCCTGGCCGATGACGTTCTGCTTGCCGGCCGGGCCTGCGGGCATCGGCACGACGTCCCAGTCGAACGAGCCGTCGAGCGACGACGCCCGGCTGATCTGGGTGATCGTCATGGCGGCGTCACCGGCGAAGAAGTCGGCGGTCGTGCCGGGGCCGGGCATCGCCTCGTCCTTGAACGCGGCGTCGTGGATCCACGTCATGGCGTCGACCATCTCGGGTTCGGCCAGGGTGCACTGCGTGCCGTCCGCGCTCCAGGGCGCCGCGCCCCAGCCGGACCACACCGTGGCCAGGTTCTCCCACGCCTGGTAGTCGAAGTCCCGCACCACCAGGCCCTGCTTCCCGGTGTCCTCGGCGGTGGCCGCCGAGATGTCCCGGGCCGCGTCGAAGGTCCAGTCGCCGGACTCGACCAGGTCGGCCGGGTCGGGCTGGCCGGCGGCGGAGACCTGGTCGGTGTTGACGAACATCGCGAACGGGCTGTTGGAGAACGGGTAGGCGTACAGGCCCTCGCCGTCCTCCCAGAGCCCGAGCGAGCTGGGCACGATGTCGTCCAGCTCATAGCCATCGGTGGAGTCCAGCAGTGGACGCAGGTCGACGAGCGCCCCGCTGGAGACGAACTCCGGGGCGTTGCTCTCGAAGATCCAGGCCAGGTCCGGGGCGTTGCCCCCGGCGAGCTGGGTGGTCAGCGCCGTCGTGTAGTCCTCGAACGGGATGGTCTCGAACGTCACGCCGGAGACCAGCTCGGGGTTCTGTTCGACGTAGTCGTCGGCGATGCTCTGGAAGAGGCCGAGCTGTGTCTCGTCGGCGGTCCAGACGGTCATCCGCAGGTCGACGGGTTCGGACGGCGCGTCGGGCTCCCCGACGGGGGCGTCGGTTCCTCCGCCGCACGAGGTGAGGGCGAGTGCCGCCCCGAGGGCGGCCGCGGTTCCCGCGGCCCGCCGGGGGGTGTGCTGTGCAGACATCAGTTCTCCTTTGGACTGATCAGCGACGGAGTGTCGCCGGGGATGTCAGTACGGGTGGACGCCGTCCGGCCAGCGGAGCTCGACGCCCGCGGCGACCAGCTCCGCCTGGTAGTCGGCGAGCAGCTCCGGCTTGGCCTGGACCGCATGAGGGGTCCGGCCGGTGGCGAGGCAGTGCGCGGCGAGGTGGCCTGCGGCCTCTCCGACGTTCCACTCGACGGGGTGCAGGCGGTAGCACCCGTTGGTGATGTGGGTGGTGCCGATGTTCTTGTTGCCCGCGAGGAGGTTGGTCGTCCGCTGGGGCAGCAGGGCGCCGAGCGGGATCTCGAACGGCGTCGACGGGACGTCGATGTACGTGTCGCCGCCCGTGGACGGGTGCAGGTCGATCCGGTACATGCCCACGCCGACGGAGTCCTCGTACCGGGTGGCGCCCCGGTCGCCGCGCACGGCGTAGGAGACGTCGTTCTCCGTGATCGTCGTCACCGCCTGGATCCGCCGGGACTCGCGGTGGTAGGCGGCCTGGGCCAGCCCGTCCGCGCTGCCCATGACGTCGGGGCGGAGTCGTAGACCGGGGAAGCCCGTTCCGCCGTCGGCCCGCGGTGCCTCGGTCTGCATCCAGTAGAGCATCGACAGGCTGAGCTGCCGGGCGTCGGCGATCCGCGCTTCCTCCACCTCGCGCGGCACGTCGAGGACGTGGTCGAGGAAGTAGTCGATGCTCGGCCAGTTCACCAGGCACAGGTCGCCGGCGTAGAACCCTGGCGCGTGGAGGTCGCGGGCGGCGATGCGCCGGAACAGCCACAGGTTGCCGTCACCGGCGTTCTTCGACTGGTCGGCGTCGACGGCCAGCGGGTCGTCACCCGGGTTGGGCGTGAACGACCGCTCGTCGAGCGCGAGGGTGCGCGGGTTGGGCGCCGTCCACGAGAGCATCCGCTCGCCGCCCCAGGCGGCGGGCGCGTACGAGCGCCAGAAGTCGTAACGGTCGGGCCGGTCGATCGTGTGGTCCCCGTCGACGTGCTCGACGGCGAAGCACACGCTGAGGGCCTGGACGTTGTCCGGCTGCGCTTCGTCGGGGGCACTCGGCTCCCCCGTCACGCGCGCCGACTCGAAACCCGTGACGTACTCCGTGCCGGTCAGCGGGAGCAGCTCGCCGGTCTCGGTGGCGTCGATCGTGTACGCGGCGCTCACCGTCGTGTCCGGTCGGCCGACGACGGAGGTGAGCGTCACCGACGTCACCCGGTCGCCGTCCGTGGTGGCCGCGACCGGGCGGACCCGCTCAAGGAGCTGGATGCGGCCGGCCGAGCGGTACGGGGCGAGCATCTCCTCCAGCACGCCTACGGCGACCCGGGGCTCGTGGCACAGCTTCGAGACCCACCCGGCGCCCGGGTTGAGCTCCTGCCATCCCTGCGCGCCGGCGGTGAGCGGGTAGCGGCGCCGGTAGACGTCCCGGATCCCGTCGCGCAGCGCGCGGTAGCGGGTGGTCACGCCGAACTTCTCCACCCAGGGGTGCTCGTCGGGCGGGACCGCCTGCGAGGTCAGCTGCCCCCCGATCCAGGGGTGCTCCTCGGTGAGGACGACGCGGGCGCCCCGGTCGGCGGCCGCGAGCGCCGCGGCGATACCGCCGAGCCCAGCGCCTACCACGAGGACGTCGGTCTGCAGGTCTTGATGGGTCACGCGGGGTCCGTCCTGTTGTCGGTCTCTGGTCGGGGGTCGCGGGCCGGTGCGGCGGTGCCGCCCTCCACGTCCGGGCACACGAGGATCTGGTGGAGCTCGAGGTCGGTAGGCGTGCGGCCGGTCCCGCGGTCCCGCTTGGGGCTGTCGTCGGCGACGAGGCGCGACAGCAGGTACAGCGCTCGGGCGCCCATCTCCTCGCGGGGCACGGAGAATCCGGACCAGGGCCTGCCGCCGCGGCGTGGGTGGTGCGGCTGTCCGAGCAGCAGCACCGAGACGTCGTCGGGCACCCGCCTGCCGCGGCGCTCGAGCTCGTCTGCGAGCTCCTCCGGGTGGTTCTCCGGGGCCACGACCACAGCGGTGAAGCGCTGGTCGACGATCTCGGCCGCCGTGGCGGCGACGTCGTCGAGCTCGACGAACCGCGTGGTGAGCCCCTGCGCCTTCATCGCACTGCGGTACCCGTCGACGCGGTCGAGCGTGGGCTGGTCGGTGCCGCGCATCCCGACGTAGCCGATGCGGCGGTGCCCGAGCGCGACGAGGCGGTCGATCTGCCGCACGGTTCCCCCGACGTAGTCGGCGCCCACGTAGGGCAGCCGGCCGCCGTCGCTGCCCCGCTTGCCGATGAAGACGAACGGGTAGTTGGTGTCGAGCAGGTGCTGCAGCTCGCCCCGGTGCTCGTGCTGTCCGAGCAGGAGGCAGCCGTCGGCCACGCCGAGCCGCTGCCAGCCCTCTCGGGTGAGCCTGCGGCGTCCGTCCTGGACCGGGGCGCTCGTGAAGAGCAGGAGGTCGACGCCGAGCCGTTCGGCGGCGTGCTCGATGCCGGTCAGGAACGGGCCGTAGAAGTCGCGGCTGGCGCGCGGGAACGTCGCCTCGTAGGTGAACACGCCGAGGATCTGGGCGAGGCCTCCGCCCGCGAGCCGCTGCGCAGCCGGGTTCGCCGTGTAACCGGTGATCCGGATCGCGTCGAGCACGCGCTGGCGGGTCTCCTCGCTGATGCGCACTCCGGCGGGCGTGCTGCCGTTGAGCACGAACGAGACGGTGGCCTGGCTGACGCCGGCCATCGCGGCGACGTCCGTCTGGGTGATGCGGCGACGTGGCACGGCTCCTCCTCGAACCCTGTTCCGACCGGCGGCTGATGTCAGGAGTGTCACGGGTCGCGGATCGGCGGGTCAATCTGATGATGCGCATTATTAGCAGGCGCTCGGCGTGGACCCTGTCCTGCGCAGCCACCAGCCTGCGCCGTCGTACGTGAGGCGATGGGGCGCATTATCAACGGCTGCGTTGGTGGATCTGATTACCTCCCTTGACCCCCGGTGGGCTCCCGCCGAAGGCTGGCGCCGTCATGACACCGCGACAAAGGAGTACGCATCATGGCCTTCCTCACGGCCCGCCGCGCCCTCGCGGGCGCCGCCCTCGCCGTCATCGCCGGGCTGGTGCCCGGGGTGACCCACGCGGCGCCCGCACCGCACCCCTCCGACGGTGCGCCCGGCACCGAGCTGCCGGTCTTCACCTCGACGGGCGCGATAGTCGACCCGTTCGACGGCACGCTCCCGCACAACCCGAACCAGGAGTTCATCTTCCCGTCGGTGTTCCACGCCGGGGCGCACCTGGAGGACCCGCTCGGTGAGTGGTACGTCTACTACGCACCGCACGACGACCCGGGCGGCATCAACCTGATGTACGCCGACTCGCTCGACGGGCCATGGACCCAGCACGAGGCCAGCCCGGTGGTCGCCAACCAGTGGGAGGACATCTACGACGTCCCCCACGTCTCGTCGCCCGACGCCGTGTGGAACGCCGCGGAGGACCGGATGTACCTGTACTTCCACGGCGACAACACGGTGACCAGGTACGCGACCTCGGCCGACGGGGTGACGTTCACCTACGGCGGCGAGGCGGTCACGACGGAGATGGTCGACGCCGCGCAGCCCGGCCGGCACGCCACCGAGACGTCGTACGCGCGAGTCTTCCGCAACCCGGACCGCTCGTCGGCCCAGCGCTGGGGAATGCTCTTCATGACCAACTACGACACCAACGTACGGCACATCAACCTGGCCTGGTCGCGGGACGGCAGGGACTGGCAGGTCGAGCCGGAGCCGATCGTGACGCCCGGTCCGGTGGAGGGCATCAACGTGTCGGCCGCGGACCTGTGGAAGTGGAAGGGGCAGCACTACATCGTGTACGGCGCGACCGTCGGCACGATCCTCGCCCGGCCCGTCGACCGGACGCTCACCGAGGTGGGCGAGCCGGAGCCCCTCTTCATCCCGCAGCCGGCCCCGCCGGAGGCCGGGCGCGCCACGTCGCCGCAGATCGTCAAGGCGGACGGGACGCTGCACCTGATCTACGAGCACGGAGAGCGCTCGCACACCACCATCGCGCACGCCGTCCTCGACCCGGACGGGGTGCGGGACCCGCTGAACACCCGGCCAGAGGACCCGATGTACGCGCAGTGCACGGGTGCCGGTTCGGACGAGCTCGACGGCGCCGCGCTGGACCGGTCGCTCTGGTCGACGACGGTGCGGGGCGGCCTGGACCGCTCGACAGTGTCGGACGGCGCGTGGCGCATCCCGACGTACCAGGGCAACTCGACGTCGGCGCCGCTCCTGCTGCAGCCGGTGCCCGACGCGCCGTGGGAGGTGACGACGCAGGTGACGCTGGACCCGCAGGTGAACTTCCAGCAGGCGGGCCTGATCGTCCGGCGCGACGACGCCAACTCGGTGCGCATCGACATCTCCCACGTGGACGCCGGCAAGCGGTTCGACTTCGTGTGGCGCGAGAACGGCGTGGACCGGAACAACGCGTGGACCGCGGAGGACTCGGCGCTGGCCCCGCCTGGGACCGGGGACACCGTGTGGTTGCGGATCACCCACCACGGCGCGTGGCTGACCGCCTCGTACAGCATCGACGGCGCGACCTTCGTCAACCTGGGCCGCGCCACGCCCGCCGACCAGCTCGCCGCGACCGACGTCGGGCCGTTCGCCTACCGGGGCCCGTCGGCCACGCCGGAGCTGACCGCCGCGTTCGACTGGGTCCGCTTCACCCCGGACGAGGAGGAGCTGGCCGCCTGCTCGTGACCCGTCGGCGGCGTCGGACCTGGTGTCCGGCGCCGCCGCGGGCCCGTGCCCCGCGGGTGCGGGACGTCGGCGAGCGCCGGTGCGGGCTCAGTGGAGGCACAGGCAGAACGGGTGACCCGCCGGGTCCGCGTAGACCCGCCAGTTGGCGCCCGGGTGCAGCTGGTCGGTGCGCTCCAGCACCGTCGCGCCGAGCTCCAGCACCCGCTTCTCGTCCGCCTCGATGTCGTCCACGTCGAAGTCGAGGTGCAGCTGCTGGGGCGACTCCTGTCCGGGCCACTGCGGCGCGCGGTAGCCCTCCACCCGCTGGAAGGCCAGCGGTGTGCCCTCGAACCCGCGCACCTCTACCCAGTCCGGGTCGTCGGCGTCGATCTCGACCTGCCCGCCCAGCAGCGCCGCGTAGAACTCCGCGAGTCGGACCGCGTCCGGGCAGTCCACCGCGACCGCCTGCAGCTTACGAATCATCGTCGACCCTCTCCCTTGCGCCAAGGCACCCTCTTCGTTCGTCCGCCGGCCCCGTACCTGCGAGAGCGTCGGCGCCGGACCTGACAAACCTATCGGCCGACAGGTGCCCAGGCACGACCCCCACCTTCCATACCCTTCGCACCTCGCCGTCACACCGGCCGGGGCACCCGCCTGCGGACCCAGCCGACGACGACCACCACTGCCCACACCATGACGAACACGGTGAACACCACGTTGATGCCACCCTGCGCCGCAACGGTGCCTGCCGCGACGTTGTAGGTGCCGTGCCACAGCGCGACGACGAGGATGTTCTGGCCGCTCGCCAGGAAGAACCAGGTCAGGACCACCGAGAGGCACGCGAGGCCGAACCAGAACACCGGCAGCATCGCAGGGCTGGCCACGACGGCGAAGCTGGTCAGCACCGGCAGCAACGGCAGGTGCCACACCGCCCAGGCGACCGACACCAGCACCGACGCCCCCAGAGGGCCGAACCGCTCCAGGAGCAGGGGGACGCCGTAACCGCGCCAGCCGGCCTCCTCGCCGAGACCGTTCCACAGGACGGCATACGCGCACAGGGCAAGGACGCTCAGGTGGGGCAGCCCAGGCGCCGTACCGAACGACGCAGGCTCGGCCGGGGCTCCGGTGAGCAGGATCGCGACGCCCAGCAGCCCCGCCGGGGCGAGCGCGGCGGCCACGCACCACGGTGCCGCACGCCGGGTGGGCAGCAGGCGCCAGAAGAACGTGCGCAGCCCCGCACGCCCTTCCTTGGCCGCGACGAGGCAGACCGCGGCAAAGAACGGGCCAGGGATCCCGGCGACGTAGGCCGGGGCCGCGTCCCCGAACGCGACCGGTTCCCCGCGGAAGGTCAGCGGCAGCCACCAGGCCCAGGACCAGGCGAAGGCCAGCCCGGTGAACGCGGCGAACCGCCCGATCACGTGCGCGCAGCACGGTCGGGGACGCTCACGGACCGCACGAGGCGCCGCCGCCACACCTCGATCAGGACGGTCCCGAGCACCGTCGGGAGCAGCCACGGGAGCAGCTCGAGGCCGCCGCGGAGCGGGCCGTTGACGACCAGCCACACGACGACCAGCGCCGTCACCTGGGCGATGTACGAACCGCCGATCCCGTGGACGTAGCCATGGGACCAGCCCCGATACCGGCGCCGGGCGGCGTCCCTTGCGAGCGTCGCGAGCCCGAACGTCAGCGCGGACACCGGTACCAGCCACCACAGGTCGGGCCGGTCGAGCACGACCAGGCCGCTGCCGGTCAGGCAGACCACCAGGACGACGAGGATGTATGCGTCGGTCCACCGGCCCGCGACACGGTGGCCGGCGGCGAAGCGTCTGGTGTCCAGGTACATGACGACCGGACCCAGGAGCAGGCCGACCGAACCGGCAACGACATGGACGATCAGCACCGCAGCACTCATGGTCGTTCCCTCCCCGTGCGCACGCACTCGGAACAGGCACCTTGTGATGCTAACTTACTGTTCTAAGTTAGCATCACCAGATGAGCGACACCAGCCCCGACGGCGAACCCGTACCCGGCACCCTCAGCTTCGACCTGCACGCCCTGACGGCGCGGCTGGACCGAGCTGCCGACCGCATCCTGCGGGCGGCGCACGGGATCACCTACCGCAGGTTTCGGACCCTTCTCAGCGTCCAGCTGCTCAACCAGGCCGGAGCGCACGCCGTCACCCAGCGCGCCGTCGCCGACGAGGTGGGGATCTCGGAACCGTCGGCGAGCCGGATGGTGGCCGTGCTGGCCGACGCGGGGCTGCTCGACGTCCGGCAGGATCCCGGCAGCGGGAACCGGCGCCGACTCCAGCTCACCCCGCAGGGCAGCGCCATCGTCGAGCAAGGCCAGGACCTGCTCGAGGAACGGTTCGCCGACCTGGTCCGCCGGAGCGGCGTGTCCTATACGCACTACGCGCACAGCACACGCGCCCTCCTCGACGCGCTCGGCGCCGGAGATCCGGACCACGACTGAGGCGGACCGGTGCCGCCTCAGCGCCCCTCGTCGTTCTCCGGGTCGAGGCTGGCCCAGACGTCGGCGAGGTTGCGCAGCTGGCCGACCGCCGCCGCTCGATCAGCCCACGAGCCTCGAGCCGGTCCGCGAGCCGGGTGAACCCGCCGCTGGTCATCACGCGGCCTCCCCCAGCAGGGTCAGCACGTTGTACTCGGTCATGCTCACGTTCAGCGGCGCTATCCCGGCGGCGCTCCGCCAGCTCCGAGCCCCCAGGAGGTGATCGACAAGCTCCTCACCTACCACGAGGTGTACGGCCTGGGCCGCGCCATCATCCAGATGGGCTTCGGCGGGATGCCACAGGTCGAGCACCTCAAGGCCATCGCGCGGCTCGGCACCGAGGTAGCACCGGTGGTGCGCCGCGAGGTCGCCGCCCGTGCGAAAAGCCTCGACACGCTGCGCGGGATGCTCCCGATCGAGACGTCTCGGATCGACGTCCGCTGCCTCGGCCAGGGGTTCACCCAGGCGACCGAGCGCGACGAGGTCACGCCGGACGTCGAGGCCGCGATCCGGCTCGCCGAGGAGCACACCCTGCGGCCCCTCTTCGCGTTCTTCCAGGCACTCACCGTGCCCGTCGCGTTCCATGCGACGGCCGGGGACTTCGACGGCACCACGCTGCTCAACCCCCGCGTCTACGGACGCGTCGAGGTGGGCCTGACCGACGTGGTGAACCTGCTCCGGACCCGCGCGACCGGGGCCGCGCAATCAGTCGGGGTCGGGTAGACCGGCGAGCTCGGTCCCCAGTGTGCGGCGGAGGGCGACGATGGTGGCAGGTTCGTCGGTCGACTCGGCCGGGGCCGGGTCGGTTGCGAGAGCCGCGAGGGTGAGCTCGAGAAACCGCAGGGAAGCACTGCGCGCGTCGTGGTGGCCGGTGGTGGCGAGGGTCTCGTTGAGACTGAGCGCGAGGAAGACGTCCTCGATCCAGCGGTCCGCTCGCATCGATCCGTCGGCCTTGGCGCGACCGATGAGCTGGTTGAGGTCGGCGACGGTTTGATCCCGGATGGCGTCGACCTCCGCGTCCTGCCCGGCTGGAACGGCACGGAGCGCACTCATGTAGGCGGCGTTGTCGATCTGCTCGGCGAAGAGCCAGGACAGGTAGTCAACAAGTCCGTCCCAACCTGCAGGCCGCTGCAGAGCTACGGTGAGCACGCCCGAACTTCGCTGGAGGTTGAACCGGAGGACCTCGACGATGAGGGCCTCTCGGGTAGGGAAATGGCGGTAGATGGTGGCGTTGCCCAAGCCCGCACGCCTGGCGATGACGTCTAGGGGTGCACCGATGCCCTGGGTCGCGAACACCTCTCGTGCCGTGGAGAGTAGGGCCTCACGATTGCGCTGTTGGTCCTTCCTCGGCTTGCGTCCCGTTGCAGTCATAAGGGCAATCTATGCCAGCAGGCGACACCCGGGGAATAAAACGTGGACCACTCCCCGTTTCAAGGGTACTCGTGCTACGAGCTTCAACTACACGGTCAAGGGTGAGTGGAATGGAATACGACTACATCATCGTCGGCGCCGGAGCGGCAGGCTCGGTCCTGGCCGGCCGCCTGTCCGAGGATCCCAAGAACGAGGTCCTGCTCCTGGAGTACGGGGGTGGCGACGGCAACCCGATGATCTACATCCCTAAGGGTTTCTTCTTCACCCTCAAGGGCGACCGCTACACCTACCACTACAAGACCCAGCCGGTTGGCCCGAGTGGTCAGATCGAAGAGTGGACCCGCGGCAAGCTGCTGGGCGGTTCGACTGCGGTCAACGGCATGATGTGGTCCCGCGGCACCAAGGCGGACTACGACGGTCTGGTCGAGCGCGGGAACCCCGGATGGGGTTGGGACCAGGTCCTTCCGGCCTACAGGACCATCGAGGACCACAACCTCGGCGCCTCGGCCATGCGCGGGGCCGGTGGCCCGTTGGGCGTGTCCGTGGTCGAGAACCCCGACGAAGTGGTCACCGCGATGCTCGCCTCCGCACAGAGCCATGGGTGGGACCGTGTCGACGACATGAACGCCGACAACACCGAGCGGGTCGGCTTCACTCCCTCGACGATCAAGGACGGACTGCGCACCAGTGCCTACAGCGCCTTCGTGCGTCCCATCCGCAACCGTCGCAACCTGACGATCCAGACACGTACCCGCGTCGGCTACCTGTTGATCGAGGGGAAGCGAGTGGTCGGTGTCCGCGCACGCAATGGCCAGCAAACCCGTGACTACAAGGCACGCAAGGAAGTCATCCTCTCGGCAGGTTCGGTCGAGACACCACTGCTCCTCGAACGATCCGGAATCGGCCGCGGCGACATCCTGCACGGCGCCGGCGTCGATGTGCAGGTCGAGAGCCCCAATGTGGGTGAGCGTGTGATCGAGCAGCGCGGCGTGGCGACTCAGGTGCGCCTCAAGCGGCAGATCGGTCCGACCCAGGAGCTCAACAGCGTCCTGAAGCAGGGCTGGGAGGGCTTCAAGTACCTGCTCAACCGCAAGGGGCCGATCTCGACCGGTGGCTATGACCTGATGACTCAGTTCAAGTCCGACCCGAAGCTCGATCAGCCCGACATCCAGGGGCTCTTCGTGCCCATGGCACTCGACACGACCAGTGCCACCATGAAGCTGGCCAAGCACTCGGGGATCATGTTCATGGGATACCAGATCAGCCCCCGCACCACCGGTTCCATCCACCTGTCCGGTCGGCTCCCCGAGAACGTTCCGGTCATCGAGGCCAGGTTCCTGGAGGACGAAGAGGACCGCAGGGTCACGTCGACCATCTTGGACACCGCGCGGACGGTCTTTGCCCAGGGACCGATCGCGGACTACATCCTCGACGAGGAGTACCCCGGACCCGACGTGTCGACGCCCGAAGAGGTGCTCAAGTACTCCATCGACACCGGCGCCGGCATCTTCCACGCCGTCGGATCGGCCGCGATGGGGCCAGAGGACGACGACGTAGTGGATTCCGACTTGCGTGTCCGCGGGCTCGACGGCCTACGCATCGCCGACGCGTCCGTCCTTCCCACCCAGGTCTCGGGCAACACCGCCGCACCCGCGACGGTGGTCGGCTGGCTCGCCGCCGACCGCATTCTCCGCGACGCGTAGGCAAGCTCCGTCGAACGGGCCGCGACCATGGACAGCAGCGCCTCTACGCTGACCGCATGGATGCGCTCGCACGCCTGCTCGACGCCCCACGCGGCCGCGACGCCTACCTGCTGCGCACGAGCCTGACGCCGCCCTGGTCGGTACGGCTGGCCGACGAGTCGCCGCTGGGGCTGATCGCGGTCGCGCGGGGTTCAGCCTGGGTCGAAGGAGACGAGGGTGTCCCGCTCGAGCTGCACGCGGGCGATGTCGCGGTCGCGCGAGGGCCCGCACCGGTCGTGGTGTCGCACGAGCTGGGCGCCAGGCCCGACGTCGTGATCCTGCCCGGCATGCGCGTCGAGAGCCCGGACGGCCGCGACGTCGACGACGAGTGGTCGCTCGGCCTGCGGGCGTGGGGCAATGATCCCGTCGGCCAGACCGTCATGCTCATGGGCTGCTACCAGGTGCGCGGTGAGGTCACGCAGCGCCTCGTCGGCGCGCTCCCGCCCGTCATCCACGTGCGCGGCGCCGACCTCGACACCCCGTTCATCAGCATCCTGGCCGACGAGATCGTGCGGGACGCGCCCGCCCAGTCAGCCGTGCTCGATCGCCTCTTCGACGTGCTGCTGGTCGCAGTACTGCGCGCCTGGGTCACCCACGAGGCACTACCTGCTGCCGATTCTGGGCATGGTCACGATGATGGACCGCACCCGGCTCGCCGACGCGCTGGCCTCCGGCGTGGTCCTGATCGACGGGACCCCGGTCCCGACCGGGAACCGCACCGTGACCGGGAAGGAGAACTTCAACGGGAAACACCGCAAGCAGGCGCTCAACGTGCAGGTCGCAGCGTGGCCCGACGGGACCCTGGCCGACGTCTCGGACCCCGTGCCCGGCCGGCGCCACGACTCGGTGGCCCTGGACCTGGTCGGCTGGGGCTACCAGATCCGCGCCGCCACCGACCAGAATCCGCAACCGGCCGTGTTCGGCGACAGCGCCTACGCCCGGCACACCGACTGGACCCCGCTGAAGAAGCCGAAGGACGCGCCCCGCCCACCCCAGGACGTCGCGTTCAACCGCGCCGTCGCGAGCTTCCGCGCCCCGGTCGAACGAGCGATCGGGCTGCTCAAGCAGTGGAAGATCCTCACGACCGGCTACCGCGGGCGACTGGCCGAACTCCCAATGGTCATCCACGCGATCGTCAACCTCGAGTGCTACCGACTGACCGGCTGAATAACGCTGTCAGTCTTTCGAGTGGCTGGTCTGGGACTGGCTGGTCAGGCTGGCGTCGTTCTGCCCTGCGCGCGTGACTCGAATAACGCATGGCCACCGAGCTCGTCCCGGTGTGCTCCTGTTAGAGACTCGTCCGCGTGCCGGGGCAGCCGACGTCAGCCTGGCCCACCTCGATGACCTGATCAGAAGCATGTCCGACCTTCGCGGGTCGTGGCCCATGACAGTGATGTCCCGCGGTGACTCCTACCCAGGCCGACGCCGGCAACGACGTCCGTCCAGGCAAGGGAGAACATCGCAGTGCCCATACTCGCAGAAGTCCCGACCGTCGCTCAGACCTACCTCTTCGTCGTCGGGGTCGACACCCACGCCCGCCAGCACATGTACTCGATCATCGAGACGACGACCGGAGCGCACGTCGACGCGCAGACGTTCCCAACCACACAGACCGGCCTGGCCCGGGCCACGTCATGGATCGCACGGCGGACGGTCGACACACCGCAAGCGGTGCTGATCAGCATGGAGGGCACCGGCTCCTACGGACGCCTGGCCGCAGCCCACCTCGCCAACGTCGGATATCGGGTCGTCGAGGCGTTGACACCGGTGCGGGGCAAGGGCCGGGCCAAGACCGACGCCCTGGACGCGGACCGCGCTGCCCGCGACGTGCTCGGGCTACCCGCCGACGAGCTGCGTGACCACCGGGCCGGGCAGGTCGCCGGCGCTCTGCAGGTCCTGACCACCGCCCGCGACCGCCTCTCTCGCGACCGAACAGTCCAGGTCAACGCCCTGACCGGGCTGCTGCGCACTCACGACCTCGGCATCGACGCCCGCGGCCCGCTCACCACCGTTCAGATCAAGACGGTCAAAGCCTGGCGGGCCCGCGAGGAGGCCCTGGACCAGCAGATCGCCCGCGCCGAGGCGGTGCGCCTGGCGGCCCGCATCTGCGAGCTCGACACCCAGCTCAAAGAGAACAACACCACCCTGCGGACCCTGGTCACCGAGCACGCCCCTGACCTGCTCGAGGAACCAGGGATCGGCCCCTACACGGCCGCCGTGATCCTGGCCGCCTGGTCCCACCCCGGCAGGGTCCGCTCCGAAGCCGCGTTCGCTCGCCTGGCCGGCACCGCACCGATCCCAGCCTCCTCTGGCAACCGCAGCGACCATCACCGTCTCGACCGCGGCGGCGACCGACGACTGAACAAGGCACTGCACATCGCGACTCTCGTCCGCATGCGCACCCACGACGAAACCCGCAACTACCTGCAGAAACGCACTACCGAGGGCAAGACCACCCGCGAGATCCGACGCCAGCTCAAGCGCTACCTCACCCGCAAGATCTTCAAGCTACTGACCAGGACAAACGCCCTCGCCGTCCCAGCTTGACGAACATAGAAGCGTCTCTAATATCGACATCCCGCCCAGCGTCACAGATCCGCGCACAGAAGATGCACAATTGAACGTTCAGATTCAGGGCAATTCCTGCGAGACATCAAATTCGAGAGGTATTTTCTCTCGAATTACCCCCCAAATAGGATCACGTTTCACCGATTCGATCCATTCTTCGAACAGCGCTCCGCTGTCACGAAACCACCAGGAGCTACGGCTTTCAAGCGACCGCAGGTCGGCATCAGCCCGGTATCGAAATTCAAACTGCACCTGCGAGTACCCCTCGTGATCCTCCTCATCGTCGACGAGCTCCATCTGGCGCACGAATCCCACCGCGAACACCGGCTCGGAAAACCAGTTCACTTCGCCATACTGAAAGAGGAATCCATCGGAGTCAGCACTGCTCGGGACGTCGAACTCAATCCGCTCGAAGGTGTGGACAACCGAGATCACTTGCTCAGCAGTTGGAAACCCTCGCCTCGATCCAAGCTGGTCAACAATGCCTTGCGCCACGCTAAGCGCAGAGTCGATCGGCTGCCGCATCGCTTCCTCCGTGGCCCACTTCAAGATTCCTACCGCCGTCGCGCAGAGCAGCTCGCAGGTACGCGTCCGCACTGCAGCCAGGCTACACCCTCCTCTATGGCCAATACCCGCCCTGTAACTGCCTTCGCACATGGCCTAGAACATCTCGGGCTTCACTAGCACTTCTCGCGCCGCCAATCAGGTCGTTTACATTGGCGTAGTATTCATTCGTATGGATTCGCGAATGTACTGATGCATTAGATGGATTAACCGATGCCGACCCGCGCGGCAAGAACACGCCATTACTCGCATCGTTGATGTCGATTCCGAAGTTCGCAAGCTGCTGTCGTGCCGCTGCCGCCTTCGGCGAGGTGCTCGCCACAATGTGATGTGCAGCAGTCTCTCCTGGCCGAGTCACTCCAGAAGCTACGAGATTGTCGCCAAGAATCTTGGCGTTACTGGAGCAGTTCGAATTGTGAACCAGGACCGGCGTGGCCCCCGCCAGAACGTAGTACGTGTGGTCGGTCGCGACGGTGAGGTTGTGTACGACCGCTGGTCGGACCTCGACGTCGAGTGCGGTGACCTGAACCCAGGTGCCGGCGCTGGTCTGGAGCCAGTCACCTGCGACGAGGTCGATCGCGTTTACCCACTTCGTCTGGGCAGGCAACCAGAACGGGTGCTCGTCGGTCGCGACAATGCTCTGCTCATCACCATCCGCGCCGGCCACGGTGACCGTCACAAGAGTCTTCTCACCATCGCCGGTGATCAGCGCCGTGACGGCACGACCGTCGGTAACTTCACCGGTCTCTTCGCTGGCCGCCATCACGACATCGCCGATCTCGACATCTTCGATCGGCTTCCGGGTCCCGTCCGCAAGCAGCACCAGCGTCCCAGGCACAAAGCTGTTCGGTGTCCTACAGGCCGCACCCGCCGCTTCGATGACCTTGCGGGCGGCTTTCTGCTGACGGTAGAAGTCGATTGCGCCATCGACGATTCGGTAGAGCGCCTTGATCGCCTTCAGGCCCTTACCCCACGGAGTGATCCCCGCAGCAAGAGTGAGGCAGGACATCACATCGGAGTCCAAGCACCCCATCAGGTCGTTGTAACCGACGAAGTCCTTGAGCAGATCCCAACCCAGATCCAGAGCGACATCGGTCACGGACTTGTCCAGGGTGGCTTGCGCGTCAGCCACCTCAGCCTGCGAAGGCCCGTCAGCAGGCCGCGGGGTGGTCCCGTCCTTCTTGCCGAGCACGGTCGGCGCACCATCGTGCTCACGATTCTCGGTATCAAGATTCAGATCGCTGAACCCGACACCTTCCTCGTGCCAAGCACGCGGCTCATGCCCGTCCAGATCGACATTGCTGATCGGGTTGCCGCCACCGAACGCGTACCGGTTGCCGGTGTAGGGATCCGAGCCGAGGCTCTGGTCAGCCAGGGCACCGTTGTACGTGTCCCGGGTCGTGAACCGGTTCAGGCCCGGGCTGTAGTCACGGAACCCCATGTCATAGCTGCCCGACCCCGCCTGCCAACGCATCCCGGAGTACCGATACGCGTTGAACGTGCTGGTCCCGAACTCCGGGTCGCCGTCCTGATCCGTACCCGGCTTGTCCAGACCCGTGAACTCCGAAGCGTCGGCCTTGCCGTAGGCGGTATACCCGTACGTCGCGACCGCCTGACCCTGCTCATCGGTCAGGGTCTCCACGTCACCACGGGCGTTGTACCCGTAGTACACCGTCCCGACCGGCTGGGCTTCCCCAGCGTCACCGCCGTTGTTGGCGCCAGGATGGGTGACCTGCGACAGGCGACTTCCCCACGGGGAGTACTGGTAGGACTTGGCCAGCTGCCCGGCCACGTCTTCGGTCAGCACCGTGCCGGACAGCCCGAGGTAGGTGAAGTCCGTGGTCACCCCGCCCGTGGACTGGGAGGTGGTGCGGTCCAGCGGGTCGTACGCGTAGGTCGTGGCCTGCAGCTCCCCGTCCGCGCCCGGCTGCTCGGACCGGACCACGTGGTCGAACCCGTCATAGCCGGTACGGGAGATCACGTCACCGTCCGCGCGAGCAGCGACCTGCCTGCCGAACGGGTCGTAGCTGAACGACACCCGGCCCGGCTCCGTCGTCTGCCCGACGGTGGTCGCCGACTGCATACGGTTACGGTCGTACGCGTAGGTCGTGCTCTCGCCGGCGAGGACTTGCTCCACGACGTTCGCGTTCGCGTCGTGGACGTAGGACTCGCTGCTCGCCGCGTGCCCGGACTTGACCTTCGCCGCGATCCGCTCGGCCGGGTCATAGGAGTACTCGATGGTCGAATTCAGGTACGCGCCCGGGTCGTCCGCGTCCTGCTTGACGCCCGCGTCGGTGACCTGGTTGCCGTTGCGGTCGTACGCGTACTCATGGGAGGCGACCAGCGTCCCGGCGGAGTTCTCCTCACGCAACGAGACCAGGGACCCGTCGGGGTTGTACCCGTAGGACACCACGTTCCCGTTGCCCTTGGTCTGAGTGGCGGTCATCCCGCGGGTGTCGTGGGCGTAGGTGGTGGTCAGCGCCTGGCCGGCGTTCTGCCCGACCGCGTCCGTCACCGTGACCGTCTCGACCAGGTTGCGCAGATCGTAGGAGTACTGCGAACTCTGGTCGGGGTGAGCCACCTCGACGGGCAGCCCGTTGACGTCGTAGTCGTAGGTCGTGGTCACCGGGCCACCGGCGGGGTGCTCGGTCACCGAGGCGATCTGGCCGAGCTGGTCGTAGGCCATCTCGTACGACGGCACGGCCGCGCCGATCGAGTCGTCGGCGATGCCGGTCATCGCGCCGTTCGCGTCATAGGAATACGTGAACGTCTTCTGCTGCGCATCCTCGTCGGCGGAGTTGTCCCGCACGATCTTGACCGCGTCAGCGACCACTACCCCGGTCGCCGAGACCGCCAGCGCCAGGCGGGTCGCCTCGCCCTTCGTCAGCTCGACGGTTCCGGCCTGCTGCCAGGTACCGGCAGACTGCGTCTGGTCGATCACCACCGCCGGTTCGGTGACCTCCGCGTCCGGGGAGCCCTCGGCGGCGCCGGGGTCGCCGTGGATCAGGGTGTACTGCGCGTCCGTGGCGGCGTCCGCCACCTGCGGGAAAGTGACGTACACGTCGTAGGTGCCGTCGGCCGGCACGTCGACCTGCCACGTGAACGACCCTTGCTCGTCCTCAACAGGTTCGGCCGGGTTTTCGCCTTCGCACTCGGTCGTCTCCGGGTCACACTCAACCGGGTCCCCGCACTCCGGCGTCTCCGGGTCGCACTCACCAGGATCTTCCGGCTCGGGCACGGCCGGGTGGGTGGTGTGGTCGATGCCCTGCTGCCCGTCGGCCGAGCCGGTCTGCCAGTCACCGACCGCGGTGGTGTGCGGGGCGTCGGAGTTGTCGACCAGGGTGACGTTCCGACCGACCGGGACGCCGTCGTCGGCCATCGAGGCCTGCTTGCCGTCGGGGTGGTAACCCCAGGTCATCGTCCGGGTGGCATCCCCGGACGCGCTGGTCAGCGTCCGAGCGGTCTGCTGGCCCAGGTCGTTGTAGTCGTAGGCGGTCGTGATGCCGTGCGGGTCGCGGGAGGACTTGATCCACCCGGTCTCGAAGTACTCGAACCTCGTGGTGGGCCGTATCTCCTGCCCGTCCGAGGCAGGCAGGCTCGTGGCGACCACGTTCCCGGCGCCGTCGTACCGGGTCTCGGTATACACGTCCGGGTCGTTGTACCGGTCGTCGGCGGGGTCGTAGGGCTGGTACTGGCGCACGGGCCGGTTCAGCACGTCGTAGGCCGTCCGGGCGGCGAAGTCGTCCGGGTTGCTGGTGGCCACGCCCCGGGGGGTGACCACGCGCGTCTGGTTGCCGACCTGGTCGTACTCGAACCGCGTGGTCCGGTACGTCGCCGCCTCACCGCTCCCGGTGTAGGGGGTGCGGGTCTCCACGGTCGCGCCACGCTCGTCGTAGGTCATATAGCTGGTGTGCCCGAGCGCGTCGGTCGAGCTGGCTACCAGCCCATCGGCGTCATACGTGGACGTCGTGCGGGTGCCCGCGGCGTCGGTCGTGGCGACCGGCTGATAGTTCAGGTCGTACTCCACCCGGGTGGTGAAGTCGTCCGGGTCGGCCGACGCGACCGTCTTCGGGTCGCGGGTCTCGATGACGTTGCCGACCTCGTCGTAGTCGTACTCGATCCGGCTGCCAAGCGCGTTCTGGACCGCGACCAGCTGGTAGATGTCGTCGTACGCGTTCCGGGTCACGTAGTCCGACGCGTCACCGTCGGTCAGCGTGCCGTTCGGCTCGGTCGTGGTGACCAGTTTCCCCACCGGGTCGTACGTGTAGGTCGTGACCCGCTCAGGCCCGAGGCCGTCGGCCGAGTCCGCGTCCTCGTCCCGCGGTGCGGACGCGGCCACGACCTGGTCGGCACCGTCGAAGGTCGCGGTGCTCACCGCACCGTTCGGCGCCGTCGAACGGATGATGTTGTCGTTCGGGTCGTACACGATCGTCCCGGTGGAGATCGTCTCGCCAGAGGCGGCATCCTTCAGAGCGGTACCGGAGACCGGCCGGCCGAACACGTCATAGGTCTGCGTGGTCTCGGCGCGGTCACCATCGGCGTCCTCAGGTGCCAGGACCCGAGTGACCTGCCCCCGCTCGTCGTACTCGGTCGTGATGATCCCGCCGGCGGCGTCCTCCTCGGTGACCGGGTAACCCACCGGCGTGTAGTCCCGGTACCGGGTGGTGTTGCCGTTCGGGTCGGTCAGGGTGAGCATCTGCCCGTGGGAGTCGTAGGTGTACGACGTCGTGTAGTCACCCTCCGTCGCAGTAGCGACGCCCTTGGGGTCGGTCACCGAAAGCAGGTTCCCCGCCGCATCGATCCCGAACTCGTACGACCGGCCCGCCGGGCTGGTGGTGCGCCAGGCGTCGGCGACGTACCCGTCCTCCCAGGTCTGGTACTCCACCACCTGCGCACCCTCGGGCGCCGTGGTCGGGTCCTGCCCGGGCTGGCAGTCCTCGACGGCGGGGACCCCGTGGGCGGCGTTCTGGACCGGGTCTCGTTCCCAGATCGGGTATCCGGTCTTCGGGTCATAACAGAAGGCCGCGACGGCGCCGTTGGCCTCGGTCAGGCGCGAGACGTTGTTGTTCGGGTCCCACGTCAGGGTCGTGGTCTGGTCCAATGCGTTCGTAACCTCGAGGGCCCGGCCCTTGAGATCGTGCACATACTCCGCCGCGTTCCCGCTGGCGTCCGTGACCCGGGCACCCACCCGGTCGGGGGCGTCCTCGCGGTCGTCCCACCAGTAGTCGAACTGCGTGGTGTGGTCGAGCCGGTCCGTGATGCGTTCAACCTGCCACCGCTCCCCGTAGCCAGTGTCCGGCTCACCAGGGACCGCGTAGTCGATCTCCGTCGCTCCGCCGCGCGGGTCGGTGACGCCCACCAGGCGTGCCTCGCCGAGAAGGGTGTCGTGGTCGTACGCGAACTGGAACGTCTTGGCGATGGATTCACCGGCACCGTCGGTCGCGCCGTCGCCGTCGACCATGCGGCGCAGCAACCCGTCCCGGTCATACACGATCTTGACCGTGCGGCCGGAGACGTCCGTGACGGACTTGAGGTGGTCGATGATCTCCAGATCCGACAACCGCGACCCGGTGACCAGGTCACCGGAAGCGTTGACGTACTCGTACGCCTCACCGGCCTCGTAGTAGTCCACCGTGAGGACCTCCCGACCATCCGGGTCGGTCACCTTCACCAGCAGGGTCTTGGAGCCGATGCCGAGCAGCCCACCACGCTCGATGTAGTGGAACGTCTGGGTGTTGCCGTTGCGGTCGACCGCCTGACGGACGTACCCCTCGCAGTCAAAGATGAACCGGGTCCCGTCGGGGCGCAGCAGCGTCCACGCGTCGTCGGCCGGGTCACCCAGCAGATCGCCCAGCAGGTGGCAGTCGCTCCCGGGCTTGTAGGAGAGCTGGAGGTTCACTCCCGGCGGGGATTCGTACTCGTCGGTCTCGTCGTTCCACAGGAAGGCGTGGCCGGTGCCGTCGCCGTCGGAGAGGAACACCTCGTCCGGTGCCAGGATCTTGTCGTACGCCAGAGGCAGGCCCAGCCGCTGGGGCGCGGCGATCTGTGCCGACCAGCCCACCCCCATACCCGTGTCCGCGGCGTCCATCGAGTTGTACGAGAAGCTGGTGAACGCGGTAAAGCCACGTCCGGGATTGGAGATCGGGGCGTAGTTCCACGTCGCGTTACCCAGCGCCAGGTTCGTCAGCACTGCTGAGCCGGCGCCGGTGTTCTTCCCGCTGTAGGAGTAGAAGTCCTCCGCACCCAGGAGGCTGGACGTGGGCTCGTCGATCACCAGCTCCAGCACCACGGGTGCCAGGAGGTCGACCAGGTCGATCGCTGCGACTCCGGCCTCCACGGCTCGCACCGATACGCCTTCGGCTGTGCCGGTGGTCTCCTTGACCGCCTTGGTCGAGGCTCCCATCTCAGCGGCCGCGGCGGGGGTGGTGGCCTGCACACCCCACACCAACCGGTACCCCGCCACGGCGTTCGTCCGGATCGAGTCCGGAGCGGTCACCTCGACGGGCAGCGTCACGGACTCCCCCGGCGCCAGGTCGCTCGGCAGCGGCACCGTCACCAGGCCGGTGCCGTCCGGGTCCTGTCCGGGCAGGGTCCACTCGTGGGAGACCACGGTGTCGGCGGCGGTCCAGGCGGTGTCGGTAGTGTTCGCCACCACGACGTCGACCGTCGTCGCCTCGCCCACGCCCAACCGCGACGGGAGCCCCGGGACGTACACCCCAGGCGAGTCCCCATCAACGCTGGTCTGGTCGGCCGTGGTGACCAGACCTGCCGTCGGCACCGTCGCGGCCCGCTCGTCCGACGAGGTCAGCGTGCCGTCCTGACCCTTGGTGACGATCTCGTAGTAGACCTCACGCGGCTCACCGGCGCCGTCACCGGTCGAGGCGACCGGCAAGATCGACGTGTCGGTGAACGACGTCGTACCGGGATCGACCGGGGCGACCATCGTGGACGGGCCGGGCTCGAAGCCCGGGGTCACCGACCGGTGAACCTGGAACTCGGAGACCTCACCATCCCCGCCCGGCTCCCAGACCAGGTCCGCACCGGTAGCGTGCACCGCCGCCGGGGCGTCGACCGCGGGCGCGGCGTCGGCGGTCGCAGGCTCGACGTCCCAGGACTCGGCCTGGAGCTCGGGCAGGTCGCCACGGCTAGGAGCGGGCTCCAGATCCGGGGCGTCGTCGGTGAACCAGCCGGCGACCGTGTCCCACACGCCCTCGTTCTCCGAGACCGGCGCCCCCGTCGTGGGATCCACCTTCTCGACAGCAGTGGCTCCGGCATCGACGTCCGCGGTCGCGGGCGGCGCGGACACCAGCATGGTGGCGACCAGCGCCACCGTCGCAGAAGCAGCTACGGGCAAACGCAGCCAGGTATGACGCGCGGACGAAACTACGAGCACGGTGAGCTCCAGGATCGGACCAGACGGACTCGCAGAGCACAGCGCATGTCCAGGTTGTCCCACAAGAGCGATTCCGAATCTCGCAATCGCTCGGGTGAAATCGCGCCGAAATCATGGACAAACGTGCCAACGGCACCGGTTCAGCCGTTACGTTTTCATCCGCCCGAGGCGTCGCGGCCTCGACCAACGCAGGGGGAACTGTCGTGCTGCAGATCGAACCCGTCGTGACCGTGATCGTCATCGCCAAGGAAGAGTCGTTCAAGGGTGCCGCCGCTGCCCTCAGACGGTCCCAGGCCACCGTCTCCCGGCACGTCGAGCACGTTGAGACCGAGCTGGGCCAGAGACTCTTCAAACGCAACCATGGCGCCCCAGGCGTGCACCTGACCCCCTGGGGAACCCGGTTCGTGTTCTGGGCACGCGCGTTCCTCACCGTTCTGACGATGATCTACCGGCGCGCAGAGAAGGCCGAACCCACGCTCGAGCTCCTGCGCGACCAGGCGCGCATCGACGTCTGGGAAATCCGACCGCTCATCCTCGGCGCCAAGAACAGGGACCAGGAGAGCGCCGCCTGACCCCTCGCGGGCACCCCAACGCTGGTCCGCTTCGAGAACGCGATCTGGCATGCTCCGGGACGCCAAACCATGCCAGATCGCGTTCTCAAAGCGGACTGAACAGAGCTCAGAGCACTCGGTCATTACTCGTCGGATATCGGCGTATAGTCGCAGCAGGAGCTGACCTTGGTTCCCCAATGAACGGGAATCCCGATGGCCGACGTCACTCACCCGCCCCTTGCTGTCCCGACAGTGCCGTCGAGCAGTTCCTCGCCGAACACCGACCTGCTCAATCTCGGGCTGCTTGCGGGCTCCTCGATGGAGAACGAGCGGCGCCTGCCGATCCACCCCCATCACCTGGACCGGATCGACCCGGACATGCGCGCACGGATGATCGTCGAGCGCGGCTACGGCTCCGACTTCCAGCTGGAACCCGGGTACCTCGAGTCGCGCGTGGGCCGGGTCGCGGAGCGCTCCGAGGTGCTCGAGTCAGCTGACGTGCTGCTGCTGCCCAAGCCGCAAGCGGCGGACGTGGCGGCGATACCCGAGGGCCGCGTCCTGTGGGGCTGGCCGCACTGCGTCCAAGATTCCGGCATGACGCAGACGGCCATCGACAGGCGGCTCACGCTGATCGCCTTCGAGGCGATGAACCACTGGACCCAGCGCGGCGACTTCAGCCTGCACGTGTTCCACAAGAACAACGAGCTCGCCGGCTACTGCTCCGTACTGCACGCGCTGGGCCTGGTCGGCTCGACCGGTGACTACGGCCCCCGGCTCAGCGCGGTCGTCATCGGCTTCGGCGCGACGGCGCGAGGTGCCGTGACCGCGCTCAAGGCCCACGGGATCCACGACATCCAGGTCCTCACGCAGCGTGGTGTCGCGGCGGTCGGCTCGCCGATCCACACCGCTCACATCACCCAGCTCAACACCGACGGCGGCGCGACCCACCTCAGCGAGGTCCGCACAGAGGCCGGCAACGTCCTGCTCCCCGACTTCCTGGCCTCGCACGACATCGTCGTCAACTGCACGCTCCAGGATGTCGCCGAACCGTTGACCTACCTGCGGACCGAGGACCTGAAGCGGTTCGCCTCGGGAAGCCTGATCGTCGACGTCTCGTGTGACCTGGGGATGGGTTTCGAGTGGGCGCGGCCCACCACGTTCGACGAGCCGATGTTCACCGTCGGTCAAGGGGTCCACTACTACGCCGTCGACCACACCCCGTCGTACCTGTGGAACTCGGCGACGTGGGAGGTCAGCGAGGCGATCCTGCCGTTCCTGCGCACCGTCATGGAAGGACCGGCTTCGTGGGCGAAGGACCTCACCATCTCCCGCGCGATCGAGATCCACGACGGCGTGATCCAGAACCCGAGCATCCTGAGCTTTCAGGATCGCGAGCCGGTCTATCCGCACGCTCTGACCGCCTGAGGTTCTCCTACTCGACCGGGGCAGCGGGCGAGTCCTGGCTGAACGTGTTCAGCCAGCGGCCGTCACGCCGGCACCAGAGCGAGCTGATGAACATCGTTTCGTCTTCATGGCTGCCTGGCCGCTGGTACTCAGCGCGATAGCACAGCATCACCGCATCCGCGGCGACGTCGATCAGGCGCGCGTCCGTGATGGAGTACGACGCGACGGTCGGCCCCTCGGACAGCTCGTCGGCATGGCCTGCCCTGTCGGCGAAGCCGGTCGGATACACCCCGACGAAGTCTGCGGACAGCAGCGCACGATCGGCGCCCGCATCGCCACTGGCGAGGGCGTCCCAGACTCCGGACTCGAGGTCGATGAAGAACTGCGTGTCGTGATCGCGCATCCGGTCACTATCCCATCGGCGGCGAGGACCTGAGCTAGTTCTCCGAGCAGTTCAGGCGCCGAGCACCGGCCGAGGCTCGGCACCGCACGTTGCAGGACTGCCACGTCCACCGCGTAGATTGACGATTGACACAGCTGGGTCACAAATATTGCATATTTGACTGATGGAAAGTGTAAGTTTGAGCGTCGAAGACGTCGTCGACCTGCTACGGGCTGAGGAAGCGACGTCAGCACATCGAAGCGAACGCTGCGCACCAGGGCTACCCCCAGGACCTCGCGCCGACGCTCTCGGCGTTCGGAAACATGCCCGGCGGAGGCGTGGTGGTCCTTGGCCTCGACGAGCGAGCCGGATTTGAGGCCGTCGGCGTCTACGACGCCGCGGATGCGCAGAGCCGCCTGGCCGCACAAGCACGCCAGGCAGTCGCTCCGCCGCTCCGGATGTCGTTCGTAACCGACGTCGTCGAGGGACGCACTGTCGTCCTCGCCCGGGTGCGGGAGCTGCCCACGACGGACAAACCTTGCGAGGCCACCGCAACGGGGCATGCCTACCTACGGTCCTACGACGGTGACTATCCCCTCTCCGCGCTCGAGCGCCAAGGATTCGTGGCGAACCGCGGCGTAGCCCGCCACGACCAGGCTCCGGCCGAGGGCGCGAGGCGGAGCGATCTGGACGACGACGTCCTGCGGCACACTCGAGTCGTCACGCGCGACGACACCCCGACCCTCGCGGGCCTCTACGCGCTCGGCGCATACCCACAGACGCAGTACCCGACGCTGGCGATCACTGCGAGCGTCGCGTCTCGCCCCAACGATCCGGTGGGAACGCGCAGTGCTGACGTCGCACATCTCGACGGCCCTCTGGCCGAGCTGCTCGATCAGGCCGTCGCCTGGGTCCAGCGCAACACCAGGACCCGCGTGCGGTTCGGCGCCGACGGACACGGACGGGACGAGCCGGAGTACCCAGCGGAAGCAGTGCGTGAGCTCGTTGCCAACGCACTCGTCCACCGCGACCTCGGCCCCCACGCCCTGAGCACCCGCGTCACGATGACGCTGCGGCACGACCGACTCGTCATCGCGAACCCAGGGGGCCTCCATGGGCTTACCGTCGAGCAGCTCGGCGCTGGAACCGGTGGCAGTGCTCGGAACCAGAGCTTGTACGACATCTGCAAAGACGTCCGCACGCCCGATGGACGCCGCGTGATCGAAGGCATCGGGTCGGGAATCGCCGCCGTCCGACAGTCGCTGAACCGGGCCGGGATGACACCGCCCCATTTCATCGACGCCGGCATCCGCTTCACCGCAATCGTGCCCGACCACGCACTGCTCGACCAGGACGACATTGCATGGCTGGCCGCCCTCCCGGAAGCCCGCGGGCTCTCCGACACGCAGCGGCACGTCCTGGCGCTGATGCGGCACGGTACGTCGTGGACGAACCGCTCGTTCCGTGACAGGTTCCCGATGGACTCCACACATGCCGCTCGCTCTTGACCGATCTCGCGGAACGCCAGCTCGCAGAGCCCCTCGGAGACGGACGCGGCCGGACGTACGAGCTGGCGCCGTCAGCGGATCAGAACCTGCGCTCGGTGATGCCCGCCACCCGCACGAAGAACAGCGAGGTAGTCCTCAGCCTCCTCGCCGACGGCCCGCTCGGCATCAAGGCTCTTGCCGACATCGGCGGGCTGTCAGAGCGTCAGGTGCGCTATGCCGTCGCACGGCTCCGCGACGCAGGGGCGGTGGAGCTGCTTGGTGGGATTGGGCGGTCCGGGACGGTCTACCGGCGCACGGACCAGCACGGCTGACGATCGTCTCACCACGTCCTTGTGGACCGCCGGCAGACCAGGGCGAAGATCATTCCCGAGGCGTGCAACCCTGTGGACCGGCCGGAGCAGGCCTGCAAGAGTTTCCACCATGGAAAGCGAAAGCACAGGGCCGCCATCGGCCGACGTCGCCCTCGCCGGGATCGCTGACGATCGGCGTGCGCTCGTCCGCGAGGTCACACGGACCAACGCTTGGTATTACCTGGCCGTCGCGCTCCTCGCCGCGATCATGGTCTGGGCTCCGGCAATCGGCTCCGTGGGGCAGTTCACGGTCGTGATGGCCCTTGGCACGATGGCGCTCGTTGCGCTCGAGTCCCTCCGCGAGCGGACGAGCGGCGTCGCCATGTCGCGTCCGCCCGGTCGCCGAGGATGGGCCATCCTGATCGCAGTGGGCGTGGTCTTCATCGCGCTCATCGCCGCGTCTTTCGCCCTCGTGGTCACGGGCCGGGGCGGGCTCGCCCTCCTGTGCGCCGCGGTGGCCTTCGCGGCGATGTTCGTGCTCGCGTGGCTGTACAACGCGAGCTTCATCGCGCAGAGGCGGGCTTCGTGACGTGCTTCGAGCACCTCCCAACGGTCCGCACCGACTACGACGCCATGGCGCAGGCCTACGCCGCGTTCATCGGGGACGCGTTCACCGGCAGCCCCCTGAACCATGTGCTGGTCCAGGCCTTTGCCGACCTGGTCCAGCAGTCCGGCGGCGGGACCGTCGCCGACGTCGGCTGCGGACCCGGGCACGTGACCGCCTACCTGCGAGACCGGGGCGTCGACGCCTTCGGCATCGACCTCTCACCCCAGCTGATAGCGGCGGCCCGCGAAGCCAACCCGGACCTCCGGTTCGACGTCGGCGACATGGGCGCGCTCGACATCGCGACAGGCAGCCTCGCCGGGGTGCTGGCGAACTACTCGATCATCCACACACCGCCGGACGTGCTGCCCGCGTTGCTCGGGGAGCTCAGCCGGGTCCTGGCACCCGGCGGCCATCTGCTGGTGTCGTTCCAGGCGCTGGCCGACACCGAGGGAACTGCCGAGGCCTTCGACCACAAGGTCTCCCCCGCCTGGCGGTACTCGGCCGACCATGTTCTCAGTCTGCTCCGGCAGACCGGCGTCGAGGAGGTCGCACGCCTGACCATCGCGCCGCGCGAGGACCCCGTCCGTGGCTTCCCACAGACGCACGTCCTGACGCGCAAGGCGCCCGCCTGAGGCTCACCGGGTCAACGACCCGCGGCCTCCGCCACTTCTCCACCTGCCGAGAAGTTCATCGAGTTCGTTGCGGAGGCGGTCCACTTCTACCTGGTCGAGGAAACCAGCATATTCGGGGTACTGCCGGACCAGGGTCAGGATCTGGTGGGCGGTGATCTGCTGATCCGTTCGTGCGACGTCTACTCCTACCTCGTCGCAATAGGCGGCAATGGTGTGGTCGCGGGGTATGGCAGCTCCCGTCGGGACAGCGCGGGTGAACGTGAAGGCGAGATCCGCTGCCGACGGTCCGACCCGCGCGGACTGCCAGTCCACGAGCATGAACTGCCGGTCCGCAGTGAGGACGTTTCCGATATGGCAGTCGCCGTGGACGAACGACACCGGCCCGGAGCGCGCTCCTCCCTCCAGCAGTTCAAGATCGTTCAGGACCGTACGGATTCGTTCAGGATCCCCGGGACCGTGCCAGAGCCGCTCGGCGAAAGACTTAAGGCCTCCCTGCGGATCGGTAGGCGTCGAGCGCTTTCGGTGAAAGATGGCCGGCACTCGCCGCACGTCGCGGTGCAGGCGCCCCAGCGCCCTCGCGAATACGCTCCACTCATCAGCGCTCCACGCCGGGGCGGGAGGCGCAGGATCGTGCCACGCGAGGGCAATAGCTGTCCACGTAGTAGCGCGGTGGTCGGCGATCAACCGTGGTGTCGGGATCGCCTGCTCTGGAGCGATCTCTGTATATACCGCCAGCTCACGGTAGGCCTGGTCGCGCGCCGCGTCGGAGTTGAAACCACTCACCTTCACGATCACTGGTGCACCGTCGTCGGTGACTGCCCGGGTGAGGGTGGATCCCGACATCCCTCCCGTAGGGGCGTCAGCACTGTCGGCGGCATGAAGCCCAAGCGTCCGCAGCACTTGGTCTGGGTGAATGGCGCTCATGTCAGCGAGGCTAGAGGCGTCGAGCCGCACGAGTCATACCAAGGTGCCGCATCGGCGTATTTTTGTCGTGGGTATGTTGCGCGGCCGTGCGCCACTGATCCGAAGGGCAGCCATGAACCAGTACATCATCTACTTCAACCAGCAGTGGGTGGGTGACCACAGCGACGAGTGGGTCGTCAGCCGCGGCCCGCTCGCCAATGCGGTCGTAGAGGAGATGAAGGACGCCGGCGTCTATGTGTTCGCCGGTGGGCTGGAAGACATCGACAAGGCCTTCAGCGCCGACGCGACGAGCGGCACGCTCCAGATCACTGACGGGCCATTCATCGCGACCAAGGAGTTCCTGGGCGGGCTGACCATCGTGCATGTCGCCGACGACGAGGCGGCGAAGATGTGGGCCGGCAAACTAGCCTTGGCGTGCGGCTGGCCCCAGGAAGTCCGACGGATCGGATGAAGCCATCCGTCGTTGTCACACCGATTCCAGCGGCTCGTCATCGTGAGCCGAATGCAGAAGGCGCACGAACTCGGCGTCCTGACCAAGGGGTGTGTCGCCGATCCGTGCGATCGAGATGCCGGGCGTCCACGAGTTCATCACCACGGCAGAGAAGTGCCCTCCGAGTTCGTCGCAAGGTACATCACGCGTCTGCTGCGGGATGCTGAGCGCGCGGAGGCGGCGGTCCAGGATCTGCATCGTGACGCCGGCGAGGATCTCGGCACGAGGCCAGATCACAGATTCCCCGTCCCAGAAGGCCAGGTTCCAGATCGTCGCTTCGCTGAGTCGTCCCGAGCGGTCGGTGAACGCGGCATCGTCGAAGCCGCGCTCGTTCGCACGCCGGAGCAGAAGGGTCTTGGAGACCTCGCCGACGTGCTTGACATGTGGCAGATGCCGCTCGTGTTCGACGACGTCGAGGGAGAGCGGGCCCGTAGGCGGCGCAGCGGGATCGGTGATCTTGACCAGGACGTCGAGGTCTACGGAGCCCCCCGTCGACGCAAACTCTCCGGGCCGTGAAGTGACGAAGCACGTCATCGACACGTCGGATGGCGCTGTCGCGAGGGCGCTGTGCAACCGTTCCAGGAGCATCTCGTCGGGCAGGTGCCACCCGAAGAGCTCGTCACTGGCGTCGCGGAGACGGGCCAGATGAAGGTCCATGCCTCGGACTCGACCGTCCCGGACCTGCATCGCAGTGAAGTGGGCGTAGCCGGAGAAGGCCAGCGGCGCGAGGTCCGCCGCGTCCGCCGACCTACTATTGAACTGAGTGATCGATATGGTCATGGCAGCGAAGGTAGGAGTTGACACCAGTGGCAGAGGCAAGTCGCACAGGCGTGGACCAGCCACTTCGTGTCGGGGATCTTGCCGCGCTCACGTCAGCGACGCCCCGGATGCTGCGGCACTACGAGAACCGGGGCCTCATCGAGGCACACCGGTCCTCGACCGGCCAACGCCTGTTCGATCCCTCGGTCGCCGAGCAGGTCCGCTCCATCCGTCGTCTCCTCGCAGCGGGCCTGCCCATCGAGGCGATCCGCGAACTCATCGGCTGCATCCACGACACCGACCGGCTCGAGCCGTGCGCCGTGCCGCTGCTCGTAGACCACCTCCACGCCTATGACGGACGCATAGCGGAGCTCACCAGCACCCGTGATGCGCTCAAAGGGCTGATCGACGCCTCGCGCGGGTGATCTACGCTCCCTGTCAGCTGTTTGTGGCGCTTCATAGCCGGCTTGACCTGGGATCTACACGTTGAAGCGGAACTCCACCAAGTTCCGGCACAGCGCAACCTCTGAGGCGTGGTTCGAGCGCAGGCTGTCATCCACGGCACTCGACGTACGTCGCGGGTCGCGTGGAGTTCCTCGACCCCACTCTTGAGAAGCTTGAGCCGGCTCCCCCGCACAGCGACTGCAGTACGGTCCTCCCATGCCAGCCTGCAGTCCGATCGCGGGCTGCGACCGGACCGCCCCGGGTCACTCCACGGTGATCGAGACGGTCTGCCAGCCCGAGGCGCCGTTGGGAGCCGGCGGCGCCTTGGTCTCGGTCTGGACCTGTCCGTCCGAGTCCGTGGCGCGCACCGCGAGGCTGTGGTAGCCGGCCTCCAGATCGATCGACGTGTGCCACTGGCGCCAGGTGTCCGGCCCCACTGTCTCGGCGAGCTCGGCGGTGACCCAGTCCCCGCCGTCGGCCCGGACCTCGACCTTGCTGATGCCGGTGTGCTGCGCCCAGGCGACGCCCGCGACGGTGACGGCGCCGGCGGACGGGGGCGCGGACAAGCGCGGCACGTCGATGCGCGACGCGATCTTGATCGGCCCCAGTGCGGACCAGCCGCGCGGCGTCCAGTAGCCCTCGTCGGCGTCGAAGGTGGTCACTTCCAGCGAGGTGACCCACTTGGTGGCCGAGACGTACCCGTACAGGCCGGGCACCACCAGCCGCGCGGGGAAGCCGTGCTCCTCGGGCAGCGGCTCGCCGTTCATACCGATCGCCAGCAGGCACTCGCGGTCCGCGTCCTGGAGCACATCCAGCGGCGTGCCCGCGGTGAAGCCGTCGTCGCTCGTGGAGAGCACCATGTCGGCACCTGCGCGGGGCTTGGCGCGCTCCAGCAGCGCGCGGATCGGGTAGCCGAGCCAGAGAGCGTTGCCGACCAGGTCGCCGCCCACCGCGTTGCTCACGCACGAGAGAGTGACGTAGTGCTCCTCCATCGGCAGCTCCATGAGCTCGTCCCAGGTGAGCGTGAAGGGCTCGTCCACCAGACCACGGACCTCCAGCGACCAGTCCTGCGGGCTCACCTGCGGCACGATCAGCGCGGTGTCGATGCGGTAGAAGTCCGAGTTCGGGGTGACGTACGGCGCCAGGTCGTCAAGCTTCAGGTCTGCCCCGGCGGGTACCGGCGGCGCCGGCGTGCGCGCGGTGGGCAGGCGGAGCTTCTCCCGCACGGCGCTGACCGCGGTCGAGCCCATCGACAGCACGCGCGAGCCGGCCAGCGCGAGCACCGCGACACCCACGGTGATGCCCGATACGGCCAGGAAGCCACGCCGGTTCACGGCGCCGCCCGGCGTATCGCTCGCCGAGACCTCGCTCCGCCCCGGCGCAGGCCGTAGCCGCGCCACGGCGGCACGCAGCAGGAGCACCGCGGCGCCCAGCCCGATGGCGCTGGGCAGCGCCCACAGCGGCGTCGCGCTCGGGCGCAGCAGCGCCACCACGACCCCGACGACGCCGACGACTCCCATCAGCACCGCGCCTGTCGGCGGGCGGCGCAGCTCCAGCCACCCCGCGAGTGCCGCCCCCAGGGCCAGCACCACACCCATCGTGGCGAGCAGCACGGCCTTGTCGTTGGTGCCGAACCACTCCACGGCAACATCCTTTAGCCATGGCGGAACGGCGTCGACCACGGCGGCGCCGCCTGCGAACAGCGTGCTGGCACCGGGTGCGACGACCGCGGCAACGAGTTCCGCGACGGCCAGCCCGGCACCTCCGGCGAGCACGCCCGCGAGGGTGGCCCAGCCCGCGCCGCCCGGAGAGCGCTCGCCCGACGGTGCCGCGGGGCCCTCAGTTGCCTGTGTCATGCGCTGAGCGTGAGCTCGTTGCTCGTTGCCGCGCCGGCCGGCGCAGCTACCAATGGCAGGCTCGCCGGGGGCGCTGCGGCAGCGAAGAGAGCGATTCTTGACGTACGCATAGCCGATCCTCCTTTGTGCTGGCGGCAAGCTGCCGCCTGAGTAGCACCTAGAAGGTTCGGAGCGGTAGACAATCAGGATGGGTCAGTGCGAGTTGCCCAGCTTCGCGCGCTGACCCTACGGCCTGTCTTGTGAATGGCCTGGCCACAGGGCCGGTGGGCTGGTCGGCTCGGAGTACAAGGACCACGCGGCCCATCGGCTGCGTCGCTGAGCGCTGCTCGACCGACTGGGGCACTCCTCCGCTATGGCGGTCACCTCGGGAGTACTACTTCTTACCCTGAGCCTCGGACGATCCGGCTACACGTTGAACCGGAACTCCACCGAGTTCCGCCACCGAAGAACATCAGCCGCCAACCCCTCGGCCAACCGGCGCGGAGGTGCGGTCGAGGTGTCAATGGTGAGGTCGTACGCTTCCGACACGCCACTCGCGAAGTGGCCCCGTGCATTGCCGGGGTGCTTGCCACGCTCTCGCGATGCTTCACGCGCCTCCACGACGTCGAGCGGAGCAACGAGCCGAACCCACAAGGACGGACGCGCACCGAGGTCACGCTTCCATGCGGGAATGATCGAGTCATTGATCGGCATCTCGTCGAGGATCACGTCGTTGCCGTGATCGAGCATCGCCACGACGGCTGCTCGCATGCCCGTCAACAGACGCTCGCCGGCCTCGCCGTACCTGATCCGAGTTCTCTGACCCCCGTCCGAGTCGGTCGTGTCTTCGTACCAGAAGCCCGACCCCGGACCTCGTGGGTGGCCCGCCCAGTGGTGAGGGAACATGCTGAAGAAGTGGTCGAGCCCGACGACGAGGTGCGGGTGGGGAAGTAACTCCTGAAGCAACCCGGCAACCGTTGACTTGCCGACGCTCGACGTTCCACACAGCGCAATCAGCCGGCCACCGTCACGCGGCCGTTCTGTTGCGGGGCCATCATGTGTCGGCATGGTCGGGTCGGAGGTCCCGCGATTGCTCACGGCACCGTCTCGGGGAGCAGGGTGCAGTGCCCGCCGGACTTCGGTGTGATCGCCGGAAAGCGACGCCGATCGAACATGGCGATCTCACTCGCGCCTCGCGTCTGATCTTCAGGCATACCGGCGATCAAGTCGATCAGTTCGTCTCGACTGGCGCTCATAGGACCATCGTACGTAGGCGCTCAGACGTTGAAGCGTGTCATGTGGCCCTGACCTCGTGGTTCGCCGGTTGGCTTGGCGCCCTGGGGGAACCGTGGGGGAATCGGGCCGGGTGCGCCGCTACCACGAGGGCAGTAGCTGGGACTGCGACGGGCTGTCGTGATTGTCGAGGAGCAGGACTCGCGCCTGCTCCACGCTGAGGCTACCTGTTCGACTCTGTCACGACCCGGCACCTCACAGGCTGTCAAGAGTTAGTCGTCCGAAGCGACGACCAGGTGAATGGACTCACGCTCACGGTCGATCGCGACGAACTCATGGAAGTTCGTCATGCTCACACCGCTGTAGGACCACAGATCCTGTCCGACGTCCTTGGGGCCATCGAGGCGATAGACCGTGCCACGGTCCAGCGTCCGCGACAGCAACTGCTCCACGCGTTCGTGGGAACGGGCCGACATGGGCGGCTCCGTCAGTTCGTCATCCATCCAGCTGTGGACCGTACTGCGCGCTTCGGCCGCCGTGGCGAGGACGAGCATCTCGGGCGTGAGCGCCTCGGCACGCCACGGGCCATGGACAGGAGTTCCGTCGACGCTGGCTTCCCCGCCGAAATCGTACGGCGATCCGTACCCGTAGGAATAGAAGCGCGAGGACATCAGTGCGGCGAGCAATGCACGGTCGTCAAGGTCTGGATCGAGGGAGAACTGCACGTGACTGACCCACATGTACGTGCCTTGATCGAGAGCGACGTGCGAGTACTCCTCGACACGGAGCCATGGAACACGAGGCCAGGGCCACTCAGTGCGGCCGTTGCACGGTCCGACGCGAGGCTCCTTCGCTGCTTCCTTCTCGGAGAGGAGCGAGAACGTCACGAACTGCTTGCCGACCTCCAGGACTCGCACCCACGACCAGCCGTCCGGCCGACCGGCCACCAGCAAAGCTCCGGCCTCGACGTGCGGCAGACTCCGGTTCGCCTGAACCCGCCCGATTCCGTCGGCGTCGACTTCAACCAGATCGGTGAAGATGTCGATCTCGATCATGCCGGCATCCCCTTCATGAACGGCTCGGTCGTCCGTTCGTCGAGCAAGAGCTGCGCGGTCTCGGCGAACAGGACTGGGAGCCGCAGCAGGCTCGCGGCATAGCCGATCTCTGGGGTGAGATCACCGGCCCGCAATTCCACCGAGGGTGCCGAGACTTGTTCGTACGGACCGCCGTGGACGTGCCAGTCGTAGGTGTACAGGCCGCGCCTGCTCGCTTCGAACCAGTCCGAGTAGTCACCGGAGGGGTCTTGGTTCCTCCGATCGAGTGATTCGCCGATCACGGGCAACTGCGTCGGCAAGCCAGCAACGACTTCTTCGACAGACTTTCCGTGACTCAGAACGGCCTCAGGGATCGGGCCGTATCCAGCGCTGGTAATGAGCGCGACGGATCCGTCCCGGTCGGTCGCGAGGAAGTCCCACTCTCGCCCCGCGACGTCGTCTCGGTCCAGGGCCGCGATCATGGGCGCATCCTGCCAGCAATCAGGCCAAGGTCGAGCCACCCGTCGGGGCTACGCTCCGACCTCGTGACGAAGAAGCGACCCAAGGACACCGAGTACAGGTTGCGACGTGTTGGTGCGCTCGTACCACCGAGCGGGTTCGGAACCCTCGTCTCCGTGGGCATGGGTCCAAAAGAGCCCCGTCGCCATGTGGGCTGGAGAGCGAGAGGGCACCCGCAAAGCGGTGCCGGGGGCACGGCGCGACCTGGAAGAGCCAGCCCGCACCGTTGCTCCTTACACTGTCTCGGACCTCCACCCAGCGCGTGTCGTGGTCACGCCTCTGTCCGTCGAGTCAGTATTCGTCCAGCCGTTGCCCGACGGCGGGTACCTCATTGCCCTGTCACGCTGCGCATGGACGCCGCGAGGACCCGAAAAGAACGCCGTTCGTCGACCAGACCGATCGTGTCGTCAGGCGCGGCACGCTTGACGACGGCATCGCCCATCTGCAGGTCGACCGAGACGGCCGTGAGGCGCCCTACGGTTCTCGGACAGTTGGCCCCAAGATACAATTCTTGGGATTGACTGGAAGGAATGGCCCGTTGGCGGAACAGAAGTATTCACCGGAGTTCAGGGACGCGTGCGTCCAGGAAGTGATCCGGAGCTCACGCACTATCGCGCAGGTAGCGCGTGAGAATGGTGTGGTGCAGCAGACTCTGCGGAACTGGGTGAACGCGTACAAGAAGCAGCCCCCGACCACCGAGCCGGAGTTGAGCGTTTCCGAACGTGCCCGATTGAAGCAGCTCGAGGCCGAGGTGCGTGAGCTACGCGCCGAGAACGAGTTCCTGGGAAAAGCGACGGCCTGTGCGACGTGAGGTCGCACATTTTCAGTGGTTGCATGGA
>NZ_JAMTCT010000025.1 GCF_024171995.1 Promicromonospora umidemergens | reverse complement strand
CGACCGAGGCACGCAATACACGTCTGACGAATACGCCAGACATGCTCAGAAGCTCGGCATCACCCGGTCCGTGGGACGCACCGGGATCTGCTACGACAATGCGTGGGCCGAGTCGTTCAACGGCACCTTGAAGAACGAGCGTGTTTACCGCACCGAGTATCCAACTCGCGAGCACGCGCGTTTTGACATTACCCGCTACATCGAACTACGCTACAACACCAGAAGGCTCCACTCCACGCTCGGTTACCGTACACCGAACGAAGTCGAAGAAGCCTGGCACACGGCGAATATCGCGGCGTAAGAATCATCGGAATCAACTGTCCGAAATTCTTAGGGCCCCTCAAGGAGTGTCTTGACCTTGTTGGAGACCACGACGTGGGTGTGCAAGTGCGGGTCGTTGGCCCGTGAGTCCCAGTGATCGAAGAACATCCCAATCAGCCCCGTGACACTGACCTGGGCAACCGCGCCGCCCTCCCCCGACTCGCTTGCCGCGTTCCCGGCGACAGACGCGCCGGTCCTCGTCACGGCCAGCTCGCGTTCCATTAGCTCGAACACCTTGACCACCGCAGCACGGTGGACGGCCACGATCTGTTCCTGGACCCCGGCGTCGGACACGCCCCACAGGATCGAGGCGGACTTCGGCAGCGCGAACGTGAAGTCATACCCCGCCACCGCCCGCCGAGGCTTGCCGCCCTTGCCCGGCCCGTACACCGGGTACGCGCGGCCGAGCTGTTCGCCCGTCACCGGGTCCAAGCCCTTGCCCGCCAACCGGGCCATCTGTTCCTCGGTCACCGAACCACCCACGAGCAGACGACCCAGCTCGGCCGAGCCCAAACTTTCCACCCCGGCACCCGCCCACCGGCCCGGCGGGGTCCCGGTCTCGGTGTAGTACCGCGTCAACGGGGTACTCATCGGCCGGTCGACGTCTGCAGAAGCGACCGACTTCATGAAGTACGAGTACCCGTCTCCTGCCGACATCACTGCGATCGTCACAGCCATCGCCGCACCCCTCCCAGCAGGAGGTGCGCAGGCGGCACCAAACCGCGAACCGCTCACAGGGATTTGTGCCGCTGGGTGTGCGGGTTCCTGGTCCGAGGCGAACAGGCGACGCCGATACTGCGCCGGTCGACGGTTTATGCTCGCCGAATGTTCGAGCTCGACGTGCAGAGCCTGCGCCGGATTCGGTTGCGGTTCGGGTCTTGGCACTTCCGGACGTGGCGCTCGTACCGGATGCGGCTACCGAAGGGGTACCGCTCGCCCGAGACGATCTACGAAGTCGTCCTATTGGGCGAGGACGACTACGTGATCGCGCAGTTAGGTGCCTTCTTCGATCTGCGGACCGCTGAGAGGTGCCTCGCACAGTACGACGCCGAGAGACGGGACCAAATGGCGATCAACTACGTCAGTGTCCACTCGCGACTCGAAGACTGGGAATTCGACAGGTAGTCGGTCGTCTGGACGTTCTGATCAGGTCACGACGCTGGACGTTCCCACGGATTAGCGATCGACCGCCTGGCGTTGGGGGAAGCGCCTCAGTCGCGCGCGGGCGAGCTTGGCCTCGATCTGCAAAGGCGTGACCCGATGTCGGGCGGTCCGCGGGACCCGCTGTCCTCTGCTCGCCTGCCCTAGCCACGCAGCCGTGTCAGCCGCCTAGCCGTGTCTGTCACGTAGCCGTGTCCGTCGCGTGCGTGCGCCGTCGCACAGCTAGCAGGCTGTGTCTGCTGCCTGGGCGCCAAGAGATGCGAGTGTGTGGGACCCCCTCGGCCCCGGGCACAGGTCGGGCCCGGCTCCCGTTGTCTGGGCAGCCGTCATCGCAGGCTCAACTTGGTGGCGGCTACCTTGACTCCGGCCGGGCTGGCGGGTGCAGCCGGTTTCTCCCCGACAGCCCAGTCGATGGCGCGGGCCTCGAAACCAACCTCGCTAAGGAATGGCCGAGCATGCGAACCACAACCCGAAGAACCGAGCACGGTGACGATCTGCTCCGCGCCGTCGAGCACTGCTCAGTCGCCGGGCGCCGGCTCACGGGTGGTTCGGAGCATGGCTGTCAGGACGGGCCCGTCGGATGCTGGCTGCTGTGTGCTGATCTCGTAGTAGCCCCACCGTTCGTACAGCGCTTTCACCTTGCCGTTTCCAGCCAGCGGGTTGACCAGGAGGGAGACCTGCTCCTCGGTGCGGCTGCCGAGGAGTTCGTCGTGGATGCGCCGTGCGGTGCCGGTCCCCCGCCACGGCACCTTGAGCATGATCTCTTTGAGGGCCACGGTCGACCGCTCGGTGCAGCCCTCGGGCAGGGGCGTGGCCATCCGTCGCCACCAGCGGTCATCGGGTTGGAGCGTGTTGACGTAGGCGTATCCCACTGGTTCGTCTCCGTCGAACCCGATGACGGTCTCCCAACCGGGTTCGGCGCCGTGCCGAGCGAGACGTTCCCCATACCGTTCCACCGAGTAATGAGGCTGGTGGAGCTGGTCGGCACGCACTTCGGCATAGATCTCGATCAAAGTGCTCCAGACGCTGTCGAGATCGGTGGCGTGGCGCAGCTCGATGCCGTCACTGGTCACTATGGGTTCCTTCGGCCGTCATGGATGTACTGGTCCCAGGTGCGGGCGTGCGGGCTGGACCTCGCGGTAAGGCTCAGGGCGCTGCCGAAGTCGTGCAGCATGCCGGTCACGCGGGGGTGCTGACCGGTGGGGTCCGCCGAGATGGACATGGCAGTAGTTACGGCCGGTTCCAGATCGCCTTGGCCGAGCTGGGCGCGCGCGAGGCGAGCGGTAGTGATAGCGCGGGTACGTCGCATCTCCGGGCGAAGCAGCGCCAGGCTTCGGTGCGCGCGGGCTTCGGCGCCCTCGTAGTCGCCCAGGGCCAGGTGCGCGGCCACGGCAAGGTTTTCCAGTTCCGCCTGGTCGTAGAACGCGGTGATCCATACCGGCCGCTGTTCGTCCGGGTCGGCCTGCAGCAGAGCGTTCTGGGCGTGCCCCACAGCCTGGCGGACCGCTCCGGCGTCGCCCGTCAAGCCATGGATGGCCGCGTGCCGCGCATGACCGAGAGAAGCGAACAGCGGGTCACGGCGCGCGACGGGTAGGCGACGCGCGACGTCATTGGCGGCCAGCGCGTCGACGGGCCTGGCCATGTGTCGGTACAGGCTGCCGGCGTGGGACCAGATACGGAACTGGATGCTCGAGTCCCCGGAGAAGGCCGCGAGGCTGGCCGCTCGATCGAAGTGACGTTGCGCAGTATCGAACCGGCGGCCGTCGATCGCGGCCCACATCGCGCTGGAGGTGAAGGACGCGGCACAGCCGTACAGAGCGGCTCGCACCCGCTGGCTCGCCGTGCCCCGCGCCTGGAGCGCGAGGGCTTCCCCGGCCAGTGCGGCGGCCTGAACCTCGATGGTGAGCTTGCCGCCGTACCGATGGTCATCGGCGATCACGAGCGCGAACTTGGACAGAAGCCGCTCAACGTCGCCGAGGCCGACGCGCTGTCGAGGCCCAAAGGACGGGACAGCGACCGTTGGGCGCATCGTTCTGTCCGTGTCGCTGACCGGGCGGCGCACCCCACCCTGCGGTGGCGCCGTCGGGGTGCGGTCTCCTTGGGTCGTGAAGCCCAGCTCCGTCACGGGGCAGTTGAACAGCGCCTCCAGAGCGGCGCGCTGGCGATGGTGAGGCCATCGAGTTTTTCCGGTCAGCCAGTTGCGGACCGTCCGGTCGCTGACGGTTCCTTCGTATCCGGCCGCGCGCAGGTCGGCGTTCACGGCTTCAGCCAGTTCTGCCTGGGTGAAGCCCGATTCCGCCATGCGCGTCTTGAGGATCTGGTTGCCTCCCACGCGTTCACGGTAGCCACACGACGGCATCGAGAAGAAGCGATCACCCCGGAAATTTCCGGTTGCCGCCGACGAATACCCCGGCGCTTTTTCCTCACACGTTCACGGTTACGGGTATTTCACTGGATCCCAGCCCTCCCCGGCTGCCGAGTCACCGCTCCACCACCCCCTACACACAAGGGCAAGCCCATGACTACGACCCGCTTGGCTGACCAGCTCACGTTCGCCATGGACGTCGCCGCCGAGGCGATCCGCGCCGTGGGACCGGAACACATCGAGATCGTCACGTTGACCCGAGGCCGCATCTGCGTGCAGCCCGTAGACCTGAACGAGGGCGAGCAGATCGCGCGCACCCTGGGGTGCGACCTTCCGTTGGATCATCGGATGTTCGTGCCCGGGCACACCCTCTGGACAGGTGTGGTCGACGGCCTGGAAGTCCAGGTCCGATCGGTGCTGCGTCAGATGGTGATCCGATGAGGGCCGCGACCGTCACGTGCACACGGTTGCTCGTGGCGCTCGATCTCGACGGGACCCTCCTGGACAGCGAGAGCAGGATCCCGCCCGGAACGGTCGAGACCCTGGACCTGGTCCGCGCCGCCGGACACAAAGTCGTACCCGCCACAGGACGATCCCTCACCGGTCTGCTGCCGATCGCTATCCGGTTGGGACTGACCACCGGGTGGGCGGTGGCCTCCAACGGCGCTCTCACCGTGCGCCTGGACCCGGCTGCGCCGTCCGGCTACGACGTCGTCGACGCCCGGACGTTCAAACCAGGGCCCTTGATCAGCCGCGCCGTGGACCTGATCCCCGGTGTCCGGGTCGCGGTGGAGGAGGTCGGTTGGGGCTGGCGGACGAACCACCCGTTCGCCCCGGGAGAGCTGAACGGACAGCAGAAGCCAGCAACACTGAACTACCTGACGACCGAGCCAGCGACCCGGGTCGTGCTCGCCGCACCGGGCATCCGCCGATTCACCGACACTCTCGGTGCCACCGGGGTCACGGTCGCCTCGATGGGTCCCGACTGGGCCGACATCACCGCCCTGGACGTCAACAAGGCCGCCGCCCTCGACGACGTGCGCAAACACCTGCGCATCCCCGCCAAGAACACCGTGGCTGTCGGAGACGGCATCAACGATCTGACGATGCTGGCCTGGGCCGCCCGCTCGGTAGCGATGGGGCACGCGCCTGCGATCGTGCGCAGTGCCGCTGACGAGACGACCGGCACCATCGACCAAGCCGGGGCCCTGGCGGTACTGCGTTCCCTGGTCCCGGATGTCGACGGTTCGTTGTCGTCACTGGCCGCACAGATCGCCACCGCCGAGGCCAGCGCACCAGGCCCTGTGGTCCTGCGTGTGTGGCACGGCGTCGGACCGGACCTATCCCGGTGCGAGGCATGGACCCTCCAGAACGGCCACTGGATCAAGCACGCGCCGATCCCATCTGGCGTCGGCACAACCATGCGCGCCATCGAGGCCGCCGCACTGGAGGCTGGCCTGCCCTACCCGCGCGGAGACGAAGGCCGCCGCCGCGCGAAGTGGCGCGGTGTCGCTGCTGATGGTCCGGCAGGGTTCGAGTTGCCCCTCGACCCAAACTTGTGGTCGTCATCGTCCCGAAGCAGGGACTGCCAGGTTGTCGGAGTAGCCGGGGGAAAGCTCGCAACCCACCAGAAGGGCAAGCCGGGATCCGGTACCTGCTCAGGCTCAGGCTCCGGCTCCAGCGCCTGACAAGGCCCTCGCTCCGCTTGGAGCGGGGGCCTCGTGGCTTCTCGAGGGTGTGAGCGCGTTGCCTATCGCGGAAGCCCGTGGCGGAGATGCACGACGAAGTGGTGTGCGCATTCTGACCTGCGCAGATATGGCCGCACACCAGGGTGTGCGGCCATCTTGGTGTGCGCAGAGCGTGCGCTCGTTCGCCACTATTGCCGCATGGATGTGTACGCGCTGGCAGGCCGCCCGGCGGAAGCCTGTGGGCCGAGCAGACTGGCCAAGCCGCCGTCGGGCGATGGCCGCGCACGAACACGCTCCGATTTCCACGTTCCGCCTCTGAGCAATTCTCACGAGTTGGGGGACATGCGTTCGCCCTGTTCACCGCCATGTCCCCCACCCGGAATCTTGCCCCGAAAGGCTGCGTGGGGGACGTCAACTGGTACCTCGACGGGTACAGGTGAGGTGCACAATCGCGAGGATGGGACAGGCAGGTGCAGGTGTATGCGGGCTAACTCGGACATGCACGGCGGTGGCAAATTGCCACCACCGTGCGACCTGCGGGTTCGCTCCGACATGCCACGCGGTCAGGACTGCGCCGTCGCCGGCCTCAGGGCTAATCCGGTCACCTGCGGTGGTGCCAATTTGGCACCACCGTGTGACCTGGGGTTCTACCAAACCGCCGACGCGCCACTGGCCCGTTCCGGCACGGAGAACAAACCAGACAACAATGGTTCTGCCGAATTGGCAGAACCATATGACCTGGGCAGATGCTCCGGGCCCCAGCGCCGGATTACTGAGTCCAGGTGTCGATGTAGGCGCCGATCGCCAGCCACCGCACCCGGACGACCGCCGCCCAATTCGAGTTGCGGAAAGCGATCCACGCCATGCCCTCGACAGGCCCGAGAGGCAAACGGGACAAGTACGGTCCCGCCGATTTGGCGGGACCGTACGACCTGCGCAAACGCTCCGACGCCGATCGCGCACACGTCAGTGTGCCGAGCGGATCTTCACCACTAATGCCGCTCGAAGCTCGTCCAGATCCACGCGTATCAGCGTGCCGATCCGGTAGCCAGTCACTGTTCCGTCGGCGATCCGACGACGGATCGTCTTGACGGACACGCCGAACACTTCAGCGGCGTCACGGAGCGAGACGAGACGTGTTGCGCTCGTACCGGCCTGCCGCGGCGTCTGCGGAGCCGCGCCCGTGCTGCTTTCTCGCGCTGGACGATGCGTTGCCATATCGAACCTCCGGTGTGCGGTGGACCTTCTGGCCTCACAGGTGTGCGCCTTGGTCCGCGCGCGACGGCTCTGGGCCGGTGCGTTCAGAACGAACACGGTCAGCCCGAAACCTGTGTCCCGGTCTTGGTGTCGGCTTGCGGGGTCCGCAGTGCCCGGCGTTCGGCCAGATCGTCCTTGAACGCGGCCCCGAGCTTCTCGGCGATCGTGTGCCGTCGTTCCTCGTCGCCGAGGTGCTGGTAGTGCAGGACCACGGTCGGGTTGCTGTGCCCGGCAATCGCCATCAGCTCTGCCAGTGTCGCGCCGGAGCGGGCGGCCCACGTCAGCGCAGTGTGCCGCAGGTCGTGGAAGTGCAGTTCGTCCAGCCCGACGGCCTTTCGGACGACGGTCCACTTGCGCTGGATGACCTGGCGGTGCATTACTCCCCCACGCGCCGCCCGGAATACGATCCCGTCCGCTCCTGACTCGGAGAACTTCTCCAGATGCTCTCGGAGGATGGGGACCACGAAGGATGGGATCGCGATCTCTCGGTAGGACGCATCGGTCTTCGGCTCACCGATTTCCTTGAACTTGCCTCGCTCCCGATGACCGGCCGCTGTGCCGCGCACGGTGACCGTCGCACGCGATGGATCGTCAAGGTCCAGGTGCCTGCGCTTGAGCGCGCGCAGTTCCCCGTTGCGTAGGCCCGTGGTCACGGCCAGAGGCACGATGGCCCGGAGGTAGTCCGGCATCAGTTCCGTCATCTGCCACATCTGATCGGTCGTGACAACGATCGGTTCGTGCACGGCCTTGTACCGAAGCGCACCCTTGACCTTGGCCGGCGAGGCGTTCAGCAACTCGTGGTCCACGGCGTCGTTCAGGATCGACGAGAGCACCTGATAGGTAGAGAAGGCGGCGCCGCGACCGTCGGACTTCTCCTTGCCGTGCCACTTCCTGCCGCGCGCTTCCTCGGCCAGCACTACGCGCAGCTTCGTGTACCAGTTGGTCACGTCCAGGCGGGTGAGGTCCTTCAAGGGGATGTCACCCAGCACGGGCAGGATCCGCTTCTCCAGCGCTGTCTTGTAGCGGTAGATGGTGCCCGGTCGCAAGGTCTTGCCCTCGATCGACCGGTACGCCCACTCGCGCAGCGTCACGGCCCGCTGCTCGGCGAGGCGCGCCTCCAGCTCGCGCACCTTCGGCGGCCTCCACTCGCCTCGGTCGATCAGGATGCGCTCGGCGTTGAGCCACGACTCGGCGGCCATCTTGTCGCCGAACGTCTTGGGGTGCCGCTCCAGGTCCGGGCCGGTGTAGCGCGCTCGCCAGCCGGTCACCTTGCCGGTCGTGGCGCTCTTGCGCTTCTCCAGCTCTCCAAAGACTCGCTTGCCGGGTGTGGTTGCCATGGGTGGTCCTCTCCACCCGTCAGGTGTCCCGCCTGCTCCCTGTGGGGGAACGGCACACCTGGCACACCCTCAGACGCGAGCACTCACCTGCGGAAACACCCCGGATCCCGTGGGGGAACCATGGGGGAATGGGTGGCCTCTGGAGGCCATTCCGGTCCACCACTGTCCCGAGGGCTCAGAAGCGTTACCGCAGGTCAACCGGCATCCGGCCTGGTCAGAGGACCAAGCCGAAACCCGGGTGATGCTCACACGTTGAAGCGGAACTCGACCACGGTGAACTGTGCAGTCCAAGATCGGCTCTGATCAGGCAACTTAGACGTTGAATCTGAATTCGACCACGTCGCCGTCCTGCATGACGTAGTCCTTGCCCTCGATGCGGGCCTTGCCCGCGGCCTTCACCGCGGCGGACGAACCGGCCTCGACCAGGTCCTCGAACGAGGTGACCTCAGCCTTGATGAAGCCACGTTCGAAGTCGGTGTGGATCACGCCGGCGGCCTGGGGGGCGGTCCAGCCCTTGCGGATGGTCCAGGCGCGCGCTTCCTTCGGACCAGCCGTGAGGTAGGTCTGCAGGCCGAGCGTCTCGAAGCCGACCTTCGCGAGCTGGTCCAGACCGGACTCCGGCTGGCCGGACTCCGCCAGCATCTCTGCGGCCTCGTCGGGCTCGAGCTCCACGAGCTCGGACTCGAACTTGGCGTCCAGGAAGATCGCGTGGGCCGGCGCGACGACCTTGCGCAGGGCCTCCTGGGACGCGGTGTCCGCCAGACCGGCGTCGTCGGTGTTGAAGACGTAGATGAACGGCTTGGCCGTCATCAGCTGGAGGCTCGCGATCTCGGCCAGGTCGAGACCGGCACCGGCGGCACCCTGGTAGAGCGTGACGCCCTTGTCCAAGATCTCCTGCGCCAGCTTGGCGGCCGCGTACAGGACGGGGTCGCCGCGCTTGATCTTGACCTCCTTCTCCATCCTCGGCAGGGCCTTCTCGAGGGTCTGGAGGTCGGCGAGGATCAGCTCGGTGGAGATCGTCTCGATGTCACCGGGCGCGTCCATGGAGCCGTCCACGCGGACCACGTCCGGGTCGTCGAACGCGCGGGTGACCTGGCAGATCGCGTCGGCCTCACGAATGTTGGCGAGGAACTTGTTACCGAGGCCCTCACCCTCGGACGCGCCCTTGACGATGCCCGCGATGTCCACGAACGACACCGTGGCCGGCAGGATCTTCTGGCTCCCGAAGATCTCGGCGAGCTTGTTCAGCCGATCGTCGGGCAGCGAGACCACGCCCACGTTGGGCTCGATCGTCGCGAACGGGTAGTTCGCGGCGAGCACCTGGTTGCGGGTCAGAGCGTTGAAGAGGGTGGACTTGCCGACGTTGGGCAGGCCGACGATGCCGATAGTAAGAGCCACGTCGCGAAATTCTACGTGCCGAGCGCCAATCGCCGTCAGCCGGGTCGTGCGCGGCCCCGGTAGGGACTCTCGCGCGGTCTGCTGACGCGGGCCTATCGCGCTCCGCCGCGACGCTCCAGCACGCCGAGATCCCGTTCGGCGAACCGGTGATGCTCCCAGGCCTCGTTGACGATCACGCCGAGGCAGCGCCACACGGGAAGACTGCGCGACGCCGGTTCCCACGGCGGCAGCCGACGTGCCAGCGCCTCGAACCCCGCCTGCGTGAGGGAGTCGTAGTGCGCACGCACCTGGGCGATGCGGTCGGCGTAGGCCGCGTGCACCTCCTGGTACGACGGCGCGGCCGCCATGTCGACGCCGAGGGCTCCCACCTCGTCGTCGTACTCGGAGAACGGGAGGCCGATCGGGCTGAACGCGCCGTCGAGACCCTGGATCCCGTGGCGCACCCAGCCGTCGACCGCGAACACCAGGTGCCGCATCGTCTGGGCGAGCGACCATTCACCGTCGACCTGCTGGTCCACGGTTCCGGCAGGCATGGCTGCTGCCCTGTCGAACAGAGCGGACCAGGCCCGCTGGGCCGCCTCGAACGACCCGCGCTGCTCCGCCAGAACCTCGGACCTGGCCAGCGCCCGCCCCGGATACCGGCGGTTCAGCTCGGCCTCGATCAGCGGCAGCACCTCGATCCCGTTGACCTTGAGCCCACCGATCACTCCGTCGATGTCCGCGCCGGTCAGGTCGACGCCCCGCATCACGGCACCCGGCAGGTACGACTGCTCGAACGCCGCACCTTCCAGGTCGGCGAAGTGAAACCGGGCACCGGTCAGGTCCGCCGCGACGAACTCAGCATGCTGCAGGTCGTCGTCGGCTGTGAATCGCGTCATGTCCCCAGGCTAGGAGGCGCCTCTGACATAGCCGTTGACCAGTCACGGGACGGCTGCACCCTCCTACGTGGACGAGCCACTGCGTGTGTCGATCAGGTCCAGGTCCCGGGTGGCGTACGAGTGGTGGTGCCACTCCTCGGTGAGCACAACCCCCACGCACTGCGCCACCACGAAGGGCTCGGACTGGTCCATCCAGGGCGGCGGTTCGGCAGGACTGCTCGCCTGCTCGGGCGTGATCGCGTCGAGGAAATCACGCACTTCTTGCACCCTGCCCCGCCGGACCTCGAGCACCTCCTCGTACGACGGCGCCGCCTCTTGGTCGACCCCGACACCCGGTGCGTCGGCGGCGAACCCGGTGTGCGGCATCCCAGCCGGCCAGAACACGTCCACGCGTCTGCCCTGCGCACCCCACCGCAGCCACCCGTCGGTGCAGAACACGAGGTGCCGAAGGGTCTGGGCGAAGGACCACTCGTCGTCGACCGAGACCTCCACCGTGCCCTGAGGCATCGACGCGACGCGCTCGTACGTGGCCTCCCACATGCTGTCGAACGCGTCGAGGGCCGTGCGCAGCCCGGAGATCGAGCGATCTTGGAGCAGTGCGCGTTCGGGGTAGCGCTTGTTCAGCTCCGCTTCGATCAGGGGTTCTACCTCGACGCCGTTGACGCGCAGCCCGTAGATGAAGCCGTCGATGTCGGCGCCGGCCAGCGCCACGCCGCGCATCCGCACGCCGTTGAGGGCGACCTCGCGAAACGAGGCACCGCTCATATCGGCATGGCGGATGTCGCCGCCGCGCAGGTCCGCACCGTCGATCCTGTCGATGCAGCCCTGCGCGCCGCCCTCGTCGGAATGACTCATGCGACCGACGCTACGCCGCGCTACTGACACGCACGGCAGCGCTCCCGACGCGCCGCCCTTGCCCTGAGCATCAGGGAAACGACTGCACCTGCTGCAGCAACTCCGGCAGCCGCTTGTCGTACACGCGAGCGCCGAACCGAACGGCCAGGACCAGGATCAGCCCGCCGTACAGGGCCCCGACCACGACGGTGAGAGCGCCCCACAGCACACTGCCCAGGGCGATCGCGGTGATACCGACGGCGAAGACCGGCAGCGACAGCCCCAGGGTGATGGCGAACCCGATGCCCTGCGACACGAACGTCGCCATCGCAGCGCCCTGCGGCGACTTCAGCGGGCTCTCCCCCGGTTTGGCGACCGGGTAGACGAGCCGCGCCGAGACCGCGCAGGAGACACCGGTGCTGACCAGCAGGGCGCCGATCGCCAGGCCGAGCAGTGGCATCGTCAGATGCCACGAGTCGGCCACCCAGACCGAAGCGACCACCGTGGCGGCGCTGACCAATGGGCCCATCGCCAGCATGGGGATCGCCCGGCCCCACCGGTCGGCGCGGCCGTCGACGCCCGACGAGACGTGCAGGGCGAACGCCGTGTTGTCGTAACCGATGTCGTTCGAGATGCTGAAGCCGAGGATCCAGCCCACGAACGGCCCGGTCGCCAGGAGCATGAAGAAGCTGCCGGTGCTCTGGCCTGCGAAGTACATGATCACCGGCAGCAGCGGGATGATGGCTATCGAGCCGGAGTATCGCGGGTCGCGCAACCAGTAGGTGGCGGTGCGCGCGGCGACGGCCCAGGTCGGGGAGAACGGCACGCGGCCGAACGGCCCGAGCCCCTTGGCCTTGCCGCCGCTGCCGTCGCCGACCGGCGGGCGCTCCAGCGATCGGGCCAGCGCGCGGTCCCAGACCAGCCAAGCCAGCCCGATCGTGGCGAGGGCAACGGCTAGACGCCCCGCCAGACCTGCCCAGTCACCGGCGTGCGCGGCGCCCCCGAGCGACCAGGCGGCACCGAACGGCGTCCAGCCGGCAACACTCGCCACCTGCTCGAACAGCGGCAAGAGCTGCGTGCCCGTGCTGGCGGCGCCTCCGCCGTCCGTCGCCTCTGGCCCCACCGATATCTGGACGCCGTTCGCGAGCCAGCCGACGAACGGACCGATCATCACGACGAGCACCAGCGCGACGATCGTCACCACCTCGCGGTACCGCCGGGACTCCAGCACGGGAGCGAGCAGCGTGGTGAGCGCCCGGGAACCGAGGACGCACGTGGCGATCCCGAGCACGGCACCGGCGAGCGACACGAGAAGCACCCCCGGCTCCAGCACCCACGCGAAGGAGACACCGAGCGCGAGAAGCACCGTGGCGATGCCTGGCACCGAGACCAGGCCGGCCACCGCGAGCCCCGCGAGAAGGGTGCGCCGGGGGATCGCGAACGTCGAGAACCGGTGCGGGTCGAGGGTTGCGTCCACGCCAAAGGCGAAGATCGGGATCAGCCACCAGCCCACGACGGTCAGGACACCACCGAGGGTGATCGCCACCGCTGCCCAGGCCGGGTCGCCCGCGACGCCCACGAAGACCATGGCGGCCACCAGCATGCCCACGGTGCCGAGGGCGTACAGGACCGCCACGATCATGCCGATGGTCTGCCAGACGCTCCGGCGGAACGTGTTCCCCATCAGCGTCAGCTTGAGGGTCAGGAACCGCGCAACCATGAGAGCCCTTCCGAGTGCTGGCGACCGCCGACGAGGTCCACGAACCGGTCTTCCAGGCTCTGCTCGCCGCGCACCTCGTCGACCGTGCCCGCCGCGAGCACCTGGCCCGCCGCCATCACCGCGACGTGGTCGCACATGCGCTGCACCAGGTCCATGACATGGCTGGAGACGATCACGGTCCCGCCGCCCGCCACGTAGCTCTTGAGGATGTCGCGGATGTTCGCGGCGCTCACGGGGTCGACCGCCTCGAACGGCTCGTCGAGCACAAGGGTGCGAGGTGCGTGGATCATGGCGCTGCCCAGCGCGATCTTCTTCGTCATGCCCGCCGAGTAGTCCACTACGAACGTCTCCGCGTCCGCGACCAGGTCGAAGGCCTGCAAGAGGTCGTTCGTGCGGTCCACCACGGTGGCCCGGTCCATCCCGCGCAGCATGCCCGCGTAGGTGAGGAGCTGGCGTCCGGTCAGGCGGTCGAACAGCCGCACGCCGTCTGGCAGCACGCCCAGCGTGGCCTTGGCCTCGTCCGGCCGTGCCCACAGGTCCACGCCGTGCACCCAGGACGTACCGAAGTCCGGCCGCAGCAGCCCCGTCGCCATCGAGAGCATCGTGGTCTTGCCCGCCCCGTTCGGTCCGACCAGGCCGTAGAACGAGCCGGCGGGAACATCGAGGTTGACGCCGGACACAGCGATCTTCTGCCCGAACCGCTTCCAGAGACCGCGCACGCTGAGCGCGGCCGACGGGTCGTGCGGGGGCTGCTCCTGGGTACCTTGAGTCCCGGGGCTGCCCGGAGGGCTCGGGTCGACTGGGGTCGTCATGACACCAAACGTAGCCGTGCCGTCCGACACGACGGATCCTCCGCGTGGATGAGTGCGGGTGATAGTGCGTCCTCCCACGGACGGAGATCCTCGTCCTGGGGCATACCAGGCGATCTCGAACGCGCGGGGTGTCGTCGTACCTGAGTGTCAGTGGCGCATGGCAGCCTGTCGCACATGGACATCGTCGCAACGATTCTGCTGGCCCTCGGCGCTCTCGTCGTCGGCGTGCTGCTCGGGTGGCTCGGCCACGCACAGCGCGTTGCGCCCGCGCTCCGTGAGGCGGACCTGGAGACCGTACGCCTGCGCACCCAGGCCGAGTCGGTCGCACAGCAGATCGACGCCGCACAGGCACGGGCGGACGAGCAGATCGTCGCGGCGCGGGAACGCGCTACCGAGCAGATCGCCGCCGCACGTACCGAGCAGGAGGTCGTGCGCCGCCAGTTCCAGGCCCTGGCGGGCGACGCGCTCGACGCCAACAGCAAGCGTTTCCTCGAGCTCGCCGAGGAGCGGCTCAAGCGGTCGGCGTCGGACGGGGAGCAGGCGCTCGCCAAGCGCGAGGAGGCCGTGAAGTCGCTGGTGGACCCGCTGACCAAGGCTGTGGAGCTGGTGCGCAGCGAGGTGCTCCAGGCGGAGAAGGCCCGGATCGAGGGCCAGGGGGCGCTCGTGGAGCAGATGCGCAACGTCGCCGAGGTGTCGGCCGACCTGCGCAACGGCACGGCGGACCTGGTCACGGCGCTGCGCTCGTCGCAGACGCGCGGGGCGTGGGGCGAGCTGCAGCTGCGCAAGGTCGTGGAGTCGGCGGGCATGATCAACCGCGTCGACTTCACCGAGCAGGCCCAGGTCACCACCGACGACGGCACGCTCCGCCCGGACATGGTCGTCAACCTCGCCGGCGGCAAGCGTGTGGTCGTGGACTCCAAGGTCGCGTTCCTCGGCTTTCTGGAGGCGCAGCAGTCCGACGACGCCGCGTACCGCGAGCAGCGCCTCGACGCGCACGTGCGGCACATGCGCAAGCACGTGGACGACCTGGCCGGAAAGAAGTACTGGAACCAGTTCGAGCCCGCACCGGAGTTCGTCGTGATGTTCGTACCGGCGGAGGCGTTCCTGTCGGCGGCGCTGGAGCGCGCACCGGAGCTGCTGGAGTACGCGGCGCAGAAGAACGTCATCATCGCGACGCCCACCACGATGCTCGCCCTGCTGCGCACTGTCGCGTACGCCTGGCGGCAGGAGGCGCTGGCGGAGAACGCGCAGAAGGTCCTCACGGTCGGCAAGGAGCTCTACGCACGCCTGGTCACCATGACCGGGCACGTCACCAAGACAGGACGCGCGCTGGAGTCCGCGACGAAGAGCTACAACCAGATGATCGGCTCGCTGGAGCGCAACGTGCTCACGTCGGCCCGGCGGATGGTCGAGCTCGACGTGGTCGACGCGCGGGACACGATCGACGAGATCAGGGGCATCGAAGAGGTGCCGCGCCCCATCACCAAGCCCGAGCTGCTGGCGGCGGAGGAGGGCGGCGTCGTCGCGATCGACCGCGCACAGGACAACGACGGCGTGCTGGTGCAGCAGCTGGAGGTCACCGAGCTCGCGGTGAGCGACAAGCGCGCACTGGAGGCGGTCGAGCGCACCGAGGGCGGCGCGGAGAACGACGCGGCGGCGGGCTGAGCCCCGGGGCTCGGTCCGGCCGCACCGGGCACGGATGATCGGCAAAACGTCAGGTGATCGGCAACTCGGGTTGCCGATCACCTGACGTTTTACCGATCACACGGTCCAGCGGCCACACGGTCCAGCGGCCACACGGTCCAGCGGTCACCGGCGCGGCCATGCGCCTCGCGACGCCGCGCGGGCGTGCCTCAGGCCTGCGGCAGCTCCGGGCGGGCCTCGCGGCGCGGACGCTTGGGCTCCTCGCCGGCGGCCTTGAGCCCGGCGCGGAGCTCGCGCGGCAGCGAGAACATGAGGTCCTCGGTAGCGGTCCGGACCTCGTCGACGGTGCCGAAGCCGTGGCCGGCGAGGTGCGCGAGGACGTCCTCCACCAGGATCTCCGGCACCGAGGCACCCGAGGTCACGCCCACCGTGGTGACGCCCTCCAGCCACTCGTCCTTGATCTCGGTCTTGCGGTCCACGCGGTAGGAGGCAGTGGCACCCGCCTTGAGCGCCACCTCGACCAGTCGAACGGAGTTGGACGAGTTGGCCGAGCCCACCACGATGACGAGGTCGCACTCCGGCGCCAGCTTCTTCACCGCCACCTGGCGGTTCTGCGTGGCGTAGCAGATGTCGTCGCTGGGCGGGTCCTGCAGGGTCGGGAACTTCTGGCGCAGCCGCCGCACGGTCTCCATGGTCTCGTCCACCGAGAGCGTGGTCTGCGAGATCCACACGACCTTGTCGGGGTCGCGCACCACCACCTGATCGACGTCGTCCGGCGAGTTCACGATCTGCACGTGCTCGGGCGCTTCGCCGGCCGTGCCCTCGACCTCCTCGTGACCGGTGTGCCCGATCAGCAGGATGTCGTAGTCGTCCTTCGCGAACCGCACCGCTTCCTTGTGCACCTTGGTGACCAGGGGGCAGGTCGCGTCGATGGTGTCGAGGCTGCGGGCCACGGCGGAGGCGCGCACGGCCGGGGACACACCGTGCGCCGAGAAGACGAGCCGGCCGCCCTCCGGCACCTCGTCGGTCTCGTTGACGAAGATCGCGCCGCGTTCCCGCAGCGTCTCGACCACGTGCTTGTTGTGCACGATCTCCTTGCGCACATAGACAGGTGTGCCGTAGGTCTCCAACGCCTTCTCGACGGCGATGACGGCACGGTCGACACCGGCGCAATAACCGCGGGGCGCAGCCAGCAGGACGCGCTTGGTCTGGGTCTCAGCAGGACGCTCAGGGCTCGTGACAGTCACACCTGCAGTCTAGGGGCGGCGTGCGGAGGGCTTGTGTCGGTGGTGGGTGGCAGGGTTGGACACGTGACGGAACCAACCCAGCGGCCGCTGACCACCGAGCTCCCCCGGAAAGCACTCGACACCACTCCCACCAGCCCCTGGCCGGTCCGCGTGCTCTCGGAGAAGATCAAGGGCTACATCGACAAGATGCCGCCGGTCTGGGTCGAGGGGCAGGTGGTGCAGTTCAACCAGCGCCCCGGCTCCGGCATGCAGTGGCTCACACTCCGTGACACCGAGGCGGATGCCTCCCTGCCCGTGACCATCTTCTCGCGCGTCCTCAGCACCTTGGCGCAGCCGCCGAGCGAGGGCGATCACGTCGTGGTGCACGCCAAGCCCGTGTTCTGGACCAAGCGCGGGACGCTGCAGATGCAGGCCGGTGAGATCAAGGCTGTCGGCGTCGGCGAGCTGCTCGCCCGGATCGAGGCGCTCAAGAAGGTCCTCGCGGCGGAGGGCCTGTTCGACCTCTCCCGCAAGCGGAAGCTCCCGTTCCTGCCCGCCGTCGTGGGACTCGTGTGCGGACGCGAGTCCAAGGCGGAGCACGACGTCGTGGTGAACGCCCGCGCCCGCTGGCCCCAGGTGCGGTTCGAGATCCGCGAGGTAGCGGTGCAGGGCGTCAACGCGGTGCGCGAGGTGTCGAACGCCATAGCCGAGCTCGACCAGGACCCGAGCGTCGACGTCATCGTGGTCGCCCGCGGCGGCGGTTCGGTCGAGGACCTGCTGCCCTTCAGCAACGAGTCGATGGTGCGCGCCGCCGCACAGGCCCGCACTCCCCTGGTCAGCGCCATCGGTCACGAGACCGACGCGCCGCTCCTCGACCTCGTCGCCGACTACCGCGCCTCCACACCGACCGACGCCGCCAAGCGGATCGTGCCCGACGTCTCCGAGGAGCGCCTGCGCCTCACCCAGGCCCGGAGCCGGATGCGCGGAGCCGTCACGGCGATGCTCGACCGCGAGCAGCACGGGCTCGACGGCATCCGCTCGCGCCCGGTCCTCGCCGTGCCGCACACCATGCTGGATTCCCGCGAGCGCGACATCGTCCAGGCGCTCCGGCACAGCCGCAACGCGCTGAACGCGCTGCTCCTGCGTGCGACCGGCGAGATCGGGCGGCTCGGCGCCCAGGTGCGGGCACTCTCCCCGGCGTCGACGCTGGAGCGGGGCTACGCCGTCGTGCAGCGCGCTGACGGCCACGTGGTGCGGCGGCCCGACGACGTCGCGGTCGGCGCGGGCGTGCACGTGCGCCTCGCGGAAGGTGTCCTGGACGCCGAGGTCACCGCGACAGCCTCGTAGTCCTGGCCCGGCAGGACCCGCCTCACGTCGCGGCTGCGCCACCCGCCGCGCGACGCAGCCTCCTCGCGAGGCGCTCGAACGCCATCGCGAGCTCGCTGCCCTCGATCACCTCGATGTCGACGTCGAGCTGTGTCATCCACAGCGCGAGGTGGTCCGGGTCGTCGGAACCCACGTCGACCCGGCAGGTGGACTCGTCGACCGCCTCGATATCGACCGGGATGTGGATCTTCGCGGCGACCGCCGCGGCGGGAGCATGCACGAGCACCCGGGCGCGATACTTCGAGGCCCCCTTGCTGACGCGTCCGACGACGTACTCGACGACCTTGTCGTCCGGGATGACGCGCGGCCGGAACCGCGCCCCCGTCGGTGCGCGCGGAACCATGCGGTCGACACGGAAGACCCGCCAGTCGTCCCGGTCGAGATCCCACGCGAGCAGATACCAGAGCGGCCCCCAGCTCACCAGCCGTTGCGGTTCGGTGTGGCGCGCCGCTTCGCTGCCCCCGGGCTTGGTGTACCCGAACCGGAGCCGCTCGTGGGCACGGACCGCTGCCGCGACCACGCCGAGCAGCGAGAGATCGAGCGGCAGGTCGGCACCCGGGACGACGCTCGTCGCCTCCCGGACCGCCTCGACGCGTCGGCGCAAGCGCGAGGGCAACACCTGCTCCAGCTTCGCGAGCGCCGTGAGCGAGGTCTCTTCGACACCGAGCCCCCGGGTCGCGACCGCACCCAGCCCGACCGCGACGGCGACGGCCTCGTCGTCGTCGAGCAGCAGCGGGGGCATCGCCGTCCCGGCGACCAGCCGGTACCCGCCCGCGACGCCGGGACGCGCGTCCACGGGATAGCCGAGCGACCGCAGCTTGCCGATGTCGGCGCGAACGGTCCTCGTGCTCACCCCGAGCCGGCCGGCGAGCTCGGAGCTCGTCCAGTCGCGCTTGAGCTGGAGCAACGACAGCAGCTCGAGAAGGCGGGCCGAGGTCTCCAACATGTTCTCGATCATTCCAGCGATCGCGGAAGCTAACCTGCCGCATTACCGGGGAACGTGGACGTCATGAACGAGAACAACGCGCTCACGCCGTTCCGCATCAACATCCCGCAGGCCGACGTCGACGACCTGCGCGACCGGCTGGCACGCACGCGGTGGCCGATCCCCGTGCCGGGCCGGGACGACCCCACCGACTTCAGCCGCGGTATCCCGCTGGGTTACCTGAAGGAGCTCGCCGAGTACTGGCGCGACGGGTTCGACTGGCGCGCACAGGAGGCGCGGCTCAACGAGTACGAACAGCTCACGACGGTCGTCGACGGCCAGACGTTCCACGTCCTCCACGCGCGATCGGCGAACCCGGCGGCCACTCCGCTGATCCTGAACAACGGCTGGCCGAGCTCGTTCGTCGAGTACCAGCAACTCGTCCCGCTGCTGACCGACGAGTTCCACGTGGTCATCCCGTCGCTGCCCGGCTTCGGGTTCTCCACCCCGCTGTCGGGGACCGGCTGGCAGCTGGCACGGACGTCGGACGCCTATGCCGAGATCATGACGCGTCTGGGCTACGAGAGGTTCGCGGCCCACGGCACCGACATCGGTGCGGGCACCACCGGGCTCCTCGCGTCGGTCTACCCGGAGCGCGTCATCGGCACGCACCTGGGCAGTGACCGCTGGTGGCTCGGGTTGGTCGGCGACAAGCTTCCCTACCCCGACGGCCTGTCCGACGACGAGGTCACCCAGATCGAGGCACTGCACACCGAGAGTGCGGCCGAGCGCGGGTATATCGGGATGCACAACCACCGGCCCGACACGATCGGCGCGGCACTCACCGACTCGCCGGCCGGTCAGCTCGCGTGGATCGCCGAGAAGTTCAAGAGCAGGACCAGCGGCGGCTACCGGACCCCGGAGGTCGACCGCGACCAGCTCCTCACGAACGTCAGCCTGTACTGGTTCACCCGCAGCGGCGCGTCGATCGCGCAGTTCTACTACGAGTCCGAGCACTCCGGAGCCGGCATGGCCATGGCCACGGGGGTACCGTCCGGATGGGCCGTCTTCGACACCCATCCGCTCGTGCGCCGAGCGATGGACCCCTGGAAGGCGATCGGCCACTGGAGCGAGTTCACCGAGGGCGGCCACTTCCCCGCGATGGAGGAGCCGAAGCTGCTCGCGGACGACCTCCGCACCTTCTTCCGCGGCATCTCCTGACTCCGCGCCAGGGCCTGCGGGGGCCTCGGATACGGCGGTAATAGAGGCCAGAACCTGTCCGCTTCGCCTGACATCGTGGGTGTCATGACAGAGAACAGCGCACTCACACCGTTCCGCATCGACATCCCGCAGGCCGACGTCGACGACCTGCACGACCGGCTCGCCCGTACCCGGCGGCCCCTCCCGGTACCCGGCCGGGACGACCGCACGGACTTCAGCCGCGGCATCCCGCAGGCCTACCTGGCGGAGCTCGCCGAGTACTGGCGCGACGGTTTCGACTGGCGTGCGCAGGAAGCGGCACTCAACGAGTACGAGCAGCTCACGACCGTCGTCGACGGCCAGACGTTCCATGTCGTGCACGTGCGCTCGGCCAACCCCGACGCCACCCCGCTGATCCTGAGCCACGGCTGGCCGGGCTCGTTCGTCGAGTACCAGCGCCTCGTCCCGCTGCTGACGGACGAGTTCCACGTGGTCATCCCGTCGCTACCGGGGTTCGGGTTCTCCACCCCGCTGTCGGGCACCGGCTGGGAGGTGGCGCGCACGACCGAGGCGTACGCCGAGATCATGACTCGGCTCGGCTACGAGCGGTTCGCCGCGCACGGCACCGACATCGGCGCCGGCACCACCGGTCGGCTCGCCGCGCTCTACCCCGAGCGGGTCATCGGCACCCACGTCGGCAGCGACGGCCGGATGCTCGGCATGGTGGGCGACAAATTCCCGTACCCCGAGGGGCTGTCCGAGGACGAGGTCGCCCAGATCGAGAAGATCCGCGCCGAGGACGCCGCCGAGCGGGGCTACTTCGAGATGCAGAACCACCGCCCCGACACCATCGGCGCCGCCCTGGTCGACTCGCCCGTCGGCCAGCTCGCTTGGATCGCCGAGAAGTTCCAGACCTGGACCAACGGCGCCCACCAGACCCCTGACGATGCGGTCGACCGGGACCAGCTGCTCACCAACGTCAGCCTCTACTGGTTCACCCGCAGCGGTGCGTCGAGCGCGCAGTTCTACTACGAGTCCGAGCATGCGGGTCTCGACTGGGCCGGGTCCGCTGACGTGCCGGCCGCCTGGGCCGTGTTCGACACGCACCCCCTCATGCGTCGCACGATGGACCCGTGGAACGCGGCCAGCCACTGGAGCGAGTTCACCGAGGGCGGCCACTTCCCCGCGATGGAGGAGCCCGAGCTGCTGGCGAACGACATCCGCGCGTTCTTCCGCGACCTCGCCTGACCCCGCTCAGATCCGCCGGGCCACGAACACCCATTCGAGACCCGGCCGGTCTGGTGCGTCCAGCACCTCGTCGACCTCGAACCCCGCGGCGCTCAACGACGCCTCGATCTCGTCCCGCTCGCGGAACCGCAGGGTCGAGACCGAGGTGACCACGTCGCCGTCGGGCAGCATGCCGGGCGGGAAGCGATAGGACTGCTGGAAGGTGACCAGTGGCAGTGCGACCTCCAGCAGGTCGCTCCACATCTCGACCGGCCCGACGCCGGGGATGTCGCGGCGGGCGGACCTGCGCTCGCGGGTCCAGCCGAGCCAGGCCTGCCGCGCAGGCACCCGGGTCTCGAACACGAGGCGGCCCCCGTGGCGGAGCGCCTCCCGCACTGCCGCGAGCGCCTGCGCCCACTCGACGTCGGTGCCGAACACCTGGGCGACGTTGCCGGTCATGGTCGCCAGGTCCGCGGCGAGGCCGAGTCCGGCGACGGCCTCGGCCGCGCCCTCGACCCAGGTGACGGCACCGGCACCGGGCTTGGCCCGGGCGACCTCGAGCGACGCGGCGGCCGGGTCGACGCCTGTGACGCTCAGGCCGCGCCCGGCCAGCAGCAGGGCGAGCACCCCGGTCCCGCAGCCGACGTCGAGCACCGTGCGTGCGCCGAAGCGTTCAGCGAGCCCGACGTACAGGTCGAGGTCGCCGCGGTCGTCGTCGAAGGCGTCGTAGAGCCGCGCCAGGCGCGGGTCGACGAAGATCGGGTCGGGTGTGGTCATCGCACCATGTTCGCCCGGCGCGGGCGGAAGCCCAAGGACATTCGCGGCGTGCGGACACGCTGGGTGTTGCACCTCCGCGCGTGTCGCAGCGCCGACCGCTCGCCGGACGGCCCGTCACCAGTTCGACCGCGAGCACCACGGATCTGTGACCGGCGCACCGGGAGCGGCCCGGTGGCTTCACCCGGACCGGCTACGGTTCGCTCGTGACGACCATCCGACACGTCCTTTTCGACGCCGACGGTGTGCTCCAGGGGATCCCCGGCGGCTACTTCCACGCCGCCGCGCCGCTCCTCGGCGAGCACACCCTCGAGATCCTGGCCCTCGCGTCCGAGCGGGAGCACCCGCTCCTCGCGGGCGACGACGACTTCCTGCCGGTCCTCGCCGGGGTCCTCCGGGAGTACGGCGTAGAGGTGCCGGCAGCGGACCTGTACACGGCGGTGTGGCAGAACATCGAGCCCGCCACGGCCTCGCTCGACCTGGTGCGGCAGCTGCGCGAGGCGGGCTACGGGGTGCACCTGGGGACCAACCAGGTCCGGCGTCGGGCCGACTACATGCGGGCCACGCTGCCGTACGACGAGCTGTTCGACGTCAAGCTCTACTCCTGCGAGCTGGGGGTCGCCAAGCCGGACGCCGCGTTCTTCCAGAAGGCCGCGACCCGGATCGGGGCCGAGCCGGCCGCGATCCTCTTCATCGACGACCACCTCCCCAACGTCGAGGGTGCCCGGTCGACCGGGATGCCCGCCGTCCACTGGCGCCTCGTCGAGGGACACGACGTGCTGCTGGGGCGGCTCGCCGAGCACGGCGTCGCGCCTGCGTGATCCCCCCGTAGCCGCGCGCCGCGCCCACGCGCGGTGCACGGCGACCGCGGTCTACCGCTCGCGCTCCACCCGCCGCTCGTCCCACACGGGCTCGGCGGTCTCGCGCACCACCCCGTCGGACCCGAACACGAGGTACCTGTCGAACGACCGCGCGAACCAGCGGTCGTGCGTCACGGCCAGCACCGTCCCGTCGAACGACTCGAGGCCCTCCTGCAGCGCCTCGGCCGACTCGAGGTCGAGGTTGTCGGTGGGCTCGTCGAGCAGCAGCGCCGTCGAGCCTGCGAGCTCGAGCAGCAGGATCTGGAACCGGGCCTGCTGGCCGCCGGACAGGCGGTCGAAGGGCCGGTCCGCCGCCTCGGTGAGCTCGTAGCGCCGCAGCCGCGACATCGCCATGCCCTTGTTCTGCGCGTGGTCCTCCCACAGGATGTCGAGCAGCGTGCGGCCGAACAGCTCCGGGTGCGCGTGCGTCTGCGCGAAGTGTCCGGCGGACACTCTCGCCCCGAGCTTCCACGTGCCCGTGTGCGCGACGTCCCCGCCGGCGAGCAGCCGCAGGAAGTGGGACTTGCCCGACCCGTTCGAGCCCAGCACCGCTACCCGTTCGCCGTAGAAGACCTCCAGGTCGAACGGCTTCATGAGCCCGGTGAGCTCCAGGCCCACACAGGTCACGGCGCGCAGGCCGGTGCGTCCGCCGCGCAGCTTCATCGAGATGTCCTGCTCGCGCGGCGGCTCCGGCGGGGGCCCTGCCTCTTCGTACTTCCGCAGCCGGGTCTGCGCCGCCCGGTACCTCGACGCCATGTCGGGGCTGCTCGCCGCCTGGTTCCGCAGCGTCAGGACCAGCTTCTTGAGCTGCGCGTGCTTCTCGTCCCAGCGGCGGCGCAGCTCCTCGAACCGGGCGAACCGCTCGCGCCGTGCGTCGTGGAACGTGGCGAACCCGCCGCCGTGCACCCAGGCGTCGGCGCCGGCCGGGCCCGGCTCCAGCGACACGATCCGGTCCGCCGCGCGCGAGAGCAGCTCCCGGTCGTGGGACACGAACAGGATCGTCTTCTTGGTGGCCTTGAGCTGCGCCTCCAGCCAGCGCTTGCCCGGCACGTCGAGGTAGTTGTCCGGCTCGTCGAGCAGCAGCACCTCGTCCGTGCCGCGCAGCAGCGCCTCCAGCACGAGCCGCTTCTGCTCACCGCCCGACATGGTCCGCACCTCGCGGAACTGCGCCCGGTCGTAGGGCAGCCCGAGCGCGGCCATGGTGCAGACGTCCCACAGGGTCTCGGCCTCGTACCCGCGTACCTCTGCCCAGTCCGACAGGGCCTGCGCGTACGCCATCTGGGCTGCCTCGTCGTCGACGGTCAGCATCGCGTGCTCCGCCTCGTCGACGGCGCGCGCCACCTCGCGGAGGCGGGGTGCGGACACGGACACCAGCAGGTCACGCACGGTTGTCTCGTCGCGCACCGAGCCGACGAACTGGCGCATCACGCCGAGCCCGCCGCTCACCGCCACGGAGCCGCCGTGCGGGGTCAGCTCACCGGTGATGATGCGCAGCAGGGTGGTCTTGCCCGCGCCGTTCGGCCCCACGATCGCCGTCGCGCTGCCCTCGCCCACGCGGAACGAGACGTCACCCAGCAAGGTCCGGCCATCCGGCAGGTGGTATTCGGCGTGCGCTACTTCGAGATGGCCCATGGGTCACCATGGTCCGACGTCGGACCGGCCAGGACCAAACTGTTTCGCGGAACCGACGCCGGGAACCAGCTCTCGGACGCGCAGCGACCTACCTGTGGACGGAGTCCGCGGATGTCGGTGGTGTGCTGTTGACTGTTCCCGTGAGTACAGATGCTGTGACCGAGGCCGGCACCGATCCGGCGAAGGACGCCCTCGACGTCGCGACGCTCAGCTACGAGCAGGCACGCGACGAGCTCGTGCAGGTGGTCAGCCGCCTGGAGACCGGTGGCGAGCCGCTGGAGGCGTCGCTGGCACTTTGGGAGCGTGGTGAGGCCCTGGCGGCGCGCTGCCAGGAGTGGCTCGACGGCGCGCGCGAACGCCTCGCGGCCGCGCGGGACGGGTCTGCCGAGTCGCCCGAGGGCGCCGAGTGAGCGCGTACGTCCTCGCCGTGGGCGAGGCCCTGGTGGACGAGGTGCGTCGCCCGGACGGCTCCACCGCCGAGCATCCCGGCGGCAGCATCGCCAACGTGGCGCTCACGCTGGGCCGCCTTGGCCGGGAGGTCCGGCTCGCGACCTGGCTCGGCGCCGACGCGCGGGGCGACCTGGTGCGCGACTGGCTCGCCGAGTCCGACGTCGAGCTCGTGCAGGGCAGCGACGGTGCGGAGCGCACCAGCGTCGCGGTGGCCACGCTGGACGACGGCGGCTCGGCCACCTACGACTTCGACCTGACCTGGCAGGTGCCCGCCCAGGCGATGCCGGGCGGGGACACCAGTGCCGAGCCGAGCGCCCAGGTCGGCGGCAGCGATGCGCTCGCCGTGCACACCGGCTCGATCGCGGCGCTGCTCGAACCGGGTGCCGGACAGGTGCGGCAGGTCCTTGAGGCCGCGAGGACGACGTCGACCACCACGTACGACCCGAACGCACGGCCCGCGATCATGGGCTCCGCCGAGGAGGTGCGCCCGCGCGTCGAAGCGCTGGTGGACCTGTCCGACGTGGTCAAGGTGAGCGACGAGGACCTGGCCTGGCTCTACCCGGGGTCCGACCCGGTGGCCGTCGCGCGCGACTGGCAGCGCGGCACGCCCGCGCTGGTGGTGGTCACGTTCGGCGGCAAGGGAGCCGTAGCCGTGTCCGACGCCGGAGAGGTCGAGGCGGTGGCTCCGCGGGTCGAGGTCGTCGACACCGTGGGGGCCGGCGACTCGTTCATGGGCGCTCTGATCGACGGGCTGTGGGAGCACGAGCTGCTGGGCGCCGACCGGCGGGACGCGCTGAACGCCGTCGCCCCGGCGACCCTGCAGCAGATCGTCGACCGCTGCTGCGCCGTCGCGGCCATCACCGTGTCCCGCGCGGGAGCCAACCCGCCCAGTCGAATGGAGATCGGCCGATGAACCCGGAACCGGAGCGGCTCAGCCCGCGCGACGCCTGGGCGCTCCTGCGCTCGGGCAACGACCGCTTCGTGGCGGACGCACCTGCCCACCCGTCCCAGAACGCCGAACGGCGCCGCGAGCTGCAGTCCACGCAGCACCCGCACACCGTGATCTTCGGCTGCTCGGACTCTCGCGTCGCCGCCGAGATCATCTTCGACCAGGGCCTGGGCGACGTGTTCGTGGTGCGCACGGCGGGGCACGTCGTGGACACCACGGTGATCGGCTCGATCGAGTACGGGGTCGACCTGCTCGGTGCGTCCCTCGTGGTCGTGCTGGGCCACGACTCGTGCGGTGCCGTGGCGGCCGCCGCTCACACGCTAGCGACGGGCGAGCAGCCAGGCGGGTTCGTGCGTGCAGTGGTGGACCGGGTGATTCCCTCGATCGTCAACATCACCTCGGGAGACCCCGCCAAGGCGATGGCCGCACTGGCCGACCAGGACCTGCTGCGCCGCGAGCACGTGAAGCACACCGTCGGGATGCTGCACAGCTACTCGGCCGGCCTGGCCCAGGCCGTCGAGGAGGGCAGGTGCGCCGTGGTCGGCCTCGAGTACGACCTCGCCGTCGGCAGCGCGCGCATGGTGAACGTGATCGGGGAGGTCGGCGAGCTGCCGTCGCCCGTGGCGCACGCGGAGTGACCTCAGGGGTGACAGGAGTCACGCGCTCGGGTGCGTCGGCGGGGCGAGGCTGCGGCACGATAGTTCCATGACTGCTGACACCGTCGTCCCTTCGCGCTCTCCCGAGTCCGGCGACACGACCGAATACCGCATCGAGCACGACACCATGGGTGAGGTCCGGGTCCCGGCGAACGCCTTGTACCGCGCGCAGACGCAGCGGGCCGTCGAGAACTTCCCCATCTCCGGCACCCCGCTCGAGCGTGCGCACATCGAGGCGCTGGCCCGCGTGAAGAAGGCCGCCGCCACCGCGAACGCGGAGCTCGGCGTGCTCGACCAGGACATCGCCTCTGCCATCGTCGCGGCCGCTGACGAGGTCGCCTCCGGCAAGCACGACAGCCACTTCCCGATCGACGTCTTCCAGACCGGCTCGGGCACGTCGTCGAACATGAACACCAACGAGGTCCTCGCGACGCTCGCGACCGCCGCGCTCGGCCGGGACGTGCACCCGAACGACCACGTGAACGCGTCGCAGTCGTCGAACGACGTGTTCCCGACCTCTGTGCACGTCGCCGCGACGTCCGGCGTCGTGAACGACCTGATCCCCGCGCTGAACCACCTGGCGGAGGCGCTCCAGGCGAAGTCCGCCGAGTACGGAGAGGTGGTGAAGTCCGGCCGCACGCACCTCATGGACGCCACGCCGGTCACGCTCGGCCAGGAGTTCGGCGGGTACGCAGCGGCGATCCGCTACGGCGTCGAGCGGCTCCAGGCCGCGCTCCCCCGCGCCGCGGAGGTCCCGCTGGGCGGCACGGCCGTCGGCACCGGCATCAACACGCCGGCCGGGTTCCCGCAGCGCGTCATCGCCCTGCTCGCCGAGGACACCGGCCTGCCGCTGACCGAGGCCCGTGACCACTTCGAGGCACAGTCCGCACGAGACGGTCTGGTCGAGCTGTCCGGTGCCCTTCGCACCATCGCGGTCTCCGTGACGAAGATCTGCAACGACCTGCGCTGGATGGGCTCCGGCCCGAACACGGGCCTCGGCGAGATCTCGCTGCCCGACCTGCAGCCGGGCTCGTCGATCATGCCGGGCAAGGTCAACCCCGTCATCCCCGAGGCCGTGCTCATGGTGTGCGCGCGCGTCATCGGCAACGACGCGACGGTGGCGTGGGCCGGCGCCTCCGGCTCGTTCGAGCTCAACGTGCAGATCCCGGTGATCGCGCAGGGCGTGCTGGAGTCGATCCGACTGCTGTCGAACTCGTCGCGCGTGCTGGCGGACAAGACCATCGTCGGCATCACCGCGAACGTCGAGCGCGCCCGCGCGCTCGCCGAGTCGTCCCCGTCGATCGTGACGCCGCTGAACCGCGTGATCGGCTACGAGGCCGCCGCGAAGGTCGCGAAGACCGCCGTCAAGGAGGGCATCACCGTGCGGCAGGCAGTGATCGACCTCGGCTTCGTCGAGCGCGGCGAGCTCACCGAGGAGCAGCTCGACACCGCGCTGGACGTGCTGTCGATGACCCGTCCGCCGCAGGCCTGACAAGACCGCTGGTCGAGCTTGTCGAGACCCGGGTCTCGACAAGCTCGACCAGCGACGAGCGTGGACTGATCAGGAGACGGGAGCTTCGGCGGCCGGGGCAGCCGTCTTGTCGGCGTCGCTCGACAGGAGGATGAACGCCGCCGCGGCGACACCGACCGTCGCGACAGTGGCGACCGTCGCGGCGATCGCGACCTGGGTCGCGACGGTGGCCACGCCCCACTCGCTGCCGGCGATCTCCTCGGCCCGCTCCTCGGCGGCCTTGCGCTGCTCCTTGCCGACCAGACGGGGCACCAGGCCCGACCCGTGCAGCAGGGAGATCAGGGTGGCGGTGCGCTCGTCGGGCTCAGCGCCCTCGAGCAGGACCTTCGTGAGGTTGGCGCGCAGCGCGACCTCGTGGCTCGAGTCAGCAGCGGGCCAGCGGGTGATCGGGAGCATCCGGAAGAGCCTGGACTCCTCCTTCTCGAGGATCCCGCGCTCGACGAGGGCCGCCAGCAGGTTGTCCTCCGCCTTGTCGGAGATGGCCTCGACGACCTTCCGCGCCGGCGCCTCAGGGGTGTCGAGCACGGCCTGCAGTGCGGCGTCGAGGGCCACGTGGCCGGTGGGGGCGTTGTCGGTGACGAGGATCGCGGTGTCCCCAGCCTTCTCACGCTCCTCCTTGGTCGCGCCGGCCTCCGGCGCGCCCCGCATGAGGGTCTTGTTCGCGGCAGCGAGGTCGGCAAGGAGCGCACCCGCGAGGCGAACACCCAGGTTGTCGACGTTGGCGGTCTTGCCCGTCTCGTCATCGACGGCGAGCAGCAGGAAGTCTTCGGCAATCAGCATGGTCTGATGCTATATCCGACAAGGGGGACACACCCCAATTAAGACTCTTGCTGAGCGCGATCAGTGTGCGCTGCGCCGCGATGTCCTTTGGTTAGCCTTACCTAAGTCTGCTACGGTCGCTCCTGCACTCGGAGAAGCGCACCGCTGGACTGCGGGGCTGGGGGGTTTCCGTCCAGTGGCACGCTGAAGCTCAAGGGCATGTCAGACGCTCAGGTCACCCTCGTGACCTGAGCGTCTGACATGCCCGGGCGGTTGCACCCGGCGCGCGGTCAGACCTCCAAGCGCTCCAGCATGTCGGTCACCAGCGCGGCGACCGGCGAGCGCTCCGAACGGGTCAGGGTGACGTGCGCGAAGAGCGGGTGCCCCTTGAGCGCCTCGATGACCGCGGCGACACCGTCGTGCCGCCCGACCCGCAGGTTGTCGCGCTGCGCGACGTCGTGCGTGAGCACCACGCGCGAGCCCTGGCCGATCCGGGACAGCACCGTCAGCAGGACGTTCCGCTCGAGCGACTGCGCCTCGTCCACGATGACGAAGGAGTCGTGCAGGGAACGCCCGCGGATGTGCGTGAGCGGCAGCACCTCGAGCATGTCGCGCTCCATGACCTCCTCGACCACGGCCGGCGAGACCAACGCACCGAGCGTGTCGTAGACGGCCTGCCCCCACGGGTTCATCTTCTCGGACTCGGAGCCGGGCAGGTAGCCCAGCTCCTGTCCGCCCACCGCGTACAGCGGCCGGAACACGACCACCTTGCGGTGCTGGTTCCGCTCCAGCACGGACTCCAGCCCCGCGCACAGGGCGAGCGCCGACTTCCCGGTACCGGCCCGGCCACCGAGCGAGACGATCCCGATCTCCTGGTCGAGCAGCAGGTCGATCGCCACGCGCTGCTCGGCCGAGCGGCCGTGGACCCCGAACACGTCCTGGTCACCGCGGACCAGCCGCACCCGCTTGTCCGCCGTCACCCGCCCGAGCGCGGAACCTCCCGGCGAGTGCACCACCATCCCCGTGTGCACCAGCAGCGGCGTCGCCGCCTCGACGGTCGCAGGGTCCAGGCTCGCGATCTCCACCGAGTCGCTCTCCCAGAGGGATCCCATCTGCTCGTCGGAGAGGTCGATCTCGCGCATCCCGGTCCAGCCCGAGTCCACCGCGAGCTCAGCCTTGTACTCCTCGGCCGGCAGACCGACGGCGGACGCCTTCACCCGCATCGGCAGGTCCTTGGAGACCACCGTGACACTGTTGCCCTCTGCCGCCAGGTTGGCGGCCACGGCGAGGATGCGCGTGTCGTTGTCGCCCAGCCGGAAGCCGGCAGGCAGGACCATGGGGTCCACATGGTTGAGCTCCACCCGCAGAGTTCCGTCAGCGTCCCCCACGGGGACCGGTGAGTCGAGGCGGCCGTGCTGCACCCGCAGCCCGTCCAGCATCCGCAGGGCGCTCCGGGCGAAGTACCCGAGCTCGGGGTGGTGACGCTTGGCCTCCAGCTCCGTGATCACGACGATCGGGAGTACGACGTCGTGCTCCGCGAACCGCAACATCGCCTTCGGATCACTCAACAGCACAGACGTGTCGATGACGAAGGTCCTGCGCTCGTCACCGGCCGCGCCGGGAGCGGCGTCGGCACTCTGGTCGGTCGGACGGGTGGTGTTTGCGGAATGGCTCACTACGGTTCTCCCTCCGGCGCCGAAGCGCCGTGACAGTCACGTCGCTACCTGGCGGGTACCGCCTGACGGCGGAACCGACCCGGACGAACCGGGACTGGTGGATGGGCCGGGTGACCGACTCGGTACGCCGCGGCGTGGCGCAGAGCCGGGACCGGCCCTTCTCCACGGAGCGAGCACTCCATAGGTTGGCCTCCCGAAGGGGCGACTGGGTGCCGTCCCTCAATGTGGAAACTACGCGCACTGCCATCCCATGACCAGACCCACGCACCGGCGGGTCGCATGTTGTCACGAACTGTTCACACGCTGGCAATGGCTTGACCCGCACCCCAAGGGATGGCAAAACTCGCTGGGCGGCGCGCCGTAGCGGCAGATAGGACGACGTGGCACTACTACCTGGCGGGTAAGGTAAAGCAAGGTGTGCCGGGAAGTCTGGTCGGCGTGGACCGGGTCGACCGGTCCTTCTCAGACGACCCGCAAAGCCGAGAGGACACGCGTTGATCCCTAACGCCGCCGCACCCACCCGAATCCAGCGCCTGCGGGCCTGGGCCGCCCGAGAGACCACTGGCGGTGCGCTCCTGATCGGGGCTGCGTTCCTTGCCCTGCTGTGGGCCAACTCCCCCTGGCGGGAGACCTACCAGGCGCTGTCCGAGACGGTGATCGGGCCGGCCGCGCTCGGACCGCTGCCGGTACACCTCGACCTGTCGCTCAGCACCTGGGCCGCCGACGGCCTGCTCGCCATCTTCTTCTTCGTGGTCGGTGTCGAGCTCAAGCAGGAGTTCGTCGCAGGCAGCCTGCGCAACCCGAAGGAAGCCGGCGTCCCGATGATCGCGGCGGTCGGCGGCATGGCCGTCCCCGCCCTGGTCTACGTCGGCGTCGTCCTGGCGCTCGGCGACCCCAGCGCCCTGCACGGCTGGGCCATCCCCAGCGCCACGGACATCGCGTTCGCCGTCGGGGTCCTCGCGATCTTCGGTCGCGGCCTGCCGATAGCGATCCGGACCTTCCTGCTGACGCTCGCTGTGGTGGACGACCTGCTCGCGATCGTCGTCATCGCGATCTTCTACACCAGCGAGATCCACTGGCTGTCCCTGCTCGGCACGCTCGCCTGCGTCGCCCTGTTCCTGTGGCACGTCCGGTCGCGCAAGCCCCGCTGGTTCGTCCTCCTGCCGCTCGCCGTCGTGGCCTGGGCACTGATGCACGCGTCCGGCGTGCACGCGACCATCGCGGGCGTGCTGCTCGGCTTCACCGTGCCGGCGCTCGCCCTGCACGGCGAGGCGAAGTCCCGCACCACCCAGTACGAGCACCGGCTCAAGCCGCTGTCGTCCGGCATCGCGCTGCCCGTGTTCGCGTTCTTCGCCGCGGGCGTCTCGCTGCTGGACGGCGACGGGCCCGGCGCCGTGATCGGTCAGCCGGTCGTCGCGGCGATCGCCGCCGGACTCATCCTGGGCAAGCTCATCGGCGTGCTCGGGACCACGGCGCTGCTCACCCGGCTCACACCGCTGCGCCTGCCGGACGGCATCGGCGTGCGCGACCTGCTGCCCGTCGGGTTCCTGGCCGGCATCGGGTTCACCGTGTCGCTGCTGATCAGCGAGCTGTCGTTCGGCGACTCGGAGCACACCGACGGGGCCAAGATCGCCATCCTCGGCGCCTCGGTGCTCGCCGCGATCCTCGGCGCGATCTCGCTGCGCTGGGACGCCCGCCGCGCCCGCTCGTCCGACATGAACCTCGACGGCCGGGCCGACGAGGTCCACGAGTACATCGGCGACGCCAAGGACCGCGAGTCCAGCTGACACCACCCTGCCGAGGTAGGACCAGGGCGAAGTAGAGCTGCAGCGCACCCGGTGGGTGCGCTGCAGCTCTGTCTCGTCGCAGTCCTACCTCGGCAGGATGGTCAGTACTCCAGGAGGAGCGCCTCGCCCTGGCCTCCGCCACCGCACAGGCCGACGGCGGCCCTGCCACCCCCGCGCCGCGCCAGCTCGTGCGCCGCGTGGACGGCGATGCGGGCCCCGGACGCCCCGACAGGGTGCCCCAGCGCGATCCCCCCGCCGTGCACGTTGACGCGGTCCAGCGGGACGCCCAGTGCCTTCGCGGACACGCCGACCACCACGGCGAACGCCTCGTTGATCTCGACGACGTCGAGATCGTCAGCCGTCCACCCCTGCCGCTCCAGAGCCTGGGCGATCGCCCGGGCCGGCTGGGAGTGCAGCGAGTTGTCCGGGCCGGCCACCTGGCCGTGCGCGCGAACCGTCGCGAGCACGGGCACCCCCGCCGCTTCCGCACGGCCGCGCGTGGTGAGCACGAGCGCCGAGGCGCCGTCGGAGATCTGCGACGAGTTGCCCGCCGTCAGCGTCCCCTCGCCCGCGAACGCCGGGCGCAGCTTCGCCAGCGACTCGGGCGTCGTGTCGGGCCGGACGCCCTCGTCGGTGCGCACCTCGACCGGCTCGCCGCGGCGCTGCGGCACCGACACCGGCGCGAGCTCCGCCTCGAACACCCCGTCCTTCGCCGCCGCCGCGGCCCGCTGGTGGGAGGCAGCGGCAATCGCGTCCTGCTCCTCGCGGGACACGAACACGGAGCCCGAGTTGTGGTCCTCCGTCGAGATGCCCATAGAGACGCCGTCGAACGCGTCGGTCAGGGCGTCGTGCGCCGTCGCGTCCAGGAGCTCCGCGGGGCCGTAGCCGAACCCGAACCGGGACCCGGGCAGCATGTGCGGTGCGTTCGTCATCGATTCCTGCCCGCCCACGAGCACCACGGCGGCCTCGCCCGTCCGCAGCAGCCGTGCGCCGTCGATGATCGCCGTGAGCCCGGAGAGGCAGACCTTGTTGACCGTGACCGCCTGCACCTCCCAGGAGACGCCGGCGGCGACCGCCGTCTGCCGGGCCGGGTTCTGCCCTGCCCCCGCCTGGATCACCTGGCCGAAGACCACCTTGTCGACCTCGGCGGCCAGTGCCCCCGCGCCGTCCAGGGCGCGTCGCGCCGCCACCGCGCCCAGCTCGACGGCGCTCAGCGTGGCCAGCGAACCTTTCAGCCGTCCCTGCGGCGTCCGCGCCGCTGAGACGATCACCACGTCGTCAGCCCTGTTCTTCTGGGCGCTGGTCTTGTCAGCGCCGTTCTCTGCACCCGGTCCGGCGCTCGTGGCGCCTCCCGGAGTGGTGCTCGGGTCAGTCATGGGACCTCCTTTGGTCTTCCGTCCAGCGTAAACCTCAGTACGTGGGGGATCTGCTCACTCCCCCGCGAAGTCCCACCGGCCGGGCGCGGAGAAGAACGCCCAGGTGCCGCCCATCGGGACCTCGTCGACCCCGGGACGCCCGTAGTCGCACACCCCGTCCCGGAAGACCTGGCGGAGCCGGTGCCACTGGCGCGTGGACGTCGCCGGGTAGTCGGCCTGGTCCGGCGCCGTCCGCCGGCACGTGATCACGTCGCTGGCGAGCGGGCCGCCCGCGACGATCCGCGGGGAGGTGAACGTCGGGTAGAGGTCGTCGCACCGGCCGGCGTCGGGCCGGATGTCCTCGACGACCTTCTTGCTCTCCAGCTCCTCCGGCGAACCGATGGCGCCAGGCGTCCAGCAGGCGTCGACCAGGTCGGCGGGCTTGCTGTCGACGACGACGTCGTGCGGGTCACGCCCGGACTCGTCGGCGCGGACGGCGCGGAGCCACCGGTCCATCTGCTCGAGCGCCTGGACGAGCACCGGGTTCGCGGGGTCGAAGCCCCCGTAGGTGTTGTCCTGGACGAGCATCACCTGGTTGTCGGCGTCACCGTTGGCCTCGATCAGCCGATCCCGCGTGGAGAACGAGTGGTACCGCATGTGGATGTCGCCGCCCGCCAGATCGTCGGTGTACGCGCGGAAGTCGATGATCGGCGTCCGGGCCAGCCCGCCTCCGCCGTCGAGCATGCGTCCCGTCCGGTACGCCGCCCGCCGGGCCGCCGGATCCGCACGGATCCGTTCCGCCGTGGGCTCGGCGTCGATGTCGAAGCCCCCGATCCCCTCGTTCAGGTCGAGGAACTGGTCCACGCTGATCGCGCCGTCCCGCAGGGCATCGAGGCCGTACTGCACCCCGCCGTTGTCGAGCGGGCGCAGCGCGAACCCCGTGCCGCGGTCGATCCCGTACGCGTTGCGGGTGTGGTCCCAGACGGTCGCACGCGCCCCGGTCGGGTTGGTCTCGGCGTCGTAGCGCAGCTCCAGCGGGACCGACCCGTCGAACTCGGCGTCAGGATCGAGACGCTTGGCGCCGTCGCTCTGCGCGGCGATCGACTGGTGCACCCCGAAGCCCGACACGGCGAGCTGCTGCTGGGGTGTGAAGGTGTCCGCGCCAGGTTCGTCGCCGGTGAACCACGTGTGCAGCAGGCGCGCGTCGGCCAGCTTCTGCGAGGTGCCGAAGCCGACGTCAGGGAAGCCGCAACCCACGATGATCCCGTCCAGCAGGCCGGGGTAGGAGTCGGCGGCCTGGTGCGCCTGGTACGCGCCGCCGGAGCACCCCCAGCCCATCGTGTGGTCGGGCTCGCCGTACGCCTCGACGAACACCTCCTTGGTCAGCGCGAGCGACTCGGTGGTCAGCAGGTCCGAGCAGTTGTTGCCGAACGCGTTGAGGGTGTTCGAGGCGACGGCGAAGCCGCGCGACAGCATCGGGTCGACCAGCACGCCGCCCGTCACGCTGCCCTGCTGGTACCAGCCACCCCGGCAGCCTCCGCCGAGCGTGTAGACCAACCGGCCGTTCCATCCCGCGCTGCGCTGGTGCGCCGTCGGCTCCGCCTCGCCCGCCGGGTCGTGCAGGCTCGCGATCTCGTAGATCCCGCGGTTCGCCGTACCGATCTCGACCCGGACGATGTACGGCACCTCCGCGCCGTCCAGCGTCGTGGTCGTGGCGAGGTCCGCCGGGTGCCGCGCCGGGTCCGGCAGCGCCGCGAACTTCCCCCCTGTCGTGCGGTAGAGGTACTCGACCCGGGTCGTGAGCGAGCAGTCCTCGTCGACCGGCGCGCCCCCTGGCGTTCCCGCCGGGCTCCGGTACTCCGCCGTCTCGCAGAAGAACGGCTCCTGCTGCGGCCCGGAGAACACCGGTCCGGTGGCCGGGTGCACGTCGATCCGCTCCGCCGACGCCGCTGTGCCTGCCGCCCGCGCGACCAGCCTGTGACGGCCTGGATCCAGCCCGTCGACCAGGCCGAGCAGGCCGTTGCCGTCGGCTCGGAAGGACTCCGTCACGTCGACGCCGTCGCGGGTCACCGTCACCTCGACCGGCTCGACCCCTGCCGGCACGGTGACGCGCGCGAGGGTCTCCGTGCCGCTCACGGCGTCCGGCCGGCTCGAGACGGTGACGATCCGGAGGCCGCCGGTGTCACCGCCCGATGTGCCGTCCTCCTCCGCCGCCGCGGACGTCACGACGGCGAGCGGGACGACGAGGGCGGTGACCGCCACGCTGGTCAGGGTTCGGCTCAGCGTTCGGCTCAGGGATCGGCGACCTGGTGGCCGACGGCGCATGGGCAGTGGCATGGAGCAGCTCCTCATCGAGTCAACTACGGGACGACCGGGTGATACAGCTCGGTGGGAGGGGCTAGCTCGCCGCCTCGGCGAGGTCCACCGTGAGGTCCGGCTCCGTCTTCTCGACGACCTCGTCGGCCGTGACCCCTGGCGCGAGCTCCCGCAGGACCAGGCCGGACGGCGTCACGTCGAGCACCGCCAGGTCCGTGATGATCCGGTTCACCACACCCTTGCCGGTCAGCGGCAGCGAGCAGGTGCGCAGGATCTTCGGCGACCCGTCGCGCGCCACGTGCTCCATCAGGATGATCACGCGGCCGGCGCCGTGCACCAGGTCCATGGCGCCGCCCATGCCCTTGACCATCTTTCCCGGGATCATCCAGTTGGCCAGGTCGCCCGTGGCTGACACCTGCATGCCGCCGAGGATGGCGGCGTCGATCTTGCCGCCGCGGATCATCCCGAACGACGTCGCGGAGTCGAAGATCGACGAGCCGGGCAGCAGCGTCACCGTCTCCTTGCCCGCGTTGATCAGGTCGGGATCCACCTCGTCCTCCGTGGGGTACGGCCCAACGCCCAGGATCCCGTTCTCCGACTGCAGCACCAGGTGCCGGCCCTCCGGCACGTAGTTCGGCACGAGCGTCGGCAGCCCGATGCCCAGGTTCACGTACATGCCGTCGGTCAGCTCGCGCGCGGCGCGCGCGGCCATCTCGTGTCGTGTCAGCGCCATGGGTCAGGCCCCCTTCGTGGACGGCGTGGTGGTGGACGGCGTGGTGGTGGACGACGGCGTGGCGACCGTGCGCCGTTCGATCCGCTTCTCGATGTCGGTGCCGACGTGCACCATGCGGTGCACGTAGACGCCAGGCAGGTGCACGGTGTCCGGGTCGATCTCCCCCGGCTCGACGAGCTCCTCGACCTGGGCGATGCACACGCGCCCCGCCATCGCCGCGAGGGGCGAGAAGTTCCGGGCCGACTTGTTGAACACCAGGTTCCCGTGCCGGTCGCCACGCAGGGCGTGCACCAGCGCGAAGTCGGTGCTGATCGAATCCTCCAGCACGTACTCGGCGGGGTCGCCGCCGGCGGTCGTGAAGGTGCGCACCTCCTTGGCGGGCGACGCGATCGCGATGCCACCGGCACCGTCGTACTTGCGCGGGAGGCCGCCGTCGGCCACCTGGGTGCCCACCCCCGTGCGCGTGAAGAAGGCGGCGATGCCGGCGCCACCGGCGCGCAGCTTCTCGGCGAGGGTGCCCTGCGGGGTGAGCTCCAGCTCGAGCTCGCCCGAGAGGAACTGGCGCTCGAACTCCTTGTTCTCCCCCACGTACGAGCTGGTCATCTTGCGGATCCGCTGGGCGTTCAGCAGCACGCCGAGCCCCCAGTCGTCGACGCCGCAGTTGTTGCTCACCACGGACAGGCCGGTCGTTCCCTGCGCCAGCAGCGCCTCGATCAGCGCTATCGGGTTGCCGCAGAGGCCGAACCCGCCGACGGCCAGGGACGCGCCGTCCGGTATGTCGGCTACCGCGTCGGCCGCGCTCGCGACCACCTTGTCGAACCCGCTGCTTGTCGCTTCGGTCATCGTTGACTCCATTCCGATCGGGATCAGGTCAGGCCCCGGGCCCGACGATCAGCAGGGTCGCCGCGAACACGATCCCCGAGGCCAGCAGTGTCACCGTGGTGTATCCCAGGATGTCGCGCACCTTCAAGCCGGCGATGGCGAGCAGCGGGAGCGCCCAGAACGGCTGGATCATGTTGGTCCACTGGTCGCCGTACGCCACGGCCATGATCGCGACCGCCGGGTCGACGCCGAGCTGGGTGGCGGCGTCGAGCAGGATCGGCGCCTGGACCGCGAACTGCCCGCCGCCCGACGGCACGAAGAAGTTCACGACGCCCGCCGCCAGGAACGCGAGCGCCCCGAACGTCTGCGGCGTCGACACGCTCACTATCGCGTCGCTGAAGATCTGGATGAGGCCGGTCGCCGTCATGATCCCGAGGATGCCCGCGTACAGCGGGAACTGCAGCAGGATGTCGCCCACGTTGGCCGCGGCGTTCTTGACCAGCGCAGCGACCTCGAACGGGCTGCGCACCAGGAGGAGCACGAGCGCGAGGAACGTCCAGTTCACGATGTCGAGGGTCGGCGTGCCGCCGTCGGCGAAGTAGACGACCAGGTAGGCGACGAGGCCAAGGCCCGTCAGGGTGGTCAGGACCCGGCTCGCGTCGAGGCGGTCCGCCGGGGTCACCGGCTGCTCGATCTCGACCTCGGCGGCGCGCGCGTCGACCTCGAGCTCGACCACGCGGTCGTTCCCGCGCGGAGCCACCAGGGCGAGCGCCCCGGCGACCACGACCACCGTGACGACCGCCGCGATCAGGTTCCACGGCGCGAACGTGGTCGCGGAGACGGGGATCGTCTCCCCCAGCTGCTCGACGACGAACGAGTCGGCGGTCGCCGCCGTCAGCGGGCCCGACCCGGTGTATCCCATGTGCCAGACGACGAAGCCCGAGAACCCCGCGGCGACCAGCAGCGGGAAGTGCACGCGCACGCCCTTGGCCCGCATCTGGGCCGCCACCTCCCGGGCGAGCAGGCCGCCGGCCACCAGGCCGAGCCCCCACTGCACCAGCGACAGCGCCGAGGCGAGGACCGCCACGAACACGTACGCCTGCACCGGGCTCCGCGGCAGCGCGGCGACCAGGGCCAGCCCGCGACGCACCAGCCGCGTGTTGGCGAGCATGTGCCCCAGCAGCAGGACGAGCGCCATCTGGGTCATGAACGCGAGCAGCCCCGACAGCCCGTCGCCCCAGCCGGTGAGCACGGCGGTGGGGCCGGCGTCGGTCAGCAGGAGCGCGAGCGCCGCCACGACGAACGTCAGCAGCACTGCGAACACCAGCGCGCTCGGGATGAACCGCTCCACGACGGCGTTCACCGGGCGCATGGCGGCGGCAAAGGGGTTCCTGGTCTTGGTCACAGCATCCTTCGTCACCGCAGTACCTCCTGGCGCGATTCCTCGTGTTCCGTTCCGGGCACGTGCCTCGTTCCTCGGCCCGTATCCTCCACTGCACCCTTCGTCATCGCGCGCTCCATCCGCCGTCCATCGTCCACGAGCCGCCGGACACCATTGCCCCGTCCGGCCCGGTGAGCCACCCGACCAGCGAGGCGACCTCGTGGGGTTCCACGAGCCGCTTCACTGCGGACTCCGCGAGCATGACCTTAGCCATCACCTCTGACGCCGGGATGCCGTGGGCCTTCGCCTGCTCGGCGATCTGCTCCTCCACCAGCGGGGTGCGTACGTACCCGGGGTTGACGCAGACGCTCGTGACGCCGTGCTCCCCGCCCTCGAGGGCCGCCACCTTCGACAGCCCCTCCAGCCCGTGCTTGGCCGACACGTACGCCGACTTGAACGGCGACGCGACCAGCCCGTGCACGGAGGAGATGTTGACGATCCGGCCCCAGCCCCGCTCGTACATGCCGGGCAGCGCCGCACGGACCAGCAGGAACGGTGCCTCCAGCATGATCCGGTGGACCAGCCTGAAGTCGTCCGGCACGAAGTCCTGGATGGCGCTGACCCGCTGGAGGCCCGCGTTGTTCACCAGCACGTCGGTGTCCAGCTCGTGGCTGTCGAGCGCCCGGGTGTCGGACAGGTCCACCACCCAGACGTCGCCACCGACCTCGTCGGCGACGGCCTCGGCGCCGGCGCCGTCCACGTCGGCCACGGTCACGTGCGCGCCACGCGCCGCGAGCTCCCGGGCGCACGCGGCGCCGATGCCGCTGGCACCGCCGGTCACGAGTGCCCGGCGGCCCTCGAGGGTGGTGCTCACGACCGGCCCTCCGCGAGCGCCCGCTCGCGCGCCTGGTCCTCGGCGTCGAGGTCGTGCAGGGAGGCGCCCCGGGTCTCGCGCAGTGCGAGCGCCGCTACCAGGGTGATCGCGGACGCGACCAGCATGTAGACAGCTGTGGGCCACCAGGAGCCCGTGTTCTTGAGCCAGGTGACGGCCAGGATCGGGGCGAGGGAGCCCGCGACGATCGAGGTGACCTGATAGCTGATCGAGACGCCTGAGTAGCGCATCCGGGTCGGGAACATCTCGGCCATGATCGCCGGCTGCACCGCGTACATCATGGCGTGGAACAGCAGGCCGGCCATGAGGACGGCGAGGATCACCCAGACGTTCCGGGTGTCCATCGCGGGGAAGGCGAACCAGCACCACGTCGCACCGAGGACGGCACCTACCACGTACAACGGCTTCCGGCCGATGCTGTCGGCGAGGCGTCCGACGACCAGGATCACCACGAAGTGGAACGCGTGCGCCGCCGCGACGACGCCGAGGATGCGGGTGGTGTCCATGCCGAGCGCGGTACCGAGGTAGACGATCGAGAAGCTCACGACGAGGTAGTAGAGGATGTTCTCCGCGAACCGCAGGCCCATGCCGGTCAGGACGCCGCGCGGGTAGCGCTTGATCACCTCGAAGACGCCGTAGCTCTTGGCACCCTGGTCGATCTGGGCCTTCGTCTCCTCGTAGATCGGGGCGTCGGAGACCCGGGTCCGGACGTAGTAGCCGACGACGATGACGACGGCCGACAGCCAGAAGGCGACGCGCCAGCCCCAGGCGAGGAACTCGGCCTCGCTCAGGACGCCGGACATCGTGTAGAGCACGACGGTCGCGAGCAGGTTCCCGGCCGGCACACCGGCCTGCGGCCACGCCGTCCAGCGGGCCCGCTCGTCGTCCTTGCTGTGCTCCGCCACGAGCAGCACCGCGCCGCCCCACTCGCCGCCGAGCGCGACGCCCTGCACGAACCGCAGCACGACGAGGAGCGCCGGTGCGAGGAAGCCGACCTGCTGGAACGTGGGGAGGCAACCCATGAGCACGGTGGCGACCCCGATCAGCAGGATCGTGAGCTGCAGGGTGTGCTTGCGCCCCACCTTGTCGCCGATGTGGCCGAAGATGACGCCACCAAGGGGGCGGGCGAGGAAGCCGACGGCATAGGTCACGAACGCCGCGATGATCGCGTCGTACTCGTTGCCCGTCTCCGGCATGAGGACCTTGTTGAACACGAGCGCCGCGGCGGTCGCGTAGAGGAAGAAGTCGTACCACTCGACGACGGTGCCGGCCATCGAGGCGGCGACGATGCGCCGGATCAGCGACCGGTCGTCCGGTGCTTCGGTGCTCTGCTGTGCAGACATGCTGCTCCTTGGTGTCGACTCTGACACGGGGAGTGGCCGGCCGGTGCGATCCGCACGGCCCGCCACTGTGACTCGCCAGAGTGTTCCCGCGAAGCACTGTGCGGGGCAATGACGAGTTGGGCAGACGCGGTGTGCAGGAATGCACACCCTGCGGCCCTGCGGCTTGGTAGCGTCGCCGCATGCCAGCCCGCAACGACCCGCCGGCCGGCCAGGTCGCCGACCAGCTCCTGGTGCTGCTGGAGGTGGCCCGCACCGGCCGCTACACGACGGCGGCGCAGGCGCTCGGCGTCAACCACACCACGGTCGCCCGCAACATCACGGCGCTGGAGCGCGCCCTCGGCGGTCGCCTCCTGGTGCGTGGAGCGGACGGCTGGGAGCTCACGTCGCTCGGCCGCCGCGCGGCCAGGGCGGGCGAGGCCGTGTCGGACGCGGTCGACCGGCTGGTGGCTGGCGACACCGAGGCCGACCCGATCACCGGGGTCGTGCGGATGACGGCGACCGACGGGTTCAGCGCGTACGTCGCCTCCCCCGCCATCGCCAGGCTCCGGGGCGCGCACCCCGAGCTGTCGGTCGAGCTCGTCACGGTCACCCGGGTGGCGACGCACCACCGCTCGGGGGTCGACGTCGACGTCGTCGTCGGCCAGCCGAGCGTCCAGCGGGCGAAGGCCCTGCTCCTGGGCGAGTACGTGCTCGGCATGTACGGCTCGCGCGACTACCTGGCGCGGCACGGCACACCGGCAACGGTCGCCGAGATGTCCGAGCACGGGCTGGTCTACTTCGTCGACTCCATGCTCCAGGTCAACGACCTCGACGCACCGCGCCGCCTCGTGCCGGGCATGCAGGACGCACTGGCCTCGACGAACGTGTTCGTGCACGTGGAGGCCACCCGCGCCGGCGCCGGGCTCGGGTTCCTGCCCTGCTTCATGGCCGACCGGCACGACGACCTGGTGCGGCTCCTGCCCGACGAGGTGACCGAGCGGCTGCCCTACTGGGCGGTGATCCGCAGCGAGTCCTGGCGCCGGCCGGCCGTGGCCGCCGTCGTGCAGGCGCTGCTGGAGGAGATGGCGCGCCAGCGGGACCGCATGCTGGGCCTCGACGGGGCGGCATGACGGGCCCGTCGGCTGCAGACCTGGTCGTGGCCGCCGGCCCTCAGCCTTCCGGCGCGTGCCGCTCCAGGAACCGGTAGACCTCCGTGGTCTCCACGCCCGGGTACGCACCTGAGGGCATCGCCGCCAGCATCGAGGCGTGGGGTCGCGCCGAGGGCCAGGCGAAGTCGCCCCACTTCGCGGACAGCTCCTCGGGCGGACGCCGGCAGCACGACTCGTCGGGGCACAGCGACATGTTCCGCTCCGTCGTCTCGCGCCCCTCGAACCACTTGACGTCCGCGAACGGCACGCCGACGGACACGGAGAACGCGCCGTCCGACGTGTTCTCGACTCGTGAGGTGCACCAGTAGGTGCCCGACGGCGTGTCGGTGTACTGCGCGTACGGGTTGAACCGGTCCTCGACGTCGAACACCCGCCGCGCGGTCCACTGCTTGCACACGTGCTGGCCCTCGACGGCGCCGAGGGCGTCCGCAGGGAACCGCACGCCGTCGTTCTCGTACGCCTTGTGCAGGATCCCCGACTCGTGGACCTTCATGAAGTGCACCGGGATGCCGAGGTGCCGCGTCGCGAGGTTGGTGAACCGGTGCGCCGCGGTCTCGAACGACACCCCGAAGGCGTCGCGCAGGTCCTCGATGGCGATGGCGCGCTCGTCCTTGGCGTCGCGCAGGAACTTCACGCCCGGCTTCTCCGGGACCATGAGCGCCGCCGCCAGGTAGTTCGCCTCGACGCGCTGTCGCAGGAACTCGCCGTAGTCTCCGGGCTCGGTGTGGTCGAGCACGTGCGAGGCGAGCGCCTGCAGCAGCGCCGACCGCGTGTTGGAACGGCCGCGGAATCCCTTGGACGGCAGGTAGAGCCGCCGGTTGCGGGTGTCGATGACCGATCGCGTCGAGTGCGGCAGGTCGCTCACGTAGTGCAGCGTGAAGCCGAGGTGTGCGGCGATCTCGGCCGCCATGCGCTGCGGCAGCGGGCCGGACGTGTGCCCGACGTCCGCGAGCAGGCCCTTGGCGACCTGCTCCAGCTCGGGCAGGTAGTTGTCCTTGGCGCGCATGTCGCCACGGAGCTCTCCGTTGGCCCGGCGGGCTTCCTCCGGCGTGGCCGCGCGCTCGATGTGCAGCCGCTCGAGCTCCCGGTGCAGCGCCAGGATGGTCGAGAGCGCGTCGTGCGGCAGCGACTTGCCGATACGCACACCCTCGATCCCGAGCGACGCGAACAGCGGGCCGCGCTGCACGCGCTCCAGCTCGATCTCCAGCGCATCGCGCTCCGACGGCGCCTCCGCCGACAGCAGGTCGTCGACGCCGGTGCCGAGCGCCCGGGCGATGGCCTGCAGCTGCGAGAACTTGGGCTCCCGCTTGCCGTTCTCCAGCGTGCTGACCTGCGACGGTGCCCGGTCGATCGCCGAGGCCAGGTCGTCGAGCGTCATCCCCCTGCTGGTCCGGAGGTGCCGGATGCGGCGGCCGATCGTGAGGGCGTCCGGCTCGGCATCTGCCTGACCAGGGGCAGGCGCCGACGCCTGGCCGGGCACCCGGCCGAGCGCCTGACCCGGTACCCGACCGCGCGGCCGGCCCGTTGCCTGGCTTACGCCGTTCTGCGTAGAACGCGAAGAAGTCACGTTTCGCGCGGTTCTGCCATTGCCGGTGGTTCCTGCCATGCCCGAGGGTGACATACGAGGAGGCTTCCGTTCAACAGAAGAACTTGATTTCTTCTACTCAGATCTGCTTGAGAAGTGGGTTGCGCAGGGCAGAAGGTCGTAACACGTCACCCGGCAGGCGCGGTGACGACGTTCCACCGAGAAGGAGATCGCCATGAGCGCACCCACCATCGATTCAACGGACGAGGCGACCGTGCCCGCGACGACCGCGTCGAAGCCCGTGCGCACCGGCGACCAGGTGCAGACGGCCGCGGAGCTGCAGCAGTCCTGGGACTCCGACCCGCGATGGGCCGGTATCGAGCGCACCTACACCCCCGAGGACGTCGTCGCGCTGCGCGGCTCGGTCGGCGAGGAGAGCACGCTCGCCCGCCGCGGCGCCGAGCGCCTGTGGCGGCAGCTGCACGAGGAGGACTACGTCAACGCCCTCGGGGCGCTGACCGGAAACCAGGCCGTGCAGCAGGTCAAGGCGGGCCTGCAGGCCGTCTACCTGTCCGGCTGGCAGGTCGCGGGTGACGCGAACCTCTCGGGCCAGACCTACCCCGACCAGTCGCTCTACCCCGCCAACTCGGTGCCCGCAGTGGTCCGGCGCATCAACAACGCGCTCCTGCGCGCCGACCAGATCGACGTCTCCGAGAACGGCACGCCGACCCGCGACTGGCTCGCCCCGATCGTGGCCGACGCCGAGGCCGGCTTCGGTGGCCCGCTCAACGCGTACGAGCTGATGAAGTCGATGATCCAGTCCGGCGCCGCGGGCGTGCACTGGGAGGACCAGCTCGCCTCGGAGAAGAAGTGTGGCCACCTCGGCGGCAAGGTGCTCGTCCCGACGCAGCAGCACGTGCGCACGCTGAACGCGGCCCGCCTCGCGGCCGACGTCGCCTCCGTTCCGTCCATCGTGATCGCCCGCACCGACGCAGAGGCCGCGACGCTGATCACGTCCGACGTGGACGAGCGGGACCTGCCGTTCATCACCGGCGAGCGCACCGCCGAGGGCTTCTACAAGGTGACGAACGGCATCGAGCCGTGCATCGCCCGGGCCAAGGCCTACGCTCCGTACTCCGACCTCATCTGGATGGAGACCGGCACGCCCGACCTCGAGCTCGCACGCAAGTTCGCCGAGGCCGTCAAGGCAGACTTCCCGGACCAGATGCTGAGCTACAACTGCTCCCCGTCGTTCAACTGGAAGAAGCACCTGGACGACGACACCATCGCGAAGTTCCAGCGTGAGCTCGGCGCCATGGGCTTCAAGTTCCAGTTCATCACCCTGGCCGGCTTCCACGCCCTGAACTACTCGATGTTCGACCTGGCCCACGGCTACGCCCGCGAGCAGATGTCGGCGTACGTGCGGCTGCAGGAGGCGGAGTTCGCCGCCGAGGAGCGCGGCTACACCGCCACCAAGCACCAGCGCGAGGTCGGCACCGGCTACTTCGACCGCGTGGCGACGGCGCTCAACCCCGACTCCGCCACCACCGCCCTGGCCGGTTCTACCGAGGCGGCGCAGTTCTGATGACCGCGACCATCGACACCCGCCCACAGGGCGCGAACCCCTTCGACCCCGACGCCGGTCTGGCCGGGATCGGCACTCCGCCTGCGGCGCGCGCCGACGCCGCAGCGGAGGCGCGCGCCGGCGCCGGCCCGGCGCCGAGGAGCTCGGCACCGAGCACGCTGCCGAGCGGCGGGGTGGGCGCCTCGAGGACCGGTGTCCGCCGGGGCGTGATCACCGTGACCGGCGCCGTCGGCCGGCGCTACGGCGAGATCCTGACTCCCGACGCCCTCGGGTTCCTCGCCCTCCTTCACGACCGGTTCGACGCGCGGCGCGACGAGCTGCTCGCGCGCCGCCAGCTGCGCCGCCAGGACATCGCCGACGGCAGCGACCCGGACTTCCGAGCCTCCACCCGCCCGGTGCGCGACGACCCGCACTGGCGCGTCGCGGGATCGCGGCGCGCGCCCGGCCTGGAGGACCGCCGCGTGGAGATCACCGGTCCGACCGACCCGAAGATGACCATCAACGCGCTCAACTCCGGTGCCCGGTGCTGGCTGGCCGACGCCGAGGACGCGTCCAGCCCCACGTGGCCAAACGTCGTGGAGGGGCAGCTCTCCCTGCACGACGCGATCCGCGGCACGCTCAGCTTCACGAACGACGCGGGCAAGGAGTACACGCTGCGGTCGTCGTCCATCACGGACCTGCCGACCATCGTTTTCCGGCCTCGCGGCTGGCACCTGGACGAGGCGCACCTGCGGTACACGGACGCCGAGGGCATCAGCAGCAACGCCCTGGGCAGCCTCGTGGACTTCGGGCTCTACTTCTTCCACAACGCCGCCGAGCTGATCGCCCGCGGCCGCGGCCCGTACTTCTACCTGCCCAAGCTGGAGGGCTACAAGGAAGCACGGCTGTGGAACGACGTGTTCGAGCTCGCGCAGGAAGTGCTCGGCATCCCCCGCGGGACGATCCGCGCCACCGTGCTCATCGAGACGCTGCCCGCGGCGTTCGAGATGGAGGAGATCCTCTACGAGCTGCGTGACCACTGCGCCGGACTCAACGCCGGGCGCTGGGACTACCTGTTCTCGGTGATCAAGTGCTTCCGCACACGTGGCAGGTCCTACGTGCTGCCCGACCGCGCGCAGGTGACCATGACGGCTCCGTTCATGCGCGCCTACACCGAGCTGCTCGTCGCCACCTGCCACAAGCGGGGGGCGCACGCCATCGGCGGCATGAGCGCGTTCATCCCCGACCGCCGCAGCCCGGAGGTCACCGCGAAGGCGTTCCAGCAGGTCGCCGCGGACAAGAAGCGCGAGGCCGGCGCGGGCTTCGACGGCACCTGGGTGGCCCACCCCGACCTCATCCCCGTGGCCGAGGCTGAGTTCGACGCCGTGCTCGGTGACGCGCCGAACCAGGTCGCGCGCCAGCGGCCCGACGTCGTCGTGGGCCAGCACGAGCTGCTCGACATCGCGTCGGTCCGCCGCGCCGGGGCGACCGTGACGTCCGTCGGCCTGCGGTCGAACGTCTCGGTGGCCGTGCGCTACCTCGACGCCTGGCTGCGCGGTACCGGGGCCGCGGCGCTCGACAACCTCATGGAGGACGCCGCCACCGCCGAGATCTCGCGGTCGCAGGTGTGGCAGTGGATCGCCTCGGGCACCGTGACCGACGACGACCAGCTGCCGGTCACCCGGGAGCGGGTCGAGGCGCTCCTGCTCGACGTCGTCGCCTCGCTGTCACCCGACCACGGCAACCGCATCGAGGACGCGGCAGCGATCTTCCGTGAGGTCGCCCTCCGGGACGCCTTCCCGCCGTTCCTGACGAACTCCGCCTACCAGGGGCAACTGGTGGGCTCGCCGGCCGACCAGGTCTGAGGTTCGTCCGCACAATCTGCCCGACGCCGTGCCGGTCGCTGGTCTCTCTCCCCCACCACCCCTGGGGCGTGACCGGTGCGGCGTCGGGTGTGGTCGCCGGGCCTGGTGGGCCCGGCGTCTCAGGCTGCGCGTGCTACCGGGCGCAGGTGGTGGCGCACTGGTTGGCGCACCCGGCACGAGAGGGTGACCGGGCCGGTCGCCGAGCCCGATCGTGTGCCAGGCCGCGGGGCTGACAGCGCGGGTTGGTCCGGTCGGGCGGGTCGTGGTGGCTCGGGTGCGACCGACCGGTACTGCTGTCCGGACGGTGTCGTGGTGGTGACCGTGTGTCTGCCGGTCCCGGGATCGGTCTCTGTGGCTGCGGACCAGCCGGGGGTTTCTTTGGCCTGGTTACAAGCAGCACAGAGTCCTTGGCCGTTCGCCAGGGTGGTGTCCCCGCCGTGGGCGGCCGGGGTGACGTGGTCGAGGTGCCGTATCGGTGCGTCGCACCAGGAGGTGCGGCAGATGCCCTGGTCCCGCACACGGAGCAGGTCGGCGAGCCCGTCGGTGAAGAACCGCTGCTTGCTGCTCGCCCCGATCAGGTTCCCGGTGCTGGTGGTGTAGACGGCCCGCAGCCACGCCGCGTTCAGGTCCAGGCCGTTGGCGACGAGGTTGCGCGCCACTTCCGCGGGGATGGCTCCGTGTCCAGCGCCGGTGCCGTCCAGCACGACTGCGGGTTCGTGCCCGCCTGCCAGCAGCGCCTCGTCGGATACGACCAGGTGCACCGTAACCGGGACGTCCGCTGCGTGCACCTGGCCCGTGACCCGCTCGACCAGGGTGTCGGCCATGATCTGCCCGATCGGCCGCTCGTCACTGCCCGTGTGCCGGGAGGTCTCCGCGGCGACCTTCAGTGCCGCGTAGGCCTGGACACCCTCGGCAACAGGGAGGAGCGCGGTCAGGTACGTCATCGTGTCCGGGGCCGGCCGGAGGGTCACGCACCGGTCCGAGACAGCCTTCGCCGCCCGCTTGGCCAGCGCGGCGGGGTCCAGCCGGCCCGCGTGCTCGTTGATGAGGGCGCCAAGTCGCCGCGTGCCCACACCCTCCAGCACGGCCGGGTCGGCGCAGAGCTCCGCGTCAATGATCTGGCGGTCGGCCAGGGTCAGGCAGGCGGTCTCCTTGACCAGCAGCGTCGCGCGTTCTTGGGACAGCCGTCCTTCGCGGAGCGCGCCGAGGGTGCGGGGCATCTCGGTGTGCCAGACCTTCGCGACGCCGAGCAGTGACCGCGCCCGGTGCGGCGAGACCCGCAACGCGAGCCCGACCTGCTGGGCCACGTTCGACTCCGCGTCGCGCGCCGCGGACTTGGCGGTGACCGGGATCTGCCGGCCGCGCTTGTCGTGCGCGGTGCCACCCGACGCGACCGCCGCCTCTTTCGCGGCCCGGACTTCGTCGTCCCGCAGGTCGACCAGCACCTGCGACTGCACGGCCACGACACCAGCAGCGAGCTCTTCCAGGGCACGCAGCACGGCGACCCGCGAGGCGGCATCGGCCGGACCAGAACCGGACAGCAACCACGCGTGCAGGGCCGCGATCCTGTCAGCCGATACGTCACCGACGAAAGTGCTGGAAGGGCCGCCGACGTCGTCGGCACCGGTGTCAGTGACGAGTGCCAGGCTGGCACCTACTCCACTTCGAGCGTCAGCGAACGAGGCCGCGGGCAACATGCTGCCGACCGATCGCCCCTCCGCTGCATTCTCTCTGAACATGCCATGATCATATGGCACGCCCGTTCGATCCGCCTCTTGAAGACTCGTCGCCCCTGGTTCGCCGATGGACTGTCCGGGGCCGAGCCGAGCACTCGACGGCCGACCGACAGGCGCCAGACACCCGAGGTTCATGTGTGTGCCTCCGGGCCGCGCGACCCTGTGGCTTCACCATGCTCTGCCGCAGGAGGAACCATGCCCACCCCGTTCCGCGCCACCGATCTGCCCACCTGGGCCGATCCATCGGTCCCCGCCTCGTCGCTGGACCCGCAAGGCGCCTCCCGCCGCAACTTCCTGCGCCTCGGCATGGCCGGTGGGCTGGCCCTCGCCACCGGCGCGCACGCCGGAACCGCCGCCGCCTCGGGCCGTCCCGGCGACCCGCAGCTCGCGTGGCTCGTCGGCGACCACCACGTGCACTCCCGCTACAGCCACGACGCCAAGTACGACTTCGACCAGCTCGCCAGGAAGGGTGCGGAGCTCGGTCTGGACTGGATGGTCTTGACCGAGCACAGCAACCACGGGCACCGCGACAAGGGGGCCGCTGCCGAGCACGCGGAGATCATGACCGCGCGGGCTCGTAACCCGCGCCAGCTCATCTTCCAGGGCCTGGAGTGGTACATCCCCGCTGCTGAGCACGGCACCGTGTTCGCCGCACCCGGGCGGCACGAGGTCGAGCTGCTGCGCGAGTTCGAGCGCCGGTGGGACGCCAAGCTCAACGGCTGGGACGCCGACCTGCCCGAGAACGAGCAGCGCGCGGTGGAGGCACTGCGGTGGCTCGCCGCCCAGAAGGCCAACGGCTACGTCGACGACGTCCTCGTGCTGGCCAACCACCCGTCCCGGCTCGGCATCGACTCTCCGCACGAGATCCGGGCGTGGCGCGACGCCGCACGCGGCGTCGTCATCGGGATGGAAGGCGCGCCGGGCGCCCAGGGCGATGCCGATCCGGCCTGGGTCGCCTACCGCGGCAGCACGCGGGCCCAGCGGGGCGAGTACAACAACGCGCCGCGCCCGGACTCCTACTCCGGCTACCCGATCGAGTCGTACCGCACCTTCGGCGGCTTCGACTGGATGACCGCCACGGTCGGGGGCATGTGGGACGCGATGCTGGCCGAGGGCACCCTGTTCTCGATCACCTCCAACTCCGACAACCACCGCACCATCTGGGACACCTGGCGCGACGGCGACATGCCGGCCGGACAGAACTTCGACTCCCTGGGCTGGAAGCCGTCCCCCGTCGACACCGGCACACCCCAGCCGGGGAGCGACTTCTGGCCGGGCGAGTTCAGCCGAACCCACGTCGGTGTGACCCGGCACGGCTACCTCGATGTCATGGACGGCCTGCGCCGAGGCCGGGTCTGGGTAGACCACGGACACCTCGTCGACGCACTGGACGTCCGCCTCGTCGGCGCCCGTGGCGGTCGTGGCGGTCGCGGCAACGGCACCACGCTCGGCGGCCGGCTCACCGTGGAGCGCGGTACCTCGGTCGAGCTGATGATCAAGGTACGCAGCGCGCACCGGCCCAACCCGCACGGGGTGCTCCCCCGGCTCGCCCACCTCGACGTGATCCGGGGCACCGTGACCGGCCCCTCGACCGACCGCGACAGCTGGCGGGCGCCCGAGACACGTGTGGTCGAGCAGGTCGACACCAGTCGTCGCCACGGCACCTACAACCTGCGCATCCCGCTCGGCCGCATCACCGAGTCCTGCTACATCCGGCTGCGCGGCAGCGACGGCAACCGCCACGGCGCAGGGTTCCTCGGAGCGTCGATCGACCCCGCCGGCCCCCTGCAGCACGCCGACAACGACGGCGACCCGTGGGCGGACACCTGGCTCTACACGAACCCGATCTACGTCGACGTGCGCTGACCTCGGCCGGCCCTCAGGAAGCCGGTTTGCCGAGCACTCGCCGCGACCGGCTGCTGCAGAGCAAGAACAGTCTCGCCGAGGCGGGTGAACTATCGTCGCGCGGTCGATAATCGCGCGGTTCAGCCCTTTCCGGTCGATACGGTGCCCGCATGTCCGACGACGAGAGCGCGCGTCCCGCCGCTGAACCAAAACCGGTACCCGATCCCGGACCGGCCCCCGCCCCGGCCACCGAAGGGCTGCCGGACGGCACCGAACCCGCTCCGACGAGTGATACGGCTCGTGCTACGGCGCCGGCCGCAGCGCTGCCGCTTGTCGGCGACACGGCGGTCCTACCCGCACCCGCACCCGCACCCGCACCCGCACCCGCACCCGCACCCGCACCCGCACCCGCACCGACGAAGGATCCCAGCAAGGCCGCGGCCTTCCTCAGGGCCAACGCCGCCGTGCTCGTGCTGGTGGTGCTGCTCGTCAGCGCGGTCGTGTGGGGCGCACTCGGTACGGTCTCGGCCAACGACTGGGAGTCGCGCGCCACGTCGCTCTCGTCCGACCTGGCAGGCACGGAGCAGAGCCTCGCCGACGCCGAGGCGGCGATCGACGACCTCGAGATCGCCAAGGACCGCGCCGAGAGCACCGCGACAGCCTGCGTCGGCGCGATCGACGACGCGGACGCGATGCTCGAGGTCTCGGCAAAGCTGGACGACAAGATGCTCACGTACGTCGAGGGACTGAACAACTTCCTCGCCGCCGTCAACGCGCGTGACGTCGCAGCGGTCGAGACGGTCGGCGCAGAGATGGACAAGCTCACCGTGCAGATCGAGGACCTGTCCGCGGAGATCGCCGGTCACATCGACGACTACGGCGATTCTGCCGAGGGCTGCCACATCGACGACGCGCAGAACGTCTGACAGAGCGCCTGACCCGATCCCTCGACTCCGAGCCGATGCCCGGAGTCGAGGGAGGTCAGCCCAGGTCGAGCCCCAGCAGGTCCGCCTCGGTCTCGCGACGCACCAGCACCCGCGAGGAGCCGTCGGCCACCGCGACGACGGGCGGTCGCGGCAGCATGTTGTAGTTCGACGCCATGGAGCGCCCGTAGGCGCCGGTCGCCGCGACCGCGAGCAGGTCGCCCGCCCGCACGTCGGCGGGCAGCTGGACCTCGTGCACCACGATGTCCCCCGACTCGCAGTGCTTGCCCACCACACGCGCCAGCACCCGCTCGGCCGTCGACGACCGGCCGACGACCTCCGCGTGGTACGCCGCCCCGTACAGGGCCGGGCGGATGTTGTCGCTCATGCCGCCGTCGACGGACACATAGGTGCGGGTGAGCTCCGTGCCGTCGTCGCTCGATACCGTGACCGGCTTGACCGTGCCGACCGTGTAGAGCGTGAGACCCGCGGGCCCGACGATCGCCCGGCCGGGCTCGATCGAGAACCGCGGCAGGCTCGTACCCAGCTCCTGGCACACACCGGCGACCGACTGCGCGATGTCCTTGGCCACCCGCTCCGGGTCGAGCGCGACGTCGCCGGGCAGGTAGGCGATGCCGTAACCGCCCCCGAGGTCGACCTCGTCGACCAGCACGCCGGAGCGCTCGGCCAGGTCGGCGCGCAGCCGCAGCACCACGCCGGCAGCGGCCTCGAACCCGTCGGGATCGATGATCTGCGAGCCGATGTGCGAGTGGATGCCGAGCAGCTTCAGCTCGGGACGCTTCAGCACGTCCAGCAGCGCGGTCATCGCGGGACTCTCGGAGCGCCCCGCCGGGTTCACCGAGAGCCCGAACTTCTGGTCCTCGTGGGCCGTCGCGATGTACTCGTGCCCGCCCGCGTGCACGCCGGTGGTCACGCGGACCATCACCGGCGCCACGACCCCGCGCTCTGCCGCGAGGTACGCGACCCGCTCGATCTCGACCAGCGAGTCCACGATGATGCGCCCCACGCCGGCGTCCAGGGCACGGAGGATCTCGGCGTCGGACTTGTTGTTGCCGTGCAGGCCGATCTCGGCACCCGGCACCTCCGCGCGCAGCGCGAGGGCGAGCTCGCCGCCCGACGCCGTGTCGACCCGCAACCCTTCCTCGCGCGCCCAGCGTGCGACGGCGACCGTGAGCAGCGCCTTCCCGGCGTAGTACACGTCCACGCCGGCCCCGACGGCGCCGAACGCCGCCTCGAACGCCGTGCGGTACGCGCGGGCACGCATCCGGAAGTCGGTCTCGTCCAGGACGTACGCGGGCGTGCCGTGCTCAGCGGCGAGGTCGCGGACATCGACGCCCGCGACGGCCAGTGCGCCGTCCGGCAGGCGCCCGACGCCCGTCGACCAGGGCGCGCCCGTCACATCCGCTCCGGTGCGCTGACGCCCAGCAGGTCCAGGCCGTTGGCGAGGACCGTGCGGACGGCGTCGTTCAGCCACAGGCGGGCCCGGTGGGCGTCCGTGACCTCCTCGTCCGCGTACGGCGTGACGCGCAGCTTCTCGTCGTCGTTGTACCAGGAGTGGAAGTCGCCGGCGAGGGCCTCGAGGTAGCGGGCCACGCGGTGCGGCTCGCGCAGCTCGGCGGCCTGCGCCACGATCCGCGGGAACTCGGTGAGCCGCCCGATCAGCGCCGTCTCCGAGGCGTGCGACAGCTGCGCCGGATCGAAACCGTCCACGCGGCGCACGCCACGCTCGACGGCCTTGATCCCGATCTGGACCGTGCGGCTGTGCGCGTACTGCACGTAGAACACGGGGTTGTCGTTGGACTGCTTGATCATGTCCTCGCCCTGCAGCTCCAGCGGCGAGTCCGCGGGGTAGCGGGCCAGCGAGTAGCGCACGGCGTCCTTGCCGATCCAGTCGACCAGGTCGCGCAGCTCGATGATGTTGCCGGCGCGCTTGGACAGCTTGGCACCACCGACGTTGACGAGCTGGCCGATCAGCACCTCGATGTTCGACTCCGGGTCGTCCCCCGCGCAGGCCGCGATGGCCTTGAGCCGGTTGACGTACCCGTGGTGGTCGGCGCCGAGCAGGTAGATCTTGCCGGGGAACCCGCGGTCCTTCTTGGACAGGTAGTACGCGGCGTCCGAGGCGAAGTACGTGGGCTCGCCGTTCGCCCGGATCATCACGCGGTCCTTGTCGTCCGTGAAGTCCGTGGTGCGCAACCAGACCGCGCCGTCCTTGTCGACGACGTGACCCTGCTCCCGCAGTCGGGCCACCGCCTTGTCGACGGCGCCCGAGCTGTGCAGCTCGCGCTCCGAGAACCAGACGTCGAAGTGGACGCCGAAGTTCGCCAGCACCTCGCGGATCTCGGCGAGCTGGTGCGTGTAGCCCGCCTCGCGGGCGACGGCGATGGCCTCCGCACGCGGCAGCTCCGGCAGGTCCGGGCGGTCCGCGAGCACCTTGGCCGCGAGCTCCTTGACGTACTCGCCGCGGTAACCGCCCTCTGGCACCTCGCCGCCCGTTGCGCGTGCCAGGACGGACTCGCCGAAGCGGTCCATCTGCGCGCCGGCGTCGTTGATGTAGTACTCGGCGGCCACCTCGGCGCCGGCCGCACGGAGGATGCGCCCGAGCGAGTCGCCCAGCGCGGCCCAGCGGGTATGCCCGATGTGCAGCGGACCGGTCGGGTTGGCGCTGATGTACTCCAGGTTGATCACCTGGCCGGTCAGGGCCTCGCCCCTGCCATACGCCTCGCCCGCCTCCACGATGGTGCGGGCCAGCTCGCCCGCTGTCGCGGCATCGAGCGTGATGTTGAGGAAGCCGGGGCCTGCGACGCCGACGGACTTGATGCCCGGCGTCGCACCGAGGCGCGCGGCCAGGTCCTCGGCCAGCGCGCGCGGCGTCGTGCCCGCCTTCTTCGCGAGCTGCAGGGCCACGTTCGTCGCCCAGTCTCCGTGCTCTCGCTGCCGGGGTCGCTCCACGTGGACCGACGCCGGGACGGCGTCGGCGGGCAGGGCGAGTGTGCCGTCGGCTACGGCCGCGGCGAGGGCAGCGCTCAGCGCTTCAGAGAGCTCAGTGGGTGTCACGGACCGATTCTATCGGCCGGGCCAAGTCCGCCGCCCCGCTTTTCCACAGGCCGAGAACGTGCTGCCCGACGGCGGTGGCGCCCTCCTGCTCGTTCCGCTCACCGATATCGATGCTCGCCCACCCGGCCAGTGCTGGTAGTCTGCTCCGTGCGTCGAGCGTGACCCCACGGGTCGTTCGGCACACCACGCGCCTGTAGCTCAGTGGATAGAGCATCTGCCTCCGGAGCAGAAGGTCGGGGGTTCGAATCCCTTCAGGCGCACCAGGCCCGTAACCAGGCATCGCACCCGGTTGCGGGTTTTTTTTGCGCCCTCACCGAACCATGCGATCTTCCGCGTGCCATGCCATCTTCCGCGGTCCGACCAGCTGTTCGGTGGAAGATGGCATGACACGCAGAAGATGGCGTGCCTACCGGGCGCCGCGCAGCCTCAGTCGTCCGCGAGCTTCAGCGCCTGGCGCCGTCGCGTCTCGGCCTGCTCGCTCTCGGGCTCGAGGGCGAAGTGCACCCGCGAGATCTTCCCGGCGAACCGGTTGTCGATGGCCTCATAGGCGTCGGTGACGGGCGTGCCGCGGTCGATCCCGACGTTGAACGTCTCGTCGAACGCGAAGTAGTAGGCGGTCGTGCGGTCGACCTGCCCCGCAGCGACCGGGACGTCGTCGACCAGGAGCCGGACCGCCGCCGGGCCACCCGGCTCCGCGTCCGTGCCCTGGTAGTCGAGCTCGACGACCACCCGGTGCTCGCCTGGCGTCAGCACTGGCCCGCTCTCGACGGTGGTGAGGTCCGCCCCGTAGCAGTTGTAGGCGTATGCGACGCGCCCGCCGGTGCAGTACAGCGACCAGCCGCCGAACCGGCCGCCCTGCGCGACGATCACCCCCGAGTCGGCGGAGGTGGCGCACGTGATGTGGGCGGTGATGGTGTGGCTGCGGTTCTTGACGTTCGGCGCTGCCTCTTCGCCCAGCCGTGCCGTGGCCGGGCCGAACGTCATCTCCTTCCGGTCACCGTGCAGGTCCAGCCGGCCGGCGATCCGCGGGTTCTCGCGCTCGGTCACCCGGTCGTCGAGGGGCAGCACCTGGTAGCGCTCGGCCTCGGACTGGAACAGCCGCTGCAGCTCGGCGAGCCGCTCGGGCTCGGCGTCGGCGAGGTCGTGCGCCTGGCTCGGGTCGACCCGCGTGTCGTAGAGCTCCCACTTGTCGTCCTCGAACGGCCCGTGCCCTCCGACCATCTGCCAGGGAATGCCGTGCTGGGCGACCGCTGTCCAGCCCTCGTGATAGATGCCCCGGTTGCCGACCATCTCGAAGTACTGAGTCCGACGGCGGTCGGCGGCCTCGGCGTCGTCGAAGCTGTATCGCATGCTGACGCCCTCGATGGGCTGCTGCGCAACGCCGTTCACGGTCTCGGGCTCCGGCACCCGGGCCACGTCCAGCAGCGTGGGCAGGATGTCGATCAGGTGGTGCCACTGCGAACGGACCTCGCCCTGGGCGCTGATCCCGTTCGGCCACGACACGACCATCCCGTCCCGGGTCCCGCCGTAGTGCGAGGCGACCTGCTTGGTCCACTGGTACGGCGTGTTCATCGCGAGCGCCCAGCCGACGGGGTAGATCCCGTAGCTGCGCGGTCCGCCCAGCTCGTCGAGGTGCTCGTCCATCCAGGCGACGTCGTCGGCGTGGCCGTGCCCGACCAGGTGCTCGCGCATCGTGCCCTCGATGCCGCCCTCGCCAGTGGCGCCGTTGTCGCCGAGGATCAGGACCACGACGGTGTCCTCGAGCACGCCCGTGTCGTCGAGCTCGTCGAGCAGGCGCCCGATCTGCGCGTCGGTGTGCTCCGCGAACCCGGCGTACGTCTCCATGAACCGCGCACTGACGCGGCGCTCCCGCTCGTCGAGCTCGTCCCAGTGCGGCACGCCGTCGACCCACGGGGCCAGCTCCGTCTCGGGCGGGACGATGCCGAGGCGCTTCTGCTCGGCGAGGGTCTTCTCGCGCTGGGCGTCCCAGCCGTCGTCGAACTGTCCCGCGTAGCGCTCCCGGTACTCCTCGGAGACGTGGAACGGGCCGTGCGTGGCGCCGAAGGCGAGGTAGGTGAACGTCGGCTTGTCCGGTGTGACCTCGTGCTGGCGACGGATCCACTCGGCCGCGCGATCGACGAGGTCCTCGGAGAGATGGTACCCGTCCTCCGGCCGCTGCTCGGGCTCGATCGGGGTGGTGTCGGTGTAGAGCTGCGGGTACCAGTGGTTCATCTCGGCGCCCATGAAGCCGTAGAAGTGATCGAAGCCCTCACCGGTTGGCCAGCGGTCGAACGGTCCGGACGGGCTCACCTCGGCCGGCGGAGTCTGGTGCCACTTGCCGAAGGCTGCGGTGCTGTACCCGTTGCCGGACAGCGTCTGCGCGACGGTCGCGGCGCTGGCCGGACGGAAGCCGGTGTACCCGGGCTGGCTGGTCGCCATCTCCGTGGTCACGCCCATGCCGACGGAGTGGTGGTTGCGGCCGGTCATCAGGGCCTGCCTGCTCGGCGAGCACAGGGAGGTGACGTGGAACTGGTTGTACCGCAGCCCCCGCCCGGCAAGCCGCTCTGCTGTGGGCATACGGCAGGGCCCGCCGAAGGGACTGGACGCACCGAAGCCCATGTCGTCGACCAGGATCAGCAGCACGTGCGGGGCACCCGAAGGAGGGCGGACGGGCTGCACGGGGGTTCCGGGCGGCACCGCCCCGTTGGTAGGTGTCGGGATGTCGATGGGGAGGCGCGTACGGTCGATCATGTCCCCATGTGATCACGGTTCCTGCCAGCCAGGGCGCGAGCTACCGGATAGTCCCGGGGTGCCGATAGTGTCCCGGTATGCCCAGCGAGTCCGTGGACTTCTATCCGTCCCGTGCGCACGTCGTCACGCTCGCCCTGACCACGCTCGCGCTCGTGGTGCTGTGCGCGGTGGCCGCTCGCCTCGGCTTCGACGCCGCCCAGACCAGCGCCTCGCCGGCCGCCCTGGCGGCCGTGTCCGCGAGCGCCATCGGAGTCCTGGTCTTCACCGGCCTGGGGCTCCTCGTGGTGCGCCGGCTGCTGCTTCCCACGTGGCCCGTGCTCACGCTCGACGACGACGGCCTCGTCGACTGGCTGCCCAACCTCGGCGTCGAGCAGGTGCTCTGGTCCGAGGTCACGGGCGTCCGCGAGACCCGGCTGGCCTTCCGGCGGGTGCTCGCCGTGGACGTCGCGAACCCGAGGGCCGTGGTCCTGCGCCAGCGCACGTTCGTCCGCCGCATCGCCGCCTCCGCCAACATCGCCCTGGTCGGCACGCCGGTCGTCCTCAAGCCAGGAAGCATCGACGGCCGCTCGGAGGAGGTCGCGTCCGCGGTGAGCGTGTTCGTGGCCGGCCGCGCTCCGCGCCCGAAGCCGGTTGCGTAGACTTCTTGAAGCATCCGCGGACCACCATCTGCCGAGAAGCACCTACCGAGCACCATCTGCCGAGCATGGCGAGGGATCTCTCATGAGCGACGATCGCTTCGACGAGCCTGCCGCGGCCGACGCCGACCGTGGCTACGCCGACTTCGAGTTCGAGCGCCGGTTCTTCGTGCGCGACCTCCCGGCCGAGCTCCGGGACGCACCTGCCCTCATCGTCCAGTCCTACTTCCTGGCCGACGACGGCTATGCCCTCCGCGTCCGTGTCCAGGCCGGTGACGTCGACGCCGACCTCACGGGTGACACGGATCCCGCGGAGGTCCTGCGGGCGCACACCGCGGACATCGACTTCGCCGCCGTCACCGTCAAGGGCCCGGCGGTCGGCGGGACCCGCTACGAGGCGGAGCGCGAGCTGGACCCGAGCGTCGGCGTCGAGCTGGTCCGCCGCGGCGGGGCGCCCGTCGTCAAGGTCCGCTACGCCGTGTGGCTCGGGGCGGACGGCTGGTCGATCGACGTGTTCGGTGGTGCCAACCACCCGCTCGTGGTGGCCGAGTGCGAGCGCTCCGGACCGGTCACCAGCCTGCAGATCCCGGACTTCTGCGTCACCGAGATCACCGACGACCGCCGGTTCTCCAACGAGTCGCTGGCCATGGAGCCCTACAGCGCGTGGGCGCCGGCGTTCGCCGCCGAGCTCGCGGACGAAGGCCCGGTGTTCCGCCAGGACTTCGGGCCGAACACCCACCTGCGCATGTAGCTACCCCCGCCACTCGCCCTTCTCGCTGACGCCGGACACGAACTCCCAGTGCCACGGCTCGTACTTGCTGCCGCCGAGCTGCGCCCACGAGGGGTTCTGCCACCCGTAGGTGGGCGCGTTGGCCCAGAGCCAGGAGAAGACCTCGCTGCTCCCGGTCTCCTTGGAGCAGAGGTCGATCGCGAGGCCCCAGCCGTGCATGGACGTGCCCGGCGAGGCGGCGTAGTACCCGCGAGAGGCCTTGAGCTCGTACTGCGTGTCGAGGTCGCGGTAGCTCGCCACGAGGCACATCTCTCGCCCGAACGAGGCGCGAAACGCCTCGTTGAGTGCGCTGAGCGACATCGCGGCGTCGGGCCGCAGGTACTCCCCCTGCTGCCACAGCTCGCACAGCGAGTGGTCCGCGAGCGCGCCGTTGGTCCCGTCGACGGGGGCGTCGACGTCGCAGTCGGGCAAGGGGCTGCGGTCGAGCGAGCGGCTGGCCGCCGACTCCGGGCGCGTGATCGCCTCGGCACGCACCACGGACTCGGAGACCTCGGGGCGCTCCACCGGCTGCGTCACGAGGTCCAGCGTGCTCGGCCCGGTGGGCGGCGCCTCGACGTCGAACGGGGACTCACCGGTCTGGTGGGCCTGCGCGAGCGGCGCCGCGATGGTCGCGGCGGCCAGCGTGCCGATCACCGTCGCCCGGGAGATGAACCGCTGTCCGGCCGGCACCGAGGACGTCGGCCTGGCGGACCTCGGCACGGACCCCGTGACCAGCCGGTCGAACGACGTCGTCGCGCGCGTGGACCGGGCTCGTGTCGTCTGGGTGCGCTGCTCCGCCTCGCGCCGGGCGCGGCGCGTCGTGAGGGCAGGCTGCACGCTCGTCACAGCCGTGGACTCCACTGGTCCTCCGTCGTCATGTGTGCCGCGGCCCCTCGCGGTATGTATGTCGCACGAGACACTAACCGGGGTCGGCCCGCCTGCCAAGCCCCGGCCTGTGCATGAGCAGACCTGCACATCACGTTCTCCTTACCTGGCCGTTCCCCGCTCAACGGCGCTGCATGGCGTCCCGCACCTCGCCGACGAGCTCCTCCAGGATGTCCTCGAGGAAGACGACACCGAGCAGCTCGCCCTCCGCGCCCTCGACGCGAGCGAGGTGTGACCCAGACCGCTGCATGACCCGCAGGGCGTCCTCGACCTCGTCGTCCGGCCCGACGGCGGCCAGCGCGCGCACGCGCCACACGGCCACCGGCTCGAACCGGGCCGGCCCCGTCGCGTACAGGACGTCCTTGAGGTGCAGGTACCCGACCAGCTCGTCGCCGTCCTCCCCGTGGGTCACCACGGGGAAGCGGCTGAAGCCGTGCTTCGACACCAGCCGCTCGACGTCGTCGGGCGTGCTCGTCTCGTCGACGGCCACCAGGCCGTCGGCCGGCACCATGACGTCGCTCGCGGTGCGGTTGGAGAACTCGATGGCGCCCGTCAGGAGGCCCTGCTCGTCGCGCAGCACGCCCTCGGCCTGCGAGTGCTGCACGATGGACTGCACCTCCTCGGCGGTGAAGGCCGACGCGACCTCGTCCTTCGGCTCGACGCCGGCCAGCCGCACCGCGTGGTTGGCCACCCAGTTGAGGCCACCGATCACGGGGCGCAGCACGCGGGCGAGGAGCACCAGCGGCGGCCCGAACCACATGACCGCCTTGTCGGGACCGGACACGGCCAGGTTCTTCGGCACCATCTCGCCGAGCACCACGTGCAGGTACACGACGAGCGACAGGGCGATGACCAGCGCGATCGGGTGGGTGAGACTCTCGCTCACGCCCATGCTGTGCAGCGGCCCCTCGAGGAGGTGCGCCAGTGCGGGCTCCGCCACGATGCCGAGGCCGGTGGAGCAGACGGTCACGCCCAGCTGCGCGCACGCCAGCATGAGCGAGACGTGCTCCATCGCCCACAGGACGGTGACGGCCCGCCGGTCACCCGCGGCGGCGAGGGGTTCGATGGCGCTCCGGCGCGCCGAGATGACGGCGAACTCCGCGCCGACGAAGAACGCGTTGCCCGCGAGCAGCACCAGGCCGATCACGAGCGCTGTGGTCGTGCTCATCGGTTCGCCCCCTTCTCGCTGCGCGGCCGGTCGGCCCTGGCCCGGTCGTTTCTGGCCCGGTCGTCGTCGGCCCTGCCACCGCCCCCGTCGTCGGGCAGCGGCCGGACCCGTACCCGCTCGACCCGCCGCCCGTCCATGGCCTCGACGCGCAGCGTGACGCGAGCGAGCGGCCTGCCCACCGTGATCTGGTCGCCGACGACGGGCATCCGGCCCAGCTCGGCCATGACCAGTCCACCGAGCGTCTCGTACGCGGCGCCCTCCGGCACCTCGATCCCGGTGTACTCGTCGAGCTCGTCGGGGCGCAGCACGCCCGGCACCATCCAGGACCCGTCGGCCGCACGGGCAGCGCCCGCGCGCCGGGGGTCGTGCTCGTCCGCGACGTCGCCCACCAGCTCCTCGACGACGTCCTCCAGCGTCACGACGCCGGAGGTTCCGCCGTACTCGTCGACCACGACTGCCATCTGCAGGCCGAACCCGCGCAGCTCGACGAGCAGCGGACCCAGGCGCACCGTCTCGGGGACGCGGGGCGCGTCCACCATGAGGGCGGCCGCCGGGACCTCGCTCCTGCGGTCGTGCGGCACGCCCACAGCCCGCCGCAGGTGCACCAGGCCGACGATGTCGTCCCGGTCCTGCCCGATCACCGGGAACCGCGAGTGGCCGGTGCGCCGGGCGAGCGAGACGACGTCCTCCGCCGTCGCGGCCCGGTCCACCACGGACATGCGCAGCCGGTCGGTCATCACGTCGCGGGCGCTGAGCGTGTCGAGCTCGATCGAGTTGGTCAGCAGGGTCGCGACGGACGCCTCCAAAGTGCCCTCCTCGGCCGAGCGGCGCACCAGCGAGGCCAGCTCGGACGCGGACCGGGCACCGGAGAGCTCCTCCCGCGGCTCCACGCCGATGCGGCGCAGCAGCGCGTTGGCCGACCCGTTGAGCACGGTGATCAGCGGCTTGAAGGTGATGGTGAACACCCGCTGCACCGGCACCACCACGCGCGCGGTGGCCAGCGGCGCCGAGAGCGCGAAGTTCTTGGGGATCAGCTCCCCGCACACCATCGAGAACACGTTCACCAGCACGACGGCCAGGACGCCCGCGAGCCCTGCGGAGACGGCGGTCGGGACCGACGTGGCGCCGAACGCGGCGGACAGCAGGGAGTTCAGCGCCGGCTGGGCCGTGTAGCCCAGCAGGATCGTGGTGAGCGTGATGCCGACCTGGGCGGAGCTCAGCTCGGTGGAGAGGTGGCGCAGCGCGGTGCGCACGCTGCGGTCCCGGACGCTCTGGCCGAGACCTGGCCGGGCACCGTTCGTGGCCGTGGAGCGAGAATCAGACCTGGTCCGGCCGGGTCTGTCTCCCTCCGAGTCGTCGGAGTCGCCGATCACGGCGGGATCGATGGTGACGAGGGAGAACTCCCCCGCCACGAAGACAGCAGTACCTGCTGTGAGGAGAACGCCGACGGCGACCATGATCCAGTCGCCGGTCATCGTGCGCTCCGCGGGGCACTGGGGCAGTCCGGTGCATGCAAGGGATTTCGGTCGGGATATCGCTCGGTCATCGTGCGAACGATCGTAGCGGGAACAGCGTGGACCCGGCTGCGGGAGCAGGGCCGAAGCAGGTACGGAGCACGGCACAGAGGCATTCCTGGCCCGACTCTCAGGCTTGGCTCAGTGTCTTATCAGGTAGGTGCAGGCATGATTGACCTATGTCATCTGGTATCCCCCAGCCGCCTGGGGCCCCGCAGCAGCCCGGTACGGCGTCGGCCGCAGCCTCGACCGGCCAGCAGAGCGCGACCGTGCTCGTAGTGGAGGACGAGCCGACGATCGCCACCGCGATCGCTCAGCGGCTGTCCGCCGAGGGCTGGCGCGTCGAGGTCGCGCGCGACGGCCTGTCCGGCGTCGACGCCGCCTCCCGGCTACGCCCTGACCTCGTGGTGCTCGACGTGATGCTGCCAGGCATCGACGGGCTCGAGGTCACCCGGCGCATCCAGGCAGAGCACCCCACGCCGATCCTCATGCTCACCGCGCGGGACGACGAGACCGACATGCTCGTCGGTCTCGGCGTCGGCGCGGACGACTACATGACCAAGCCGTTCTCGATGCGCGAGCTCGTGGCCCGGATCAAGGCGCTCCTGCGGCGCGTCGACCGTGCGGCTCAGGCCGCGGCGACCACCCCCGCCGACCCGCCCATGATGATGGGCGACGTCACGGTGGACCGGGCCCAGCGCCGCGTCTACCGCGGTGGCGAGGAGGTCCACCTGACCCCCACCGAGTTCGAGCTGCTCGTGATGCTCGCCGGGTCGCCCAAGACCGTGCTCACGCGCGAGCGCCTGCTCGCCGAGGTCTGGGACTGGGCGGACGCGAGCGGCACGCGCACCGTCGACTCCCACATCAAGGCGCTGCGCCGCAAGCTCGGTCCGGACCTGATCCGCACCGTGCACGGTGTCGGGTACGCGTTCGAGCCGCCCGCGAACCAGTAACCCGATGAGACCGCACGTGCCCCGCGTTCCCGACGTGCGGCCGCTCGATCCGCTGCGCTCCCTGAAGATCAAGCTCGGCGTGCTGGTCGCGGCCACCGTGACCGCCGCTGTGCTCATCACCTGGCTCGGTCTGCAGGCCTCCCTGGGCCCCAGCCGCACCTTCCCCCTGGCGATCATCCTGTCGCTGCTGGTCACGCAGGTCCTGGCCCGCGGCATGACCTCGCCGTTGCGGGAGATCACCGAGGCGGTCCAGGCCATGGCCGACGGCGACTACACCCGGCGGGTGCGTGCGACGAGCAGCGACGAGGTGGGTCAGCTCGCGCACGCGTTCAACCGGATGGCCGAGGACCTGGCTTCGGTCGAGCAGACGCGTCGCGACCTGATCGCCAACGTGTCCCACGAGCTGCGCACGCCCGTCGCCGCGCTCAAGGCCCAGCTGGAGAACATGGTCGACGGCGTCGTTGAGCCCACCCCTGCCGCGCTGGAGCAGGCGCACGCGCAGACGGAACGCCTGACGCGGCTCGTCACCTACCTGCTGGACCTCTCGCGCATCGAGGCGGGCGCCTCGGCGCTGAACGTCGGCACGATCGCCGTGGGTGACTTCCTCGAGCACTGCGCAGAGGACCTCTCGATGGTCGACGCAGCGAAGGACCTCCACTACGTCGTCGACGTCACGCCGGAGGACCTCACCATCGAGGGTGACGCCGAGCGCCTGCACCAGGTGGTCATCAACCTGCTGCAGAACGCGATCCGGCACTCGCCGCAGGGCGGCGTCATCCGCCTGGACGCCTACCCGGTGGACGGCACGGAGGGGTCCGACGTCGTGTTCGAGGTCAGCGACGAGGGTCCGGGGATCGCGGCGGCGGACCGCGAGCGGATCTTCCAGCGATTCGTCCGGGGCACCGGGTCGACGGCGGACCGCGGCGGCGACGGCAGAGGACGCGACGGCGGCGCCAGGGGGCGCGACGAGGGCAGGGGACGCGGCAGGGGAAGCGACAGCGGCAGGGCGCGCGACGGCGGCGCGAACGACGCCCTCTCCGGGGCACCGGGCAGCGCCGTCGGTGGCACCGTCGGGTCGAGCGGTGGGACCGGCATAGGTCTCGCCATCGTCCGCTGGGCGGTCGAGCTGCACGGCGGGTACGTCCAGGTGGTCGACTCCGAACGCGGCGCGACGATGCGGGTCACCCTCCCGGCGCGGGCACACCCGGCACCCGGCGTCTCGGCCACCCACACGGACTGATCCAGCACCCGGAGCTCACGCTCCCGGGCCTGTGCCGCCGCGGAACGGGTCCCGCGAGAAACGGAGAAGCCTAGGGGTGCCAGCGGCCAAGGTGTGAGACTGAGTCCCGTGATCTCTGTCACACGCGCCAAAGGTTGTCCGCCCTACGACCGGACCCATAACGCCACGTTGGCGACTTCCAGGCCGAACGTTGCCCGAGTTTTGCTCTAGGTGCGAGAAACATGACGAACCAACTTCTTTGACACCGGGGCGGGCCGCGGCGCCCGCAGGATCACACCCACCGAGGGGCCCGGAGGGCCTACCCTTGGAGGGTCCGAAAACATTCGGGCTGTGCGCGTTACGACAAGGGTGGCGCGCTCAGAACGCAACTGTGGTGAAGGTGGGCGATCCGCGCGTGTCAGCTAAGGCTGGTTCAGAGTCGATCAGCGTGGCGAGCTCGTCATTCGGAGCCAACGAATGGCTTGTGGACGAGCTCTACCAGCAGTACCTGAAGGACAAGAACGCGGTGGACCCCGCGTGGTGGGACTTCTTCGCCGACTACACCCCTGGCGAGAACGGTTCCACCAAGGACGGCGCTGCTGAGGCCGCCCCGAAGGCTCCGGCGGACACGGCTCCCGCCGACGCGGGGAAGGCCAAGGCGAGCCCGGCCTCCGCTCAGGCGGCGCCCGTTCAGGCGGCGCCAGCCCCGCAGACAGCCACCCCGGTGACGGGCGGCACCGCCGCCTCGGAGGCCGCGCAGAAGCTGCGCAAGAAGCGGCTGCCTGCCGACCCGAAGGTCAACCCGGCCAACCCGATCGCCACCCCACCCACCACGCACTACGCGGACACGTTCGAGCGCCCGATGGCACACCCGGACGCCGTCGACGACATCCAGAAGCTGCGCGGCCCCGCCGCGCGGGTGGTCACGAACATGGAGGCCTCGCTCGAGGTCCCCACCGCCACCTCGGTGCGCGCCGTGCCCGCCAAGCTGATGGTCGACAACCGCATCGTCATCAACAACCACCTCAAGCGCGGTCGCGGCGGCAAGATCTCGTTCACGCACCTGATCGGCTTCGCGCTGGTCGAGGCGCTGGCCGACATGCCCGTCATGAACGCGCACTACGAGCCGATCGACGGCAAGCCGGGCGTGAACCAGCCCGCCCACGTGGGCTTCGGCCTCGCGATCGACCTGGCCAAGCCGGACGGCTCGCGCCAGCTGCTGGTGCCGAGCATCAAGAAGGCCGAGGAGCTCGACTTCGCCGAGTTCTGGGCGGCCTACGAGGAGCTGGTCCGCAAGGCCCGCGGCGGCAAGCTCGCCGTGCCGGACTTCCAGGGCACCACGATCTCGCTGACCAACCCGGGCGGCATCGGCACCGTGCACTCGGTGCCGCGCCTCATGCAGGGTCAGGGCACCATCGTCGGCGTCGGCGCCATGGATTACCCGGCGGAGTTCGCCGGCGCCTCCGAGGAGCAGCTCGCCCGGATGGGCATCTCGAAGGTCATGACGATCACGTCGACCTACGACCACCGCATCATCCAGGGCGCGCAGTCCGGCGAGTTCCTCAAGATCATCTCGGAGAAGCTGCTCGGCCTGGACGGCTTCTACGACCGCGTCTTCGCGGCGCTGCGCGTCCCGTACGAGCCCGTCCGCTGGGTCCGCGACAACACGGTGGACGCCGACGTCGAGGCCGCCAAGCCGGCCAAGATCGCCGAGGTCATCCAGTCGTACCGCTCGCGTGGCCACCTCATGGCGGACACCGACCCGCTCGCGTACCGCCAGCGCAAGCACCCGGACCTGGACATCCAGACCCACGGCCTCACGCTCTGGGACCTGGACCGCACGTTCCCGACGGCGGGCTTCGGCCCCAAGCCGAAGGCGACGCTCCGCGACGTGCTCGGTCTGCTGCGCGACTCGTACTGCCGCACCATCGGCATCGAGTACATGCACATCGCGGACCCGGCCCAGCGCAAGTGGCTCCAGGAGCGCCTCGAGGCGGGCTACGCCAAGACGCCGCGGGAGGACCAGCTCCGCATCCTGCGCCGGCTCAACTCCGCAGAGGCGTTCGAGACGTTCCTGCAGACCAAGTTCGTCGGGCAGAAGCGCTTCTCGCTGGAAGGCGGCGAGTCCCTGATCCCGCTGCTCGACGCGATCCTGTCCCGCGCGGCGGAAGGCGGGCTCGACGAGGTCGGCATCGGTATGGCCCACCGCGGCCGGCTGAACGTGCTGGCGAACATCGCGGGCAAGAGCTACGGCCAGATCTTCAAGGAGTTCGAGGGCCAGCTCGACCCGAAGAGCGTCCAGGGCTCCGGCGACGTGAAGTACCACCTCGGCACCGAGGGCACGTTCACGTCGGAGTCCGGCGCCACCACGCGCGTCTACCTCGCGGCCAACCCGTCGCACCTCGAGGCCGTCGACCCGGTGCTCGAGGGCATCGTCCGCGCCAAGCAGGACCGCATCGACCTCGGTGGTGACGGTTTCTCCGTGCTGCCGATCCTGGTGCACGGCGACGCGGCGTTCGCGGGCCAGGGCGTGGTTCCTGAGGTGCTGAACCTGTCGCAGCTGCGCGGGTACCGCACCGGTGGCACCATCCACGTGGTCGTGAACAACCAGGTGGGCTTCACAACCGGTCCGACGGCGTCCCGCTCGACCACGTACGCGACGGACGTCGCCAAGGGCTACCAGGTCCCGGTGATGCACGTGAACGGCGACGACCCCGAGGCCGTCGTGCGGACCGCCGAGCTCGCCTTCGCGTTCCGCGAGCAGTTCGGCCAGGACGTCATCATCGACCTCATCTGCTACCGCCGTCGCGGGCACAACGAGGGCGACGACCCGTCGATGACGCAGCCGCTCATGTACAACCTCATCGAGACCAAGCGCTCGGTGCGCAAGCTCTACACCGAGAACCTGGTCGCGCGCGGTGACATCACCGTCGAGGAGGCCGAGGGCGCGCTGCAGGACTACCAGTCGCAGCTCGAGCGGGTCTTCACCGAGACCAAGGGCGGGTTCACCCCGGCGCCGCAGACCGAGCAGATCGCCGGCCTGGAGCGCCCCGAGTCCCAGCGTGAGGACGCCGGGACGATGGTGGGCTGGCAGACGGCGATCTCGCCGGAGATGCTGCAGCGGGTCGGCGACGTGCACACCTCGCCGCCGGAGGGCTTCACCGTCCACCCCAAGCTCGCCCAGCTGCTCGAGAAGCGCCAGCTCATGGCGAAGGAAGGTGGCATCGACTGGGGCTTCGGCGAGCTCGTCGCCTTCGGCTCGCTGCTCGCTGAGGGCACCCCGGTGCGCCTCGCCGGCCAGGACTCGCGCCGTGGCACGTTCGTGCAGCGCCACGCGGTGCTACACGACCGGGAGACGGGCGCCGAGTGGACCCCGATCCTGTACATGTCCGGCGACCAGGCCAAGTTCTGGATCTACGACTCCTCGCTGTCGGAGTACGCGGCGCTCGGCTTCGAGTACGGCTACTCGGTGGAGCGCCCGGACGCCCTGGTGCTCTGGGAGGCTCAGTTCGGCGACTTCGTCAACGGTGCCCAGACGGTGATCGACGAGTTCATCTCGTCCGCCGAGCAGAAGTGGGGCCAGTCGTCCTCGGTCGTCATGCTGCTGCCGCACGGCTACGAGGGGCAGGGTCCGGACCACTCGTCGGCTCGCATCGAGCGGTTCCTGCAGCTCGGCGCCGAGAACAACCTGACGATCGCGCAGCCGTCCACGCCTGCGTCGTACTTCCACCTGCTGCGCCGTCAGGCGTACGCCCGCCCGCGCCGTCCGATGGTGGTGTTCACGCCGAAGCAGCTGCTGCGCCTCAAGGCGGCCGCGTCCTCGGTCGACGACTTCACCTCCGGCACCTTCCAGGAGGTCATCACCGACCCGACGGCGGTCCCGGCGAAGGTCGACCGGGTGCTGCTGTGCACGGGACGCGTGTACTACGACCTCCTCGCGGAGCGCGCCAAGCGCGGTGACGAGGGCGTGGCCATCGTTCGCCTCGAGCAGCTCTACCCGTTCCCGGAGGCGCAGCTCCGTGAGGAGATCGCCAAGTACGGCGACGCCGAGGTGGTCTGGGTCCAGGACGAGCCGCAGAACCAGGGCGCCTGGGGCTTCATCCACCTGGCGCTGCCGGTGGACGTGCCCTACGTCAAGGTGGTCTCGCGCCCGGCGTCGGCGTCGACGGCCGCCGGTACCGCGAAGCTGCACGCGGCCCAGCAGCAGACGCTGCTGGAGCAGGCCTTCACGCGCGGCTGACAGCGCCACGAGAGGCGGGCATCCCTGCGGGGGATGCCCGCCTCTCGTGTTCCGCCGGAACGGTCAGGCAGGCGGTAGGTGACCCGAGAAGGGGCGAGCCGGTGGTACCGGCTCGCCCCTTCTCGGGTCACGCGCTGAAGCTCACCACTTGTCGTGGACGTGCTCCTTAATCATCTCGTCGTAGATCTCGCGCACGCCGGACATGAACAGCGGGCCGAGCGTCGCAGCGTCACCCGCCGCAGCGTTTGCGCGAGCCTGCTCGACGTTGCGGGCGCCGGGGATCACGGAGGAGACGCCGGGCCGCTGCCACGCCCAGGCGATGGCCGCCTGCGCCGGGGTGAGGGAGTCGCCGACGCGGTCCTTGGCCAGCTCGGAGAACCGGCCGGCGGCCTCGAGCCCCACCTCGTAGGGCACGCCGGAGAAGGTCTCGCCGACGTCGAACGCCGCGCCGTCCCTGTTGAAGGTGCGGTGGTCGTTCTCGGCGAACACCGTCTCCTTCGTGTACCGGCCGGAGAGCAGGCCGGACGCGAGCGGGACCCGGGCGATGATGCCGACTCCCGCCGCCGAGGCCGCGGGGAGCACCTCCTCGAGCGGCTTGAGCCGGAACGCGTTGAGGATGATCTGCACGGTCGCGACGTTGGGCCGGGCGATGGCTTCGAGGGCCTCCGACGACTTCTCGACGCTGACGCCGTACGCCGCGATGGCGCCGTCGGACACCAGCTGGTCGAGCGCGTCGTAGACGGCGTCCGACGAGTAGACCGCCGTGGGCGGGCAGTGGAGCTGCACCAGGTCCAGCCGGTCGACGCCGAGGTTGCGCCGGGAACGGTCGGTCCACTCGCGGAAGTGTCCCAGCACGTAGTTCTCCGGCACCTGGTCCATCCGCCGGCCCATCTTCGTGGCGACGGTGATCCCTGTGTCGGGGTGGTCCTTGAGGAAGGAACCGATAGCTTGCTCGCTGCGGCCGTCACCGTAGACGTCGGCGGTGTCGAAGAACGTCACCCCGGCCTCCAGCGAGGCCTCGAGAACCGCGCGGGCGTCGCTCTCGCTGACCTCTCCCCAGTCAGCACCGAGCTGCCAGGTCCCCAGGCCCACAGCCGATACGAGCCGACCGGTCCGTCCGAGTACCTGCTGTTCCATCGTTCCTCCTACTGCTGGGGCGGGCAGACCTGCCCGCGCGGACCCGTCCTCAGGTCCTGTTCGTAGCGGGGCCGTTTGCAGATGTCACAGCACGACCCCCCAGTCTGCTGTCTCACGCTACGTGGCGCAGGCGAAAATTGCCCTACGGTTACGGTGTGAGTGTGACGACAGAGATTCCTCCGGTTGCCGAGGCCAGGCCCCATCCTTCCGGGGACCAGTTCCGGATCGGCCATGCAGGCCACCGTGCGACGATCACCCAGGTGGGCGCGGCGCTGCGAGAGTACTCGGTGGACGGACGCGACGTCGTGGTCCCGTTCGGCGCTGACGAGATCAGCCCCGTGTTCAACTCCGCGGTGCTCGTCCCCTGGCCGAACCGGCTGCGAGACGGCTCGTACGAGTACGGCGGCGAGACCCACCAGCTGCCCGTGACCGAGCCTGCGCGCAACACCGCGCTGCACGGGCTCGCGGCGTGGGAGCGCTGGTCGGTGCTCGAGCACTCCGGCTCCGCCGTGACGCTGGAGCTGGAGCTGGTCGCCCGGCCCGGCTACCCGTTCCAGCTGGTGGCGCAGATTCGCTACGCCCTGTCCGACGCCGGCCTCGAGGTCACCCTCGACGTCACCAACGTGGGTGCGAGCACGGCGCCCTACGGGTGCGGGTTCCATCCCTGGCTGTCCACGGGCGGCGCCGACCTGGACGAGTGCACGGTGCGGCTCGACGCGGGCACCCGCGTCACGACCGACGAGCGGCTCCTGCCGACCGGCACCGAGCCGGCGTCGGGCACCTATGACCTGCGGGAACCGCGCAGCGCGGCGGGCCTGGACCTCGACGACGCGTACGTGGACGTCGTCCGCGACGCCGACGGCCTGTCCTGGGCCCACCTGTCCGCTCCGGACGGCCGCACGGCGGCTGTCTGGATGGACGAGTCCCAGGACGTCTGGCAGATCTGCACGGGTGACCACATCGCCCCGGACCGACGCAGGCACGGCCTCGCCGCCGAGCCGATGACCTGCGCCGCCGACGCGTTCCGCACGCGCGAGCGGCTGGTGCACCTCGCTCCGGGCGAGCGGCACGGTGTCCGCTGGGGGCTGACGCTGCTCTGACGACACTGCTCTGACGTCTCTCGTTCTGACGTCGACGGGTCAGCGTCGGCGCGTTGTCACCGATCGGTTACGGTCCGTGCACCACAATGGGGAACCGGCCGTCCGCCAGGCTGCCGGGAACAGGCAAGGAGAGTCCGTTGCAGGATCGCGAGGTGCGCATCTGCGTCGTCGGTGACGAGCTGGCCACAGGTGTCGGAGACGCCCGTGCGCTCGGCTGGACCGGTCGCGTCGTCGCGCGCACCCATTTCTCCCGGCCCGCCATGCTCTTCACCCTCGCCGTGCCCGGCGAGACCAGCACGCAGCTCGGCGCGCGCTGGGAGACGGAGACCGCCACGCGGTTCGGCTCCGACTCGGAGGTCGAGAACCGCCTGGTCGTGGCCCTGGGACGGCACGACGTCGCCTCAGGGCTCACCGTCGCCCGCTCGCGCCTGAACCTGGCGAACATCCTCGACGTCGCGGACGCGAACCGGACCGCGGCCTTCGTGGTCGGGCCGCCGCCCGGGATGCCCGCAGAGGGCGACCGGATCGCCGAGCTGTCCGACGCGTTCGCCGACGTCGCCAGCCGGCGTCGGGTGCCGTACGTCGACACGTACACGCCGCTCGCCCAGCACGAGCAGTGGCTGGCCGACCTCGCGCAGGGCGGGGGCACCTACCCCGGCCAGGCCGGGTACGGGCTCATGGCCTGGCTCGTGCTGCACACCGGCTGGCACGCCTGGCTGGGCCTCCCCCAGGACGAGGCCTCCTGAGTCCTGGTGAAGTAGAACGGTGGCGAGGTAGAAGAAGCGGGGCCGGAGCGCAATCAGCGCTCCGGCCCCGCTTCTACCTCACCACGGTTCTAGTCAGCCGCGGGTGATCGTCGCCGTTCCCGAGACCGTGTTGGTCGAGATGTACGCGGCCGCTCCCGGCTCCGCGTGGTCGACGACGACGGTGCGCTGCGCGCTGGAGGTCGCCTGCGCGCCGTCGATCATCACCTTGCCCGTCACGCTGCGCGCACGGAGGTTGACCGGGGACCCGGCGTCGAGCTGCACCGCCGCAGGGCCCGAGACCGTCTTGGCGTTGACGAGCGGCGTGGTGCCGATGGCCGTGACGTCCACCGCGCCGGAGACGGTCTGGACGGACACCCGGCCCAGCGCGCCCACCACCGACACCGCGCCCGACACGGTCGAGACCGCCACGTCGCCCGCGTGCTCGGCGACGGTGACGGCGCCCGTGCCCGACTTGGTGGTCACGGACCCGGTGGTCCCGGTGACGGTGATGGCGCCGCCCGCTGTCTTGACGTTGACCCCCGCCTGCGACCCGGTCACCACGGCCTCGGCACCGACCGTGGCGACGTCGACCACCGAAGCGGCCGGGACGGTCACCCGGACCACTGCGCTGTCGTGGTCCTTGAGCCCGCGGAAACGGTCCACGAAGCCCTCGAGGCCCGGGAAGTCGTAGGCGATCCGGAGGTTGCCGTGCTCGGCGAGGATCTGTAGCGGCCGCGCCGACACCTCGAGCACCTCGACGAGGGCTCCGGAGGTCCGGTTCGGGTCGGCCACGATCTCAGCGCGGCCGTTCGTCAGTCGGACGATCAGGGTCGAGGCGCCGCCTACCTCGATGGTCTGCGGGGCGGCTACGCTCCAGGACTCGGTGGTCATCGCTGTGCTCCGTTCGTTGGGGACGTTGCGGGGTCGTTCGTGGATGGGTGCATGGGTGCGCTCATGGGGAGTGCGCATCACTCGGGGTTCGTGCGTTCTGCACGGCTCGGCGGAGAACTCGTGCTGTGCGGCAGCGTCCCACGGATCGCGGAACGCGCCGAGTCGAGGACGGTACGCAGCGTCTCCACGGTCAGCGCCGACACCGTACCTGCGACGTCCGCCTCCCGCAGGTCGGCCAGCACGTCGTTGCGGAACCGCTGAAGCATCGCCTCGCCGTCGTGTCGCAGCGAGTTGGACTGCGTGCGGCGCGGGTCCGGCGTGGTGTCCGGTCCCGGCCGCGGCCGGGATCGGGAACGGGCCTCCTGCGCCGCGGCGGCGAGCTCGGCCCGCAGGCCGCGCATCGTGTCGCGGACGTCCGCCCGCACCTCGTCCGCGAGGCTGCGCACCGTCTCGGCGACGCTGCGCTCCAGGCGCCGGACGTCGTCGAGGCGGGAGTCGAGCTCGGCCCGGCCCGCCGGGGTGAGCTCGTACGTGGCCTTGCGGCCGGCGCCGGGTGAGCCTGCGGGCTCGGACGGAGCCTGCGCGCCGGGAACCGAGCGGCGCACCAGGCCTTCCTCCTCGAGCCGTGCCAGGCGCGGGTAGATGGTTCCTGCGCTGGGGCGGTAGGTGCCGCCGAAGCGCCGGGTGAGCTCCGTGATCAGCTCGTACCCGTGCCGGGGGCCGTCCAGGAGCAGCACCAGCAGGTACAGGCGAAGCTCCCCGTGGGCGAACACAGGTGGCATTACAGCTCCACGGGCGCCGCGTCCGCGGGCACTGCGTCGGCCGGGCCGTCCGCCGCGTCCTGCGGCCCGCCGATCACGGTGACGTCGCCCGAGACGCCCGTCACCCGCAGCTGCATGACGCTCTGCCGCGCCGACCGCTCGCCGCCGGTGACCTTCGCGCCACCGCCACCGGTGAACTGCAGGCCGCCCAGCGTCACGCGCCCGCTGACGCTCTGCACCGACACCTCGACGGCCCGCTCGTCCGGCACCCGCAGGAGCATGTTCCCTGACACCGTGTTGACCCGGACGGTCCTGGGCTGGTTCACCAGGTCGAACGTCACGTCGCCCGAGACCGACGACGACGTCACGGCGTCGGCCGACGCGCTCACCACGACGTCGGCGGACACCGTGTTGCTGGTGACGTCACCCACGTGGTCGCGGACCGTCACCTCGCCGGAGACGGTGTTCAGCCTGAGGTCCCCTGCCGTGCGGGAGACCAGGAGAGAACCGGAGACGGTGGACGCCGACGCACCCGCCGTCGTGCCGGCGAGGAGGCCCTCGCCGCGGACGGTGCCGAGCCGCACCGTCGTCCCGGCCGGCACCGCGACGTGGATGTCGGCGCGGGCCTTGCCGCCGAAGTCAGCGAACCGCTTCATGAACGAGCCCCAGCCCGACAGGCCGCTCTCGTGCCCGATCACCAGGTGCCCACCCTCGAGGCGCACCTCGAGGGACCTGCCCTCGACGGAGTGCACCTCCACCCGAGCCACTGGCTCGTCGTGGGCGACGATGTCGAGCCGGCCGTCGACGACGTGCGCATCGACGGTGGTCACACCATCGAGCTCGATGGTCTGTGGACCGGTGACGGTCCAGCTGTCTGCGCTCATGGGTTCCTCCGGTGCTCGGACTGGCTCGAACTCTCGCTGACGGACACGATATATCGCGTTGGCGAGAGACACGATATATCGCGTTCTCAGGTCCGGCAACCCCTTTTGCGACCGGACAACCCGGTGATCTGTGGGATCATTGGAGCCATTCAGTCCGTCACCTGGTAGGAGACACAGATGAGCAAGCGCGGTCGCAAGCGCCGTAGCCGTGCCGGCAAGGCAGCGAACCACGGCAAGCGCCCCAACTGCTGAGCTGGCTCAAGCGTCCGTCAGGACTGTGAGCCGCCCAGCCGGGCACGCGAAAGGGCCGGAACCCCTACATCGTCTGGGTCCCGGCCCTTCGTCATGCCCGCCGGCCGTCAGCCGGACGCCGTCACTCGACGACGGTCATCACCGTCAGCTGCTCGTGGATACGCACCCGCAGCGTCTCCGGCGCGCGCTCGCTGCACGACCGGCGCACCAGCTGCTTCACGAGGTCCTCGACGCTCAGCTCCGCCAGGCACGGCGAGCAGTGGGCGACGTGTGCGCGCATCCGCTGCTCGTCCTCCGGCGTCATCTCGGAGTCCAGGTACTCGTAGAGGTGCTTCAGTGCGTGCTCGCACTCGGACTCCCCCGCCGTGTCGTGCGGGATCGGTTTGATGTTGTTCACTGCGCACCTCCGGGCGCCTGGCTGACGAGTCCTCGCTGAGCGGCATAATCGGCGAGGAGCTCACGCAGCTGCCGGCGTCCGCGGTGCAGCCGGGACATCACGGTCCCGATCGGAGTTCCCATGATCTCTGCGATCTCCTTGTAGGGGAAGCCCTCCACGTCGGCGTAGTACACGACCATCCGACGGTCCTCCGGGAGCTCGGCGAGCGCCCGCTTCACATCGCTGTCCGGAAGCCGGTCCAACGCCTCGACCTCCGCCGAGCGCAACCCGCGCGACGTGTGCGACGCCGCACGCGCGATCTGCCAGTCCTCGACGTCCTCGGTCTGGGACTGCTGCGGCTCGCGCTGCTTCTTGCGGTAGCTGTTGATGAACGTGTTCGTGAGGATGCGGTACAGCCAGGCCTTCAGGTTCGTACCCGGCCGGTACTGGTGGAACGCCGCGAACGCCTTGGCGAACGTCTCCTGCACCAGGTCCTCTGCGTCCGCCGGGTTGCGCGTCATGCGCAGCGCGGCGGAGTACAGCTGGTCGAGGAACTGGAGCGCGTCCCGCTCGAACCGCGCGGCGCGGGCCGCGGAGCTCTCCTCCTGCGGAGAACGCTCGGTACTCTCGTCGTCGCCGTCCTGACCGCTGGCTTCGGTGCTGGTCTCGGTGGTGCTCTCGGCCGCGGTGGCTTCCGTGGTCCCGACAACACCCTCGCTCGCGTTGGTGTCGGGGCGCGCCCCGGCATCGGCGCCGACCGCGTCGGCGTCCTGCTTCTGCTCGCGGGAATTGTCAGTCATCGCACTTGAGCCTAGCCGCGTCGGCCAACCCGTGTCCGCCAGAGCGTCCGTCGTGGACTTCGCGGTGGACCGGACCGCGTCCGCGCCGGGGTCGAGCAGGTGCGCCGGAACCGCGCCGAACATCAGGGGCGCGCCCTGCCTGCCCGCCGCCGGACCGGCGGTAGCGCCCGTCGCCTCGCTGGTCACCGTGCTGGTCGCCATGTCTGTCACCGTGTCGATCACCCTGTTCCTCACCGGATCCTTCTCGTGGCATCGCTCCACCTCGGGTTCAACCTGTGCTCCCGGCGCCGAATTCCCGGTGTGGCGGGGACCATCCCCCGTGCCCGCCCGTACCGCCCGCCGCGTGCCGACCGGTATCGCCATCCTGCTGCATTCGTGGCCGGCATCTGCCAAGGTGGAGGCATGCTGCTTCGACACATCGCGCGACCCCTGCTGGCCTCATCGTTCATCTACGACGGAGTGCAGGCCGCCCGGAAGCCGGGCGAGCACGTCGCCACGGCCAAGACCGGGTCCGCCCTGGCCACCCAGGCGCTGGGCGCGGAGCCGCTCAGCGAGAAGCAGGTCACCACGCTCGTCCGCGCGCACGGCATCGCGACCGCCGCAGCAGGCACGCTGCTCGCGCTCGGCAAGGCGCCCCGCGCGTCCGCCATCGTGCTGGCGCTGCTCACGCTGCCCCTCGCCGTGGTGAACCAGCCCTTCACCGCACCGAAGGAAGAGCGCGGCCCGCGCACCGAGCGGTTCCTGCGCAACCTCGCTTCCGTCGGCGCGGCACTCATCGCGGGCGCGGACCTCGAGGGCCGGCCCGGGATGTCGTGGCGCGTCCAGCAGGCGCGTGCGGCGCGTGCGGAAGCGAAGGCCGCCGCCGTCGAGGCCTGACGCTCCGGACTTGGTGCCAGGCCTCCAGGTCACCCCGGTGACCCACGGGTCTGACACAGAGCCGCTGCTCGGGCGCGGTCCGCGATAATCTCGGCACATGACTTCCTCCACCACCGCGCCCGCCCCCACCTGGGAAGCCCCGCTCGCCGGCGCTCCGCTGGACGCGACGGTCGAGGTACCAGGCAGCAAGTCGCTCACCAACCGGCTCCTGGTGCTCGCCGCCCTCGCAGAGGGACCCGGCACCCTGCGCGGCGCCCTGCGCAGCCGGGACGCCGACCTCATGATCGGCGCGCTCCGCAGCCTGGGGGCCCGCATCGAGGAGGGCGACCACCCCAGCACGCTGCTCGTCACGCCGGGCCCCGTCACCGGCGACACCGAGGTGGACACCGGCCTGGCCGGGACGGTGATGCGGTTCCTGCCCCCGTTCGCGGCGCTCGCCGACGGACCCGTCCGGTTCGACGGGGACCCCGCGGCCCGTGTCCGCCCGATGCTTCCCGTCCTCGCGGCGCTGCGCTCCCTCGGGATCACCGTCCACGATCCGGCGACAGGCTCCGGAGACTCCGCGGCCCTGCCGACCCACCTCCCGTTCACCGTGGAAGGCCGGGGCAGCGTGCCCGGCGGCGCCGTGGACGTCGACGCCTCCGAGTCCTCGCAGTTCGTCTCCGGGCTCCTGCTCGCCGCGGCCCGCTTCGAGCGCGGCCTCAGCCTGCGGCACATCGGCACCACGCTGCCGAGCCTGCCGCACATCGAGATGACGGTCGCCACGCTGCGCGACGTCGGCGTCGTGGTCGACGACTCCCGCGACGGCATGTGGGACGTCTCCCCGGGGCCGATCGCCGCCCGTGACGTCCGCGTCGAGCCGGACCTGTCCAACGCGGCGCCGTTCCTCGCCTCCGCCCTGGTGGCGGGTGGCACCGTCCGCGTCCCGGGCTGGCCGACCCTGACCACGCAGCCCGGCGCCATGGTGCCCGACCTCCTGGAGCGGATGGGCGGCACGTACACCCTGACCGACGGGGTCCTGTCCGTCACGGGAGCTGGCGAGCTGCACGGGATCGACGTCGACCTGCACGCGGGCGGCGAGCTCGCGCCCACGTTCGCCGCTCTGGCCGCGCTAGCGGACTCGCCGTCCAGGCTGCGCGGGATCGCTCACCTGCGAGGCCACGAGACCGACCGGCTCGCGGCGCTGGCCCGTGAGATCACGCGGCTCGGCGGGCAGGCGGAGGAGACTCGCGACGGCCTGGTCATCACCCCCCGCCCGCTGCGGGGCGACGTCGTGCGCACGTATGCCGACCACCGCATGGCGACGTCCGCGGCGCTGCTCGGCCTGCGGGTGCCGGGCGTGCGGGTGGAAGACGTCGGCACCACGGCCAAGACGCTGCCCGACTTCACCGGCATGTGGCTGAGCATGCTCGACTCGGTCGCCTGATGGGCATCTCCTGATGGGGCGTGCCTGATGGGCCGGCGCGACATCGACGAGTCGGACTTCCGCTCCCGCCCGTCGAAGCGCGGCTCCCGCCCCCGGACCAAGCAGCGTCCCGAGCACTCCGACGCTGTGACCGGCCTGGTCACCGGCGTGGACCGCGGCCGGTACACGCTCCTGGTCAAGGACCCCGACGACGACGCCACTGGGACGTCCGACGGGAGGATCGTGACCGCCATGAAGGCCCGCGAGCTCACTCGCACCCGCGTGGTCGTGGGCGACCAGGTCGACGTCGTGGGCGACGTCTCGGGCGGGGAGGGCTCGCTCGCGCGCATCGTGCGCATCCAGGAGCGCACCTCGACGCTGCGGCGCACCGCCGACGACACCGACCCGTACGAGCGGATAGTCGTCGCCAACGCGGACCAGCTGGTCATCGTCACGGCGCTGGCCCAGCCCGAGCCCCGGACCGGCATGATCGACCGCTGCGTCGTGGCAGCCTATGACGCAGGCATGTCGGTGCTGCTCTGCCTGACGAAGGCGGACCTGGCCTCCCCCGACGAGCTGCGCGCGCTCTACGAGCCGCTCGGGGTCGAGGTGGTCGTGACGCGGCGGGCGCCGACCGGTCGGGCTGACGGTGGCGCGGGCGGCGATGCCGGCCAGGCTGTCGGCGGCCTCGTCCTGGCTCCCGAGTCCGTCGAGGAGGTCCGCGGCCGGCTGCGCGGTCTGGTGTCCGTGCTGGTGGGCCACTCCGGCGTGGGCAAGTCGACGCTGATCAACGCCCTGGTGCCGCAGGCAAAGCGCGCCGTCGGTGTGGTCAACGACGTCACGGGCCGGGGTCGGCACACCTCGACGTCCGCCGTGGCGCTCCCGCTGCCCGTCGCCGTCGCGGAGGACGAGCCCTCCGACGCGTTCGACGGCTGGGTGATCGACACCCCGGGCGTTCGTTCCTTCGGCCTGGCACACGTCGAGGTGGCACACTTGCTGAACGCGTTCGAGGACCTGGACGAGGTGGCGCAGGAGTGCCCGCGCGGCTGCACGCACCTCGCCGACGCCCCGGACTGCGCCCTCGACGACTGGATCGAACGCTCCCCGGACGACGAGCGGGCCGCCCGCGCCGCCCGACTGAGCTCGTTTCGCCGCCTGCTCTCGTCGCGTACGGGCTCGGACGCCTGACGTGGCGCCGAACCGCAACCTGAGCGTCCATCAGGACGCCCGTTGTCAATCGGTTAGTGCAACTTAGGCGGCTTGGGTCAGGAGGTTCTTGAGTGCTTGGGCGGGGGTCTTGAGGTCGAGGGTGGGGCGTGGTCTGGCGTTGAGCATGGTCGCGACCCGCTTGAGGTCCTCGGGACTCCACCCGGACAGGTCGGTGCCCTTGGCGAACCAGTGCCGCAGCAGCCGGTTGGTGTTCTCGTTCGAGCCGCGCTGCCACGGCGAGTGCGGATCGGCGAAGTAGACCGGCATGCGTAGATCGAGCTGGATATCGACGTAGCCGGC
>NZ_JAMTCT010000024.1 GCF_024171995.1 Promicromonospora umidemergens | reverse complement strand
TCGACCAGATCGACCCCGACACCAGCGGCGACCTCACCCTCCACGCCCTCACCGGCCAACGCCTACCCCGCAGCTACCAGACCACCGAACCCGGAGCCATACCGAACCAGGCAGCACCGACCGACCCCACAAGCCCGACCGACCCCGACCAACCACCCTTCTAAGCAGGCCGACTCGACCCCACCTCACCCGGCCAGACACGAACCGGCCCGACTCGACTCGACCCGATCATCCCGCCCCGACGAACCACCCTGCTGAGCAGGCGGCACGAACGAGGCGGGCCGTCGGACTGCCGCATGCCCCCGAGTCGGACTCGGCACCCGCCCACGCGGCCGCCCGCCCGGCACCCTCAGCGCGTCGAGCTGCCCGGCACCAGTTCGGTCGGCAGCGCGACCTTGGTGACCTGCCCCCCACCACGGATCTGGGCGAGGACGAGGTCGACCACCTCGTGCCCCATCCGCGTCTCGTCCTGCCGGATGTGGGTGAACCGGTAGCGCGCCTGGTCGTAGGAGGCGTCCGGGTGGTCGAAGCAGACGATGCCGAGGTCCCCCGGCACCGTCCGGCCGGCGCGCTGCGCCGCCTCGCGCAGCAGGACGGCGATGTTGTACTCGGTAGCGACCAGGCCCGTCACGCCCGGGTTGGCGCTCAGGAACTTCTCGAGCTCGGCGAGGTCGTCGTCCGGCGAGACGGCGCTCCCGGGAACCGTCGACCGGACCTTCCGGAACTGGTGCGCCGGGTCGAACGGCACGTGCCGGGTGGCGTGGGCGGCGACGACGCCGTCGAGCCGGTCCTGCACGGTCGAGACGGTGCTCGCGGCCGACACCAGCCCGACATGGTCGTACCCCGAGGCGAAGAGGACGTCGGCGGCCTGCCGCCCCGCCGAGACGTTGTCGGAGCAGACCGACGACACCGGGACCCCGTCGAACACACGGTCCAGGATGGCCACCGGGAACGACTGGGTGATGAGCTCCAGCACCGCCGGGGGTACGTACTGCGACGAGCTCGGTTCGAGGATCAGCCCCTGGACGCCGTCGGCCACGAGCGCCCGCACGATGTCGTCCTCCGCCTCGCGGTTGCCGAGGCTGCGCTTGACCACGACGTTCGCGACGGTGCTCGACGCGTCGAGCAGCCCGGCGAGCACCCGCGTGCCGAAGGTGTCGTCGAAGTCGGTCAGGACGCATCCGATCAGGGGCGTGGGTCCGCTCCCGGTGCTGACGGCGGTCGTAGCGGTCTCGCTCACGACGATGGTGCCGAGCCGGGGCCGGCGCGTGATGTAACCGTCGGCGCGCAGCAGGTCCATCGCGCGCTTGAGCGTGATGGCGCTGACCCCGAGCTGCTTGGTCAGCTCGGCCTCCGCGGGCATCCGGTCGCCGACCCGGTACGTCCCCGCGTGGATCGCGTCGCGGAGCTTCTCGTACACCTCGAGGTAGAGCGGCTGGCTCACAGGTGCCCTTTCACCGATCGGACCTGACCGTCGAATCTACCGTGCCCCGCCCTGGGGAACGGCTCACCGACGCGCGTCGACGCCCGCGCACCGACGGCGGTACGTGCGCAGGCCGGCGGCCTGGAGGGCGAGCTCGCAGAACATCGAGTTCGCCCAGGAGAACCACTCGCGCGTGTAAACGGCCGGGTCGTCGACGTGGAACGACTCGTGCACGGCTCCGGTCCCCGCGTCGGTCGCGAGGATCAGGTCCAGGAGCCGGCGGCACTCGTCCGGGTCGGTGGTGGTCAGTCCCTGGATCGCCAGGGCGATCGGCCAGACGTGCCCGGCGGGCGTGTGCGGGCTGCCGATACCGGACGCCGCCGTGCCGCTGTAGTAGTAGGGGTTGGCGTCACTGAGGATCAGGTCGCGGGTGGCGGCGTAGAGCGGGTCGTCGGCGGCGCACCAGCCCAGCATCGGCAGGGAGAGCAGGCTGGGCGAGTTGGCGTCGTCGGCCAGGAGCACCCCGCCGCGGCCGTCCACCTCGTACGCGTAGACCGGCCGGCCGTCCGGGCCGGGGACGATGCCGTGCTCGCGGATGCCGCGCTCGAGGTCGGACCGCAGCGCGGCGGCGTCGGTGGCCAGGGCGTCGTCGTGCAGGACCTCGGTCGCGATCCGGCCCACGTATCCGAGCGCGACGGCGGCCAGCGCGTTGCCGGGCACGTTGTAGCCGTACCGGCAGGCGTCGTCGCTGGGCCGGAACCCGGCCCAGGTCATGCCGGTGAACGCGACCTCGGGGCCGCGCCCGGCACGGACCAGGGTGTCGGACGGCGGGCAGTCGGTCCGCTCGAACGTGTACGGGGATCCCTCGTGGTGCCGCTGCTCGGCGCGCCACACGCCGACGACCGTGCGCGCGACCCGGCCGAACGTGTCGAGGTGGTCCGTCCTGCCGGTGGCGCACCACAGGTCGTATGCGAGCTGGACCGGATAGGCGAGGGAGTCGATCTCGTACTTGCGCTCCCACACCCAGGCCGACTGTCCCGTGTCAGGATCCCCTGTGCGGTCCCGGTGTCCGGCGCCCGTTGGGCCGTCGTTGAACGCGTTGGCGTAGGGGTCGTGCAGGATCGAGGCCTGCTGCCGCCGCGACACCGCCGCGATCGTGTCCGCGAGCCGCTCGTCCTGACCGGCGAGGTGCAGGAAGGGCGCGAGCTGCGCGGTGGAGTCCCGCAGCCACATCGCGGGGATGTCCCCGGTGATCACGAACGCCGTACCGTCGGGATGCCGGGTGATCGTCCGGGCGAGGGTGTCCGACATGCAGCGCCCGACGGCGTCCGCGACCCGGTCGCCGAGCCGGTCGGCCACCGCGGTGACGAGGCCGGAGAGGATCTCGCGGGTGTAGAGCGCGGGCAGGCCCGATGCCTGCGCGCCCGTCATGATCCCGCTCCAGTTGTGCCGAGCTTCATGGTCCGAACCCATCGTCCGTCTCCTCGGTCGTGCCGGCGTTGGCCTGACCTGCCGAGCAGCGTACGAACGGATTACTGCTATGTCAACGTATTGGAATGGGGGTAATAGGTCCAGGTGAAGCGGGCCCGCGCCGCGGGTAGCCTGCCGGAGAACCGCCCATCGACGAGAGGTACCAGCCATGACACGCGACCTGGACGGGCGTACGGCAGTCGTCACCGGCGCTGCCCGAGGCATTGGCGCCGCGACCTCCCGACGGCTCGCGGAAGAAGGCGCCGACCTCTTCCTCGTCGACATCTCCCCCACCGTGCTCGAGCTCCGCGACGAGCTGCGCGCTTCCGGGCACCGGGCCGCGGCCATGGTGATGGACGTCGCCGACGAGGCGGCCTGGACCGAGGCGGCCGCCGCCTGCCGGGCGGAGCTAAGCCGGCCGCAGATCCTCGTGCACAACGCCTACGCCACCACGGTCGCGTCGCTCGAGGACACGCCGCTGTCCAGCTGGGAGCACCAGCTCCGGGTCACCCTCACCAGCGCCTACCTCGGCACCCGGGCGCTGCTGGCCGACCTGACGGCGTCGGGCCGGGGCGCGGTCGTCATGGTGTCGTCCGTGCACGCCCGCTTCGGGCTCCCGGGCCGCGCCGCCTACGCCTCGTCGAAGGCGGGGATGACCGGGCTCGCCCGGCAGCTCGCCGCCGAGTACGCCCCCGCCGTGCGGGTCAACAGCGTGCTGCCCGGCCCGGTCCTCACGCCGCACTGGGAAGGCGTCGGTGCGGCCGACCGGGCCAGCGCCGCCGGGGCGACCGCCCTCGGACGCCTGGGCGAGGCGTCCGAGGTGGCCGATGCCATCACGTATCTCTGCTCCGACCGCGCCTCGTACATCACGGGTGTCGAGCTGCCGGTCGACGGGGGCTGGAGCATCACGAAGGACTCGGTCTAGCGAGCTGCCGGCGCCGCCCGGCGGGAGTTGAGCTCGTCGAGCACTGCCCGCAGCCGTTCTGGCGCGGCGGGCGGCAGCCGGACCAGCTCGTCCTCCAGGGTGCGCTGGTCGGTCCACTCCCGCAGCGAGCGCAGGTTGCCGTCCCACTCCGCCCCGAGCGTGTCGACGGCGTCCAGCACCGCCGCGTACGCCTCGGGGTCGTCGGCGATCTGGCCGAGCGTCGAGGCGAGCGTGACCGGCTGGGGCGCTGCCCGCCGCCGGGGGTCGGGGACGGTCCACTCGTGGCGGCCGGAGCCCACCTGGATCTGGGTGTCGGCCGTTCCGGGCAGCACCACCACGGCCGACGTGTTCGCCGGCACGACCGCGTGCACCACGATCTGCCCGTCGTGGGCCGCCCAGCCGGCCTCCGCCATCCCGTACGCGGTCTCGTAGCGTGCCGAGGCCCGGTCCAGCCCGGCGATCGGGACCGGCGCGACCCGCAGCCTCCGGTAGCCGGGCGCGTCCGGGGCGAGACCGGCCACCGTGCGGTGCAGCCAGTCGGCGACGGCACCGAAGGCGTAGTGGTTGAACGACGTCATCTCGCCGGGGTTGATGCTCCCGTCCGGGAGCATGCTGTCCCACCGCTCCCAGACCGTCGTCGCACCCATCGTCACGGCGTACAGCCAGGACGGCACCCCGGTCTGGAGCAGGAGGCGCGCCGCGACGTCGGCGTGGCCGGTGGAGGTCAGGGCGTCCTGGATGATCGGCGTGCCCACGAACCCGGTGCCGATGCGGTAGCCCGCCCGGCGCACCAGCCAGGCGAGCCGGTCGCCCATCGTCGCTCGCGTCGCCGCGTCCACCAGGCCGAAGGTGATCGCCAGCGCGTAGGCGGTCTGCGCGTCGGAGACCACCCGCCCGGCCGGCGTCGTGTACTCGCGGACCCAGGCCAGCCGCGCCCGCTCGGCGAGGTCGCCGTACGTCCCGGCAGCCTCCGCGTCGCCGAGCTCGCGCGCCGCCGCGGTGACGAGCTGGAGCGAACGCACCACGTAGGCGCTCGCAACGATGTCGGGGTCCGTCTTCGCGCCGGCCGGGTCGTCCGGCGGCGCGTCCGGGTCGAGCCAGTCCCCGAACTGGAACATGCCCTCCCACAGGAGCCGGTCGCCGGCCAGGCCGAGCAGCACGTCGGCCCAGGCCCGCATGCTCGGGAACTGCTCGGCGAGCGCACGCCGGTCGGCGAACCGTTCCAGCAGCGTCATGGGCACGACGGTGGCGGCGTCGCCCCAGGCGGCAGCGGGCTTGGCCCCGAAGGGCAGCACCATCGGCACCACGACCGGGCAGACGCCGTCGCGCGCGGCCTGCTCGGCGGCGACGTCGCGCAGCCACGAGGCGAGGAACGCGTCGCTGTCGTAGAGGTAGCTCGCCGTCGGGCCGAAGACCTGGATGTCGCCGGTCCAGCCGAGGCGCTCGTCCCGCTGCGGGCAGTCGGTGGGCACCGAGACGAAGTTCCCGCGCATCCCCCAGACCACGTTCTCGTGGAGCCGGTCGACCCGCTCGTCCGAGCACTCGAACCAGCCGGTGCGCCGCATGTCGCTGCTGATGACGACGGCGGTGACCGCCGCACGGGCCGCCGCGAGGTCCAGCTCGCCCGGCCAGCCGTCGACCTCGGCATACCGGAAGCCGTGGAAGGTGAACTCTGGCTCGAGCACGTCCTCCTCCCCCGAGAGCACGAGGTGGTCGGTCGCCGCGGCGTGCCGCAGGGGGCGCACGCCGAGCTCCCCGTGCTCCAGCACCTCAGCGTGCCGCAGCGTGACCACCTGGCCGCGCTCGCCCGTGACGCGCACCCGGAGCCGGCCCACCAGGTTCTGGCCGAAGTCCAGCACGGTCCGCCCGGACGCCGTGGTGATCACGTCCTGGACCGCGAGCTCGTCGACCCGCCGCACGGGTTCAGCGATGGCGGGCTCCGGCACGACGTCGGACGTGTGCACCCGCACGGCCGGCCACGCCGAGTCGTCGAACCCCGGCTCGCCCCAGCCGGGCACGGCGCGGCGCGCGTCGGTCCGCTCGCCCGCGTAGATGCCGCTCGCCACGACGGGGCCGACGGCGGCGCCGCGCCAGTCCGGTCCGGTGGTCAGGACGCGGGTCGTCCCGTCGGCGAGCTCGACGTGCAGCTGCACCGCGACGGCGGGCTGCTCCCCGTAGAAGGTCCTGGCGGCGCCGTGGAAGCCGTACCGCTCGGTCCACCAGCCGCCGGCCAGCCGCACGCCGACGGCGTTCGCGCCGGAGCGGAGCAGCGCGGTCACGTCCGTCGCCTCGTGCACGAGGCGGTGCTGGTAGGCCGTCCAGCCGGGCTTCAGCACGGCGTCGTCGACGTCGCGCCCGTTGATCTGCACCTGGTAGACGCCGTGGGCCGACGCGTAGAGGGTCGCGCGGGCGACGTCGGCGTCGAGGTCCAGCTCGGTGCGGAGCAGGCCGGGCGTGGCGGGCTCCGTGGCCCCGTCCTGCGCGGGGGCCAGCCCGACGAACGGGGCCGTCCACTCGCCGTCGGCCAGGAACACCGCGCGCACGGTGACCGGATCGCTCCAGGGCGACGTCCCGCCGTCCACGCCCGTGACGCGCACCTCGAGGGTGTGCCGGGCGTGCGGCAGGAGCTGCTCGAACGGCCACGCCACGAACCGGGACTCGTCGGTGTCCAGGCGCACCACGCGTTCACCAGCCCGTCCGCCGTCGAGGCGCACCTCGGCGGCGGCCTGCCACCAGCCGGGCACCGCGGAATAGACGGTCCAGCTCAGACGTGGAGCGGGGCTGTCGGCGAAGTCGCCGTCGGTGCGGCGCTCGACGCGGACACGACCGACCGACGTCGGCCTCGGGGACTCGTTGTTCACAGGTGAACCTCTCTCAGCCCTTGACCGCGCCGGACGTCATGCCGGCCACGATCTGGCGGTTGAAGAAGATGTACATGACCAGGGGCGGGATCGTGATCAGCAGGATGTCCATGAAGAGCAGGTTGAACTGGCTGACCATCTGGCTCTGAAAGTTGTAGAGCGTGAGCTGGACGGTCGCGTTCTCGTCCCCGGGCAGGAAGTACAGGGGGTTGGTGAAGTCGTTGAACACGGTCACCGCCTGCACCACGACGACGGTGATGATCACCGGCCGCAGCAGCGGCAGGATGACGGCGAAGAAGAGCCGCAGGGGCCCCGCGCCGTCGATGATCGCCGCCTCGTCGAGCTCGCGCGGGATGGTCGCCACGAACGCCCGGAACAGCAGGATGCAGAACGACAGACCGAACGTCGCCTCGATGAGGATGAGGCCGGGCATCGTCTTGAACAGCCCCAACCGCTGCAGCACCCAGATCGTCGGGACGACGGCCGGCGGCACGATGAGGCCCGCCAGGACGAAGAAGTTGACGATCGGATTGAGCCGCGAACGACGTCGCTGCAGCAGGTAGCCGACCATCGCCGCGAGGATCACCATGATCACGACGCTGACGACGGTCAGGACCGCGCTGTTCACGAAGGCCCGCACCACGATGCCGTCGCGCGTGGTGAGCACCTCGGTCAGGTTCTCGCCGAACGCCCAGCTCCGCGGCCAGGAGAACTCGAGGCGCGACGCGTCCGCCGGGTCCTTGGCCGCCGTGAGGAAGATGAACACGAACGGCACGAGGAAGACCACCACCGAAGCGAGGACGGCCACGAGACCGGCGATCCACGATCCGGCGCGCCTCATCGGTCGACCTCCTTCCGGTTCAGCAGGATCGAGATCGGCACCATGACCGCCGTGACGACCAGGAAGAGGATCACGTTGCCCGCGGTGGACAGCCCGTAGAAGCCGGCCTGGTACTGCTTGTAGATGACGGAGCCGATGACGTCGCTGGTGAACCCCGGCCCGCCACCCGTGGTCGCCCAGATCAGGTCGAACGACCGCAGCCCGCCGATGAGGGACAGGATGATGACGGTCGCCGTGGCGGGCTGGACCAGCGGCAGCGTGATGGAGCGGAACTGCTGCCAGCGGCTCGCGCCGTCGACCCGCGCGGCCTCGTAGTACTCCTGCGGGATCGCGACGATCCCCGCGATGTAGATGAGAGTGGCGATGCCGAGCCCTTTCCAGACGTCGACGGCGGCGATCGTGAGCAGCGCCTGGTCCGGGTCGGTGAACCACCCGGGCCCGTCGATGCCGAACGCGGCGAGCATCGTGTTGACCACGCCGTCGAACGGGTCGAGCAGCGCCTTGAACGTGATGCCGACGCCGATCGTGGAGACGAGCACGGGGAAGAACACGACCGACCGCAGGTACCCGCGGCCGACGAGCTGCGAGGTCAGCAGCACGGCCAGCGCCAGCCCGAGCACCACCTTGGCGCCCGACGTCACGAAGCCGTAGACCAGCGTGTTGACGAACCCCTGCAAGAGCTGCGGCTCCGAGAAGAACTGGACATAGTTCTCCAGGCCGATGAACTCGGTGTCGAACAGCGTCCAGCGGGTGAGGCTGAAGTAGAACGACGCGAACGTCGGCACCGCGAAGAACACCAGGTACAGCGCAGCGGCCGGCAGGTAGAACCACGACGGGTAGATGCTGCGCTGGGTCGCCGAGGTGGAGCCCGCCGTCCGACGGCGCCTGCCGGGCCGGACCTCGGTCGTGACCGGCGCTAGCATCCCTCGCCTACCATCCCTCGAGACCGAGCTGCTTGGCCTGGCTCTCGACGTCCTGGTCGTAGAACGCGGCGGCGTCCTCCGCGCTGCGGATGCCGGAACCGACCTCGACCGTGACCTTCTCCAGGTTCGGCCCCTTGACCGGCGAGAGGAACTCCAGCGCGTTCGCGGTCCTGCCGTCGTCGACGTACGCCTGGATGTCGTCGAGCAGCGGCGGGGCGTCGTCGGGCAGGTCGCACGTGCCGGCGTACGGGCCGGCGGGCACGAGCAGCTCGTTCTGGATGTCGCACCCGGCGGCGCTGTTGACGAAGGCGACGAACGCCTTCGCGGCCTCCAGCTCCGCGCCCTCCGTGGACGCCGGGACGTACACCGCGTTCGGCTGCCAGATCGTGGCCTGGGTGTGCTCCGCCTCGGCGGCGGGCAGCGCGAAGAAGCCGAGGTCGTCCACGCCGTCCGGCGTGTTCTGCATGATCGTCTGGACCACGCTCGAGAGCATCGGGTAGTGCGCGCCCTCGCCCTCGGCGATCATCCGGGCGCCGTCCGGGAAGGTCGCGGACGGGAAGTCCTCGTTGAAGTAGCCTGCCTCGGCCACCTCCTGCTGGTGCTGGAACCCGAGGAGAGCGGGTTCCTCGGCGTAGGAACGCTGGTGCGCCGTGTACTGCTCGGCCCACTCGGGGTCGACGGCGAGCACGTTGGCGAAGTCGCCCAGCACGAAGAGCTGGCTCGTCCACGTCTCGCCGTAGGTCTGGATGACCGGTGCGATGCCCTCGCCCTCCGTGGCGATCTTCTCGTTGTTCGCCATGAACTCGTCCCAGGTCTGCGGAACCGTGAGCCCGAGCTCCTCGTAGACCGACCTGTTGTAGACGACACCGCCGGCGAACGCCGCACCCAGCGGAGCCCCGTAGGTCCCGTCCTCGGTGCTCACGACGGGCACGAACTCCTCGGTCAGCGAGCCGACCCACTCCTGGTCGCTCAGGTCGACCAGGGACGAGTCCGGGTTGAGCGCCTGGAGCAGGGACCCCGAGTTGTAGTAGAAGACGTCGGCCATCTCGCCCGTGGACAGCCGCGTCTTGACCAGGTTGTCGCCCTCGGCACCACCCGGACGGATCTCGACGTCGACGCGCACGTCGGGGTTCTCTGCCTCGAAGGCCTCGGCCAGCGCCTCGGCGGTCTCAGGGTTCGGGGCGTCGTTGCTCGTGAGAAAGGTGATCTCGGTGGCCCCACCGTCCGCGGCGGACGACGAGCAGCCGGCGAGGACGAGCAACGGGACCGCTGCGGCGGCTACCGCCACGTGACGACGAGTGCTCCGTTCACGATCTGCAGGGGACATCATCTCTACCTCCTTGTAGAGCGAAAGGATCGTAGAGCGATCTACACTCCGCCGATGAATCCTTTCAGCGATTCCACGCTAGCGAGGGCCGCTGTAGAGTGTCAACCGATCTACAGAATCGGGAACAGCGCCGTGACCCCAGCACAACCCACGCCGGACAGCACGTCTTCTCCGGCGCGGCCGTCCACGATCCAGGACGTCGCCCGCGAGGCAGGCGTCTCCCGGGCGGCCGTCTCCAAGGTGATCCGCAACGCGTACGGCGTCAGCGACCGGATGCGCACGCAGGTCGAGGCGGCGATCGAACGGCTCCAGTACCGCCCGCGCGTTGCGGCCCGCGCGATGCGCGGCGCGAGCTTCACGCTCGGGTTCGAGATCCCTCAGGTCGGCAACGACTTCCTCACGATGATCGTCGACGGCGCGACCGAAGCGCTCGCCACGACCCCGTACCAGCTGATCATCGCCCCGCTCGGTCGCGACCAGAAGGGCGACGTCGCGATCAACAGCCTCGCGGACCGCCAGGTCGACGGCATCGTCGCCATCTCGCCGCGCGTCGATCCCGCATGGCTCGAACGGATCGCCGAGCGCACACCCGTGGTGATGATCGGGCGGCACGACAGGTCCGACCGCTACGACACGATCACCGGCGACGACCGGTCCGGCGCCGAGCAGGTCATGTCGCACCTCGTCGGGCTCGGCCACCGGCGGATCACCCACCTCACCATCCACCCGTCTCGGCCGGAACCCCCGTGGGCGGGCCAGGCCGGTGACGAGCCGCACGTCGTCCGCACCGCCGTCTACCGCGAGCGCATGCACGCGCTCGGCCTCGAGCCGACGGTGGTCCACACCCTGTTCGACGGTTCGGAGGCCCGGACGGCGACCCGCGCGCTCCTCGACTCCCCCGAGCCCCCGACGGCGATCTTCGCGGGCAACGACACCCTGGCGATCGGCGTGCTGAGCGCCGTCGCGGAAGCCGGGCTGGACGCGCGGGACGTGGCGGTCGTGGGCTACGACGACGTCCCGATCGCCCGCCACCCGCTCGTCTCGCTCACGAGCGTCGACCAGAGCGGCGCGGCCATGGGGCGCGAGGCGGCGCGCCTGCTGCTGGAACGGCTGGAGGGACGGACCGAGGCCGTGCGGCTCGAGATCGCGACCGAGCTCCGCGCCCGCCGGTCGAGCGCGGAGCTCAGCCGTCTGCCTGGTCCGTGACCGGCTCCACGTCCGGACCGGTCGATCCCCCGTAGGTGGCGATCTTGTACTCCGTGGCGGCCAGGGAGAGGGTCAGCTCGCGGATCCGACGGCGGACGGTGTCGCGGTGCTCGAGCAGGATGTCGAGCCGCTCCGGCTCGGTCCGCTTCCCGGCGTCGACCAGCGCGACGTAGTGCTGCAGGTCGCGCACGGGCATCCCCGACAGCCGCATGCGGGTGAGGAACACCAGGCGGCGCAGCGCCACGTCGTCGTAGACGCGATGGCCGGCGGAGTCGCGGCTCACCTGGACCAGGCCGGCCCGCTCGTAGTAGCGCAGCGTGTGGGGCGAGACGTCGAGGTGGACGGCGGCCTCGGCGATGGTCATCGGCCCGGGCGTCGCGCCGAGGTCGGCCAGGGCGTGGATCACCTCGACCGACGGCGCGCCGTCCTCGCCCAGTGCCGCCAGCGCTCGCGACATCAGATCGTCCGTGGCCATGGCGACCACCCTAGATCGGAAGGAGCATCAGAACGCCCGCACGGCCGGGGGCAGGCCGGGGAAGTCCGCCGACTCGCTCGCCCGAGCCCACTTCTCGACGTCGCCGAGCGAGTACGCGTAGGCCTGCCTGAGGTTGCGGACCGCCTCGGCACCGAGCGGGAGCCGCAGCGGTGCGTCCGGCGCGTCGAGCACCTGGCGGATCACGGAGGCACCGCGTTGCGGGTCACCCTCCTGGATCCCGTCGGCCTCGGCCATGTTCGCGCGTACCGCGCCGGTCACCGCGTCGTAGGACGGGTCAGGGGCCGCCGTGCCGAGCACCTCGGACGCGTTGAACTCGGTGCGGAACCGGCTGGGCTCCACGATCAGCACCCTGATCCCGAACGGGGCGACCTCGCCCGCCAGCGCCTCGGACCAGCCTTCGAGCGCGAACTTGCCGGCCGAGTAGCTGCCGACCGCCGGGAACGACCTGCGCCCGCCCTGGCTGCTCATCTGCACGATCGCGCCCGACCCGCGTTCGCGCAGGTGCGGGAGGACCGCACGCACGTAGGCCGCCGGGCCGAAGAGGTGCTGGCCGAGCATGTCGCGCAGCTGGCCGTCCGTGATCTCCTCGGCCGCTCCGACCTGGCCGGCGCCGGCGTTGTTGACGAGCACGTCGACCCGCCCGAACACCTCGAGCGCCCGCTGCACGACGCCGGCGGCCGCGGCCGTCTCCCGCACGTCGTGCTCCACCGGGAGCAGCCGATCCCCGTACCGGGTGCGGAGCGCCTCGAACCGGCCGGTCCTCCGTGCCGTCCCGACCACCCGCTCGCCGGCCCGCAGCGCGGCCTCAGCCAGGGCCAGGCCGATACCCGAGCTCGCACCGGTGATGAGCCACGTCTTGCCACTGGTCGTCGTCATGGTGCCGACGGTAGAGATTCGAGCGCGCTCGAAGGCAAGCCATCGCGTGGAGCCCGGCCGGAATGCACCCGGCCACGTCCTCGTTGGGGATGGACGTGAACCCCACGTCCGAAGACCTCGCATGACCATCACCGACACGGACCACCGCGCCGAGGACCCTGTGCTGGACGATCCCGTGCTGGACGACCCCGCCTGGTCCGCGCTCTCGGGAACGCACGCCCACCTGGCCGAGGGCGGCGACCTCGCCCGCCGGTACCCGGCCGACGTCTCGCCGTTCGCCGCCGTCCGCACCTGGGACGACCCCGGAGTCTGGGACGCGGTGCTCGACCTGGTCGGGCACGGCGCCGAGTTCCCGGCGCCGCCCGAGTCGGTGGTGCTGCCGCACGGCTGGGTACGCGGCGATCCTTTCGCGGGTGTCCAGCTCGTCGAGACCGAGCGCCTGCACGGCCGGCCCGACGACGAAGCGGTGGTCCTCGGCGCCGCCGACGTCCCCGAGATGCTCGACCTGGTGGCGCGTGCGCAGCCCGGCCCGTTCCTGCCCCGGACCTACCTGCTCGGCCGGTACGTCGGCATCCGCCGCGACGGACGCCTCGTGGCCATGGCCGGCGAGCGCCTGCGGCCCGCCGGCTGGACGGAGATCAGCGCCGTCGCCACCGACGAGCGGCACCGCGGCCAGGGGCTGGCCTCACGCCTCGTCCTTGACGTCGTCCACCACGTCCAGGAGCGCGGCGAACGCGCCATGATGCACGCCTCCGCGGGCAACACGAACGCGATCCGCCTCTACGAGAGCCTTGGCTTCCGGCTGCGCCGGCGCCTGGCGTTCGGCACCGTGCGCACGCCGGTCAGCACAGGGCGTACGCCGGTCAGTGGCTGACCGGCTACTCCTTCTTCCGGGACGGCAGCAGATGCATCACGGCCACCACGGCGGCGCCGACCACGAGGCCGACGACGGCTGAGCACAGCGTGTTGAAGAGCCAGCCGAGCGTGCCACCGAACGCGCCGGTGCCGTCGTGGATCGCCACCTCGAGGTGGTGCACCCACTCGTACGGCGCCGGTATCCAGCCGGTGCCGTCCGCGCCGAGGTTGACGAGCAGGATGTGCCCACCCACCCAGAGCATGGCCACGGTGCCGACCACCGAGATCACGGCGAGCACCTTCGGCATGGCCTTGACCATCCCGCGGCCCAGCGTCTTGGAGAAGCCCGAGCTGTTCTGGGCCAGGCGCAGTCCGACGTCGTCCATCTTCACGATGGCCGCGACGATGCCGTAGACGATGATCGTGATGACGAACGCCACCACCACGAGGATCGCCAGCCGGGACCAGAAGGGTTCGTCGGCGACCTCGGCGAGCGCGATCACCATGATCTCGGCCGACAGGATGAGGTCGGTGCGGACGGCGCCCGCGATCATCTTCTTCTCGGCCTCCGGGCTGACCTCCGTGGCGGGCACCTCGGCGGTGTGGTGGCCGGAGACCTTGTGCCAGATCTTCTCCGCGCCCTCGTAGGCCAGGTACGTGCCGCCGATCATGAGGATGATCGGCAGCAGCCAGGGCAGGAACTGGCTGAGCAGCAGCGCCGCGGGCAGGATGAAGACCAGCTTGTTGCGGATCGACCCGAACGCGATCTTCTTCACGATCGGCAGCTCGCGCTTCGCCGCGACGCTGCGCAGGTATTGCGGCGTGACGGCGGTGTCGTCCACGACGACACCCGCCGCCTTCGCCGTAGCGCGGCCCGCGGCGGCGCCGACGTCGTCGATCGACGCCGCCGCCAGCCTGGCCAGTGCGGCGATGTCGTCCAGCAGTCCCATCAGGCCACCCACGGTGCCCCCATCTTCGAGCGATCTGTCGTCATGCCCGCAGCCTATGCAACTCCGGACGGTGACAGAGCATCCGGGACGTGAACGCTCGTGCCGGTCAGCCCTCCCCGCACCCGACGCGGGCGTCGGCCCAGTCGGCGTGGTCGGAGTTCTTGCCGTCGCCGCCGTCCGAGACGGCCAGGCGCAGCCGGCGGACGTCGGTGACGTCGACGTCGAGCGGCACGCCGCCGTCGGCCTCGGTCAGGACCGGGGTCTCGGCCAGCAGGACGCCGTCACCGTAGACGTGGAACTGGACCGATCCGGCCCCGGCCACCTCGTCGTCGATGCCGACCACCGAGCGGAACGTCGTGCACGTACCGCCGAGCCAGGCGGTCAGGGAGCCGGGGGCATGCATACCGACGCCCTTGGCGTAGGTGGAACCCGCGATCGTGATCGGGTTCCCGTCCCCTGCGACGGCCTCACCGTTCGACATGTCACGCTCGACCGGGCCCCAGCCGTTGGACTCCTCGGCCCAGTGCAGGTCGGACACGTGCTGCGTGCCGGTCACGGCGGGCGGGGTGACCCACAGCGTGGCCTGGCTCGCGGCGGTGTAGCGGTCGCCTCGGTGGTGGTAACGGACGTCGACCGGGACCTCGAACGTACCGGGCGCACCGTCGGCGGGCACGCGGACCTGCCAGGTGATTTCCGCGGTCTGCCCGGCCGCGAGCCGCGCGAAGGTCCGGGTGCCGTGGTCGGCCTCCCAGCCCGCCGGCAGGTCGGGCGTCACCGCGACCCGCGTGACGGCGCGGTCGGGCACCGCGAAGGTGGCCCGCACCTCGACGGTGCTGCCGGGCTCGACGTCGGCCTCGGCCGGGTCGACGTCGATCGTGGCCGCCGGGCGGTCCACCACCGGTTCGAGGCACGACTCGCGGTTCCGGGGCTCGCACACGACGGCGACGAAGCCGCCGTTGTTCGCCGTCGGGACCTGGAGCGTCTCGGACGCCGTCGTCCGGAGGGTGGTGTGCACGGTGGCCGAACCGTTCGTGCCGTCGTCGGTCAGCAGGTCGACGAGCACCCTGCGTCCGTCGGCCAGGCCGGCCAGCGGCAGCTCCAGCGGGTCTCCGGAGCCCGCGCGCATGCCGCCGACGAACCACCGGTCCCCCGACCGGCGAGCCAGCACCGCGTCCTGCCCGGGCGTCCCGCTGAGCAGCCGCACCTCGTCCCAGTCCGCCGGGATGTTCTGCAGGAACGGCATGGCGTTCGGCTCGTCCGCGTACCCCTCGGGCTTGTCCGAGATGTGCTGCCAGCCCGACTCGTACACGACGCTCATCGCGGCCTGCTGCGCCTTGGACGTCTTGTCGTTGTCGCGGGAGAACACCACGGGCGTGAAGTCCATCGATCCCGTGACGTTGCGCGTGAACGGCACGATGAGGCTGCGTTCCGGGCTGATCCCGTTCTCCATGCCGCGCACCGACTCGTAGCTCATGATGTGCGGCCACGTGCGCTGCATGCCGGTCGGCAGGGCCGACCCGTGGAAGTTGATCATCAGCTCGTACCGGGCGGTGTCGCGGGCGACGTCGTCGTACCAGCGGTGGATCTCCTGCGAGTCGGTGTCCATGAAGTCGACCTTGAGGCCGCTCACGCCCCACGACTTCAGGCGCGGGAGCCACTCGTCGCGCTGCTCCTGCGTGCGCAGGTCCCTGCTGTGGAACCAGGCGATGACGTCGACGCCCTTGGTGTGGGCGTAGCGGACGGTGCGCGGCACCCAGCTCGCGTCCCAGCCCTCGTCCAGGAGCACGTACTCCCAGCCGTTGCGCGCCGCCAGGTCGACGAAGTCGCGCTGACGGGCCTCGTCGCGCGGGCTGCTCGAGTCGGTCAGCCAGCTCCAGCTGGACCGGCCGGGCTTGATCCAGTCCGTGTCCTGCCTGTCGAGCTCGCTCGGGGTGGCCAGGTCGTCCACGAGCGTGGAGCCGACGACGGCGGGCAGGTCGCCCACGATCGCCACGCGCCACGGCGTCGACAGGTCGCCGGTCGAGGTGACGGGCCGGCCCTCGAACAGGTCGACGTCGTACCGCAGGGAACCCGGCGTGTGCGTCAGGTGCGACCCGGAGTAGTCGCCGTGCAGGTCGGCTTCCGTGACCAGAACGTACCGGTCGGCCTGCTGGAAGAGCACGGGGTACCCGACGCTGCCGCTGCCGTTCCCGGCCGCCGCGGTCGTGGTGGTCCACTCCGCCTCGTAGTTGACCGCGTACGAGCGCTGCATCCACGCGGGCCCGTCCGTGGCCGGCTCCCAGGCGCCGGACTCCTCGTCCACCCGGTGCGCACCGGCGCCGTCGAGCAGGTAGCGGTAGGCGACCCCGTCGTCGGACACCCGCACGGCGACGCCGAGGCGCGCGCCGTCGGCGTCCGCGAACGTGAACACCGACTCCTGGTGGACGTACGAGCGGCGCGCGCTCTTGCCGGTCGTCATCGTGTACGAGTCGGAGACCGTGCGGTCCTGTCGGTCCACGAGGGTCAGGCCGGTGGTGAGGTCGCCGTCGCTCCCCCGCAGCCCCAGGCGCGTGGCCGAGAGCACCGTCTCGCCGTCGGCGACGACGTCCAGCGCCACCTGCCCGGCGTCGTCCAGGCGCAGCACCCCGTCCAGGTCGGAGCCCCGCGGGCCGCCCACCCGCCATTGCGAATCGGTGTCGGTCTCGGTCTTGTCGGTGGCGGTGGCCGGGGCGGCGCTCGCGGCGCTCCCCGCGACGACCAGGCCGCTCGCGACGAGCGCGAGGGCTGACACCGCTGTCACTGCACGGACCGCCAAGCGGCGCGCGGGTACGAGCTTCACGAGGTCTCCCTTGACTCCGGAACGTGCACGGCGCCCGGTGCGCCGTCGGTCAGGCTAGGCAACCCCGTCGACCCGGTCAACCGTTTGATCAGAACTATCGATCAGAACCTGTAACCGACACGAACCACGAGGTCAGCGTCGTGGGGTGGGTGATGGCGGTCCCCACGCAGACGCTGAACGCGCCGCACGCCAGCGCGGCTGCCGCCTGCGCGGGCGTGTGCACCCGTCCCTCGACGACGACGGGGAGCGAGCAGGCCGCGACCATCGCCTCGACCAGCTCGAGGTCGGGGCCGTCGGTCTTCGGGCGCTCGCCCGTGTACCCCGCGAGGGTCGTCCCGAGCAGGTCGACCCCCGCGTCCTGCGCCGCGAGAGCGTCGTCGAGCGATCCGCAGTCGGCCATGACCAGCGTGTCGGACGCCTCGCGCAGCCCGGCGACGGTCTCGGCAAGGGTCAGCCCGTCCGGCCGCGGACGACGGGTCCCGTCGAGCGCCACGACGTGGGCCCCGGCGTCCGCCACGGCCAGCGCGTGGCGGAGGGTCGGCGTGATGAAGACCCCGTCGGCGCCGTCCTTCCACAGGCCGACGACGGGGACGTCGACGACGGCGGCGACCGCCGCGATGTCGTCGAGGCCCTGCACGCGCACCGCCGCCGCACCGCCCGCGACGACGGACAGCGCGACCTGCGCGGTGGTGCGCGGGTCCCGCATCGGCTCGCCCGGGTACGCCTGGCAGGACACCGTCAGGCTGCCGCGCATCGCGTCCAGCACCTGTCCCCTGCCCCAACGACCCTTGCTCGTACGGTCCTCGGTCATGCGGTCCTCGGTCATGCGGTCCTCTCCGTCCGGTCCAGCAGGTCCCACGCGCCGCGCGCGGCACCGATGATCGCCGCCGCGCCGCCGAGCTCCGCTCGACGCAGCGGCAGGCCCGCGAGCACGTCGACGACCTCGGCGCGCAGCGACAGCTCGAGCGCGGGCCACCAGGGGGCGCCGGAGCCGGCGACGCCGCCGCCGACGACGACGATCTCCGGGTCCAGCACCGTCACGACCCCGGCGATCGCTCGCCCGAGCGCCGTCGCCGACTCTCGCACCACCCGGTCGGCCAGCGGGTCAGCACGCCGCGCCCTGGCGACGACGTCCCGGGTGTCCCGGACGGCCGGGTCGCCGCCGAGCGCCAGGTACCGGCGGTGGATCGCCGGGCCCGCCGCGACGGCCTCGAGGTGGCCGGGGCGCCCGCACGTGCACGGCAGGCCCTCGGCGCCCGGTACCGGCATGTGCCCCAGCTCGCCCGCCAGGTGGTGGGCGCCGCGCAGGGGGCGGCCGTCGAGCACGACGGCCCCGCCGACGCCCGTCCCCACGGCCACGAGCAGCACGCTGCGGGCCCCCGCCGCGGCTCCCCGCCAGGACTCGCCGGCGGCATGGGCGTCGACGTCGTTCTCGACGAACACCGGGACCGACCCCGGCGCGGTCCCCCGCGCGGTCAGGCGGTCGCGTACACCACCGGCGACGGAGGTTCCCGGCCAGCCGGGGAACGTGTCCGTCGCGGAGACGATGGTGCCGCTGGCCACGTCCACCACGCCGGCCGTGCCGATACCCACGGCCCCGAGCGCGGCACCGGCGTCCGCCAGCACCGTCCGCACGAGCGCGGCGACGGCGTCGAGCACGGCGTCCGGGCCGGCGCTCGCGGGGGTGGGGACGGTGCGTACCGTCCCCACCTCGCCGGAAGCCGAGACCGTGGCCGCGGCAATCTTCGTCCCGCCGAGGTCCACCCCCACCACGACCTGGCCGGGCTCAGCCATGCAGGAGGCCCGCCTCGCGGGTGATCTCCTCGATCCGGTCGGCGACGTCACCGTCGAGCGCCTCGAGGGGGAACGAGAGCGCGGCGGTGTCGATGAGCCCCTGGCGCTGTACGGCGACCTTGAACGCGCCGACGCCCGCCGCGTCGCCGGACCGGCCCTGCGCCTGGAACACGATCTCGAACAGGGCGGCCAGCCGCTCCTGCTCGCGGCGTGCGTCGTCCCACTTCCCCGCCTGCGCGAGGTCCCACAGCCGGACGTACCCTGCGGGGTCGACGTTCCCGAGGCCCGGCACGACGCCGTCGGCGCCGAGCAGGAGCATCCCGTCGACGACCACCTCGTGGCCGGTGAACAGCGCGAGCGGCGACCCGGCTGCCGCGTTGGCCGCGACCAGGCGGCGGAACGCCACGTCGTCGCCAGAGGAGTCCTTGACCCCCGCGAGCACGCCGTCGGCGCCGAGACGCACCAGCAGGTCGACGGGCAGCTTGGTCCGCACGCGGACGGGGATGTCGTAGGCGAACAGGGGGACGTCGACGGCCGCTGCGACGGCGCGCAGGTGCCGCTCGATCTCGTCGGTGTCGTTGATCGCGTACACCGGGGGCGTCGCGACGACGGCGTCCACGCCGGCCTCGACCAGCGCACGCGCCTGCTCGATCACGCGCGCCGTCGTGAGGTCGATCGCCCCGCCGAGGACGGGCACCCGGCCGTCAGCCGCCCGCACGACGGTCCGCACGACGAGGTCGCGCTGGGCGTCGGTGAGGTAGGCGACCTCGCCGGTCGAGCCGAGCACGAACACACCGTGCACGCCACGCTCGACGAGGTGGCGCACAAGGCGGTCGAGCGACGCGACGTCCACCTCGCCGCCGGCGGTGAGCGGGGTCAGGACGGGCGGGACGATCCCGCGGAAGAGGGGCGTGGTCACGTGAGGCTCCGGTTCTGGTGGTGAGGTGGTGCGGTCCGTGGGGACGGCGACGGGGACGGGGAAGGCGGGCTGCCTCACAGGAGGGCGGGCGCCGCGGCGAGCAGCGTGCGCGTGTACTCGTGCTGCGGGTCGTCCAGGACGTGCGCGGCGGGTCCGGACTCGACGATCCGGCCCGAGCGCATGACCACGATCTCGTCGGAGACGTGGCGGACGGTCTGGATGTCGTGGGAGATGAAGACCATCCCGAGGCCGAGCTCGTTCTTGAGGTCGGCGAGCAGGTTGAGGATCTGCGCGCGGACGGAGACGTCGAGCGCGGACGTCGGCTCGTCGGCGACGATCACGTCCGGCTCGAGCGCGAGCGCCCGGGCGATCGCCACCCGCTGGCGCTGGCCGCCCGAGAGCTGGCCGGGGAGCGCGTCGAGGACCGACGTCGGCAGCCCGACCAGGTGCGTGAGCTCGCGCACCCGTGCGGCCCGGGTTGCCGGTGTGCCCACGCGGTGCACGTCGAGCGGGTCGCGCAGGGCTTCGCGCACCCGCATGCGTGCGTTGAGCGCGGTGGCGGGGTCCTGGAAGACGACCGACACGACCCGCCCGACCTCTCGGCGCACGCGTGGCGTGTAGGAGCGCACCGCGGCGCCGCGGAAGCGGACCTCTCCCGAGGTGGGTACCTGCAGGCCGACGAGGACCTTGGCCATGGTGGACTTGCCGGAGCCGGACTCCCCCACGATCCCGAGCGTGCGGCCGCGGCGCACCTGCACGGACACGTCGTCGACGGCGTGCACCCGGTTCGCCCGGAAGAGGGTGCCGGTGCGTGCCTTGAAGACGACGTGCACGCCGCGCAGCTCCACGACGGGCTCGTCGGTCGCGGCGGGGGTGCCTGCCGTGGTGGTGCCGCTCATCGCTGTGCTCCGATCGTGGTGGGGGCGCCGGGCGAGGCGACGAGGTGGTCCGGTGCGCCGTCGACCGGGCTCAGCACGGGTCGCACGCCGAGCCCGCGCTCCGGGTGCGACGAGCGCGGGGCGAACCGGTCGCCGGCCGGGAAGTCGCGCGGGGTGGGGACGGTGCCGGGGATCTGGTGCAGCCGGGTGGAGCGCGACTCGATCGAGAGCACCGCACCGAGCAGCCCCTGCGTGTACTCGTGCCGCGGGTCGAGGAGCAGCTCCCTGGTGGGTGCCTGCTCGACCACCTGGCCCGCGTACATGACGGTGATCCGGTGCGCGATCTCGGCGACGAGCGCGAGGTCGTGGCTGACGAACACCATCGCGAAGCCGAGCTGCTCGCGCAGCCCGTCGAGCAGCTCGACCACCTGCGCCTGGACGGTCACGTCCAGCGCCGTCGTCGGCTCGTCCGCGATGATCAGGCTCGGGTCACGGGTGAGCGCCATGGCGATGAGGACGCGCTGGCGCTGTCCGCCGGAGAGCTCGTGGGGGTAGCTCTTGAGCGTGCGCTCCGGGTCGAGGCCGACCAGCTCCAGCAGGTCCTGCGCCGTGCGGGTCCCGCCGCGCCGGGTGAGCTGCTTCAGCTGCGCCCGCACGAGCATCGACGGGTTGAGCGAGCTCAGCGCGTCCTGGTAGATCATCGCGGTCTCGGTGCCCCGCAGGGCTGCCCGCTCGCTCGGCGACATCGTGAGCAGGTCCCGGCCGCGGTACAGGATCTGGCCGCTGACCTGGGCCGACGAGTCGAGCAGCCCCATGACCGCTAGCGACGTGATCGACTTGCCGCAGCCGGACTCGCCGACGAGCGCCATCGTCTCGCCCGGGCGGACGGAGAAGGACACGTCGTCGACGACGGCGACGTCGCCGTGCCGCTCGGGGAACCGGATCGAGAGGTTGCGCACCTCGAGCAGCGGGGCCTGGTCGCCGTCGTGGACGGGCCGGTCGGTGCGCAGCTCCTCGGCGGCGCGGAGGGTCGCGAGGCGGCTGGCGAGCGGGACGGCGGGCTCGGCGGGGGCTACGTCGGGGTCGACGTCCTCGGCCTGGGTGGCCGCCGCGTCGTCCGCCGCGGCGTCCGCGCGGGCGGCGCGGTCGCCGCGGGGGGCCGCGACCATGGAGTCGGTCAGGCCTTCGGACAGGACGTTGAGGCACAGGACGGTGAGCATGATCGCCGCCCCGGGGAAGAACGTGGCCCACCAGTAGCCGCCCATGACGAGGTCCCGTCCGGCGGCGATGACGTTGCCCCACGACGGCTCGGGGTCGGGCACGCCCGCCTGGATGAACGACAGGGACGCCTCGAAGATGATCGCGTCGGCGACCAGGACGGTCGTGAACACCAGCACGGGTGCCGCGCAGTTGCGTGCCACGTGCCGCGCCAGCACCCACCAGGTCCGCGCGCCCATGACCCGCGTCGCTGCCACGTAGTCCTCGCCGTACTGGTCCAGCACGTTGGCCCGGACCACCCGGGTGAGCTGCGGCGTGTACAGGAACGCGATCGTCAGGACCAGCACCGGCAGCGAGCGCCCGAACACCGAGACGAAGACGGCGGCCAGTGCGATCCCGGGGAAGGACATGATGATGTCGAGCACCCGCATCAGGGTCTCGGAGACGGCCTTGCTCGCCGTGGCCGCTATCGAGCCGAGCACCGCTGCCGCGACGAGCGCGATCCCGGTCGCCCCGAGGCCGATGACCAGGGAGTAGCGGGCGCCGTGCACCACGCGGGCGAAGATGTCGCGGCCCTGGCGGTCGGTGCCGAACCAGAACTCGCTTCCCGGGGGCTGCACGGGGATACCGGTCGTGAGCGGGTTGTGCACCGCGACGAGCGGGGCGAAGATCGCGGCCAGCACCACGAGGAGCACGAACGCGAGCGAGATCTTGGACCCGACGGGCAGGGCACGCAGCCGCAGCGCCGGCTCGGAGAGTCGTTCCGTGAGGTGTCGTCGCACGTCACACCGTCCTGATTCGTGGGTTGACGAGTACGTAGAGCATGTCGACGACGATGTTCACCACGACGAACGCCAGGGCCACCGCCAGGGTCACGCCCTGGACGAGGTTCGGCTCGTTGTTGGTGACGCCGTTGAGGATGAGGGTGCCCATGCCGGGCAGCGCGAAGATGACCTCGATGACGACCGCGCCCCCGATGAGGTAGCCGACCCGCAGCCCGAGGACGGTGATGGGCGTGATGAGGGCGTTGCGCAGCACGTTGCGCCCCACGACCACGTGCCGGGGCAGGCCCGCGCCGATGGCGGTACGCACGTAGTCCTTGTCGAGCTCCTCGACGACGGAGGTGCGCACCACGCGGGTGAGCTGGCCGACCACGGGGACGGCGAGCGCCAGTGCGGGCAGGGCCATGCGGGCGAGGTAGCCGGGCAGGTCGACGCCGGGGTCGGGCAGGGGGCCGCTGGCGGGTAGAGCTCCCGTGCCGAGCGTGACCGCCTGGATGAGGAGGACGGCGAGCCAGAACGACGGCGTGGCGAGCGACGCGACGGAGACGACGCGGATCGCCTTGTCCGGCCAGCGGTCACGGAAGAGCGCGGCGACGACGCCGAGCAGCAGGGCGAGGACGGCTGCGATGACGAGCCCGATGAACGTGAGCTCGAGCGTGATCGGCAGGGCGCGCACCACCTCGTCGGCGACGGGGGTCTGCCGGGCGCTGAAGGTGCCGAGGTCGCCACGCAGGAGGCCGCCGAGGAAGCTGAGGTACCGCACGAGCAGCGGGTCGTCGAGCCCGTGCGCCTCGCGGTAGGCGTCGCGCGCCTCGACCGAGGCCCCCTCGCCGAGGGCCTGGATGGCCGGGTCGACCTTGGAGAACGACATCACGAAGAACACGAGGAGCGTGATGCCGAGGATCATGATCGGCAGCTGGAGGAGGCGGCGGCCGACGAGCCGCAGGAGCGCGTTCATCGGGGGCCTCCTTCGGTGGTGGTGCGGGGCATGGTGCGTCCGTTCTGGTGTCCCGGTCCTCCCGCCTACGTGGGCGAGAGGACCGGGGGCGGTACGGGTGTCAGGCGGGTGTGCTGGTCAGCCGACCTGGCCGACGTCGAGGAACGACAGCCCGGTCACGGGCAAGGGCTGGAACCCGGACAGCCGCGAGCCGTCCCAGGCGGTGGGCAGGCTGCGGTGCAGCAGCGGGTAGAGCGGGACCTCTTCGGACACGAGGTCGAACGCCTGGTCCCAGAGCTTCTGCTGCTCGTCGCCCGAGGTGCGCACCGCCTGGTCCAGCAGGTCCTGCAGCTCTGCGAACTTCGGGTCGTCGTCCCAGCGGTAGCGGGACTGCGACCAGACGTTGTCGCCGTACCACCAGCGCATGAGCAGGTCCGGGTCGTTGCCGAAGACCGACGGGTCACCGGGGGCGACCATGACGTCCAGGTTGCCGTTGTCGACCTTGGTGTACTGGCCGCCGGACTGGCCGATGTCGAGGGTCGTGTCGACGCCGATGGCGTCGAGGTTCTCCTTGATCAGTGGCGCGAGGTCGGCGACCCAGCCCGTGTCCGTGGTCAGGAGGTTGATCGAGAGGTCCTCGACACCGGCGTCGGCCAGCAGCTGCTTGGCCTTCTCCGGGTCGTAGGTGTAGGTCGTCGAGGCCTCGTTGTAGTTGGGGTGGTTCTCGGGCAGGAAGCTCGTGGCCGCCGCTCCGTTGCCCAGCAGCCCGGTCTCGATGATCGAGTCCATGTCCAGGGCGTAGAAGAACGCCTGCCGGACCCGGGGGTCGTCGAACGGTTCCTTGTCCGTGTTGAACATCATGAAGAGCGTGCCGAAGGACTGGACGGACTCCACGTCCGTCGTGCCCTCGAGCGTCGGCAGGTCGATGTAGGGGACGTCCTCGATGGCGGCGACCGTGCCGGAGCTCATGGCGGTGACGCGTGCGGCGGAGTCGGACAGGAGGTTCCAGACGAGGCCGGCGGCCTGCGCCGGGCGGGGCCCGGTGTAGTCGTCGAAGCGCTCGAAGGTGATCTTGTCGTCGGGAGCCGCGTGCGTGATCGTGAACGGGCCGGTGCCGACGGGCAGGGCGTTGAACGCCTCGTAGTCGGACTCGACGACCTTCTCGGAGACGATCTTGACCGCGGACAGCCGCTCGGCGACGAGGCTGAACGGGTACTTGAGCTCGATGGAGACCGTGTCGTCGTCGACGGCGCCGACCGTGTCGATGAAGTCGACGAACTCCGCGTAGAGGGACTCGTTCTCGGGGTCGAGCACGCGCTCGAAGCTGTAGACGACGTCGTCGGTGGTGACGGGGCTGCCGTCGTGGAACACGGCGCCGTCGCGCAGGTCGACCTCGTAGTGCGTGTCGTCGATCTTCTCGGGGAGGTCGGTACCGAGTGCCGCGTAGACCTCACGCGTGGCGGGATCGATCTCGGTGAGTCCCTCGAACACGTGCCAGTTCGCCGCTACTGTCACGGCACCGGTGGTGGTCATCGGGTCGAAACCACCCGAGAGGGTGTACGAGATGCCGGCTTCGATCACGGCGTTCTGGTCGACCTCGCCCTGGGCGGCGCCCTCGCCGGCCGGGCTCTGCGTGGTGCCGCCGCTCGAGCAGGCGGCGAGGCCGAGGGCCACGACCAAGCCTGCCGCAGCGGTCGCGACGGCGCGACGCCGGGGAGATGGGCTGGCATGAAGCGTCATTGATTCTCCTGACAGTGGGATCAGAACAGTCGGATCAGGCCTCCTCGACCTCACCGGAGAGGGAAGACGTCTGATGTCTGATGTTGTGTAGCATGACACTAGGACCAGAAACCGAAGGGGTCAAGATGGCGACACCGCGGGGCACCGCACCCGAATCGACGGGGACCGAGACACGAACCACCATGACGGCCACCCCACGGCGGACCACTACCGCCGACCAGATCAAGGACTTCATCCTCGGCGAAGGGCTGCGCCCCGGCGACCCGCTCCCGACGGAGACCGCCCTGTGCGAACGGCTCGCCGTCTCCCGGTCGAGCGTGCGTGAGGCCATCCGCACCCTCTCGACGCTGGACATCGTGGAGGTCCGGCACGGCCACGGGACGTTCGTCGGCCACATGTCGCTCGACGCGCTCGTCGAGTCGCTCGTCTTCCGCGGTGTCCTCAGCCCCGGCGACGACCTGCGCGCCCTGCGGGACGTGGTCGAGGTCCGCCAGGCGCTCGACCTGGCCATGGCCGAGCGCATCGTCGACAGCCTCGCCGGCACCACCTACCCCGACCTCCACGCGCTCGTCGACGAGATGGTGGCGGCCGCAGGTGAGGGCCGCAGCTTCGCGACCCAGGACCGTGCGTTCCACACCGGGCTGCTCGCCCGGCTCGACAACTCGCTCGTCGGGCAGCTCGTCGCCGCGTTCTGGGACGTCCACACGGCGGTCATCCCCAAGCTGGGCATCTCCGTCGCCGCCGACCTCGTCCAGACGGCGCGCGCGCACGGCGAGATGATCTCCGCTGCCGAGGCGGGCGACGTCGCGGCGTTCCGCGCGGCGGTCATCTCCCACTACGAGCCGATCGACCGCGCGCTCGAGGGGAAGACCTCGTGAGCGCCCCGCAGCGGCTCGCCCGCGCCCCGGTCGGCATCGCGGTCGTCGGCACCGGTGCGTTCGCGCGCGAGCACCTCCTGGCGCTCGCCGCCCTGCCGGACGCCTCGGTCCGCTGGGTGGTCGGCCACGACCTGGTCCGCGCGACGGCCCTCGCCGCCCTCGTCCCGGGCGCCCGAGCCACGACCGACCTGGACGACGCGCTGTCCGACGACGCCGTGTCCGCGGTGGACGTCGTCACCGCCACGCCCGACCACGCGCGCGACACCATCGCGGCGGGGCGCGCAGGCAAGCACGTGCAGGTCGAGAAGCCCGCCGCCCTCAGCCTCGAACAGCTCGACGCCATGGTCGCGGCGACCGAGGGCAGCGGCACGACGCTCGTCGTCGGCCAGACCGTGCGGTTCCAGCCCGCCGTCGCCGCGCTCGCCCGGGCCGCGCACGGCGGGGAGATCGGCAGCCCCCGCCTGACCCACATCTCCTGGTACACCGGGCACGCCTGGCCGGGTGGCTGGCGCGGCTGGCAGCTCGACCCCGAGCTGTCCGGCGGCCACCCGGTGCACAACGGCACCCACATCGTCGACGCCGCCGTCTGGCTGCTCGGCGACGAGCCCGTCGAGGTCTTCACGCGCGGCCTGCGCACGTTCTCCCCCGAGATGGAGTCGCCCGACTCCTTCCACATCCAGCTCCGCACCGCCTCCGGCGCGCTGGCGACCCTCGAGCTCTGCTACGCGCTGCGCCGCCGCGGCGAGCTGCTGCGCCGCATGGTGCTGGTCGGGACCGAAGGCACCCTCACCCACACCACCTCCGAGGAGGACGACCTGCACTCCGACGCCGCAACGGCTCCCCCCGCGTCCGTCGACGGCGCCCTGCGCACCCAGGTCGCGCACTGGCTCGACGTGGTCCGGGGCGACGCACCTCAGATCGTGACCACACCCCAGGTGCGGACCGCCCTCGCGACGGCGCTCGCCGCGCAGCGCTCCCTCCGCTCGGGCCGACGGGAACGGGTGGCCGACGTGCCGGGGTACGCGGGAGCGCCTGCGGGAGCACCGGCATGACCGCCCTGCGGGTCGCCTTCGCCTCCGGCGTGCGCCACGCCGCGGACTACCTCGCCCTGCTGGCCGCCGACCACCGGGTCGAGATCGCCGGCGTCGTCGAGGAGCGGACGGCGGGCGACCGGGCCGTCCAGGACTCGCGCGCCGTCGCGGACCGCGCCGGCGTGCCGTTCGGTGTCGTCGACGACGTCACGTCCGTGGCCGGGGCGCTCGGCTCGCCGATCGACCTCGTCGTGGTGTGCGCGGAGCCCACCCGGCACGCCCGCCTCGCGGCGGCGCTGCTGGACGCGGGGCTCGACGTCGTCGTCGACAAGCCGGTGGCGACCACCCTCGCCGACGCCGACCACCTCGTCGCCGTCGCCGCCCGCACCGGGCGGACCTGCGCCGTCGTGAACCGGACGCACTCGCCCGCCCTGCGGCGCCTGCGGGCGTGGGTGGACGCCGGGCACGTGGGCCTCCCCCGCCACCTGGACCTGGAGTTCTTCGCGTCGGGCGCGCACTTCGCCACGTCGGTGGAGCGGCCGGAGCTCGTGGTCGACCGGAAGCTGTCCGGCGGAGGCGAGATGCTCAACTTCCTTGGCTACTGCGCGGACGCGGCGCTCTACCTCACGGGGCTGCGACCGATCGAGGTGCACGCGTTCTCGGGTGCACTCTTCCTGGACTCTCATCGGGCGGCGGGCGTGGAGGACACGGCCGTCGTCACGCTGGAGCTGGAGCGCGGCGTCACCGCGACGATCACGCTGGGCCGCGTGCCCTTCGCTCCGGGCGGGACGCCCACCACGTCGTCGATCCGGCTGCTCGGCTCGCACGGCCACGCGGTGGCCGACGACGACGCGCCCGCCGTCTCCCGGTTCGGCGCCGCCGGGCGCACCACGATCGCCGACGACGCCGGCCAGGTCGCCGCGGCCGCGTACCTGCGCCACGTGGTCGACGCCGTGCTGGCCGGGGAGCGGCCCGACTACGGGATCGGGGAGGCACGCGCGACGCTCGCGGTGATCGACGCGGCCTACCGGTCGACAGAGGCCGGCGACGTCGTCGCCGTGCGCCAGGACACTGTGCAGCAGAACGCTTCTGTGCACCAGGACGAAGAGGAGCGGGTCTGATGGAGGTCGTGATCGCGCCGGCGGGTGAGCTCGCGCGGCTGGCGGCGGACGCGGTGCAGGGGCTGTTGACGGCGCGGCCCGGTGTGGTGCTGGGGCTGGCGACCGGGTCCTCGCCGCTCGCGGTGTATGACGAGCTGGCTCGCCGTCATGCCGAGGAGGGTCTGTCGTTCGCGCGGGCGCGGGCGTTCATGCTCGACGAGTACGTCGGCCTGGCCGCGGACCATCCGCAGCGGTACCGCAACGTGATCGACAAGGAGTTCGCCGCCCGGGTCGACCTCGCCCCGGGCGCGGTGCGGGGCCCGGACGGTCTGGCCGAGGACCTGCCCGCGGCGTGCGCCGCCTACGAGGCGGACATCGCGCAGGCCGGGGGTGTGGACCTGCAGCTCCTGGGGATCGGTACGGACGGGCACATCGCGTTCAACGAGCCGGGTTCCTCGCTCGCGTCCCGGACCCGGATCAAGACCCTGACCCGGCAGACCCGGGAGGACAACGCGCGGTTCTTCGGCGGGTCCGTCGAGCAGGTGCCGCGGCACTGCCTGACCCAGGGTCTTGCCACGATCATGTCCGCGCGGCACCTGGTGCTCCTGGCGTCGGGGCGGGCCAAGGCCGAGGCGGTCCACCAGCTGGTCGAGGGACCGATCTCGGCGATGTGGCCCGCCACCATCATGCAGACCCACCCGCACGCCACGGTCCTGGTCGACGACGCAGCGGCCTCCCGCCTCCAGCTCGCCGACTACTACCGCCAGACCTACGCCGGCAAACCCGACTGGCAAGGGCTGTAGGACACCCCCTTGACCCCTTCACCGGACAGAGATATGTTCCCCGGACGTCAGACATCTGACGTCATCTGTCCAGTTCGGCACCGTCGCCGCGCTCTGCCCCTTTCGCGGCCGGCCGCAGTGCCGAACGACACCTCCACCGGAAGGAACGGCATGAACGGACACCTCCGCAGGCCGGCGTCCCGCGTCGCGGTCACGGCGGGAGCCCTCGCGCTCCTGCTCGGCATGAGCGGCACCGCCACGGCAGCCACGCAGCACACCGCAGCCCCTCGCCACACGACACCTGCCCACCACTTCGCGGCCGCGCCCGACCACGACGTCACGCCGGCCACCGGCGGCCCCGGGACCTACGCCGAGCAGCAGCTCGCGACCAACGGCGAGGACGGCTTTCCCAACTACCGGATCCCCGCGCTGACGGTGACCAACGGCGGTGACGTCCTCGCCTCGTACGACGGACGCCCCACCGCCGCCGACTCCCCCGGGCCGAACTCGATCCTGCAGCGGCGCTCCACGGACAGCGGCGCGACCTGGGGGCCGCAGGAGATCGTCGCGGCGGGCAAGACCACCGCGCCGATCGAGGGCTACTCCGACCCGAGCTACATCGTCGACCGCGAGACCGGCGACATCTTCAGCTTCCACGTGAAGTCCTACGACGCGGGCTTCGGCAGCTCGCGGCCGGGTGTCGACCCCGCGGACCGCAACGTGATCCAGGCGGACGTCTCGACGTCCACCGACGACGGCCGCACCTGGACCCACCGCACGATCACCGCCGACGTCACGGCCGACCTCGACTGGCGCTCCCGCTTCGCCGCGTCCGGCCAGGGCATCCAGCTCAAGTACGGCAAGTACGCGGGCCGCCTGGTCCAGCAGTACACGATCATCAACGGCTCCGGCACGTTCCAGGCGGTGTCGGTGTACTCCGACGACCACGGTGCGAGCTGGCAGGTCGGCGAGCCGGTCGGTACCGGCATGGACGAGAACAAGACGGTCGAGCTGTCCGACGGGCGCGTCATGCTCAACTCGCGTGACTCCGCCCGCTCGGGCTACCGCAAGGTGGCCTACTCCGCCGACGGCGGGGTGACCTACGGCCGCGTGACGATCGACCGGGAGCTGCCCGACCCGACGAACAACGCCTCGATCGTGCGCGCCTACCCCAACGCGCCGCGCGGGTCCGCGGAGGCTCGGGTGCTCCTGTTCTCCAACGCGGGTTCCACGACGTCGCGCAGCAACGGCACCGTCCGGATCAGCTACGACGACGGCAGGACCTGGCCGGAGTCCCGCGTGTTCCAGCCGGGCGGCATGGCCTACTCGACGCTGGCCACGCTGCCCGACGGCAAGGTCGGGCTGCTCTACGAGCCCGACTCGGGCTACGGCGGCATCCGGTTCGCCACGTTCGACCTCGACTGGCTCTTGCACGGCGGCTGAGTCCGCTCACTGCCCGGCTCGGCCTCCAGGCGGAGGTCGAGCCGGCGCAGCAGCGGCTCTTGGTTGCAGGCTTCCCGGAGCGGGGTTACGGTCCAGACGTCATCAACTGATGCCATCTGTCCTGTTTCGGCACCTTTGCCGACCAACGTCCCTCTCATGGTCGGTCACCTTGCCGAGCGATACCTCGACCGGAAGGAACGGCATGCTCGGACACCTTCGCAGACCAACGCCCTGCCTGCTGATCACGGCGGGCGCCCTCGTGCTCCTGCTCGGCGCGAGCGGCACCGTCGCAACGGCCGCCACGCAGCACGGCCCTCAGCACACAGCGCCCCGGCCGGACCACGACGTCGCGCCGGCGACCGGTGGCCCCGGCGACTACGCCGAACAGCAGCTCGCGACCAACGGCGAGGGCGGCTTCCCCGCCTACCGGATCACCGCGCTGACGGTGACCACCAGCGGCGACGTCCTCGCGTCCTACGACGGGCGCCCCACCGACGCCGACGCCCCCGGACCGAACTCGATCCTCCAGCGCCGCTCCACGGACAACGGCGCCACCTGGGGCCCGCAGGAGGTCGTCGCGGCGGGCAAGACCTCCAGGCCGATCGAGGGCTACTCCGACCCGAGCTACATCGTCGACCGCGAGACCGGCACCATCTTCAACTTCCACATGAAGTCCTACGACGAGGGCTTCGGCGGCTCGCAGCGGGGCGTCGACCCGACGGACCGCGACGTCCTCCAGGCGCACCTCTCGACGTCCACCGACGACGGCCGCAGCTGGACGCACCGCACGATCACCGCCGACGTCACGGCCGACCCGGCGTGGCGCTCCCGGTTCGCCGCGTCCGGCCAGGGCATCCAGCTCAGGTACGGACCCCACGCGGGCCGCCTGCTCCAGCAGTACACGATCATCAACGGCGCAAGAACGATCCAGGCGGTCTCGGTGTACTCCGACGACCACGGCAAGACCTGGCAGGCCGGCGAGCCGGTCGGTACCAACATGAACGAGAACAAGACGGTCGAGCTGTCCGACGGGCGCGTCATGCTCAACTCACGCGACTCCGGCGGGTCGGGATTTCGCAGGGTGGCCTACTCGACGGACGGCGGAGTGACCTACGGCCGCGTGCGGATCGACCGGCAGCTCCCTGACCCCGGGAGCAATGCCTCCATCATGCGGGCCTACCCCGACGCGCCCCGCGGCACGAAGAAGGCCAAGGTGCTCCTCTTCTCGAACGCGGCGTCCACGACGTCGCGCAACAACGGCACGGTCCGGATGAGCTACGACGACGGCAGGAGCTGGCCCGTGTCCCGGGTGTTCCAGCCGGGCGGCATGGGCTACTCGACGCTGGCCACGCTGCCCGACGGGACGGTCGGGCTGCTCTACGAGCCCGATTCGGGCGACGGCGGCATCCGGTTCGCCACGTTCGACCTCGACTGGCTCCTGCAGGGCGGTGCGGCCTCCGGGTGATCAGTCAGCAGGTGGTCAGCAGATGATCAGCAGGGCCTACTGCCCGGCTCGACCTCCAGGCCGGAGGTCGAGCCGGCGCAGCAGCTGGGCGTTGAGCGCGACGACGACGGTGGAGAGCGACATCAGGACGGCGCCCACCGACATCGGCAGCACGAACCCGACCGGCGCGAGGACCCCCGCGGCGAGCGGCACCGCGAGAAGGTTGTACCCAGCGGCCCACCACAGGTTCTGCTTCATCTTGCGGTAGCTGGCCCGGGACAGCTCGATCACCGACAGGACCGACCGCGGGTCGTCGCTGGCGAGGATGACCCCGGCGGACGCGATGGCCACGTCCGTGCCGGCCCCGATCGCGATCCCGACGTCGGCCTGCGCCAGCGCCGGGGCGTCGTTGACGCCGTCGCCCACCATCGCGACCTTCCGGCCCTCCCCCTGGAGCTGCTGGACCTTGGCGGACTTGTCCTCCGGCCGGACGCCCGCGAAGTAGCGGTCGACGCCCAGCTCGTCGGCCACCGACCGGGCGACCGCCTCGGCGTCGCCGGTGATCATGACCACCTGGACGCCCAGGGCGTGGAGCGCCCGGACGGCGTCGGCGGACTCGGCGCGCACCTCGTCCGCGAGCTTGATGCCGCCGACCACCGCCCCGTCGCGCAGGACGTGCAGGATGATCGCCCCGTCGCCGCGCCAGACCTCGGCCACCGGCAGCTCGGCCTGCCCGCTCTCCTCGAGCAGGCGCGGCCCGCCGACCCGGATCTCGTGGCCGTCGACAGTGGCGGTGACCCCGACGGCGGGCGACGACGAGAACCCGGCGACCCGGGGAACCGTCAGACCACGGTCCTGGGCGGCGCGCACCATCGCCTTGGCCAGCGGGTGCTCGCTGTCCGACTCCGCGGCGGCCGCGAGCGCCAGCAGCGTGTCGCTGTCGACGCCGTTGCCGACTCCGCCGGCGGGCAGCGCCTCTGCGACGGTGGGCTCGCCCTTGGTCAGGGTGCCGGTCTTGTCGAACAGCACGGTGTCGACGGTGCGCATGCTCTCCAGCGCGAGCCGGTCCTTGACCAGCACGCCGCCGCGAGCGGCCCGCTCGGTGGCTATCGAGACGACGAGCGGGATGGCCAGCCCGAGGGCGTGGGGGCAGGCGATCACGAGCACGGTCACGGTGCGGACGACGGCGTCGTCGGGCAGGCCGACAAGGGACCAGACCACCGCGGTGACGGCGGCGGCGCCGAGGGCGAACCAGAACAGCCAGCCGGCCGCGACGTCCGCCAGGCGCTGCGCGCGCGACGACGAGCTCTGCGCCTCGGTGACCAGGCGCTGGATGCCGGCCAGGGCGGTGTCGTCGCCGGTGGCGGTCACCTCGACCCGGAGCCCGGAGTCGGTGGCGACCGTCCCGGCCGTCACGGCATCGCCCTCGCCGCGCGAGACGGTGCGCGACTCGCCCGTCACCATGGACTCGTCCATCTCGGCCTGGCCGTCGACGACGCGGCCGTCGGCGGGGACGCTCCCGCCGGGCCGCACGACGACGACGTCGCCCACCGCGAGGTCGGCCGGCGCGACCGTGACGATCTGGTCGCCGTCGACGCGCTCGGCCTCGTCCGGCAGGAGGGCTGCGAGGGAGTCGAGGGCCGACGTCGTCTGTGCGAGCGACCGCATCTCGATCCAGTGGCCGAGCAGCATGATCACGATCAGGAGCGCCAGCTCCCACCAGAAGTCGAGCTGGTGGTCCAGCAGCCCGAGGCTCGCGCCGAGGGAGGCGACGAACGCGACGGTGATCGCGAGCCCGATCAGCAGCATCATCCCCGGCTTGCGGGACCGGAGCTCGCTGACCGCCCCGGTGAGGAACGGCCATCCGCCCCACGCGTACATGACGGTACCGAGCAGCGGCGATACCGCGTTCGCCCAGGTCGCGTCCGGCAGGGAGTACCCGAGGAGCATCGCGAACATGTCGGAGAACGCGACGACCGGCACGGCCAGGACGAGCATGATCCAGAACAGCCGGCGGAACTGGCCCACGTGGTCACCGTGGCCGGAGTGACCGCCGTGCCCTCCGTGGCCGGAGCGCTCCGCGTGGCCGGAGTGCTGCTCCTGGGTGGCCTGGGTGGCCTGGCCGTGCGCATGGCCGTGCTGATGGCCGTGCTGATGGCTGCTGTCCGGGCCGGGCACGACAGCCTGCTCGGTGGGGCGGTCGGGTGACTCGTTCATGGAATCGCTCCTGGGTTGAAGCAGTGCCCCACGGGTGGGCGGCACACCACAATTTATACCCCCCAGGGGTACCCGCGGTCAAGCGCTGTCCGGGGTCCGGCGCGACACATCGTCCTGTGGTCGTTAGAACGTCAGAAGGTCGGCACCCCGGGGTGCCGACCTTCTGACGTTCTACCGACCACACCGGGCGGTCTCAACCTCCGCGGCTCAGGAGCGGACGAGCCGCGCTATCGCGTCGGAGGCCTCCTTCACCTTGGCGTCCGCCTCTGCGCCCCCGGCCCGGGCGGCGTCCACCACGCAGTGCTTGAGGTGGTCGTCCAGCAGGCCGAGCGCCACACTCTCCAGCGCCTTGGTCAAGGCCGACACCTGCGTGAGGATGTCGATGCAGTACTGCTCCTCGTCGACCATCCGGTGGATCCCGCGCGCCTGCCCCTCGATGCGCTTGAGCCGGGCGAGGTAGTTGGCCTTGTCGGTGATGTACCCATGGGTGGCGTGTGCGTCACCCTCCCCGCTGACGCCGAGAGCGCCAGGGGATCCTGTTTCGGTCATGGTTCCCATGGTGTCATCTCAGGTCAGACCGTTGCCGCGTACTTCGACGGGTCGGCGTCGAACGGGGCCTCGCAGCCCGCGCAGCAGAACCAGTACCGCTGGCCCGCGTAGTCGCGGAACAGCCCCTTGGCCTCGGCGTCGGCCTTGACGACGGTGCTGCCGCGCATCACCGGGCACTCCGCGAGCTCCTCGGCCGACGGGCCGAGCAGGTTGATGCCGTGGTGGCTCGGCGGCGCCGAGGGCGCGTGGCCGCCGCAGTGGCCGCCGTCGGCCTGCTCGCCGTGCTGGTGCTCGCCGTGTGTGTGGTCGTGTCCCATGGTGGGCCCTCTCTTCGGTGGTGATCTGTGGTCGGTGGGTCGGTGGATCTGTCAGCGCTTCGCGAAAGAGCGCAGGCGGAGGCTGTTGCCGACGACGAAGACGCTGGAGAACGCCATCGCGGCGCCGGCGAGCATGGGGTTGAGCAGGCCGAGCGCGGCCAGCGGGATCGCGGCGACGTTGTACCCGAAGGCCCAGAACAGGTTCGTCTTGATCGTGCGGAGGGTGCGGCGGGAGAGCCGGATCGCGTCGGCGGCCGAGCTGAGGTCGCCACGCACGAGGGTGATGTCCGCGGCCTCGATCGCCGCGTCCGTACCGGTGCCCATCGCCAGGCCCAGGTCGGCCTGCGCCAGGGCAGGAGCGTCGTTCACGCCGTCGCCGACCATCGCGACGACCTTGCCCTCCGCCTGCAGCCGGGCGACGACGTCTGCCTTGTCCTGCGGCATCACCTCGGCGATGACCTGCGTGATGCCCACCTCGGCGGCGACCTGCTCGGCCACCGCCCGGTTGTCGCCCGTGAGCAGCACGGGCGTGAGCCCGAGCGCGGTGAGCTGCGCGACGGCGGCGGCGCTGGTCGGCTTGACCTGGTCGGCGACCACGAGGATGCCCCGCGCCTGACCGTCCCAGCCGACCGCCACGACGGTCTTACCCTCACCCTCGGCTTGAGCCTTAGCCTGGGCCAGGTGCGCGGGCAGGTACTGCGACCAGTCGGCCAGCAGGGCCTCCCGGCCGACGACGACGGCGTGCCCGTCGACGACCCCCTGCACGCCAAGCCCCTGGACGCTCTCGAACGACTCCGGGACGGACAGGCTGCCGACCTGCTGGGTGGCGCCCTTGGCGATCGCCTGCGCGACGGGGTGCTCGGAGGCGTCCTCCAGGGCGCCCGCGAGGCGGAGCAGCTCATCGCGGCTGGTGCCGGCGTCCGGGACGACGTCGAGGAGCGTCATCCGGCCGGTCGTCACGGTGCCGGTCTTGTCGAGCACGACCGTGTCGACCTTGCGGGTGGACTCCAGGACCTCCGGCCCCTTGATCAGGATGCCGAGCTGGGCCCCTCGTCCCGTACCGACCAGGAGGGCGGTGGGGGTCGCCAGCCCGAGCGCGCAGGGGCAGGCGATGATCAGCACCGCGACGGCGGCCGTCAGCGCTGCGGTCGCGGGGAACCCGCCGCCGAGCCAGACGCCGAGGGTACCGACGGCTATCGCGATGACGACAGGCACGAAGATCCCGGAGACCCGGTCGGCGAGGCGCTGGACCTCGGCCTTGCCGGACTGCGCGTCCTCGACGAGCTGCGCGATCCGCGCGAGCTGCGTGCCCGAGCCGACCTGGGTGGCGCGGACGACCAGCCGGCCGCCCGAGTTCACGGTCGCCCCGGCCACGGTGTCGCCGGCCCCGACCTCGACGGGCACGGACTCCCCCGTGAGCATCGAGGCGTCGATCGCCGACGAGCCGGCGACGATGACACCGTCGGTGGCGACCTTCTCGCCCGGCCGCACGACGAACTCGTCGCCGACGGCGAGGCTCTCGACCGGGATCCGGGTCTCCGTGCCGCCGCGCAGCACGGAGACGTCCTTCGCGCCGAGCTCGAGCAGCGCCCGCAGCGCCGCGCCGGCCCGGCGCTTGGACCGCTTCTCGAAGTAGCGCCCGGCGAGCACGAACATCGTGACGCCCGCGGCCACCTCGAGGTAGATGTTGGCCGCACCGTCGGACGGCGCGATGGTCAGCTCGAACCCGTGCGTCATCCCCGGCTCCCCCGCCGTGCCGAGGAACAGCGCGTACAGGGACCAGAGGAACGCGGCCGAGACACCGAGCGAGACGAGGGTGTCCATCGTCGCAGCGCCGTGCCGCAGGTTGGTCCACGCAGCCTGGTGGAACGGCCACGCCGCCCACACGATCACCGGGGCGGCGAGCGCGAGCGACGCCCACTGCCAGTACGTGAACTGCCACGCGGGCACCATCGCCAGGGCGATCACCGGTACGGCCAGCACGATCGAGGTGATCAGCCGGTTCCGCAGCGAGCGCAGCTCGACGTCCCGCGTGTCGACGGCGTCGCCGCCGCCCTTCGGGGCGTCCTTCGGCGCCGGGAGCGCCGCGGTGTAACCGGTCTTCTCCACCTCCGCGACGATGGCGCTCAGGTCGTAGCCCGCCGGCGCGGTGACCTTCGCCTTCTCGGTGGCGTAGTTGACGCTGGCGCTGACCCCGTCGAGGCGGTTGAGCTTCTTCTCGATCCGCATGGCGCACGACGCGCAGGTCATGCCACCGATCTCGAGGTCCACGGTCGTTCCCGGCTCGTCCGTCCGGGATGTGGTGTCGGACATCATTCCCTCCCTGTCGCGTCCAGGACGAGGTGCGCGGTGCGCACGACCCCGTCGACCTTGAAGTCCAGGTACAGCAGGTAGCGGCCGGGCGTGGGGGCCTTCGTCATGAACCCGATCTCGGGGCCCGACACCGAACCGTGCGCCGGCTCGTCGCCCTCCGGGTGCACGTGCAGATAGGCCAGGTCGCCGTCACGCAGCGCGACGAGGTGCCCGTAGGCGCCGAGGTACGGCTCAAGCCTGGTGACGGGTTCGCCGTCCTTCGTGACCGTCACGGTGAGCCTGGAGTCGCCGGAGGTGCCCAGGTCTCCCGTGAGCGTGGCGGTGTACCCGTCGACGGTGTCGCTCGTGGAGACCGCCGTCGGCGGCTCCGGCGAGACCCGCCCGCCGACCTCGACGGTGCGGCTGAGCGTCACGTTCTCGCCGGTCGCCTCGGGGACGAAGTCGGTGAGCACGCGGTAGCTGCCGGCCGCGTCCCAGGTCCACGGGATCGACCAGACGCCGTCGGCCGACATCTTCGGGTGCACGTGGCGGAACCCGGCCCCGTCGGTACGCACAACGACCAGGTGCAGCTCCTTGTCGTGCTCGGTCTCGAACGCGGTCACGGCGTCGCCGTCCGCCGAGGTGATCGAGAACGAGAGAGTCCCGTCCTCGCCGACCCGGTCGGGAGCGCTCACCGGGTTCAGGAGCAGGCCGTCCTGTTCGAGGGCGAGCCCGCGCACCGGGGCCGCCGCGCTCTCGCCGGCGTGCGGACCGGCGTCCGGGGCTGTGCTCGTCTCCATGCCCGTCTCCATGCCCGTCTCCATGCCCGTCTCCATGCCCATGGCGGCCGGGTCGTCTCCCTCCGCCGGCATCGACCAGGCGGCCACGGCGGCCTTCGGCACGACCAGGCCTGCGACGGTGAACGCCGCGACGAACAGCGCGACCAGACCCGCCCCGTAGACGGTCAGGCGCTGGGGTGCGTTCACGAGACGCGCTCCGCCTCGTACCCGGCCTCGTCGACCGCGGCCAGGACCGCCGCGTCGTCGGGCGTGGTATCGCTCGTGACGACGAGCCGGCCGGTCGCGGCACTGACGTCGACGTGCGCGACACCGGGGAGCCCGCCCACCTCGCCACGGACCGCCGTCTCGCAGTGCCCGCACGTCATCCCGGTCACCTGGTACTCGCTCGTCGCCATCGTCTCTTCCTTCCGCTCGATCCCTACCCCTAGGGGGTAGCCGTATACCGGTAACCATATACCCCCATGGAGTATTTCGGTCAAGGCGAGAGAGCTCGATGGCGGGCCGGCCGCCGGCCGGGCCACGGCCACTAGGGTTCGCGCATGGACCTCATCGCGACGGCAGTCATCATCATCCTGCTGCTCAGCACGATCACCATCACCGGGAACCTGCGTTCGGCCGCGCGCACCGCGGAACGGACCGAGCGCAAGCTCGACATGGTGATCAAGCACCTCGGCGTCGAGGGCCCGGCCGCGGAGGGCCTCCCCCCGGAGACGGTGGCCGAGATCGACCGGTGCATCTGGTCCGACCGGCGGGTCGAGGCGATCAAGCTCTACCGCGAGGCGACCGGCCATGGGCTGGTCGAGGCCAAGCAGTGGGTCGACCGGCGCGCTGAGTCGTCCTGAGCACAGACGCTCAGGACGACTCAGTGAGCGAGGGCAGGCGCCCGGACGTGCTACCGCGCGCCCCGCGCCGCCTCAGCGGCCTTGGACCGCGCCTTCTCCGCCCGGCGCGCCGCGCGTTCCGCACGCTTCGAGGTGCGCTCTCCCGAGCGCCGCTCGAACAGCGCGTAGATCACCGGCACCACGTACAGCGTGAGCAGGGTCGAGGACACCAGCCCACCGATCACCACCAGGGCCAGCGGCTGCGAGATGAACGCCCCTCCGCCGGTCAGGCCGAACGCCATCGGCGTCAGGGCGAGGATCGTCGCGGCCGCCGTCATCACGATCGGCCGCAGCCGCTGCCGCGCCCCCTCCTTGACCGCCTCGTCCAGCGGCCGGCCCTCCGCCCGGTACTGGTTGATCAGGTCGATCAGGACGATCGCGTTCGACACCACGATGCCCACCAGCATCAGCGCACCGATCAGCGCGGCGACGTCGAGCGGCGTCCCGGTCAGCAGCAGCGCACCCAGTGCGCCGGTGGCCGCGAACGGCACCGAGACCAGCAGGATCAGCGGCTGCCCGATGCTCCGGAAGGTCGCCACCATCACGAGGTAGACGATGAGGATGGCCGCCACCAGCGCCAGGCCGAGGTCGGCGAACGCGTCGGCCTGGTCGGACGCCACGCCACCGATCGTCACCTCTGCGCCGCTCGGCAGGTCCAGACCGTCGATCTCCTCGGTCAGGGCCACGGTCAGCGCCCCCAGGTCCTGCCCGGCGGGAGTCACCGCCACGGTGGCGCTGCGCTCGCCGTCCACCCGCGTGACCGCCGCGGGCGCCGAGACCTTCTCGACCGTCACGAGGTCGCTCAGCGGGACCACGCCCGCCGCCGTCGGCACCTCGACCTTCTTGATCTCCGCGGTCGTCGCCGGCAGGTCACCGGCCACCACGACGTCGAGCGACGACCCGTCCAGGTCCATCGTCCCGATGCTCGCCTCGTTCATCGCACCGGCGAGGAGGCCGGAGACCGTCGCCTCCGTGAGCCCGACCTCCGCCGCCGCGTCCCGGTCCACCGTCACCTGCACGCTGGACTGCTCCGCGGCGAGGTTGTTCGTCACGTCCTCGACACCGTCCAGGTCCGTCACCGCGTCCTCGACGGCGCTCGCGGCGTCGGCCAGGCCCTCGGCGTCCGGCGCCGTGACGACCAGGTCGACGGTCGTGCTGGCGAAACCGGCGTCGCCGGCGGCCACCGTGACCTCGCCGTCAGGAGCCGCCTCATCGAGCGCGTCGCTCACGTCGTCCTGCACGGCCTCGCCGTCGGCGTCCTCGCCCAGCGTCATCGCGAACGACGCGCTGCTGCCCCCGCCACCCATGCCGAACGCGGCGGCCATCCCGTCGCCCGATCCGACGGTCGTCTGCACCCTCTCGACGCCGTCGACGTCGGCCAGGACGTCCTCGACCTCCTTGGCCGCCTCGTCCTGGGCCGCCAGCGACGTGCCGGGCTCGAGCTCCTGCGTCACCGAGAGCGTGTCCTGGCCCGCTGCCCCGATGAAGTTGGTCTCCATGCGGGGTACCAGCGCGACCGTGCCGGCGAGAAGCGCGATCGCGACGCCCAGGGTGACGGCCGGGCGGCGCAGCGCCGCGGACAGCGACGGCACGTAGGCACGCTGCCAGACGCCGCGACGCTCCTTGAGCTCTGCGGCCTCGCGCAGGGCGGCGCCGCCGTCGGCCGAGGCCGGGACCTTGATGAACCAGTAGGCCAGCACCGGCACGACGACCAGGGCCACGACCAGGGAGGCACCCATCGCGATCGCGACGGTGACGGCGAAGGGCTGGAACAGCTCGCCGGCCATGCCGCCCACCAGGGCGATCGGAGCGAACACCGCTACCGTGCAGATCGTCGACGAGGTGATGGCCGTGCCGACCTCCCGGACCGCGGTGATGATCCCGTGCACCCGGTCCTCGCCGTACGACAGGTGCCGTTTGATGTTCTCGATCACCACGATCGAGTCGTCCACGATGCGCCCGATCGAGATGGTCATGGCCGCGAGCGTCAGGATGTTCAGCGTGTAGCCGGTCAGGTTCATGACCGCGAACGTCACCGCGAGCGACAGCGGGATCGAGATCGCCGAGACGAGCGTCGCCCGCAGGGACGCCAGGAACACCAGGATCACGAGCACCGCGAAGAGCAGGCCGAGACCGCCTTCCGTCGTCAGGCCCTCGATCGACTCCTCGATGAACGGCGCCTGGTCGAACGTGACGGCGGTGCTCACGCCGGCGTCGGCCAGCTCGTCCTCGACGTCGGCCAGGACGTCGTGCACCGCGTGCGACACGTCCACCGTGTTGCCGTCCGGCGTCTTGGTCAGCGCGATCGCGAGCGACGGCTCACCGTCCAGGCGGGAGTAGGAGGTGGGCTCCACGTCCTGCACGCTCACGTCGGCGACCTCGCCGAGATGCACGACGTCGGCGGGGCTGCCCCCGGCGTCGGGGGCCGTCGGTGCGCCGGGTGCCGCGGGTGCTTCGGGCGCCTGCGGCGCCGCCACCGCCGAACCGGCGGAGGGGACGAGCGGCAGGTCCTGGAGCTCCTTGACGGAGTCGACGGAGGTACCGACCTGGACGCTGTTCGTCTCGCCGTCCTGCGTGACCGCACCGACGGGGGTGACGGTCCCGTTCTCCTGCAGCACCGACGAGAGCTGCGCGGCGGTGAGGCCCGCCTCGGCGAGCTTCTCCTCGTCCGGGTCGATCACCACCTGCTGCTCCGTGGCGCCGGTGACCGTCACGTCACGGACCTCGGTGATCCCCGACAGCTCGGGCACCAGCACGGAATCGATGGCGTCGGTCAGCTCCTGCTCGTCGCCGTCACCGGAGACCGCGAGCTGCACCACCGGCAGGCCGTCGAGGGAACCGGCCATGACCTCGGGCTCGACGTCCGCCGGAAGGCCCTGGATGCTGCCGAGCGCCGAGGTCACCTCCTGCTCGATCGCGTCGATGTCGGTGCCGTACTCGAGCTCGACGGTGGTCACCGAGATGCCTGTCGAGACGGTCGAGCTCACACCGGTGACGCCGTCGATGCCCTGGACAGCCGTCTCGACCGGGTCGGTGACCCGGTCCGCGACGATCTCCGGCGCGGTGCCCGGATAGCTGGCGGTGACCGCGACCATGGGCACGTTGATCGACGGGATGAGTTCCTGCCGAAGCTGCCCCATGCTGAAGATGCCGACGAGAAAGACGGCAATCGTCGCGAGTGCGACGAGCGCACGGTTCGCGAGCGACATTTGGGCAAGACGAAACACACTGCCTCCAGATCTGGGATACGCCGGGTCCACGACTCCGTCGGCGCGGTATTTTGCCTAACGCAAAGGATCCTGCTCGGGTTCCCGCCTCGCAACCTCGGTTCCGGCGCCGGCGTCCGGCTCCTCTCCCAGGGGGTGAAGTCCCGGTTAAGGTCAGCCCGTGACCGACCAGACCCGCGACCAGCTCGTCGCTGAGCTCGCCACCTTGCACCGCGACCTCGGCGAACAGTTCTTCGCCACGCGGCTTCGCCCCCTGCTGGAGACCGACCTGACCGTGCAGCAGCTCCGGGCGCTGGCCCTCGTGCAGGTGGACCGGGAGTCGACGCCGCAGCGGCTCGCCGAGGCGCTCGGGGTCTCCGCCGGCACGGTCTCGGGGATCCTCGACCGGCTGACCGCCGCAGGCATGACCGTCCGCACCCCGGACCCTACGGACGGGCGGGTCCGTCGCGTGACCAGCACGGAGAAGGGCAGCGAGGCGATCCGACGCCTCGTCGCGCACGACGAGGACCTCCCGCCCGACCTCCTCGCGCTGCTCGACGTCGACGACCTGCGCGCGCTCACGCGGGGCACTCGTGCGCTGCTGGAGGCGGCCCGCAGGCTGGGGTCGTAGGCGGAGGAGGGGGCGGGACCTTCAGGCGGGGGTTCGTTCGGCCCTGATCGATCGCGCCCACTCCAGGATGCGGGCTTCGTAACCGTCGGCGGGAAACGTGCCGTCGACCGAGAGGTCCGCGATCGTCACCGCGGCAGGAGCCGAGCGCGCCGGTGGCGGATCAAAGCTGGGCAGCGGACCCGCCTTCCGCCGATTCGCGCGCACCAGATCCGCCTCGAGCGTGTGCACGGCGTCGAGCCCCTGGGCGAGGAACGTCGTGACGACCTGCCACTGACCGCCGAGCACTGCGGCAGAAGTCTGCGTCGGATGCTGCAGGAAGTAGCACGCGACGTTGAGGCCGTGGAACGAGCCCCACGGCTGGAGACGCTGGTGGTCGAGAGCCAGCAGCCCGTGGAAGAGATCGACGCACGCCCCCAGGTCGCCGCCGGCACCGCACTCCGCACACGCGATCGTCTCGTCGGTCATGCGCCTGACGATAGGTGTTGGCGCGGGGACGTCCGCAAGCTGATTGCGGGGCGCCGGTCCGAGCTCGTGCCGGGCGATCGTGCCGGAGACCCGGTCCACGCCCGAGCCGTTCGTCTCGCAGACCTTCAGAAGGGCGGATCGTCGGAGAAGCGTCGCAGCTGCTGCTCGGTTGTCGGCTGGGCAGTGCTCGACTGGGCCGTGCTCGACTGGGCCGTGGTCGACTGGCCTGTGGCCGGACGCGTCGCGCTGGGCCGCTCGTCGAGAGGTGGCTGTCCGAGACGCGCTCGGGTGTCGTCGACCAGGCTGGTGGTGTCGTTGCTGACCTGTCCGATCTGGGTGGCTGGCCGGAGATAGCGGTGTCCGGTAGGTGCGGTCCAGGTCGTGATCCCGGTGCCGGGGTCGCGAACCGGGTTCCAGCCGTGGTGAGTTTTCGCCAGGTGGTGCGCGCGACACAGCGGTTGCAGATTGGTCGCGCGGGTCTGCCCAGGCGTGCCCAGCGGCAGGGTGGTCGCGTCGAGGTCGTGGTCGAACGGATCGATGTGGTCCAGGTCGGACCATCGGGCGGGCCGGTCGCACTGCGGGAAGGCGCAGGTCTGATCCCGCGCGGTCACCGCCTGGCGCAGCAGCCTGCCCGGTTGGTAGGTGGTGGTGGAGTGGTCGGTCAGGATGCCGGTGACGGGGTCTGTGACCAGCCGCTGCCACGTCGCGTCGGCCGCGATCCGGGCGGCGACGTCGGCCGGGATCGGGCCGTACCCGTCCAGGTGACCGGGGAGGTTGTCCAGCCCAAGGAGCGTCGTGGCCGCGATGGTGACCCGGATCTGTGGCTTCACCGGGATGACTCGTACGGCAGTGCCACCGCAGGTGCAGCCGCCACAGGTACATCCGACGGCCGGGACGGTGGTCCGGGGCAGGGCCGGCTCAGGTGAGGCCGGCGATACAGGAAGACCTGCGGCAGGTCCTTCTGGTGCGGGCTCATCGGCCGCGGGCTCAGCGGTCGCGGGCTCGGCCGGCTTCAGGTCGTCGGTCGGCGCGGCGGGTGCACATTCGGGTTCGGGCGGGACGATGATCCGGCCGGTCGTGATCGCCACCAGCGCGTCAGCCCGGGCCTGGGACAGCGTCCGGGTCGCACCGGGCGTACGCCGGAGGATGTGGGCGGTCGTGTCGATCGCGTCCCAGACGGCGGCGGCGTCGGTGGCGGGAAGGTTCGCGCTGAGCCAGGCCATCGAGTTGTCGGCAGGGTCAAGGAACACCGCACGACGCGCCAGGGCGTGCCTGGTGGTCTCCGTAGCTCCCTTCAGCCGGGTCGCGAAGGCATTCATCCGTTCGCGGAGCCACCGGCGGGAGTGGTCGGGTGCCTCTGGCAGGTACAGGGTGATAGCAGCCTCGCGCTCCTCGACCGTGAGGGGGTTACCGCTGCGAAGCAGGATGTCGGCCTTGGCGGTGTCGATCAGGCCGTCGTGCAGAGCGGTCATGACCTGTGGATGTTCGGCCAGGCCCGCGCCACGGGCCAGGTGCTTGTTCGCCTCGCCCTGCGGAACGCGTAGGCGCGCGCTGATCTCCGCGGCTGCCGCGTTGTGCTCCTCGGTCCAGCCACGACGGCGGGCGATCTCGCCAAGGGCCCGGGACTGCATCGCCGTGGCCCAGGTGACGACCTCCTGCCACCGCGCCGCCACGTCCAGCAGGGCCGCGTCCTCGGTCAAGGCGACATTGACGCCCGCCAGCACATCGACGAGACCAGCGCCGACCGGCACCGTACCCAGGTCATCGGCCGCGTCGGCTCCCGCTACCGCCGCACCAGCGGCCGCAGGGGTAGCGGTCGCGGCAGTGCGGGCGTGGTCGTGGTCAAGCCAGGTGACGGTCGCCGCGGGCAGTGCACCCTCCGCCGCGAGAGCGACCGCACCCCAGCTCAGGACAGGCCCCATGGTCGTCGTGCGCGCCCCAGCGGGTGGCGCGGCCGGGGACCCGGTGATCAGGGGGCGCAGGCGCCGTTCCACGACGCTGGCCAGACCCGCGCCCTGAGCCGCACCCCGGTTCGCGTCGTCACCCATAAAACGTCCCCTTTTCAGATCCAGACCGAAGATACGCTGCTGCCATGTCGAATGTACGTTCGATACTGCTGGACCGCATCTCCAGGCTCGAAGATGTCGGCGCCCTCCGGGTGGCACGAACCTCGCGTGTCGGTGGGTCCTGCCAGACTGCTCCCGCCGACTCCGAGCCGATGAGCGGCGCCCGTTCCACCCACGACCGAGTTCCACCCACGACCGAGGAGCCACACATGCAGACACGAACGCTGGGATCCGGGACGAGCAGCCTCGAGGTCTCGGCCATCGGGCTGGGCTGCATGGGCATGAGCCAGGGCTACGGCCCCAACCCGGGAACCCGCGACGAGATGATCGCTGTGCTCCGCAGCGCCGTCGACCGCGGGATCACGCTCTTCGACACGGCCGAGGTCTACGGCCCGTTCGTCAACGAGGAGCTGGTCGGCGAGGCCCTCGCGCCCGTACGTGATCAAGTGGTCATCGCGACGAAGTTCGGCTTCGAGCTCGACGACGAGGGCCGCAGCGTCGGGACGGACAGCCGCCCTCAGCACATCAGACAGGTGGCCGACGCTGCGCTGCGCCGCCTCGGCACCGACGTCATCGACCTCTTCTACCAGCACCGCGTCGATCCCCAGGTTCCGATCGAAGACGTCGCCGGCACCGTCGCCGAGCTCATCGAGGCCGGCAAGGTGCGGCGCTTCGGCCTCTCCGAGGCGGGCTCGGACACCATTCGCCGCGCGCACGCGGTCCAGCCCGTCACGGCGCTGCAGAGCGAGTACTCGCTCTGGACCCGCGACCCCGAGCCGGAGATCCTGCCGACGCTCGAGGAGCTCGGTATCGGGTTCGTCCCCTTCAGTCCTCTTGGCCGCGGCTTCCTCACGGGCGCCCTCGACACCGCGATGGCCGACGGCGACATGCGCACCGGTCTGCCGCGCTTCAGCGAGGAGAACCGCCAGGCCAACCTGGCCTTCGTCGACCTGCTCCGTGCGGTCGCCGCGCGCAAGGGCTGCACGACGGCGCAGGTGGCGCTCGCCTGGCTGCTCGCGCAGCGACCGTGGATCGTGCCGATCCCTGGCACGCGCCGCACCAGCCGCCTCGAGGAGAACATCGGCGCGGCCGACGTCGCGCTCACCGCCGGGGACCTGGCCGAGATCGCGGCCGGCGCGGAGCAGATCCAGGTCAGCGGCGAGCGCTACGGCGAGGCGATGCTCCGCATGACGGGGCTGTAGCACCGGCCCCCAGATGCCGGTTCAGAAGACGAAGCCCGTCGGGAACGGGTCACTGGGGTCGAGCACGTAGCTGGCGGTGCCGGTCACCCAGGCGCGCCCGGTGATGGTCGGTACGACGGCGGGCACGCCGGCGACGGTGGTCTCGGCGACCAGGCGGCCGACGAACCGGCTGCCGATGAACGACTCGTTGATGAAGTCGGTGTCCAGGGCGAGCTCCCCACGGGCCCAGAGCTCGGCCATGCGGGCCGACGTACCGGTGCCGCAGGGCGACCGGTCGAACCAGCCAGGCCAGATGGCCATCGCGTGGCGGGAGTGCCGCGCGTCCGAGCCGGGGGCGATCAGCTCGACGTGGTGGCAGCCCTCGACGCCGTCGAGCGACGGGTGCCTGGGCAGCGCGGTCCCGTTGATCGCGTCCATGACGGCGAGGCCGGCGGTGAGCAGGTCGTTCTGCCTGGCCCGGTCGAAGGGCAGGTCCAGGTCGTCCAGGTCGACGAGCGCGTAGAAGTTGCCGCCGAACGCCATCGAGTACGGGACGGCGCCGTAGCCGGGCACCTCGAGCTTCTGGTCGAGGGCCGTCACGAAGCTCGGTACGTTCTCGATGGTGACGGCGTCGGCGTGGCCGTCGCTGACGGCCACCTTGGCGACCACCAGCCCCGCGGGGGTGTCGAGCCGGATCTCGGTGACCGGCTCGACGACGTCGACCATTCCCGTCTCGACGAGGACCGTCGCCACACCGATGGTGCCGTGCCCGCACATGGGCAGGCAGCCGGACACCTCGATGTAGACGACGCCCCAGTCGCAGTCGGGCCGCGTGGGCGGCTGCAGGATGGCGCCGCTCATCGCGGCGTGTCCGCGCGGCTCGTTCATGAGGAACAGCCGCAAGTCGTCCATGTGCTCCATGAAGTGCCGCCGGCGGTCGTTCATCGTCTCACCGGGTATCTGCCCGACGCCGCCCGTGACGACGCGCGTCGGCATGCCCTCGGTGTGCGAGTCGACGGCGGTGATCGTCCTGCTGGAACGCATGGCGCCTCCTGTCGCTCAACGAGGGGTTCGGGTGGCGATGTAGCTGAGCGCCGCCTCGGTGTCCTTGCGCACCTGGGCCTCGTGCTCGGCGCTGAGCGGACCGCGCGGCGGGCGGGTCGGCCCGCCGTAGCTCTGCCCGGCCAGGTCGATCGAGAGCTTGATCGCCTGCACGAACTCGGTCCGGGAGTCCCACCGGAACGCCGGCACGAGATGCGAGTACAGCTCCCGGGCCTCGGCGATCCTGCCGTCGGCGACCAGGGTGTAGATCTCGACGGCCTCGCGCGGGAACGCGTTCGGGTAGCCGGCGAACCAGCCGGTCGCGCCCGCCACCAGCGACTCGAAGAGCAGGTCGTCGGCGCCGGCGATCACGTCAAGGTCCGGGGCGAGCTCCTTGATCTCCAGCACGCGCCGCACGTCGCCGGAGAACTCCTTCACGGCCACCACGTTCTCGAGCTGCGCAAGCTCGGCGAGAAGGTCCGGGGTCAGGTCGACCTTGGTGTCGAACGGGTTGTTGTAGACCATGATCGGGATGCCCACCTCGTTGACGGCGGCGTAGTGGGCGAGCACCTCGGAGCGGTTCGCACGGTAGATGGTGGGCGGCAGGAGCAGGACGGCGTCGGCCCCGTCCTGCGCCGCGAGCTCGGCCCACTGCCTGGCCTGGTGCGAGCCGACGCCGTGCACCCCCGCGACGACGAGGCCGCGGTCCCCCACCGTCCGGACGGCGGTCTGGACCACGCGGCGGCGCTCGTCGTCGGTCAGCGACGAGTACTCCCCCAGCGAGCCGTTCGGGCCCACACCCCGGCAGCCGTTGTCGAGCAGGAGCTCGCAGTGCGCGGCGAAGCGGTCGTAGTCGACGGCGAGCCCCGCCGGTGCGGAGTCGTCCGGCGTGAAGGCGAGGGTGGTAGCGACGATCACGCCGCCGAGGTCGAAGCGCTGGTTCATGTCCGGTCTCCTCCGGGTCGGGGTGCTGCGGGGGTCGGTGCCGCCGAGCGCAGCGCGGCGAGGTCGCCGAGCCGTACCGGGACGACGAGGGGACGGCGGTCGACGGACGGCGTCGGATCGCCAAGGAGCTCCTGGAGCGTGCGGCCGCACATCCGTGCCTGGCACGGGCCGAGCCCTGCGCGGCTCGTGAGCTTCACCGAGCGGGTCTCGTGCGACCCGGTCAGCTCCACCACCTCGCGGACGCGGCCGTAGGTGGTCTCCTCGCAGCGGCAGACGACGGTGTCGTCACGCAGCCAGCCGGTCCACCCGCCGCCCACACCGTGCGCCGCCTCGATGCGGGCAGCGAAGCCGCGCGCCCGGTCCCGCGCACGGACGGCCCGGCGGGCGGCGGCCGCACCGGTGTCGCCGCCCGCGGCCGCCGTCCCGGCCACGGCACCCTCGGCGAGCGCGGCGTCGGCGCCGCCGATGCCCGTGAGCTCGCCGGCGGCCCACACTCCGGGGACGGACGTGGCCTGGCTGTCGTCGACGACCACGAACCGGCTCGGCGCGAGAGCGCACCCGGCAGCGATCGCCAGCTCGAGACGCGGCGTGAAGCCGTGGCTGACGCACGCCGCGTCGGCCTCGACCACCCGCTCCGTCCCGGCGACCGGAGCCCAGCGCTCGTCCAGGCGGGCCACGGTCACCGCTTCGACCTGACCGTCGCCGTGCGCGGCCACCACTGCCTCGCCAGGCCGCCACGGCACGGAGTGGCGCACCAGGTCACGGACGTATCCGGCGAGCTCGCCGGCCTTTCCGGCCGCACCGGCGAGCTCCCAGGGCCGGCTCAGCCAGCCGCGCGCGAGGGCGCCGACCCGGCCGGCCTCGTGCACGCCGACGACGGTGGCACCGGTCCGCAGCAGCGACGCCGCGACGGGGAGGAGGAACGGCCCGGCGCCTGCGACGACGACGCGCCGTCCGACGGCGACCCACTCTCCCTTCGCCAGCGCCTGCGCCGCCCCGGCCGAGCAGACGCCGGGGAGCTGCCAGCCGGGGAACGGCAGGGTCCGGTCGTGGGCGCCGGTCGCCAGCACCAGGGCGTCCGGCTCGAACGTCCGGGCCGAGCGCCCCGCGCCGTCGGGCTCCCCGAGCAGGACGTTGAGGCGGACGCCACCGTCGAGGCGTTCGAGGGACCACACCTGCGCCGACGGGAGCACCGTCACGGCGGGGTGCGCGCGCAGCACGTCGCTCAGCCCGCCGAACGTCGCCCACCTGTGGTGCAGCACGCCTTCACGGGCGGCCGGCCGGTCGGCAGGCAGGTGGCGCCAGTACTGGCCGCCGAGCCCGTCGGCGGCGTCGAGCAGCGTGACCTGCGCCCCGGCCACCGCTGCCGCCCGGGCGGCAGCGAGCCCCGCTGGTCCCGCGCCGACCACGACCACGTTCCTCATGCGGTGGCCTCCGATCCGCCCTGGCGGGCCACGACGTCGCCGTCCTGCGCACGCCGCAGGCAGGCGCGCACGTCGCGCAGCCCGTTGACCTCGACGAGACAGTCGAAGCACACGCCGATCCCGCAGAACACACCGCGGGGCGCGCCGTCGGCGGTGGTGCGCCACTGGCGCCGTCCGGCACCGAGCAGCACGCCGGCGATCGTCTGCCCGGCCGCCCCGGTGACCGGCTCGCCGTCCACCCGGATGGTCAGGGGGCTGTCTGCGGCAGGTCGGGCGGGGTCGAGCTCCGCGGGTAGCCGGTACGACGTCATGACCGCACCTCCTGCACGGGTGGTCGGGGTGCGCAAGGCTCGGCCTCGGCAAGGCTCGGCCGGTCGACGGCGAAGGGACGCGGGTCGGCCGGGAGCTCGAGCCCCAGCAGCTGCGCGGCGATCAGGTCGCCGGTGGTGGGGGCCAGCCCGACACCGGCGCCCTCATGCCCGGTGGCGAACCACAGCCCCGCGCGGGCCGGGTCGGGACCGATCACCGGGAGGTGGTCGGGCATGTACGGACGGAAGCCCAGGTAGGACCGCATGACGTTGGTGCGCGCAAGGAACGGGAACACCGCGACGGCCCGCCGCGCCAGCTGGGCGAGCACCTCGGTGCGCAGCCGGTCGTCGAACCCGACCTGCTCCCGGCTCGACCCGATCAGCACCGTCCCGCCCCGCGTCGACTCGACGACGGCGGACGTCTGCAGCTCCGCGCCTGCCGACTGCGTGGCGGCGAAGTAGTCGCCGTCGTAGACCTTGTGCCGGATGCGCTGGGGCATCGGGGTGGTCACGAGCACCATCCCGCGGCGCGGCCGCACGGCGATCCGCGAGCCGAGCCGTTCGGCGACCTCGCCGGACCAGGGTCCGGCCGCCACGACGACGGCGCCGGCGGGGATCTCGCCCCGCGAGGTGGCGACGCCGGCCAGCGCCCCGCCGGCGCCGAGCAGCGGGCCGGTCACCTCGACGCCGGTGCGGACGTCGGCGCCGGCTCGGCGCGCTGAGGCGAGCAGGGCCTCCGCGGCCGCCACGGGCTGCACCTGGGCATCCTGCGGATAGTGGACGGCGCCCAGCACACCGGGCGCCAGGTCCGGCTCGAGCTCGCGGGCCCGGTCGGCGCTCACCTGCACGGCCTCGACGCCGGAAGCCCGCTGGGCAGCGGCGAACCGGCGCAGGCCGGTCAGGCCGTCGGCGGAGGTGACGACCACGAGACCGCCCTTGGTGTCGTGCTCGACGGACGGGAACCGCGGCCCGAGCTCGTCCGCCAGCTCGTCCGCGAGGACGGCCCACCGGCGCAGCGACACCTTGGCCAGCTCCAGCTCCGGGCCGGGCCCCTTGTCGGAGACCAGCAGGTTGCCCTCACCGTGGGCGCTCGTGCCGGCGGCGGCAGCGCCGCGGTCGAGCACGACGACCCGGGCGCCCGCCCGGGCGAGGGCTCGCGCGCACGCCGCGCCGACGATCCCGGCACCGACGATCACGACGTCCGCTGCCATGTCCACCCCTCGCTGGCTGGTCTCGGTCCCGCTTCGGTCCGTGCTGCGCCCGTGCCGGGCCGATCAGTCCTCCGGCCTGCCCGCCCACGTGCCCAGCGAGTGCCCGATGTGCCGTTCCATGAGCGCCCTGGCGCCCGGTCCGTCGCCGGCCGCCAGCAGGTCGAGCAGCTCATGGTGCTCCTGGGCGGAGCCGACCAGCGTGCCGCCAGCGACCATGGCCGACAGCCCGAGGAGCCGCGCCCTGTCCCGCAGGTCGGACACGATCTCGCCGGCCACCGGGTTGCCCAGCAGGGCGGTCAGCCGCAGGTGGAACGCCTGGTCGGCCTGCAGGTAGGCGATCAGGTCGCCGGCGCGCGCGCACTCGACGATCTCGTCGGCGAGCGCACGAAGCTCCGGGAGCCGGCCCACCGGGAACGACCCCGCCAGCCGCTCCATCCAGACCGGCTCGATCACCAGACGGACGGCGGCGACGTGCCGCAGCGTCTCGTCGCTCACCCGAGTGACGCGGAACCCCTTGTTCCGCACCGCCTCCAGGAAGCCCCGGCGCTCCAGGTCCAGCACCGCCTCGCGGACCGGGGTCGCGGACACGTCGAACCGCGCGGCGAGGGTCGGCACGGAGACGAGCTCGCCGGGCTCCAGCTCGCCCGTGACGAGGGCCGCGACGAGGGCGCCGTGAACCTGCTCGCGCAGGCTCGCGACCTGCGGAAGGCGACGGAGGGACGGGGTCGGTGCTGCTGCGCTCATGGGGCACTCCCGGGCCGGCCGGACAACGGCAGTAATATACTACTGCTACGCCTGAGTCCGTCGTCGTGACACGACCCGGTGTCAGAGGCTCGTCGTAGCGTCTCCTGCATGAGCAAGCCCCTGAGCGAGCCGAGGCCCTTCACGATCCACGTCCCCGACCAGGTCCTGACCGACCTGCGCGACCGGCTGGCACGCAGCCGGATCCCGGACGACTCGCCCCGGCGACCGGCGTCGGGCATGACCGCCGCCTACCTGCGCGAGCTCGTCGACCAGTGGATCAGCTGGGACTGGCGGGCGCGTGAGGCCTGGCTCAACACGCACCCGCAGTTCCTGGCCGAGGTCGGCGACACCGACCTGCACTTCGTGCACCTGCGTTCCGAACGACCGGACGCCCCGGCGCTCCTGGTGCTGCACGGCTGGCCGCACACGTTCGCCCTGCAGCTCGACTTCGCCGACCTGCTGCCCGACTTCCACGTCGTCGTGGCGAGCCTGCCCGGGTTCGGGTTCTCCACACCGTACGCGGAGGGCGAGCTGTCCGAGAAGCGGCTGGCCGCGACGATGCACACGCTGATGACGGAGACGCTCGGCCACGAGCGGTACTTCACCTACGGCGAGGACGTCACGGCCAACGTGAGCGACCTCATCGCCGCCAGCTACCCGGAGCACGTGGCGGGGATCGTGGCCACGCACGCGCACTTCCCCACCGACGAGGAGCGCGCCGCCCTCACCGACCCGGCGGCGAAGGAGTTCTTCGACGAGCTCGCCGCGAAGCACCGGACCGACGGCGCCTACGGGCACCTCCAGGCCACCCGGCCCGACACCCTCGCGACCGCTCTCAACGACTCCCCCGCCGGCCTGCTCGCGTGGCTCACCGAGAAGCTGGTCGAGTGGAGCGACACCCCGCCGGGCGACCCCGCCGCGGTGGAACGCCGCATCTCGCGGGACCGCATCCTCACCGAGGCGACCATCTACTGGGCGACGCAGACGATCGCGTCGTCGTTCCGGCCGTACTACGAGGGCGCCGACCAGCCCGGCCCGATCCCGCCCACCGGGGTGCCTGCGGCCGTGTTCGTCCAGCTGCACGAGCGGACGTACCCCGAGTCGCTCGCGCGCCGCCACTACCTCGACCTGCACGTGTTCGACCGCCTGGCGGAGGGCGGACACTTCACGGTCGGCGAGGTGCCCGGCGAGATGGCGGCGCGCGTCCGGGAGTTCGTCCGGTCCGTCGGCTGACGGGAAGCCGAGCGGGCGAGCTCAGGCGCTCGGCTCGAGCCGGATGACGGGGAACTTGCGGTCGGTGTGGGTCTCGTACTCCTTGGCGTCCGGCCAGTACTCGGCCCAGATGCCGTAGAGCCGCTCCCAGTCGGGCTCCCCCGCCCGGACCACGGTGGCCTTCACCCGGATGGTCCTGTCCTCGACCTCGATGGTGGTCTCGCCGGGGCCGTCCTCGACGTTCGCCACCCAGGCCGGGTCCTTGGGCGCGCCACCGAGCGAGCCGGTGACCACGTAGGCGTCGCCGTCGGTCGCGGCCACGAGCGGCGTCACGTACTCCTTGCCGCTGGCCCGGCCCACGTGGTGCAGCAGCACCAGGCGCTTGCCGGTGAAGTGCCCGCCCGCGACGTCGTCGCCCAGCACGCCCGCGTTCGCCCGGAACGCCTCGATGACACCGGTGTTCATGTCTGCCATGTCGTCCTCCACAGTCTCGGTCGGCCGTACCGGTCGACATAACCGGACTTTACCCCGCTTACCCGATTCCCGATAGCATCCGGAAATGAGTACACCGCTGACCTGGGGCGCTCCGCACCCCGAGCGCGCCGACGCGGCGCGCAACCGGCAGCGGCTGCTCGCCACCGCGCGCGAGCTCTTGGCGGAGGACAGGCCGGGCTGCCTCACGATGGACCGGCTCGCCGAGCGCTCCGGGCTGGGCAAGGGCACGGTGTTCCGGCGGTTCGGGACCCGGGCGGGAATCTTCCAGGCGCTCCTGGACGACAACGAGCGCGCGCTGCAGCAGGAGATCCTCTCGGGCCCGCCGCCGCTCGGCCCCGGCGCCCCGCCGGTCGACCGCCTCGTCGCCTACGGATCCGCCCGCATCCGCTTCCTCGCGGAGAACCAGGACATCGCCCGCGCCGCGGTCGGCGGCCGCCAGCCGGGCGGCCGCCGCCCGCCGATGTCCCAGATCCACATCCGGGTGCTGCTGCGCGAGCTCGACCTGCCGGGGGCCGACGTCGACCTGCTCGCCGGCCAGCTCACGTCCGCGCTGGAGGGGCCGCTCCTGCTCCAGCTCTTCGATACCCCCGAGCTGGACCGACCCGCGCTCACCGCCTCCTTCGACGCGGGCTGGCGCTACCTGGTCGAGCGCGTCTGCGGTCCGGCGAGCACACCGGCGGGCTGACCGGCGCCGCAGCCCGGCCCGGGTCGACGCCGGGCCCGCCGGGCGCCGTCACGCGTGCGTCGGCGCCTCGTGGCGCGCGTGCTCGGCCGGTTCGAGCTGGAAGGTCGAGTGCTCGACCGGAACGTCGAACTCGGTGGCCACGCACCGCTGCAGGGCGTCGAGGACCGGCGGGGCGTGCCCGTCGCGGAAGCAGGCGTCCCGCACCACCACGTGCGCGCTGATGGTCGGCAGGCCGGTGGCGACGAGGGAGGCGTGCAGGTCGTGCACCGACTCGACGTTCTCCACCTCCAGCAGCCGGGCCCGCACCAGGTCGAGGTCGATCCCGGCAGGCGTGGACTCCAGCAGCACGTTCGCCGAGTCGGCCAGGACCTTCGCCGCCCGTGGCAGGATCAGCACCGCGATGACGAGCCCGGCGACGGCGTCGGCCCGCTGCCACCCGGTGGTCGCGATCACCACGGCCGCCACGATCACCGCGACCGACCCGAGCGCGTCGTTCGCCACCTCGAGGAAGGCGGCCCGCAGGTTGAGCGACGCCGACCTGCCGCCCGCCAGCACCAGCAGCGCCACGACGTTCCCGACCAGGCCGACGATGCCGAACACCAGCAGGCCCGGCCCGGGCGCCTGTGCCGGGCCGGTCAGGCGGCCCACCCCCTCGATCAGCGCGTAGATGCCGACGGCGAGCAGCACGGCGGCCTGGGCCAGCGCCGCCAGGATCTCGGCCCGCCGGAAGCCCCACGTCCTGCGCGGCGACGGCGGCCGCAGCGCGAGCGACGCCGCGAACAGCGCGATACCGAGGCCCGCGACGTCGGTGAGCATGTGCCCGGTGTCGACCAGGAGCGCGAGGCTGCCCGTGACCACGGCGCCGACCGCCTGGGCCAGGAAGACCGCCGCCGTGATCCCGAACGCGAACGCCAGGCGCCGCCGGTTGCCCTGTTCGGCGTGCGCACCGTGGTGGTGCTGGTGGTCAGCCATCGACGGCGGTCCTCCCGTGGTCGGCGCCATGGTCATGGTCCCCATCATCGTCGACATCGTGGCCGTGGTCGTGCTCCAGCTCGCCCTCCCACGCCTCACGGCCCTCGTGGATGGCGAAGGCCGCGATCACGAACCCGGCCACGGCGTCCACCCAGCCGGCGCCCGTCAGCGCGAAGATCACGAGACCGAGCAGCGTGGAGACGGACAGCAGCACGCAGATCCGGGTCTCCGCGGCGTCTGCGAGGATGAGCGGGTCCGCCAGGGCCAGCCCGACGCGGCGCTTGGCAGCGGCCAGCAGCGGCATGACGACGAGCGACGCGATCAGGAGCCCGACGGCGACCGGCGAGCTCTGCGGCGTCTCGCCGACCACGAGGCTGCGGATGCCCTCGACCGTCACGTAGCCGGCCAGCAGGAAGAACGTGATCGCCACGAGCCGCAGCGTGATCCGCTCCTTGCGCTCGTCGGCCTCGCCGTGCCGGAGGCGGGCAGACAGCCGGAGCCACACGAGCACTGCGGCGATCGACTCGATGCCTGAGTCGATGCCGAACCCGATCACGGAGACCAGGCCGGCCGCGATGCCCGCCGTGATCGCCACGACGCCCTCGACCACGTTGTAGGCGACCGTGAACTGCGCCAGGCGCAGGCCGCGCCGCGTCAGCCGCTCCGTCCTCTGCGCCAGCGCCTGCGCGTCGCCTGGCGCCCGCACCCGGGCTTCCGCGTTCGCGTCCGGCTCGGCGCTCATGCCGCACCGTCCCGCACGGTCGCGTGCGCGGCGGAGCCGTCGACCCCGTACACCGGGCACAGCGCCACGGCGTCACCGGTCAGGGCGAGCAGCCGCTCGGCGGACTCCAGCACCGCGAGCGTCGCCTCCGGGTGGCTCAGGGAGAACACGGAGGCCCTCCCCTGCGGGTGGGACTCGACCAGCCCGCAGTCCCGCAGGCAGGCCAGGTGCTTGGACACCGTCGACTGCGCCAGGCCGAGGTGCCCGGTCAGATCGACGACCCGGTGCTCACCGAGCGCCAGGTGCCGCAGGATCGCCAGCCGTGACGGGTCCGAGAACCCGTGGAACAGGCAGGCCGCCACCGCCATCGCCTCTGGACCGTCCGGAGCATGATCGCTCCCCGTCTCTGTCATCGCCATGCGGCGATGCTAGCACTGCCCCTGGCCAGCGTCTTGCTGTGGGCGCGAGCGTCAGGCCGTCGCGCGGGCCCGCCACGCCGGCGCCGTCGCGTCCAGGATCTGCGTCCACGGTGTGGGCCGGACCCCGAGCACGTTGCTGGTCTCCGACGTGTCCGCGACGAACGGCCGGTCGAACTGGTAGAGCACGCTGAGCGCCTCGCGCGCCAGCGGCACCGCGAGCCCCCCGGCGCGCAACGCGATGCGCGGCACGCGCCGGAGCCGCGGCTCACCCGTCCCGGCCCGGGCACCGAGCTCACGCAGCACCTCACGGACCGTCGCGGGCGGGTTCGACGGCACGAGCCATGGCGAACCCCAGGCCCGGTCGTCCACCCCGAGCGCGACGAGGGTCGAGACCACGTCGTCGACGGCCGTCCACGTGTGCGGCTGGTCCGGGTCCGCGAGGACCGGCGCCGACCTTCCCGCGAGGGTCGCCGCCGCGTACACCGGCAGGACGCCGTGCGCCTCGGTCACCGACGGTCCGATGTAGTCGGAGGCCCGCGCCTCCGTGACTCGAACGCGGCCGGCCTGGTGCGCGGCGAGCGCCTCCTGCCAGACCTGTGCCCTGACCTCACCGAGAGGGCCCGACGGGGCGAGCGGCCTGCTCCGGGTCATCGGCCCGTCGACCGGCCCGTAGCCATAGAGGTTGCCCAGGCTGACGAGCACCGCCCCGGACGCCTCGGCCGCGTGCAGCACCGACTTGGCCAGCGGCGGCCAGCCGCGTTCCCACTCCGGGTACGGCCCGGGGTTCGCGCAGTTGTACAGCACGCCCGCGCCCTGGGCGGCGTTCGCGAGCGCCGCCGCGTCGGTCGCGTCGACCGCGAGCCGCTGGACGCGGGGAAGGCTGGGTCCGACGCCGGAGCGGGTCACCACTCGGACGGTGCGACCGGCCTGGGACAGCCGGTACGCGAGTGCGGCACCGACCGGGCCGGCGCCGACGACGAGATGCGTGGTCATGGGCTCAGGGTCCCATCCATATTCGTCATACAGGTTCGATACTTGTATGATCACATCTGAACCCGCCGCAAAGGAGCGCCATGACGTACCAGCCCGACGCCATCCGGACCGTGCAGCTCTCGACTGTCACGCTGCCGCTGGCCACCGCCATCTCCGACGCCAAGGTCTTCACCGGCCGCCAGAAGCCGATGACCGAGGTCGTGTTCCTCTTCGCGGAGATCACCACACAGCAGGGGTTCGAGGGCCTCGGCTTCTCGTACTCCAAGCGTGCGGGCGGCCCCGCGCAGTACGCGCACGCGAAGGAGGTGGCACAGACCGCCGTCGGCGAGGACCCCAACGACATCGCCAAGCTGTACACGAAGCTGTTGTGGGCGGGGGCGTCCGTGGGCCGCTCGGGGGTCGCCACCCAGGCGCTCGCCGCGATCGACATCGCGCTGTACGACCTGAAGGCCAAGCGCGCGGGCCTGCCGCTGGCCAAGCTGCTCGGTGCCCACCGCGACTCGGTACGCACCTACAACACCTCGGGCGGTTTCCTCAATGCGAGCATCGAGGAGGTCACCGACCGCGCGAGCCGCTCGATCGCCGAGGGCATCGGCGGCATCAAGATCAAGGTGGGCCTGCCCGACGGCGCCGCGGACCTGGCTCGCGTCGCCGCCGTCCGCGAGCACATCGGCCCCTCCGTTCCGCTCATGGTCGACGCCAACCAGCAGTGGGACCGCAGCACCGCCCTGCGCATGGGTCGGCGTCTCGAACAGTTCGACCTCACCTGGATCGAGGAGCCGCTGGACGCCTACGACGCCGAGGGCCACGCCGCGCTCGCCGCGGCCCTGGACACCCCGATCGCGACGGGCGAGATGCTCGCGTCGGTCGCGGAGCACGAGCGCCTCATCGCCACCCGCGCGTGCGACATCATCCAGCCGGACGCCCCGCGCGTCGGCGGGATCACGCAGTTCCTGCGCCTGCTCACGCTCGCGGACCAGGCAGGGCTGGACCTCGCACCGCACTTCGCGATGGAGATCCACCTCCACCTTGCGGCGACCTACCCGCGCGAGCCGTGGGTGGAGCACTTCGACTGGCTCGACCCGCTGTTCGACGAGCGCCTCGAGACGCGGGACGGCCGCATGCTCGTCCCCGACCGCCCGGGCCTCGGCGTCACCCTCAGCGAGCAGGCACGCGCCTGGACCACCGACACCACCCTCATCACCCCCCGCTGACCCAGGACGGACGAGCGGTGGAAGCATGGGCACATGGCCAAGACCCTGAGCGGCACCCTGGTGGAGTCATTGCGGACTCGCATCGTCAACGGCGACATCGCGTCGGGCGAGAAGCTGCCCAGCGAGCCGCGCCTGGCGGCCGAGCACCAGGTCAGCCGCACCGTCGTGCGAGAGGCGATCGCCCGCCTGAACCTGGAGGGGCTGGTCCACACCCGGCGGGGCAGCGGCAGCTACGCGCTCACTCCCCCGGCGGACGACGCCGACGGAGCCCCGCAGCTCGCCCGGTCGCTGGACGACCGGCTCGCCCTGGTCGAGTACCGCCTGGCGCTGGAGGCAGAGGCCGCCGCGCTCGCAGCGACCCGGCGCACGCCGGCCCAGCTCGCGGCGCTGGCCGACCGGCTCGATGCCCTTGCTGCCTCCGACGGGCATCCGGCGACTGCCGTGCAGCACGACTTCGCCTTCCACCGGCTCGTGGCCGAGGCCGCTGGGAACAGGTTCCTGCTGCAGGCCCTGGACCGGCTCGGCCCGCAGATGATCGCCATGCCGCGCGGCCGGCTGGACCGCTATGAGCGCGACCGGCCCGACGCCGGCCGCTTCGCTGCCGTCGTGCACGAGCACCGGGTGGTGCTGGAGGCGCTGGAGGCGCAGGACCCGCTCGCCGCCGCCGCGGCGATGCGGGTCCACCTTGCGGGCTCCCGCCGCCGACTCATCGAGGAGTCGGCGCCTCCCCGACGTCGAACGTAGGCTTCGTCGCTCTCTGAGGGCTCATGAAGCGACGAAGCCTACGTTCGACATCCAGCGGCCGAGCAGCGCCCAGCGCCTGCAGCAGCTCACCACCTATGACGCCGGCTTGACCGCCAGGACCGGGTGGTCCGCCTGGAGCAGGATCCGCTGCGCCACCGAGCCCATGATGAACTTCCCCACGGTGCTGCGCCGGCGCAGGCCGATCACGATCAGCGACGCCTCGTGCTGCTCGGCCAGGTCGAGGATCTCGTCGGTGAAGTCGTCGCGGTGCGTGCCGCGCAGCACCTTCGCGCGCACGCCGGCGTCCGCCGCCTGCGCGAGCACCCGGTCGAGGTCCTCCGGCGTGGCGACGGTCGTCTCGACGAGCGAACCCTCCCGGGCCGAGTTGACGATCAGGAGGTCCTCGTCCCTGAGCCCTGCCTCGGCGATCGCCGCCCGCACGGCGGCCTCCCCAGCGGGTGTGGGGACGTACCCGACGACGATGCTCATACTGACTCTTCCTCTCGGTTCTTGACGTCTCGGTTCTTGACGGGCGCGGCGTCCACCTGCGACGGGGCCGCCCGCCGGTTGCGGACGGACCGGACCAGTGGCAGCACGGCCACCACCACGAACACCACCAGGAGGGTCGCGGAGATGGGCCGGGTGAAGAAGCCGGTCGCGGAGCCGTCGAACATCAGCAGCGAGCGCCGCAGGTTGGACTCCAGCAGGGAGCCGAGCACGAACGCCAGCACGAGCGGCCCCGGCTCGAAGCCGAACTTCTTCATCAGGTAGCCGACGGCGCCGAACACGACGACCAGGAGCACGTCGAAGACGGAGTTGTTGATGGTGTAGGCGCCGATCATGGTGATCAACGCGGTGACGGGCGCGAGGATCGCGGCGCGCACGCGCAGGATCCGGACGAAGACGCCGACCAGCGGGATCGACATGATCAGGAGCAGCACGTTGCCGATGTACATCGAGTTGACGACGCCCCAGAACAGCTCAGGGTTCTCGGTCACGAGCTGCGGGCCGGGTGTGACTCCCTGGATGAGGAGCGCGCCGAACATGAGCGCCATGGTGGCGTTGGCGGGGATGCCGAGGGTGAGCAGCGGGATGAACGAGCTGGTGGCGGCTGCGTTGTTGGCCGTCTCCGGGCCTGCGACGCCCTCGATGGCGCCCTTGCCGAAGCGGCTCGGGTCCTTGGCGCGCTTCTTCTCGGCCGCGTAGGCGGCCATGGAGGAGATGGTGGCGCCGCCACCGGGGAGGATGCCGAGGAAGAACCCGAGCAGGGACCCGCGGGCCACGGCGCCGGACGACTCCTTGAGGTCCTTGCGGGTGGGCCAGACGTTGGTCACCTTGCCCGGCGCGGACACGGCCCGGTGCCGTTCCTCCAGGTTGTAGAGGATCTCGCCGAGGCCGAACAGGCCCATGGCGACGGGGACGAAGTCGATGCCGTCGGCCAGGCTCAGGCTGTCGAACGTGAACCGCTCGGCGCCGGTGAAGGCGTCGCGGCCGACCGTGGCGAGCAGCAGCCCGATGGCGGCGGCGACCAGCGCCTTGACCTTGGAGCCTGAGGCGATGGTCGCGACCAGGAGGATGCCGACGAGGGCCAGAGCGGTGTACTCGGGCGGGCCGAAGTCGAGGGCGAAGCCCGCGACGAGCGGGGCGAGAAAGGTCAGCCCGATGATCGCGACGGTGCCGCCGACGAACGAGCCGACGGCGGCGACACCGAGCGCCGTACCGGCCCGGCCCTGCTTGGCAAGCGCGTGCCCGTCCAGGACGGTGACCACGGAGCTCGCCTCCCCGGGCAGGCGGAGCAGCACCGAGGTGATGGTGCCGCCGTACTGGGCGCCGTAGAAGATCCCCGCGAGCATGATGATCGCGGTGACGGGTTCGACGCCGTAGGTGAGCGGCAGCAGGATGGCGATGGTGGCGGCGGGGCCGAGCCCGGGCAGCACACCGATGAGCATGCCGATGACCACCCCGACCAGGCAGTACAGGAGGTTGGTCGGTTCCAGCACGACGGCGAAGCCGGCGGCGACGTTGTGCAGCGATTCCACGTGCGATTCCCTTGGGTGGGGTCAGAAGAGGTGCGGGACGTTGGTGCCGAGCGCCCCGACGAAGACCGCGTAGAGCACGCCGACGACCAGCGCGGAGTACAGGAGCGCCGAGCGCCAGGTCTCGCCGCCGAGGAACTTCATCCAGACGACGCTCAGCAGCAGGGAGGGGATCTCGAAGCCGATCACGGGCAGCAGGGCCACGAGACCGAGCAGGGTCGCGAGGCCGACCAGCGAGAGCCACGAGTACCGGGAGAACTTCTCTCCGTCCCCGCCCCGGCGCCCGATCAGGACCTGGGCGAGGGACAGCACGACGACGGCGACGCTGACGGCCAGCGGCCACAGCCCGGCCCCTGGCTGCGCGGGGGTACCGAGGCCGAGGGCCACCGCCGCCACGGCACCGGCCACGCCGACGGCGGCGGTCGTCAGGCAGGCGGCGAGGTTGGCCACCGGGCCGGCGGGCGGTGGCACGTCGTCGGCCCGCTCGTCGGTATCTGCGCCGGCAGCTTCGCCGGCCGGGACCTGTGCCGGGTCGCCGTCCACGAGCACCTCGTCCTTCTCGGTTGCCGTTCCCACGGGGTCGCTCAGCCTTCCGCGAGGCTGATGTCGTACTCGTCGGTGAGCGCCCGGTACTTCTCAGCGAGCTCCGACCACTGGGTCGTGACCTCTTCCCCGGAGATCTCCAGCGGGGTGAGCAGGTTGTTCTCGTTGAACGCCGTGTAGGTCTCGGACGCGGTGGCCGCGTCGATCGACTCCACGAGCCGGGCCTTGACGTCCTCGGGCAGGCCCTTCGGCGCGGCGACCGCACGGTACTGGGAGACGGGCACGTCGTAGCCCTCCTCGACGGCGGTCGGAACGTCCGGCAGGAACTGGTTGCGCTCTGCCGAGAAGGCCAGCAGCGGGACGACCTTGCCTGCGTCGATCTGCGGCTTCGCCTCGCCGAGCTGCACGGTGGCGACCTGGACCTGGTCCCCGACGACGGCGGTGAGCGCGGGCGAGCCCGAGTCGAACGGGACAGCGGTGCCGTCGATCTCGGCCTGCGCGAACAGCGCCGCCTGCGCGAGCTGCGAGCCTGTGCCGACGCCGGTGGTGCCGTACGTGATGTCGCCGGACGCGTCCTGGAGGTCCTTCAGGTCCTCGAAGCCGGACTCGGCGCTGGCGAGCAGCACGTAGTCGTCCTGCGAGAGGCCCTTGAGCACGTCGAGGTTGCTCAGGTCGACCGCCTCGTCGTCGGACACCGCCAGCGGCGTGATCGTGATGAGGGAGGCGTTCAGGAGCACCAGCTCGTGCCCGTCCGCCGGCTCGGCAGCGACCTCCTCGGTCGCCAGCGCACCGTTCGCCCCGGCCCGGTTGACGACCGGGACGGCCACCCCCAGGTCCTCGGCCATGCCCTCGGCCACTGCCCGGGCGATCAGGTCGGTGGAACCGCCGGCGTCCTGGCCCACGGTGATGGTCACGGGACCGGTCGGGAACTCGGCGCCGGCGGCGTCGGCCCCGCCGGCCACGTTCCCGCCGCACGCGGCGAGGGTCAGGGCGGCGCCGGCGGCGGTGGCGCCCAGGAGGGCCCTGCGGGTGCGCCGGGTCCTGCGGGTAAAGGATGTCATCACAGCTCTCCTCATTGAGATTTTCGAACAGATGGAGATCTTGAACAGACGGAGACCTTGGGCGAGGCAGCCCGGGGGCCGCCCGCGACCGGAGGAAAGGCATATCCCGGTCGGGCGTTGAGCATAGGAAGCCCATACGATGCCTGTCTAAGCCTCTTACTGCATTGCTTGATTCTCGGAAGGCATCGTGTACACCCTCGACCAGGTCCGCTGCTTCGTGGCCGTGGCGGAAGAGCTGCACTTCGGCCGCGCCGCGGAGCGCCTCACCATGACCCAGCCCCCGCTGAGCCGTCAGGTCCAGAAGCTCGAGCGCGCCGTCGGGGTCCCGCTCCTGGAGCGGGACAACCGGCACGTCGAGCTGACGACGGCGGGCGCCGTGTTCCTCCAGGAGGCCCGCCGGCTCCTCACCGCCGCCGACGCCGCCCCCGCGCTGGCCCGGAAGATCGCCGCAGGCCGGGCCGGCGTGCTGCGCCTCGGGTTCACCGCGGCCTCCGGGTTCAGCCTGCTCGGCACGCTGGTCCAGGAGATCGCCGAGTTCATGCCGGACGTCGACCTCGACCTCCAGGAGCTCGTCACCGTCGAGCAGATCGAGGCGATCCGGCGCGGCGAGCTCGACCTCGCGCTCGGCCGGCCGCCGTTCGACCAGGAGAGCTTCGACTCCCGGCTGCTGCTGTCGGAGGACCTGGTCCTCGCCGTGCCGCACAGGCACCCGCTGACCCGGCTGGACCGGCCGGTCTCCGCAGCCGACCTCCGCGAGCAGCCCGTGATCGGGCACCATCCCACCAAGGCCCGCTACTTCTACGACATGGTGGTGCGCTACATCGCCGTCGAGCACACCGGCGTCGTGCACGTCGTCAGCCAGATCCTGACCATGTGCTCGCTGGTGGCCGCGGGCCGCGGCGTGGCCTTCGTCCCCGAGTCGGCCCGCCTGCTGGGCCTGTCCGGGGTGACGTTCCTGGAGCTCGCCGACGTGCCGCACGGGGTCGTCGAGCTGCACGCCATCTGGAACCGGGACGCCAAGGACCCGGCCCTGCACGAGTTCCTCCGCTTCCTCCATCCCGTCTAGCCCTCCGGCGAGGTCGAAGTGATGCTGGTCGGGTATCGGCCGATGCCAAATCGGGCTTGGACAGGCATCGTTCGACTTCTTAGGTTGGCGGCGTCCGCCGGGCCGAATCCGACCCAGCACGACCCAGCACGCCATCGCCGACGTCTGTCACAGGAGGGGCCACCGTGGCCACGTACGCACCCCAGGAGCTCGCCACCGTCCTCAAGGACGGGCTGCTCTCGTTCCCGGTCACCCCGTTCACGGGGGACGGTGAGATCGACGAAGCGCGCTACCGCGAGCACATCGACTGGCAGTCGAGCTTCGACATCGGCGGCCTGTTCGCCGCCGGCGGCACCGGCGAGGGGTTCAGCCTGACCCCCGAGGAGTCGGCCCGCGTGGTACGGCTCGCCGTCGAGACCGCCGCCGGCCGCACCCCGGTGCTCGGCAGCGCCGGCGGCAACACCGCCCAGGCGATCCAGAACGCGCGAGCCGCCGAGGCCGCCGGCGCGGAAGGACTCCTGCTGCTGCCCCCGTACCTCACCGAGTGCGACCAGGACGGCCTGCTGGAGCACGCCTCGGCCGTGTGCGCGTCGACCAGCCTCGGGGTGATCGTCTACAACCGCGGCAACGCCGTGTACTCGGCGCAGACCGTCGCCCGGCTCGCCGAGCGGCACCCCAGCTTCATCGGGTTCAAGGACGCCCTCGGCGACATCGAGCAGCTCGCCCGCGTCCACACCCTGAACGGCGACCGGCTCTTCTACCTGGGCGGGCTGCCCACCGCCGAGACGTTCGCCCTGCCGCTCCTGCAGCTCGGCCTGAGCACCTACTCCTCGGCCATGTACAACTTCGTACCCGAGTTCGCCCTCGCCTTCTACCGGGACGTGCGCCGCCTGGACCACGCGGCCGTCACCGAGAAGCTCGGCCGGTTCGTGCTGCCATACCTCGACATCCGGGACCGCACCAAGGGCTACGGGGTGTCGATCGTCAAGGGCGGTCTCAAGGCCGTGGGCCGTGACCTGGGCAGCGTCCGCCCGCCGCTGCAGGACCTCGCCGCGCAAGACCTCGCCGACCTCACCACCCTGATCAAGAGTGCCGACGTCCACCCCGACATGCACCCCGACATGCACACAGCAGAAGGAGACCTCCGATGAGCGCCGAGCTGACCGGCCACTCGATCGTCGCCGGCTCACCCCTGGTGGGCACGGCAGGCACCCTCGCCGCGCAGGACCCGGCAACCGGCCAGGCCCTCGAGCCCGCCTACTCGCTGCTCGGCGAGGACCAGGTCACCCGGGCGACCGCCGCAGCACAGGAGGCCGCCGCCTCCTTCTCCGCGCTCGCACCAGAACCCCACGCGCAGTTCCTGGAGCAGATAGCCACCAACATCGACGCCCTTGCGCCCGACGTCGTCGCCCAGGCCATGCGCGAGACCGGCCTCCCGGCGGCCCGCCTCACGGGCGAGGTCGCCCGCACCACCGGCCAGCTGCGCCTGTTCGCGCAGGTGGTGCGCCAGGGAGACCACCGAGGCGTGCGGATCGACCCGGCCCGGCCAGACCGCACCCCCCTGCCCCGCGTCGACATCCGGCAGCGCAAGGTCCCGCTCGGGCCCGTCGCCGTGTTCGGCGCGAGCAACTTCCCGCTCGCCTTCTCCACCGCAGGCGGCGACACCGCCTCGGCGCTCGCGGCGGGCTGCCCCGTCGTCGTCAAGGCGCACAACGCGCACCCCGGCACGGCCGAGCTGGTGGGCCGCGCCGTCGCCGACGCCGTCGCGGGCTGCGGGCTGCACCCCGGCGTGTTCTCCCTGGTGTACGGCCCGGGCAAGGTGGTGGGCCAGAAGCTGGTGGCCGACCCCGCGATCCAGGCCGTCGGGTTCACGGGTTCCCGCACCGGCGGGCTCGCGCTGGTCGCCACCGCGGCGGCCCGCCCCGTGCCCATCCCGGTCTACGCCGAGATGAGCTCGATCAACCCGACGATCCTGCTCGACGGCGCCCTGGCCGGCGACGTCGACGCCCTCGCCACCGCGTATCTCGCGTCGGTCACGGGCTCGTCGGGCCAGCTCTGCACCGCTCCAGGGCTCGTCCTCGTGCCCGCAGGGGCGCTCGGCGACGCCTTCGTGGCGGCGGCAGGGCGTGCCGCGGCGGCCGCCGCCGGGCAGACCATGCTCACGGGCGGCATCGCCGAGGCCTGGCAGCAGGGCGTGGACACGCTGGCCGCGCAGGACGGCGTCGAGCAGGTCGGCGCCGGCACGCCCGGGGCCACCCGCAACGCCCCAGCCCCCGCGGTGTTCGCGAGCGATGTGACCACCCTGCTCGACAACCCCGTGCTGCAGGCCGAGATCTTCGGCGCCGCGTCGCTCGTGGTCCGGTACGCGGACGCCGACGAGCTGCTGTCCGCCGTCGAGCGGCTGGAGGGGCAGCTCACCGTGACGCTGCACCTGACCGACGCCGACCGCGAGACCGCCGCCCGGCTCCTGCCCGTGCTGGAGCGCACCGCGGGCCGGATCCTCGCGAACGGCTGGCCGACCGGCGTCGAGGTGGGGCACGCGATGGTGCACGGCGGGCCGTTCCCCGCGACGTCGGACAGCCGCACGACGTCGGTGGGGACGCTCGCGATCGAGCGGTTCCTGCGGCCCGTCGCCTACCAGAACCTGCCCGAGCACCTGCTGCCGGAGCCGGTCCGGTCGGACAACCCGTGGCACCTGACGCGCCGGGTCGACGGCGTGCTGGAGCCCGCACGGCCGGGGGCCGCGACGTGAGCGCGCACCCCACGATCGCCCGCGTCGAGGTGGTGCCAGTGGCGGGGCACGACTCGATGCTGCTCAACCTGTCCGGCGCGCACGCCCCGTTCTTCACGCGCAACATCGCGATAGTCACCGACTCCGACGGCCGCACCGGGCTCGGCGAGGTACCCGGCGGCGAGAAGATCCGGGCGACGATCGAGGAGGCGGGGCGGCTCGTCGTCGGGCAGCCGGTGGCGCGGTACCGGAGCCTGCTGCGGTCCGTCTCCACCGCGTTCGCCGACCGCGACGCGGGCGGGCGCGGCCTGCAGACGTTCGACCTGCGCACCACGGTGCACGCGGTCACTGCGCTGGAGTCCGCTCTGCTCGACCTGCACGGCCAGGACCTGGGCGTTCCGGTGGCGGAGCTGCTCGGCGAGGGCGTCCAGCGCGACAGCGTGCCGATGCTCGGCTACCTCTTCTACGTGGGCGACCCGGGCGCCACCAGCCTGCCGTACCTGCGCGGGGACGACGGTTCAAACGCGTGGGGCCTGCTGCGCCGCGAGCAGGCCATGACGCCCGACGACGTCGTCCGGCTCGCCGAGGCCGCCCACGGCCGCTACGGGTTCACCGACTTCAAGCTCAAGGGCGGGGTGCAGGCGGGCGACCTGGAGGTCGACACCGTCGTCGCGCTCAAGGAGCGGTTCCCCGACGCCAGGATCACGCTCGACCCCAACGGCGGCTGGCCGCTGGCCGAGGCGATCCGCCTCGGGCGCCGGATGCGCGGCGTCGTCGCCTACGCGGAGGACCCGGTCGGCGCGGAGGGCCGGTTCTCCGGCCGGGAGGTCATGGCGGAGTTCCGCCGCGCGACCGGCCTCCCGACCGCCACCAACATGATCGCGACGGACTGGCGCGAGCTGGCGCACGCGGTGCGCGCCGGCGCCGTCGACATCCCGCTGGCCGACCCGCACTTCTGGACCATGGCGGGCTCCATCCGGGTGGCGCAGCTCTGCCACGAGTTCGGCCTCACCTGGGGCTCGCACTCCAACAACCACTTCGACGTCTCGCTGGCCATGTTCACGCACGTCGGCGCCGCAGCGCCCGGCACGATCACGGCGCTGGACACCCACTGGATCTGGCAGGACGGGCAGGGCCTGACGACGGCGCCGCCACAGATCACGGGCGGCGCGATCCAGGTGCCGACGACGCCGGGGCTCGGCGTCGAGCTGGACCGCGAGCGCCTGGCCGCCGCCCACGAGCTGTACCTGGCGCACGGGCTGGGGGCGCGCGACGACGCGGTGGCCATGCAGTACCTGGTGGAGGGGTGGGAGTTCGACCCGAAGCGACCGTGCTTGGTTCGGTGACCGGTCCGACGAGCGGTCCGATGAGCGGTCCGACCACGCGGGTGGGCTGAGCCGGTGGGTGGCGTGCTGCTCGGGTTCGCGATCGTGCTCGTGCTGGTGGCCGTGGGGTTCGTGGCCGGATGGCTGCTGCCGGGCGAGGCCCACGCCATGCAGCGCGGGATCTCGCCGCTGGTCTACTACATCACCAACCCGGCGCTGATGTTCCTGCTGATGTCGGACGCCGACCTCGGCGCGGTCCTGCGTACCTACACGCCGATCGCGCTGATCACGGCGGCGGCGACGGGGCTGCTCTACGCCGCGGTCGCGGGCGGACTGCTCCGGCGTCCAGCCGGGCCGGTCGCGGCGGGCGCCATGGCGAGCTCGTACGTGAACGCGGGCAACATCGGCGTGCCGATCGCGCTCTACGCCGTGGGGAGCGCCGCCCCGGTGGTGTCCGTGCTGATCGCGCAGCTGCTGGTGATCGCGCCGGTATACCTGGCGGTGTTCGCGTGGTGCCGGCACCGGGCGGACCGGGCAGCGGACAGGGCTGGCGGGGCTGGCGGGGCTGGCGGGGCTGGCGGGGCTGGCAGGGCTGGCGGGGCTGGCGGGGCTGGCGAGGCGACAGGCGGCAACCGCGGGCTGGGCGCCACCCTCGGCCGGTCGCTCGCCAACCCGGTGACCGTCGCGACCGCGCTCGGGCTGCTGGCCGCGACCTTCTCCGTGGACCTGCCCGCGGTGCTCGCGCAGCCGGTCGAGATGCTCGGCAACGCGTCGGTACCGCTCCTGCTGCTGCTGTTCGGCCTGTCGCTGCGCGGCCAGCGGCCGATGGGCCGGCAGGCGCGGGCAGAGGTGGTGCTGGGCACCGCGCTCAAGGCCCTGGTGATGCCGGCGCTCGCCTGGGCGGTCGGCCGCTTCCTGTTCGGGCTCGACGGCATCGAGCTGCTGGGCGTCGTGCTCATGGCGGCGCTGCCGACCGCCCAGAACGTCTTCCTGTTCGCGGGCCACTTCCGCCTGGCGACCACGTCGGTGCGTGACGTCACGCTGCTGAGCATGGTGCTGGCGCTGCCGGTGTCACTGCTGGTCACGGTGCTGCTGGGCTAGCTGCGGGCGATGCCGCCGAGCAGGTTGTCCACCAGGGACTCGACGAAGCCGTCGGTGAGCGGCTCGTCCGGGATCAGGAGCCGGTGGTAGACGGCGCCCCAGAGCTGGTCGACGACCACCTGCACGTCGACGTCGCCCCGGACCTGGCCCTGCTCCTGCGCCCGCACGAGCCGTTCCCCCGCCAGCGCCCGCCGCCCGGACGAGTACAGGGCCCGGTACGCGACGGCGAGGTCTTTGTCGGTCTGGGACTCGCCGATCAGCTCCGCCAGGATCCGGCCTCCCGGAGTGGTGGTCATCAGCCGGACGAACGCGTGGAGCTGGTCCAGCAGGTCGGCGCGGATGTCCCCCGTGTCGGGGAAGGCGAGCGTCTCCTGGACGGCGTGGAAGTAGCCGTCGAGGGCCAGCGCGCCCTTGGACGGCCACCACTTGTACAGGGTCGTCTTGCTGACGCCGGACAGGCGGGCGACCCGCTCGAACGTGAGGTCGGCGATGCCCTCGCTGAGCATCAGCTCCCCCACGGCCCGCAGCACGTCCCCGCGGACCTCGTCTGCCGGACGGCGTCCGCGGCCCCTGCTGCGGGCACCCGGTGCGTCGACGACGGGTGCCGTCGGGTTGTTCTCCACGTCTGTACTCCTCCTGGGTCCCTGGACGGCGCCAGCCAGTCTAGGTCTGGATGCTAGCTCCGGACCGTGAGCAGGTCACCGAGCCCGACGCGGTCGAGGAACTCGCGGCGCGTCCGGTCCGCCAGCTCCGAGACCTCCGCCGAGCCGTCGTTCGCCGGGTCGATGTGCACCCGGTACGGCCGCTGCCCGACGGGCAGGGCGACGACGCGCGCGATCTCGCCGGAGACCAGCGAGACGTCAGCGCCCTCGGGCGCCAGGACGGCGAGCTTCTCCGCGACCTGGTCCATCAGCCCGGCGTACCGGGTCTCGTACGCCGCCTCGACGTCGCCGTCGGCAGGGTGGCCTGCGTGCGCGAAGTGGTTGGTGCCGCTGGTGAACGAGCCGGGCACCACGATCGAGGTCTCGACACCCCAGCGGGCCAGCTCTCCCGCGTAGGACACCGCGAGGGAGTCCATGCCCGCCTTGGCGGCGAAGTACGGGGCCAGGTACGGCGGGGTGCCGCCCTTGACGCTGGAGCTGGACACCCAGACCACGAGCCCTTCGCCGCGGTCGCGCATACCGGGCAGGACGGCCCGGTTCACGCGCTGGGTGGACAGCACGTTGATGTCGTACAGCTGCGCGAGCTGCTCGGGCGTGAACGCCTCGGCCGGCCCGACGACCATGTGCCCAGCGTTGTGGATCAGCACGTCGATGCGGCCGTGCTCGGCCTTGATCGCGGCGACCGCCGCATCGATGGACTCCTGGGAGTTCACGTCGAGCTCGATGGCGCGCAGGTCCGCGCCGTGCTGCGTCGACCAGTCCTCGGCGGCCTGCACCTGCGGCGCGTTGCGGCCGTCGGTCTGGCGCATGCCCGCGTAGACGGTGTCGCCGGCGGCCGCGAGGGCGCGGGCCGTGAGGGCTCCGAAGCCGGAGGAGGCCCCGGTGATGACGATGACGTTGCTCATGACAGCTCCTTCTGATGGTTCCGAGAGCGTGGGGTGGGTGGCTCCTGGCGGGCGAGGCGCCCGGTCAGGCGATGCCGCCGTTGACGTAGATGATCTGGCCGTTGACCCAGCGGGCGGGCCCGGCCAGGAAGGCGACGGTCTCGGCGACGTCGTCGGGCGTGCCGAGCCGCTCCAGGGGCGCGAGCCCTGCGAGGGTGCTGATGGTCTGCTCGTCCTTGCCGTCGAGGAACAGCGGCGTGGCGGTCGGTCCCGGCGCGACGGCGTTGACCGTGATGTCCTTGCCCCGCAGCTCGCGGGCCAGCACCAGCGTGATCGCCTCGACGGCGGCCTTTGACGCGGCGTAGGGCGCGTAGCCCGGGTGCCGCAGGCGGGTCTGGCTCGTGGAGAAGCCGATGATCGCGCCGCCCGGCCGCACACGCCGGGCCGCCTGCTGCGCGACGACGAACGCGCCGCGGACGTTGGTGCGGTGCATGCGGTCGAGGTCGGCCAGGTCGAAGGTCGCGACCGGGCCGAGGACCATGATCCCTGCCGTGTTCACCACGACGTCGATCCCGCCGAACGCCGCCTCCGTCGCGTCGAGCACCGCGGCCATCGCGACCTCGTCGGCGACGTCCCCGCCGACGGCGATCGCCTGCCCTCCGGCGGCCTCGATCTCGGCGGCCAGGGCCTGGGCCGTGGCCTGGTTGCCCGCGTAGTGGACGGCGACCGCGAAGCCGTCCGCTGCGAGCCGCTCGACGACGGCGCGGCCGATCCCACCCGACCCTCCGGTGACGAGGGCGACGCGCGTGGTGCTGGTGCTGGTGCTGGTGCTCATGACTGCTCCTGATTCTCCGATGTGGACTGTGCGTCCATATAACCACAGATGTGTACGCCGCGTCCATATCTGTATCGAGCACGTTCTCCCGGTGGACCCGACTGCTCGGGCTCAGCCGCCCAGCGCCTCCACTGCGACCGCGGTGACCTCGGCCAGCAGGGCGTCGTCGGGCTCCGCGTCCGGGTCCTCGGTCCGGGTCAGGATCGCCAGCACCACCGGTTCGCCGTCGGGCGGCCAGAGCACGCCGATGTCGTTCCGGCCACCGTTGCCGGAGGTGCCGGTCTTGTTCCCGACGACCCAGCCGTCCGGCACGCCGGCCCGGATGGTCTCGTCCCCCGTCGTGCTGCCCCGCAGCGCCTCGACCAGGACCGTCCGCCCTGCGTCGTCGAGGACGTCCCCGAGCGCGTAGGCCCGCAGGTCGCCGGCGAGGGCCCTGGCGGTGCTGGTGTCCCGGTCGTCGCCGGGCGTGACGTCGTTCAGCTCCGGCTCGTAGCGGACGGGCATCGTCGTCTCGTCCCCGATCGCCCGCAGCGCTGCCTCGAGCCCGTCGGGTCCACCGAGCGCGTCGAACAGGAGGTTGCCGGCGGTGTTGTCGCTGACCTGGACTGCCGCGTCGATGATCTCGAGCATAGTCATGCCCGACTCGACGTGCTGCTCGGTCACCGGTGAGTACTCCACCAGGTCCGCGGCGTCGTAGGTGACGACCCGCTCGAGCTCGTCGGCGCTGCTGCGCTCCAGGACCGCCCCGGCCGCCAGCGCCTTGAACGTCGAGGCGAACGCGAAGCGCTCGTCCGCGCGGTGGGCCACCCGCGGCCCGCCGCCGGTGTCCACCGCGTACAGGCCGACGACGGCGTCGTACTTCTTCTCGAGGCGGCCCAGCTCGTCGGCGACGTCGACGACCGGCGCCGGCGGGCTCGCCTGCTTGGTCGCCGTCGGGCCGGCCGCCGCCGTGCCAGAGGCGGCCGGGGCCTCCTCGGCGCTGCCGGGTGCGCAGGCGGACAGGACGAGTGCGGCCGAGGCGACAAGAGGCGCCAGCCGTCGCAGGTTCCGATGCATGCGACCAGTGTGCTGCCCCGGCCCGTCGGACGCCCCCCGCCCCCCCCCCGCACAGAGGACGGCGGTCCAGGCACCCCCAGAGTGCCTGGACCGCCGTCGGTCTGGTCCGCGGTCCTCAGACCGCGGCCGGCTCGACCACCTTCTGCCGGGAGCCGTCGTTCCGCTCCTCGGCCACGGGGGCGGCGTCGTCGGGCTCGCCGCCGTGCGCGTCGTCCGCCATGCTCTCGTCGAACGGCAGCACGCCGGAGAGGACCTGGTCCACCCGCCCGCGGTCGATCTCGCGCGTCCAGGTGCCGATGACGACCGTCGCGACGGCGTTGCCGGTGAAGTTGGTCAGCGCCCGCGCCTCGGACATGAAGCGGTCGATGCCGACGATGAGCCCCACGCCGTCGACCAGGTCGGGGCGGTAGGTCTGCAGGCCGCCCGCGAGGGTCGCCAGGCCGGCGCCGGTGACGCCGGCGGCGCCCTTGGACGCGATGATCATGAAGGCGAGCATGCCGACCTGCTCGGGGATCGACAGGGGCGTGCCGAGGGCCGACGCGATGAACAGCGACGCCATGGTCAGGTAGATCGCCGTGCCGTCCAGGTTGAACGAGTACCCGGTCGGCACGGTGATGCCCACCACCGGCTTCGAGACGCCCAGGTGCTCCATCTTGGAGATGAGCCGCGGCAGTGCGGCCTCGGACGACGACGTGCTGACGATCAGCAGGTACTCGCGGGCGAGGTACTTCATGAGCTTGAAGATGTTCACGCCCGAGACGAGCCGCAGCACGGTACCCAGCACGAGGACGATGAACAGGATGCAGGTCACGTAGAACCCGAGCATCAGGGTGCCGAGCGCGAGGACGGCGCCCCACCCGGTCTCGCCCACGACGCCGGCGATCGCGCCGAACGCGCCGACCGGCGCCACCCACAGGATCATGGTCAGGACGCGGAAGACGATGCCCTGGATCAGGCGCACGGCGTCGAGCGCGGGTCGGCCGCGAGCGCCGAGCTGCTGGATCGCGAACCCGACGAGCAGCGCGACGAACAGGGTCTGCAGCACGGAGTCACCGGTGAGCGGCGAGACCAGCGTGGTGGGGATGATGCCGAGCGCGAAGTCCACGAGGGTCTCCGCCTCGCCCTCCGCCTCGTAGGAGGCGCCCGTGATGGACAGGCCCTCGCCCGGGTGCAGCACGTTGCCGACGACCAGGCCGATCACGAGCGCGAACGTGGACATGGCGAGGAAGTAGAGCAGCGCGAGGCCGCCCACCCGCCCTACCGTCGCGGCCTTGGCGATGGAGCCGATGCCCAGCACGATGGTGCAGAAGATGACGGGCGAGATCATCATCTTGATGAGGGCGACGAACCCGGTGCCGAGCGGCTTCAGCGCTACTCCGGTGTCCGGGGACGCCAGACCGACGATGACGCCGGCCACGACGGCCACGATCACCGCGATGTACAGGTAGTGACTCTTGTCGAGCCGGCGGCGCGGGGTGGTCCCGGTGCCGGCGGGCTGCTTCTCCGCCATGGTGTGTTCCTCTCACAACGCTGTGTGGTCAGCGACAAGAGTGCTGGCGGCGACGGCGTATCCCACCATTGCGGCCATAGTGTTCTCAGCCGGTGTTCTCGGCCGGTCTTCTCGGCCGGTCGGCGGTGTCGCGGGCGCGGGCCACAATGGGTCAGTGGTGCAGCGACGAGGTGCGAGCATCGCGAGGTGGTTCCTCGCGGTGCACACTGCGCTGCTGTTCGCGGGCGCCGTCGTCGTGTTCGGGCTGCTGGCGCTCGATGCCCGGTCCTCGGCGGAGCGGCACGCGGAGGAGGAGAGCACGGACCTTGCGGCGACGATCGCGGCGGAGCCGCTGGTGATCGACACGGTGACCAGGGCGCACGCCACCGCGCGGAGCGACCGTGCGGGCTCGGTCACCGAGGCGTCGGGCCGGCTGCAGCCGCACGCCGAGCGGGTCATGGCGGTGACGGGCATCGACTACCTGACCATCATGGACACTGACCGGACGCGCTACACGCACCGCAACACGTGGCAGATCGGCCGCCCGTTCGTCGGCACCACCGCCCCGGCGCTGCGGGGCGAGACGTTCACAGAGGTCTACGACGGCACGCTCGGCCCGTCGGTGCGTGCGGTGGTCCCCGTCCTGGCCGACGACGGTGCGGTGGTCGGCCTGGTCTCCGCCGGCGTGACGCTCGACCGGCTGCGGGACGACATCGTGCCGCGCCTGGTGATCGTCGGGATCGGTACGCTCCTGGCGTTCGGCGCGGGGGCGGTGGCCGCGGCGCTGCTCGCGCGGCGGCTGGACCGGATCACGGAGAGCAAGGGCCCGGACGAGCTGGCGCACCTGTTCACCGCGCACGAGGCGGTGCTGCACTCGGTCGAGGAGGGCATGCTGCTCGTCGAGGACGGCACGGTGGTGCTCGCCAACGACGAGGCGTTGCGGCTGCTCGACGTCCCCGACCTCGCCGTGCCGTTCGCGGTGGGCGACCCGCGCCTGTCCCCCGCCGTCCACGACGTGCTCGGTGGCACCGCGCCGGAAGGCCCGGTCCGGGTCGGCGACCGGGTGCTGCTCGTGGGTCGCGACACTGCCGCGGCGGCGGGCCGGAACGTCGGCGAGGTCGTCTCCCTGCGGGACCGCACCGAGCTGCAGCGGGTCACTGGCGAGCTGTCGTCGGTGCGCACCATCTCGGAGGCGCTGCGCGCCCAGACCCACGACTTCAGCAACCGGCTGCACACCATCGCGACCCTCATCGAGCTGGGCCGCAGCGACGAGGCGCTGCGGTTCGTCGCGAGCGAGCGCGACCTGGGCCAGCGGCTCACGGACCGGGTGGTGGAGGCGATCGAGGAGCCGGTGATCGCGGCGCTCGTGCTCGGCAAGGCGGCGCAGGCGCGCGAACGGGCGGTGGAGATGCACTTCGAGACGCACCTGGCGCCGGGCACGCACTGGCTGGAGCCGGTGGACGTGGTGACGGTCCTCGGCAACCTGATCGACAACGCGATCGACGCCGCGGCGGCCCGCGCCCTGACCGGCACGCCGGACGAGGCGTGGGTCGAGGTCTACCTCACCAACGGCGACGACGGCTCGCTGGTGTTCCAGGTCTCCGACAGCGGGACCGGGATCGCGGAGGGCGACCTGGCCCGCATCTTCGACCACGGCTGGAGCACCAAGGACGCGGCGGCCGGCGGGCGCGGCTACGGGCTGGCGCTGGTCCGCCAGGTGGTGGAGAGCCTCGGCGGCGACATCGAGGTGTCCGGCGAGGCGGGGGCCGTCTTCACGGTCACGCTCCCGCGCCCGGCCGCCCCCGCGCCGTCGGACCGGGTGACCGGTACGACGGAAGCCGGGGTGAGCCGACCATGATCCGGGTCCTGGTCGTGGAGGACGACCACGGCACGGCCGCCGCGCACGGCGAGTACGTGCGCCGGGTGGAGGGGTTCGAGCTGGCCGGGGTGGCGCACACGGCGAGCGAGACCGTCCGCGCGCTGCGCGACGCCCAGGCCGCCGGGCAGGAGGTGCACCTGCTGCTGCTGGACATGAACCTGCCCGACCGGCACGGGCTGGTCCTGTGCCGGCAGCTGCGCGCGGCGGGGCTGGTGGTCGACGTGATCGCGGTGACGGCGGCCCGCGAGCTCGAGACGGTGCGCGAGGCGGTGGCCATCGGCGTGGTGCAGTACCTGATCAAGCCGTTCGTGTTCGGGCTGTTCGCCGAGAAGCTCGGCGCCTACCGCAAGTACTTCGAGCAGATGCGCTCGCCGGTCTCGACGCTCAGCCAGCGGGAGGTGGACACCGCGTTCGCCGCGCTGCGCACCTCCAACGCCGCCGGGCTGCCGAAGGGGCTGTCCCAGGACACGCTGGACGCCGTGTCCGACCTGCTCGCCCGGCGGCCCGGCGCGCTGTCGGCGAGCGAGGTGGCCGACGAGCTCCACCTGGCGCGGATCACCGCCCGCCGCTACCTGGAGTTCCTCGCGGACGCCGGGGTCGCCACCCGCGCGCCCCGGTACGGGACGCGCGGGCGACCGGAGCTCGAGTACGCGCGCCAGCGCACGGCCTGACCCGGTGCGCCGTGGTCGTCAGGCGCCGACGGCGGCCGTGATCCGGTCGATGTAGGCCTGCTCGCCCTCGCTGACCGCCACCCGCCTGCCGAGGAACCCGGGCTTGCGGGTCTTGGTCGAGCCGACCACCCGCGTCGCGATCCGGACCAGCCACTCGCCGTACGCCGCGAGGTCCTCCTGGTCCGCCCGCTCCCTCAGCAGCGCGATCGAGGCCGCGGTCAGCTCGACCGCCTTCGCCGTGTCCCGCTCCGGGTTCGGGCGGGGGTCCTCCGGCACGGCCACACCCTCTGGCGTGCCCACCTTCGCGGCCAGGGCCTCGTCCTCCGGCTTCTGCCTGGTGCGGTCGCGCAGCGCGACCGCCACCGACTGGATGAAGCCGTTCTCGTGCTCCTGGGCCTCCCGGAACACCTTGGCGCCCGACGCGGCCTCCCGGAGGAACCGGATCGCGCCCGGCCTGCCGTCCGCGAGGGTGGCCCCCTTCATCACGGCACCCGGCGCGTCGAGGATCTGGCTGAGCTCGTCGTCGCTGAAGTCGGACAGTTTCGTCATGCGTGCGCTCTCTGTTCTGTGCGTGGAGATCGGCGGGGAACGCGCACAACCTACTGCGTACCGGCCTCGCGCGGCGCCGCCGCCGCGTACCGGACGGCCAGCTCGCGGGTCGCCTCGACGAGCTCGGGCGGGCCCACCACCTCGAACGACACGTCGAACGCGCCGAACCGGCCGGCCAGCCCGCCCCACGACCAGGAGCCCAGCACCACGCGGCACCGTGGCGCGCCGTCGACGTCGGGCAGCGGCTCGCACAGGCCCTGGCCGCCGACCCAGCGCGCGACGTCGGCGGCGCGCGCGTGGAGCACCACCTCGCCCCGCACGGGTGACGGCTGCTCGCTGATCCGGGAGCCGACGAAGCCCGCGACGTCCCCGCCCGGCACCTCCCGGGGGACGAACCGGGGTCCCGTCCCGGTACGGAGCGTCAGCCGGTCCACCCGGAAGAGCCGCCAGTCGTCGCGGTCCAGGTCGAACGCGACGAGGTACCAGCGACCGTCCGACGTCACGAGGTGGTGCGGCTCGACCCGGCGCGGCGGCCGGAAGGCGCCGTCGCCCTCGCCGATGGCGGCCATGGTGCCGCCCGCGTAGTCGAAGCGCACGACCTCGCGCGCCTGGCACGCGGAGCCCAGCGCGAGGAGCACGTCGGGACCCACCGCCGGCTCGGCGGCGCCCGCTCCCCCGGTCCGACGCCGCACGGTGGTCACCTCGAGCGCGTCCAGCCGTGTCCGGAGCCGCGCCGGCATGACCTGCCGGATGGTGGCCAGCGCCCGCAGCGCCCCCTCCTCGGCGCCAGGGATGGTCCCGGTGCGCAGCGCGACGGCCACCGCGACGGCCTGCTCGTCGTCGAAGAGCAGCGGCGGCAGCTCGGCGCCGGCACCGAGGCGGTAGCCGCCGTCGGGCCCCTTGGCGGCGCCCACGGGGTAACCGAGCTCGCGCAGGCGGTCGACGTCGCGCCGCACCGTGCGCGGGCTCACGCCGAGCCGGTCGGCGAGGAGCGCGCCAGGCCAGTCGCGTCGGGCCTGGAGGAGCGACAGGAGGGCGAGGAGGCGTCCGGAGGTCTCGAGCACGAATCCAGCATGGCACGCACTAGAGGCCAGAACCTGACCGCTACTGCCGGGAGAGTGGTGCTCGTAGCCAGGCCGAACGATCCAGGCCGAACGGTCCAGACCGCAAGAAGGAGACACCGTGATCCGCACCCACGCGCTCACCAAGGACTTCGTGGTGAGCCGCACCCGCACCGTGCACGCCGTCCGTGGCATCTCGCTCGACGTCGAACCCGGCGAGCTGGTCGCCGTGCTCGGCCCCAACGGCGCAGGGAAGACCACGACGCTGCGCATGCTGACCACGCTCATCCCGCCGACGTCGGGCACCGCCGAGGTCGCCGGCTACGACGTCGTCACCCACCCCGACCGGGTCCGCGCCGCCATCGGCTATGTCGGACAGGGCGGCGCGGGCGGCGCCGCCCAGCTCGTGCGCGACGAGCTCGTCACCCAGGGCGAGATCTACGGCCTCGGCCGGCGCACCGCCCGGGGCCGGGCCGGAGAGCTGCTGGAGGCCCTCGACCTGACCGAACAGGCCGACCGCAAGGTCGAGAGCCTCTCGGGTGGGCAGAAGCGCCGCCTCGACGTCGCCGTCGGCCTGGTCCACCAGCCGTCGCTGCTGTTCCTCGACGAACCGTCGACCGGGCTGGACCCGCACAACCGGGCCAACCTCTGGGAGCACATCCTGCGGATGCGGAGCGCCGCCGCCGAGCCCATGACCATCGTGCTCACCACCCACTACCTCGACGAGGCGGACACCTTCGCCGAGCGCGTGATCGTGGTGGACCACGGGCAGGTCATCGCGGACGACACCGCCGACGCCCTGAAGGCGGAGCTGGCCGGCGACCTCGTCACGCTCCGGGTGGCCCCGCAGCACGCGGCGGAGCTGGCCGCCGTCGCCGAGCGCGCACCGGGCACCCGGTCGGTCCGCGTCACCACCGACCGCGCGGAGGGCACCGTCGAGATCCGGATCGCGGACGGTCCCGGCGCCACGCCGGGCCTGCTCCGCGCGGCGGACGCCGCGGGTCTCCCCGTGAGCCGCGTGGACGTCACGCGCCCCACGCTCGACGACGTGTTCCTCGGCCTCACCGGCCGCAGCCTGCGGGAGAACGCGGTCGACCCCTCGCAGGCCGACCCCTCGCAGGCCGACCCCGTCGAGACCTCGACCGACCGCACCTCGGACAAGAAGGAGGTCCCGGCATGAGCGCCGCGACCCTGACCCCTGGTACCACCGACCGGCCCTCGGCCCGGGCGCTCCCCCGCCGCAGCTTCCTGCGCGACACCCGGATCGTGCTGGTCCGCGAGCTCCGGCCCGTGGCCCGCGACCCGTTCTCGCTGCTGTTCGGCCTGGTGCAGCCCCTGGTGTTCCTCGGGCTCTTCGGCCCGTTGCTCGCCGGCTCCGCCGGCGGCGCGCTCGGCGGCGACGTCTGGCTGTGGTTCGTGCCCGCGGTGCTGGCGATGACCACCCTCTTCGGCACGTCGGTCACCGGCTCCAACCTGCAGCTCGACCTCTCGTCCGGCGTGCACGAGCGCATGCTCGTCACCCCGCTCTCCCGCCCGGCACAGCTCGTGGGCCGCGCGCTCAAGGAGATGGTGCCGATCGTCGCCCAGTCCACCGTCGTACTGCTCGTCATGCTGCCGTTCGGCCTGCGCCCCGACCCCCTCGGCGCGGCGCTCACGCTGCTGCAGCTCGCCGTGCTCGGCATCGGCGTCGGCTCCCTGTCCTACGCGCTGGCGCTCGCGGTGCGCAAGCAGGAGTGGATGTTCTGGGTGGTGCAGCAGACCGTCCTGTTCCCGGTGATGCTGCTGTCCGGCATGCTGCTGCCCCTGGAGAACGGCCCGGCGTGGATGCGCGCCGTGTCGGCGGTGAACCCGCTGCGGTACGTCGTCGACTCGGGCCGGGCGTCGTTCGCCGGCGACCTCGCCTCCTCGACGGTGGCCTGGGGCTGGGTGGCCGCCCTGGCCACGGCCGTGCTCGGGCTCGTGGTGGGCGTGCGCGCGATGGTCCGCTCGGCGGACTGAGCGGCGGCTCTGGTCCGGGACCTGGGTGGTGCTACGCGGACAATAGACACCGTGACCAGGGCTACCGTGACCAGGGCCGGCGACCCACGTGCCGCCCAGCTGCGCCGCACGGTTCTGGCCGTCGCGGCCCTCAACCTCGCCTACTTCTTCGTCGAGCTCTCCGTGGCGCTCACCGCCGGGTCGGTCTCCCTCCTCGCGGACAGCGTGGACTTCCTCGAGGACACCGCCGTCAACCTGCTGATCCTCGTCGCGCTGAGCTGGCCGCTCGCCCGCCGGGCACTGATGGGCAAGGCCATGGCACTGCTCATCCTGGGTCCTGCGGCGGTGGCCGCCTGGGAGGCGGCGCAGCGGTTCCCCGCGCCGACGGCGCCCGACGTCGTCCCCGTGGTGCTGGCCTCGCTCGGGGCGATCGCCGTCAACGGGACCAGCGCCTGGCTGCTGGCTCGGGTGCACCACCACGGCGGCGCCCTCGGCCGCGCGGCGTTCCTGTCCGCCCGCAACGACGTGCTGGTGAACGTCGCGATCGTCGCCATGGGCGTGGTCACCGTGTGGACCGGTTCGGGCTGGCCCGACCTGGTCCTCGGCTGCGCGATCATCCTCCTCGCGCTGCACGCGGCACACGAGGTGTGGGAGGTCAGCGAGGAGGAACGCCTGGCTGCCAAAGCTCTGGCGGGCGAGGACGTCACCTGACCGCAGGATCTGCCGGTCGCGCAGCGGACGGAGGCGCTGCCGACCGCTGCGCGCACGGTGAGCCTGCTCCGCGGACGAATGCCAGTACGCCAGCCACGTGCGGAGCGCGCGTTCTTACGCAGCGGGCAGAAGACCGCCTCGATGTCGGCGACCGCAGCTAGAATCGAACATGCGTCCGCAGGCATGACGTGGATGATGGATCTATTTAACATGTGACCTTGATGGGGAGGGCACCGTATGCGCGAGAGGCTGCCTGACGACGACCTGGCTGGCACGCTCCTGGACGACCACCCTGCCCGGGACGGCGAGGTGGTGGATGCGGTCGCTGCCGAGGCGCTGCCTCCGGGCGAGCCGTTCGAGGACGTACCGTCCGACGAGGCGTGGTTCGAGGAAGCCTGGAGGGCTTGGGCGACCGGCGAGCAGGACGGAAAAGACCCTGAGCCGGACGCAGGTTCGGGCAGGGGCCCAGGCGCTGGTCCGGGCTTCCCACCGGACTGGCCGCCGTCCGTCGTGCCCGTGGTGCTGTGGCCGGAGGATGTGTTGCGGGAGGCGTTGCGGGGTGTGCCGGGAGTGCGGCTGGCGCGGGTGGTCTCGGAGGGGATCGACCTGGACGGCAGCCTGGACCGAGGTGTTCCCACCGGCAGGGATCCGGACGTCGATGCGGGCGCGGGTTCTGGTTCTGGTGTGCTGGGTGAGCTCTCGGACGACGCGCTCGGTGATCTGGTCACGGCGTGTGGGCGGCTGCATTCCTGGGCCGCAGGCGTGCAGGCCCGGGTCGTGGCCGAACGCGCCGCCCGGGAGTCCCACGCGCTCGCGCACGCCTCGCTGGTCGGACAGGTCACCAGCGAGCTCGTGATCACCGAGAGCGAAGCCGCCGAGGTCGTGATCCGCGGGGAGTCCGGTGCCCAGCACCCCACCGTGATCACCGCACTGATCACCGGCCGTATCGATGTCCGTAAAGCGCACACCCTGCTGCGCTCGGCGTCGCAGCTGACCTTGGCCGAGCGGGCCGAGGCGATCGAGCGGTTCCTTCCCCAGGCACCCCGCCGGACGTGGAAGTGGCTGCAGACCCGGATGCTCGCATTC
>NZ_JAMTCT010000023.1 GCF_024171995.1 Promicromonospora umidemergens | reverse complement strand
CAGGCCTCACCCGACAGACAACATCGGGTGAGGCCGGAGTGCAGTGCAGGGTGAGGGCCGAGGAACGAGGCACTCGCCCGGAACGGAAAGCAGGCGTCGACCGACAGACAACATCGGATGAGGACGTGTCAGGCCCCAGGTCACTATCGTGACCCGTACGTCTGACAAGTGGCCAGAGAGGAATACCGTGCCGGAGAAGAAGCCCGAGCGGGACGCGGGGGTGCTCGTGATCGGACTAGGGCGGTTCGGGTCGTCGATCGGCGCGACCCTGGACCGGCTGGGCCAGGACGTGCTGGCCGTGGAACAGGACCCGACCCTGGTAGCGCAGTGGTCAGGTCGGCTGCCCCTGGTAGAGGCGGACGCGACCAACCCGGAGGCGCTGCTGCAGCTCGGCGCCAAGGACTTCGGCGTGGCCGTCGTCGGTGTCGGCTCGTCGCTCGAGGCATCGGTGCTCATCACCGGCAACCTGGTCGACATAGGCACGCCGCAGATCTGGGCCAAGGCGATCTCCGCTGAGCACGGCCGCATCCTGACGCGCATCGGCGCCCACCACGTCGTCTTCCCGGAGGCCGACGCCGGTTCGCGCGTGGCCCACCTCGTGAGCGGCAAGCTGCTCGACTACATCGAGGTCGAGGACGGGTTCACCATCGTGAAGATGCGCCCGCCCAAGGAGGCGCAGGGCTTCACGCTCGCGCAGTCCAACATCCGCAAGCGTTACGGCGTCACGGTGATCGGCGTGAAGTCACCCGGCGTGGACTTCGTCTACGCGACGCCGGAGACCCGCGTCTCCGCCAACGACCTGCTCGTCTGCTCGGGCCACGCGGAGCTGCTCGACCGGTTCGCCGCGCGGCCCTGACGGCCGCCAGACCCCGCTCGGCACAACTCACACCCCCGCCGATTACAGGGCGAGCGCTGGACCAGGTAGCCTAGGGAACGGACTCCCTTTCGTGTTGGTCGGCCATCGTCACTCTGGCGTCACTGTCCCGGACCAACCGTGGACCATTTCGCTGAGCGGCCCGTCGTCGGGCTGCCGCCGACCGATCGAACATTGCGAGGACCTATGGGCTCCGTCATCAAGAAGCGCCGCAAGCGTATGGCGAAGAAGAAGCACCGCAAGCTGCTTCGTAAGACGCGCCACCAGCGCCGCAACAAGAAGTGACGCTCGCGCCCTCTGGCGCGTGACGAGCAGGCCCGGCCCACTGTGGGCCGGGCCTTCTTCGTGCCTGCGTGCAGGTCTTCGTGCGCCCGGGCGGGCCCGGGCGGGCTAGCGGCCCTGCAGCCGGCGCCGCGCCGCGCGCAGCACCAGGCCGAGCACCCACGCGGCGCCAGCCCACGAGGCGGTCCGCACCCCGCGTCCCGCCCCGCGCTGCGACCGGCCCCTGAACTCCCGGATGGGCCAGCCCACCTCCTGCGCGTGCCTGCGCAGCCGCAGGTCGGGATTGATCGGGCAGGGGTGGCCCACCGCGCGCATCATCGGCAGGTCGTTCAGCGAGTCCCCGTAGGCGTAGCTCTCGTCGAGGTCGATGTCGTTGATGTTCGCCAGCTCGACGATGGCGGCCGCCTTGGCCTGGCCGTGCATCAGGTCACCGTTGAGCCGGCCCGTGTAGAACCCGTCCTTGTGCTCCGCGATGGTGCCGAGCGCCCCCGTGGCGCCCAGCCGGCGGGCGATGAGCTGTGCGATCTCCACCGGAGTGGCGGTGATGAGCCAGACCTGGTGGCCGGCCGCGATGTGCTCGTCGAGCAGGCGGCGCGTGCCGGGATAGATCCGCAGCGACAGGACGGCGTCCCACACCTCTTCGCCGAGGGTGGCGATCTCCGCGACGCTGCGGCCCGCGATGAGGGACAGTGCGCGGTTGCGCACCTCGTCGATCTGCTCCTTGTTCTCGCCCCACACCAGGTAGCGCGCCTGGATGAGGGCGAACCTGAGGATGTCCCGGGTGCCGAAGAACTTGCGCTGGTACGCGGACTTTGCCAGGTGAAAGGCGCTCGCACCGCGGATGATCGTGTTGTCGACGTCGAAGAACGCCGCGGTGGCGGACGATGGGTGCGTCGACGGCATGGAGGTCACTCTATCCGCGTGTCACGCCGTGCAGGTCCCCACCGGGCACGAGGTGCGAGGGCGACGAAACCGGGGAGCGACGACGCGAGCGACCAGGACGCCGGAGCGGGCTGTTCGTCGTCATCGTCCGGCTGTGCCGGACACCGACCGCTCGCTGTCGTCCACGTGACGTAACCTCGGGTCGTGACAAGTCCTGCCGGAGCCCGGGTAGTCCTGTACACACGTGAGGCGTGCCATCTGTGCGATGACGCACGCGCCGTCGTCGTGCAGGTGTGCGAGGGGGCCGGAGCCCGATGGCGCGAGGTCGACATCGACAGCGCGCCCGCACTGCGGGAGAAGTACGGGGAATATGTCCCCGTGGTCGAGGTGGACGGGGTCCAGCAAGGTTTCTGGCGCGTGGACGGTGCGCGCCTGGCCCGCCTCCTGGCATGATCATCCCGGCAGTGTGTGCGTACGCCCGCGACACAGTGGTCGCGGGGAGGGGAGCAGCACGTGGTCGAACTCAGTGACGGCACGGTTCCGGCAGCAACCGTAGGGAGGCTGCCGTACTACCTGCGCGCCCTGCGCGACCTCGCGGCCGAGGGGGTGGGCCTCACCTCGTCGACGGAGCTCGCCGAGCGTTCGGGCGTCAGCTCGGCACAGCTGCGCAAGGACCTGTCCTACCTGGGTTCGTTCGGCACGCGCGGCGTCGGGTACGACGTCGAGTCGCTCGCCTCGTACATCACCGTCGCCCTGGGCCTCGAGACCGAGCACCGGCTCGCGATCGTCGGTATCGGTAACCTCGGGCACGCGCTCGCGAACTACTCCGGGTACGCGACGCGTGGCTTCCAGGTGGTGGCTCTCCTCGACGCGTCGCCCGACGTCGTGGGCACCCGCGTGGCCGGCGTGACCGTTGAGCACGTGCGCGGCGTGGCCGACGTCATCCAGCGCGAACGGGTCAGCATGGTCGTGCTCGCGCTGCCGGGCCTCGGGGCCCAGGACGTGGCCGACGCCGTCGTCGGCTCGGGCGTCCGCGAGATCCTCAACTTCGCGCCGATAGCGCTCCAGGTGCCGGACGACGTGGTGGTGCGGTCCGTCGACGTCGGTGGCGAGCTGCAGATCCTGGCGTTCCACGCGGCGACCCGGGCCGCTGCGCTCTGAGGGTGACCTGACCGGAACGGTTCCTGACAGCGGTTCAGCAGGCTCCAGACGACCGTGACCACGAGGATCACGGTCGTCTGCAGCCTGCTGAACGCAAGTCAGTCGGCGCGTTCGGCGCGCCGGGGAAGGTCAGGCCTTGGCGATCGCGCTGACGTCCAGCGTGATCTTGACCTTCTCGCCCACCAGGAAGCCGCCGGTCTCCAGCGAGGCGTTCCAGGTCAGGCCGAACTCCTTGCGGCTGATCTCGAGGTTGGCCTCGAAGCCGGCGCGGTCGTTGCCGAACGGGTCCTTGGCGGTGCCGGCGAACTCGGTCTCCAGCTCGACGCCCTTGGTGACGCCGTTGATGGTCAGGTCGCCGGAGATGATGTACGCGTCGCCGTCGGGCCGGATGCCGGTGGACGTGAAGATCCAGGCGGGGTTCTCCTCCGCGTGCCAGAAGTCGGCGCTCTTCAGGTGGCCGTCGCGGCCGGCGTCGCCCGTGTTGACCGACTCCGCGTCGAGCTCGGCGGTGACGCTGGACGACTCCAGGTCCTCGCCGACCGTGATGGTGCCCGAGGCGACGCCGATGGTGCCGCGCACCTTCGCGATGCCCGCGTGGCGGACGGAGAACGCTGCGGTGGTGTGGGACGGGTCGAGGTCGTACGTGCCTGTGGTCAGACCGGCGGGAAGCGAGGTGGCCATGAGAGAGGACTCCTTGTTGGTGCGGCGTTGTGGGTGGATAGTTGAGAGATCAACTAGTCACGTTCACATCTAACATAGCCGGTCCCGTAACGTATTCCCAGGGGGTGTCCCGGCCGGCGCGGAGCGGCAGCGGGGCGGGCCCTGGGCCTCGCGCCCGGCCCCTCGGACAGCGAGCGACGGGCACCCTCTGGCGGCTCGGCAAGCACGAAAGCGGTGGGCTACATGGCAGCAGAGACGACCGAGCAGCGCGACAGCTGGCTGACCGAGGAGCAGCAGGGCTCCTGGCGGCGCTACCTCGAGGGCACCGCGCGCTTCGTCGAAGCGCTCGGCGCCGTCCATGACCGGACCCTCGACCTCTCCCTCGGGGAGTACAGCCTGCTGGTGCAGCTCTCGGAGGCGCCGGAGCGCACCATGCGGATGTCGGCGCTCGCCGACGGCCTGGTGCTGTCGCGCAGCCGGCTCACGCACACGGTCGCGCGCATGGAATCGCGTGGGCTGGTCGAGCGGCGTGCGGCGGAAGGCGACCGGCGAGGCGTGAACTGCACCATGACCGACGCCGGCTACGCGGCTCTCGAGACCGCCGCCCCCGGCCATGTGGCCGCGGTGCGCCGCATCATGGTGGACGCGCTGGAGCCGGAGGAGCTCGCCGTGCTGGGTCGCATCATGGCCAAGGTCGCCGAGTCCTCGAAGCTCTCGGGCGGGACCGAGGAGGGCCTGACGGCCCTCTGCGACTAACCGGTGCGGCCCACGACGCCTACCCAGCGATCCGGCCCGCATCTCCGAGGAGATACGGGCCGGATCGCTGGGCAGGCGTCGTGGCTAGGCCCCCGGCGTGCTGGTCCAGACGTCGGCTATCGACGGGTCGTAGTCACCTGGGACGTCCGCGAAACGGAGCCGCACCACGCCGTCCGACGTCGCTGCCGACGGCTCGACCTCCAGCCGGTACGTGACCGCGCCCGCGCCGCCGGACGTCTTGCGGTGGTCCCGGCTCAGCACCCGGGTGCCGTCGGCGAGGATGCCGTAGGTCTTGCGCTGCGGGCCGTCGTACGTCTCGACGACGGTCAGCACGAACGCCTCACCGGCGGGGACGTCGAGGTCGAGCTCGAAGTACCCGCTGCCCCCGGTGACGCCCGTGTACCGGCGGGTGAGGCCGGCCTCGACGTTGGTCCCCGAGCCGGGGGAAGCGGTCAGCCCGTGCTCGGCCTCCGACCCGGCGTCGCCGATGTCGGCATGGTCGACGACGCCCGCAGGCGGCGTCGGCACCCGCACGTCCAGCGTCGCCCGCGCCGACTCGTCGTCATGAGCGCCGACGGCGACCCCGATGGGTGTGGGGCCACCGGTGACCGACCCGGGCACCCGGACCTCCACCTCGTGGTCGACGGCGTCTCCCGGCGCCAGCGTCAGCTCCGCCGGCTCGGGTGCCGGCCAGCCCTCCGGGACCGTCACTGTCACCGTGCGCGACTGCTTCACGGCTGACCGGTTCTCGATCGCGGCAGTCAGGGTGAGCGTGTCTCCCGGTCCGGCCGCGTCGGGCGTCGTCGCGGCCGAGGCGACGACGACGGCCGGCACCACGTCGAGCTCACCGGTGACCCGGAGCTCGGCCGTCGAGTCGCCGTAGGTGTAGGCCACGGTGCCGGCGAGCTCTGCTCTGCCCGCCGCGAGCCCGGCAGGCAGCGACACGTCGAGGCGCTGCACCGCCGTCGCCCCCGGTTCCACCCGGTCGGGAAGCTGCCCCACCGGCGTCGCCGTCCAGCCGTCCGGCAGGGTGAGCCCGGCCTCGGGCCGCAGGAGCGCCTGCCGTCCGGTGTTCGCCAGGCTCAGCTCGACCGGCACGGTCGACCCGGGCAGTGCGGTCCCGTCGGGAACCACCAGCGCAGCGTGCGCCCCGAGGAGCACGCCCGCGGCGTCCGCGAGAGTCGTGGCCACAGCGTCGGTGGTGGCGAGCAGCGACTCGGCGACGTCCTCTGGCAGCCCGTCGCCGAGGGTGCCCTCGATCGCGGTCCGGAGCCTGCCGACGTCGGCCAGCGCGGCGTGGACGTGCGCGGGGGCGCCGTCGTCGTCGCGGAGGTAGGCCGACCAGGCCCTGGAGGTGTCCCGGGCGGCGCCGTCGGCCAGTCGGCCGAGGCGAGCGGCCTGCGGCCGGGTCAGGTGACCGGCGGCGCGTGCGTCGTCGACGGCGTCCCCGAGCTCGGCGAGGCCCTGGCGGGCGTCGCCGAGCCGGCCGAGGGCCTCGTCGACCACGAACCGGTACGTTCCGGAACCCACGCTGAAGGCGGCGGCGCCGTCGACCATGCGCTCGAACTCGATGCCCCGGACGCGGGCGACCGGCTTGCCGGACTCGAGCACGGCGTGCCGCGACGCGGCAGGTACCCGGATCTCGGCCGTGGTGTTGGCCGGGACCGTCACGGTCACCTCCAGGCGGTCGCCCTCGGTGTTCCACCCGCTCTCGACCGCGCCGTACGGCGTGTCCAGGCGGTAGTCGACGTGCCCGACGCGTTCGTCGATCCGGGGCGCGACGAGCGTCCTGCGGTAGCCAGGCTCCAGCGAGCGGACGCCGGCCATGGTCCCGTACATCCACCGGCCGACGGCCCCGTAGGCGTAGTGGTTGAACGAGTTCATCCCCGGGTCGTGGAACGAGCCATCCGGCAGGATGGAGTTCCACCGCTCCCACACGGTCGTCGCACCGTTTGCGATCTCGTAGCCCCACGAGGGGTAGTCCTCGTGCTGGAGCATCTCGAAGGCGACGTCGTCCCGCCCGATCTGGGACAGGGCGGGCAGCAGCCCCTCGACGCCGAGGAAGCCGACGGACAGGTGCAGGTCGCGCCGTTCGAGGCTCGCGAGGAACTTCGCCGCCACCTCCTCCTCGAGCTCGTCGGGGACCAGGCCGTGCGTGATCGTCAGGACGTACGACGTCTGGCTGTCGGACGTCACGGTGCCGTCGTCGGCGACGAACTCCCGCTGGTAGGCGGCCCGGATCTCCGCGAAGGCGGCGTCGTAGGTGTCGGCGTCCGCCGTCCGGCCGATGGCGCGGGCCATCTCGGCGAGCTCGCGGGTGCTCTTGGCCATGAAGGCGGTGGAGACGACGCCGGCCTCGGTCGGGTCGTCCAGGTTCACCCAGTCCAGGTACCCGCCCTCGTCGCGGATCCAGTCCTCGGAGTCCGCGTGCAGGTAGTCGACGTAGCGCCGCATCGCCTCGTAGTTCTCCTCGACGACGTCGGTGTCGCCGTAGGCGCGCCAGAGGGTCCACGGCACGTGGACGCCCGCGTCGCCCCAGCCGGCGGTGCCCATGCCGCCGTCGGAGTGGCCGGGGATGACCGGCGCGAAGCCGGGGAAGGCGCCGTCGGCGCGCTGGCTGTCCCGCAGGTCGCGCAGCCACTTGCGGAGGAACTCGCGTGAGTCGGCCGTGTAGGCGGCGGTCTCGCCGAACACGTTGATGTCACCGGTCCAGCCGAGCCGCTCGTCCCGGGCCGGGGTGTCGGTCGGGATGGACAGGAAGTTTCCGCGGCGGCCCCACCGGATGTTGCTGTCGAGCTGGTCGACCATGGCCGACCCTGTCGACAGCTCGCTGGACTCCTCGGTGTCGGTGCTGACCACCACACCGACGACGTCGGCGGGCGCCGGCGCCTCGGAGACCCCGGTGATCTCGACGAACCGGAACCCGTGGGACGTGAAGGTGGGCTCGAAGACGCCGGTCCCCGACTCGTCGAAGGTGTAGGTGTCGGTGACCTTGGCGGTGCGCAGGTTGTCCGTGTACAGGGTTCCGTCGGGGTTGAGGACCTCGCCGAACCGGAGGGTCGCCGTCGTGCCGGGGGCTCCGGTGAGCCGGGCACGGACGTGGCCCACCATGTTCTGCCCCAGGTCGTAGAGGTGGACGCCGTCGGAAGGGGACGGGAGCGCCGTGGCGCCGAGCTCCTCGAGCACCCGGACCGGCTGGTCCTGCTGCGGGACGAGCTCTGCTGCCGGCGCCTCGATGACGTCGGCAGGCTCCCAGCCCGTCGCGTCGAAGCCGGGGGACGACCACCCGTCGGTGTCGTGCGCGGCGCGTGCGTCGAAGCCCTCGCCGTCCAGGAGGTCGGACGTGCGGATGGGGCTGTCCCCGACCGACCAGTCCTCCCCTGTCGTGACGGTCCTGGTGGTCCCGTCGGCCAGCTCGACCCGGAGCTGGGCGAGCAGGCTCGGTGTGGTCCCGTACCGCTCCGACCCCGCCTGGGCGATGCGGCCGGCGAACCAGCCCTTCGCGAGCTGCGCCCCGAGCACGTTGGTGCCAGGGCGGAGCAGGTCGGTGACGTCGTAGGTCTGGTACTGGATCCGGTCCTCGTAGTCCGTCCACCCTGGTGCGAGCTGGTGGTCACCGACCGCGTTCCCGCCCAGCTCGAGCTCGTACAGCCCGCGCGCGGTCGCGTAGACGCGCGCGCTGGTCACCGGGACGTCCGGCAGGTCGAACTCGGTGCGCAGGAGCTGGACGTCGGTCGACTGCTCCACCCACGCCTCGTCGCCCTCGCTCACGGCCAGCCCGTCGGGGGTGGCCCGCCCGTCGGACAGCTCGTGCTCGTCGCCGGGGAACGTGGCGTCCAGCAGGCTGTCGCCGTCGGGCGTCGTGACGGTGACGCCGTGCACGAGCGCGGACTCGCCCCCGCTCGTGCGGAGGCCGACGAGGCCCGCCGCTGCGTGCGTCGTGTCGGTCCGGGTGTCCACGACCTCGCCGTCGACGCGCGTGGTCAGGGTGTCGCCGACCACCTCGAGCGTGTACTCGTGCCGGTCGGCGAGGTCGAGGTCCGCGGAGAAGGGCGCGGCGTCGAGCACCGCGTACCCGTCGTTCACCTTCACGTGCGGACGCAGCGCGTGCTGGGTCTCGCTGAGCTGCCACATGTACGCATTGGCTCGGTCCGAGCCACGGACGTAGATCCCCAGCGCGCCCTCGATGTTCGACGCCGTCACCGTGACGGTGTAGTCCGTCCACTCCGCGCCGACCTCGGACGTGTCCTTGCCGATCCACTGGCCGGTCCAGGCGTCGGCGTCGGCGAGCGCGGTCTCGAACTGGGCGGGGCTGCTCCAGCGGGAGGCGTTGCCGTCGTCGTCCCAGACCCGGACGGACCAGGTGTATTCGCGCTGGGCAGTGAGGTCCGGGCCGTCGTACGGCACGTCCACCGACTGGTCCGACGCGACCCGGCCCGAGTCCCACAGGGCGCTGCCCGAGGCGGTCCCGCCGGTCCAGACGCGCACCTGGTAGGCCCGCTGCACGACGCCGCGCCGGTCCCGGTCGGCATCGAGCTGCCACGAGAACTGGAGCGGATCGGTGGGCAGGATCCCGGTGGGGTCCGTGCGCCGGTCCACGGTCGGCGCGGTCACGGTGAGGGCGGGGCCGGCAGGCTGCTGTGCGGTGGAGGTGCCGGCGGCGGGCGGCGCCGCGGTGAGCGGGACGAGGAGGGCGAGGGCAACGAGCGGACTGAACAGCCGGACGCTCCGGGGTCGTGGAGCGCGAAGGGCGAGCGACATCGAGATCTCCCTTGAATCGTTTCAGCGGCAATGGTGAAACTGGCGGAGACGTTAAAGGACTTAAACGTTAAAGGTCAAGGAGTGTGAGATACGGCAAACCACACCTGCTCGAGGTCACAGGCACCCAGGGTCGGGTGCGAGACTGGGCGCCATGGTTTCCACGACGGTTCACCTGCTGCGTCACGGCGAGGTGTACAACCCCGACGGTGTCCTGTACGGACGGCTGCCCGGCTACCGCCTCTCCGACCGTGGCCAGGCGATGGCGAAGATCGTCGCCGACCACCTCACGAACACCGGCCGGGACGTGGTCCGAGTGGTCGCCTCCCCGCTGCAGCGCGCGCAGGAGACCGCAGCACCCCTGGTGCAGAGCTTCGGCCTGGAGCTCGCCACGGACGACCGCATCATCGAGGCGGGCAACCGGTTCGAGGGCCTCCCCGTCGGAGACGGCGGCGGTGCGCTCAGGAGCCCGCGGAACTGGCCGTACATGTGGAACCCGTTCCGCCCGTCCTGGGGCGAGCCGTACACGCGCCAGGTCGAGCGCATGCGCGACGCGATCGAGGACGCGCGCCGGGCCGTGGCGGGCCACGAGATCGTGCTCGTCAGCCACCAGCTCCCGGTGTGGCTCACCCGCAGGTCGCTCGAGGGCGGCCAGCTCTGGCACGACCCGCGCAGCCGCCAGTGCAACCTGGCCTCCCTGACGTCCCTGAGCTTCGAGGACGACAGGTTCGTGGGCCTCCACTACACGGAACCCGCCGCGGAGCTGTACCCCGGCGCGAGCAAGGTCGCCGGCGCGTGATGCGGGGCAAGACCTTCAAGGTCGTTCAGATAGTGGTAGCGGTCGGCATCGTCATCGGCCTGGTCGCGGCGCTCGCGGCGTGCACACCGGAGGAGTCCGGCGCGAGCGACGTCGTCGGGCAGGGGTACGTCTCAGGTGACGGGTCGGTGCAGACCTACGATCCGGGCGAGCGCAAGGGTCCCGTCGCCATCACGGGCACCGCCTTCGAGGGCGACGACGTCGACACCACCGAGTGGGCGGGCGACGTGGTGGTCGTGAACACCTGGTACGCCGCGTGCGCACCCTGCCGCGCAGAGGCTCCCGACCTCGTGGAGCTCGCGAACTCGAAGGACGACGTGCAGTTCCTCGGCATCAACACGGAGGACGACGCCGGTGCCGCCCTCGCGTTCCAGCGCACCTTCGAGGTGCCGTACCCGAGCATCGAGGACCGCACGGGCGTCGTGATCGCCGGCCTGAACGGCGTCGTGCCGCTGCAGGCCGTGCCCACCACCGTGGTGCTGGACCAGGAGGGCAACGTCGCCGCGCGCGTCATCGGGCAGGCGGAGCACTCCACGCTCGAGGCACTGATCGACGAGGTCCTGGCGGAGGCTGCCTGATGCTTCCCGGCAGCCCCCTCGGTGCCGTCGCGACCGCCGTCGGCGACGGGCTCGCGAGCACCGCGTTCAGCGGCTCCCTGCTCCTGGCGGTGCCGGTCGCCGTGCTCGCCGGCCTGGTCTCGTTCGCCTCGCCGTGCGTGCTGCCGCTGGTCCCCGGCTACCTCGGCTACGTGAGCGGCATGGCCGCCGCCTCGATGAACACGACCGCCGGAGCCGTGGGCACGCGCACCAAGCCCGCGCGCGCCCGCGTCGTCGGCGGCGTGGCCCTGTTCGTGCTCGGCTTCACCGTCGTGTTCGTGTCGTTCGGCGCCGCGTTCGGCAGCCTCGGCACGTACCTGGTGCGCTGGGAGGAGGTCATCACCCGCGTGCTCGGCGCGGTGGTGATCCTGCTCGGTCTCGGCTTCCTTGGCGCCGTCCCGTTCCTGCAGCGCGAGGCGCGGTTCCACGTGACCCCGCGCGCCGGCCTGTGGGGCGCTCCGCTCCTCGGCGTCGTGTTCGGCCTGGGCTGGACACCCTGCATCGGCCCGACGCTCGGCGCCGTGCAGGCGCTCGCGATCGACGAGGCGTCGGCGGGGCGCGGCGCGCTGCTGGGCGTCGCCTACTGCGTGGGTCTCGGCGTGCCGTTCCTGCTTGTCGCCCTCGGGCTGCAGAGCTCGGAGCGGATGCTGGACTTCCTGCGCCGGCACCGCCTCGCGGCGCTGCGGATCGGTGGCGGGCTGCTCGTGCTGGTCGGGCTGCTGCTGGTCACCGGGCTGTGGACGCGGCTGACCGGGACCATGCAGCTCTGGATCAGTGGATTCGAGCCGGTGATCTGATGGCCAGGGAAGGTAGGTACGTCCCTGAGGGGATAGCCGACGAGTTCACGCAGGGCGCTCCGTCGTCCGGCGAGGGACAGCCCACGCCGAACCGCCCCGCCATGCCCGCGCTGGGGCTGGTGGGGACCCTGCGCTGGATGTGGCGCCAGCTCACGTCGATGCGCGTGGCGCTCATGCTGCTGATGCTCCTCGCCGTCGCGTCGGTGCCCGGGTCGGTGCTGCCGCAGCGCAACCAGGACGCGGCGGGCGTGATCGAGTACCTCGCCGACCACCCGACGGCCGGCGAGTGGCTCGACAAGGCCGGGTTCTTCGACGTCTACACGTCGGTCTGGTTCTCCGCGATCTACATCCTGCTGTTCGTGTCGCTGGTGGGCTGCATCCTGCCGCGGTCGATGGCCCACTACCGAGCCCTGCGTGGCCGGCCGCCGCGCGTGCCGTTCCGCTTCGACCGGTTCCCGGCCAAGGCGTCCGCGACCACCGACGTCTCGCCCGAGGAGGCCGCCGACGCCGTCGCCGCGCGCCTGCGGGGCAAGATCTCCTGGCTGCCCATGTTCCGTGTGGACCGAGGTGAGGAACCCGGCCGGGGTGCGCGTGGAGCGTCGAGCCCGAGCGAGCTGGCGAGCGCAGGGCCGGAGCGACCATCGGGACGGCCGGCTTCGGCCACCGTGAGCGCCGAGCGGGGCTACCTGCGCGAGTCCGGGAACCTGGTGTTCCACCTGGCCCTGGTCGGCCTGCTCGTGTCGGTGGCGACCGGCCAGCTGCTGCACTACCGCGGCCAGGCGATCGTCACCGAGGGCCGCGGGTTCGCGAACGCTGTGGTGGACTACGACACCTTCGAGAAGGGTGCCTGGTTCCGGCCGGAGTCGCTGGTGCCGTTCTCCATGACGCTCGACCGGTTCGTGTCGGAGTTCGCGAGCGACACCGTCGCCTTCGCGCAGGCGCGCGACTTCACGGCGTACGTGACCGTCACCGAGCCTTCGGGCGAGCAGCGGCCGGAGACCGTGAAGGTGAACCATCCGCTCGTGGTGGACGGCGCCAAGATCTACCTGCAGGGCAACGGTTTCGCGCCCGACATCACGGTGCGTGACGCCGAGGGCGAGGTCGCCTTCTCCGGCCGCGTGACCTTCGTCCCGCAGGACACGATGTACACCTCCCGCGGCGTGGTGAAGGTGCCAGACGTGTCCCCGGGGCTCGATCAGATCGGGCTCGTCGGCTACTTCCTGCCGACGGCTGAGGTCGAGCCCGACGGGTCCGCCCGCTCGGTGTTCCCGCAGCCCGTCGACCCGCTGCTCGTGCTCGAGGTGTACACGGGAGACCTGGGGCTCGACGAGGGCACCCCGCAGAACGTGTACGAGCTCGACACGGCGTCGCTCGACCCCGCCGTCGAGGACTCCGGCGAGCGCGTCAAGGTGCTGGCCCGGCCCGGCGAGACCGTCGAGCTCCCGGACGGGCTCGGCACCCTGACCCTCGGCGAGGAGCTGCCGCGGTACGTGGCGCTCGACCTGCGGCACGACCCGTCGCTCGGGTTCGTGCTCGTGTTCTCGCTGCTCGCCCTCGGCGGGCTCACCGTCTCGCTGTTCACGCCCCGGCGTCGCGTCTGGGCTCGGGCGTACGTGGGGCAGGACGGGGCTACCGTGGTCGAGGTCGCGGGGCTCGCCCGCGGGGACGACGCCGGCCTGCAGGCCGAGGTCGACCGCGCGCTCGCGGCAGTGCCCGACCCTGAGGTAGAGCGTGACCCGGTGGTCGAGCCGGACCCGGTGATCGAGCCGGACCCGGTGGTCGAGCCCGTCGAGACCCGGACCAGATCGGAAAAGGACTGAACATGGACCTGGCAAACCTGAGTGTGCTGCTCGTCTGGGGCGCCGCGACTGCTCTCGCCGTCGCGCTCATCGCGTTCGCGGTGGACCTGTCGCGCCTGTCGGGGGCGAAAGTCGACGCACGGGACGCGGCCAGGGGCCGAGAGCAGGTGACGGTCGGTGCCGGCGGCGCCGAGCCGGGCTTGCCGTACGGCCCCGACGGCGGCACCGACACGGGGACGGCCGCTCCCGGAGCGGTGAACCGCAAGCTCGCCGGGATCGGGATGTCCGTGACCTGGCTGGCCGCCGCGCTGCTGCTCGTCGCCATCGTGCTGCGCGGCGTCGCGGCGGGGCGCGCGCCGTGGGCCAACATGTACGAGTTCGCGCTGGTCGGCACGTTCGTGGCGGTCGCGGTGTTCGTCGGCGTCAACACGCGCCGTGACGTGCGGTTCCTCGGCGCCTTCGTGACCGGGCTCGGCGTGCTGTTCCTCGTGCTGGCCCAGCAGCAGTTCTTCGTCGCGGCCATGGGCGTGCAGCCTGCGCTGCAGAAGTACTGGCTCGTGATCCACGTGGGCGTCGCCATCTGCGCGACCGGCATCTTCACCGTCGCGTTCGTGACGTCGGTGCTGCAGCTCCTGCGGGACGGGCGCGACAACGGCTCGCCCCTGCTCGGCAGCAGGCACTGGGGCTGGCTCGACCACACGCCGGCGCCGTCGGCCCTGGAGTCGCTCTCGTTCCGCCTGAACTCCGTGGCGTTCGTGCTGTGGACCTTCACGCTCATCGGCGGTGCCATCTGGGCCGAGGACGCCTGGGGCCGGTACTGGGGCTGGGACCCCAAGGAGGTCTGGAGCTTCATCGTGTGGGTGGTCTACGCGGCCTACCTGCATGCGCGCACCACGCGCGGCTGGTCAGGGACGCGTGCTGCGTGGTTCGTCGTGGCCGGTTACGCGTGCGTGCTGTTCAACTTCACCGGCGTCAACCTGATCTTCAACGGGAAGCACTCCTACTCGGGCCTGTGACAGATGACCATGCACCTGCTGCCAAGATGCTCAAGATCTTGGCAGCAGGTGCATGGTCATCAGTTGTTGTTCTCGGCGTCGTCGTCCTTGGCGTCCTGGTGGCCCCTGGCCTCGCGCTCGCGCTTGCGCTTCTCCTGCTCCAGCAGCCACAGGAACTCGGGGTCGTCATCGGGGGCGACAGGGCCGGCCGGGCGGCGTGGGCCGGGCCGAGGTGAGCGCGGGGACGGAGGCGTCGGGCGGCTGCTACCGCGGCCGGGACCCGAGGGGCCCGCGTTGTTGCGGCGGGCGGTGACACGCACCACGATCCACGAGATCGCGCCCAGCAGGGGCAGGAGCACGATCAGGAGCACCCAGAGCCAGCGGGGCAGCCCGCCGCGTTCGTCCTCGTCCGCGCTCCAGACATCGGCGAGGGCATACGCCATGAGTCCGACGACGACCAGGATCAGGAGGATGCGTGCCATACCCCCAGCCTACGGTGGGACGGTGGGGATACGGGAGTCGGTGCTGTGACCTTGCCCGCGTTGCGGTCCGTCGGTGCTCGACCCGGGCGCGGCATATCATCGGTAGGTGCCTCTCCTGCTCTACACCCTGCTCCGCCTCGCACTGTTCGGTGTGATTCTCGGCCTGCTCTACGTGGTGGGGATGCGGGGCGTGCTGCTCCCGATCGTGGCGCTGGTGCTCGCGTTCGCGCTGTCGTACCTGACGCTGCGCAAGCCGCGGGACGCCGCTATGCGGTGGATCGCCGGACGGGCCGACCGGCGTGCCGCCGAGCGCGTCGTCGCCCCGAAGATCGACGTCGACGCGGCCCACGAGGACGCGCGCCTGGACGACGAGCTCCGAGACCGGGGCTAATCCGCGGCCAGGCCGCGGCCAGCGACGCTGGGCCCGCTACAGCGACAGGCCGAACCAGAGCAGCAGGCCGTAGCCCAGCTCGTACAGGCCCGTGCCGGCCAGGACCGGGATCAGCAGCTTCCCGCGCGCCCCGGCGAGGACCGGGATGGTGAGCAGGCCCGCCGGCCCGAGCAGCAGCAGCACGACGAGCGACCACGGCGCCCAGAACGCGCACACCGCGGCGAGCAGCACCGGGATCCAAAGCATCGCGGCGTAGACGCGGCGGGCCCTGTGGTCGCCCAGGCGCACCGCCAGGGTGCGCTTGCCCGCCAGCACGTCGGTCGGGATGTCGCGCAGGTTGTTCACCATGAGCAGCGCGCACGCGATGAGGCCGACACCGACGGCGCCGAGCACCGCCGGCCAGGTGATGAGGTCGGCCTGCGTGTACGTGGTGCCGAGCACCGCGACCAGGCCGAAGAACACGAACACCGCTATCTCGCCGAGCCCCCGGTACCCGTACGGCGTCTTGCCGCCCGTGTAGTACCAGGCCGCCGCCATGCACACCGCACCGACCGCGATCAGCCACCAGTGGCCCGACACGGCGCTCAGGGCCAGGCCCAGCACCGCCGCGACACCGAACGCGGCGAACGCCGCACGCTTCACCGCGCCGGGGACGGCCGCGCCGGACGCGGTCAGCCGCATCGGGCCCACCCGGTCGAGGTCCGTACCGCGCACGCCGTCCGAGTAGTCGTTGGCGAAGTTGACCCCTACCTGCAACGCGAGGGCGACCCCCAGCGCGAGCAGCGCGGGCAGCCACGCGGCGGCGTCCACCTGGGCAGCCGCGCCGGTACCGACCATGACCGGTGCCGCCGCCGCCGGCAGCGTGCGGGGCCGTGCCCCGGAGATCCACTCGGCGGCAGTCGCCATCAGCGTGTCCTTCGTTCGTGGGGTGCTGTCTGGTTCTCCAGACACGGGCGCCGCGCCTGTGCGCGGCCCTGGCGGAGGAACGAAGTCATGGTCGCACGGGTTCCCGGCCTGCCATCCGCTCGGCCCGCACGACGGCGTCCCGCACGGCCCGGCGGTCCACCTTGCCCGGACCGCGGGTGGGCAGGGCTGCTGTGACATACACCCGCCGCGGTGCGGCCGGCGACCCGAGCCGCTGCCCGACGGCGGAGCGCAGCCCGGCGAGCAGCTCGCCGCCGCTGTCGGTCAGGCCCGGCCCGCCGGCGGGTACGCGACCGGACGGCGCCCGCCCCACGGCGACGACGGCGACGACGGCCTGGCCCCACTCAGGGTCGGGCACGCCGACGACGCACGCCTCGCCGGGGCTGCCGAGCCCTGCGAGGTGCTCTGCTATCGCGTCCTCGACGGCCGCCGGCGCGACGTTGACCCCGCCGGTGAGGATGACGTCGTCGGCGCGGCCGAGGATCGTGAGGCGGCCGTCGTCCAGGCGGCCGAGGTCGGAGGTGCGGAACCAGCGCACGCCGTCGGGGTCGGTGCGGAAGGCGGCTGCCGTGGCGGAGGGGGCGCCCACGTAGCCCTCGGCGAGCATCGGGCCGGACAGCTCGACGACGCCCCCGGAGCCGGGCGTCGGGCCGCGCCCGGCCTCGGGTTCGGCGCCGGCGGCCCGGACGCGCACCCCGGCGAGCGGGACGCCGTCGTACACGCAGCCGCCGCTCGTCTCGGACATGCCGTAGGTCGTGACGACGCGGACGCCGGCGGCCCGGGCGGCGGCCAGCAGGGGGGCGGGTGTCGCGGCGCCGCCGACGAGCACGGCGTCGAACCGGGTGAGGGCGTCGAGACCGGCGGCGTCACCGCCCTCGGCCGCGGTGACCAGGCGGTGCAGCTGGGTGGGGACCAGGGAGACGTACGCACGCGGTCCGTGCGCCAGGAGGTCGGCGAAGTCGGTGGCGACGGCGGCGAAGCCCGCCGGCGTGAAGCGGTCCAGCGTGTGCGGGTACACCCCTCTGCCCGTCACGAGGGACCGGGTGATGACCTGGACCCCCGCGACATGGGTCGGTGGCAGGACGAGCAGCCAGCTGCCGGAGCCGCCGAGCCGTTCGTGGGTGGCCCGGGCCGAGGCGCGCAGGGCGGCAGCGCTCAGCGCGACCTCGCGCGGGTCTCCCGTGGAACCGGACGTCCGCAGCACGAGCGCGGTGCCGGGCGGCGGGACGGCGTCGGACAGGCGGGGCTGCGGGGCATAGGCGGGACCGCCGTCGAGGGCGTCCCGGACGGCGCGGACGACGTCGGTCAAGGGGTCGGTCGAGGCCACCTCACGAGGGTAAGGCTGCCTCGGGGGCGCGGGGCTACTGTGTGGGTAGGGTGTGCGCCACGCGGAACGGCCTCCCGGGAGTGCCCGGGGGCGGGTGCCTGCGGAGGAGGTCGGATGACAGCACGCTGGACGACTGCCGTACGGACCACGGGTGCCGCGCTGGTGATCGCCCTGGGGCTGGCGGGCTGCGGTCTCGGTGAGCCGGACGAGCCCGCGCCCACGCCCACCACCACCGTCGACGCCCCCGTACGGGGCGACCGGGACGGGCCGCCGGAACCGGACGTGCCCCTGGTGTGGCCGCTGACCGGCGTGGGGACCGAGAGGGTCGCGCAGCGCCCGGCCGTGTCGGTGAAGATCGAGAACTCGGTGGCGGCCCGGCCCCAGCGTGGCCTCGTGGAGGCCGACATCGTGTGGGAAGAGGTGATCGAGGGCGGCATCACGCGGTTCGTGGCGACCTACCACTCGAAGATCCCGGACGCCGTGGAGCCGGTGCGCTCCGTGCGGCCGATGGATCCTGCGATCGTGGCGCCGCTCGACGGGATCCTGGCGTTCTCCGGCGGGCAGGGACCGTTCATCGCCGCGACGGAGCGCGAGGGCACGCAGACGGTCATCATGGACGACGGCGACGCCGGCTTCACGCGAGATCCCGGCCGGGTCGCGCCGCACAACGTGATCGGGAGCGTGCCGACGTTCCTTGAGCAGGCCGACCGTCGGCGGACGAGCCCGCCGCCTGCGCAGTTCGCGTACGCGCGCAAGGTGGGCGAGGGGTCGGCCCCCCAGGCAGGGAAGCCCGCGCGGGAGGTGGACGTGCGCCTGTCCCCCGCACAGCGCAGCGTCTGGACCTGGGACCCGGAGAGCAAGCGATACCTGCGCAGCGAGGGCTCCGCGGCGTCCGTCACCGCGGACGGTCGTCGGCACTCCGCCCGCAACGTTCTCGTGCTGTCCACCTACGTGTTCGACACCAAGTGGGTGGACCCGTCGGGCGCTCCGGTTCCCGAGCACCGGCTCGCCGGCAGCAGCGGTGACGGCACGCTGGCCTCCATGGGGCACAGCATCTCGGTGCGCTGGTCCAAGAAGAACCACCGGGCGCCCATCGTGCTCGAGCTGCCGGACGGCAAGGAAGCGCAGCTCGACCCGGGCAACACGTGGATCGAGCTGGTGCCGCAGCGGTCAGGGAGCTGGTCGCCGCGCTGAGCGCTTTATCACGCATGAGAGACCTTTCATCGGGGTCTCATGACGGGTTCATGGCAACCTAGTTGAGTGACGGGTGTTGCACCGTGCGTCCCTCGACCAGAAAGCGTGGCTGCCATGAGCATTCTCGACACGTCCCCGCACACCCGCGGCTACGCCCCGCGTCCCCTCGCCACCCCGCTTCGGGTCGGCGCCGTCGACGGCGCGGCGCGAACGCCCGACCCGCTCGTGCGCCGCCTGCTGCGGGCCAAGAAGGCCTACTCCACGCGGTTCGTCGCCGCGGCCGTCGAGGCGGACCCCGCGGCCTTCGACCTGATCACCGACCCGACGCAGGCACCACGCCCCGGGGACGTCGTCCTGGCGCGCGTCGTCACGATCGGCCAGCACCGGCGGCTGGAGTCCCCGGCCTCCCGCCGTCAGATCCTGTTCGAGGGTGACGAGATCGTCGTGTCCTACGGGTCCCGCTACGCCGCGGACCAGTTCCACGCGGTCATCCCGGAGGACCTCGGGCCGTGCCATCTCGCGGCCGCCGGCGGGCTCGCCTCGCGCGTCGTCGACCAGCACGCCGCGATCAAGGACGCCACGGTGATCGAGCCGGTCGGGCTGCTCTCGAACGCGAACGGGGTGGTGAACCTCTCGGCCTTCGCGCCATACCCGGTGCGCCCGGCGTCGTCGGCAAGCGGGGCGGCGTCGCGCGTGCCCGTCGTCGCCGTGGTCGGTACGTCGATGAACTCCGGCAAGTCGACCGCGCTGGCCTGCCTCGCCCGCGGGCTCGCCGCCGCTGGCCGCACCGTCCACGCAGGCAAGGCCACGGGGACGGGCGCAGGCAACGACGCCCACCACTACACCGACGCGGGTGCCGACCACGTGATCGACTTCACCGACTTCGGCCTCCCCAGCACGTTCGGCCTCGCCTTCGAGGACGTGCGCGACGTGTTCGCGACGATGGCCGACGTGCTGGCGTCCCCGGCGGGCCGCGGCGCTCCCGACGTCGTCCTGATCGAGATCGCCGACGGCCTCTACCAGGGCGACACGCGCAGGCTCCTCACGGACGAGGCGTTCCGCACGGTGGTCGACCGCGTGGTGTTCGCCGCCGGGGACGCGCTCGGTGCGAGCGGGGGAGTCGGGGCGCTCCGCGCGCTCGGCTGCGAGCCGTCGGTCGTGTCCGGCGTGCTCACGTCCTCGCCGCTCGCCATGGCCGAGGCCCGTGCGGAGCTCGACGTGCGTGTCGTGCCGACCTTCGACCTGTGCCTGCCGTCCGTCGCGCTGAGCGCCGCAGGCCTGGCCCCGGCTGCTGGCGTGGCTCCGGCCGGGGACCTGGTCCCGGTCGGAGAGGCTGGGGACAGCCATGCGATCGCCTGAGCCGGGCGAGCTGCCGAAGGTCTTCACCGGAACCCGCCGGACCTGGCTGCTCGGTCTGGTCGCGCTGGGGCTGGGCCAGGGTGCGCTCGGTGCGGTCAGCGCCTGGACGCTGACCCAGCTTCGGGCAGGCAGCCCCTGGCCGATGGCGGTCGCCGTCCTCAGCATCGTGGCGGCAGCCGTCGCGCTCGGCGGGCTGCGTGTCGAGGAGCGGATCGTCGCGGAGCGGCTCGGCCAGGACTATGTGCGGCGGGTACGCCGCGACCTGCTGGAGGCCGAGCTCACCCCGGGCAGCCGGACCCACCTCGGCATCACCGTCGCCCGGACCACCAACGACCTCTCCAGCGTCCGCAACTGGGTGTCGCAGGGCGTCGGCCCGCTCGCGGCGGGCATCCCGCTGATCGTCGGCTCCGCCGTGGGCCTCACGATCATCGACCCGTACCTCGGCATCGGGTTCCTGCTCCCGCTCGGCGTGCTCGCCGCGGTCATGGTGCCCTGGGCGCGAACCGCGTACCTGAAGTCGCGGCGCCTGCGGCGGGCCCGCGGACGCATGGCCACCCGGATCGCCGACACCGTCGGGGCCTCGCAGGAGATCATGGCGGCGCGGGGTGCCCGGCGCGAGCTCGGCCACATCGACTCCGCCTCGGACGTCGTCATCGACCGTGCGGTCGACCGCTCGGTGATCATCGGGACGATCCGGGCCGGCGGCACCGTGGCAGCTCTGCTGGCCACCCTCGCCGTCGCGGCGATCGGCGTCGTCCGGGGCCTCGATCCCGCGGTCACCATGGCCGCCATGGCCGTAGCGGGCATCGCGTCGACCCCGATCATCGACATCGGGCGGATCGTCGAGTACCGCCAGACCTACCTGGCCGCCCGCGCGGTCCTCGGCCCGGCGCTCGCGGACGCCGCCCGACGGCGTGCCGAGTACGAGCACGTGCGCAATACCGCGGCGTCGGCCCCCGCGCCCGACGGCGTGGACGGGCCGGGCCTTGTGCACCTGGGCGTCCCTGGGCTCACCCCGGACGGCTCGCCCCTGCGCGCGGCCGCCGGCGCCCGGATCCGGCTGACCAGCGACGACCCCGAGGCGCCGCTGCGCCTGATGCGCCGCGTCGTGGGGCTCTCCGCTGCCCCGCCGGGCGCCATCGACGAGGTATGGGTGGCCGGCGAGAACCTGCGGGGCGTCGCACCGGCGCTCGGCCGTTCCCTGGTGGGGCTCGCGACCAGGGGCACCGTGTTCGAGCGCGGGCCGCTGCGCCGAGCGCTGCGCTACCGGCGTCCCGACCTGGACGACGAGACGGCCACCGAGGTCTTCGAGGCCGTCGGCCTTTCCGCGGACCGGTGGCCGGGCGGGTTCCGTACCGAGCTGCGCGCCGGCGGGGAGCCGCTGACCACCGACGAGCGCGCGCGGCTCGCTCTCGCCCGCGCGATCTATGGTGAGCCGCCGCTGCTCCTGGTCGTCGACCTGGACCGGGACCTGAACCAGGAGGGGCGCGGCCGGTTGGAGCGGATCCTGGCCGGCTATCCGGGGGTAGTGGTGTTCACCGGGCCGGACGATCTGGCGGGAGCCCTGGGTGCCGAGGAGGTTCGGGTCGATGCGACGCCGGTTCCGGTCACCCCGGACGGTCGCACGCCGGACGACGACGACTGACGGCCGCTCGCGCTCTCCGCATCGGTTGGTGCGGCTTTGCGGCTGTGCAGCTGTGCGGCTGGTGCGCCGACTGCGCCCGCTGCGCCCGCTGCGTCGACTGCGTCGACTGCGCCGAACCGCAGGTTGCGCGTCGGCGGTGGCTCTCGGTCCCGCCGAACCGCAAGCTGTGCGTCCAACGGTGCTGCTCGATCCGCCGAACCGCAAGATAGGTGTCACCCCGGGCGCCGAGCCGAAAGGTACACGTCGATCCGGGGCCTGAGAGACGTGGACCTTGCGGTTCGGCGTCGCCGGTGACGTGGACCTTGCGGTTGGGCGCCGCCGGTGGCGTGCACCTTGCGGTTCGGCGCCGCCGCCTCTATCTGGCAACGCGTACGTTGCGGTTGGGCCGGCCGGTGCCGTCAGTCGTCGTGGCGGGCGCCGTCAGTAGTAGTAGGGGAACCCGGACCAGTCCGGTTCGCGGCGCTCCAGGAACGCCTCCTTGCCCTCGACCGCCTCGTCCGTCATGTACGCCAGCCGGGTCGCCTCGCCGGCGAACACCTGCTGGCCGGCGATGCCGTCGTCGGCGGCGTTGAACGCGAACTTCAGCATCCGGATGGCCTGCGGCGACTTGGTGGCGATGATCTTCGCGTACTCGAGCGCCAGCCCTTCCAGGTCCTCGTGGGCGGCCACCTCGTTGACGGAGCCCCAGCGTTCGGCGTCGTCGGCGGAGTACTCGCGGGCGAGGAAGAAGACCTCACGGGCACGCTTCTGCCCGATCTGGCGGGCGAAGTACGCGGAGCCGTACCCGGCGTCGAACGAGCCGACGTCGGCGTCGGTCTGCTTGAACTTGCCGTGCTCCCGGCACGCGACCGTGAGGTCGGCGACGACGTGCAGGGAGTGCCCGCCACCGGCGGCCCAGCCGTCCACCACCGCGACCACGACCTTGGGCATCGTCCGGATCAGGCGCTGCACCTCCAGGATGTGCAGGCGGCCGGCCTTGGCCGGGTCGATGTGATCAGCGGTCTCGCCCGCTGTGTCCGTCGTGTAGCGGTAGCCGTCACGCCCGCGGATGCGCTGGTCGCCGCCGCTGCAGAACGCCCAGCCGCCGTCCTTGGGGGAGGGGCCGTTGCCGGTCAGCAGCACCGTGCCGACGTCGGACGTCATGCGCGCGTGGTCCATGACCCGGTACAGCTCGTCCACGCTGTGCGGGCGGAACGCGTTGCGCACCTCCGGGCGGTCGAACGCGATGCGGACCACCGGGAGGTCGCGTGGCTCGGGGCCGCTGCGGTCGACGCCGCGGTGGTAGGTGAGGTCGGTCAGGTTCTCGAAGCCCGCTACCGCGCGCCAGCGCTGCGGGTCGAACGTCTCGGAGACCTGCGGGGGCAGTTCGGTGCTCGTGCTCACGCGGGCAAGCGTAGTTGGGGCGGTGAGCCTATGGGCGTGAGTTCGGTGTCCGCTGAGCAACCGACCGAACTCACGCCGTGCGGAGCCCGTGTGCTGCCACAGGTCGTTAGCCTGGCCCTGTGCTGCTGATCGGTGAACCCGTCGTCTGGTCCACGTCCCTCCGGACACGCTTTCGCGGCATCGACGTGCGCGACGGCGTCCTGCTGCACGGCCCCGCCGGCTGGGGCGAGCTCTCACCCTTCTGGGACTACGACGACGCGGAGTCCGCGACCTGGCTGCGCGCCGCGCTCGAAGCAGCGACGGTCGGCTGGCCCGAACCCGTCCGGCAGAGCGTCCCGGTGAACGTGACCGTCCCCGCCGTCGGGCCGGAACGGGCCCGGGAGATCGTCCTGGCGTCCGGCGGGTGCCGCACCGCCAAGGTCAAGGTGGCCCAGCGCGGCCCCGACGGGACGCTCGAACCCGTGTCCGCCGAGGTCGAACGGGTAGCGGCAGTCCGGGAGGCCCTCGGGCCCGACGGCGCCATCCGGGTCGACGCCAACGCCGCCTGGACCCCGGACGAAGCCCTGGCCCACCTGGTCCAGATCGACCGCGCCGCGGGCGGGCTGGAGTACGTGGAACAGCCCTGCGCAGAAGTCGAGGAGCTGGCCCTGGTGCGCCGCAAGCAGCACGTTCCTGTCGCGGCCGACGAGTCCATCCGCCGCGCCGCCGACCCCCTGAGCGTGGTGCGCCACGAGGCCGCCGACATCGTGGTGCTCAAGGTCCAGCCGCTCGGTGGCGTCCGTGCGTGCCTCGAGCTCGCCGAACAGGTCGGCCTGCCGGTCGTCGTCTCGTCCGCGCTGGAGAGCTCGGTCGGCCTCGCCGCAGGCGTGGCCCTCGCCGCGGCCCTCCCCGAGCTGCCCTACGCCTGCGGGCTCGCGACCTCGCAGCTCCTGGTGCACGACGTCGTCGCAGAGCCGCTGCTGCCCGTCGACGGCGCGCTCCCCGTCCGCCGGCCCGAACCCTCGCCGGAGGCGCTCGCGGCTGTCGCGGCCGACGGCCCGACGACCGAGCGCTGGCTCGCGCGGTATCACCGACTGACCCGGACCCTGGAGGACGCATGACGATCCCGCCCGCCGTCACCGCCGCCCGCGCGCTGATTGCCGACCTGGTCAGCAGGGGTGTGCAGGACGTGGTCCTCGCGCCCGGCTCGCGCAGCGCGCCCCTCGCCTACGCGGTCGCGGAGGCGGCCGACGCCGGCCGGATCACCCTGCACGTGCGTGTCGACGAGCGGGCGGCGGGGTTCCTGGCGATCGGCCTGTCGAAGGGGGCTGAGGGTGCGCCGGTCGCCGTCGTCACGACGTCGGGCACCGCCGTCGCGAACCTGCACCCCGCCGTGCTGGAGGCGAGCCACACCGGGTTGCCGCTGATCCTGCTCACCGCCGACCGACCGCACGAGCTGCGCGGAACCGGGGCATCACAGACCACCGACCAGGTGGGGATCTTCGGTGCGGCTGTGCGGTTCGCCGTGGACGTGCCGGCACCGTCAGGTACCCCGAGCCCCGGACCCGAGGCAGACGGGGAGCCGGGCACCGCGAGCGCGCAGGAGCTCCGGGACCTGCGGAGCGTCACCGGGCGCGCGGTCAGCGCGGCCCTCGGATTCCGGTCGGGCCACCCTGGCCCCGTGCACCTCAACCTGGCCTTCCGGGACCCGCTGGCGCCGTCCGCCCCGCTGCCCGGACCGGGAGCGGGCAGCGCGCCGGACGGCTCTCCGAAGCCGGACCCGCCGCTCGTCGTCCCGGCCGTCCTCCAGCACTTCGCCTCGCCGGCGCTGCCGGGCGACCCCGCACGCACCGTCGTCGTGGCCGGCGACGGTGCCGGACCCGAGGCCCGGCAGCTCGCCGAGGCGCAGGGCTGGCCGCTGTTCGCGGAGCCGTCGTCGGGTGCGACCGGCGGACCCAATGCGATTGCGGCGTACCGGCTGCTGCTCGGGTCACCGGAGCTTGCCGCGGGTATCGAGCAGGCGGTAGTCCTCGGCCGGCCGACGCTGTCCCGGCCCGTGCAGCGGCTCCTCGGTCGGCCCGACGTCGCGGTCACCGTCGTCGCACCAGGTGCGGGCCCGTGGCCCGACGCCGCCCGCAACGCCGCCGTCGTGGTGCCGGGGGTCGCGGCCATGTGGTTCGAGGCCGCCGCCCCGCAACCCTCCGAGTTCCTCGAACGCTGGCGGGCTTCCGGGGTGCGGGCCGCCCAGGTCCTCGATGAGGTCACCTGCGACGACGCGGTCATCGGTGGGCCGACGGCGCTCTCCGTGGCACGCGCCGTCGCAGGCGTGCTCGGGTCGGAGGACCTGCTGGTGGTCGGCTCGTCCAACCCGGTGCGGGACCTCGAGCTGGTGCTCGGCCTCGACGGGCCCGGCCCGGCGGTCCTCGCGAACCGCGGGCTCGCAGGCATCGACGGCACCGTCTCGACGGCGGTCGGCGTCGCGCTCGCCGCCGCACGGCGCGGTCTGCGCACCCGCGCCCTCCTGGGCGACCTGACGTTCCTGCACGACGTCGGAGGCCTGCTCCGAGGACCCGACGAACCCCCGGTGGACCTCGAGATCGTCGTGGTGAACGACGACGGCGGTTCCATCTTCGCGACGCTGGAGCACGGTGCCCTCGCCGCGACCGGCAGCGCGGCGAGCGCCACGTTCGAGCGGGTCTTCGGGACCCCGCACGGGTCCAACCTGGCGCAGCTGTGCGCCGGGTACGGCGTGGACCACCAGCTGGTGCAGGACGTGCCGACCCTGCGGCACGCGCTGCAGGCGCCGAGCCACGGTGTCCAGGTCATCGAGGTGCGGGTGCCGCGCGCCGACCGCCTGGCCGAGTCCCGGGACCTGGCCCGTCGTATCGTGGAGAGAGGCGCCCCCTCTCGTTGAGTGCTTGTTGAGTGCTCGTCGAGCACTTGGAGCCGTGAGGGCATGCAGCAAACTCACAGACTTGTCCAAGGCTGGGACAAGGAAGGGGGTGTCAACTGGTTCTGACTTCAAGGAGGGTCACGATGACCGACGAGAACAGCACCACTCCGCAGCCGGATCAGCAGCCGCCCGCAGCACAGCCCACCGAGCAGCTGCCGCCCGCGACGCAGCCCACCCAGCAGCTGCCGGTCTCTGGCCCGGCACCCACGCAGAGCCCGGCACCCACGCAGAGCCCGGCGCCCGCGCAGAACGCGGCACCGCCCCAGAGCCCGACACCGGCACCCACGCAGAGCCCGGCACCGGCCCAGAGCCCCGCGCCCGGGTACGTCAACCCGTACGCGGCGCCGGCCACCGCGTCGACGTCGGCCGAGCCGAAGGCGAAGAACCGTGCCTGGGTTCCCGTGGTCAGCGCGGCCGCGGCTGCCGCGCTGCTGGCCAGCCTGGGCACCGCAGGAGCCATCTCGCTCACGAACGACTCCGGCGGCGCCGCGTCCCTGGCCGAGGTCGGACAGTCGGCCGGCGAGAACGTGCCGGTGAAGAGCTCGACGGTCGAGAACCCGGACTGGACGTCGGTCACCTCGGCCGTGCAGGAGTCCGTGGTGGCGATCCAGGTGGCGAGCCAGGGCGGCGGCGCAGAGGGTTCCGGCGTCGTGCTGGACTCCGACGGTCGCATCCTGACCAACAACCACGTGGTCGCCGACGCGGAGACGGTCCAGGTCACCCTGAGCGACGGCCGGGTGTACGAGGCCGACATCGTCGGCACCGACCCGGCGACCGATCTCGCTGTCGTGCAGCTGACCGACCCGCCGTCGGACCTCAGGGCGGCGACGTTCGCGGACTCGGCCGAGGTCGTGGTGGGCGAGCCCGTGATGGCGCTCGGTAACCCGCTGGGCCTGGCCAACACCGCCACGACGGGCATCGTGTCCGCCCTGGACCGGCCGGTCACGGCCAGCGCAGAGGACGGGTCGGACCAGGTGGTCACCAACGCCATCCAGATCGACGCCGCGGTGAACCCTGGCAACTCCGGTGGGCCGCTGTTCAACGCGTCGGGCGAGGTCATCGGCATCACGTCCTCGATCGCCAGCTTGTCGGGCGGCATGTCGGGCGGCAGCTCCGGCTCGATCGGCCTGGGCTTCGCCATCCCGTCGAACCTGGCCACGCAGATCGGTGACCAGCTCAAGGAGGACGGCACGGCCGAGCACGCGTTCCTCGGCGTCTCGCTCCAGGACGCCACCGCGACGGCCGACGACGTCACCCGCCGCGGCGCGGGTGTCGTGGAGGTCGTGCCGGACTCGCCGGCCGGGGAGTCCGACATCCAGAAGGGCGACGTGGTCGTCGGCATCGACGGTGACCCGGTCAACGGCTCGGCCTCGCTCACGGCGTTCGTCCGCGAGAAGGAGGCCGGTGCCGAGTCGGTGCTGACCCTGGTCCGCGACGGCAGCACCCAGGAGGTCACCGTCACCCTCGCGGTCAAGGAGGAGTCGGCGACGCAGGAATCGGGCACGCCGGACCAGCAGCTGCCGGGCCAGGAGGAGGGCTCGGACTCAGGCTCCGGCTCGGACCAGAGCGCGCCGAACAACATCCCGGACTGGATGCAGGATCTCTTCGGCAACCAGGGCTGATCCCGTCGCCATGAGGTAGTCCTCCGGCGAGGTGGTCATCCGGCGCACGCTGGGTGACCACCTCGCCGGACGACTACCTCGGCGTATTCGCGTTCAGCGGGTGAACCTCGCCCCACAGGTCTAAGTTAGGCCGCGTGTCTGGGACGTTTACCGTGGTCAGGACCCTCGGCCGGTCGGATGCCGCACACGACATCCTCGAAGAGCTGCCCGAGTGGTTCGGTATCGACCGGTTCACCCACGAGTACGTCGAGGCGGCGGCCAAGTTCCCCAACTATGTCGCGGTCGCCGCGCCGGAGCCCACGCCGGCGTGGGCCGCACCCGGCGGCGCGGTGCCTGCCATCGGGGCCGACGGCGGCGAGATCCCCTTCGAGGACGTGCTCGGCGTGCTGCTCCTCGACCAGCGCTATCCGACGTCGGCGGAGGTGCACCTGCTCGCCGTCCGGCGCAAGCATCACCGCGTGGGGATCGGGCGGGCCCTCATGGAGCGCGTCGAGCAGGACCTCAGCGCCCAGGGGGTCCTGCTGCTCAGCGTCAAGACCCTCGGCCCGTCGGCCTCCGACCCAGGATTCGACCAGACCCGCGCCTTCTATGCGGCCTGCGGCTTCCACCCGGTGGAGGAGTTTCCGGACCTCTGGGCCGACGACCCCTGCATCTTGATGGTCAAGGCGCTCTGAGCCCGGAGCCAGCCCCGGCCGGCTTTGCCGGGTTCACAGACCGCACGTGCGGCAGCTGAGCCGGGTGGCCCGGAACCGCGCGACGGACGCGACCGTGAGGCCGACTCCCCACACCAGATATGCCAGCACGGACGTCCACAGGAACGCGGCGCTGCCGATCCCGTCGCCGTACTCGGCCGTGCCCGAGACCAGCTCACCGACCATCTGCGCCAGGCCGAACCCGAAGTACAGCGTCACCATGCCCCCGAAGACGAGGCCCGGGCCCAGTACCAGCCATCGCGGCACACGCCGACCGGCCAGCGGCAGCACCCAGCTGGGCCAGATGAGGCCGAAACGGTGCACCAGCGCCAACGGAAGCAGGGTGCCTGCCAGGATGAAGCCTGCTTCGAAGACGACCAGCGATGCCCCGGCCTCGTACATGATGTCGCCGAAGCCGACGGACAGCTGGGCCGCGATACGCACCAAGCACCCCGCGACGGCCAGGTAGGCCGCCCACCAGGCCCACACGGGGGTCCGCTCGTCCCGGTCGGCGGGCCGGGTCCGGCCGCACCGCTGGCATCCGCCACGCATCTCGCGCTGGTAGGACAGGCTCGCCGCTGCCAGCAGGAGGGCGCCGGACAGCATCCCGGCGCGGCTCGCGAAGGAGGCCAGATCGACCGGAATGCCCAGGCCGGCGAGCAGTCCACCCACGATGTCCAGAAGAACCAGCGGACAGGCGACCAGGATCGCGGCGGTGACCGCCCAGCCGGCCGCCAGCACCGCGCGACTGCCTGTGGTCAGCCGCAACGCGAGAGCTGTCAGGCCGGCGGCGGCACACAGCGCCGCCGCTCCCCAGTACGAGTAGAGCATCAGGTCCTGCGGCAGCGGTGAGAACGTCGGTGCGTTGCCCAGCGCGAAGTAGCTCCGTACCGATCCGTACAGGACCGCCCACCCGACAATCACCGGTGTCAGTCTGCGCAGCACGGCTGGACGGGATCGGGGAACTGACGTGACGTGTTCGGTGACCATGCCTGCAACTGTTGCGAACCCGGACCCCGAAAGCCTGGCACACCCGGGGGATACGGCTCCCCCAGTAGGGGGATCTTCGGGTCCGCCCGCCCGCCCGGCCGCCCGGCCGTGCCGGAGCCCGGCTCAGAGCGCGGACGGAACCCCGAACAGCGCCTCCGAGGCGCCCGGCACGACGGCGGCGACGACGCCACCGAGGCTGCGCTCGAGATAGCCGACCAGCTCGTCGTCGGTGAGGTCCGAGTTGATGCCGCCGTCGACCAGCGCCTGCTCGGCGAGCGCCACCCACGAGCGCACCGCGACCCGCAGCAGCTCGGTCTCGGGTACGCCCAGCTCCAGGAGCACGGCGAGGGCGCGCTCCGTCTGCTGGCGCCGCGCGTCCTCGATGACGGCGCGCACCTCCTCGTCACCGCTGGCCGCACCGCGCACGAGCGAGTAGAAGGTGGGGCCGTGCTCCTTGACGTACGCGACGAGCCTGGTCAGCGTCCCTGCCAGGCGCTCGGCCGGTGGGAGCTCCGGTTGGGGCTCGGAGGCGTGCAGCATCGAGTCGCGCGCGCGGCGCACGATCTCGTGGTGCAGGCCGTTCTTGGAGCCGAAGTAGTAGTAGACGAGACCCGTCGAGACACCGGCTTCTGCGGCGATCTCCTCGACGGTCACCTCGGCCAGCGGTCGGTCCGCAAGAGTGGCGACTCCCAGCGCCACGAGCTGGTTGCGGCGTTCCTCCGGGCGAAGTCGCGTGCGACGGGATGTTGCCATGGTTCGAGCATATCCGTCGGGCTTTGCGACGTTGTCAGGAACGCCAATTGACGGTGACTCAGTAATCGCGCTAACGTCGCGACGGGACGACGGCGTAGTCGTCCTGACATTGGCATCGAGGGGGACACCAATGAAGCTCAGCAAGCTCACGGGCTCACGCAAGGGTCGCGTGGCTCTCGCAGTCATTCCGGTCACGATCGCCGCCAGCGTTCTGCTTGGCGGGGTCGCGCAGGGCGCAGTGCCCGTCTCGTTCGCCATCTCCGGCAGCGAGTTCAAGATCGGCGCCGACAAGCTCGAGGGCGTCGGCTTCTCGCAGTACGCGGGCGTGGCCACCGCCTCCGACGGCACGGAGCACCCTGCCGCCATCGCGAACATCGAGGACGCGAAGCTCTACAACCTCTGCCAGTCGGTCGTCGAGGAGACTCCGCTCGGCAAGGTGGGCATCCTCATCTCCGCAGGCACCGGCAAGGAGCCCGCGAAGGCCACCGACCTGCAGATCGGCATGAGCGACCTCTCGGGTACCGCGATCTTCAAGAACATCCGCATCGGCGTCGACGCCTCCACCGTGAACACGGCCAAGCAGGGCGACTCGGGCGACTTCGCCATGGACTCCGACTCGATCGACATCGACGGTCTCCAGCAGGTGTCGTGGAGCACGCAGGCCGCCGTCTTCCAGCTGACGGACCTCAGCCTCAAGATCACGGACGGCACCGAGTGCTTCTAGGTCCGGGTGCCGGCCAGGCCTCCGCCGGCCGCCCCGGACTTCGCGCGAAGCTTGCTGACCGGCGCAGGGACTTCGGCCCCTGGCGCAAGCAGCGGCCGTTCGTCGGGGGTGTGCTGGTAGCGCTCGCTGGTCTGGAGATGCTCTTTCTGCGCGGCCCGATCGGGCTCGACCAGCTCGGCGTCAACGTGGTGCTCAAGTTCGGGGTCGAGGGTGCGCAGGCGACGATCCTGCCGACCATCCTGATCCTGCTCGGCATCCTGTCGATCGCCCAGCCCGTGCACCGTGTCTTCTACGGCGTGATTGCGCTCGCGATCTCCGTCTACTCCATCGCCGGGGTGAACCTCGGCGGCTGGGTCGCCGGGTTTCTGCTCGGCGTGATCGGCGGCGTCGTCGTCGTGTCCTGGGCGCCGCCGGCCGCGGTCGCGGAGAGCGAGGACGTGGGTCCGGCGGGCGAGGTAACGGACTCCGCCGACGTCGCGCAGCCGGCCGACGGCGCCGGAGCGCGTGCCGAGGACGTCGCCCCGGCGTCGGAGGACGATGACGTCGCTCCGGCGTCGGACGGCGCCGCGGCACCCCCGGAGGCGGACGGCGCCGCGCCGCGCGCAGGTCGCGGGCCGGCCGCGGACACCGAGGCGATCCCACAGGTGGAGACGCTCAGTACCGCGCTGCGCGCCCTGTCCCAGAAGTCCACGGCCGTGGTGGTCGCGAGCGCGATGGCGCTCGCCGGCATGAGCCTGCCCGCCTCCACGTCGGACGCGGGGGCCCAGCAGGACGACTCGTTCTGGTGCGTGGTCTTCGGCGCCTGCGACGACGACGGCGGCACGACGAACCCGTCCGCCTCACCGACGCCGAGCACGTCGGACCCGGGCGGCTCCGAGCCGGGTGCCGGCGCTGGCGAGGATCCGGTCGGGGGCGCGGTCGACGACATCACCGACGGCGTGACCGGCCCGGCCGGCGGTTCGGACGGCGATGCCGGGGACGGCAAGGCAGGCGACGCGGCCGACGGCGACGCGGGCGGGACCAAGGGCGACGACCGGTCCGAGTGCAAGGAGCCGACGCAGGATGGCGAGGTGCCGCCCGAGGCAGGGAGCAGCGCGCCGTCCGACCCCTGCGGCGAGATCGACCCGCAGGAGACGATCGAGGAGGCGCTGCACACGGAGCTCGGCACCTGCGTCAAGGTGAGCTTCGGCGGCAAGTACGACCTCAACATCGACCTGCCCGGCCAGTGCGGGGTCAGGGAGGACGGCTCGGTCTTCTCGGTCCCGGCCGACCTGGAGAGCCGGGACCTGACCATCCCGCTCACCGGGATCAACGGCATCGGCCTGGCGAACGTGCCGGTCAAGAACAACGGGGACCGCAGGGACGCCATCAAGATCTCGGCCGACAAGGTCGTCGTCGACGGCTTCTGGCTCAAGTCCTATGCCTACGACCACGACACGACGGCAGGCACGGACACCCGGGCGAACTTCGTGGCGCTCGAGGGCAACGCCCACATGTACGTGTCGTCGATCCACGCGAACCTGCCCGACGGGCAGGACCTCCTGGAGGTGGCCACGAAGGTCCTCGAGGGTGCCTCGCTCATCGAGCTCCTGCTGACCGCCACGGACGCCCGGATGGGCTTCATCGGCGCGACGTCCGACGTCCAGGTGTGGGACAGCTTCCGCGAGCAGGTCTGGGGCGACCCGACCAACCCGATCGGCAAGGGCCCGACAGCCGGCACCGCCTGACAGTCTTGTCGCCCACAACAAGCCGCTGGGCTACTTGGGCGGGGCGCCAAGGGCGTAGCGCATCGGTTCCAGCTTTGCCTCCGACTCCGCCAGCTCCGCCTGCGGGTCGGACGCCGCGACGATGCCGCAGCCCGCGAACAGGCGGATATGGCGGCTGTCCGTCGGCGAGATCTCGGCAGAGCGCAGGGCGATGCCCCACTCGCCGTCGCCGTCGGCGCCGACCCAGCCCACCGGCCCGGCGTACCGGGCGCGGTCCAGACCCTCGATCTCGCGGATGAGGCTACGGGCGGCCGTGGTCGGCGTACCGCAGACGGCGGCGCTCGGGTGCAGCGCCGCCGCCAGCGAGAGCGACGACGGCGGTCGCGGGCCCGACGCCGGGTTCTGGTCCGTCAGCACGCCCGTCACGTCGGTCGCCAGGTGCATCACGTTCGGCAGGTGCAGCACGAACGGTGCCTCGGGCACGTTCATCGACGAGCAGAACGGCTCCAGCGCGGCGGCGACGGAGCGCACCGCGAACTCGTGCTCCTCGAGGTCCTTCGAGGAGCGCGCGAGCTGGGCGGCGTGCAGCAGGTCGGCGTCGTCCCCGTCCCGCACCGCGCCCGCACTGCGCTGCGGCTCCATGGCGGTGGGCGGGGGAGCTGGGTCGGCCTCGACGCCCCGACCGTGCTCCCGGCGGATCGTGCCCGCCAGCACGCGCGAGGCGACCAGCCCCTTCTCGCTGCGGACCAGGAGCTCAGGCGTCGCGCCGACCATGCCGTCCACGCTGAACGCCCAGGTGGCGTCGTACGCCGACGCGAGGCGGCCGAGCAGGTGGCGGGTGTCGATCGGGTGCTCGGCGGTGGCGACGACATCGCGCGCGAGCACCACCTTCTCCAGCTCGCCGCTCTGGATCCGGGCTACCCCTTCCGCGACGACGGCCGGCCAGTCCGCCACGCCCACGGCGCCGTCGGCCAGCACCACCCTGCCCGGCTCGACGACGGGCTGGTGCGGGTAGGCGGACAGCAGGTCCTCGCCCACCGGGGCGGACCGGTCGCCCACCAGCGAGATCGTCGTCATCCAGGCGCGGTCGCCCCGCCGTCCGACGACGACGCGCGGCACGATCAGCGCGCCGCTCGCCCGCGCGGGATCCTCGGACTCGTCGCCCGGCGAGACGTCGTCGAAGGCGAAGCTGCCGAACGCGATCAGGCCGCTGCCCGGCAGCGTCACGTCGTCGTGCACGACGGCGCGGTCGAGCACCTGGCGCCACGCGTCGTCGGCGTCGGCGAAGCGGCCGGGGCCGAACGTCTCGAACCGCAGCGCCTCGCCCCAGCCGACGAGCCCGTCGCCGTGCCGTACCCAGGCGAGGGCCTGAGTGTCGGGGAGCCGGTCGACGAGCGCGGTCGGCGTGTCCGGCAGGTCGTCGATCGCGACGGTGCGGACGACGAGCTGCGGGCCCTCGGGCGCGCCCCGCGGCGTGTCGTCGGACGGAGGCGGGGCCTCGGCCACCCAGGTGTCGTACACGGTGGTACCGGAGGGCGTGCCGGGGACGCCGGGCGTGCCGGGCGTCCCGCCGGCAGGTGAAGCGATCATCATCCTCAGGATAAGCGCGGGGGCGGCCGTCGGATGCGACCCGTAGCGGAGGTCACAGTGGCGCGGCCGCCCCGGCTCGGCGCCTGGGCGCGCTGTGGTCGGCAATACGTCAGATGGTCGGTAGCTCGGGCTGCCGACTACCTGACGGATTGCCGACCACCTGGTCTCGTATGCCGCGGGGTGCGCGGCCGGGGCGTGAAACTATGGCCGTATGTCCCGCGCAAGCCTGGAAAAGAAGCCGGCCGAGGTCGCGTCGATGTTCGACGGGATCGCCGCCCGCTACGACCTGACGAACGACCTGATCTCCATGGGCCAGGACCGGCGCTGGCGCCGGCTCACGGTCGAGGCGGTCGCGGCGATGCCGGGCGAGCGCGTGCTCGACCTCGCCGCGGGCACCGGTACCAGCAGCGAGCCCTTCGCCGCCGACGGCGCGTTCGTGGTCCCGTCCGACTTCTCGATCGGCATGCTGCAGGTCGGCAAGGAGCGCCGGCCGGACCTGCCGTTCGTCGCCGGCGACGCCATGCGCCTGCCGTTCGCCGACGCGTCCTTCGACGCGGTGACCATCAGCTTCGGCCTGCGGAACGTCGCGGACACCAGCGTCGCGCTGCGCGAGATGCTGCGCGTCGTCCGGCCCGGCGGGCGTGTGGTGATCTGCGAGTTCTCCACACCCACGTGGGCGCCGTTCCGGAAGGTCTACCAGGAGTACCTGGTGCGCGCGCTGCCGCTGGTGGCGAACGCCGTGACCCGCGAGAAGGGCTCCTACGACTACCTGGCCGAGTCCATCCGTACCTGGCACACCCAGGTCGAGCTCGCCCATCTGCTGCTCGAGGCGGGCTGGGAGCACGCCGCCTACCGCAACGTGTCCGGGGGAATCGTGGCGCTGCACCGGGCGGTCCGGCCGGCCTGAGCCCGGCCGGGCCAAGTCCGGCCGGCCAAGTCCTACAAGTCCTACCGGGCCGAGCTCTTGGCGACCCGGTCCGCGCGCTCCTTCTGCTGTCGTGTCTTGGCCTCCTGCTCGCCCTTGAGCGTCGTCGACTCGAGCCAGTCGAGGGAGCCCTCGTACCGCTCACCGACCGTGAGCGGCAGGTCGCGGCCGCGGTGGCGAAAGGTCTTGGCAATGCGGAGATCGCTCGCAGCCTGTACCTGTCGCACGGTTCGGTCAAGGCGCACATCTCGAGTGCGCTCGCCAAGCTCGGCCTGGAGAACCGCACGCAGCTCGCCATCGCGGCGCACACGGCGGGAATCGCCGGTGCACGGCCCTCGGCACCGCCCCCAAAGTAAGGGGAACCTTCCTACACAATCCCCCCTAAGTGTGGCTAGGGTGTCGGTGTTGTGACAGGGTTCACAAGGGCTTGTCAGGAAGCCCGAACCAACCCCGCACGGCATGGTCAGCACCGACCAGCAGCGGGTTCCCAACGGGGGTGAACGTGCGTACAGCAAGACGCGACGACGCGGATGTCATCGTGGTGGGCGCCGGTCCGGCCGGATCGTCCACCGCGCACTGGTGCGCGGCCGCGGGTCTTGACGTGCTGCTCCTGGAGAAGGGCGAGTTCCCGCGGGACAAGATCTGCGGCGACGGCCTGACGCCGCGCGCCGTCGCCGAGCTGGTCCGCATGGGGGTCCCCACCCGCGAGGAGGACGGCTGGATCCGCAACCGCGGCCTGCGCGTCCACGGCGGTGGCCGCTCCTACGAGCTGGACTGGCCGAGCCTCACCACCTACCCGGGCTACGGCATGGCGCGTACCCGGATGACGCTGGACCACACCCTGGCCCAGCACGCGCAGGCGAGCGGCGCGAAGCTGCTGCAGCGCACGAAGGTCACCGGACCGGTTCGCGACGACGACGGCCGCGTGGTCGGCGTCACCGCCCAGTCGCTCGACGCCCGCGGCCGGGCCGAGGGCCCGGTGAAGGAGCTGCGCGCCCCGGTCGTGGTCGCGGCCGACGGTGTCAGCTCGCGCTTCGGTCTCGCCGTCGGGCGGGAGCGTCGCGACGACCGGCCCATGGGCACCGCCGTCCGGGCCTACTACCGCACCCCGCGCCACGAGGACCCGTTCATGGAGTCCCACCTCGAGCTGTGGGACGGCGAGCCGGGCAAGAGCGCCCTCCTGCCCGGCTACGGCTGGATCTTCCCGCTCGGCGACGGCACGGTGAACGTCGGCCTCGGCAGCGTGCACTCCACGCCCGCCCGCCAGTCCAAGGCGGGTATCGACTACCGGCGTCTCATGGAGACCTGGCTGGCCAAGAGCGCCCCCGAGGGCTGGGACCTGGTGCACGAGCCGGAGCGCGGCCCGATCCGCGGCGCGGCCCTGCCCATGGGCTACAACCGTGGCCCGCTGTACGCGGACGGAGTGCTCCTGGCCGGTGACTCCGCCGGCATGGTGAGCCCGTTCAACGGCGAGGGCATCGCCTACGGGCTGCAGGCCGGCCGCGTCGCCGCAGAGGCGATCAGCCAGGCCCGCCACAAGAGCACCGACGCGGCCCGCGAGGCCACGCTCGGTACCTACGCCGACCGCATGCGCGAGGACCTCGGCGGCTACTACACGCTGGGCCGCTGGTTCGTGCGGCTCATCGAGCACCCCGAGATCATGCGCCTGTGCGTCAGGTACGGGCTGCCGCGCAAGGTCGTCATGCAGTTCACGCTCAAGCTCCTGTCCGACTGCTACGAGCCACAGGGCGGCGACTGGGTCGACCGCGTCATCGCCGGCCTGACCAGGGTGGTCCCGAGCTCATGAGCAGTATCCCCACGAGCAGTATTCCCACGCTGCGCAGCACGTATCCGAAGGGCACGTCGTCCATGAAGGGCACAGCATGAACCCCTACGTACCCATCCTGATCCTCATGGCGATCGGGGCAGTCCTGGCGCTCGGTGGTGTCGCCGCGAGCGCCGTCATCGGTCCCAAGCGCTACAACCGGGCCAAGCTCGACTCGTACGAGTGCGGCATCGAGCCGACGCCGCACGCGGTGGGCGGTGGGCGGCTGCCGATCAAGTACTACCTGGTGGCGATGACATTCATCGTCTTCGACATCGAGGTCGTCTTTCTCTACCCGTGGGCCGTGGACTTCACGACGCTCGCGACGTTCGGCCTGGTGGCGATGCTGGCGTTCCTGGCGTTGATCACCGTGCCGTTCGTCTACGAGTGGCGCCGCGGCGGATTCGACTGGGTCTGACCAACAACTTCATGCGCGGCGCCGCCAGGTGCCGTGCAGCGACGCCGGGCTGGTCCCGGCAGCAAGGAGGGGACATGGGTGTCGAGGAAGCACCGTCAGGTTTCCTGCTGACGACGATCGAGGATCTCGCCGGGTACCTGCGCAAGGCTTCGGTGTGGCCGGTCACGTTCGGCCTGGCCTGCTGCGCCATCGAGATGATGGCGGCGGGTGCGTCGCGGTTCGACCTCTCGCGGTTCGGCATGGAGGTGTTCCGTGCGTCGCCGCGGCAGGCCGACCTGATGATCGTGGCGGGCCGGGTGAGCCAGAAGATGGCCCCGGTCGTGCGCCAGGTGTACGACCAGATGAGCGAGCCCAAGTGGGTGCTCTCGATGGGTGTGTGCGCGTCGTCGGGCGGGATGTTCAACAACTACGCGATCGTGCAGGGTGTCGACCACGTGATCCCGGTCGACATCTACCTGCCCGGTTGTCCGCCGCGTCCTGAGATGCTGATCAACGCGATCCTCGGGCTGCACGACCAGATCCAGAGCGCGCCGCTCGGCGTGAACCGGATCGAGGCGGCGCGCGCGGCCGAGGCCGCCGCGATGGAGGCAACGCCCACCTTCGAGATGAAGGGGCTGCTGCGATGAGCGACGTCACGCCGGGCGGTGACCAGGGTTCGGCCCTCCAGGCCCCCGCGGACGCCACCACGCTCGAGCTCGTCGAGGTGAAGCGCGGGATGTTCGGCGCTGACGGTTCTGGCGACACGTCCGGCTACGGCGGCCTGGTCACCCCGGTGGCGATGCCCGCTGCGTCGTCGCGGCCGTACGGGAGCTGGTTCGACCAGGTGATCGACGTCCTGACCGAGGTGCTGGACGAGGCGGGCGTGCCGCCTCAGGAGGCGATCGAGAAGGTGGTCGTGGACCTGCACGGCGCCGACAGCGCGGACGCGCAGCGCGCTGAGCTGACGATCGACGTCGCCCGCGAGCACGTCGTCGCCGTCTGCCGGGCGCTGCGTGACGACCAGGACCTGCGGTTCGAGCTGTCGCTCGGTGTCAGCGGCGTGCACTACCCGCACGACGCCGGACGTGAGCTGCACGCGGTCTACCACCTGGCCTCGATCACGCACTCGCGCCGGCTGCGGCTGGAGGTCACGGCGTCGGATGACGACCCGCACATCCCGTCGACCACGTCCGTGTACCCGTCCAACGACTGGCACGAGCGCGAGGCGTACGACTTCTTCGGGATCGTCTTCGACGGTCACCCCGCCCTGACCCGCATCGAGATGCCGGACGACTGGGTGGGTCACCCGCAGCGCAAGGACTACCCGCTCGGCGGCATCCCCGTCGAGTACAAGGGGGCCACGGTGCCCCCGCCGGACACGAGGAGGAGCTACTCATGAGCGCTCCCGCCGCTGCCCCGCACGCCACCAGGCCAGCGGGCAACGAGGACATGTCGTCGACGGTCCGTGCCTTCGAGGCCTACGGCGACGGCGACTGGGACGACATCGCGCGCGAGGCGATCGGCGAGGAGCGGATCGTCGTCAACATGGGGCCGCAGCATCCGTCCACGCACGGGGTGCTGCGCCTGATGCTGGAGATCGACGGCGAGACCGTCACCGAGGCCCGCGCGGGCATCGGCTACCTCCACACCGGCATCGAGAAGAACATGGAGTTCCGGACGTGGACGCAGGGCACCACGTTCTGTACCCGCATGGACTACGTGGCGCCCCTGTTCCAGGAGGCCGCGTACTGCCTGGCGGTCGAGAAGCTCCTCGGCATCACCGACGACGTGCCTGAGCGCGCCTCCGTGATCCGGGTCCTGATGATGGAGCTCAACCGGATCGCCTCCCACCTGGTCTGTCTCGGCACCGGCGGCAACGAGATGGGCGCCACCACCGTGATGACCGTCGGGTTCACCGCCCGCGAGGAGATCCTGCGCCTGTTCGAGGCCGTCACCGGCCTGCGCATGAACCACGCGTACATCCGCCCCGGCGGAGTCGCGGTGGACACGCCCGAAGGGTTCACCACCCAGGCGCGCGCGGCGTTGAAGAACGTGCGCGGCTACCTCAAGCAGCTGTCCGACCTCATGCTCGCCAACCCGATCTTCAAGGCGCGCCTCACCGACGTCGGCGTCCTGAACCTCTCCGGCTGCATGGCGCTCGCCATCACCGGACCTGTGCTGCGCTCCACCGGCCTGCCGTACGACGTCCGCAAGGACAACCCGTACTGCGGCTACGAGACGTACGACTTCGACGTCCCCACCGCGAAGGGCGCCGACTGCTACGACCGCGTGGTCCTCCGCATCGAGGAGTGCTACCAGTCCCTGAAGATCGTCGAGCAGGCCATGGAGCGGCTCGACCGCACAGAGGGCGAGCCGGTCATGGTGGCCGACAAGAAGATCGCCTGGCCCGCCCAGCTCGCCGTCGGCGGCGACGGCCAGGGCAACTCGCTGGAGCACATCAAGAAGATCATGGGCACCTCCATGGAGGCCCTGATCCACCACTTCAAGCTGGTCACCGAGGGCTTCCGCGTCCCCGTCGGCCAGGCATGGCAGACCGTGGAGCACCCGCGGGGCGAGCTGGGCGTGCACGTCGTGTCCGACGGCGGCACCCGCCCCTACCGCGCGCACTTCCGCGACCCCTCGTTCAACAACCTCCAGGGCGTGTCCGTGATGTGCGAGGGCGGCCAGGTGGCCGACGTCGTCGTCGCCGTCGCGTCGCTGGACCCCGTGCTGGGAGGTGTGGACCGATGACGGCAGAACCCGTGCAGACCAGGACCCGTTACGACGGCGAGACCCTGGCGACGCTCACCGCCGACGCCACGGCGATCATGGAGCGCTACCCGAACCCGCGCTCCGGCCTGCTGCCGATGCTGCACCTCGTGCAGTCGATCGACGGTTACGTGAGCAGGGACGGCATCCTCTTCTGCGCCGAGATGCTCGGCATCACCGCGGCGGAGGTCTCGGCGGTCGCCACCTTCTACACCCAGTACAAGCGGCACCCGAACGGCACCTACACCGTCGGCGTCTGCACCAACACGCTGTGCGCGGTGATGGGCGGCGACGCCATCTTCGACGAGCTGAGCGAGCACCTCGGCGTCGGGCACGACGAGACCACCGACGACGGGGCGATCACCCTCGAACGCGTCGAGTGCAACGCGGCCTGCGACTACGCGCCCGTCGTGATGGTCAACTGGGAGTTCTTCGACAACCAGACCCCTGGGACGGCGACGGCGCTCGCGGACAGGCTGCGCCTCGGCGAGGACGTCGCCCCGACCAGGGGCGCCGCGTCGGTGTGCTCGTTCAAGCAGATGAGCCGGGTCCTGGCCGGGTTCTCCGACGGACGCGCCGACGAGGACGCGGGCACGGGCGAGCCGACGCTCGCCGGCCTGCGGATCGCCCGCGAGCGCGGCTGGACGGCGCCCGAAGGCCCGTCGTCGTCGACGCCCGACAAGCCGGGCGAGACCATCACGGGCGAGCCCGGGTCGAGCGCCGCTCGCAAGCCGACGACGCCGGCCGACACCCAGGTCGGCAAGGACAAGAAGCCCGGAGAGGACGCGAAGTGACCCTCACACCGGTACTGACCGACACGTGGGACAAGGACCACTCGTGGCGCCTTGCCACCTACGAGCGCGCCGGCGGCTACGCGGGCCTCAAGAAGGCCCTGAAGGCGGAGCCTGCCGACCTGGTGCAGGCCGTCAAGGACTCCGGCCTGCGCGGCCGTGGCGGTGCGGGCTTCCCCACGGGGATGAAGTGGGGCTTCCTGCCTCCGCCCGACGGCGGCCCGCGCTACCTGGTCGTCAACGCCGACGAGTCCGAGCCGGGCACCTGCAAGGACATCCCGCTCATGCTCGCCAGCCCGCAGCACCTGATCGAGGGCGTCGCGATCACGAGCTACGCGATCGGCTGCGACCACGCGTTCATCTATGTGCGCGGCGAGGTGCTGCACGTCTACCGCCGGCTGCTGAACGCCGTCGAGGAGGCGTACAAGGCGGGCTACCTGGGCAAGAACATCCAGGGCTCGGGCTTCAACCTCGACGTCACGGTGCACGCGGGGGCCGGCGCCTACATCTGCGGCGAGGAGACGGCGCTGCTCGACTCGCTCGAGGGCCTGCGCGGTCAGCCGCGTCTCAAGCCGCCGTTCCCCGCCGTCGCTGGCCTGTACGCGCGACCCACCGTCGTGAACAACGTGGAGTCCATCGCGTCGGTCCCGGCGATCGTGGCGAAGGGCGCCGACTGGTTCTCCTCGATGGGCACGGAGAAGTCGCAGGGTCACGGCCTGTTCTCCCTGTCGGGGCACGTCACCAGGCCCGGCCAGTACGAGGCGCCGCTCGGCATCACGCTGCGCGAGCTGCTCGATCTGGCCGGTGGCGTCCGCGAGGGGCACGAGCTGAAGTTCTGGACCCCTGGCGGCTCCTCCACGCCGATCTTCACGGCCGAGCACCTCGACGTCCCGCTCGACTACGAGTCCGTTGGCGCCGCGGGGTCGATGCTCGGCACGCGGGCGCTGCAGATCTTCGACGAGACGGTGTGCGTGGTCCGGGCGACGAGCCGGTGGACCGACTTCTACGCGCACGAGTCGTGCGGCAAGTGCACCCCGTGCCGCGAGGGCACCTACTGGCTCAAGCAGGTGCTGCACCGCATCGAGGCCGGCGAGGGCCAGGACAGCGACCTCGACCTGCTGCTCGACCTGTGCGACAACATCCTGGGCCGCGCGTTCTGCGCGCTGGGCGACGGCGCCGTCTCGCCGATCACCTCCAGCATCAAGCTGTTCCGCGAGGAGTACCAGGCGCACATCGACGGCCACGGCTGCCCGTTCGACCCGAGCGCCTCGGCCCTCTTCCCGTACACCCCCAAGACACGGATAGCGGCTGCCCTCGCGGGCGCCGGCGCCGGAGGTCACCGATGACCGTCACCACGAACAACCCGAAGACCGAGGCCGTACCGGCCGATCTGGTCACCTTCACCATCGACGGCACGGAGGTCAGCGTCCCGAAGGGCACGCTGATCATCCGGGCCGCGGAGCAGGCAGGGATCCAGATCCCGCGGTTCTGCGACCACCCGCTCCTGGCGCCCGCTGGCGCCTGCCGGCAGTGCCTCGTCGAGGTCTCCATGCCGGACCGCGAGGGCAACGTCCGGCCCATGCCGAAGCCGCAGGCGTCCTGCACCATGACGGTCGCGCCCGGGATGATCGTCAAGACGCAGCACACGTCCGCCGTCGCGGACAAGGCCCAGCAGGGGGTCATGGAGCTGCTGCTCATGAACCACCCGCTGGACTGCCCGGTGTGCGACAAGGGCGGCGAGTGCCCCCTGCAGAACCAGGCGATGTCGAACGGCCGCACGGACACGCGGTTCGTCGACGTCAAGCGCACGTTCCCCAAGCCGATCGCCCTGTCCACGCAGATCCTGCTGGACCGTGAGCGCTGCGTGCTGTGCCAGCGCTGCACCCGGTTCAGCGAGGAGATCGCCGGCGACGCGTTCATCGCGCTCCAGGACCGCGGCGCGCACCAGCAGATCGGCCGGTTCGACGAGGACGTGCTCGGGTTCGCCGGGGCCGAGTCCAGCACCGGGCCCGTCGACCGCCCGGTCGGGGAGGCCACCACCGACACCTCCGGTCGGCCGTTCTCCTCCTACTACTCCGGCAACACCGTGCAGATCTGCCCGGTGGGCGCGCTCACGGGCGCGGGCTACCGGTTCCGCTCGCGGCCGTTCGACCTGGTCAGCACGGAGAGCATCGCCGAGCACGACTCCTGCGGCTCGGCGATCCGTATCGACCACCGCCGTGGCCAGGTGCTGCGCCGCCTGTCGGGCGAGGACCCGGTCGTCAACGAGGAGTGGATCACCGACAAGGACCGCTTCGCGTTCACCTGGCAGACCGCGACGGACCGCATTACGACGCCGCTGGTCCGGGAGGGCGGGACGCTACGCCCCGCTTCCTGGGTCGAGGCCCTCGAGATCGCTGCGGCCGGGCTGGCCAAGGCCAGGCAGGCCGGCGGCGTCGGCGTGCTGCCGGGTGGCCGGCTCACCGTCGAGGACGCCTTCGCCTGGTCACGCTTCGCGCGCACGGCGCTCGGGACCAACGACGTCGACCAGCGCGCTCGCGTGCACTCCGCCGAGGAGGCGGCGTTCCTGGCCCACGTCGTGGCGGGGTCGGGCGTCGGCGTGACGTTCGGCGACCTGGAGCAGGCGCCCGCGGTGCTCCTCGTCGGCCTGGAGGCCGAGGAGGAGGCAGGCATCACGTTCCTGCGGCTGCGCAAGGGGACGCAGGGGCCGGCGAAGACGAAGGTCTTCTCGATCGCCCCCTACGCCACGCGCGGCCTGACCCGCCTGGACGGCACGCTGCTGCCGGCCGCGCCCGGTACCGAGGCGGAGTGGCTGACCAGCCTGACCACGAGCCTCGCCCCCGAGGGCTCGGGCATCGACACCGGCGCCCTGGCCCAGCCGGGCGCCGTGATCCTCGTGGGCGAGCGCCTCGCGGGCTCGCCGGGCGCCTACGCGGCGGCCCTCGGCCTCGCCGAGGCGACCGGCGCACGGCTCGCGTGGATCCCGCGCCGTGCGGGTGAGCGTGGCGGCGTCGAGGCGGGCCTGCTGCCCGAGCTGCTGCCGGGCGGTCGCCCGGTCGCGGACGCCGCCGCACGCGCCCAGATCGCCGAGGCCTGGGGCGGTGAGGTCCCGGGCACCCCGGGTCGCGACACCACCGGCATCCTCGCGGCGCTGGTCGACGGTGCGCTGGGCGGGGCGATCATCGGCGGCGTCGAGCTCGCCGACCTGCCCGACCCGGCCGCCGCGCGCGCGGCGCTCGATGCCGCCGGGTTCGTGGTGAGCCTGGAGGTGCGGGCCTCGGAGGTGACCGAGCGGGCCGACGTCGTGCTGCCCGTCGCGCCGCCCGTCGAGCGTGCCGGCTCGTACTGGAACTGGGAGGGCCGCGTGCGGTCCTTCGGTGCGGCGCTCGAGTCGAGCGCCCTGCCCGACCACCGCGTGCTGCACGTGCTGGCCCAGCACCTCGGCGTGGACCTGCAGGCGGCGTCGCCGACCGAGGCCCACCTCTCCATCGCCATGACGCAGCGCGGCGCCTGGGACGGGGACCGGCTGCGGGTCCAGCGCGGCGTGCCGACAGGGCCGCCGTCGATCCGGCCCGGGCAGGCGGTGCTCGCCACCTGGCGTCTCCAGCTGGACGTGGGGCGCGGCCAGGACGGCGAGCAGTTCCTCGCCGGCACGGCCAAGCTGCCCGTCGCTCGCCTGTCCGCCGCCACGGCGGCCGCCTTCGGCGTGGCCGACGGCGACGAGGTCACCGTCAGCACGCAGCGCGGCGCCATCGGCGTGCCGGCGGTGGTGACCGACGGAATGGTCGACGGCGTCGTGTGGCTGCCGCTCAACAGCGCGGGCTGCCGCGTGCACGAGACGCTCGGTGCGGCGGCCGGCGACCTCGTCACCGTCGCCCCCCACGTGTCGGACACCCAGGTCACCCCGGTGACCCGCACGTCTGACAACTCGGAAGGGAAAGCCCTGTGAATCCCCTGACTCTGGCTGCCGCGGCGCCTGGGGTGACCGCCGACTTCTCGCAGGAGACCATCTGGGCCTCCATCGTGAAGGCTGTGCTGATCGTGGTGTTCCTGCTGACCAGCGTGCTCTTCGCCATCTGGTTCGAGCGCAAGGTGGTAGCGCGCATGCAGGTGCGCCCTGGGCCCAACTGGCACGGGCCGTTCGGCCTGCTGCAGTCGCTGGGCGACGCCATGAAGCTCCTGCTCAAGGAGGACCTCACGGTTACGCGCGCCGACCGGTTCGTGTACCTCCTGGCGCCGATGATCTCGGTGTTCTGCTCGCTGCTCGTGTTCGCAGTGATCCCGTTCGGGCCGAGCCTGTCGTTCTTCTGGACCGACTGGACCACGCCGGCGCAGCTCACCGACTTCCCGGTGGCGGTGCTGTACGTGCTGGCCGCCGCGTCGCTCGGTGTCTACGGCATCGTCCTGGGCGGCTGGGCCTCCGGCTCCACGTACCCGCTGCTCGGTGCCGTGCGTTCGACGGCGCAGGTCATCAGCTACGAGCTCGCGATGGGCCTGTCGCTGGTGAGCGTGTTCATCATGGCGGGGTCGATGTCGACGTCGCAGATCGTGGACAGCCAGACGCAGATCTGGTGGTTCATCCCGCTGGCTCCCGCGTTCGTGATCTACGTGATCTCGATGATCGGCGAGACGAACCGCCTGCCGTTCGACCTGCCCGAGGCCGAGGGCGAGCTCGTCTCCGGCTACATGACCGAGTACTCGTCGATGAAGTTCGCCTGGTTCTTCCTGGCGGAGTACATCAACATGCTCAACGTCTCCGCCGTCTGCGTGACGCTCTTCCTGGGCGGCTGGCGGGCACCGGTGCCCGACGCGTTCCTCGGCGGTGCCCTCAACGAGGGCTGGCTGCCCATCATCTGGTTCCTGGTGAAGCTCTGGGCAGTCATGTTCGTCTTCGTGTGGGTGCGCGGCACGCTGCTGCGCCTGCGCTACGACCAGTTCATGGTGTTCGGCTGGAAGGTCCTCATCCCGGTCGCGCTGGGCTGGGTCGTCGTGCTGGCCGTCGTGCAGTGGCTGCAGCGCGTGCAGGGCGTGACCTTCCTGGACTTCATCCCATGGATCGTCGGGGCCGCCGTCGTCTTCATCGCGATCATGTGGTTCTGGCCGGAGAAGAAGGAAGCGCCACCGGGCACGGACGTGTCCGCAGAGAAGGACAAGGAGCCCGTCGACGCCTTCGCCGGCGGGTTCCCGGTGCCGCCGCTGCCCGGCGAGAAGCTGCCCCCGTCCAAGCGGTTCGGAAAGGAGGTCCATGGTGAGTGAGCACCAGGAAGGCGAGTACCAGCCCCTGCGTCCCCAGCCCGGGGCCATCGGGGAGATGTTCGCCCCCGTCGCGGGCTTCGGCGTGACGCTGTCGTCGATGTTCAAGCCCACGGTCACGGAGCAGTACCCGCGCAAGAAGGTGCCGACCCAGCGTCGGTTCCACGGCCGTCACCAGCTCAACCGGTACGCCGACGGGCTGGAGAAGTGCATCGGTTGCGAGCTGTGCGCCTGGGCGTGCCCGGCGGACGCGATCTATGTGGAGGGCGCCTCCAACGCGGCACTGCCGCAGAACGCGGGCCTCCAGGTGAACGCGGACGACTCGAAGGGGGCGCACATGAGCCCCGGCGAGCGGTACGGCGCCGTCTACCAGATCAACTACCTGCGCTGCATCTTCTGCGGGCTGTGCATCGAGGCCTGCCCGACGCGCGCCCTGACGATGACGAACGACTTCGAGCTGGCCGGCAAGACGCGCGCCGGCATGATCTACGAGAAGCAGGACCTGCTGGCCCCGCTCTCCGAGGGCATGCTGGCGGCGCCCCACCCCATGGTGGAGGGCACCACGGACACCGACTACTACAGCGGTGACGTCCTCGGCCCGACGGCGGCGCAGGTCGACTGGGTCCGCGAACAGCGGCCGGACGACCCGACGCTGGACGCGGCCGAGGCGGTGTCGTCCGGCAAGGCGCCGGCGCCCACGCAGCGGCAGCACGAGCTGCGCCCGGAAGAGGGTCCCGGCGCGGCCGAGAAGTCGGCCGGCGCGGCAGCAGTCGGGTCGGTGCGGGTCCTGGCCGACGGTACTCAGGTGAACGCTGTCGAGACCGGCGCGCGTGCGACCAGCGAGCCCGGCTCGACGTCCGCGGCGGACCTCACCGCGGGGGCCTCGACCGGCCCGCGCACCGGCACGGGGGTGAGGGCATGACCCCCGCTGGGCTCGAGATCTCGGGCGGCGAGACCGTCCTGTTCTGGGTGATCGCGCCGCTCATGGTGCTCGCCGCGCTGGGCCTGCTGTTCGTGAAGCGGGCGGTGCACGCGGCGATGTGCCTGGTGTTCGTCATGGTCAGCATGGCGATCCTGTACATCGCGCAGGAGGCGCCGTTCCTCGGCGTCGTCCAGGTCGTCGTGTACACGGGTGCGGTGATGATGCTGTTCCTGTTCGTGCTGATGCTGGTCGGCGTCGACGCGTCCGACTCGCTCACCGAGACCATCCGGGGGCAGCGCTGGATCGGCGTGCTCATCGGCATCGGCCTCGCCGTGATCCTCGGCGGCGTGGTGGCGAACGCGACGTTCCCGCCCGCCGCTGGGCTGGGCGGGGGCGACCCAGGTGGTGTCGCGAACCCGCAGGCGCTGGCGCGCGTGCTGTTCGGCGACTACGTGCTGGCCATGGAGGCCGTCGGGGTGCTGCTCGTGACGGCGGCGGTCGGCGCGCTGGTGCTGACGCACCGGCGCCGGCTCACGCCGAAGCAGACGCAGGAGTCGGTGGCCGACAGGCGCATCAAGGCGCTGCCCGACGGCGTGGTGCTCACCCCGCTGCCGCCGCCCGGCGTCTACGCCCGGTCCAACGCGATGGACACCCCCGCGCTCGGCCCGGACGGCGAGCAGGTGCCGCAGTCGGTGTCGCGCGTGCTGCGCATCCGCGGGCAGGAGCGGCCCGCGCCGGAGGGGCCGGCGGTCGTGGTCTCGACGAGCTCGACCCGCGGGGCGACGAGCTCGACCCCTGAGTCGGAGAGGGACGCCTGATGGACATCACCAACTACGTGGTCCTGGCCGCCGTGCTCTTCGCCATCGGGGCGACGACCGTGCTGCTGCGCCGCAACGCGATAGTCGTGTTCATGGGTGTGGAACTCATGCTCAACGCGACGAACCTCGCCTTCGTCACCTTCGCCAGGATGCACGGCGACCTGACGGGCCAGGTGCTCGCCTTCTTCGTCATGGTCGTCGCCGCCGCCGAGGTCGTCGTCGGCCTGGCGATCATCGTGACGATCTTCCGTACCCGCCGCTCGGCCTCGGTCGACGACGTCAACCTGCTCCGTGGGTGAGGCGGAGGTGAAGCGGAGGGTGAGGGCCGAGGAACGAGGCACTCGCCCGCAGCGGAACCGCAGACTCACCCACCAACAAGACTTCTGAAGGGTAGAGACGTGAACGACGTGATCGGGCTCGCCCCCTGGCTGATCGGCATCCCGCTGATCGGCGCAGCGATCCTGCTGCTGGGTGGCAAGGCCACCGACCGCTGGGGCCACTGGCTCGGGGTGGCGGCCTCTGCCGCCTCCGGAGTCATCGGCTTCATCCTGATGTTCCGCATGATCGGCACGCCCGCCGAGGAGCGTTCCGTCGACCACCACCTGTGGACCTGGCTGTCCGCGGGCGGCCTGGACGTGGACCTCGGCCTCCGGCTGGACCCGCTGTCCCTGGTCTTCGTGATGCTCGTGACCTTCGTCGGCACGCTCATCCACGTGTACTCGGTCGCCTACATGGACCACGACCCGCACCGGCGCCGGTTCTTCGCGTACCTGAACCTGTTCGTCGCGGCCATGCTGACGCTGGTCCTCGCCGACTCCTACCTCCTGCTCTTCGTGGGCTGGGAGGGCGTGGGTCTCGCGTCCTACCTGCTCATCGGGTTCTGGGACACGGGGCGGCCCTCCGCCCGCGAGAACGCGGTGGCGGCGAAGAAGGCGTTCGTCATGAACCGCATCGGCGACATGGGCCTCATCGCGGCGATGGCGCTGCTGTTCGCGGGCACGGGCGCCCTCGACTTCGCGACCACCCTGTCCGACGACACCCTCGGCTCGCTGTCGGAGGGCACCGCCACCGCCATCGGCCTGTGTCTGCTGCTCGCCGCGTGCGGCAAGTCGGCGCAGTTCCCGCTGCAGGCCTGGCTGGGCGACGCGATGGCCGGCCCGACGCCGGTGTCCGCGCTCATCCACGCCGCCACGATGGTCACCGCCGGCGTCTACCTCATGGTGCGCTCCGGCCCGATCCTCGAGGCCGCCCCGACGGCGCAGCTGGTCGTGGTGATCGTGGGGGCCGTGACCCTGCTGTTCGGTGCCGTGGTAGGTACCGCGAAGGACGACATCAAGAAGGCGCTGGCCGCCTCCACGATGTCGCAGATCGGCTACATGATGCTCGCGGCGGGCCTCGGCCCGGCCGGGTACGCGTTCGCGATCTTCCACCTCCTCACGCACGGCTTCTTCAAGGCGGGACTGTTCCTCGGTGCCGGCTCGGTGATGCACGCGATGGGGGACCAGACCGACATGCGGCGCTTCGGCGGCCTGTCGCGGTTCCTGCCCATCACGTGGATCACCATGGGCCTGGGCTGGCTCGCGATCCTCGGGATCCCGCCGTTCTCCGGCTTCTGGTCGAAGGACGGGATCATCGAGGCGGCCTTCATACCCGTTGAGGGCCAGCCGTGGCGGGCCTGGGTGTTCGGCACCGTCGCGGTGCTCGGCGCCGGGATCACCGCGTTCTACATGACCCGCCTGTTCTTCATGACGTTCGGTGGACGCCGTCCGCGCTGGACGGAGAACCAGCACCCGCACGAGGGCTCGCCGCTGATGTGGTGGCCCCTGGTGTTCCTCGGTGTCGGCTCGGCCGCGCTGGGCCTGGTGCTCGGTGTCGGCGGCACGTTCGTCACCTGGCTGGAGCCGGTGGTCGGGCACGCCGAGCACCACGAGCCGGTGCTCCCGGTGCCCGTGATCATCACCAGCACGCTCGTGGTCGTGGTGCTCGGGGCGCTGCTGGCGTTCCGGATGTACGCGATGAGCCTCGTGCCGGAGGAGGCGCCGCGCGGCTCCTTCCTGACCCGGGCGGCCCGCAGGGACCTGTACCAGGACGCCGCCAACGAGACGCTGGTGCTGAAGCCGGCGCACGGGGTGGCCCGCCTGCTCCAGGTAGGTGACCGTGACGTCGTCGACCGTGGCTGGAGCCTGCTGCCCCAGGTGCTGTCGTGGTTCGGCGCGGTGTTCCGGAAGGCGCAGAGCGGTTACGTCCGCTCGTACGCGGCCGGCATGGCGGGTGGCGTCCTCGTGATCGCCGTCGTCGCCTGGCTCGTCGTCGGCCTCGGTGGTGCCCAGTGATCGGAGGAGAGATGTTTCCCTGGCTGACCGTGCTCATCGCATGGCCGCTGGTCGGCGCGGCCGTGGTGGGGCTGAGCGCGCTCGTCCGGTCCCGCACGGGCCCGGCGAGCGCGGGGACAGGCCTCGCCCGCCCGCTGGCGCTCCTGTTCTCGCTGGTGGAGGTGGCCCTGCTCGTCGGCGCGTTCGTCGCCTTCGACACGGGCGCCGCCGCCGAGCACCAGCTCGGAGCCGTCCACCCGTGGATCCCGCAGATCGGTGCCTCGTACGCGGTGGGGGTCGACGGCGTCGGCCTGCTGCTGGTGGCGCTCTCCGTGCTGCTGGTGCCGCTGGTGCTGCTGGCCGCGTGGAAGGAGCAGGGCAGGGACGAAGTCCGGCTGCGCAAGTTCGTCGGTCTGGTGCTCCTGCTCCAGGCGTTCATGGTGGCGGTGTTCGCCGCCCGCGACGTGTTCCTGTTCTACGTGCTGTTCGAGGCCATGCTGATCCCGGCCTACTTCCTCATCGGTGGGTTCGGGCAGGGTGCAGGTCGGCGCAAGGCCGCGGTGAAGTTCCTGATGTTCAGCCTGGGCGGCGGGCTGATCATGCTCGCGGCGGTGATCGCGCTGTACTTCCTCGGCATCGGTGCGGGCATCGACCCGAGCCGGGCGTTCCTCGTGGACGAGCTGGCCGCGATCGACCTGGGTACCACCGCCGAACGCCTGATGTTCGTCGGATTCTTCATCGCCTTCGCGATCAAGGCGCCCATGGTGCCCGTGCACAGCTGGTTGCCCGACGTCGCGGGGAATGCCACCCCTGGCACCTCCACCCTCCTGATCTGTGTGCTGGACAAGGTCGGCACGTTCGGCATGCTGACGCTGTGCCTGCCGCTGTTCCCGGAGGCCTCCCGCTGGGCCGCGCCGCTCGTGATCGTGCTCGCCGTGATCTCCGTGCTGTACGGCGCGATCATGGCGATCATGCAGACCGACCTGCTGCGGCTGGTCGGCTGGACGTCGGTGAGCCACTTCGGCTTCATCATCCTTGGCATCTTCACGTTCACGCCGCTGGGGACCGCCGGGTCGAGCTTCATGATGCTCAACCACGGGCTGGCGACCGGTGCGCTGTTCCTGGTGGCCGGGTTCCTGATCTCCCGGCACCCGGAGAAGTCGCAGAAGATCTCCGACTACAGCGGCCTGCGATCGGTCACGCCGGTGCTCGCCGGGACGTTCCTCGTCGCGGGCCTCGCGACGCTGTCGCTGCCCGGCCTGGCCACGTTCGTCAGCGAGATCATGGTGCTGATCGGCGCGTTCGGCGGCTCGCCCGCCGGATCGGCCGGGTGGGCGATCGCCGCGATACCCGGCGTGGTCCTTGCCGCGATCTACGTGCTGCTGACCTACCAGAAGATCTTCACCGGAGCACCGGCCGCAGGCCTCGAAGGCCTGCCCGACCTGCACGTCCGTGAGCGCGTCGTCGCGGCGCCGCTCGTGGCCGGACTCCTGGTGCTCGGCCTTGTGCCGGGCCTGGCCCTGACCTACGTGAACGCGCCGGCCGAGCAGTCGGTGGCCCTCACGACGGTCGACGAACCGGCGGACGCCGCCACGGAGATGGGGAGCGACAAGTGACCGAGTTCGTGGCACCCGAGATCGACTGGCTCGCCCTCGCACCGCTGATCGTGGTGCTGGGCGCGGGCGTGGTCGGTGTGCTCATCGAGGCCTTCGTACCGGAGAAGGTCCGCCGCACGACCCAGATCGTGCTGGCCCTGGCGGCCCTGGCCGGAGCGTTCGCGTTCATCGCGGTCCTGTGGCCGCAGATCGTGGTGCAGCCCGTGCAGGTGGTGGGCGGCAGCCTGACCCTCACGCCGTTCGCGCTCGGCGCGCAGGGCATCATCGCCGTGCTTGCCTTCCTCGGCGTGCTCGTCGTGGCCGACCGCACGACGACCGGGCAGGATGCGTTCGCGCCCGCTGCGTCGGCAGTGCCCGGCACCCCGTACGAGGACCTGGCCCGGCGCTCCGGCCTTGAGCAGACCGAGATCTACCCCCTCCTGCTCTTCGCGGTGGGCGGCATGATGCTGTTCGCCTCCACCGACGACCTCATCGTCATGTTCATCGCGCTGGAGGTGCTGTCGCTCCCGCTGTACGTGCTGTGCGCGACGGCGCGCCGGCGTCGGCTCCTGTCGCAGGAGGCGGCGGCCAAGTACTTCCTGCTGGGCGCGTTCGCCTCGGCGCTGTTCATCTTCGGTGTCGCGCTGATCTACGGGTTCGCCGGTACGGTCCGCCTGCTCGAGATCGCCCAGCGGGTGCAGCAGGGCCTGCCGCTGGAGGGCATGAGCGTGCTGCTCGTGTCCGGCGTCCTGCTGGTCGTCGTCGGCCTGCTGTTCAAGGTCGGCGCGGTGCCGTTCCACGCCTGGACGCCCGACGTCTACACGGGCGCACCTACGCCGATCACCGGGTTCATGGCGGCGTGCACCAAGGTCGCGGCCGTCGCGGCGCTCGTGGAGGTGCTGTACCGCATCTCGATCGGGGTGGGGGGCGTCAGCCCGGACATCATGCGCCAGCTGCAGATCGTCATCGTCGTGGTCGCGATCCTGACGATGGTGGTCGGCACCGTGGTGGGGATGGTCCAGACCGATGTGAAGCGCCTGCTGGCCTACTCGTCGATCGCGCACGCGGGCTTCCTGCTGGTCGGCATCGCGGGCTTCAACGCTCCGGTGCAGTCGTCGACGCTCTTCTACCTGCTCGCCTACGGCCTCGCGACGATCGGCGCGTTCGCCGTGGTCACGCTGGTGCGCGAGCGCCGGATCACCTCGGGCACCGGCGAGGACAACGGCCCAGTGGGTGAGGGCGAAGGGGTGGTGCTCGGCGAGGCGACGGAGATCGCGCAGTGGGCAGGGCTTGGCCGCAAGGCCCCGTGGCTCACCGCCGCGTTCGCGCTGTTCCTGCTGTCGATGGCCGGCATCCCGCTCACCGCCGGGTTCATCGCCAAGTTCGGCGCGTTCACCGGGGCGACGACGGGTGGTCTGTGGTGGCTCGCGGTCCTCGGCGTGCTCGCGTCGGTGGTCGCTGTCGCGTTCTACGTGCGGGTCCTGGTCGTCATGGTGTTCCAGAAGGCGCCGGACGAGCCGGAGTCGACGGGGACCGAGGCTGTCGAGGCCGGGCTCTCGACCGGCTCGACCAGCGAGGATGCGGTCCCGACGAGCGGTGGTGCGGTCTCGGCCGGCGCGGCCGCCACCCTGACCAAGGTGCGGGTCACGAGCGCGCAGCGGATCGTGGTGACCGTGGTGCGGTCCCGTGGGCCGGCGGCTGTGGCCATCGCAGTGTGTGCGATCGCGACAGTGATTCTCGGCGTGTTCCCGTCTCCGGTTCTCGGTCTGGTGGAACAGGCAAGTAAGTTCGTGCCGTGACCTCCGTACCGCTGCCGCATCAGACGACGACGGGTACGTCGGCGTCTGCCCCTCCGGCCGCTCCGACCGACCTGCCCGATCCCAACGCGCTCGGCCTGCCGATCACCGACCCGGAGCTGGCTTCGCGCCTCGCGGACCGGCTGACCGGGGTCGACGAGGTGCTCCTCGAGGCCGTCGCCAGCACCGACAAGCTGGCCGACGGTGCCTCCCGGCACCTCATCGACGCGGGCGGCAAGCGGTTCCGTCCCCTGCTCACCCTGCTGACGGGTGAGCTGGGGGACGGGTCGCTGCCCGGTGTCGTGGACGCAGCGGTGGTGGTGGAGCTGACACAGGTCGCGTCGCTGTACCACGACGACGTCATGGACTCCGCGCCGATGCGGCGCGGGGCGCCGGCGGCCCACATGGTGTGGGGCAACTCGGTGGCGATCCTCGTGGGCGACCTGCTGTTCGCCCGGGCGTCCGCGCTCGTGGCCGAGCTGGGGCCCGAGGCGGTGATCCTGCAGTCCAAGACGTTCGAGCGGATGTGCCTCGGGCAGCTGCACGAGACGATGGGCCCGGACGACGGCGAGGACCCGGTGGCGCACTACCTGCAGGTGCTGTCCGACAAGACGGCAGCCCTGCTGTCGGCGTCGGCCCGCCTGGGGGCGATGCTCGCCGGGGCGCCGGAGGCGCACATCGAGGCGGTGGGCGCGTACGGCGAGAAGGTGGGCGTCGCGTTCCAGCTCGCCGACGACGTGCTCGATATCGCCTCGTCCGGCGAGACGTCGGGCAAGACGCCGGGAACCGACCTGCGCGAGCACGTGCCGACGATGCCGGTGCTGCTGCTGCGGCAGCACGTCGCTACGGACGCCGCCACCTCCGACGACCGGGACCTGCTCGCGACGCTCGACGGCGACCTGACCTCCGACGAGGCCCTGAACGCCGCCGTGGGGCGGCTGCGCGCGCACGCGGTGCTGGCCGAGACGCGGGAGCTGGCCGTCCAGTGGGCACGCGCCGCCTCGGCGGAGCTGGCGCCTCTGCCGGAGGGCCCGGTCAAGGAGTCGCTGGAGCAGTTCGCCCAGGTCCTGGCGGACCGAGCGGTCTGAGGAGGCCCGGCCGCCGGTCCCCGCCGCCGGTCCCGCCGCCCGAGTGCAGACTTGGTCGCACCCGGATCCGCCGAGTGCAGAGTTGGTTGCGGATACAGGGTCGCTATCCGCATCTAGCTCTGCACTCGCCGATCGCGGGCGCGACGAAGTCTGCACTCGCCGACGGTCGTTCAGGCGGTGTCGAGGCCTGGCGGCAGCACTACCTGGTCGCCGGGCCGCGCCGGCAGGCTGAGGTCGCGTGCCAGCTGCGGGACAAAGACCGCGAGCACGTCCCAGACGACCTCGTCGTTCACCTCGTCGTATGCGTGGGCCGCTATGTTCCGCATCCCGGCGATCCTGCGCCAGGGCACCTCGGAGAAGTGGTCCCGCACGCGTCCGTGCAGCTTTTCGCAGACGGTCGCGACCTCGATGATCAAGTACGTCGCAGCCGCGCGCGTCATCCAGGCGCGCTCAGAGTGAAAGGCTGCGTGGCCGGCGGCCACGATCTCCGCCGACTGGGCGGCGAATCTCGCGAGGTCGCCGAGCCTGCGTCGGGTCTGCTCGGGGTCGTACGGGCGCCGGGTGTGGTCAGCTCCGCCCGCCTTGGACCCGGCCCCGGACGGTGGCCGCACCACCCGTTCGAACCGTGGCGGGCCGTCATCGCTCGTGCCGGTCACAGTGCGAGCGCCTCGCGCTGCGCCTGTTCCGACGCGCGCCCGGTCGACGCGTCGTCGACGACGTCGACCTCGACGGTCAGGAGATCTGCCAGGTCCTGGACGAGGTCGAAGTAGGCAAGTCGCGCCGCCGTATCGGGAAAGGTGACCAGCAGGTCGACGTCGGACCAGACTGTGTCGGTCCCGCGCGCGATCGACCCGAAGACCCGAGGGTTGCTGGCGCCGTGCCGTTCGACGAGAGCGATCACCTCGTCGCGGAGGCCGGCAAGAAGGTCACCCGGCCGCGCCTGGAGCGCAGCGGTGAGCTTGCGGCGGACCGGGTCGGTCGCACTGCGGTGACCCTTCTCGACGGCGGCGATGGTCGGCTGATGGACACCTGCGATGGCCGCGAGGCGCGCCTGGGAGAGTCCGAGCGCCGTCCGCCGGATGTGTACCCATGTGCCGAACTCGAGGCTCATGGGCCGACGATAACAGGCTTGTTATCGCCTAGCGAGAGGATGTCATCCGGCCTCGACGAGATCGGTCGGATGGGATGAGATCGGTCCGACGACTGACCGATCTCATCCCATCCGACCGAAGTCGATGAGTTCGGCCCGATGTCAGGGGCACCGGTACCGCAACCCCTGTGCATGGGTATTTCTCCCCACCTGCGCATCCGAACTTCTGGCTAGGATGCAGCCTGTTGAGGGGGCGGTTCGTGGCGGACGCGGTCGAGGGCAGGTTCAGGTTTACGACAGGGTTCGTCGTGTCCTGGGCTCTGGTGGCACTGTTCAGTGGTGCGCTGCTGGCTCTTGCCTTCCTGCAGGACGGCGAGGCCACGGCGGAGCTCGAGCTCAACGACTCCGGCGTCTGGGTCACGCAGACCGCCTCGGGCAAGCTGGGTCGTTTCAACGACGAGGCAGGAGCCCTGGACAGCACCCTCCTCGCCGGATCGTCGAACTTCGACGTCCAGCAGGACGAGGGCCGGGTGCTGCTGACGGACGAAGGTACATCGGCGGCGAGCCCCGTCGACCCCGCCCAGCTGGTGCTCGCGGGCCCGGTCCAGGCGCCGAGAGGCGCCCAGGTCGCGTCCGGCGGCCCGGCCACCGCGATCCTCGACCCCGAGAACGGCCGGCTGTGGGTGCTGCCCTTCGACGGCGTGACAGCTTTCGACGAGGAGGAGCTCGAGCCGACGGCGGAGCTCGGCGCGGGCGGGCGGCTCGCCGTCGCGACCGACGGGACGGTGTTCGTCGCGGTCCCGTCGGACGGGATGCTGTACCGGGTCGACACCGGTCAGCGTGGCGCACCGGGCGAGGTCATCGAGAGCGAGCTCCCCGTGGCGAAGGACGCCGAGGTGGAGCTCACCGCGGTCGGCGACGAGCCGGTGGTGCTGGACCGGACGGCGTCCGCGCTGGTCCTGCCCGGTGGCGAGGTCGTGGACCTGCCAGGCGGCGCAGAGGGGCGGCTGCAGCAGCCGTCGGACGAGAAGCGGTCGGTGGCGGTCGGCACACCGACCGGGCTGGTCGCGCAGCCGCTGGGCGGCGGCGAGTCGACGACGCGCGTGGCCGACGGCGTCCCGGCGGCTCCCGTCCAGGTGGGCGCCTGCACGTTCGGTGCCTGGTCGGGTACCGGTCAGGTGGTGCGGGACTGCCCGGGCACGGACCGTGACGTGGACCAGAGCCTCGAGGGGGCGGACGGCGAGCTCGCCTACCGGGTCAACCGCGACGTCGTCGTGCTGAACGACGTCGCAGAAGGCACCCTGTGGATGGCCGCCGACGACTTCGAGAAGGTCGACGACTGGGACCTCACGATGCCGGAGGAGGCCGAGGGGGAGAAGACCGAGACGGAGACGACGACGCCCGAGCTGGTGGACCAGCTCGTCGCCGAACGTGACAAGCCGAACCGGGCGCCAACGCCGGAGGACGACGATCTCGGTGTGCGCCCCGGGCGCACCACCGTGCTGAACGTGCTGGGCAACGACACCGACCCGGACGGGGACGTGATGACCGTGTCGGTGGCGCAGCCGCCAGAGGACGCCAAGGGCATCACCGTGCACCGGGTGCTGGACGGTCTGGCGCTCCAGGTGGACGTGCCGGCGGAAGCGTCGGGCTCGGCCACTCTCAGGTACACGGTCGACGACGGTCGTGGCGGTACGGCCGACGCGAAGGTCCGGGTCCGCGTGGTGCCGCCCGGCTCGAACGAGGCTCCCGCCGCCGACGGCGAACCGGTGCTCCGCGTGGCGCAGGGCGGCGAGGCGACGATCAAGGTGCTGCCCTTCTGGCGCGACCCGGACGGTGACGACCTCGTGCTGTCCAGCGCCGCAACCGGTGACGTCGCCGACGAGATCCGGTTCCGCCCGGACGGCGCCGTCGAGTTCCGCGACGGTGGTGGCGCGACGGGCCGCAAGATCGTCGACCTCACGGTCAGCGACAGCGGCGGCATGGTGGGCGAGGGCAGGCTCCTGGTCGACGTCGTCGCAGCGGAGGCGCCACCGGTCGCCGTCGGGGACCACGTGGCGGTTCCGGCCGGACAGCCGGTGACGGTGTACCCGCTGACGAACGACACCGATCCGAACGGCGACCGCCTCCGGCTGGTCGACGTGGGCGAGCAGGCTCCGGCCACGATCACGCCGAACTTCGCGGCGGGCTCGTTCCGGTTCCTGAGCCAGGAGCCGGGATCGTACGACCTGACCTATCAGGTGAGCGATGGCCCGGAAGCGACGCTGGGGCTGGTGCGCGTGGATGTGCTGCCGCCGCCGGAGCAGGACGGTGTCCCGGTGACGGTGACCGACACGGTGCTCCTGCCGGCCGGTGGTTCCGCCCTGGTGGACGTGCTGGCGAACGACACCGACCCGGCCGGCGGCGTGCTCGTCGTGCAGTCGGTGACCGTGCCCGACGGCGCCCCGGTGACCGCGGCGGTGCTGGACCACCACGTGCTGCGCCTCAGCGAGGTCAAACGGCCGGAGGGCCCGGTCACCATCGAGTACACGGCGGCGAACGGCACGGAGACCGCCGTCGGGCAGGTGCGGGTGGTGCCGGTGCCTGCCGCGACGAAGCTCCGCCCGCCGGAGGCCGACGCCGACGAGGCGACGGTGCACGCCGGCGACGTCGTGACGATCCCGGTGCTGACCAACGACGCCCACCCGGACGGGCTCGAGCTCACGCTCGCCGAGGACCTGGTGGAGCAGCCGGAGGCGGGCGAGGCGTTCGTGTCCGAGGACAGCGTCCGGTTCAAGGCGGGTCCGGACCGGTCCGGCACCGTCCACCTGGTCTACGAGGTCACCGACCCCAACGGCCAGAAGGACTCCGCCCAGGTGACCGTGACGGTGGTGGACGACGACGAGAACGTCGCACCGCAGCCGCCCGACGTCACGGCGCGGGTGCTGGCCGGAGCGAGCACCCGGGTAGCCCTCCCGCTGGAGGGCAGCGACCCGGACGGCGACCACGTGCAGCTCGAGGCGATCACGTCGGCGCCGGAGATGGGCACCGTCGACATCGTCGACGGGTACCTGGAGTACGCGGCCTCCGCGAACGCCGCAGGGGAGGACCAGCTCACCTACTCCGTCACGGACACGCGTGGCGCCACCGCCACCGGAACGGTCCGCGTCGGGGTGGCGACGCCGCCGCAGGTGAACCAGGCGCCGCTCGCCGTGGACGACGAGGTGTCGGTGCGGCCGGGCCGGACGATCGGCATCGACGCGCTGGCGAACGACTCGGACCCGAACGGCGACCAGGTGGGCCTGGTGCCGAAGTCGTTCGACGGTGCGGCCGAGCTGGAGCCGGAGGTCGCGGACGACCTCGTGGTCGTCACCGCGCCCGACGGCGAGGGCACGCACACGTTCTACTACGGGGTCGAGGACTCGTTCGCGGCGCGCGCCACCGGCGCGATCACCGTGGAGGTGGCCAGGGACGCGCCCCTGCTCCGTCCGGTCGCGCGGGACGACGCCGTCGCCCCGGAGGACGTCGCGTCACCCGCCGTGACCGTCGACGTCACGGGCAACGATCTCGACCCGGACGGGCTCGCCGCGGACCTGGAGGTCACTGTGCCGGGCCAGGGGCCGGACGGCGCCACCGTGACCGACGACGGGGAGATCGCCGTGCCGCTCACGGCTCACCCGCAGGTCATCACCTACGAGGTCACCGACATGGACGGGCTGACCGGCAAGGCGTTCCTGCGCGTGCCGCGGGACGGCACGCTGCCGCGGCTCCGCGAGGACCTGGCGGCGGTGGAGGTGGCCGCCGGTGAACCCACCCCGCTGGACCTCACCGAGTACGTGGTCGTTGCCGAGGGGCGTACGCCGAGGATCACCGACGAGTCGAAGGTCGCGGCCACGGAAGGCGACCACGAGGTCACGGGACCCGCAGCGGTCACCTACACCGCCTACAAGGACTACTCCGGCCCGGCCGCCCTGACGTTCGAGGTGACCGACGGCTCGGGCATCGACGACCCCGACGGTCGCACCGCCCTGCTCACGCTGCCGATCGACGTGCTGCCGGGCGAGAACGAGCCGCCCGAGATCACCGGCACGCCCGCGCTGGAGGCCGCGGCGGGCGAGGAGACCGCGCTCGACCTGTCCCGCTTCGTCGTGGACCCCGACGGCGACCCGCTCACCGTGACGGTCGCCGGCGACACAGGCGGGCTGAGCCTCGCGACCGAGGGCGCGACGGTGCTGGCCACAGCGGCGCCGGACGTGCCGAAGGGCAACACGGCCACCGTCGGCTTCACGGTGTCCGACGGCGGGCACCCGCCGGTCGCCGGCCAGCTCACCGTCACCGTCGTGGCCTCGACGCGCCCGCTCGTGCGGGCCAACACCGACGAGGTGCCGGACGCGCACCAGGGCGAGCCGGTCACCGTGGACGTGCTGGAGAACGACATCAACCCCTTCCCGGAGGACCCGCTGCGGCTCGTCTCGGCCCGGCTCGAGTCCGGCCGGGGCACCGTCGAGACCGCAGGGGACAGCGTGACGGTCACCCCACCCGCCGACTTCCACGGGGTGACGGTGGTGCGCTACCGGGTGGCTGACGTGACCGACGACCCCACTCGTGAGGTCGAGGGAACCGCTCGTGTGACGGTGCTCGGCGCCCCGGAGACGCCGCGCCCGCCGGTCGTCGAGGAGGTGCGGTCCGAGACGGTGGTGCTGAGCTGGGACCCGCCGTCCGACAACGGGGCGGAGATCACCGAGTACCGCGTACGGCCCAGCCGGGGCAGCGCCACCACCTGCCCCACCACCACCTGCACGATCACCGGCCTGACGAACAACCAGACGTACACGTTCACGGTGACGGCGGAGAACGAGGTGGGTACCTCTGGGGAGTCGGGGGCGTCCGAGGAGGCGCGGCCCGACGAGAAGCCGGACCCGCCGGCGGCGCCCGAGCTCGTGTTCGGTGATCAGCTCCTGACGGTGACCTGGCAGAACCGCTCGTACACGGACCGTTCGCCGATCGAGTGCGTCAACCTGGAGATCAGCCCGGCGCCGCCGTCGGGCCAGCTGCAGAAGACCTGCCTCGACGGCACGCGGACGGTGTGGGAGGGGCTGCGGAACGGCACCGCCTACACGGTGCGGGTGCAGGCGCGGAACGCGGCGCCCGACCCGTCGGAGTGGTCGGACCCGTCGGCGCCGGAGACGCCCGCTGCGCCGCCCGCCCGTCCCGCTGCTCCGACCGCGTCGCGCGCGCCTACCGCGGCGGGTGGGAAGATCACGGTGCAGTGGACGGCGCCGGCGACCAACGGTGCCACGATCAAGACGTATCACCTGAGCGTGTTCCGGGACGGGAACGAGGAGCGGACGATGCCGGTGACCGGCGCGTCGAAGACGCTGAACAACCTGGATCAGCGGTCCGCGTACCAGTTCACGGTCGTCGCGGAGAACAAGGCGGGCAGGTCACCGGAGAGCCCGAGATCCACGGCGTTGGAGCCGCACGGCACACCGTTGGTGCCCGGTAACCCGAGTGCGGCGCTGACCGAGGACACCAACGGCAAGGCCCGCGTGTCGTGGGGCGAGATCAGCGAGTTCCGCGGCAACGGCCCGTACTACGAGGTGCGGGCGGACGGTTCGAGGGAGGAGAGGGCCACGGGCTCCCCGTTCGACTTCACCGGCCTCTCCAACGGCCGGGACCACACGTTCGACGTCCGGGCCTGCAACAAGCACACCTGTTCCCAGTGGACGACGCGCTCGAACTCGGTGAAGCCGTACACGGTGCCGGGCCGGCCCGAGCTCGGGTGGACGCGGGACCGCAGCGACGACGGCTACTTCTCCGTCTTCGCGGCGACCAGCACCGGGGGCAGCGAGGTCACGGGGACGGAGTTCGTCATGAGCGGTGACCACGACGACTCCGGCAACAGGTCTCCCACTTCGCGTATCAACGTTCCGACCGGGCCGAACAAGAGCTACACGCTCAGGGCCCGGAGCTGCAACGCGGCGGGATGTGGCGCCTGGGCCGAGAAGACAGGGACGACCGGCAGCGACGCCTCGAACCGTACTGTGCGCGCGGCGAAGGGTGGTGGCGCCGGAGGCGGCGAGAACTACGTCGAAATCGTGGTGCGCGCAGGCACGCCCGGTGCGGGGTTCAGGGTGCGCTGCGTCGCCGACGGCGAGGAGTTCTACCCCACGACATTTACCGACGAGGTCAGGAACCGCGAGCGCAACGACCGCTTCGGCAACCCCCTCGTGCTGGACGCGAACGGAAATATCGACGCCGAGCTCGCCTGCTCCTGGGGTCGGTCCGGATCGCAGGTCTGGGTCAATACTGACGTCTGGGGCGACTCGACTCGCGCCGCCTGGTGAGTCGCCGTGCACCAGCTTCACCCTTGCCTGATGTCCCGTCGCCCGCCGACCCACATGCACCTACTCTAACAATGTTAGAGTAGGTGCATGCATGCGGCAGAGGTGGATCAGGCGTTGGCGCTCCCGCCGGACGAGGCCCTGGACGTGCTTGCCCGATTGCCAGAGGGGCAATGGTTCGAGCGCAAGTCGGGCCGGGTCGACCCGAAGGACCTGGCGATCCCACTTGTCGCGCTCGCGAATGCCGAAGGCGGCTGTGTCGTGGTCGGTCTCTACGACGGCACGGTCGATGGTGTGCCGCCAGCGCGCGTCAATGCCCTTCGCCAGGCCGCGCAGGACTTCACCCGACCTGTCGTCCGCGCTCGCGTCGAGGAGATCCGGCTGTCGGACGACAGGTGCGTTCTCCTGCTCCGGGTGGATCCGGGAGAGGCTGTCCATGAGACGGCCAAGGGTGACGTCTACCTGCGGATCGGTGACGAGTCGAGGCGGCTCGGCTTCGCGCAACGGCAGGAGCTCGAGTACGACCGGGGCTCCGCGCCGTTCGACGGCACGCGAGCCAGAGTCGGCGTCGACGAGCTCGATCCCATCGAGGTCGGGGCCTACCAGCAGGCCATCGGATCCTCGTCTCCCGACGCGATGTTGCGCGCTCGTGGCCTGCTGACCCGGGACAGGGAACCGACGGTTGCCGCCTATCTCCTGTTCGCCAGGTCACCCCAGATGCTCTTCCCGAACGCGCACGTGCGCGTGCTGCGATACACGGACGTGGATCGCGGTACCGGGGCGCGGCTCTCGCTCGACGACGACGCAGACATCCGCTGTGAAGGATCCATCCCGCAGCAGATCGACCGCGCGGCCCATGAGATCGAGAGACTGCTTTACCGTCGAAGGGCGCTCTCGGCCTCCGGACGCTTCGAGGCGTCGGGGATCGTGCCACGCGACGCCTGGCTCGAAGGCCTCGTCAACGCGGTGCTGCACCGCTCCTACAGCATGGTCGGTGACCATGTGCGGGTTGAGATCTTCCCCGACCGGGTCGAGATATCGAGTCCTGGCCGCTTTCCCGGGATCGTCAACCCGGACCGCCCGCTCGACATCAGCCGGTACGCCCGTAACCCCCGCATCGCACGTGTGTGCTCGGACCTCGGCATCGCGCAGGAGCTCGGCGAAGGTATTCGACGGATGTTCGACGAGATGCGGAGCAGAGGGCTGACCGACCCGGTGTACACCCAGACGCAGAGCGGCGTGCGCCTGGTCCTGTCGTCGCTCGACATGCTGCCAGAGGAGATCGCCGATCAGCTCTCACCCGGGGCGCGGCAGGTGCTCGACGTGTTGCGCTCCTCGGGCCGCCCGCTGGGCACGGGGCAGGTCGAGGAAGCCGCGCGGATAGCCCGTCCGACGGCGATCCGCCACCTGCAGAAGCTGCAGGAGCTGGGAGTCGTCGTCTGGGAGGGTCAGTCGCCGAAGGACCCCAGGGCCGTCTGGCGGATCTCCTGACGACCGGCCAAGGCGGCGGACAGACTCCTACAATCCGGTCGAGCACCATGGGTAGTCCTGCCCACAAAACTCCAGGACGATTCACCCTTCGTCCCGGTAAGGTGCTCCCGTTGCGCCTGTGTGTGCGGTCCGGGTGAACAGACTTCGGTGGAGTGATGAAGAGGAGGACGCATGAGCTTTGTCTCACGCGTGTACGAGAATCGCCGGTCAGCTGCATCGATCGGTGCGGTGACCCTCTTCGGTGCGGGGCTCCTCGGCTTCGCGCTCCTCTACGAAGGTGAGGCGACGGCGGACGTCGAGCTCAACGACTCCGGCGTCTGGGTGACCCAGACGGCGTCGGGCAAGCTCGGACGGTTCAACTACGAGGCGAAGGCCCTCGACGGCACGCTGCTCGCCAACTCGACAAGCTTTGACGTGGAGCAGGGCGCGCAGCGCGTGCTGCTGAAGAGCGGCGGCGACTCCTCCGCCAGCCCGGTCGACCCGGCGTTGCTGGCACTCGAGGGCACCATGAAGTTTCCCGCGGGCGCGAAGGTCGCGGCCGGCGGCGCCACGACCGCCGTGTACGACGACGAGACCGGCCGGACCTGGGTCATCCCGTTCGACGGCGCCGTGGCGTTCGACGAGAAGGAGATGAAGCCGGTCCTCAAGGCCGGCCTGGGCGGCGAGATCACGGTGAGCAACGAGGGCACCGTCTTCCTCGCCGTCCCGTCCGACGGCAAGCTCTACACGATCCCGACCGGCACCCAGGGGGTCGCCGAGGAGCCCGAGGAGTCGGAGCTCCCGGTCAAGCCCGATGCCGAGGTGCAGGCCTCCGCCGTGGGCGACGAGCCGGTGGTGCTGGACGAGTCGACCGGGACGCTGGTGCTTCCCGGCGGCGACACGGTGGAGATCGAGGACGGCGCGCAGGGCATGCTCCAGCAGCCCTCCGACGACGCGTCCAACGTGGCGCTCGCCACGACCAAGGGCCTGGTCACCCAGCCGCTGGACGGTGGTGAGGCGACCACGCGTACGTCGTCCGGCAACCCGTCAGCGCCCGTACAGCTCAGCGGGTGCACCTACGGGGCGTGGTCCGGCTCGGGCCAGGTGGTCCGTGACTGCCCCGGCCCGGACAACGACGTCGACCAGGTGCTCGAGGGCGTCGACGCCGCCGCGACCCTCGTCTACCGCGTGAACCGGAACGTCATCGTGCTGAACGACGTCGCGGACGGCTCCCTGTGGATGGCCGCCGACGAGTTCGAGAAGGTCGATGACTGGGACCTGAAGATGCCGGAGGACGAGGAGGGCGAGAAGACCGAGTCGGAGGACACCACGCCCGAGCACGTCGACCAGTTCGTGGCCGAGCGCGACCAGGCGAACCGCCCGCCCGAGCCCAAGCCCGACAGGTTCGGGGTGCGGCCCGGCCGCACCACCGTCCTCAACGTGCTGGGCAACGACTTCGACCGGGACGGCGACGTCATGACGGCGTCCGTCAAGGGCGAGGCGAAGGGCGACATCACCGTCGACCGGGTGCTCAACGGCGCGGCACTGCAGGCGAACGTGCCGCCGGACGCGACAGGTACCACCAGCTTCGACTACGAGGTCGACGACGGTCGCGAGAACGGCACGGCGACCTCCTCGGTGGACGTCAAGGTGGTGCCGCTCGAGGAGAACAACCCGCCCGCCCAGACGGGTAAGCCGGTGCTGCAGGTCGGTCAGGACGGGCTCGGTACCATCAAGGTGCTGCCGTACTTCAAGGACCCGGACGGCGACGACCTGTTCCTGTCGAACGCGAGCACCGCCGACAAGCGCGACGAGGTGCGCTTCCGTCCGGACGGCACCATCGAGTTCCGGGACGGCGGCGCCGCGACGGGCCACAAGATCGTGGACGTCACGGTGTCGGACGCGATGGACACGCTCGTCGAGGGCACGCTGATCGTCGACGTCGTGGCGACCAACGTGAAGCCCGTCCCTGTGCAGGACCACGTCACCGTGCTCGCCGGCGAGCCGGTCACCGTGAACCCGCTGCAGAACGACTTCGACCCGAACGGCGACAAGATCCGCATGACGAGCGTCGCCGAGGTGCCCTCCGCGACGGTCGAGCAGAACCAGACCGCCGGCTCGTTCAATTTCACGAGCGACAAGGTGGGCTCGCACGACGTCATCTACCAGATCACCGACGGGCCCAACGCCCCGGTGATGGGCCTGGTGCGGGTGGACGTCACCGACCCGGCCGACGAGGCGCGCTCCCCGGTGGCGGTGTCGGACCAGGTGCTGCTCCCGACCGGCGGCACCGCGCTGGTGGACGTCCTGGCGAACGACACCGACCCGACGGGCGGCGTGCTCGTGGTCAAGGGCATCGACGTGCCGTCGGACGCCCCGGTGAGCGTTTCCGTGCTGAACCACCAGATCCTGAAGGTCTCCGAGATCAAGCGCCTCGACGAGCCGGTCGTCCTGAGCTACAAGGTGGCCAACGGCTCGGGCACGGTCGCGGGGCAGCTGCGCGTGGTGCCCATCCCGGCGCCGGCTCAGCTGCGGCCCCCGGAGGCGGGGCCGGACGAGGCCACCGTCCACGCGGGTGACGTCGTGACCATCCCGGTGCTGAAGAACGACACGCACCCGGACGGCCTGGAGATGACGATCACCGACGAGCTGCAGGAGTCGCCTCCTGCGGAGGCGGGCGAGGCGTTCGTCTCCGAGGACAGCGTGCGATTCCGTGCCGCCAAGGAGGCCGGGACGTATCACGCGGTCTACGAGGTGGAGGACAGCAACGGGCAGAAGGACTCCGCGCAGATCACCGTCCACGTGGTGGACGCCCCGGAGAACGGCGCCCCGCAGCTGCCCGACGTCGAGGCGCGCGTGCTCAGCGGCGGCATCGTCCGCATCCCGCTGCCGCTGGACGGGACCGACCCGGACGGCGACTACGTGACGCTGAGCTCCGTCTCGGGTGCGCCGAGCCAGGGCAGGGCCACGATCGTGGACGGGTTCATCGACTACCAGGCGGCGGAGGACGCGAGCGGCCTCGACACGTTCACCTACCAGGTGATGGACACGCGCGGCGCCCCGGCGGAGGGCACGGTCCGGGTGGGTGTCGCCAGGCCGCCCGCAAGCAACCAGGAGCCGCAGGCGATCGACGACGAGACGACGGTCCGCCCAGGCCGGACGGTGGCCGTCGCCGCCCTCGACAACGACTCGGACCCCGACGGCGACCAGATCGGTCTGGTGGCCAAGGGCTTCGAGGGCAACGACTCCATCGACCCAAGGGCCGTCGACGACGACGTGGTCGTCGAGGCCCCGGGCGACGAGGGGGCCTACTCCTTCTACTACGGCGTCCAGGACACCTTCAAGGCACGCGCGAGCGGCGCCATCACCGTGAACGTCGACCAGGACGCGCCGCTGCTGCGCCCGGTCGCGCACGACGACGTGGTGACGGCCGACGACGTGGAGGGCGCCTCGAGCGTGACGGTCAAGGTGCTCGACAACGACGTGGACCCGGACGGCGTGGCGGCCGACCTCGGCGTCGCCGTCGACGAGTCGCTCGAGGGCGTGACGGTCACCGAGTCGGGCTCGGTCGAGGTGCAGCTCACCGAGCGCGCGCGGGTCATCACCTACACCGTGACCGACATGGACGGGCTGGAGGCCAAGGCGTTCGTGCGCGTGCCGGGCGACCAGTCCCGGCCGCACGTGAAGCCGGGCCAGGGCCCGCTCAAGGCGACGAGCGGCGAGCCGCTCACCATCGACCTCGCCAAGTACGTGGTGGTCCGGGAGGACCGCGAGCCGCGGATCACCGAGGAGAACACGGTCAAGGCGGTCGAGGGCACGGTCTCCGCCACCGACCACGACACCGTGGTGTACACGTCGGTCAAGGACTACGCGGGGGCGGCCTCCGTCAGCTTCGAGGTCACCGACGGTGACGGGCCGGACGACGCCGAGGGGCTCACCGCCGTGCTGACGCTGCCGATCGACGTGACCCCGGCGAAGAACCTGCCGCCGAAGGTCACCGGCACGCCCGTGCTGCAGGTCGCGGCCGGCGAGGAGGCGACCGTCGACCTCTCGCGGTACGTCACGGACCCGGACAAGGACCCGCTGGAATTCGACGTCACGGCCGGCGACGGTATCTCCACGTCGGTCTCGGGCGCGACGGTGACCGGCCAGGCCGAGAAGTCGGTCTCGAAGGGCACCTTCCGGGAGCTGCCCGTGACGGTGTCCGACGGGCTGAACCGGCCCGTCCGGACCAAGCTGACCGTCGAGGTCATGGCGTCCACCCGGCCGCTGGTGCAGACGACCGAGGACGTGGTGCGAGACGCGCACCAGGGCGAGGCGACGACCGTGCCGGTGCTCGCCAACGACACCAACCCGTTCCCCGAGGACGAGCTCACGCTGTCGGGCACCCCGACGGTCGACACCGGCGCCGGCACGGCGTCGTACAGCGGCAACCAGCTCGTGGTGACGCCCGCCGAGGACTTCACCGGTGCGATGCTCGTGCGCTACCGCGTGCAGGACGCCACGAAGGACCCGGACCGCGAGGTCGACGGCATCGCGAAGCTCACCGTGCTCGGCAAGCCAGAAGCGCCGCGCGCGCCGCGGGTCGAGGAGGTGCGGTCGGAGACCGTGGTCCTGACCTGGGACCAGCCGAACAACAACGGCTCGGACATCACGGCGTACACGCTCAAGACGAACACCGGCCAGGAGCACGAGTGCTCCACGACCACGTGCACGTTCGACGGGCTGCAGAACAACGTGAAGTACACCTTCACGGTGACTGCCACCAACGACGTGGGCGAGTCGGACCCGTCCCCGGCGTCCCGCGAGGCCCGGCCGGACGAGAAGCCCGACAAGCCCGCGCCGCCGTCGCTGGAGTTCGGCGACAGCGAGCTCACGGTCACGTGGAAGAACCGGGCCTACACCGACCGGTCGCCGATCGAGTGCGTCAACCTCGAGATCAGCCCGCCCCCGAATGATGGCCCGACCCAGAAGACCTGCCTCGAGGGTGGCCAGACGGTCTGGGACGGGCTCCAGAACGGCACCGCCTACACGGTCAGCGTGCAGGCGAAGAACGACGCTCCCGACCCGTCCGACTGGAGCGACCCGTCCGTACCGGAGACGCCGGCCGCGCCTCCCGCGGCGCCGGCAGCGCCGACCGCCAAGCGGGTGGAGACCGCCGCCGGCGGCCAGATCATCGTGAACTGGAACGCCCCGGCGAACAACGGCGACGCCATCGACGAGTACTGGCTGGGCGTCTACACGGGTGGCGAGCTCGTCAAGTCCATCAACACCGCCGAGACCACGCAGCCGGTCCAGGAGCTCTCGAACAAGTCGACGTACACGTTCCGGGTCCGGGCGACGAACAAGGCAGGCGACGGACCGGCGAGCCCCTTCTCGAACGCGGTGGAGCCGTACGGGGAGCCCGTCATCCCGGGGACGCCCGAGGCGTCTCTCGGTACCAACACCAGCGGGCAGGCCGACGTCGAGTGGAGTGGGACCTCGGACTACCGCGGTACCGGCGGCTACCACGAGGTTCAGGCCAGCGACGGGACGCTCAAGAACACCGGGAACGATACGTCGACCACCTTTAGCGGCCTGAACAACGGGACGTCCTACACGTTCCGGGTCCGTGCCTGCAACAGCGGCGAGTGCTCCCCCTGGACCGCTTCCTCCAACGCGGTGGTCCCGTACGGCCCGGTGCCGACGCCGACCATCTCGGCGGACGGTGGGAACCAGCAGGTCAGCTTCTCCTGGGACGGCACCGAGACCAACGGCCGTGCCATCCGATCGGTCCGGGTCACGGGCGCGATCACCAGCAGCGCCACGAGCGGCAGCGAGACTGCCTCGGCCGGCTACAGCGACACGAAAGAGGCGTGCGTCGAGGTCACGGACACCGAGGGGCAGAAGGCCTCCGACTGTGCGAGCGGGACCTCGGCCGCCAAGCCGAATCCGAGCGCTTATGTCTCCCACGGCTCGAGTGTGAACAACAATCAGTGCGAACACTCCTCGTGCGCCTTCTTCAGGGTCAACTGGTCGGACTTCGAGCCCGGCAACCACTCCGTCGAGTGCTGGTCGGGCACGAACCCCGACGAGTCGGGCTGGCACAACATCCTGACGCCCGACTCCAGCCAGAGCGTGAACTTCGGCGCCGTGGGTGACAGCGGCACCTTCCAGCTGAACTGCTTCTACGGCTACCCGAATACGGACGTCGCCGTGCGGATCGACGGCGTCCGGTACGAGGCGCGGAGATGGTAGGACGGCCCGCGTGCCCGGCCGCCGCGCCGCCGGCGGCCGGGCACGCCACCAGCGACACAACTTCATCCGACGGACGAGCAGCAACGAGCAGTAGGGAAACACGAGATGACCACGATGACCCCCGAGCAGGCGGCCTGGTTCGCCCAGACCTTCGACCGGCTCGTCGGTAACGTCGGCCAGGCGGTCCTTGGCAAGGCACCGGTGATCCGCCTGGCGCTCACCTGCATGCTCGCCGAGGGCCACCTGCTGCTGGAGGACGCTCCCGGCACGGGCAAGACCATGCTCGCCCGCTCCATCGCGGCGTCGGTCCAGGGGACGCACAACCGCATCCAGTTCACGCCGGACCTGCTGCCGTCCGATGTCACCGGTGTGACGATCTACGACCAGAACTCGGGCAAGTTCGACTTCCACCCCGGCCCGATCTTCAACTCCATCGTCCTGGCGGACGAGATCAACCGTGCCTCGCCGAAGACGCAGTCGGCGCTGCTGGAGGTCATGGAGGAGGGCCGCGTCACCGTCGACGGGATCGCGCACGAGACCGGCCGCCCGTTCATGGTGCTCGCCACCCAGAACCCGATCGAGCAGGCCGGTACCTACCGCCTGCCCGAGGCACAGCTCGACCGCTTCCTCATGAAGACGTCCGTCGGGTACCCGGACCACGCGTCGACGGTGGAGATCCTGTCGGGCGCCTCGGTGAAGGACCGCAGCCTGGCGCTGCAGCCGCTCATCACGACCAAGGCCGTCACGGAGATGGCCGACCTGGCCATGACCGTGCACACCGACACAGCGGTGCTCGAGTACGTCAGCCGGCTCAGCGAGGAGACGCGCAACGCGGCCGAGGTGCGGGTCGGCGTGTCGGTCCGTGGTGCGCTGGCCCTGGTGCGCTGCTCCAAGGTGTGGGCAGCCGCGCACGGCCGTAACTACGTGCTGCCCGACGACATCAAGGAGCTGGCCCAGCCCGTCTGGGGCCACCGCTTCGTGCTGGACCCGGAGGCCGAGTTCGCGGGCTCCCGCCCCGACGTCATCCTGGCCCGGATCATGAGCGACGTCGCGGCTCCGCAGGAGCGGGCTTCGGCATGACGGCCACGGGCATCTCGTCCGGCGGGGCGTCGGGCACCGCGTACGGGAAGCGGCAGGAGAAGCCGCGCGGCCTCGGCGGGGTAGTGGCCGGCGGCCGCGCGCAGGTGCTGCGTGGTCAGCGCGGCTGGGTGACCCTCACCGCCGCCGTCCGTTCGCGGGCGGCGGCGGTCGGGCGCGTGCTCACGCCTGTCCGCCGCACGTTCAGCACGTTCGGCATCGCGGTGACGCTCACGGCCGCCGGTGCGTGGGTGGCCGGGCTGATGCTCGGCTGGCTCGAGGTGCTCGTCGCGGCGATCGTGCTCACCGTGACGCTCGTCTGCGCCATCGTGTTCGTGCTGGGCCGGTTCAAGTACGACGTCGTGCTGGACCTGGCGCAGGCGCGCGTGACGGTCGGTGACCGCGCCGTCGGGCGGCTCGACGTGCGCAACGGGTCGAGCCGCGCGCTGCTTCCCTCGGTGATGGAGCTTCCCGTCGGTACCGGCACCGCAGCGTTCCCCGTGCCGCGCCTGCCCCGCGGTGGGTCGCACGAGGAGATCTTCACCATCCCGACCCGGCGCCGCAGCGTGATCACCGTCGGTCCGGTCAAGTCCGTTCGCGCTGACCCGCTCGGCCTGCTCCGCCGCGAGATGACCTGGACGAACGAGCAGGAGGTCTTCGTGCACCCGCGCGTCAAGAACCTCACGGGCTCGTCGACCGGCTTCCTGAAGGACCTCGAGGGGCGGGTCACCAACGACATCACGAACTCGGACGTGAACTTCCACGCCCTGCGTGACTACGTGCCCGGCGACGACCGGCGGCACATCCACTGGAAGACGACGGCGCGCACGGGCCAGCTCATGGTGCGCCAGTTCGAGGAGACCCGCCGCTCGCACCTCGCGGTGCTGCTGTCCACGCGCGCCGAGGACTACGCGAACGACGAGGAGTTCGAGCTCGCGGTGAGCGTGTGCGGCTCCCTGGGCCTGCAGGCCATCAAGGAGGACCGCGGCGTCACGGTGCTGGTCAACGAGGCCTCGCTGCGCGGTGACCACCGCACGCGCCTCATGGACGACCTGTCGCGGATCGAGCTCGAGTCCCGCAAGTCCAAGCTGGTCGACCTGGCCCGTTCGGCCGCCATGGCCGCGGCGGACTTCTCGGTGATCGCGTTCGTGATCGGCAGCAGGGTGACGCCCACCGAGCTCCGCTCGGCGTCGGCCCGTGTCCCCGCAGGGGTGCAGGTCATGGCGATCCAGTGCGTCCCGGGCGCGTCCCTCGGCCGGCACGCCATCGCCGAGCTCGGTGTGCTCACCCTGGGCCGGCTCGCAGACCTGCCCCTTGCCCTGAAGAAGATGAGCGACGGATGAGCGACGAGAACACCCGTGGGAACGTCCCGGTCGGGGCGGGTGGATCAGGCTCTGGCCGGCCGTCGTCCCGCACCAGGGGCACCCGGACCGGCTACGGCACGGGCACCGGCCGGGGCACCACGCGCCGCAAGGAGGCCGAACGTCCACGGGCGCTGACCTGGTTCGCCCTGGTCGACGTCGCGGCGCTGAGCGTGATGCTCGGCGCCGTCGCCGTCGGCTTCGGGCCCGTCTGGGGCTCGCTGGGCTACGTGCTGCCGACGGCCGGCGGTGCCGTCGTCGGCCTGCTGGTGGCCTGGGTGGGCGCCTGGCGCCGCTTCCCCGCCGTGATGGTGACCGCGCTCGCCGTCCTTGGGTACCTCCTGTTCGGTGGCGCGCTCGCGCTGCCGCACACGACGGTCGCAGGGGTGGTGCCGACCCTCGACACGCTGCGCGAGCTCCTGCTCGGCTCCGTCGAAGGCTGGAAGCAGTTCGTCACCACCGTGCCGCCCATGCGGTCCTTCCCCGACCTCGCGGTGGTCCCGTTCCTGCTCATGCTGCTCGTCGCGCTGACGGCCGGCACCATCTCCTGGCGTGCGAAGCACGCGGTGTGGGCAGTGGTGCCGGTCATCGCGGGCCTGGCCGGCGTGATCCTCCTCGGCACGCTCGACGCCGCGCTGCCGGTGGTGCAGGGCCTCGTGGTCGCCATCGCCGCCCTCCTCTGGGGCGCGGTGCGCGTCATGGAGGCGCGTGTCGGCACGCACTCGATCAGCACCGAGGCCAGCCGTGAGGCCACCCGCCGCCTCCGCTGGTACCGGGTCCGCAGCGGCGCCATGATCCTGGGCGTCGCGGCGCTGGCCGCCGGCTTCACCGCGCCGATCCTCATGCCGGACCAGCCCCGCACGGTCCTGCGCGAGACGATCGTGCCGCCGCTGAACGTCCACCAGTTCACCAGCCCGCTCGTGGCCTTCCGGCACTACGCGAAGGACGCCCGCGAGGACGAGCAGTTCACGGTCAGTGACCTGCCCGAGGACGGCCGCATCCGGCTCGCGACGCTCGACCGGTACGACGGCGTGGTGTTCGACGCGTCCGGCGAGGGCGGCGACACCGGCGTCTACACGCGCGTCGGCGAGCAGATCGCGACCTCGCAGGAGGGCACCCCGACGCCGATCGACGTCACCGTGACGGGTTACAGCGGTGTCTGGGTCCCGGAGATCGGGAGTCTCACCGGTGTGGAGTGGACCGGAGCGAACGCTGAGGCGCAGACGGACGGGACCTACTACAACTCGACGACCCGCACCGCCATCACCACGGCGGGTATCAAACGGGGCGACACGTACCGGCTGAGCACGCTGGTGACGGAGAACCCCGACGAGGAAACCCTCAAGAAGGGCACGATCCTCGGGGCCGACCTGCCGGAGACCGAGGCGAGCGCGATGCCGCCGGGCCTGCCCGCCAAGTCGACGCAGTTCACGGGCGAGCAGACCGACCCGGCCACCAAGCTGTTCCTGATCCGTGACGCCCTGCAGGCGTCAGGCGTGCTGTCCAGCGGCCTGGACGGAGAGGTGCCGTCCCGCCCTGGCCACTCGGCCGAGCGCATCGACACCCTCGTCGAGGAAGAGAAGATGGTCGGCGACGACGAGCAGTTCGCCGTCGCGCTCGCCCTCATGGCCCGCCAGTCGGGCATCCCGGCCCGCGTCGTCATGGGCTTCTACCCGGACAAGGACAGCGAGTACGAGGAGGGCGAGCCCTGGACGGTGCTCGGCAGCGACGTGCACGCCTGGATCGAGGTGCCCTTCGAGGGCTACGGCTGGGTGCCGGTCGACGCGGTTCCCGAGGAGAAGCCGCAGATCCAGCCCGAGCCGAAGAGCCAGGAGGTGCCGAAGCCGCCGGTGCTGCAGGACCCGGAGCCGCCGGAGGAGCCGGACAAGGCGAAGGCGGGCAGCGTCGAGGACGACGAGAAGGACGAGGCCGAGAACGACCTCTTCGACTGGGGTCTGCTCGGCGTGATCCTGCTCGCTGTCGGTATCCCGCTGCTGCTGATCGCCGGTCCGATCGTGGCGATCCTCGCCTACAAGGCGCGACGCCGGGCGCGGCGCCGGAGCGCGGAGCAGCTCGCAGACCGGGTAAGCGGCGGGTGGCACGAGGTGGTCGACGTCGTGACCGACCTCGGGACCAACGTTCCCCGCGGGGCGACCAGGCGCGAGAGCGCCGGTGTGATCGCCGGGGCGCACGAGGTCCCGTCGACGCTCATGCTCGCGCACCGCGCCGACGCGACGGTCTTCGGACGGGAGCAGCCGACGGCTGCCGACGTCGAGGCGTTCTGGAAAGAGGTGGACGAGCTGGTGGGCGGGCTACGCTCCACCGTGAGCACGCGACAGAGGGTGCGGGCAGCGTTGTCGCTCCGCTCCGTCTGGGCACGAATCGGTGGTCGCCGCGGGATCTTCGCGGCGCTCGGGGCGCTCGGGTCCCGTCGGACGAAGGAGAGTCGATGACGGACGTGGTCTGTGCTGGATGCGGGTCTGCACAGGACGGGGGCATCCCGTACTGCAGCGTGTGCGGGCGCCCGTTCCCGCGCGCCCAGACAAGTGATGTCGGGACCACGGTGCCGGAGTCGCTCTCGCACACGCGGATAGGCGTCTCCGCGGTGCAGCCGGAACCGGTCGCGTACGCGGGCACCGGCCGCCGGTTCCTCGCCGCGCTCCTGGACGCCGCGGTGATCGGGGTCGTGGCCTGGGTCATCCTCATGATCGGGCTCGCCAGCGCGGGCGGCACCGGTGCACTGCTCATGTCGCCAGAGGCCATCGCCTCGGCGATGACGGTGCCGCAGCTGATCAGCGGCCTGCTCGCGCTGGGCTACTGGCTCGGCGTCTCCGCATGGGAGGGCAAGACCGGCAAGACGATCGGCAACCTCGTCTGCAAGATCCGCACGGTCGACGCCGTCGCGCACGACCCGATCGGGTTCGGCCGGGCGTTCCTGCGCTGGCTCATCGTGGGGCTCGGCGCCCTGGCGTGCCTGGTCGGCCAGATCCTGGTGCTCGTGTCCCCGGCGTTCGACGGTCGGGGCAAGCGGCAGGGCTGGCACGACAAGCTCGGCCGCGCGGTAGTGCTCATGGCGTCCGACGTCGCCGGCGCCCCTGCCGGCGCTCCTGCGGGCGCCGCTGCGGCGACGGCCACCAGGTCGACGACGGGTAATGCCGCGAGGCCGGCCGCGGGGCCTGCCACGCAGGCACCAGCGGGCACCTCGCAGATGTGGACCGGCGCTGCCAACGGAGTCCCGGCCCAGCAGGCCCAGCAGGCCCAGCAGGCCCAGCAGGCCCAGCAGGCCCAGCCTGCCGCGCCGGCCCAGGACCCGTGGGCGTTCCCGAGCTCCTCGGCGAACCGCGGCGGCGCGGGTGTGATCACCGGGATCCCCGGCCAGGCGCCCGGTGCCCCGACGCAGGCACTGCCCCCGCAGGAGGAGCCCGCGACGGTCCGCCGACCGCACCCGGGCTCCGGCGGCACGCCGCATCCGGGCCAGCCGGCGCAGCCGCCCGTGCGGCAGCAGCCGGTCCAGCAGACGCCGCCCGTCGCACCTTCCGCGCAGGTGCGGCAGCCCGCGCAGCCGGACCTGACGCAGCGTGCTCCGATGCCGGCCCAGCCGGTGCAGCCGGTCCAGCACGTGCAGCCGGTCCAGCATGTGCAGCGGCCGGAGCCGGAGCAGCGTGACTCGGCGCCGGTCGACATGACGCGCACCCACATGAGCCGTCCGCTCACCCCCGCGCCCGTGACGACGGTGGTGCTGGAGGTGGAGAGCGGCGAGCGCTACGTCGTCGACACCAAGGCGCTCGTCGGCCGCAATCCGCAGGCCCCCGACCCGTCGGGCTGGATCCTGATCAAGGTGGAGGACCCGACCCGGTCGGTGTCCAAGACGCACGCCGAGCTGGGCGTGGACACCGCAGGCCTGTGGCTGACCGACCGCGGTTCCACGAACGGCACGGTGGTCTCGGCGCCCGGTCTGCCGCCGCGCGTGGCCGAGCCGGGCGCCCGGGTCCGGGTGCCGGTGGGGTCGACGATCCACGTGGGTGACCGGCGCGTCGTCGTGCACCCGCAGGCCTCCGCATGAACGAGGAGGCGCTGACGCTCGCCTGGGGCGCTGCCTCCGACCGGGGGCTGCGCCGGCAGCTCAACGAGGACGGCTACTTCGCCGGCGGCGGCGCCTTCTTCGTGGCCGACGGCATGGGCGGGCACGCGGCAGGCGAGGTCGCGAGCGCGACGGCGCTGGACGCGCTGCGCCCGCTGTCTGACATCGAGCGCGTGGAGCCGCACCACGTGGAGGCGCTGCTCGAGACGGCGCAGGAGCGGGTCCGGGCCATCGACACCTCCGGTCTGGGCCGCGGCGCCGGCACGACGCTCACCGGCGCCGTGGTCGCATACCTCGACGACGCGCCGTACTGGCTGTTCGTGAACGTGGGCGACTCCCGCACCTACCTGCTCTCCAGCGGTGTGCTGGACCAGGTGAGCGTCGACCACTCCGAGGTCCAGGAGATGGTCGACGCGGGTACGCTGACCGCCGAGGAGGCGCGGGACCATCCGCGCCGACACGTGATCACACGTGCGCTGGGCGGGCGGGACGAGGCGCGAGCCGACTTCCGGTACATCCCGATCGGCGCGCACGACCGGATCCTGGTCTGCTCGGACGGGCTGACGGGTGAGCTCGACGACGCGCGGATCACCGAGATCATGCTGGGCCACCCCGATCCGCAGGTGGCCGCTGGGCGGCTGGTCGAGGCAGCGATCACCGCGGGTGGCCGGGACAACATCACGGTCATCGTGGTGGACGCGACGGGCGTGGCGCACGAGACGGCGGGCACGAGCACCTCGCCGCGGGGTGGGTTCGCGGACGAGGACACCCTGCCGCGTGACTGAGCCGGGCAGGGTCGCGACGGGCGACAGAGGCTGACGCAGGGCTGTGGGCAGGGGCGGGACACGAGCAGAGCAACACACTTAGGAGGCGACCATGAGCACCTCGGACGCTGGACAGCGAACCGGGATCCGGTACACGACGGGGAAGGCGCGCGTCATCGTGCGCGGCGACGCCGTCGTCGTGCTGCCCGGCGAAGGGACCGGAGCGGACGAGGCGGACCCGGCCGCGGGCCTCTGGGCAGACCTCGCGACACCGGGCGCGGGGGTCGCGGAGGTCCTCGGCACGCTGACGACGTCCGCGGTGGGCGGGCTCAAGGGAGTTCCGCCGTTCGCGGTCGTGGTGCTCACGGGAGCCGGCACGGGTAAGCCCGCCAGTGCGCACGTGGTGGCCCGCGGCGACGGGCTGACCGTGACCATCGAGACCGGGGACGAGTCCCAGACCGTGTCGGGCGCAGGTGTGATCTCGTGGACCGAGCGCGTGGTCGACGGCGTCACCGCGGTCGAGGTGGCGACGGGAGTGTCGGGCTTCGGCAGCTTCGCGGAGGGCCTGCCCGTCGAGTCGGGCGTGGTCCTGGCGGGCGTGGTGCGCCACCAGGTGGTCGAGCCGGCCGGGCCGGTGGTCGAGTGGTCGGGCGAGCCTGCCTCGTCGCTGATCGAGTCGGCACCGCCGGCAGGACCCGTCTCGTCGCTGATCGAGTCCGCGCCGTCGGCAGGGTCCGTCTCGCCGCTGGTCGAGCCCCTGGTGCCGACAGGTTCAGCCTCCCGGACAGCTGTCGAGCCCCTGGTGTCGACAGGCTCGGCCTCCGGGACACCGGTCGAGACCGGAGGCTCAGCCGCCGAGGTGCCGGTCGAGCCCGGTTCCGCCACCGTCGCCGCGATGGGCACGGTCACCATGGTCCCGGCGTCCGAGGAGACCTTCGCGCCCGACGGGGAGATCGGCGGCGAGGCGCCGTCGCCCGCGCCCGAGGCGGAGGTCGCCCAGGAGGAGGCCCCGGACGAGGACGACTACATGCACCTGTGGGGTGCCACCGTCGCCCACGGTGTCGAGGCAGCCGCAGTGCGGCCGGAGAGCGAGGAGGAGGGGGAGGACGAGCCCGCCCCGGCGTCGGGCGCGGCACCCGCGGTACCGCCGCCCCCGCCGGCCCCGCCCGTCCCGGCTCCCGCGCTGCCGGACACCGCACTGCCGGACACCGCTGATCCCGGGCCGGACGGCATGATCTCCGGTGCCCCGATCTCCGGCGTGCCCGGCTGGCCCGGCGCCACGCCGGCCGCCGCGCACCGCGCGGCGGCCGTCGGCGGGGAGGCCGAAGCTGCCGACGACGACCACGACGGTCACACGGTGATGTCGTCCGCGATCGCGGACCTCAAGGCGGCCGCGTCCGCGCCGTCGGCGCCGAAGTTCTCCGCGCCCGCCAACCCGAACGCGCCCCGGATCCTTGCGGTGACGTGCGAGAACGGCCACGCCAACCCGACCGCCCGCGAGAACTGCCGGGAGTGCGGCAGCGCGCTGTCGGCGGAGGCCGAGCTGGCCGCGCGCCCCTCGCTGGGCCGCATGGTCGTGACGTCAGGGGCCGCGACGGCCGGCGCGGCGGGGGTGCGTGGCGGCCAGGTGGTCGAGCTGGACCGGGCGGTGATCGTGGGCCGGCGGCCCCGCACCAACAACACCTCGGCGGACCAGATGCCGCGCCTCGTCACGGTCTCCAGCCCCCAGCAGGACATCTCGCGGTCCCACACCGCGATCTCCCTCGAGGACTGGCACGTGCTCGTGACCGACCTGGCCACCACGAACGGGACGACGCTGCTGCGGCCGGGCCAGCCCGCGCGACGCCTGCACCCGAACGAGAAGGAGCACGTGTCCGACGGCGACGTCGTCGACCTGGGTGACGGCGTGACCCTCACGTTCGAGGGCATCTGGTGAGGGCCTCGACCGGCTCGATCACCGCAGGCTCGACCGCAGGCTGGACCACCGACGAAGGAGCAGTGTGAGCAGCAAGAGGAAGCCGTCCCCGCCACCCGAGATCGAGGGCTTCGAGTACCGCAAGCTCATCGGGTCGGGCGGTTTCTCGGACGTGTTCCTGTACGAGCAGCAGCGGCCGCGTCGGCAGATCGCGGTGAAGGTGCTGCTCAAGGAGTGGTCGAGCGCGACGCAGCGCGCGGCGTTCGACGCCGAGGCGGACCTGATGGCGACGCTGGGCAACCACCCGTCGATCGTCACGATGTACGAGGCGGGCGTCGCGAACGACGGTCGTCCGTACCTGGCCATGGAGTACTGCTCGCGCCCGAACCTGGGTGCGCGCTACCGGTCGGAGCGGTTCTCGGTGGCCGAGGCTCTGCGCATCACCATCCAGATCGCGGGCGCCGTCGAGACGGCCCACCGGCTGGGCATCCTGCACCGTGACCTGAAGCCCTCGAACATCCTGGTGACGCAGTTCGGGCACCCGGCGCTGACCGACTTCGGCATCTCGTCGACGGTCGACGAGGCGGCGGCGGCCGAAGGCATGTCGATCCCGTGGTCCCCGCCGGAGTCGTTCGGCGACCCGCCGATGTCCGGCATCGCGACCGACGTGTGGGCCCTGGCCGCGACCTGCTACACGCTGCTGGCCGGACGCACCCCGTTCGAGACGCCGGGCGGCTCGAACACGTCCGCCGACCTCGTGCGCCGCATCGAGCAGGACGAGCTGCCGCCGGTGAGCCGTAGCGACGTCACGCCGTCGCTGGAGCGCGTGCTGCGCATCGCGATGTCGAAGCTGTCCTCCTCGCGGTACCCGACCGTGCTGGCCTTCGCGCGCGAGCTGCAGAAGGTCCAGGTCGAGCTGTCCCGCGACGTCACCCCCATCGACCTGCTGGACGAGTCCGGCGCCATGCAGGAGGACGAGGCAGAGGCCGACGGCACCCGGCTGCGCCAGGTCGTCACCATCGACCCGGCCGGCGCGAGCGGTGCCGCCGGCCCGAGCGCGTTCGGGCCGGGCGGGAGCAGGGCAGGGGCCGGCGGCTCGGGCGGCGCCCTGCAGGCCGCGGCGACCGGCGCCTTTGCGCCCGCTGCGCCGACGCAGGCGCCGGCCCTGAGGCCAGCGCCCTCTGACGACACCGTGTACCGCGGCTCGGCGGACCAGGCGACGCAGGGCACCCAGGCGACCCCGGGCGCCGTCGGGCAGCTCGCACCGGAGACAGCCACGCCGGCCCCGGCCGCAGAGGCCGAGGAGGAGCCGCGCCGCGGTATCTGGGCGCTGGTCGTCGGCGTGGTGGTCGTGGCGGTGGTCGGAGTGTCCGCCTGGGCGCTCGCGCAGGGCGGCGGCGACGACCCGGAGGGCGAGCAGACCGCCTCGACCTCCGCCGTCGTGCCCCCCGCGCCGGCCGGCGGCTACGTACCGCCCGTGAGCGAGGTCAAGGGCAAGGCGCAGGGTGAGGAAGCGGTGTTTACATGGACGCCACCCAAGTCCCTGGAGGAGGGTGACACCTATGCCTACCGGGTGCTGGAGCTGACGGGCGAGCCCGTGTTCCAGCCGGTGCCGAACGGTACGACCGTTGCGGTTCCGCTCAAGGGCGAGACCTGCGTGGAGATCGTGGTGGTGCGCTCCAGCAAGGCGTCGAGCGCGCAGGCCGGCTGCGTCACCGCGAAGGGCTGAGCAGACAACGGTAGCTCCGAGCGCATCCGCTCGGACCTGGCACGGGGAGGTGAGTGGATGAACGGCCTTGCGATCGAGTTCGCCGGCGAGTGGTTTCGGCCGTCCGAGGAGGACGCGACCTTCGACATCGGCCGCGAGGGCGACCTCGCGATCGACGACAACCCCTACCTGCACCGCCGCTTCCTGCGCATCGTGCACGAGGACGGCATCTGGTGGCTGTGCAACGTCGGGTCGCTCATCTCCGCGACCGTGTGCGACGCCGGAGGCGGCGTGCAGTCCTGGCTCCCGCCGGGAAACCGCCTGCCCATGGTGTTCCCCACGACGTCGATAGTGTTCACGGCCGGACCCACGACGTACGAGATCACCGCCCAGCTCGACAACGCGCCGTACCACGAGATCCGGTCCGAGGACGATGACGGCTCCGGCGCCACGACGATCGGGGCGATCAGCTTCACGAAGAGCCAGAAGCAGCTCATCGTGGCGCTCGCCGAGCCCATGCTGCGCCGCGAGGGCACGGGGCTGAGCGAGATCCCCTCGTCGGCGTCGGCCGCGCGCCGGCTCGGCTGGGCGGGCACGCGGTTCAACCGCAAGCTCGACAACGTGTGCGAGAAGCTCGACCGGATCGGCGTGAAGGGACTGCGTGGCGGTCCCGGCGCGCTGGCGACCAACCGGCGCGCGCGGCTCGTCGAGTACGCGGTGGCTTCGCGCCTGGTGACCCAGTCGGACCTGCCGCTCCTTGACGAGACAGAGACCGGCAAAGTGGCGACGGCATGAGCAGACCCGCGCGCAGCCGGCCCGAGCTCGTGGTGGCGGGAGCCATCGGCGGCGGGCTGATCGTCTGGGTGCTCGTAGTTTTTGGCACGGTGCTGTTCACCGGCACCGGTACAGGTGACTTCCTGGACCCCTGGCGCGCTCTCTGGCGCGTCCTCATGACGGGGTCCACGTGGCTGATCGCGGCCGGTGGTGCCGTGGTCGGTGGGATGGTGGGCGCCGTCGTCGGCGGCCCCCAGAACAAGAAGAAGTGATGGGGAGGATTCATGCGCGTCAAGGTGACGCTCGTACGTTCGGACGGTAGCCACGACGATGTAGTGGTCACTGCGGACGCTGGTGCTCGGATCGGCGAGATCGCCGACACGATCGCCAGGGTGGACCCGACGGCGCCCGGCGCCCAGGGGCGGTCCCGCACGCTGGAGGCGCAGCTCCCGGGCCAGGACCGGCCGGTCCGGCTGCCCGCGGACGCGGCGCTCGGTGAGGCGTGGATCGGGTCAGGGGCCTTCGTGGCCTCGGTGGAGCAGGCCATGCCGGGCTTCGACTACCCGGGGTCGGACGCCGTCCGCGCGGCCGTCCGCATCGAGGGCGGCGGTACCGTCGAGCTCACGGAGGGTTCGTGGGTGCTGGGCCGCTCGCAGGAGTGCGACGTCGTGGTCGACGACTCGATGGTGTCGAAGCAGCACCTCCGGCTCGACGTGTCGGACGACGTCGAGGTCGTCGACCTGGGTTCCGCGAACGGCATCCTGGTGGACGGCGCGCACGTGCAGCGCCTGCGCATCGAGGGCTCGCAGCGCGTGGTGCTCGGCGACACCACCGTCACGATCGAGAGCCGTCGGCCGAGCACCATCACGGGTGTCACGCCAAAGGCCGGCCCGGTCGCGTTCACGCGGTCGCCGCGGGTCGAGGCGCGCTACAAGGGCGAGGAGTTCGAGTCCCCGGAGGCGCCGAAGGAGACCGAGCCGTCGGAGTTCCCGTTCCTCGCGCTGCTGGCCCCGGTCCTCATGGGTGGCGCCATGTTCGTCGCGACGCAGCGGCCCATGTCGCTCCTGTTCGTGCTGATGGCGCCGCTGATGATGATCGGCAACCACGTCACGCAGAAGCGGCAGAAGCGCAAGCGCCTGGAGCGGGACGTCGCGCGGTTCGAGGAGCGGCTGTCCTCGCTGCGGGAGGTCCTCAAGGAGGAGAAGGAGACCGAGCGCTCGGTCCGCCTCCGGGAGGCGCCGGCCACCCAGCACGTCTACGTCGAGGCGATGCGGCACGGCCCCCTGCTGTGGACCCGCCGTCCGGAGCACTGGGGCTTCCTCAACGTCCGCTTCGGTCTCGGCACCATGCCGTCGCGCAACAGCGTGAAGTCCGGCGGCAAGGGCCAGCTGATGAAGGAGTACCAGGACGTACTCGACAAGCTGGTGGACCAGTACAAGGACGTCGACGGCGTTCCCGTCGTCGAGAACCTGTACGACGCCGGTGCGCTCGGCTTCGCCGGCCCGCCGGCCCGCGTCGTCGGCTCGCTCAACGCCGTGCTCCTGCAGCTCACCGGCCTGCACTCGCCCGCAGAGCTGGTCGTGACGAGCATCGTCAGCCCCGTGTGGACCCAGCACCTGCAGTGGCTCACCTGGATCCCGCACACGTCGTCGGCCCACAGCCCGGTCGAGGGCCACCACCTGGCGGACTCCGCCTCGGGTGCGCAGCGACTGCTGGCGCAGCTCGAGGAGCTCATCTCCACGCGCCTGAAGGCGGCCCGCGGGGGGCAGCGCCGTGGCGCCATCGCCGAGGACGCCGCCGCCCTGGAGCGCGGCGGCGAGATCGGTGACAAGAGCAAGGCCGACACCGGCACCAAGTCCCCTGTTCCCGCGGTGATCGTGGTCATCTCGGACGACATCGACGTGGATCGCGCACGCCTCATCCAGCTCGCCGAGATGGGCGCCGACGCGGGCGTCTACCCGCTGTGGATCTCCGCGGACACGTCGGGCCTGCCCGCCGCGTGCCGCACGTTCGTGGAGGTGGGCCAGGAGGGCCCGCGCGTCGGCATGGTGCGTCTGGGCCGCTGGGTCGACGACATCGTGCTGGAGGAGGTGGAGGGCAAGACGGCGCTGGAGTACGGCCGCCGCCTGGCCCCCGTGTTCGACGCCGGCGCGATCGTCGAGGACGCCTCCGACCTGCCGCGCTCGATCACGATGCCTGCGCTGTTGGGCCACGACCTGTTCGAGAACCCTGACGCCGTGATGGAGCGCTGGCGCCAGAACCTGTCGGTCTACGACCGCACGGGCCACGGTGTGCAGCGCAAGCGTCCCGGTTCCCTGCGGGCGATCGTCGGCTCGGCCGGTGTGGACGCCCAGCACCTCGACCTGCGCAGCCAGGGACCGCACGCCCTGGTCGGTGGTACCACCGGTGCCGGCAAGTCGGAGTTCCTCCAGGCCTGGGTGCTCGCGATGGCCGCTGAGTACAGCCCCGACCGCGTGACGTTCCTGTTCGTGGACTACAAGGGCGGTTCGGCCTTCGCCGACTGCGTCCAGCTGCCGCACTGCGTGGGCCTCGTGACCGACCTGTCGCCGCACCTCGTGCTGCGCGCCATCACGAGCCTGCGGGCCGAGCTGCACTACCGGGAGCACCTCTTCAACCGCAAGAAGGCGAAGGACCTCCTCGAGCTCGAGAAGCGCGGCGACCCGGAGACCCCGCCCGCGCTGGTCATCGTGATCGACGAGTTCGCGGCCCTCGTTGGCGACGTCCCCGAGTTCGTGGACGGCGTCGTCGACGTCGCCCAGCGTGGCCGTTCGCTCGGTATCCACCTGATCATGGCCACCCAGCGCCCGGCCGGCGTCATCAAGGACAACCTGCGCGCCAACACGAACATGCGCGTGGCGCTCCGCATGGCCGACGAGTCGGACTCCTCCGACGTCGTCGACGTGAAGGACGCCGCGTTCGTCGACCCGTCGATCCCTGGCCGCGGGCTCGTCAAGACCGGACCGGGTCGCGTGCAGGCCTTCCAGTCCGGCTACGCCGGTGCGTGGAGCACGCGGGCGCCCGAGCACGCCAAGGTGGAGGTCGCGCGCCTGCACTTCGGTCGCGAGGAGAAGTGGGAGGAGCCGGTCGTCGAGTCCGACGCCTCGGTCGAGGAGAAGGACCTCGGACCCAACGACCAGCAGCGTCTGGTCGCTCGGGTCCAGGAGGCGTTCGAGCGCGGCCGCCTCCCGATCCCGCGCCGCCCGTGGCTGGACTCGCTCGCCGACGTCTACGACCTCACCCGTCTGTACCAGCGCACGGACACGGAGCTCCTCATCGGCGTGGCCGACATCCCGGAGCGTCAGGCGCAGGCACCGCAGTACTTCCACCCGGACCAGGACGGCCACCTCGGCGTCTACGGCACCGGTGGTTCCGGCAAGTCGACCACGCTGCGCACGCTCGCCGCGGTCGCGGGCATCACGCCGCGTGGCGGCCCCGTGCACGTGTACGGCCTGGACTTCGCCGCCGGCGCGCTGCGCATGCTGGAGTCCCTGCCGCACGTCGGCACCATCGCGAAGGGTGACGACACCGAGCGGGTGGTGGGCCTGATGCGGATGCTGCGCGACGAGCTGCTGCGCCGTGGCGAGGCGTTCGCAGCGGTGAACGCGGCGAGCGTCACGGAGTACCGCCAGGCGACCGGCCGTCAGGACGTGCCGCGCATCCTGCTGCTCGTGGACGGGTTCGCCAACTTCCGCGACGACTACGAGGTGGGCGCTGGACGTTCCGAGTGGTTCGAGGCGTTCCGCGACATCCTGAACGACGGGCGCGGGCTGGGCATCCACGTCATCTTCACGGCCGACCGGTCGGGTGCCGTGCCCACGTACGTGCGGTCCCTTGTGCAGCGCAACATCCTGCTGCGCATGACCGACGACGGGTATCTAGCCTTCAACGCACCGCGGGACATCGTCACGCCGACGTCGCCCAGCGGGCGCGCCGTCGTCGACTCCCTCGAGGTCCAGGTGGCCGTGGTCGGTGGCACCAAGTCGGTGCAGGAGCAGGCGCTCGCCACCGACCGGCTCGCCGAGTCGATGCGACGGGCGGGCGTCCGCCCGGCACCGGCGGTCAAGGTGCTGCCTGCCGAGTACTCGGCACGGGAGCTGCCGCCGTCGGTGAACGGTCAGCCGGTGATCGGCCTCGACAACATCGCGCTGGAGCCGCTGCCCTTCGACCCGACGGGCACCCTCGTCGTGGCGGGTCCCCCGGGGGCCGGCCGCTCGAACGCGCTGGTGCACATCGCACGGGCGGTCCAGCGGGCCAACCCGGGCGCGCGGCTCTACCTGTTCGGGCAGTCGCGGTCGGCGATCGCGGGCGAGATCGCCTGGGCCGACGTCGCGACCGGCGTGGACAAGGTCGCCGAGATGGCGAAGGACCTGCTCGCCGCCGTGCAGGACGAGGACACCGCACCCGGCGTCGTCGTCATGATCGAGGGCATCAACGAGTACCTGCAGACCCCGGCCGACAAGCCGATCCAGGACCTCACCAAGGCCATCAAGAAGTCGGACCACCTGCTGGTGGCCGAGGCCGAGACGGGGTCGTGGGGCGCTACCTGGCCGCTGCTCTCGGAGGTCAAGAGCGGGCGCCGCGGTCTGCTGCTGCAGCCGGAGAACATGGACGGCGACACGATCCTCAAGACCACGCTCCCGCGTGCCGCGAAGGGCGAGTTCCCGCCCGGGCGCGGTGCCTGGATCGCGCGGGGGAAGAGCCTGCGGGTGCAGGTGCCGCTCGTGCTCGGGACGGACGGCTGACCGGCGACCTCTGACGGCTGACCGGCGCGCGGTCGGCGGAGCGGCCATGGGGAGTGCTACCCATGGCCGCTTCGTCGGCCGCGCGGGTACGGTTCTGCCAGACGTGAGACCTGACGCGAGAAAGCAGGATGAACGATGGCTGGCTACGATCTCTCGATCGACATGGATCAGCTCACCACGCTCAAGGAAGATCTCAAGACCATCACCAGCGAGCTGGAGAACGCCGACGGCAACGCGCAGGCGGCTGCCGACGCGACCGGCCATGACGAGCTGCGTGACCGCGTGAACGAGTTCGCGGACAAGTGGGAGATCAAGCGCGGCGAGATGCTCGAGAACGTCAAGAAGCTGTCCGACATCATCGGTCAGATCGCGGACACGTTCAAACAGATCGACAACGAGCTCGGCAAGGCGCTCGAAGACGCGGCAGCGAAGTAGGGGAGAGCAACAACGATGAGCGACACGCAGTGGGAGGAGCTCGACGGTGAGCCCGGCACCGTCCAGGCGAAGGGGCGGTCGTACACCGAGCTCGCGGAGGCCATCACCCGGTCGGTGACGACGCTCCAGCAGATCGTCGACGACACCAACACGACGGCCAAGTCGATGGAGAAGACTCGTAAGCTCGCCGGCGAGGTCCGCGAGGACATCGAGAAGGCGAAGGACCGCTACTCCTACACCGGCGAGGCGCTGACGACGTACGGTGCCGCGCTGCGGTCCGCGAAGGACGAGGCAGACCCCGCCGCCGCACGGCTCAAGACCCTCCGGGCAGACCTCGAGACGGCGCAGGCCACCGCGCAGAGCGCGGAGAACGGCGTCGACGACCTGCCGAAGGACGCGAGCGACGACGACAAGACCGATGCGAACCGGGCGCAGACCAACGCGAACAACGCGGTGAGCACCCTGCAGGGCCAGATCACCCAGGCCGAGACGGAGTGGAACGGCGGCCACGGCGACAAGGACACCGCCGCTCGCAGCGCCGTCTCGAAGATCGAGGAGGTCGTGACGGGAGACAAGGTCAACGGCCTCAAGGACAGCGGCTGGGACAAGTTCAAGAACGTCGTCAAGGGCATCTACAAGGTCTTCAAGATCGTCTGCGACATCGCGGGCATCCTGGCGATCTTCCTGTCCTGGGTGCCGATCCTCGGCCAGGTCCTGCTGGTGCTCGCCGCCATCGGCTCGATCATCGCGATCGTCGAGAACATCGTGAAGTTCTCGCGGGGCGAGATCGGCTTCGGTGCGATGCTGGCCGGCGTGGGGCTCGGCGTCCTCGGCCTCTTCGGTGGCAAGGCGATCGGCTCGTTCGCGAAGTACGCCAAGGCGCGCTCGGTCGTGTCGACCGCCGGCCGGATGAGCAACACCGCTGCCAAGGCCCGGTTCGGCAAGGCACTGCTCAAGACCTCGCGCAAGACGATGGCCATGACCAAGGGACAGCGGGTCACCGAGGTGCTCAAGTCCCCGTTCGTCCGGGGCGCCGGCGACAAGGCCGTGGCCGGAATGGTCAAGAACGGCCTGTACAAGAACGCGTTCAAGTCCTGGCAGGGTGCCAAGTTCCCCATGCCGTACAAGGACGGCGCCGCGCGGTTCGCCGTGGGCAACGACGACGTCGTGGACATGATGACGCACTTCAGCCAGACCGGGCTCCGGATCGACCGGGCCACGAGCAACGCTCAGAGCATCGCGACGGTCGGCGCCGTCTTCGTCCAGGGCGCCAACCTGACCAACGGTGCGGTCAAGCTCGGCAACAGCATCTCCGGCGGTGACGGCTGGGGCATCTACGGCGACGGCGCCTCCATGGCCACAGGTCCGGCGGGCGGCGAGTGGGGCAAGATCATCGGCCTGCCCGGCAACATCAACAACGCGGTCACCGGCGTCAGCGATGTCACGGGCAACAACGGTTACGTGGCGGGCAAGTGGTGAGCCACCGGATCGCGGGCTTCGAGCTGCGCCTGCCCGAGTCCTGGCACGTCGTGCCGACGGAGGTGCCCGGCGAGATCGACGGCTGGGCGCGCGCGACGGCCGAGTCCTTGGTCGCGGAAGCGGCGACGCCAGAGCGTTCGGACGTGATGACGGCCGACGCGACGGGCGTCCTGGCCGAACAGCTCGCCGACGTCGGCAAGGCGGTCGTCGACACGCGGATCGGTGGCCTGCAGACCGCCGTCCTCGTGCGCCACCCCGAGCTCGGCACCGTCGACGCCATGGTCACGGTGGCGGCCCAGCAGGACCTCGCTCACGACGCCTTCGCTGCGCAGCTGGCGTCGATCGTCGAGAACTCCGAGGAGCACGACTTCGCGTTCGCCGGCCGGGTCGACGGCACGTCCGATGCGGGTGAGGTGACCGGGATGCACTCGATGATCAGCCACTTCGGTGATCTGGGCATCGAGGGCACCGCGGTCCTGGAAGAGCGCGTGGTGCTCGGCGTCTTCCCCGCCGGATGTGCGGACATGGTCGAGCTGACCGCGATCGCCCGCAGTGTCGGCACGTTCGATGACATGCCGCAGGAGATGCTGGGCCTGCTCGCGGGACTGGCCGTGGAGCTGGAGGCAGCATGACGCAGGACGTGAAGGTGCTGGGTGGCGTGGTGCGTGTGATCGTGCCCGGGACGTGGGTCAGCATCCCCCTGGACGATCCGGAGCGGGCTGCGGCCTTCATCAAGCGCATGGTCCGGGACCAGGTGGGTCCGGCGGACCGGCTCGCCCGCATGCGGCGGCAGGCCGTGGAGGAGGTGTTCGGCACCGCGCGGGACGCCGCGTCGATCGGTGTGCACACCTATCTCATGTCGCTCGAGATCGCGCCGGGAGTTCCGTTCCCCGCAGCGCTGCTGATGGTCGACGAGGACTGGCCGGAGGCGACCCTCCCGCTGGTGGCCGACGGCGACCACGCCGGGGCGCTGCGGCTGGCCTTCCCGGAGGCCGAGGTCGCGGTGCAGCGCAACGGCCGGCCGGCGGCTCGCGCCGTCGAGATGACACAGGGGCAGGCCGGCGAGGGCGAGGAAGCGGTCGAGGTGCTCACGATGCGCCTCGAGTACCACATGCCGCATCCGCTCGATCCCGCGAAGATGCTCTTCGTCCGCGTGAACGTCTCGGACATCCCGTCGGCCGAACCGTTCGCCGTGCTCTTCGACGAGATCGTCGACTCGATCCAGTACCTGGACGACGACGAGGCGTCGGGCGACGTACCGAGCCTTCCGGTGGAGGCGACCAGCTCCGTCTGAGGCCTGTGCGGCTACCGGTCAGGCGTCGGGCCCGTCGCCCGTGCGGTCGGCGTTCCGGTTCGTGCTCCGCACGATGGCGAGGCCGGCCAGGACGGCGATGAGGAACAGGATCACGATGACGGTGACCCAGCCTCCGAGCGCGGCGAAGAGGTCAGGTGCCGTACCGACCAGTACCACCCCGACCACGCAGAGCACTATGGCGGCGACAAAGGCGTACATCGCCGGTCGTGCGGAACGGTTGACTGCGGCGTTCGCTGCGTCCTGCTTCTTGTTCATGTCGTCTGCTCCTGTCGTGCGGCTCGCGTGCTCCGGCTGGTGCCCCGCGCCCGACGAACCTAGCGGTCGGCGGGGCCTCGTGCAGCCGCCTCGACGGTGTTTCCGTTCGCGAAGGTCGATGGGTAGCTGTACCCATCGACCGGTGGGTCGGTGGCCGTTAGGGTCTGGGTAGTCGGATCGGCCGTGGGGGCCGGCCGGGATCTGAGAAGGGGAAACTTCATGGCAAACATGAACGTGACGTACGAGGAGCTCCGGGGTACTGCCGGTCAGCTGCGTAACGGTCAGTCGCAGGTCATGGACACGCTGACGAACCTGTCGTCTCAGGTGAACAACCTGGTGGCGTCTGGTTTCCAGACGGACCAGGCGTCGGGCAAGTTCCAGCAGTCGTACGAGGAGTTCACGACGGGCGCGAAGCAGGCCATCGAGGGTATCGAGGGTATGGCCTCGTTCCTGGAGCAGGCCGCTACGACGCTGCAGGACGCCGACTCGCAGCTCGCTGCCGGCATCTGAGAACCAGCGCG